>CAWJPU010000001.1:0-393733 GCA_963844805.1 uncultured Thermoleophilaceae bacterium
ACGTCCG
Organism: uncultured Thermoleophilaceae bacterium; assembly: GCA_963844805.1. Lineage (GTDB taxonomy): Bacteria > Actinomycetota > Thermoleophilia > Solirubrobacterales > Thermoleophilaceae > JACCZR01. The sequence goes on from CAWJPU010000001.1 coordinate 8, forward strand.
TCCCTCAGAAAATTCGTCAGCCCGCTGAGCGTTTTTCTGGAAGGTGTGCCCGCCCTGCGCCCGCCGGCCAGGGGTCGCGTGCCATCCCACTCGCCGGGGATACTGAGGGAGCGATGTTGCAGGTGACGCCCGAGGTGCAGTCGTTTGGCCGACAAGGCGTATGCCGCACTCAACTCCGGCGACCCGAGGGCTTTCTGGCGTTGGTGGCCGAGGGACGTGAGCTCACCTCGAAGTCCGTGCGAGGTGCTTTCCAGGACCTGCGCTGGGAGCCGTCGGACACGCTCGCCGGTGTGGATGTCGAGCAGACGGTGTGGCAGGCCGTCAGGCTGCGAGGAGGCAAACTGGGATGTCTGGGGGCCGTTTCGGACCGAGCCCGAGGCTCTCGCCGCTGTGGGCCTGCCGGAGTAGACGATGTCGCAGCAGAACAGGGAGTTGGCGCTGCGGTTGTCGGAGGCGAACGACCGGCGCGACTGGGACGCGGTCTTCGAGGCGTACGCGCCAGACATTCAGTGGGAGGACTGCAGCGGGTTGTGGGGCGACTGGGGGGTGGCCCGCGGACACGAAGGCCTCCGGGAGGCGTGGCGGCGGTGGTTCGAGATCTTTGGCGACGTGAGATGGAACTCGACGGCGACCCCGTCGAGGCGGGAGAGGACGATGTCGTCGCCACCTATCGAGTCCATGGGCGCGGGCGGGAAGCGGGGTGGCGGTCGATCAGCGGCTCACGCTGGTCTGGTCGGTGCGAGACCTCAGGATCGTGCGGGTCCGGGCATACGGCGAGCGGACTGAAGCCCTCGAAGCCGTGGGGCTGTCGGAGTAGCAAAGCCGAGACGCGCTTCGCTCGGCGCTGCTCTGCCCAGCGTCGCCTCTGGGCCGCGGAGCCCGTCGGATTTAGTACCTGCGGATCGAGCGACGGTCGCGTGCGGAGCGCCAGACGGGGTTGCCCCCCTTTGCCTCCTCGCGTACCCTTCCTGTCGCCATGTCGCGCAGGTACATCGGCGTCTTGATCGGAGCGGTTGGGATCGTGGCCGTCCTGTTCGCCCTGCTGGCTGATCCGCTCGGGATCGGGGGCACCGAAGGCTCCTTCGGCTGGAAGCAGGGAGTGCTACTTGGGCTCGGGGTCGTGTTGTTGATCGCCGGAGCTGTGACGGCGCTGCGGTCGCCTGGCGGCGGCAGCCCGACGTCAGCGGCCGAATAGGAGACCTTCACGGCCCCGCTCTCGCGGGCCCATCAGTCGTCCCCGCTGATCAGCGGCGGCTTCGTCACGTAGTCCAGGACTGCCTTGTTGTGCGTCCCGCAACGCCATGCGCAGCTTGTCGCCGCCGAAGTCCGGGCTCAGCGCAGCCTTCTGCTCGCGGCGGTGCTGACCCGCTCCCGGGCCTCGGCTGCCCGCCGCTCAAGGCTCTTCACCCTCAATCTCGGTCAGATGGCCGTGACGGGCCATCCACGCCATGCTCTCGACCTCGCGCTCGTGGGTGAGGCGCGTGCCAGTGCCTAGATCGTCATAGCTCTCGACCTTGGTCGGGTACTGAGGACGCTTCGCCTCGAACTCCCACCACGCATGGGACGTGGCCCGGGGAGAAGCGGCGGCTCGGCCACCGCGGCGGTCTGCCTGCGGGATTTCCGGTCGTACCCCCGGGCCCCGCCTCGACCGCTAGCGCTCCGGTCCATAAGTGGCGAGACCTACACGCCTGGAGTACGTTGGACACCAAAAGGGTCCCGCTCGAAGGAGCTCGCCATGCCTTCCGAACTCCGCTCCTACCGGCCAGGGCACGGCACCGTAGTCGCCTACCTGGCCCTGTTCGTGGCCTTGGGGGGAACGTCCTACGGGCTTGCGACGGGCTCGATCGACGGCCGCGAGATCAAGAACAACTCGGTGGGGACCAGGACCTCCGCAACAACGGCATCCGGTCGCGGGACGTGCGCAACGGCGCGCTGCTGTCGCGGGACTTCAAGGCGGGGCAGCTGCCCGGCTGGGCCGCAGGGGCGACTGGACCGCGCGGTCCTCAGGGGCTGACGGGCGGCGCGGGGCCCCAGCACCGCGTACTTTCAGCCGTCCGCTGTGATGCGGGCCGGCGTACTCAACTTGCCCGCCGGCAAGTACCTAGTCACCTACACCGCTCAGTTCACGAACTCCAGCGATAGCGACGTCTTGGCCGAGTGCGACGTGGAGACCCCCCCGAGGGGCAGCGGATCCCCGACAGCGACACCAGCGCCACTCTCCCGCCCGGCTCCGACCCAGAGCCGCAGCGCGAGACACTCACGAACACCTTTGGACTCGATTCGCCGCAAGGGAGCCAGATCGAGGTGCGTTGCAATCACGCGGCGGCCCCAATACGACTGGGTGCCATACAGGTCGGAAGCCTGGAGCCTGGCCCGACGCGCTGAGGTCGCCGCTCATCGATCCGGGTCACGGCTTGGCCCTGCCCGGTTGTGGTCGTCCACCTGCTCGTCCCACGAGGGCGCGTGCTCGCGAACACCGCCTCGAAGTCGCGCCGTCGTCAAGCTCGGCGGCCCGGGGTCCGTTCCGTGGATGGAGCGGACGAACTCGACGTGGGCCGCCTTCGGCCCGAACAAGCGACCTGCGAACTCCTGTCGTTTACGGCGCTCCAGCGCGGCCAAACTCTCGGTATGGGCTGGCGTGCCAAGTCGTCCGCCCGCTCTGCGCCGGCCTCGCTCAGCCCGGGCCCGACGATCTCCGACTCGAGGATCTCAGCCGCCACGCGCGCAGTGATCGATGCGCGCGTCCTCGGTGAACACCCCCGGAACCGGGCCGCGATCCGTCGAGCACGGGAGAGGCCGGGGGGCGACGCCCCGGCACCACCTCCCGAGGCGACTAGGTGAAACAGTCCACGTCGGTGATCCGGGAGCGCGTGCGACGGCTGGTGCGCGACCGGTAGCGCACGTTGACGGCGGCAAGGCAGTCCGCTTGACGGCCGTCTTGGGCCCGGTAGAACCACAATACGTCGCAACGCACGGCATGCGGCGACAGTCGAGAGCTGCCGCGGCGGAGTGGCAGCCGCGCGCAGTATCGACGACTCGCGAAAACCTCCGATACCTGCACGAACGCCGGGTCGTCGGTGACATTCGAATTGGCGGTGTTCTGGGCCGCCGCCTTGGCAGTTTTCGGGCCGCCCCTGACAGGGACAGCGTGTGCGCGGAGGCAGTCGTCGGCACTAGCAGGGCTAGCGCCAAGAGGACACCCATGCAAACTACGTTCTTCATCACCCTCTCCTCTCTGCGACGTCGGTCCCGGTTGGCTAGGTAGACGTACTCACGAAACCTTCGTCCGATATGTGGTTGCGACCCTAAGTAAAGGGCTTACGCCAGCCTTACGGCGCCGGGGCGCCGTTTGCGGGCGCGTCAGGCGTAGGTCATCGCTGACGAGCAGCAGCTGCACGACGACCCTGGTCGCACGGCTGGACGAAAGCGAGGTCGCGCGGGGCACCCTCCACTACGGGTTGTGGAGTGTCTGCATCGGTCTCCCGCGTCTCTCCGTGACCTGCCGGGACGGCCCAGCTCGTTGTGGCTGAGCGGGCCCGGCGGCTCTCTATCGGCGGGCGTCGGGCTGCGGTGTAGTTGCGGTGTAGTCGGGGTCCCTATCCGAGCGGTTCTGAGCGGTTCCCCAGCGGTCGAAACCGCTCTAGAGAGCGAAATCGGCTCTACTGTGCACCCGGCTTCTAGATGTAGTACATGGGCGCCGAGGCCTGGGCCTCGCGCTCGGCCACGTCGATGATCGTCGCCGACCCCAGCGCCGTCCGCAGCGCCTCGACGCCGTCCGCCCAGGGGTGGCCGGCCGCGCGGGCCTCGGGGCCCAGCTCGCCGTCGAGCAGCTCGACCACCTCCAGCACCGTCACCTCGGCCGGGGGGCGGGCGAACAGGTAGCCGCCCTTCACGCCGCGCTGGCTCTGCAGGATCCCCGCCCGGCGCAGGGAGGCGAACAGGCCCTCCAGGAACTGCACGGGGATGTCGCGCGCCTTGGCGATCTCGGCGATCGGCACCGGGGTCGCCCCGCCGCGGCGCGCCAGCTCGGCGAGCGCGCGCACTGCGTAGGGCGACTTCGAAGTGATCTGCAGCACCGGGGCCCTAGGGTAAGCCTGTGCGGGAACTTCGTGCATTCCTGCCACCCCTGGCGCTGATGGCGATCATCTTCGTGCTGTCCGGCCAGCAGAGCCTGGACTCGGGCCTGGGGTGGATCGACGAGGTCGGCCGCAAGGTCGTCCACTTCGGCGAGTACGCCCTGCTGTGCGCGCTGTGGTGGCGGGCGCTGCGCGACCGCGTCGACGGCGACCTCGCGCTCGTCGTCGCGGTGGCCGTGACCAGCGCCTACGCCGCCAGCGACGAGTTCCACCAGAGCTTCGTGGACGGTCGGCACGGCACGCCGGTGGACTGGCTGATCGACACCGCCGGCGCGCTGACGGCTGCCCTGCTGATCCGCCGCTACGCGCGGCAGCGAGAAGGGCAGCGGGTGGCGGCGTGAAGCCGCAGGCCGCGATCGGCGCGGTCGCGGCGCTGGCGGTCGCGGGTGGCGCCGTCGGAGTCCGGCTGCGCAGGCGCTCGGCCGCCCGCCACCGCACTTCGCGCGAGCTCGCCCAGCGCGCGATGCGGGAGGAGAGCGAAGTCAGGCGCAACGTGGCCGAGGCGATCCACGACGGCCCGGTCCAGGAGCTGATCGCGCTCGACATGGTCCTCGCCTCCGCGGGCCAGGCGCTGAGCCGCGGCGACGTGGAGCGCGGCACCGAGCTGCTCGGCGAGGCCCGCGAGGCCGCCGCGCGCAACGTCCGCCACCTGCGCGAGGAGCTGGTGGAGCTCGGCCCCTACGCGTTCGAGGAGGCCAACTTCGATACCGCCATCGAGCGCTGCCTGCCGATCTGGAAGCGCCGCTACGGGCTCGACGTCGCGATCACGATCGAGCGCATCCAGATGGCGCCCGAGACCGCGGGCGAGCTGTTCCGCATCACGCAGGAGGCGGTCATCAACGCCGGCCGCCACGCCGACGCCGAGACGGTGGCGGTGAGCCTGCGGACGGTCGACGGCGAGGTCGAGCTGCGGGTGACCGACGACGGCCGGGGCATCGACGGCTCGCCGCTCGACGACCCGGAGGCCGGCCACCTCGGGCTGGCGAGCATCAGGGAGCGGGCGGAGCTGCTGGGCGGCGGCCTCGAGCTCGAGAGCTCAGACCGGGGCACCAAGCTCGTCGTGCGCTTCCCCGCCTCCGGCTGACGAGCCGCTCACCGGCTCGAGCCGCACGGGGATCCCGTTCAGGAAGGCCATGCCGGCCAGCCGCTCGAGATCCTCGGGCTCGCCGCTGGCCAGCAGGTTCACGTTCACGCCCGCGTGCTCGTTGGCCAGCTGCCAGCCGCCGCGGTGGCCCCAGCCGTGCGGCAGGGCCACCGTGCCCGGCGTCATCTCGTCGGTCACCTTGACCGGCACGGTCACCGACGCCGGACTTGGACTCCACGCACGCCTCTCCCCCGTCCTCGAGGCCGCACGCCCTGGCGTCGTCGGGGTGCACGCGCACCGCGTGCACGCGGCCGCCGCGCATCAGCAGCGGCGCGTTGTGCATCCACGAGTTGTGCGAGCGCAGCTCGCGCAGGCCGATCAGGCGCAGCGGGTAGGCCGGGTCGTCGCCGTTGGACGACTCGCGCGCGGGTCATCTCCTCCACGATCTCCGGCGGCGCCAGGCGCACGCGCGACCCCTTGTGGCGGACCTTGTCGGCGAGCACCCCGGTCTCGATCTCGTCCCCGAGCAGCAGCCCGTGCGGGTGCTTGCGCAGCTTCTCCAGGCTCAGCCCGCCGCGCCGGGCGCCGAACAGGTCGCCCGCGGGGCCCGTGCGCAGCAGCAGGTCGACCAGCCGCTGGGGGCTGGGCCGGAAGCCGAGCTTGGCCGTCGCCCGCAGCGCGGGGATCGAATACGGCGCCACGCCGATCCGCCGGGCCAGGTCGTCCACGATCTCCCACTCCTCGCGCGACTCGCCGCGCGGCTCGATCACGCGCTCGGTGGTCTGGATGAAGGGCTGGGAGAAGAAGCCGAGGAACGCGAGCGGGACGTCGTCGCGCTCGTACAGCGTGGTGGTGGGCAGCACGTAGTCGGCGTGCTTGGTGGTCTCGTTGACGTAGAAGTCGAGCGCCACCATCAGGTCGAGCTTTCCGAGCGCCCGCTCCATGGAGTCGCCGTCGGGCACCGACAGCACCGGGTTGCCGGCCGAGACGAACAGCGCCTTGACCTGGCGGGCGCCGGGCGTCTCGATCTCGCGCGGCAGCAGCGAAGCCGGGAGGTTGCCGATCACGTCGGGGAAGTCGCCGAAGCGGGCGCGCGTCTTGCCGTAGGAGGCGAGGCCGACCTTCTCGGCCACGTCGTCGAGGGCGATCGGCGGCTTGCCGAACACGGCGCCGCCGGGCGAGTCGAGGTTCCCGGTGACGGCGTTCAGCGCGTCGAGCAGGAACGACACCAGCGTGCCGAAGCGCCCCAGGCACGAGCCCGTGCGCCCGTAGGCCGCCGCCCGCCGCGCCCCCGCGAACGCCCGCGCCAGCTCGCGAACCCGCTCGGGGGCGATGCCGGTGCGGGACTCGGTCTCCTCGGGCGAATGCGCGGCCACCAGCCGCTCGAGCTCCTCCGCCCCCTCGGCGTGCTCGGCCAGCCAGCCGCGGTCGGCCAGGCCGTCCTCGAAGACCACCTGCAGCAGCGAGAGCAGCAGCCAGGCGTCGGCGTCGGGGCGGATCGGCAGGTGCTCGAACTGGTTGGCGGTCTCCGAGCGGCGCGGGTCCACGACGACCACGCGGCCGCCGCGCTTCTCCAGGCCGAGCAGCTGCTCGCGCACGCGCGGCGCGGAGAGCACCGAGCCGTGCGAGACGAGCGGGTTGGCCCCCACCATCAGCAGGAAGTCCGTGCGGCGCAGGTCGGGGATCGGGACCACCAGCGGCGAGCCGTACAGCAGCGCGCTGGCCGCGAAGCGGTTGTTCACGTCCTGCGAGCCGGCGGTGTAGTAGTGCGGCGAGCCGATCGCGTCCAGCAGGCCCTTGGCCCACAGGGTGTGCGAGTAGGAGAACGCGCCGGGGTTGCCCATGTACCAGGCGACCGACTCCTTGCCGTGCTCGTCGAGCACGTCCGAGAGGCGGTCGGCGATGTCGGCCATCGCCGACTCCCAGCTCACCTCCTCGAACGAGCCGTCGCGCTTGCGCCGCTGCGGCTTGAGCACGCGGTCGGGGTCGTTGACGACCTCCTGCATCGCGATGCCCTTGGGACACGCGTAGCCGCTGGAGAGCGGGTGCTCGGGGTCGGGGCGCAGCTTGGTCAGCTCCCCGTCCTCCACCGTGGCCACCATCCCGCACAGCGGCTCGCAGATACGGCAGAAGGTGACCTTCTCCTCGACTCCGCTCTGGGAGCGGCTTTGCGGGGGGTGTGGTGCAGTCCGCGGTGCACCTCGCGCTGGCATCGGCACAGAACCCTACGACGTGGACACCTCCTAGTAGAGCGCCGGCACGAGCAGAGTGCCGCCGCGGCTTTCCCAGGTAGACCGCAACCGCGGTATAGAAGCGCAGGTGCGCGCAAAAGGACTATGTAGCTATGGCAGAACGACTGACGCTCTTACTTTGACCTCACCTTCGGAGCGGAAGGGCGGCGATGAGCGCGCGGAGATTTAGACTGCAATAGTGCGGCTCTACAAGGAGCAGTTCGGGAAGGGACCGACGAAGGCAGTCACTCACTACGCGGGTACGGACTGCATAGTCTCGACGCTCGAGAACCTTTCACCGTTGCCGAGCGCAACCTGATGCGAGCGGCGAGCATGAGCGCGTCGCGGATATGCGCCAGTCTCTGAAGGCTGCGACTGAGACGACGTTCCGCACGACGATCGAGGAGATCACGGGACGGAAGGTGCGCGGCTACATCACGGGCACCGACACCCACAACGACATCTCGACTCGAAGTCTTCTACCTCGAACCAGACATCTCCCGGACCGCGGAGGTCAACCCGGGTAGCGGTCGCTTGCGGAGATTCTGGCCCAGCGGTTGAAACCGCTCTAGAGAGCCAAATCAGGCTCTAGGCCGGGGTGCCACAGAAGGTGACCTTCTCCTCGACGGCCATCGCCGAGGAGAAGGTATCCGACTTCGCGTCAGTGCGTGATGGCCTCGCCGGTCTCCAGCAGCGTCTTGAGGCTGCTGAGCACGAACACCCAGCCGCCGCCGGCGCCCTGCTCCTCGAGGTCGCCGCGCATCAGGCGCGCGAGGTTCGGCTTGCCCTCGAGGTCGTGGACCACGGTGAGCTTCGAGAAGCCCTCGCGCGGCTCGGTGATCTCGTAGGTGAGGGTGCTGAAGCCCTCGCCGGCCAGCTCGTCGTCCATCAGCATGCGCCAGGTCTGAACGAGCCTGCGCGGCGGGTCCACCTCGATGACCTCGCCGTCGACGGCGACATCGGGGGCGCCCTGCGCGCGCATCATCTCGCTCGTGTAGCCGGTGTAGGCCCCGCCGGGGCGCAGCTCGTACTCGCCCCGCCCGCCGTAGCCGAACTTCTCGGTCCATTCGGGCTGGGTGATCGCGTCCCAGATCGCCTGGGGCGTCGCCTTGATGTACACGCTGTACACCTGGGTCGTGGTCTCGGTTGCCGTGGTCATGCGCCTTCCTCCAGTTCGGTCTTGAGCTCGGCGAGCGCCGTCACCCGGCGCTCGGTGTATTTGTCGATCCAGCGGTCGTGGATCAGCCGGATCGGGACCGGGTTGAGGAAGTGCCTCTTCTCCCGGCCCGACTTCCGCGCCTCCACCAGGCCCGCCTGCTCGAGCACCCGCAGGTGCTTCATGACCCCGAAGCGCGTCATCTCCAGCTCGGACTCGAGCTCGGTGAGCGTGCGGCCGTCGCGCTCGAAGAGCCGGTCCAGCAGGAACCGCCGCGTGGGGTCGGCGAGTGCCTTGAAGACGAGGTCGTCGTCTGTCATGGCGAAGACAATACGTGACCAAATGGTCACATGTCAAGCTGCGAGGGCAAGCGCGGGCTGGTTGGGGCCTGAGGCGAAGGAGCTGGTCGCCCGGGCTAGCGGTACAGCCGAGCGGGTCGCCGGGCTAGCCGGTTACAGCCAGCCGCGCTCGGTGGCGATGAGCACGGCCTGGGCGCGGTCGACGGCGCCGAGCTTGGCGTAGGTGTTGTGCAGGTGGGTGCGCACCGTGGAGGTGGAGAGCTCGAGCTCGTGGGCGATCTGCTTGTAGACCTTGCCCTCGGCCAGGCGCTTGAGAACCTCGACCTCGCGTGAGGACAGCGGGCAGGGGTCGACGTTGCGCTTGACCTGGCCCGCTGCCCTGGGGCAGCTCGTACATGACCGAGCGCAGCTGATCCGCGCTGAGGCCGAGGGCGAGGGCGGCCTTGAGCAGCTCGCGCGGGTCGACGTTCTGGCCGTGGCCGTAGTGGGACAGCATGTCGGCGAGCTTCACGAAGGCGGCGTCGCCGTCGGCCTCCTCGGAGTGATGACGCTCGATGGCGCGAGGCCAGCCGGTCGGGGAGGCCCCAGCGGCGGGCCAGCACGCCGCCGACGAGGGCGTGGTCCACACCCAGCTCGCGGCGCTCGCGGCGCAGGCGCTCCTCGGGCGTACGGGCCTCGCCGTGGATCTGCTCGGGGTAGGCCGGGTAGGCGTGCATGAGCACGAGCTTGCCGACGTCGTGCAGCAGGGCCGAGACCAGCAGCTCGTCGCGATCGGGGTACTCGAGCACGCGGGCCACGCGATCTGCCGCGTTCTGGGTGGCGACCGCGTGCAGGCGGAAGCGCTCGGGGGCGTGGTCCCAGCCGGGAGAGCGCTCGAAGAAGTCGAAGGTAGCCGCCCGCGAGACCAGGGCCTCGACGCCCTCGGGGCTGAGGGCCTCGACCGCCACGGGGACGCTGGTGATCTTGCCCCGCTTGCGACCGCCCAGGCGGTTGGCCATGCGCAGCACCATGATGACCAGCGAGCAGTCGGACTCGACCGCGGCGACCACGTCGCCCGTGCTCGGGTTGTCCTCGCGCACGACGGAGAGCACGCGATTGCGCGACTCGGCGAGGGCCGGAAACGCCTCCAGCGCTTCGAACGCAGCCGTCAGCCTGCGGCCGTGTCCCTCGCTCGGGCGCCTTCCCCAGGTGTCGGATCGGCACCGTGTTGCGGTTCATGGCAGCTTCCACTCTGAACCCGCGAGTCGGTATCGGCAGATGGCCGACCGGGGTTAAGCGCGGGCGCGATCCAGCGCCCGGTCGATCCGGGAGAGCGTCTCATCCCGGCCCAGCACCGCAACCGACTCGAAGATCCCCGGCGACACCGTGGTGCCGCTGATCGCCACCCGGACGGGCTGGAAGACCTCCTTCGGCTTGACCCCGAGCCGCTCCACCACGCCCCTCAGGGCGGCCTCGACGGACTCCGTGTCGAAGGGCTCGGCGCCGGCCAGCGCCTCGCGAGCCGCATCCAGGCGCTCCGCCGCCCCGTCGCCCATGACCTTGTCCCACGCCTTGTCGTCGAACTCCTGCGGCTCGACGAGGAAGGCCGCGAGGGTCCAGAAGTCATCGAGGGTCTGCATCTTCTCCTGGGCGATGGCCACCGCGTCGCCCAGGCCCTCCCGCCCGTGGCGCTCCTCGAGGAGCTCGGTCAGGCGCTCGAGGCTGAGCTCGCGCAGGTAGCGGCCGTTCATCCAGCGCAGCTTCTGCTCGTCGAAGACGGCCGGCGACTTGGAGACCCGGTCCAGCGAGAAGCCCTCGATCAGCTCCTCGGTGGTCATGAAGGTGGTCGACTCGTCGAGCCCCCAGCCCAGCAGCGCGATGTAGTTGCGCACCGCCTCGGGTAGGTAGCCGGCGTCGCGCAGCTCCTGGACCGACGCGGCCCCGTGGCGCTTGGACAGCTTCTTGCCGTCGGGGCCCAGCAGCAGCGGCAGGTGGGCGTACGCCGGTGGCTCGGCCCCCAGGGCCTTCAGCACCATCACCTGTCGGGGGGTGTTGGAGAGGTGGTCCTCGCCCCGGACCACGTGGGTGATCCCCATGTCGAGGTCGTCCACCGCGACGGCCAGGTTGTACAGCGGGCTGCCGTCCGAGCGGGCGACGACGAAGTCCTTGATGCCGGAGTGCGGGAAGCGCACCTCGCCCCGGATCTCGTCGGACACCACCGTCTCGCCCTCGGGGTCCACGCGCAGGCGCACCGCGCCCTCGTCGCGGTAGGCGTGGCCCTCGTCGAGCAGCCGCTGGATCGCCTCCTCGTGGCGGCCCGCTGCTCGGCCTGCGAGACCGGGCCCTCGTCCCAGCCGAGCTCCAGCCAGCGCAGCGCGTCGAGGATCTGCTCGACGTTCTCCGGAGTGGAGCGCTCGCGGTCGGTGTCCTCGATGCGCAGCACCAGCGAGCCGCCGGATCTCCGCGCCAGGAGCCAGTTGTACAGCGCCGTCCGCGCGCCGCCGATGTGCAGCTGCCCGGTGGGCGACGGAGCGAAGCGGACTGTTACGGGAGACGTGATGTCGACAGCTCGGGTCGGCACCGCGGGGCGGGATGCCCCGCGGAGGTAACTTCTCGCGATGCTAGTCGGGGCTCACGTATCCACCGCCGGCGGGCTGCCGGAGGCCTACCGGCGCGCCGCCGAGCGCGGCTGCGAGTCCATGCAGATCTGGGGCCAGTCGCCGCGCCAGTGGGCGCCGGGCAAGCCGAAGCCCGACGACGAGGCGGAGCTGCGCGAGCTGCTGGCCGGCGGCCCGGTGAAGTCGGTCTCCATCCACGCCATCTACCTGATCAACTGCGCCTCGACCGACGGCGACCTGCGCCGCAAGTCGCTGGCCTCGCTCACGCACGCCCTGCAGCTCGGCGACCGGATCGGCGCCGACGGCGTGATCCTCCACCCCGGCTCGGCCAAGGGCGAGCCCAACGAGGAGGCGCTGCCCCGGGTGGCCGAGGTGCTGCGCGAGGCGCTCGAGGAGTCCGATCGCTGCGACCTGCTGCTGGAGAACACCGCCGGCGCCGGCGACACCATCGGCCGCACGCTTCGAGGAGCTCGCCGAGCTGATCCGGCTGTGCCGCGGCCGCAAGCGCGTAGGCGTCTGCCTGGACTCCTGCCACATGCTGGCCTCCGGCTTCGACATCCGCACGGCCGACAAGCTCACCGAGGTGATCGACGCCTGCGAGCAGACGGTGGGCGGCGGGCGCGTTCGGGTGCTGCACGTCAACGACTCCAAGACCCCGCTGGGCTCCAACCGCGACCGCCACGCCCCGCCCGGCGACGGCGAGCTGGGCGCCCGCGGCTGCGCGGCCTTCATCACCGAGCCCCGCTTCGAGGGCCTGCCCGGGATCTTCGAGGGGCCGGGCGAAGGCGGGCAAGGCGGTCCAGAGGGAGGACGTGGATAGGCTCAAGCAGCTTCGCCGCTCCGGACGCCGATCGACGGCGCCGCCGACCCTGACACCGTCTGATGTGACATCGACAGGCGGTATGCTTTCTTCGGTGAGCGAGCGCCCCTTGCAGGTGGTCGGTCCGCGAGGGAGTCCCCGACGAGGCCGAGCACCCGTTCACCATCGAGGAGCTCGCGGCGGAGACCGGCTTCACGGTCCGCAACATCCGCTCCCACCGCGCCCGCGGCCTGCTGCAGCCGCCCGCCGTGCGCGACCGGATCGGCTACTACGGCCAGGACCACGTCGCCCGGCTCAAGCTGGTGCGCCAACTCCAGGACGAGGGCTTCAACCTCGCCGCCATCAAGCGTGTCGTCGAGCGGGCGCCGGCCTCCTCGGACCAGATCCTCAACGCGATCCAGATGGTCCAGCAGCCGTTCGAGACCGAGGACTCGCAGGTCTACACGCGCGAGGAGCTGCGCGAGCGGTTCACCGTGGAGGATCCCGAGTCGCTGCTGAGGAAGGCCGCCGACGCCGGTGTGCTCATCCCCCTCGGCGAGGAGCGCTTCGAGGCCCCGGCCCCCTCTCTGCTCGACGTAGCCGAGGAGCTGGATGCGCTCGGCGTGCCGCTTCACCACGCGCTGGCGGTGGTGGGCAAGGTGCGCGACAGCTCGCGCACGATCGCCCGGGCCTTCGTGCGGCTGTTCGTGGACGACGTGGTCAAGCCCTTCGAGGCGGACGGCATGCCGCCCGACCGCTGGCCCGAGATCGCCCAGGCCATCGAGCGCCTGCGGCCGATGTCCGCCCAGGTCGTGCTGTCCGTCTACCGGATGGCGATGTCCGAAGAGGTGGACCGCCAGGCGCCCAAGATCTTCCAGCGCCTGACGAAGGGCAAGGGCCGTTGAGCCCCCAGGATCGCCTCGGCGGCTTGGCCGAGGCACTGGGCGCACGGCCCCCCAAGGCGCTGGCGACCCTCCCCGACGACGCGCTGGAGGACCTGGAGCTGGCCGTCCGCGACGCCCGCGCGCGCCAGGCCGCCGCGCTGGACGCCTCGGCGGACACCTCGCTGCGCCTGGCGCCCAAGCCGCTGCGTCCCCTCCTGCGCAAGGTGCTGACCGGATGAGCGCAGCCCTGCAGGCCCGGGCCGAGGTGGAGAAGCTCGCTCGCTGCCTGGCCACCGACCCCGAGGACCTGGCCGCGCTCGAGGCGTGTCCGCCGAGGGCGCTGCGCAAGCTGCGCCACCAGGTCGGCGACCACCTGCTGGAGGCCGATCACCGCGCCTTCGCGCGCGCGGCCGCGGCCGCCTCCAGCGTGCCCGCTGCGGTGGCGGCCAAGATGGCCGAAAAGGCGCTCGGCCCCCTGCTGACCGCCCGTGTCGCCGCGCTGGTCGACGAGGACCGGATCATGGGGATCGTCAAGCGCCTGCCCGACGACTTCCTCGCCGAGGTGGCCGTGGAGCTGGACCCGCGCCACGCCCGCCACGTGCTGCTGAGCATCCCCGACGACCGCATGGCCGACATCGCGCAGGAGCTCGACAGCCGCGGCGAGCACGTGGCGATGAGCGCCTTCGTCGCCTACCTCACGCCCGACGCCCTCGCGGCCGTGGTCGACGTCCTCTCGGCCGACGCCCTACTGCGCGTCGGGTACCTGCTGGAGGCGCCCGAGCGCCTCGACGGGATCGTGGCCGGGATGTCCGACGAGTCCTTGACGGCGGTCGTCGAGCTCGCGGAGGCCGAGGGCCGCCAGGACGAGCTGGCCGGTATCTGCGAGCACCTGAAGGCGCGCCAGCGCCGCCGGGTGGAGGCCGTCGCAGTCGCCTAGAGGCGCCTAGAGGCGGTCGCGCAAGTCGAACGCCTCGTCCGCGGCGGGCTTCTCGAAGAAGCCGCGGTTCACGCAGTCGAAGGGCTCGCCGAAGCCGTCGTACGCGCGCTCCACCGACTGGCGGCAGGTGGAGATCGGCATCCCGGTCATCTTCACGCCGCCGTAGCCGTGCCGGGTGCGCTGGGCGGCCTCGAACATCTCCACGTCGATCTCGCCGGCGAAGACCTTGTTCATGCAGCCCATGTAGCGGCGCCCGGTCTCCTCGTCGTCGTAGAGGTAGAGGAACGAGCATCCCGAGGCGATGCAGCCGGCGGGATGCACCACCCGATCGCAGAACGCGCAGCACTGCCGACACTCGTGAAGCTCGGCGGCGCGGACGGGCAGCGGCACCCGCTGATTGTAGACCGCTAGCGGCGCTGCGGAAGCGCCCCGGGCCTCGGTGTCAAGCCACTACGCGAGCCGCCCCCGGCAGTTGGTCGAGCCGGCTGCGGCAGGCGCCGTCGCCGCTGACGCGGAAGTCGGGGCCCAGCAGCAGGCTGCGGTCGCCTATGCGCAGCAGCAGCTCCTGGGTGCCTGGGCAGTGCTCGACCACCTCCCGGAGGTCCTCGATGAACGAATCGGGCACGCCCGGGTTCACATGCAGAGTGAGCCGCCGGGGCTTCGCCGTGACCGCGGCCTCGGCGGCGGCCTTCTCGACCTCCTCGGGCGTGGGCTCGAACACCTCCACGTCCTGGGCCACGAGCTTGACCTCGTTGGACTCCTTCTTGTCGATCCGCGCCCGCACAAGGACGACGCGGTCGCCGTCCAGCTTGCCCTCGTGCTTCTCCAGGGCGGAGTTGAAGACGATCATCTCCACCTGGCCCTCGAGGTCGTCGAGCGTGCAGAACATCATCGGGTCGCCCTTGCGGGTGCGGATCTTCTTGACCTCGGCCACCATCCCGCCGACGGTCACCCACTCGCCGTCCTTCTTGCCCTCGAGCTCGGGGAGCGAGCAGTCGACCTTGGCCCGCAGCGCCGCGCGCACCTCCTTGAGCGGGTGCGACGAGAGGAAGAGCCCGAGGGTCTCCTTCTCCATCAGGTTGAGCTCCTTGCGCTCGTCGGGCAGCGGCGGCACGGGCAGGTCCTGGTGCGCCGGGACGGCCTGGGCGGCCGAGGGCTCCTCCAGGTCGAAGATCGAGCCCTGGCCGAGCTGGGCGTCCTGCTGGAACTTGGCCCCCGCCCCCTGCGCCGCCGGGAGCACCTCCAGCATGCCCGGCGCGCGTGGCGCCGGTGGAGTCCAGCGCGCCGCAGCGCACGAGCGACTCGATCGCCTTCTTGTTCACCGCGTGGCAGTCGACCCGGCGGCAGAAGTCCCAGATCGAGGTGAAGGCCCCGCCCTCCTGGCGCGCCTCGACGATCGCCTCGACGGCGGCCGACCCCACGTTCTTGACCGCGTCGAGGCCGAAGCGGATGTTGCCGCCGGAGACCACGAAGTCGTGGCCGGACTCGTTGACGTCGGGCGGCAGCACCTCGATCCCCATCTCCTCGCAGCGCGAGACGAAGAAGGGCACCTTGTCCTTGGTGGACATCACGCTGGAGATCAGCGCGGCCATGTACTCGGCCGGGTAGTTGGCCTTCAGCCAGGCGGTGCGGTAGGAGATCAGCCCGTAACAGGCGGCGTGTGACTTGTTGAAGGAGTAGTCCGCGGCCGACTCGTTGGTCTCCCACAGGGACTGGATCACCGCTTCCGAGGTGCCGCTGGCCCGGGCGCCCTCGATGAAGCGGCCCTTCAGCTTGGCCATCTTGTCGCGCAGCTTCTTGCCGATCGCCTTGCGCAGGTCGTCGGCCTCCGGGCCCGAGAACCCGGCGATCTCCTTGGCGATCTGCATCGACTGCTCCTGGTAGAGGATCACCCCGTAGGAGGAATCGGTGATCGGGCGCAGGCGCTCGTCGGGGTACTGGATCGCGCTCGGGGTTGCGCTTGTTGCGCGCGTAGGTGTCGATGTGCCGCATGGCGCCCGGGCGGTACAGGGCCACGAGCGCCACGAGGTCCTCGAACTCGGTCGGCTTGACCTTGCGCAGGGCGTCGCGCATGCCGTCGGACTCGAACTGGAAGACGCCCACCGAGTCGCCCCGGGCGAGCATCTCGTACGTCTTGGCGTCGTCGAGCGGCAGCGCCTCCATCGACGGCCGGTCCCCGGTGGACTTCTCGATGATGTCCAGCGCCGCCTCGATCACGTCGAGGTTGCGCAGGCCGAGGAAGTCCATCTTCAGCAGGCCGATCTCCTCGATCGGGCCCATCGCGTACTGGGTGACCGTGCGGTAGGCCTTCTCGCCGTCCTCCCCCACCCCGGCGTCGGCCAGCTGGAGCGGAACGAGCTCGGTCAGCGGGCGGTCGGCGATCACCACGGCCGCGGCGTGGATCGAGGAGTTGCGGACGATCCCCTCCAGGCCCTTGGCCGTCTCCACGATCTCGCGCGCCTGGGGCTCGGAGTCGTAGACCTTCCTGAGCTCGGGCTCCTCGCGCCAGGTACTCCTCGAACTTCTTGGAGCGGCCCATCACGGGCTCGGGGATGAGCTTGGCGATGCGGTCGCCCGCGGCGTAGTCGTAGCCGCGCACGCGCGCGGCGTCGCGCGTGGCGGCGCGCGGGAACATGCGGCCGAAGGTGATGATCTGGGCCACGGACTCCTGGCCGTACTTGCCGGCCACGTAGCGGATCACGCGGTCGCGGCCCTTCACCGAGAAGTCGATGTCGATGTCCGGCATGGACACGCGCTCGGCGTTGAGGAAGCGCTCGAACAGCAGGTCGTAGGCCAGCGGGTCGACGTCGGTGATCGACAGCGCGTAGGAGACGATCGAGCCGGCGGCCGAGCCGCGCCCCGGGCCGACGGCGATGCCGTTGTCCTTGGCGTACTTGACGAAGTCCCAGACGATCAGGAAGTAGGCGTCGAAGCCCATCCGCCCGATCACCTCGAGCTCCATGTCCAGCCGCTCGCGCGCCTCGGCGGGCGACCGGGTCGCCGTAGCGACGGCGCAGCCCCTCCTCGGCCAGCCGGCGCAGGTAGGCGCCCTCGGGCTCGCCGTCGGGGGTGGGGAAGCTCGGGATGAGCATCTTGCCCAGCTCGATCTCCACCGAGCAGCGCTCGGCGATCTCCAGCGAGGTGGGCATCGCCTCGGGCCAGGGGGCGAAGGCCTGCGCCATCTCCTCAGGGCTCTTCAGATAGAACTCGTTGGTGTCGAAGGACATCTTCGGCGCCTGCAGCGTCGACTTGGTCTGCACGCACAGCAGCGCTTGGTGGTTGTCGAAGTCCTCCCGGCCCAGGTAGTGGACGTCGGCTGTGCCCACCAGCGGCCGGCCCACCTCCCGCGCGATCTTCACGATGCCCTCGTTGGCCCGGTCCTGCTCGGCGATGCCGTTGACCTGCAGCTCGAAGTAGACGTCCTCGGGGCCGAAGACCTGGAGCAGGTCGTCCGCGTGGGCACGGGCGTCGGCGGGCGAGCCGTCCACGAGCCGGCGGCACAGCCGGCCCTGCAGGCACCCGCTGAGGGCCATGACGCCGTCCGAGTGCTTGGAGAGCAGATCGAGATCGACGTTGGCCTTTCCGCGCCGATAGCCCTCGAGGTAGCCGGCCGAGCTGAGCTTGACCAGGTTGCGAAAGCCCGCGTCGCTGTAGGCCAGCAGCGTGAGGTGGTTGCGCTCGTAGCGCACCGCCTCGGTCTTGATGTCGTCGACCAGGTAGGCCTCGAGCCCCATGATCGGCTTGATCCCGTGCTTCCGGCAGGCCTTGTAGTGCTCCACCGCGCCGTTCATCACGCCGTGGTCGGTCAGGCCGAGCGCGGGCTGGCCGAAGGACGCCGCGCGCTCGGCCAGGGCGTCGATCCGGCAGGCGCCGTCGAGCACCGAGTACTCGGAGTGGACATGGAGATGGGCGCAGGTCAACGCGAGGCCGATCTTAGGGTCGAGGTCCGACGGCTCGGGGATGCCCCGGCCGCGCTCACCGCGCACTTAGCGGGTATAAGAGGCGGGTGCTCACCCAGGGCCCCATCCCCCGCTTCCTGCACGGCCTGATCGAATACCTGGCCGGCATCCTGTTCATCGCCGCGCCGATCGTCTTCTCCTTCGACGACGGCACGGCGACGGCGATCTCGATCATCGTCGGGGTCGTGGTGCTGGCCATCGCGGCCACCACAGACGGCCCCACCAGCTTGGTGAACTCGCTTCCCCTGACCGCGCACATCGCGCTGGACTACGTGCTGGCGGTGCTCCTGGTGGCCACTCCCTTCGTGGCCGGCTTCTCGGATGAGACGGCCCCCACGGTCTTCTTCATCGCCCTCGGCGTCGCCCACCTGCTGATCACGATCGGCACCCGCTTCCAGCACGAGCCGGCGCCCCGGCACGAGCCGCCCGCCGGCGCCGGTAGGCGGAGGCTTGAGCTCGGCTGCGCCGGGCGCAGGGGTTCCCTTCGCCCGGCCCGCGCCGCCTCGGAGTTGCCGCGCATGGCCGCGCTCGGCGCGAGCTAGCCTCGCGCCTGTGTACGTCTCGATGTCCCGCCTGCGGGTGCCGGCCGAGCGCGCCGCCGAGCTGGTGGACGCCTTCCGCCGCCGGGCCCTGGTCGACGACGCCGAGGGCTTTGTCGACCTTCAGGTGTGGCAGTCCGACCGGGACGCCCAGGAGCTCGTGATGGTCAGCCGCTGGCGCGACAAGCGCTGCTTCACCGCCTACATGCGAAGCGACGCGCACCGCGTCTCACACGAGCGCATCGACCCCTCGCTCGACGACGCCATCAAGCTCGAGCGCCTCGAGCACATGCACACCTACGACGTCGTCGCTGAGTGACCGCCTAGTCGCTGTCGTCCCCGCCGGCGCTCTTGGCGGCGATCACGCCGCCGACCACCACGGCCGCGACGACGCCCGCCGCCCCCAGCTTCAGCTTGTTTGCGGCCATCTTGCGCTTGGCGACCCGGGAGCCGATCTGCCAGACGGCCCAGCCGAGGACGGTGTAGCCCTTCGTGTTCATGAGGTCTCCTTACCCCGGTGGCGGACCGCATAAGCCATGCGCGACTGCAGGCTCCACAGCTCGATGAAGCCCGGGCTCGCCAACTGGCTGAACAGGCCGCCGGACTCGCCGAAGCCGGCGAGCTCGGGGTCGTACAACGCGTTGGGCGAGCTGCGGGCCACGGGCCGGGCGCTGCCCTTGTAGAGGCGCATGGTGATCGTGCCCGTCACCTGCTCGTTGACATTGTCCATGAAGGCGTTGAGGTTCTCCAGCAGCGGCTCGTGCCACAGGCCGCCGTAGACCAGGTAGGCCCAGTGGCGGTCGAGGTTGTGCTTGAAGTTGTTCTGGTGGATCGTGCCCACGAGCTTCTCGAGCTCCTGGTGGGCGGGCAGCAGGATGGCCGCCGCCGGCACCTCGTAGAGGTCGCGCACCTTCAGCCCGACGATGCGGTCCTCGATGTGGTCGACGATCCCCACTCCATGGCGTGAGCCCAGCTCGGCCGCCCGGTGCAGCAGCTCGACCAGCCCCAGGCGCTCGCCGTCCAGCGCCACGGGGACACCGCGCTCGAACTCCACCGCCACGTCCTGGGGTTCGTCGGGGGCCTCCTCGGGGCGCGTGACCAGATCGAAGACGTCGTCGCGCGGGGGCTCGGCGAGGTCCTCGATCGGGCCGCCCTCGCTCGAGCGGCCCCACAGGTTGTCGTCGATCGAGTACGGCGGCGCCTCGGTCCCTCCCTTGACGGGGATCCCGTGCTTGCGCGCGTACTCGATCTCCTCCTCCCGGCCCATCTGCCACTCGCGCACCGGGGCGATCACCTTCAGCTCGGGCCCCAGAGTGGCCACGCCGGCCTCGATGCGCACCTGGTCGTTGCCCTTGCCGGTGCAGCCGTGGGCGACCGTGTCGCAGCCCGTCTCGCGCGCGACCTCGACTGCGAGCTTGGCTATCAGCGGCCGGCCGAGGGCGGTGAACAGCGGGTAGCCGCCGCCATACAGGGCGTTTGCCTTGATGGCCGGCGCCACGTAGTCGCGGGCGAACTCCTCGCGCGCGTCCACGATCCGGCACTCGAGCGCCCCGAGCTGGAGCGCCTTGCCCTCGACGACCTCGAAGTCCTCGCCGGGCTGGCCGAGGTCGATGGTGAGGGCGACGACCTCGGCGCCGTACTCGTCCTGGATCCACTTGAGCATGACGCTCGTGTCCAGGCCGCCCGAGTAGAGCAGCAGGACGCGCCCGACCTCCTCGGGATCCGCCTCGTAGGACGCTGTGCGTGGTGCGCGGTCCGCCACGGCGGCGGACCCTATCGACGCGGCTGCGCCCGGCTCAGGCCCGGTTGGCGCGCTCGGCCAGCAGCTCGGTGGCCTCCGGCGAGGCCGGGCCGGAGCCGTTGGAGCCCTCGCCGTTCGAGGTGCCGAGCCCGGCCGCGACCTTCGCGCCGAGGGTCTCGTCCACGTTGGCCCAGTAGGCCACGACGCGCTCCTTCATGGACTCGCTGACCTCCGGCGCCGAGGCGTGCCCGATGATGGCCGACTCCAGCGCCTCGCGGTTGTCGTCGCCCATGACCTGGTTGTAGAGCGTGCGCGCCTGGACGAAGTCGTCGTCCTCGGCGTGCTTGCGGTAGGCGTAGCGAGCCAGCTCGCCCTCCTCCACGCCCCAGCCCAGGTCGGCGCCGTGCTCGGGGCCGACGGCCTCGGGGCCGCCGAACGAGTTGGGCGCGTACACCGGCTGGTCGCCGCCGTGCCGGAAGGTCATGTTCCCGTCCTTGTTGTACGAGTTGACCTCGGACTTCGGCGCGTTGATCGGCAGCTGCTCGTAGTTGGGGCCCACCCGGTGCAGGTGGGTGTCGTGGTAGCTGAAGATCCGGCCCATCAGCATCTTGTCCGGGCTGAGGCCGGTGCCGGGCACCAGGTTGGACGGGTTGAAGCTGGCCTGCTCGACCTCGGCGAAGAAGTTCTCCGGGTTGCGGTTCAGCGTGAGCCGCCCCACCGGGATCAGCGGGTAGTCGGACTTCGGCCAGACCTTGGTCAGGTCGAACGGGTTGAACCGGTAGTCGGCGGCGTCCTCGAACGGCATCACCTGGACCTCGAAGCTCCAGGAGGGGTGCTCGCCCTTCTCGATCGCGTTGATCAGGTCGCGCCGGTGGTAGTCGGGGTCCTCGCCGGCCAGGCGGTCGGCGTCGGCCTCGGGCAGGTTCTCGATGCCCTGCTCGGTGCGGAAGTGGTACTTGACCCAGAAGCGCTCGCCGTTGGCGTTCTGCCACGAGTAGGTGTGGCTGGAGAAGCCGTGCTGGTGGCGCCAGCTGGCGGGGATGCCGCGGTCCGACATCAGGATGGTCACCTGGTGGGCGGACTCGGGCGACAGCGTCCAGAAGTCCCACTGCATCTCGTTGGAGCGCAGCCCGCTGGCGCCGGCGCGCTTCTGGCTGTGGATGAAGTCCTGGAACTTCGACGGGTCGCGGACGAAGAAGACGGGCGTGTTGTTGCCCACCATGTCCCAGTTGCCGTCCTCGGTGTAGAACTTGATCGCGAAGCCGCGGGGGTCGCGCACCGTGTCCGCGAAGCCCTGCTCGCCGGCGACTGTGGAGAAGCGCAGGAAGGTGTCGGTGGTCTTGCCGACCTCGGAGAGGAAGGCCGCCTTGGTGAACTGCGTGACGTCCTCGGTGACCTCGAACACGCCGTGCGCCGCGCCGCCCTTGGCGTGCACCACACGCTCGGGCACGCGCTCGCGGTTGAAGTGCTGCATCTTCTGGACGACGTAGTGGTCGTGCAGGGCGATGGGGCCCTGGGGACCGACCGTGAGCGAGAACTCGTCGCTGGTCGCGGGGATGCCGGAGTCGGTGGTGGTGCGCTTCTTCTCTTCGCTCATGGGCGGCACTCTAACAAGCGACTCAAAAGAGCACAGGGCTAGCGATTGGTAGGGTTTTCCGCCGTGGAAACGGCTTCTCTCGATCCGGAAGCCGCCCTCTCGGCCGCGCTCCGGGAGCGCGGCCAGCGCGTCACCCCGCAGCGGCTGACCATCGCCCGAGTCGTGCGCGAGATGAACACCCACGTGACCGCCGAGCAGGTCCTGCAGGCGGTCTCGGAGCAGTTGCCTGGCGTGTCGCTGCCGACCGTCTACGCGACGCTCGACCTGCTCGAGGAGCTGGGCTCGCTGCGCCGCGTGACCGTGCAGGGCGGGGCCGTCCTCTACGACCCCGAGATGGGCCGCCACCACCACGCGGTCTGCACCTCCTGCGGCGCCATCGCCGACATCGAGGCGCCGGTCGAGCAGGACGCCGCGATCGCTGCCGCCCGCCGGGCCGGCTTCGCGCCCGAGCGCGCGGACACCGTGGTCCGCGGCCTCTGCGCCGACTGCCGCTAGCTCAGGGGTAGACGCTGCGCAGGCGACCCTCTCAGCATCGGCGCAACGGGCAGGGCGGCCTGGAACATGCTTCTACGCAGCGCCTATGCGGCCCAAGGCGTCAACGATCTCGTCGTCGGAGACGGTGAGCGGCGGCAGCAGCCGGATGGTGTCCGGCCCGGTCGCGTTGACCACCAGCCGCTGCTCGAGGAGCAGCCGGCGCGCGCGGTGGGGCGCCTCGGCGGCGGCGAACCCCAGCATCAGCCCGCGCCCGCGTACGTCGTCGTAGCCCAGGTCCCGCAGCCCGGTGGCCAGCAGCTCGCCCTTGCGCGTCACCTCGGCGAGGAAGGCGGGGTCGCTTACCACGTCCAGCACCGCGTTGGCGGCCGCGGCCGCCACCGGCCCGCCGGCGAAGGTCGAGCCGTGGTCGCCGGCCTGCAGGACGTCGGCATGGGCGGGCCCGGTCAGGCAGGCGCCTATCGGCAGGCCGCCGCCCAGGCCCTTGGCCGCCGTCATCACGTCGGGGCGCACGCCCAGCCCCTGCCAGGCCCACAGGTCGCCGGTGCGGCCCATGCCGCACTGGATCTCGTCGAAGATCAGCAGCGCGTCGTGGGCGTCGCACGCCTCGCGCGCGGCGGCCAGCACCTCGAGGTCGACGGGCAGGATCCCCGACTCGCCCTGGATCGGCTCGATCAGGACCGCCGCGGTGCGGTCGTCGACGGGCAGGTCTGCGCTGTCGCGCGCGGCCACCCGGAAGCCGGGGACCAGCGGCGCGAACGGCGCCTGCTTGGCCTCCTGCGGCGTGGCCGACAGCGCCCCGTACGTGCGGCCGTGGAAGCCCTTCTCCAGCACCACCACGTCGCCGCCCCGCTTGTGCTTGCGCGCGAGCTTGAGCGCGCACTCCACCGCCTCGGCGCCCGAGTTGGTGAAGAACGCCTTGCCGCCCAGGCCGAGCTCGCTCAGCCGCGCCGCCAGCCGCACGCCCGGCTCGGAGTAGTACAGGTTGCCCACGTGCATCAGGCGCTCAACCTGCTCGCGCACCGCCGCGACGACCGCCGGATGCGAGTGGCCCAGCTGCACCACCGAGATCCCGGCCAGGAAGTCGAGGTACTCGTTGCCCTCGCTGTCCCACAGCCGCGTGCCCTCCCCGCGCACGAACTCCACCGGGTTGCGCGCGTATGTGGGCATGAGCGCCTCGCGCTCGAGGGCCTGCAGCTCCTCTAGGGCCACAGCTTGGTCCCGATGCCCTTGTCGGTGAACAGCTCGAGCAGCAGCGTGTGCTCCTCGCGGCCGTCGACGATGTGCGCGGCCGCGACGCCCGCCGTCAGGGCGGCGACGCAGGCCTCGAGCTTGGGCCGCATGCCGCCGCTGACGCTGTCCAAGCGCTCGCGCACGTCCTGCACGGTCGCCTCGGAGATCAGCGACTCCGGATCGTCGGGCACCGCGCGCCAGCCCTCGACGTCGGTGAGGAACAGCACCTTGTGGGCGCCCAGCGCGGCGGCGACGGCGGCGGCCGCGGCGTCGGCGTTGATGTTGTACGAGTTGCCCAGGGCGTCGGCGCCCACCGAGGCGATCACCGGGATGTAGTCCTCGGCGATGTGGTTGATGACGTCCACATTGACCGACTCGATCTCGCCCACGAAGCCGATGTCGGTCTCGCCCGCCAGCTGCTTGCGCGCCCGGAACAGCAGCCCGTCGTCGCCGCACAGCCCCACCGCGGGCTGTCCGTGGCGGCCCAGGCGCAGGACGATGTCCTTGTTCTGCTTGCCGACCAGCACCATCTTGGCCACCTCGACCGTGGCCTCGTCGGACACGCGCAGGCCCTGCTCGAAGCGCACGTCCATGCCCAGGCGCTCCATGTAGGTGGTGATGTCGGGGCCGCCGCCGTGCACCACCACGGGGTTCATCCCGACGTACTTGAGGAGCACCACGTCGCGGGCGAACTCCTCCTTCAGCCGGGCGTCGGTCATCGCCGCCCCGCCGTACTTGATCACCACCGTCTGCCCGTGGAACTCGCGGATGTAGGGCAGTGCCTCGAGAAGTGTCGCGACGTCGCGCATCAGCTCAGCTCGTGTACTCCGCGTTGAAGCTCACGTACTCCTCCGACAGGTCGGAAAAGAAGACCTCCGTCTCGCCGCCTTCGCCGGCCATGGTCAATTCGTACTCGACCTCGCGGCCGTCGACCGCCTGCTCGAGGTCGGCCAGCTCCTCGGGGCCGACGCCCACGGCATCGCCGGCGCTGACCAGCTGACGGCCCTCGATGGTCAGGTCGGCCACGAAGGGCTCGCCCTGCGGCCACGCGGTGCCCGCGGCCTGCAGGATGCGGCCGAAGTTCGGGTCGGCGCCGTGCAGGGCGGTCTTGACCAGCGGCGAGTTGGCCACCGCCCGGGCCACGGGCTCCGTGGCGCCCGCGCGCCCGTTGACCACCACGCGGCCCACCCGTGCGGCGCCCTCGCCGTCGCTGACGATGTCCAGCGCGAGCTGGCGCATGAGCGCGTCGATCGCCTCGCCCAGCGCGCCCTCGTCGGCGGTCTCGGGCTCCACCCGCACGCCCGCCGCTCCGCCCGCCTGCACGTACACGGTGTCGCTGGTGGACAGCTGGCCGTCGACCGAGATGCGGTCGAAGGAGCGCTTGACCCACACACCGGTGAGCAGCTCCAGCGTCTCGGCGTCCACCTCGGCGTCGGTCTGCACGAAGCAGAACATCGTGGCGAAGCACGGCTCGATCATTCCCGCCCCCTTGGCCTGCGCGGCCACGCGCACCGTGCCCGAGGGCAGCTGCACCTCCAGGCAGGCGCGCTTGGGCCCGCTGTCGCTGGTCAGGATCGCCTTCGAGAAGGCGTCCGCGTCGCCGCCCAGCGCGGCGCAGGCCTCCCGGGCGCCGCCCACCACGCGGTCGCGGTACAGCTCGACTCCGATCACCCCGGTCGAGGCGAGGCCCACCTGCTCGGGCTCAAGCGCCAGCTCCTCGGCGGCCGCCCTTTGCACGGCGACGGCCGTGTCGTGGCCGCGCTGCCCGTCGCCCACGTTGGAGCCGCCGGAGTTGGCCACCACGGCCCGCAGGCCGTCGAGCCGGGCGGCGCGCGAGACGGTCACCGGGGCGCCGACGCGCGCGTTGGTGGTGAACCGCGCGGCGGAGGTCGTCGCGGGCGAGTCGGAGACCAGCACGCCCACGTCGGGGCCGTCGGGCTTCAGGCCTGCCGCCACGCCCGCGGCGCGAAAGCCGGCCGGCAGCAGGTGGGGCTCGAGCTCGCGCACGTGTGCGGGCGCCTCGACCCAGCGGGAGCGAAAGAAGCTCATCCCAGCCCTTCCTCCTCGGGCAGGCCGAGCATCAGGTTGAGGTCCTGCACCGCCTGGCCCGACGCGCCCTTCCACAGGTTGTCGATGGCCGCGAAGGCGAGCACGCGCCCGCCCTCGTCCACGGTCGCGTACACGCGGGCCCGGTTCGTCCCCTTCACGTGCGCGGTGTGCGGCGGCTCGGGGGCCACCTCCACGAACGGCTCGGCGCGGTAGGCGTCCTCGAACAGCGCGACCACCTCGTCGCGCGTCGGCTCACCCTCCACTTCCACGTAGCAGGAGGCCATCAGCCCCTGGTCGATCGGCAGCAGGTGGGGGACGAACGAGAAGCGGATCCCGTCGGGCAGCTCCTGCTGCAGCTCGGCCACGTGGCGGTGGCCCTCGGTCTTGTAGGGGTTGACGTTGTCGGCGGCGCTGACGAAGTGGGTCTCGCGGGTGGCCTCCCGCCCCGCGCCGGAAACGCCGGTCTTGATGTCCACGACCGCGTCCCGGGCGATGTCGCGCAGGGGCCACAGCGCCAGCAGGGCGGCCGTGGAGTTGCAGCCCGGCCCGGCGACCAGGTCCGCGGCGGCGATCTGCTCGCGATGGCCGAGCTCGGGCAGGCCGTACACCGCCTCGCCGAGAAGCTCGGGCGCCTCGTGGGGCTGGTACCAGCGCTCGTAGGCCTCCTGCCCCAGCCGGAAGTCCGCCGACAGGTCCACCACCTTCAGGCCCCGCGCGCGCAGCTCGCGCACCGCCTGGGCGGCGGCGCGATGGGGGTAGGCCACAAGCGCGGCGTCGGCCTGCTCGGCGATCCGGTCGGGGTCGGGCTCGTCGAGCGTCAAGGGCACCCGGTAGCGCGGGTAGAGCTCGTCGTGGCGCCGGCCCGCGTCCGAGCGCGCCGTCACCGCCGTCAGCTCCAGCGACGGATGTGCTTTGACGATCGCCGCGCAGAGCGCGCCGCCGTAGCCCGCGGCTCCGAGGACCGCCACCCGGTGCTCAGCCACGCAGCCGCCCCCCGATCCGCTCCAGCGCCGCCTCGATCGCCGACCGGTGCCCGGCCACCTCTTCGTCGGTGAGCGTGCGGTCGGGCGCCCGGAACTCGAGCCGCAGCGCCAGCGACTTGTGACCCTCGCCCAACTGCTCGCCCCGGAACAGGTCGAACACCCGAGCGGCGCGCAGCAGCTCTCCCCCGCTCTCGGTGACCGCCTCCTGCACCGTCTGGGCGGGCACGTCCTCGGGCACCACCACGGCGATGTCCTGGAGCACCGCGGGGAAGCTGGTCACGTCGCGGAAGCCCTTCTCGGCGTCGGCCGCCAGCACCGCGAGCGCGTCGACGTCGAGCTCGAACGCCGCCGCAGAGCGCTCCCCCAGGTCCCAAGCGCGCGCGATCAGCGGGTGCAGCTCGCCGATCCAGCCGATCTCCCGCTCGCCGGCGAGGACCGCCGCCGTGCGCCCGGGGTGCAGATACGGCCGCAGCGCGGGCTCGGCCCGCCACTCCACCCCGGCCGCCGCCAGGACGGCCTCGAGCGCCCCGCGCAGCACGTAGAAGTCGACCGTCACGGGCGGCGAGCGCCAGCCGCCCTCCAGCTCGCCGACCATCAGCGCGCCCAGATGGTGGTGCTCGTCGGAGGGGCGCACCCCGCGGGGGACGTCTGCGGGCCATCGCTCGACAGCGGCGGCGGCACGGCGGAGGGCCGGTACACATGGGCGGACTCGAACAGCGCCACGTCGGGGCGGTCGTGCGCGGTGTTGTGGCGAGCGGCGTCGAGCAGCCCGGGCAGCAGCAGCGGGCGCATCACGCTCTGGTCTGTGCTCAGCGGGTTGGCGATGGTCAGGGCCGGGTCGGCGTCGCCCAGCCGCAGCCGGTCGAGCGCCGCGGGCGCGATGAAGCTGTAGGAGACGGTCTCCGCCAGGCCGCGGTCGCGCAACGCGTCCTCCAGGCGGCGCCGCAGCCCGCCGTGGCCCGTCAGCCCGCCGATCGCCTCGCGGCGCGCCGGCAAAGTGGCCGGCAGGCGGTCGAGGCCGTGGATGCGCGCGACCTCCTCGACCAGGTCGGCCTCGCGCTGCACGTCGGAGTCGCGCCAGTAGGGCACCCGCCAGCTCTCGGGGCCCTCCTGCTCGAAGCCCAGCCGGCCGAGGATCTCCGCCGACTCGCGCTCGCCGATCCTCTCCCCCAGCAGCTTCTCCTGCCGGGCGGGTCGCAGCGGGACCGTCCGCGGCGGCAGCGGATACGGGTACACGTCGATCGTCTCGCCCGCCATGTGGGCGCCGGTGAGATCGACCATCAGCCGTGCGGCGAGCCGCTGGGCGGCCATCGCGTGCTCGGGGTGCAGCTGCTTCTCGAACCGCGCGGAGGCCTCGGTGCGCAGCGGCAGCCGCTTCGAGGTGCGGAGGATGTTCGACCCGACCCAGGTGGCGGCCTCCATCAGCACACGCGTGGTCTTGTCCGAGACCTCGGAGATCTGCCCGCCCATGATCCCTGCGATTCCGCTCGCCCCCGCGGCGTCGCAGACCAGGGCCACGTCGGGGTCGAAGGTGCGCTCGACGTCGTCGAGCGTGACCATCCGCTCCCCCGGTTGAGCGCGGCGCACCACGATCCGGCCGCCACGGACCTCGTCGAGGTCGAAAGCGTGCAGCGGCTGGGCGGTGGCCAGCATCACGTAGTTGGTGATGTCCACCACGCTGGAGATCGGCCGCTGGCCCGCCGCGCTCAGGCGCTGCTTGAGCCAGACGGGCGAGTCGCCCATCCGCACGGCCTCGAACACGCGCCCGGTGAAGCGCAGGCAGATGTCGGGATCGGTGATCTCGATCTCGATCCCCGCCTCCCCCGGCCCCGGCTCGACGTCGCGCTCGGTCGGGTCCTCGGCCAGGGGTGCGCCGGTGAGCGCGTGCAGGTCGCGCGCCACGCCGTAGACGCCCAGCGCGTCCGGGCGGTTGGGGTTGACCTCCAGCTCCAGGACCTCGTCCTGAATCGCGAGGTGCTCCGCCAGCGGAGTGCCCGCCGACCAGCCCGGCAGCTCGAGGATCCCGGCGTGGTCCTCGCCGATCCCCAGCTCGTCCTCGGCCAGGATCATCCCGCTGGACCGCACGCCGCGCAGCTCGGCCTCGCCCAGCTCGGTGCCGTCGGGCATCACCGCACCCGGCCGGGCGACGGCCACCACCTGGCCCGCCGCCACGTTCGGCGCCCCGCACACGATCGTGCGCGGGGCGGGCGAGCCGTCTTCCACCACGCACACGCGCAGGCGGTCGGCGTTGGGGTGGGGATTGGCCTCGAGCACGCGGCCGACGAAGAAGCCCGACGGGTCGCCCACACCCACGCGGTCGATGCGCGCGACCTCGAGCCCCGCGCTCGTGAGCAGGTCGGCGATCTCGCCGGTCGACAGCCCGGAGTCGCAGTACGACCGCAGCCATGAGAGCGGGACCCTCATGAGCCGAACTGCTCCAGGAAGCGCAGGTCGTTCTCGAACATCACGCGCAGGTCCGGCACGCCGTGCTTGAGCATCGCGATGCGGTCGATGCCCATGCCGAAGGCGAAGCCCTGCACCTTCTCGGGGTCGTAGCCGCTGCCGGCCACGAAGCCGAGCACGTTGGGGTCGACCATCCCCGAGCCGAGGATCTCGATCCACCCGGTGCCCTTGCACAGCCCGCAGCGCGAGCCGTCGGGCAGCCGGCCGGTGGCGTTGCAGGCGAAGCAGGAGATGTCCACCTCCACGCTGGGCTCGGTGAAGGGGAAGTACCCCGAACGCAGGCGCACCTCGCGCTCCTCGCCGAACATCTGGCGGGCGAAGGACAGCAGCACGCCGCGCAGGTCGGCGAGCGTGATGTCCTCGTCCACCGCCAGGCCCTCGAGCTGGTGGAACATCGGCGTGTGGGTGGCGTCGGAGTCGCGCCGGTACACACGCCCGGGCACGACGATGTAGATCGGCGGCTCCTGGGCCTCCATCGACCGCACCTGCATGGGCGACGTGTGGGTGCGCAGCAGCACCTCGTCGGACAGGTAGAACGTGTCCTGGAGCATCCGCGCAGGGTGGTCGGGCGGATGGTTGAGCGCGGTGAAGTTGTAGTAGTCGAACTCGACCTCGGGGCCCTCGACCACCTGGAAGCCGAGCCCCACGAAGATGTCCTCCATCTCGCGCCGGGTCTGGGTGACCAGGTGCAGGTGGCCGGTCCGCATCGGCGGGGCGCCGGGCAGCGTCACGTCGACCCGGTCCTCGGCCAGGCGGTGCTCGAGCTCGGACCCCTGGAGCTCCTCGGCGCGCGCGGCCAGCTGGGCCTCCAGCGCCTGCTTGACGACGTTGGCCGCCTTGCCGGCGGGCCCGCGCTGCTCGGGCGGCAGCTCGCCGATCGAGCGCAGCGTCTGCGTCAGCTCGGCCTTGCGGCCCAGGTAGCGCACGCGCAGCTCCTCGAGCTCGTCGGTGCCGGCCGCGTTCGCCACCGCCGCCTCGGCCTCGGCGCGGATCTCCTCGAGGCGGGCGGGGGCGTCAGCCACGATCGGCCATCCTATGCAGGCCGATGGCGGCCGCGGCGGCCACGTTCAGCGACTCCGGGCCGTCGTCGCGCAGCGCAATCCGCGCGCTGCGCTCGGCCCGGGAGAGCACGTCGGCCGGCAGGCCCTCGCGCTCGCCACCCAGGCACAGCACCGCGGGCCGCGGGACCTCCCCCACCGGATCGCCGGCCCGCGCGTCCAGCGCCACCCGCGTCCCGCTCAGCTCGTCGAACTCCGCTCGCGCCGGAGGGCGGGCGAACAGCGACCCCATGCTGGCCCGGACCGCCTTGGGCGAGAAGGGGTCGGCGCAGTCGGGGCCCAGCGTCACCGGCCCGTCGCACAGGGCGTGGGCGGTGCGGATCACCGTGCCCACGTTGCCGGGGTCGTGGACGCCGTGCAGGTACACCGACAGCTCGCCGCCGGGCTCGGAGAAGCGGCGGCGGTAGATGCCCAGCACCCGCGTGCCCGAGCCCAGCGCGCTGACCTCGTCCAGCAGCTCGGGCTCCACGTCCTCGCCCGCCACCAGCAGCTCCTCGGGCTCCCATGCCGGCGGCCTCGGCCGCCTCGACCAGGTCCTCTCCCTCGGCCGTGAACAGGTCGAGCTTGCGGCGCCAGCGCGCGTCGTGGAGCTTGCGGATGGTCTTCAGCTGGTGGTTGTCGGGCGATGTAATCACGGACTAACTCGGTGCGGGTGGGTGGGCGATCACAACTAAAAAGGGCGCCTCTCTGGGCGCCCCGGTCGGTCCTGCGTCTGCCTATCGCGGATCAGGCAGCCGCGGCCTCCCGGGCACGCTCGGCAAAACGTCGAAAGGTCTCGGGGTCGCGAACGGCGATGTCGGCCAGCACCTTGCGGTCCAGCTCGACGCCGGCCGTCTTCAGGCCGTGCATGAAGGTCGCGTAGGTCATGCCCTCGCGGCGGGCGGCCGCGTTGATGCGCTGGATCCACAGCCGCCGGAAGTCGCGCTTTCGGTTGCGGCGGTCGCGGTAGGCGTAGCCCTCGGCCTTGAGGACCGCCTCCTTGGCGCGCTTGTAGGACGAGTGCGACTGGCCGCGGTAGCCCTTGGCCCGCTCCAGGGTCGCCCGGCGCTTCTTGCGCGCGTGAACGGAGCGCTTGACCCGGCTCACTTGGGCCCCAGCAGCCGCTTGACCCGCTGCTTTTCGCTGCCCTCGAGCTCGACCGGCCGCCCCAGGCGCCGCAACCGCTTTGGCCGCTTGTGCTGGAGGTTGTGGCTGGTGAAGGCATGCCGGCCGCGGACCTTGCCGCCGGCGGTCTTCTTGAAGCGCTTCTTGGCGCCCGAGTGGGACTTCATCTTGGGCATGAGCCGACCTAGGTTAGCCGTCCGCCCGCGCTTTGGCCGGAACCCCGCCCCGATCAGCGCGCACTTGCCCCCGCTTGCCGGCGGCGCAGCCAGGCGCGCGCCAGCCACAGGCCGGCGCCGGCGCCGGTGAGCGACGGCAGGATCTCCTCCAGCGGGACGCCTGCCACGTGAGCGATCACGACGAGCGTGCCCCGTCGTACTCGTCGTGGCGGCGCCACCACTGGTAGGGCGGAGTCTGCGGATAGCCCTCGGGCGAGTCCTCCCACTCCTCCTGACGCCCCAGCGCCGTGATGTCGAGGTAGCTCCAGGTGCTGCCCATGGCCTCGTCGCCCCGGTTGTCGACGAAGTAGGTCCGAAAGACCTGGTCGCCGTCGCGAATGAAGGCGTTGGTCCCGTGCCACTCGCCGACGCCGAAATCAGCGTCGAAGTCGTCGGTGACCGTGTACCACGGAATGTCCCACCCCATCCGGTCCTTCAAGCGCCGGATGTCCGCCTGCGGCGCCCGCGAGACCAAGGCGAGCGTGGTGTCGCGGGCGTTCAGGTGGGCCGGGTGGGCCACCTGGTCGGCCACGAAGGAGCAACCAGGGCAGCCGCCCTCGGGCCAGCCGTCCACGCCCGGCTCGTAGAAGAAGCGGTAGACGATCAGCTGCCGCCTCCCCTCGAAGAGGTCGGGCAGGCTCGCCGGGCCGTTCGGGCCATCGAACGTGTAGTCCTTCTCGACGGCCATTCTCGGCATCCTGCGCCGCTCGGCGGCAAGCGCGTCGCGGGCACGGGTCAGCTCCTTCTCCTTGACCAGCAGTTCCTCGCGGGCCGCGTTCCACTCCTGCGGCGACACGATCGGTGGCAGCTGCATCACGCCGCCAGCGCGCGAGCGAGGTTCCCCAGCTGCTCGTCCCAGCCGGGGCCGTGGGTCGCCAGCGCCGGCTCGGGCAGCCCGGAGTGCACGAGCCGTAGATGAGTGCCTCCGTCCGCGGGGGTCAGCGTCACCTCGACGGTGCTGCTGCCCGGGGTCACGCCCATGCTCGTGTTCTCGAATCCCCACGTGAAGACGACGCGATGGGGCGGCTCGAGCTCGACGAACTCACCGCGCATGAGGTAATCGACGCCCTCGGAGCGGTGGGTCTGATGGATGACACCGCCCGGCCGCGGGTCGGTCGTCGCCTCCGCCGCCAGCCAGCGGGTGATCTTCTCGGCCTCGGTGAAGAACGCGAAGACCGTCTCCGGCTGCGCGTCGACATGGACCTCCTTGACGATCGGCTCAGTTGCGATGGTCGGCATCTTCCCGTCTCCTCTGTTCGGTGTGTGCTTCGCGACGCAGGACCTCGAGCCGGTCGTCCCAGAACTCGGACACGAACTCGCGCAGGTCGCCGAGGCCCTCCGGACGGGCGCTGTAGAGGCGCCGCGTGCCCTCGCGTCGCTCGGCGATCAGCTGGGCCTCGCGAAGCACGCGCAGATGCTGCGAGATCGCCGGGCGCGTGACATCGGCGAAGTGCGCCGCGATCGCCCCGGCAGGGAGCTCTTCGCTGCGCACCAGCCGGAGGATCTCCCTCCGGCGCGGCTCTGCGATGGCTTCGAGTACCTCCTGCATCGCCGCTTATGTTAGCGCTTACCTACGTAAGCGTCAACTAACTATTTGGTGCGTCAGCCGGAGTTCGCGCCGGCGGAGCCGTCGGAGGACTCGTCCTCGGACTGCTTCTTGCTCGGCGACAGCAGCATCGTCATGTTGCGCCCGTCCTGCTGGGGGCGCTGTTCGATGGTGCCGATCTCGGCCACGTCGTCGGCGAGGCGCATCAGCAGGCGCTCGCCCCGCTCGGGGTGGGTCTGCTCGCGGCCACGGAACATGATCGTGACCTTCACGCGATCGTCGCCGTTGAGGAAGCGGGCCACGTGGTTCTTCTTGGTCTCGTAGTCGTTGTCCGCGATCTTGGGGCGGAGCTTGATCTCGCGGACGTTGACCTGCTTCTGGTGGCGGCGGGCCTGCTTGGCCTTCTGCTCCTGCTCGTACTTGTACTTCGAGTAGTCGAGCACGCGGCAGACGGGCGGGCGCGCTTCGGCGGCCACCTCGACCAGGTCGAGGTCGCGCTCCTGGGCGTACCCCAGCGCCTCCTCGGTGGGCACCACGCCGACCTGGTTCCCGTCCTCTCCGATCAGCCGAACCTGGGGAACGCGTATGCGCTCGTTGATGCGGGTCTCGTCGCGCTCGGGCGGGCGCCGATCGAACCTACGTGGGATCGGCACTAACTGAGACTCTTCGTCATCTGCTCGCGATTATAGCCAGGCTCGGCAGCCGCTCCGAGCGGGCTTGCAGCCCGGCGCGGGCGAACTCCTCGACGTCCACCGAGCCCAGGTCGCCCTCGCGGTGGCGCCGGACGGCGACGGTGCCCGCCTCGGCCTCCTCGTCGCCCACGACCAGCATGTAGGGGACCTTGCGCAGCTCGGCCTCGCGGATCTTGCGCCCCACCGACTCCGTGCGGTCGTCCACTCCGACGCGCAGGCCGGCCAGCCGGGCCGCCACGTCGCGGGCGTAGTCGACGTGGCGGTCGGCGATCGGCAGCACCACGGCCTGCTCGGGAGCCAGCCAGAAGGGGAACTCGCCGGCGTAATGCTCGGTGAGGATCCCGATGAAGCGCTCGAAGGAGCCCATCAGCGCGCGGTGGATCATCACCGGCCGGTGCTCGGCGTTGTCGGCACCCGTGTACGCGAGCTCGAACTGCTCGGGCATGTAGTAGTCGAGCTGAACGGTGCCGAGCTGCCACGAGCGCCCGATCGAGTCCGTCATGTGGAGGTCGATCTTCGGGCCGTAGAAGGCGCCGTCGCCCTCGTTGAGGTCGTACTCCAGGCCGCGGCTGTCCAGCGCCTGCTTGAGCACCGCCTCGGCCTTGTCCCACATCTCGTCGGTGCCCACGCGCTTGTCCGGCCGGGTCGACAGCTCCAGCCGCGGCTCGAAGCCGAACAGGTCGTAGACGAAGAAGCCGAAGTCCAGGCAGCGGACGATCTCCTCCTCGAGCTGGTCCTCGGTGCAGAAGACGTGGGCGTCGTCCTGGGTGATGTGGCGCACGCGCAGTAGCCCGTGCAGCGTGCCGCTGGGCTCGTGGCGGTGGACCAGGCCCTGCTCGGCCATCCGCAGCGGCAGCTCGCGGTAGGAGCGCGCCGTGGACTTGTACAGCTGCACGTGGGCCGGGCAGTTCATGGGCTTGAGGCCCATGGGCCGGTCCTCCACGTCGGTGAAGTACATGTGGTCGCGGTAGACGTGCCAGTGGCCCGACTGCTTCCACAGCTCGACGTCGTAGAGGATCGGCGTGCGCACCTCGGTGTAGCCGCGGGCGACGTTCTCGGCGCGCCACAGGTCGGTCAGCTCGTTCCACAGCTGCGCGCCGTTCGGCTGCCAGAACGGCGAGCCGGGCGAGAGCTCGGAGAACATGAACAGGCCCAGCTCGCGGCCGAGCTTGCGGTGGTCGCGGGCGCGCGCCTCCTCCAGGCGCTCCAGGTGCGCCTCGAGGTCGTCCTTGGAGCCGAAGGCGGTCCCGTAGACGCGCGTGAGCATCGGCCGGTTGGAGTCGCCGCGCCAGTAGGCGCCGGCCACGCCGGTCAGCTTGAACGCCTTGATCTGCTTCGTCGAGGGCGAGTGCGGGCCGCGGCAGAGGTCGAGGAAGGGCCCGTTGCGATACAGCGAGACGTGGTCCACGCCCTGGTCGCGGATCAGGTCCTCGATCAGCTCGACCTTGTAGTCCTCGCCCTCGCGCGTGAAGAGGTCCAGCGCCTCGCCCGTGGTCACCTCGCTGCGCTCGAACGGCTCGTCTGCCTTGATGTGCTCGCGCATCTTCTCCTCGATGCGCGGCAGGTCGTCCTCGGACAGGCGGACGCCCTCGGGGAAGTCGAAGTCGTAGTAGAAGCCGTCCTCGATCGGGGGGCCGATCGAGACCTTGGTGCCCGGCCACAGCTCGGTGACCGCGGTGGCCATCACGTGCGCGGCGTCGTGGCGCAGCAGCCACAGGCCGTCGTCGTCGCGGGCGGTGGCGATCTCGATCCGCGCCCCGTCGGCCAGGGGGGCGGCCAGGTCGCGCAGCTCGCCGTCCACCTTCACCCCCAGCGCGGCGCGGGCGAGGCCCGCGCCGATCGCCGCCGCGGCGTCGGCCCCGGTGGCGCCGTCGGACAGCTCCAGCGGGGTGCCGTCGGGCAGGTGGACAGTCATGCGCCCAAGGTATTCGCCAGCAGCCGCAGCTCTCCCTCGAGCGCGCGGGTGACCAGGTGCCGCTCGCGCACGTGCTCGCGGCCGGCGCGGCCCATCTCCACGGCGGCGCCCGGGTCGCCCACCAGCTCCAGCAGGCGCTCGGCCGTCTGCTCGGGCCCCTCGGTCAGGTAGCCGTCGACCCCGTCGCGCACCTGCAGCGGCACGCCGCCGTCGGGGCCGCCGATCACCGGCGTGTTCTTCCACAGCGCCTCGGAGGCGGCCAGGCCGTAACCCTCGCGTAGCGCCCGGTGCAGGCTTACCCGCGCGAGCCGCTGCACGGCGCCCAGCTCCAGCTGGCCCACGCCCGCGTAGCTGGTCAGCAGCAGCACGTCCTCCTGGCCCTCGGCCAGGTCGCTCAGCTCCTTCAGCGCGGGCCAGTCGTCGTGGAGGTCGGTCACGAGCGCGAGCTGCAGGTCCGGCCGCTCCTCGCGCGCGAGCGCGAAGGCCTCCAGCGTCTCGTGGGGGTCCTTCCAGCGGTCCAGCGACATCACCTGGCAGGCGAACGGGCGCTCGAGGTCGATGCCCAGCGCCCGGCCCACGCGCCCGGTGAGCCACGGCGAGCCCTCGGCTGTTGCGAACGCTGAGCGGATCGATGCCCGGGGCGATCGCCTCAGCGTCCAGGCCGGGCGGGGCGAACCCCTCCGCCGGCACGGCGCGGGCGGCGCAGGCCTCGGCCAGCGGGCGAGCTCGCTCCCAGGCGGCCGGCTCGGGCTGCCCGGCGTCGAGGTGGCAGCGCCAGACGGCGGGCTTCTCGCTCGCGGCGGCCAGCCCCAGCGTGCCGGGGTCGTGCAGGACCAGGACGTCATGCGCAGGCAGCGCGCCGGCCGCCTGCTCGCACTCGCCGCGGTAGGCCTCGAACGCCTCGTCGCCGATCGCGGTCTCGGCGCCCTGCAGGCCGTCGCGCAGCTCGGCACCGACGTCGCCGTCCCCGAACATGACCCGCCAGCTCACGCTCAGGCCCGCGTCGGCGGCCAGTGGCAGCAGCGCCCCCAGGGTCTCGGCCACCCGGCGGCCCGCACCGGCCGAGCTGACGTGCAGCACGCGGGTGCCGCGCAGCGGGCGGGCCGCGGCATGGACCCGCTCCACGGCGTCTGCGCCGGCGACGGGCGCGTGGGCCGCGAGCGACCCCCGCCCGACCGCCATGGGCTGGAGGTCCGCAGTCACGGCGCCGAAGCCTAAGGCCGGCCCTAAGCTCCCGGCCATCGACGCCGCCGCCCTGCGCTCCGAGTTCCCGGTCTTCGACGAGATCGCCTACCTCAACGCGGGGTCCAACGGCCCGGTTCCGCTGCGGGCTCGCGCCGCAGTGGACGACGCGCTCGCGCTGCAGATCGAGCAGGGCCGCGGCGGGAAGCCCTTCTTCGGCGCGATCATCGCCGCCGCGGACGAACTCCGCGAGCGGGTCGCCGGGCTCATGGGATGCACGGCGGCCGAGCTCGTGCTCACCGGCTCGACCACCGACGGGGTCAACAGCGTGGTCGCCGGGCTCGACCTCGGCCCCGGCGACGAGGTGGTCACCAGCCGGGAGGAGCACCCCGGGCTGTTGGTGCCGCTGGCGCTCGGCGCCCAGCGGCGCGGGATTCACCGTTCGCCAGGCTCCGTTCGCGGAGATCGCCCAGGAGGCGGGCCGGGCGAAGATGATCGCGTGCTCGCACGTCTCCTGGATCACCGGGGCCGTGGTGGACACGGAGGCGCTCGCCGCCACCGACTCGCTCGTGCTCCTGGACGGCGCTCAGGGCCTGGGCGCCGTCCCGGTGGACGTTCGGAGCCTGGGCTGCGACTTCTACGCCGCATCGGGACAGAAGTGGCTGTGCGGCCCGGTGGGCAGCGGCTACCTGTACGTGACGTCCGGAGCGCCTCGAGGACATCACCCCCGCGTGGCCGGGCTTCGGCACCGTCGTCGACGCCGAGCGCCCGCTGGAGCTCGAGCTCCGCGCCGAGAGCGCCCGCTTGGACCCCGGCCTCAGGCCGGCGGAGCACACCGCCTGGGCGGCGGCCTCGCTCGATCTGCTGGAGACCGCCGGCTTCGACGGCGTGCTCGGGGCGGCGGCCGACGGCGCCGAGCGGGTCGCGGAGGCGCTGCGCGAGTCCGGGCGCAAGGTCGCCCCTCGCGGGCGCACCACGCTGGTGTCGTGGGAGGAGCGCGATCCGGAGGCCGTCGCCGAGCGGCTGATGGGGTCGGGCGTCGTGGTCCGCCATCTCCCCGGCCGCCCCTACGTGCGGGCCTCGGTCGGCGCCTGGAACAGCGAGGACGACGTCGAGCGCCTGCTCCGCGCGCTGGCCTGAGCTACTTGCGCGGTCATCACCACGACGCCGAAGACCACGGCGGCCGCGAGCAGCAGCGCCCCGAACACGCCGACGATGGAGAACAGGCCCGCGGGAACGGGATGACCGGCCCGGCGCATGTCCACGGCGCGGGTGGCGCCGAGGATCGCCAGCGAGGCCGCGACCGTGACCACGAGGCCGGCGGCGAACGACGACCACAGGACCTCGAGCAACCCCTCCCAGTCCACCACCTCGCCGAGCGGGAGCATCACGCCTCCGCCGCCGCGGTGACCGCCGGGCCGCGCTGCACGCGGCGCGCGAACAGGAACGCGGACCCGACCAGGATCAGGGCCGAGACCACCACGGGCCCGGCCGCGCCGGTGCCGAACAGCCGCGTGACGCCGTAGGTCAGGGCCCCGATGCCCGCCGCGGCCGGGAGGGTCAGGACCCAGGCGGCGACGATGTTGCCCGCGACGCCCCAGCGCACGGCGGACAGCCGCTTCGCCGCCCCCGCGCCGATCACGGCGCCGGAGATCGTGTGGGTGGTGGACAGCGGGAAACCCACGTGGCTGGAGGCGAGGATCACCGCCGCCCCCGCGCCCTGCGCCGCATAGCCCTGGGCGGAGTCCATCTTGTGGATGCGGCTGCCCATCGTCTTGATGATCCGCCAGCCGCCAACGTAGGTCCCGGCGGAGATCGCCGCCGCCGAGGAGACGACGACCCAGGTCGGGACGTGGAAGTCCTCGGGCGCGATGGTCCCGTTGGCCACGAGGGCGAGCGTGATGACGCCCATGGTCTTCTGGGCATCGTTGGTGCCGTGGGCCAGCGCCAGCATGCCGCCGGAGACCACCTGGCCGATCCGGAAGCCCTCGTTCACCGGGCCCGGGCGCAGCCGGCCCACCAGCCGGTAGGCGATCAGGATCCCCAGGCCGGCGACGCACGAAGGCCAGGATCGGCGCCACGATCGCGGGCACGATCACCTTGCCGACAGGCCCGCGCCGATCACCGCCTGCGCGCCCTCGGCCACGAACGCGGCCCCCACCACCCCGCCGATGAGAGCGTGCGAGGAGCTGGAGGGCAGGCCGAAGTACCAGGTGACGAGGTTCCAGGCGATCGCGCCGATCAGCCCGGCGAAGACGATCAGGGGCGTAATCAGGTCGGCCTCGACGATGCCCTGGGCCACCGTGGCCGCGACAGCGAGCGAGACGAACGCGCCGGCGAAGTTGAGCACGGCGGCGTAGCCCACCGCCAGCTTGGGCGCCATCGCCCGCGTGGAGATGGAGGTGGCCACCACGTTGGCCGTGTCGTGGAAGCCGTTGGTGAAGTCGAAGGCGAGCGCCGCCGCCACGACGATCACCAGGATCAGATCGCCGTCCACAGTCCCGTCAGGAGTTCTTGATCACGATGCCTTCGAGGATGTTGGCGACGCGCTCGGTGGCGTCGATCGCCTGCTCGAGCCGCTCGTAGATGTCCTTCCAGCGGATCACGACCATCGGGTCGATCCCGCCGTCGAACAGCGCGGCCATCGCCTCGCGGCTGATCCGGTCGCCGTCGTTCTCCAGCCGGTTGACCTCGACCGTGTAGTGGGAGATGTCCTTGAAGCCGCGCATGCGGGGCATCGCCTCCGCGATCTGGCGGCAGGCGTTGACCAGCACCTCGGCCAGCCGCACCGACTGCTCCATCGGCGCCTCGACCTTGTAGAGGATGAGGAAGTCGGCGGCCTCCTCGGTGAAGTCCACGACGTCGTCGAGGGCCGAGGCCAGGCCGTAGATGTCCTCGCGGTCGATCGGCGTGACGAAGGTCTGGTTGAGCCGCTTGATGATGTCGTGCGTGATCCGGTCGCCCTCCTGCTCGACGATCAGGATCTCCCGGGCGAGGTCGCTCTTCTCGGGGAAGTCCCGGATCATCTCGAGCAGCAGCTCGGCCGCGCGCACGATGTTCCCCGCGGCCTCGTCGAAGAGGTCGAAGAACTCGCGCTCGCTGGGTGCGATCAGTCGTGAGAGGCGCAAGGGATCCACGCTACTAAAACTTCTCTGATGATCGTTTAGGTGCCCGGGGCGAGCGAGCAACACACATGTATGTGCTTCAAGCCGAAGGACAAGCAGTCACGGCAACGAGCCCGGGAGACGCTGCGCCGGAGAGAGGAGAGGACGCCCACGGAGGTCTCGCGGCCCCCGCGGGGCAACCGCGAGCCCGACGAGGACAAGCAACGCCGCGCCGA
Organism: uncultured Thermoleophilaceae bacterium; assembly: GCA_963844805.1. GTDB lineage: Bacteria > Actinomycetota > Thermoleophilia > Solirubrobacterales > Thermoleophilaceae > JACCZR01. The sequence continues at coordinate 40,239 of CAWJPU010000001.1, forward strand.
GCAGCGCCTGCTCAGCGTGGTGGGTAACTAGCGATATCCTCGGCGCTCTCCCGGGCCGTTAGCTCAGTCGGGAGAGCGCCAGCTCGACAAGCTGGAGGTCGCTGGTTCGAGCCCAGCACGGCCCACTCCCTCGAAACCCGCTCCTCGAGCGGGTTTCGTCGTTTCAGGGGCCGTCTTCGACGCGCGAACCGTGATTCGTTCACCGGCGATCGCCGCCCACGGGGCTAGGTGGGATGCTGGGCAGGCGATGTCGCAGGAGAACGTCGAGTTCATGAAGGGGCTCTTCGCAGCCACCTCCGACATGGACAAGGAAGCCTTGCGCTCGGCGCTGCCCGAGTTGATCGCCCAGACCTGCGATCCCGAGATCGAGTGGTGCGAACACACCCAGCACCCCGACGCCCGTGTCTATCGCGGTCACGCTGGCGTGCGCGAGTCGTTCGAGCGATGGCTCGACCAGTGGGACGAGTACGGCACCGAGGCCGAACGGTTCGTGGACTGTGGCGACGAGGTACTGGTAGTTGCCCAGGAACATGGTCGCGGCGCGAGCAGCGGGGCAACGGTGAGCGCCCGGATCTTCATCGTGGTCACGTTCCGCGACGGCAAGGTCTTGCGCTACCGGGAGTTTTACGACGAGGCAGCGGCCCTCGAAGCCGTCGGACTGTCGGAGTAGCCGATGTCGCAGGAGAACGTGGAGGTCGCGCGACGCTGGTTCGAAGCCCTCTCCAACGAGGACTTCGACGCCGCTCTCAAGTTGGTCCACAGCGACATCGTGTTGGTCCCGCCGGGGGATCAGCCGCCGTACACGGGAGCGAAGAGCTTGCGACGCTGGATGGAGCCAGAAGCGTTCGAGTGGCAGGTGGTCGAGCTGTTGGAATCCTTGGTCGTTAGCGACAGGACGATCCTGGCGAGACAGCACGTCACGGCCCGAGGAACAACCAGCGGCATGGAGTTGGACACCATCACCTGGTCCGTCTGGACCTTCAACGAGGACGGTCTGATAACTCGCATCGAGATCTACCTGGATCGCGACAAAGGCAAAGCCCTCGAAGCCGCGGGGCAGGCGGAGTAGGCGATGTCGCAGGAGAACGTGGAGCTCGCGCGGCGGACTTGGGAACTCTGGAGCAAGGGCGCTGACAACGAGGTCGTTCGACAACTCGCACCCGACGTCGAGTGGCACCACCAGATCGGCCTTGGAACTCCGCTGGAGGGCATCTATCGGGGCCCCGAGGAAGTACTCGAATTGTCTGCAGCGTTTCGCGACGCGTTCGATGTGGCTGGCATCGAACTCGAGGACGTGCGCGACCTCTCCTCCAGCGAGGTCCTGGTTCTCGGGCACCTTCATCTCAAAGGCAGAGGGAGCGGTGCGGCCGTGACGACTCCCTTTGGCGCTGTGACGGAAATCCGCGATGGACTCGCCGTGCGGCAGAGGTTCTGGTCGGACAAGGGCAAGGCCCTCGAAGCCGTGGGGCTGTCGGAGTAAGTACTCCCGGGCGCAGCGATGCGCGCTGTTCGCAGGCGCGTGTGGTCGGTGTCCGGCTTCCAGCCGGCCCCTGCTGAGAACCGGCGCCCGCGATTCCAGAGTTCTCCGGTCTCGTCGGGGAAGGGTTAAAGGGGGTTGCCTCCCTCCCCCCTGGCGACAGATACTCGGCCGTGCAAAGAGAGTCCCTACCGGGAGGTACCCATGAGCATCCTTGTCCGTTTCCCCGCCTCGGGTGTAACGAGGCAGCAGTACGACACCGTGCGGGGCGCCCTCACAGACGCCGGAGAGTGGCCCCCCGATGGCTGTGAGCTGCACGTCTGCTTCGGTGACGAGCAAGACATCCGAGTCAGCGAGGTCTGGGAGTCGCAGGAGAAGTTCGAGGCGTTCGGGCGAACCCTCACGCCCCAGCTCGAGCAAGCAGACATTCAGCTCTCCGGCGAGCCGGAGTTCTTCGACGTCCACATCGTCGACAGGTTCTGACCGAACGCATCCTGTGGATGCGTAGGCGTGGCGGGATGCCCACCAGACGGCTTGTGGGGGCCAAGTCTGGGCATCCCCTGCCCTCCGCGGGATACTGGGCGGGCGATGTCGCAAGCGAACGCGGAGGACTTCTGGCGCGGGACCGCGGCGTACAACGCGGGCGACTGGGACGCGGCCCTCGCCGGCGTGGACCCGGAGGTGGTCTTCGACCTCACGCGCGCTGCGCCGGATGGCGAGACCTACCGAGGACATGAGGGCGTAAGGGACTTCTGGCGGATGCTCCGCGAGGTGTTTGGGGACTATCGAATCGATCCCCAAGAGGTCTTTGAGCGTGGGGACAGGTTGTTCACCCGCGTACGCATCAGCGGGAGTGGAAAGGCAAGCGGAGCGGTCACCGAGGATGTCCTCTACCAGGTATTCACGATCCGCCGAGGCAGCGTGATACGGGCGGACTTCTACCGGGAGCGCGGTGAGGCCCTCGAAGCCGTGGGACTGTCGGAGTAGGCGATGTCGCAGGAGAACGTGGAGATCGTCCGACGAGCCCATCAAGCCTGGAACGCGGACGATCTCGACGGCTTCTTGTTGAGCCACGCTCAAGCCCTCGAAGCCGCCGGGCTGTCGGAGTAGGGCCTTCGCGCCGCCCTCCGCTTGGGCCGGGTCAAAGGCGGGTAGCTGAGAATCGGGCGGGAACGCGGCGGGGGATCGCGAGAGACTCGGGCGTGGGACCGCCCTCACCCCCGCTCCTCGATCGCTCGGGTTGACCGCCGCGGCGCGCCTTGACAGGATCCGCCGCTCGTGAAGCTGCGCCCCCCATCCCCGGCCTTCGTGCTCGCGCTGGTGGCGCTGTTCGTCGCCCTCGGGGGCACCAGCTACGCGATCACCCGGATCGACCGCAACTCGGTCAGCAGCCGCCACATCGTGAACAACACGGTCGAGGGCGCCGACATCGTAGGCGGCGGCGGGCGCACCGGGACGATCAAGAATCGCGACGTGAACAAGCTGCTCGCGGTCGCCAAGGCCTTCGCGACCGTGAAGGCCACGGGTGGCGGAACCGTGCCACGAATCATCAACGCCGGCGGCGGGCAGACCAAGGCCTCGAACGTGAGCGTCACGGCGGGTCCCGGCATCGCTGAGTACACCGTGACCTTCAACGCCGACCCCGGCGTGGGCGGCTACATCGGCGTGAACAGCTTCGACGACGTCGCGGTCCTCGTCACCCCGCGGTCGTCGTCGGGCGGCGCGCGGTCGCACGCCGAGGTGGACGCCTCGCAGAGCACGGCGAACTCGAACCAGATCAAGGTCAACGTTCACACCTCGCGGACCTTCGACGGCAATGCCCAGGAGAGCGACTTCTCCGTGGCGGTCTACATCAACAAGTAGCGCCGCAGGCGCCAGCGGTCGCGCGCCGCTGGGTCTGCGCACCGCGTCCGCTTCTCGAACTTCTCAGGCGACTGACGAATTTCCTCGGAGGGTGTGCCGTGTCGCGCCCCTGTGCTGTTCCCGTGGCTGGGCGCCGCCTGGCTGCGGGGCCGGCCCTAGGCGACCGGCGCGGGCGGCTTCGGCGCCGCCGCGGCCACCGCGGGCTCGCCGGTGCCCTTGTGGGCCCGGATGGTGGCCTCGAGCGTCTCGCGTGACGTGTACTTCGGCTGCCAGCCCAAGGTCTGCTTGACCTTCTCGTTCGAGGCCACCCACGGGTGCTCGGTGAAGCGGATCTGGCCCGGTGGCGCCTCCGAGGCCCGGGCGGCCCACAGGGCGCGCGCCATCCCGGCGAAGACCCGCTTCGGCATCCGGCGGATCGGCAGCCCGGCCACCTCGCCGCACTCGCGCAACGAGATCAGGCCGTCGGCCGTCACGTTGAACGCGCCCCCGTGCCCGCCCAGCAGCAGGCCGGAGATCGCGTCGACCACGTCCTCCTCGTGCACGAACTGGAACGGGAGGTCGAGGTTGCCGGTGTCGGCCTGGAAGGGCTGCTTGGTCCAGAACCGGACCAGGTAGTTGTCGACGTTGGGGCCGAAGACGATGCAGGGACGCACGATGGTCATCGTGCGTTCGGGGTGCTTGAGCGCCCACAGCTGGCACAGGCGATCCGACTCCGTCTTGTCGCGCGCGTAGGCGTAGTCGGGCACCCCGCGGACGGGCCAATCCTCGGTGATCGGCACCGGGTTGTCGGGGAAGGCGCCGTAGGCCGTGGTGGACGAGGTCACCAGCACCTGCTGCGTCCCGGCCTCGGCGGCCGCCTCCAGCACGTTGGCCGTCCCGTTGACGTCGACCTCGTACATCTGGCCCTCGTCGTGGATCGGGTTCAGGATGAACGCGAGGTGGACCAGCATGTCCGGCGCGCAGCGGCCGATCAGCTCGCGACAGCCGGCGCCGTCGCGGACGTCGAGGCGCTCGTACTGGACCTTGGGCAGGAAGAAGCGCGGCGGGGCGAGGTCGGCGACCACGATGCGCTCGACCTCGTCGCGGCCGGCCAGCAGCTCGACCAGGCGACTGCCGATGTAGCCCGAGCCGCCTGTGATCAGGGCTCTCACGTCATCGATCCCGTCCAGCGAATGCGGGCAGACTAAAGGATTCCGCTGGGGCTCCGATGCAAGATGTGAGTGGACCGACGAACCGGAGGCTAGAGCGCCCCGGTGGCACGTCTCGATGGAAAAGGGGCCATTTTCCTAATTCTGAGACCTAGTCTCGTCGTCTTCCTTCTGGACCCGCTCCTCGAGCTGATCCATGACCGACGGGTCGTTCAGCGTGGTGACGTCGCCGAGCTCGCGGCCCTCGGCGATGTCGCGCAGCAGCCGCCGCATGATCTTGCCCGAGCGGGTCTTGGGCAGGTCGTCGGCCCAGATGACGCGCTTGGGCCGGGCGAACTTGCCGATCTTGTCGCCCACGTGGTCGCGGATCTCCTGGACGAGCTCGTCCGAGCCCTCCCCCGCGCTCCCCTCGAGCGTCACGAAAGCGCAGATGGCCTGCCCGGTGTCCTCGTCGGTCTGGCCGATGACCGCGCATTCGGCGACCTTGGCGTGAGAGACGACCGCGGACTCGACCTCAGCCGTGGACATGCGGTGGCCCGAGACGTTCACCACGTCGTCGATACGCCCGATGATCCAGAAGTTGCCGTCGTCGTCGCGGCGGGCCGCGTCGCCGACGAGGTACGTGTCCTTGCCGAACTTGTCGAAGTACGTCTCGATGAAGCGGTCGTCGTCCTTGAACAGCGTCCGCAGCATTCCCGGCCAGGGCGTGCGCAGCACGAGCAGGCCCTGCTCGGTGCCGGCGTCCTCGCCGTCCTCGGTTACCACTGCCGCGTCCACGCCTGGCAGCGGCTTGGTGGCCGAGCCCGGCTTGGCCGGCGTGACGCCCGGCAGCGGCGAGATCAGGATGTGGCCCGTCTCGGTCTGCCACCACGTGTCGACCACCGGGCAGCGCCCGCCGCCGATCACCTTCCAGTACCAGGCCCACGCCTTGGGGTTGATGGGCTCGCCCACCGTGCCCAGCAGGCGCAGCGATGACAGGTCGTGGCGCTCGGGGTACTCCACGCCCCATTTCATGGCCGCGCGGATCGCGGTCGGCGCGGTGTAGAAGATCGTGACGCCGTGGTCCTCGATCAGCTTCCACCACGCGTCCTTGTCCGGGTAGTCCGGGGCGCCCTCCCACATCACCGAGGTCGCTCCGTTGGCCATCGGCCCGTAGACGATGTACGAGTGCCCGGTAACCCAGCCGACGTCGGCCGAGCACCAGAACACGTCGCTCTCGGGGCGTAGGTCGAAGACGTTCTTGCCGGTCCACTTGACGCCCGTCAGGTAGCCGCCGGTGGTGTGCAGGATGCCCTTCGGCTTGGCCGTCGAGCCCGACGAGTACAGGATGAACAGCGGGTGCTCGGCGTCCAGCGGCACCGCCTCGTGCTCGTCGTCCGCGCCCTCCAGCAGCTCGTTCCACCAGTGGTCGCGCCCCTCGGTCATCGGCGCGTCCTCGTCGGTGTTGCGCACCACGATCACCGTCTCGACCGTGGGCATGTTGTCCATCAGGTCGTCGACCTCGGACTTCACCGGCGCGGACTTTCCCTTGCGGCGCGCGAAGTTGGTCGTGATGAGCGCCTTCGCGTCCGAGAACTGCATCCGCTCGCAGACCGAGCCCGGTGAGAAGCCACCGAACACCACGTTGTGCGGCGCGCCGATGCGCGCGCAGGCGAGCATCGACACGACCACCTCGGGGATCATCGGCAGGTAGATCCCGACGACGTCGCCCTTCTCCACGCCCTGGTCGGTCAGGGCGTTGGCGAGCTTCTTGACCTCGGCGAGGATGTCGGAGTAGGTGAGCTGGCGCTCCTCCCCCTCCTCACCGCGCCAGATGAACGCGACGCGGTCGCCGTTGCCCTCCTCCACATGCCGGTCGAGGCAGTTGTAGGAGGCGTTGATCTTGCCGTCGGCGAACCACGTGTAGAACGGCGGGTTCGAATCGTCGAGGGACTCCGAGGGCTCCTCGAACCAGTGCAGGTCCTTGGCCTGCTCGGCCCACCAGGCGACCGGGTCCTTCGCGGCCTCCTCGTGGACCGACTCGTCGGAGATCAGTGCGTTCGGTACGAACTCCTCGGGCGGGTCGAACGTCTCGCGCTCTGTGAGCTCCTCGAGCTCCTGCTCGAACCCGCCCGCGGTCTTCGTGCTGGCTTCCACTGCTCTCCTCTCCTAGAACCCCTCTCCGAGGTAGTTCTACCCGGGGGTGGAAGCCGGCACACGCTCGCCGGTGCCCTCGGGGCCCGAGGGGGCCACCGCGATTTCGGTGCCCTCGGCGCCCAAGCCGGTCTCCGACCGCACGTACAGCTCCCCGAACTCGCGCTCGGCCTCCGCCTCCTCCTTGCTCAGCATCGAGCCGAGGAAGCAGGCGATGAAGCCCAGCGGGATCGAGATGATCCCCGGGTTGGAGAGGTCGTAGAAGTCGAATGCCCCTCCCTGTCCGTCCGGTCCCGGCCAGCCCTTCGGGCTGATGATCACCAGGAAGATCGACGAGACGACACCCGTGATCACGCCCGCCATGGCACCGGTCGTGTTGAACCGCTTCCACGTGAAGGCGAGCAAGAGCGCCGGGAACACGGCGCTCGCCGCCACCGCGAACGCGAGGCCCACCATGAACGAAACGTTCAAACCCTCGCCGGCGAGGATGGAAACGCCGATGGCGACCACCCCGATGCCGAGCGCGGCCAAGCGGCCGACCCAGACCTCTTCCTTCTCGCTGTCCTGTCCGGACTTGATGATGTTCGAGTACACGTCGTGCGCAACCGCGCCGGACGCCGAGATCACCAGGCCGGCGACAACCGCGAGGATCGTCGCGAACGCCACCGCCGCCACGATCGCCAGGAAGGCGTCGCCGCCGATGCTGCCGGCGCCACCGCCAAGGTTCTCGGCCAGGTACGGGACGGCGAGGTTGCCGCCCTCGCCGACCTTCTCGACCGCGCCGGAGCCCTGCAGCGCCGCGCGCGAGCCGAAGCCCAGCAGCGTGGTCAGCACGTAGAAGACGCCGATCAGGCCGACGGCCCAGACCACGGACTTACGCGCGGCCTTGGCGTCGGGGACGGTGAAGAACCGCATCAGGATGTGCGGCAGGCCCGCCGTGCCGAGCACGAGGCCCAGGCCCAGCGAGATCGTGTCGATCGGGCTCGTCAGGAACAGGCCGGGCTCCAGGTAGGACCCTCCCTCACCGGACTCCGAGCGGGCGTCCCGGAACAGGTCGATCGGGTTGCCCACCTTCACCAGCACGAAGATCGACATCGCGATCGCCGCGGCCATCAGCAGCACCGCCTTGATGATCTGCACCCAGGTGGTGGCGATCATGCCGCCGAACACGACGTAGGTGAGCATGAAGACGCCGGTCAAGATGACCGACGGCGCGAAGCCGATGCCGACCAGGGCGTTGATCAGCAGGCCCGAGCCCACCATCTGCGCGATCAGGTAGAAGCCGGCGACCGCGAGCGTGCCCAGCGCCGCCGCGGCGCGCGCGGGCTTCTCGTTCAGACGGAACGAGAGCGCGTCGGCGATCGTGTACTTGCCCGAGTTGCGCATCCGCTCGGCGAGCAGGAACAGCACCGTGAGGAAGGCGACCAGGAAGCCGACCGAGTACAGGAAGCCGTCGAACCCGTACAGGAAGATCAGCCCGGCGATGCCCAGGAACGACGCCGCCGACATGTAGTCGCCGGCGATCGCGAAGCCGTTCTGCGCGCCGCTGATCCCGCGGCCCGCGGCCCAGAAGTCGGTAGCCGTGTACGTGCGCTTGGATGCCCAGTAGGTGATCCCCAGCGTGAGGCCGAGGACCAGCGCGAAGATCGCGAGGGCCTCGACGTTGACATCTGCCGCTATGACGGTCATCGGGTCACCTCCTCACCGGTAGTGCCCGCTCCGTCGCCCGTGCGAGCGAAGCGGCCGGTGGCTCCTCTCCTGGCGGCCTCGAGCGCCCGCTGCGCGGCCTTCTGCGCGAGCGGGTCGAAGACCTTCTCGGCGCGGCGCACGTAGGCCACGGCGAGCACCCAGACCATCACGAACTGGGTCAGGGCCAGCGCGTAGCCGACGGTGAACCCGTCGGTCAGGAACTTGCGCCCCATGAACTCGGGCGCATAGCCGGCCAGGATGATGAAGCCGAAGTACCAGGCCATGAAGAAGATCGTGGCCGGGAGCACCCAGGAGCGCCGCTTCTTCACCAGCTCCTTGAACTCAGGAGACTCCTCGGCGGCGTGCCAATCGATCTCCGGATGGTGGCCGGCGCCCGTGGCGCGACCCCCTTGCGCGGGTTCTGCCATGTAGCACTCCTCCTCTTGTCCCTCGCTGGATGCGTACCCGCTCGTGGCGCGTACAAATCACCACACGAGCAGCCGGGCCGGGTGCCCGCGCCGGAGCGACTGGCGGTCGACCGCCGCAAGGAGGATGATCAGGAGTGACGATGCGAGCTAACGCGACTGCCGTGGCCCTCGCGGCCTGCGCCGCGATCGCCTCCGGGTGCTCGAGCGACGACGTCGGCGCCGACCGCCTGGGCGTCGCGGCCTGCCGCCAGGCCGCGCCGGGCATCCAGGACCCCGCGTCGCGCCAGGGCGCCGACCAGGCGTGTCAGTTCATCCGCACGGGCAACGGTCGCGACGTCTCGCGCGCGACCAAGCGTGCCGCCCGCCAGCGCTGCCTGAACGCGACGCAGCAGATCGTGGACCCGGTCGCGCGGCGGGCGATCGAGGCCTTCTGCCCCAAGCCCTGACGGGCGCCGGGTCAGTTCAGCGCGGGGCGCAGGACCAGCGAGTCGAGCTTGGCCACGACCTCGCTCGGATGCTCCCAGCTCACCAGGCCGTGCTCTTGGTCCGTGACGTCGGCGGGCAGTCCCGGGCCGCCGACGAGCACTTGCGTGCCCGGGGCGTGCACGTCGATCTCTTCGAGCACGTCGTCGAGCAGCAGCGCGACGTCGAGGCTCGACACGTGCAGCACGATGGCGTGCGGCTTGTGTCGCGCGACCGCGCGGGTGAGGGACAGGATCGGCAGGCCCGACCCCAGGTGGCGCACGTTGAAGCCGGCGCGACGAAGGAGGGTGGCCGCGTCGCTGAGCTCGGGCGTGGGCGGGTCGCCCTCGAGCTCGGCCAGCAAGATCTCCTCGCTGCCGCGCTGGAGGCTGCGGCGGAACACCGCGCGCTGGAGGGCGAGCACCCGCATGCTGATCCGGTCGGCCTCCAGCCCCTCGGTCTCGCCGATCAGGCCGCCCTTCAACATGTCGGACACCGACTCGAGGGCGGGCGCGATCACGCGCTCCGAGACCGCCAGCTCGTCCAAGCCGGCGTCCATGGCCTCGCGCGCGGCGATGTCGGCGGCCCTCTCGTCGCCGCTCAACAGCGCCTGGAGAAAGGCCTCGCGGTACTCGAGCCCGGCGCGCATCCGCAGCGACTACCCGGAGCAGCCAAGACAACACGTACCCCGGCCGCTCCCGAGTCAGTCGGCCGGCTCGGTGTAGATGCGCGCCCGGTCGGAGGTGAGACAGCGGCCGGTTGCCAGCTCGAATCGCCAGCCGTGCATCGTGCAGGTGAGGACCCCGTCCTCGACCTCGCCGAAGCGAGCCAGGTCGGCCTTCAGGTGCGGGCAGCGCCGCTGGACCAGATAGCCGTCGCAGCGCCACAGCTCGTCGACGCGTGACTGCTCGGCGTAGTAGCCCTCGGCGTACTGGAGGCGCTCCGGGCTGAGGCACTTGAAGAAGTTGTAGACGTACTCGTTGTACTTGCCGTCGCGATCGGCCTCGAAGCGGCAGGACAGGAACAGCGAGTTGACCCAGTCCTCCTCGCCCTCGGCGATGCAGGCCTCGACCAGGCGGTGGTCGATGCGGAAGCGGTAGCGGCACTCCTCGCCGCTCCATGCGTAGACGCGGCGGTCCAGGAAGTCCACCACCACCTGCTCGGTCGAGCAGTCGAGCAGCACCCGAGCCGCGACACCGTCGCAGGTGAGGTCGGCCATCTCCAGCAGCGGCTCGATCCACTCCTTGAGCGCCGGCAGGATGGCGACCTGGCCGCTGGGCCACTCGGCCCGGATCGCGTCGAGGGCCGGCTGCTTGCGTGCCTGGTACTCCGCCAGGTACGCCCTCTTGTCACTGAAGGGGCGCTCGACCTCGGCCGCCGGGCCCGGGGGGGTGACCGAGCACGCTTCGCCCTCGAGCTCGATCGTCGTCCCGGGCACCACCAGGTGCCCCCGATCGCTTCCGTGCTCGGCCATGTACGAGAGGAAGGCGGGCTGATCGCAGAAGATGTTGGTGGGGTCGTCGTCGAAGTCGTTCAGCTCGAACAGGTCCGGATCAAGGAAGGCCGGCGGACCCGCGCAGGGGAAGACGTGAGGGGCGCCGATCTGCTCGATGTACCGCATCGCCCGCGCCTGCTCGTTCTCGCGCTTCCGGCGCCCGAGGGCGTCCTTCATCTTCTGCGGGAACGTGTAGACCATCGGGAACCAGATCGCCCCGGAGAACTGCAGGAAGTGGGCGTGGCAGGGACCCAGGTCCTGGATCGGGTCGAGGTCGACCGGGTGGGCGTCGTTCTGGTTGAGGATCCGCGTGGTGCCGTCGTCGACCACCAGCGCCGAGTCGCCCGTGGGCCCGTCGGACGGGGCCACGAGGGCCATGATCGCGAACCGCAGCCCGTCGCTCTCCACCGGCTCGGAGTTGCGTCGTCTTCAGGAACCGGCTGAAGCCCAGGTCCCTCAGCTCGCGCTCGAGGTGGTCGACCGGATAGTCGGGCAGCACCACGGTGGCGTCCTTGGAGACGTGCTCGGCGAGGAAGCGCGGGTCGAGATGGTCGCGGTGGCTGTGGGAGACATAGAGGTAGTCCGGGTCTCCGATCGCCTGCGGATCGATGTCCTCGTTGGTGGGGAACGGGAACCATGCGCCGAAGTAGGCGGGGTTGAACCACGGGTCGCACAGGACGGTCCCTGCTTCGGTCTCGATGAACAGCCCGGCGTGCCCGATGAATGTGATCCTCATGACAGTCCGCGCCGAGAAGCCGCCCGCCAGGTGGGCATGCGCGCCGGGGAGCGCGCCGGCGGATGCTGCGGTGCGGACGCATCTGGGGGCCCAGACGATGGTCACCGCCCCCCCGGATCCGCGCGGTGAGGCTCGCTGTCCTCGCCCACGCGCAGATCCTCCCTGGACCGGCCGAAGCGATCGACAGCTCGCTCATCCGCGCTGCGCGCTCAAGATGCCTCCCGCTGTCGCCACCGAGCCGGCGAGCACCAGCGGGGCGCTGCGCACCAGGTCGCGTCGCGGCACCGGGGAGTCCGGCCGCGCGGCGCGCCACAGCCCGGCCGGGGCGTCGAGCAGGGCCCGGCCCGCCAGGATCCCCCGCGCCTTGCGCTCGCCGCGGGAGCGGTAGCGCAGGTCGCCGCGGCGGTACTGGTCGCTCAACAGCTCGGCGGGAGTCCCGGCGTATTCCGCCGCGGTCATGACGTCGGGCGCCCACGCGAGCGGCACGCCGGCGCGGATCAGGCGGGCGTTGAGCTCCACGTCTTCCTCGCCGTCGCGATCCTCCGGGAAGGGGCCGTGCTCGAGCAACACGTCGCGAGAGTAGGAGACGCCGAAGCGCAGGTCCGGCGGAGGCACCACGTGCGGCATTCGAGTGCTGTGCAGCAGGAGGTGGGCGGCGAGCGGCGCGGGGCGGCGGGGCGGGGCCATCGCCGACGCGACGGCAGGCGCGCCCAGGCGGTGAAGTCGCATCCGGCCCGCGGCCCAGCCGGGCAGGGCCAGGGAATCCCCGGCGTGGAAGGCGACGAAGGGCGCGTGGGTGGCGGCGAGCCCCGCGTTGCGCGCGGCGCCGGGCCTGCGGCGCGGCTGCGGAGGCGAGCACGCGCACTCCGGGGAAGCGCTCGGCCACCAGCGTAGGCGTGTCGCCGCCTCCGGAGTGCGACAGCACGATCTCGAGCGCCTCGTCCTGGACCATCAGCGAGTCGAGCGCGGCCGCCACCGTGTGCTCGTTGCGGTAGGAGAGCACGATCACGCACATTTCCGGGCGATCGGTGGTCATCGAGCAGAGGCGCCGACCGGAATCGCAACCGGTGTAAACGGCTTTGCAGGACACATATGGCGCATTAGGCTGTGGTGGCGGTTCGTAGGTGGGTTCAGACTGCTAGCGCACGGGTCTGACGGGTCGATAGCGAGCAGAGCATTGCCGGAGGCACAATAGTCAGTCTCCCTGTTCGATCGAGCGACTGGGACAACTCAAGGCGGCGCCGTGGTTCGACCTTCTCGAAGCCTCAGATAGCTGCTGGAGAACGGCGGGGCGCTCCGAGGGTGATTCTCCATGGATGCCCTGACTCAGCGTAGATGCTAAGCGGTCGCTGCCCCGACCAGCGAACAGAGCGGGATCGCATCAGGCGAGCCCGGTGACGGGCGTTGAGCGACGGGGACCTAGTTGGCGACCCGGACGTGCTGTGTCCAGCCTTCGTGCGGGTGGCTGGCGAAGTGGCCGCCGCACGGGGCACATCTTGGCGCGCGAGGTCGTGGCCTGACTCAGCCCCCGACGGCGTACCTGATGTGGGTCGCCGCCGGCGAGTGCAGCACCTCGACCGGTTCGAGCCGGAGAGCCTCCACGCCGTCGAACAGCCGCTCGCCGGCCCCGAGGAGGACCGGCGCGACATCGAGGGTGAGCTCGTCGACGACCCCGGCCGCCAGCGCCTGACGCACCGTGGAGGCGCCGCCGGCGATGTCCACGCCGTCGTCGCCCGCGATCTCCTGCGCCCGGGCGAAGGCGGCGTCGAAGCCGCCGGTCACGAAGTGAAAGGTGGTGCCGCCCTCCATCTCGATCGGATCGCGCGCGTGGTGGGTGAGCACGAAGACGGGTGCGTGGTAGGGCGGCTCGTCACCCCACCATCCGCGCCAGTCCTCGTCCCAGTCCCCGCGGATCGGGCCGAACATGTTGCGGCCCATCACGTAGGCGCCGCGCGGGCGCATGAGCCAGCCCTGGGCGGTCGTGTCGGCCTCGTGGGTGACGTCGCCGAGATGCCACTCGTGGACCGCCCTCCCTCCAACGCCCAGTGGGTTGTCGCGGTCCTGGTCGGGGCCGGCGACGAAGCCGTCGAGCGAGATCGACATGTGACACGTGGTGGGCGCCATCGCCGGAAGGATTACCACGCGAGGCAGATCGCCGAGTTGAGATGGTCGCCCTCGCTGTAGCCACCACCACGGCGGAGGCACATCGGAGGCACCTCTCGGGGCACAGTCCCCGCGAATTGTCCATCAGCTGATGGCCGCAGGGCGCCGCATCTGGACCGTGTGGCTGATCGAACCCGCCTCATTACGTACCGGGATCGCGACTCGAAAGCTTCGGCTGGTCGTGCGGCGGTCCCCTGCAGCGCTCGGCGCTGATCTCGTAGATCTCGCGCAGGACGTCCTCCCTACCGCATGCATGGCTCGGCCCAGTCAGGCGACCTCCCCCGGTAACAGACCGTCTGCGGCGGCGTTGCCCGGAGAAAACCCCTGGTTGCGTGACCCGACAAGCTCTCTCGCCAGGCCGCGGGCTAGAGCTTCATACGACGAAATACCGGCCGCGGCAAGTGGCGCAGAATCGACATCACAAGTCTGAGGACGGCGGGAACCCGAAAATCTGTCTGGGCACCGCGGCGGAGGGCAGCAACTACCGCTTCTGCGACCGCCTCCGGGTTAGTGCTGAGAGGCGCGGGCTCGAGACCCGCGGTCATTTTGGTCCGGACAAAGCCTGGCCGGACCACCATTGCCCGCACTCCGCTGCCGATAAGTGAGTCGTCTAGCCCCTGGGCAAAGGCATCAATGCCCGCCTTGGACGAGCCATATATGAAGTTCGACCTGCGGGCACGCTGCCGCCGCCACCGAGGAGAGGTACACGATAGTTCCGTGACCCTGGGTGTTCATCCGCTCAACCAGCGGCAGGCTGACGGATACAGCGCCCGCGTAGTTCGTTTGAACCACCTGTAGAGCCGTTCGCGGATCCCTCATCGAATGCGCCTGGTCCCCAAGCATTCCGAAGGCGATCACGGCAACGTCGATATCGCCGAACCGGTCGAAAACATCATGGACGAACGGCCCATGCGAGTCGAAGTCGAGCGCATCGAATCGCAGCACCTCGACGGTCGTCGCTCCGAGCTCTCGGAGCTCGGCTGCCGGCACGGGCCCCGATCGGCTGCGGACTCCGAGCACCACCGTGCACGCTCGCTGACGGACCAGTAAGCGAGCCATCGCAGCGGCGATGTCCGACGTTGCCGCCGAGTATGAGCACCGACTGAACGGACCCAATCGCGTTCTTCATGCCAGGGCCACCGCCCGAGAAGTCAGATAAGTGTCAGACGTCGAGCGAGGTCGGACTGCATCACCCCATCTGGGTCGTAAGCTGACCCCGCACCCTCCGCCGCTCCTCCAAACGGGGGTACATGGTGGCGAGGAGGTCGGGCCGAAGTCTTGAGTCCTTGGCCATGTAGACCCTGCCCCCGGCAGTTGCCACTAGCTCGTCGAGACCATCGAGTAGCGGACCAAGGCGGGGCATCGCGGCGGGCAAGTCAAGCGTGAGTGTCCATCCCTCCATCGGGAACGCCATCATCCCGCCCTGCGGGACCAAACCGCTTGAAGACGGCGAGAAAGGAAGGGCAGCCCGCTGCGCTGAAGCGCTCGAGCGCCTCACGCACCACATCTTCACAGCCCGTAGGGGACCGCGAGCTGGTACTGCAAGAAGCCCCGCTGGTCCGTAGATGCGGTTCCACGACCCGATGGCATCGAGCGGGTAGAAGAATGTGCGGGAAGAGGCTCGAGGCGGCCGGTCTCCTGTACCGGTGCCGCGCGATAGTACGCCTCGTTGAAGACCCTCACAGTGGACCTGCGCAAGAGTCCGGGCGGACTCCAACGAGGCGCCGTCAGTCGACTGCCTGACGACAGCTCGGGGCAAAGCGCCCACCCGCGCCGAGACACCTGCTCCGCAGAGGCGTGGTCTCCGCGGATCAAAACCGACCGCCCCAGCTCACCGCCTCGGGCCATGCAGTCGATCCAGGCGACTGAATAGCGGTAGCGCTCGTCGCCCGCGAGCATCCGGGTCATGAGGTCATCGACGTCGTGGGCGCGCTCGCGATCGACGGTCATGTATCCCGACTCCACACGGAGCATGCGAAGAAGTGGCCGAGAGGACGATGCCCGTGAGTCCCATCCCGCCGGCGGTGGAGTCGAACAGGGCAGGCGTCATCTCGCGGCTCAGGGTGCGTCGCTCGCCGTCTGGCGTCAGCAGCTCCATGGCAGTCACGTAGTCGCAGAAGGACCCCGCGCCGTGGTGGTTCTTGCCGTGGACGTCGCTGGCGATAGCGCCTCCCACCGTTACGTGCCAGGTTCCCGGGGTCACGGCGACGAACAACCCCAACGGCAACAACAGACGGGTTAGCGCCTCGATGCTGATGCCGGCGTCGACCGTCACGAGGGCTCGCTCGAGGTCGACTTCCCTCACCGACGCAAATCGGGTCATCCGAAGGACACGGCCCCCCGCGTTCTGCGCAGCATCTCCGTAGCTGCGACCTAGGCCGCGGGCGAGCGTTCCTCTCGCTCCTGCAGCCGCCAGCTCGATCGCTACCTCCTCCGCTGACTCCGGGTACACGACCCGAGCGCGGCTCGGCGCGGTGCGGCCCCAGCCGGTAAGCAAGAGGTTCCCCCCGTCATCTGCTGCATCCGACCTAGAGGAGATAGACGCTCGCTCCAAACAGCCCTACCCAGACCGCAGCGACGGCGAGAAGCACCCGGTCCCCGAGGACTACATCCTCCGGCGCCTCGCCATGCCCCGCTTCTAGCAGCAGCGCGTACCGGAGCATGAAAGTGACGAAGGGAACGATGGTGAGCTCGTATAGCGGCACAGTGGCGTCGCGAGGGGCTTGCTCAAACGCCCACATGCAGTACGCGGCCACCGTTACGCCAGATGCCATCGTCCACACGTGAACGAGGTATCGGCGGGAATAGCCCCCCAGCGTCGGTCTAACGACTTGGCCCTCCCCTAGGTCAACATGCTCGCCGTGGCGCTTGCCCGAGACCACAAACAGTGAGCCGAAAGAGGCAACGATGACGAACCAGCGGGAAAGGGGCACGTCCACGGCCACACCACCCCCGACCGCCCTGAGGATGAATCCGGAAGCGATCGCGATTATGTCGAGAACGGCGACATGTTTGAGCCAGAGCGTGTATGTCGTGGTCAAGGCGATGTAGAGCAGGACCACAACCAAGAACTCAAGGCGGATCGTCGCTGCCACTGCGAGGCCACAAACGATCAGAACGAGGCCGATCCCTAGAGCCAGTGACGCGGAGAGGCTTCCCTCGGCTATGGGCCGGCGCCGCTTCGTGGGGTGCAGCCGGTCGGACTCGACATCACAAAGGTCGTTCAGGAGATATGTGCCGCTCGAAACAAGACAGAACGCGAGGAAGGCCAGGCCGACCTTCCACAGCACGTCGCCGCGCATGAGAACTCCCGCGGCCGTAGGCGCTGCCAGCACGAGTACATTCTTCAGCCACTGCTTCGGCCTGAGGGCTCGCAGTACGCCACCCACGACCGCGGATGAGATCACCGCGCTTTGATCGATGGGCGCCTCCGCGCGGTGTTTCTGCGCATCGCGGATTGTCGCGTCTCCGGCTACGAGGACGGCTCGTAAGCGAGGGGTTCCGGTACCGAAAGGGACAGCCCGGGCCCCGCCGAGAAGCCGTCGATCAGAGCCGACCTTTCCGGGCCGTTCCTTCATAGCCCGGCTCGAAAGGCATGTGCCAACTTCCGAAGCCAGAGGCAAGCGGGCGTCCGCGGCCAGCGACGAGTTCGAAGCGGATGCCCTCGAACACCTTCGATGCGCCGGGCCGCGTGCCTCTAAAGGCAACGAACGCCCGCTCGAGGATGCTGCCCGTTCTCATCGGCGATCCACCAGCGGGGCCGATAGCGCAACAGAACGGCAGTTCGCGGACGTCCCCACGCCCAAACTCCACCCCCCGCATCATGCAGGCGTGGAGCTTGAGCTCGCCGCCTCGCCGGTAACGGTTGTCGAACGCCAAAATCTCCCACTCCGGATCACGCCCACCGAGCGACCGCAAGACTCGCGCCCATGAATTCCGCCCCCACCCGCTACAAGCAGCCGCTTCATGCGCGGCAACCCTACCTCTACTTAGAAGCAGGGCCCGTACCGGTCAGGGGCTCGCAGGGATCGGCACGTCTCGATCTTCCTGCCGGGCTCGCCGACACGGCGTATCTATGTCCCCTACGACCGCCGTGCCTGAGCAGCTCAGGCGCCATGAGGGCCAGCTGGGCCGCGGGTGTACGGTCGGGCCAACTCAACGGGGGGGGTCTCGGGGTACAACCGGGGTAGGCCCCTCGAGCAGTCCCGACGAGAAACCCTCTCTATGCAGGTAAGGCGCCGACCGGAATCGAACCGGTGTAAACGGCTTTGCAGGCCGCTGCGTAGCCACTCCGCCACGGCGCCGGAGAGTTCCGAGAGGCTAGATCACCAGGTGTCGACCGGCCGGCCGGCTGGGCTCGGGCGTTCCGGCCGCCTCCAGGGTCGCCGCGATCAGGCCGCGGGTCTCGGCCGGGTCGATCACGTCGTCGAGCTCGAACAGCTGCGCCGCGTTGACCGCCTTCGCGTTCTCCTGAGCGCCGCGGTGAGCTCGCGGACCCGCTGCTCGCGCTCCTCCTCGTCCTCGATCGCCTCCAGCTCCTTGCGCAGGCCGAGCCGCACGGCGCCCTCGAGGCCCATCGGCCCCAGGTGCGCGCTCGGCCAGGCGACGGTCAGCAGCGGCTCGTGCAGGCTGCCGCCGAACATGGCCTGCGCGCCCAGGCCGTAGCCGCGCCGCAGCACGACCGCGACAGCGGGACGCTGAGCGCCGCGCCGGCCACCAGCAGCCGGGACGCGTGGCGGACGAGGCCGGTGGCCTCGGCCTTCGGGCCCGACCATGAAACCGGGCGTGTCGACCAGCGAGACGACCGGGATGCCGAACGAGTCGCACAGCTGCAGGAAGCGCGCGGCCTTGTCGGACGCGTCGCTGGTCACCGCGCCCGCCATGTGGCGTCGTGTCGTTGGCGATCACGCCGACCGGGCGCCCCTCGATCCGCGCCAGGGCGGTGACCAGCTCGCGGCGCGAAGCGCTCGCGCAGGACGGTGACCGAGCCCTCGTCGCTCAGCGCCTCGATGATCGGCACGACCTTGTAGGCGCGCCGCTCGCGCTCGGGCACCAGGTCGCGCAGCACGGCCTGGTCGGGCGCCGGGCCCGGCGGCCGCGCGGGCCCTGGAAGTAGCCCAGACGCCGCTTGGTCGACCGCGACGGCCTCGGCCTCGTCGGCCACGACCACGTCCAGCACGCCGTTGGGCTCCTGCATCGCGACGGGGCCGATCTCGTCGGGGTGCACGTCGCCGAGCCCGCCGCCGGCGATCATCGCCGGGCCGCCCATGCCGATCGACGCGTCCTCGGTGGCGACGATCACGTCCGAGCAGCCGGCGATCACCGCGTTGCCGGCGAAGCAGCGGCCCTTGACGATCGCGATCCGCGGGACCCGGCCCGACAGCCCCGCCCACAGCGCGAAGGCGCGCGCGTGGAGCGCACGAGACCGACGGGAAGTCGGTGTCGCCCGGCCGCCCGCCGCCGCCCTCGGCGAAGAAGACCACCGGCAGCTTCATCCGCTCGATCAGCTCGAACAGGCGGTCCTTCTTGTCGTGGCCGATCGATGCCCTGCGTCCCGGCGAGGACGGTGTAGTCGTAGGCGAGCACCGCGCAGGCGCTGGCCGTCGATCCGCGCGCGGTGCCCGCCACCAGGCCGTCGGCGGGGGTGTTGGCCGACGAGGTCGTCGTGCTCGCGGCGCGCGCGCTGGGCGGCGATCGCGAGGCGGCCGTACTCGACCCACGAGCCGGGGTCGACCAGGTCGGCGACGTTCTCGCGCGCCGTGCGGCCGCCGGCCTCGTGGCGGCGCGCGACGCGGTCGGGGCGAGCGGCGTCCTCGGTCGCCTCGCCGGCGGCGCAGCAGGCCGGCCAGGTCATCGCGGGGCTCGGGCACGCCCCCAGGCTAGGGTCCGGGCGCCGTGGACCTCGACCCGCTCGCCGTCGTCCGCCGTCGCATGCGCGAGCAGGGGCTGGCGGGCGAGGGGTTCCCCTCCCCCGCGGCGGCAGTTGCCCACCTGGGCGCGGTCCAGGCCCAGGAGTTCGCCGAGGCCAAGTGGTCGCTGGCCGAGCGGGTGCCCGGGCTGCACCGACGATGACGTGGAGGAGGCCTTCGCGCGCGGCGACATCCTGCGCATCCATGTCCTGCGACCAACCTGGCACTTCGTCACCGCAGACGACATCCGCTGGATTCTCGCGCTGACCGCGCCCCGCGTGCACCAGGCCAACCGCTACCCCTACCGCCAGGTCGGCATGGACGAGGCGACGATCGCCCGCAGCAACGAGACGCTGGCGTCGGTGTTGGCCGACGGCGAGCCCCGCACGCGGCGCGAGCTGGGCGAGGCGCTGGCCGGCGCCGGTGTGGACGAGGCCAAGGGGGTGCGCCTGGCCCACCTGATGATGCACGCCGAGCTGGAGGCGCTGGTCTGCAGCGGCCCGCGGCGCGGCAAGCAGCACACCTACGCTCTGGTCTCGCAGCGTGCGCCCCACGCGCGCAAACTGTCGGGCGACGAGGCGCTGGCCGAGCTGACCCGGCGCTACTTCATCGGCCACGGCCCGGCGACCGTCAGGGACTTCTCGTGGTGGTCGGGCCTGACGGTGGCCCAGGTCCGCCAGGGCCTTGCGCTGGTCGAGGACGAGCTCGAGCGCGACGAGGACGATGGCGGCGCGCCCTGGTACGCCGCGCCGACCCGCCCGCGCGCGGCCGACCCGGCGGGCTGCCGCCTGATCCCGATGTACGACGAGCTGGGCGTGGCCTACAAGGACCAGCGCATGGTGCTGCGGGAGCAGCCCCCACACGAGGGCCCGCTGCGAGCGACCCATCCTGATCGACGGTGAATGCGTGGGCAGCTGGAAGCGCACGGCGACGGGCAAGACCGTGACGCTCACCGCGACGCTGTTCACCGAGCTGGGCGCGGCCGAGAGGAGCGCGCTCGAAGCAGCGGCTGGGCGCTTCGGGGCAGAGCTCGAGCTGGTGGCGGCACGGAGCGCCCCTCGGAAAAAACGCTCAGCGCGCTGACGATTCTTTCGAGGGGGGTGCGCCGAGACCCCGCCTATACTCGGCGGCTCGCGCGGCTGTAGCTCAGTTGGCTAGAGCGTCTGCTTGCCATGCAGAAGGTCGTGGGTTCGAATCCCATCAGCCGCTCCTGACGAAGGCCCTGCTGAAGAGGCGCCCTGCTGAAGAGGCGCCCGGCGCCGGAAGCCAAGTGGTTCCAGGCCTACGCCCCGGATATCGTCGCGTCGCGCCGACCTCGGTCAAGCGCTCATGAAGCCGCCGAGCTGGATACCGGGCGTGCAATCGCTCGCCACCTACCGCGCGTCGTGGCTGCGCCGCGATCTGGTCGCGGGTCTCGTGCTGAGCACGCTTCTGGTGCCACAGGGAATGGCGTACGCGGAGCTGGCGGGCCTGCCCGCGATCACCGGCCTCTACACGACAGTCCTCTGCCTGATCGGCTACGCAGCGTTCGGGCCCTCTCGGCTCCTCGTGCTCGGCCCGGACTCCTCACTCGGACCGATGATCGCGGCGACGCTCCTGCCGATCATCGGATCCGGCGGCGACCCCGACCGCGCGATCGCGCTCGCGTCGATGCTCGCCTTGCTGGTCGCTGTGATCGAGATCGGCGCGGGCGTGGCCAAGCTCGGATTCGTTGCGGACCTGCTGTCCAAGCCCACCCGGATCGGCTACATGAACGGCCTCGCGTTGACGATCCTCATCGGCCAGCTGCCGAAGCTCTTCGGCTTCTCGACCGACGCGAACGGACTGATCGACGAGGCGCAGAAGTTCGTCAGCGGGCTCGCGTCGGGGGACGCCGTGGCCGGCGCCGCCGTCGTGGGGGCGGTCAGCCTCGCGCTGATCCTGCTCCTCCAGCGCTGGCTGCCGCGCATCCCCGGCGTGCTGGTCGCGGTCGTCGCCGCGATCGTCACGACCTCGGCGCTCGACCTCTCCGCCCACGGGGTCTCGCTCGTCGGGACCCTGCCCGAGGGGCTGCCCTCCCCCACCTGGCCGAACCCGGTGTCCGATCTCCCGCTCCTGTTTGCGGGAGCTCTCGGCATCGCGCTGGTGTCCTTGACCGACACGATCTCCACCGCTTCGGCGTTCGCGGCGCGAACGGGGCAGGAGATCGACGGCAACAAAGAGATGATCGGCATCGGCGCGGCGAACGTCGGGGCGGGCTTGTTCCAGGGCTTTCCGGTCAGCACGAGCGGCTCGCGCACGGCCGTGGCCGAGCAGGCCGGCGCGAAGACCCAGCTCACCGGGCTGGTCGGGGCAGCGGCGATCGTCCTGATGCTGGTGCTCGTGCCGGGGCTGCTGCGCAACCTCCCCCAGACCACTCTTGCGGCCGTCGTGATCGCCGCCTCCCTGTCGCTGGCCGACATCGCGGGGACCAGGCGGCTGTGGCGCCAGCGGCGGGTCGAGTTCCTGCTCTCGGTGGCCGCGTTCCTCGGCGTGGCCCTGCTTGGAGTGCTCGCCGGCATCGCCGTCGCCGTGGCGCTGTCGATCCTCAACGTGTTCCGCCGGGCCTGGTGGCCTTACCAGACCACCCTCGGGCGTGTCTCCGGGATGGAGGGCCATCACGACCGGAGCCTCTACCCCGATGCGGAGGAGCTCCCCGGCCTGGTGATCTTCCGCTTCGACGCGCCCCTGCTCTTCGCGAACGCGCGGACGTTCCGCGACCAGATCCGCCGCCTCGCGGCCAGGGAGCCGAAGCCGCGCTGGATCGTGATCGCGGCCGAGCCGATCACGGACGTCGACACCACGGCTGCCGACATGCTCGGCGAGCTCGACGAGGAGGTCAACGCGGGCGGCACCTCCCTTGTCTTCGCGGAGCTCAAGGACCCCGTACGGGCCAAGCTCGAGCGCTACGAGCTCATCGGCACGTTCGATCAGGACCACTTCTTCCGAACGCTGGACGCCGCCCTCGAGGCCTTCCGCCGCCAGACGGGCGCAAAGTGGACCGCACCCGCGGAGGCCCACGATGGGAATGCGCAATGATGCCGACCGATCGCTGGCGCGGGCAGGCACTTCGCCGCTTTCGAGGCCGTGGCTAGGGATAGACCCGCAGTCGCCCGCGGGGGTCCAGCAAGGTGAAGATGCGTCGGGTCGTCGACCGGCCACACACCACCAGCGCCTCGCCTCCGCGCTCGCGCATCTTGCGGTCGGCGTTGAGGATCGCTGCGAACCCCTTGCCGTCGATGAAACCAACGTCCTCCAGGTTGATGAGGAGGGACCCTTCGGCTCTCTCGGCAGCCGTACTCAGGGCTTGGGCAAACCGATGGATGGTGGCCGCATCGATCTCACCGCGGGCGGAGACAACGGTCAGTCCTGGCGAACCGTTGCGACAGACGACCTCCGCGCCCATGTCGGCTGTCACCGGCGAGACCCGCATCGCGTCTCTCGACCGCAAGCCCATTACAGATGGGGCCCCTCCTGGAGCGCGGCCGCGACCGATGCGTGGTCAGAAAAGCGTTCCTGGTCCACGGCCTGAAGGGCCTCGATGAAATGTTGGGAGCCCTCGCGGCCCTCCGCTTCGGCAATCAGGTCCTGCTTGCTGACGGGATAATCCAGCCCTTCGAGCTGGGACAGGACCTCGAGATCATTCACCACCACAGTCGCTCTCCTTGCGTGTGGTCGACGGCCTTGGATGTTCTGCCCGAAACCGCTTCGCGCCAAGCGTGCGGCGCTCACCATCAGCCGCTCCGTAGGCTCCCGCCACGTTGGGCCCTCTCCTTGCACAGGTCGTCCCACTCGCCGCCGGGGCCACCGTCAGCCCGGCGCTGCTGGGTCTCCAGGTGCTCAACATCTCGCGGCCACGATCGCCGCTGGCCTGGGCGTGGTCCGTGGCCCTGGGAGCGGCGCTGCTGCTGGTGGCCGCCACCGTCGCCGCCCTGTTCTTCCACCTCGGCACCGGCGGCCACAAGGCGTCGCCGGAGCTGAAGGGCGTGGTCAAGGTCGTGGGCGCCGCCGCCCTGTTCGGGGTGACGGCCTACGAGCTGGTGTGGGCGAGCGGCCGCCCGCCGAGGTCGCGGCTGCCCGCTGCCGGCGACTCCGGTGACGGCGCGGGCGTGCGCTGGCCGATGGTCGGGCTCGGGGCGGGGCTGCTGCTGCCCAACCTCGCGCTCTACTTCCCGGCCGCCCACGAGATCGCGGCCTCCGGCGAGAGCGCGCCGGCCCGCGCCGCGGTGTTCGTTCTCGTGTTCGCGATAACGATGCTGCCGGCCGCGGCCCCGCCGCTGGCCCTGATGGTGCTGGGCGACCGGGTCAAGCCCCCGCTGCAGAGGCTGAACGACTACGTGATCGATCACCGCCGCGGGGTGACCGCCGTCGCCTGCGTGGTGTTCGGGGTCGTGCTGCTGGTATCGGGGCTGATCCAGCTGCTCTGAGCGGGCAGCCCGCGAGCATCCACCGCTCGGCGCTGGGCAGCCGGCCCGTCGCCTCCACTTTGGCTCTAGGCCGTCAACCAGCGCCGCGGGTTCTCCACGAACACCTGCCGGTAGGTCTCGTCGGTGAACGCGCCGTCGTCCCGCAGCACAGGCAGGACCTTCTCGAAGATCAGGGTCATGGACCACGCGGGGTCGATCAGGCCGGCTTCGACCAGGCCCTGGGCCGCCTCCTCGGGAAACCAGTCGATGGTCGCGCAGAAGTCCGCCCCGATGAACAGCCGGTCCGCGTAGCCGCGGCGCAGAAGCTCGAGCGTCGTGGCGTTGCGGCGATCCATCGGGAGGAACATCTCCAGGCCGTAGCGGTCCAGGCCGATCCAGGCGCCGGTGTCGAGCACCTGCTCGATGTAGTCGAGGTCGTCGGTGTCGCCGGTGTGTGCGATCTGGACCTTCTTCGGATCCACCCCCTCCTCGAGGAAGATCTCCATCTGCCGCGGTCCGGTCTGAGAGGCCGGCCGCGAGTGGGCCATGATCGGCGCGCCGGTCTGGATCGAGGCGCGCGCGACTGCCCGGTGGACCTTCTCGACGTTCGGGGTCACGCCCGGCTCGTCGGCGGCGCACTTGAGGAAGCCGGCCTTGATGCCGGTCTCCTGGATGCCGCGCTCGATGTCCGCGACGAAGTGCTCGGCCATCTGGTCCTCGGAGCGGTTGGCGAAGTAGTGCGGCAGGTAGTCGTAGGTGTAGATGCCCGTGCAGGGCACCAGCCGCACGCCGGTCTGCTCCGACACGCGGCGCATGAACTCGACGTCGCGGCCGCCGAACATCGCGGTCGGCTCGACGACGGTCTTCACGCCGTGCTCGGCCACGTTGCCCAGCTGCTCGAGCGCGGCCTGCATCTCGCCCTCGGCGTCGTAGAAGCCGGGCCACTGCGCGGCGACTCCCTCGTCTCGGAAGAGGACGTGCTCGTGGATCAGCGTGACGCCGAGCTCATCGGCCTCGACGGGCCCCTGGACGGTCTCGATCGGCTGCCATGGCGGCATCCTGTCAGGTCGGCTCCGGCGCCGGTTCGAGACCGCGCAGCACCCACCGCTTGCCGCTGGGGAACGTGTCGAGCCGCTCGACGTCGGCCACCTCGACCGCGACCTCCTCCCCCCACAGCACCCGGGCGACCCGCGAGCACGCTGCGGTAGTGAGACGACCGCTCGCGGGCGTAGCCCACGATGGCGTCCAGGTCGGGCCGGCCGGTCGCGCGCACGCTCAGCCCATCGCGCGCGCGATCAGCTCGACCGTGCGGCGCGCGTACTCGCCGTCCGGATCCAGGTCCGCCTCCAGGTCGGCCACGCTCAGCCCCGTCAGGGCCGGGTGGCGGACGAGCGGGGCCATCAGGGCCTCCAGCTCGTCCCAGGTCAGGCCCCGCGCCTGCGGGTAGCTCACAGCGGGCATGACCGCCGCGTCGAGCACGTCGAGGTCGAGGTGCAGCCACGTCGGGCCGCGGCTACCCAGGCGGGCCGCCCAGTCGCGGCCCGTCTGCGCGGGGCCCTCCTCCCGGATCTGCGTGGCCGACAGCCGGAGCAGGGAAGGCGGCACGCGCTCGAGCTCCGCGGCCACGTCCTCGTCGCCCTCGCGCGGGCGGTGGCCGAGGATCACCGTGTCCGTGGGGCTCACGACGCCCTCCTGGACGGCGACGGCCAGGTCCATGTCCGCCGCCTCGCCCGTCGGAGAGCTCTCGCCGTCCCAATAGTCGGCGTGGCCGTCGACGAACCACAGGCCGAGCCTCCCGCTCGCCGTACGCGCTCCCGCGAGTGCCCCGGGCAGCAGCGAGCAGTCACCGCCGGCCACCAGTGGGCGCTCGCCCCGGTCCAGGGCACCGGCGACGGCCCGCTCGAGGGCGGCGGTGGCCTCGTCCAGCGCCTTTGCGGCCAGGACTCCCGTCGCCTCGTCGCGGACCGGCGGCCGCAGCAGACCGGTGACGTCGCCGGCGTCGCGCGCATGCGCGCGCTCGGCCAGCCCGGCCGCCCTCAGCGCCGCGGGACCGCGCTCCTCCCCGCGCCCGGCGCCCGAGGAGTCGAGCGGGGCGCCGAGCAGGGTCCAGCCCATCGGCTCAGCGCGCGTCGAGCGTCTCGTTGACGAGCTCGTCGGCGCGCTCGTTGTGCTCGCGGCGCACGCTGCGCACCGACCAGCGCTCGAACTCGCGCAGCGCGTGCATGGTCTCCAGGTACAGCGGCTTCATGTCCCTGTGCTTGACCTTGTACTCGCCGCCGATCTGGCGTGAGATCAGCTGGGAGTCGTTGATCACCTCGACCTCGCGGGCGCCCAGCTCCCTTGCGAGCTCCAGTCCCAGCAGGACGGCGTGGTACTCCGCCACGTTGTTGGTCACCTCGCCGAGGTAGCGCCCGCGCTCCAGCAGCTCGTCGCCCTCGGGGGTGGTGACCACGGCGCCGGCCGCGGCCGGGCCCGGGTTGCCGCGCGAGCCACCGTCGACGTGGACGACGACCTTGTCCAGGCCGTCCCCGCTCAGCTCTGCGAGGGAGGCTCGATCGGGGGAAAGCTGTCCTTGGGGCGCTGCCGCCGGCGATCGTTGTGGGAGGGATGGGTGCCCGGCGTCCCACCTCGCTCGCGCGTGGCGGTCGAAGAGGTCGTCCGCCGGCGCCTGCGGGACAACGCGGCAGATCATCGCTGCGGAACGCCTATCACCAAGCGGCCGTGCTCGTCCAGCCCCGCGTTCCACTCCCGCAGCGAGGCGTCGATCTGGTCGATCTCCTCGCCCTTGTCCTGCAGGTTGACGGGGTCGTGCTCGTCGCCCAGGTCCACCTGGAAGCGGTACCAGGACAGCTCCCAGGCGACGACGACGGTGACCATGCTGGGGGCCTCGTCGTCGGGCAGCGCGCAGACCCAGGGGCCGCCCAGGCTGCGGGCGAGACCGCTGATCGTGCGCGAGTGGTCGGAGCCGTTGAAGAGGTCCAGGGCGCGCTCGATCTTGCCCTCGATGGTCGTCGGCACCGCGCGCACGTGACGGGGGTCCCGGCGCCGCCGGGGCTGCGGCTCCGGCTCGGGCTCGGGCTCGGGGTACTCACCAGCCTCGGCCGCCTCGATCTCGGAGGGCAGCGGCTCCTGGGGCAGCTCGTAGCCCTCGGCGGGATCGACGATCTCGTCCTCCGCCAGCGGCTGAGGCTCGGGCTCCGAGCGCCCCCCGCGGCGGCGCAGGCGGCCCAGCAGCGACCCGCGCGGCTCGGGTCGCGGCGGCGGGGCCGCCATCTCCCCGTGGACGGATTCGCGCAGCCAACCCGCCTGCTCGGCGCGGGCGAAGCACAGCTCGCAGACGCTGTAGCGCGCACCCCCCTCGGCGAGGTAGGTCTCCGTGCGCTCGCCCTTGAGGATGGTCCGCCCGCAGACGTCGCACGATTGAAGATCGTGGACCGGCCGAAGCTCCTTCTTCACCACGCCGATCCTAGCGCCGCCGGGGGGCGCGCCGGAAGGCTGCAATCACCCGTGCTGCTAGCATAGTTAGCAGTGCTAACTACTTCTCCGACGGTCCCCGAGCTGGCCGACCAGCTCCGCTTCAGCGTCACCCGCACCGCCCGCCGTCTGCGTCAGCAGGGAGACCCGGCGCTGTCCCCCACCCTGGCGGCCGCGCTGTCCACCATCGAGCGCGCCGGGCCCCTCGGCCCCTCCGAGCTGGCCCGCCTCGAGCGCGTGCAGCGGCCAACGATCACGCGCGTAGTCACCCGGCTGTGCGACGCGGGGCTGGTCGAGCGCCTCCCCGATGAGCGCGACCGCCGGGCCGCGCTGCTGACCGTCACCCCGGCCGGCAGCCGCGCTCTGCGCGACCTGCGCCGCCAGAAGACCGCCTACCTGGCCGAGCGCCTGAGCGGGCTCGAGCCCGAGGAGCAGGAGGTCCTCGCGCGCGCGAGCGATCTGCTCGAGCGGATGCTGGAGGACGGCCGATGACCCGCCTGCGCCGCCCCTTCGCGCCGCTGCACGGCGCCGCCTATCGCCGCTTCTTCACCGGCCAGGCCTTCGCCCGCACCTCGGTGTGGGTGCAGAGCGTGGCCGAGCTGTGGCTGGTGCTCAAGCTCACGGGCAGCGGCGTGTCGCTCGGCCTCACCACCGCGCTGCAGTTCGCGCCCATGCTGCTGTTCGGCGCCTGGGCGGGCCTGCTGGCCGACCGGCTGTCCAAGCGCCGCATCCTGCTCTTCGCGCAGGCGTGGATGATCCTGCCGGCGGCCGCGCTGTTCGCGCTCACCGCCACGGGCGCCGTCGAGCTGTGGATGGTCTACCTGCTGGTGCTCGCGCGGGGCTTCGGCCACGCCGTGGACAACCCGGTGCGCCAGGCCTTCCTGTCCGAGGTGGTCGAGCCCGGCCTGATCCCGGCCTCGGTGTCGCTGAACGCCGCCCTGGTCTCCACCGCGCGCATGGCCGGCCCCGCCATCGGCGGCGTCCTGATCGCGGCCGCCGGGGTGGTCCCCTGCTTCGCCGTAGCCACCGGTGGGTTCGTGGTCGCGTGGCTGGCGCTGATCGCGCTGCGTCCGCGCGCCCTCGGGGTGTCCGAGCGAGTGCCGCGCGAGCCCGGCCAGCTGCGCCAGGGCCTGCGCTACATCCGCTCCGAGCCCGCCCTGCTGGTCCCGCTGGCGGCGATGGCCGTGGTGGGCACCCTGGCGTTCAACTTCCCGGTCCTGCTGCCGCTCATGGCCCGCTTCGAGTTCCACTCCGGCGCGGGGACCTTCGGCGCGCTGGCCGCCGCGATGGGGGCCGGGGCCGTGCTGGGCGCGCTGGCCAACGCGGGCCGCAGCCGCAAGCCCACGCTCGCCGACCTCGGCGTGCTGGCGCTGTGCTTCGGCGGCGTCACGGCACTGCTGGTGGCCGCACCCACGCTGCCGCTTGCCTTCGCCGCGCTGGTGTGCGTCGGGGCGGCGTCAGCCGCGTTCGCGGCCACCACCAACTCGCTGCTGCAGCTGGGCGCCGCTCCTCACCTGCGCGGCCGCGTGATGGCGATGTTCAGCGTGGTCTACCTGGGCTCGACGCCCCTGGGCGGCCCGATCGTCGGCTGGGTGGCCGAGCACGCGGGCGCCCGCGCAGGCTTCGCGGTGGGCGCCGTGGCCACCCTGGTCACCGGCGTCAGCATCCTCGTGTTGGCCCGGGGTCAGGCTACGGCTTGGCTCTCGTCGGCCCGCGCGCGGGCCACCACCTTGTCGGCCAGGTGGGCCGGGACCTCCTCGTAGCGCGCCAGCTGCATCGAGAACTCGCCCTGGCCTGAGGTGATCTGCCGCAGGTCGGGCGCGTAGGTCAAGAGCTCGGCCATCGGCACCTCGGCCTTGACCTCGGTCATTCCCGCCTTGGGCTCCATCCCCAGCGGATGCCCGCGGCGGCTGTTGAGGTCGCCGATCACATCGCCCACCGAGTCCTCGGGCACCGAGACCGCCACCTCCATGATCGGCTCCAGCAGCACCGGCTTCGCGGCCTCCATCGCCTGCTTGAAGGCCATCGACCCGGCGATCTTGAACGCCATCTCCGAGGAATCGACCGAGTGGTAGGAGCCGTCGAAGAGCGTCACGCGCAGGTCGCCCACCGGATAGCCGGCCACTACACCCGACTGCATCGCCTCCTTGATGCCCTTCTCGACGGCCGGGATGAAACCCGTGGGTATCACGCCGCCCTTGATGTGGTTCACGAACTCGAACCCCGCGCCCTGCTCGAGCGGCTCCACCTCGATGTGGCAGTCGCCGAACTGACCGCGCCCGCCGGTCTGCTTCTTGTAGCGCCCGTGGGCCTTCGCGCCGGCCCGGATCGTCTCGTGGTAGGGCACCCGCGGCGGCTTGAGCGTCACCTCGGCCCCGAAGCGGTCCTTCATGCGCCCGACGATCACCTCGACGTGGACCTGTGTCAGCCCGGCGACGATCTCCTCGCCGGTCTGCTCGTCGCGGTGGACGTCGATGGTCGGGTCCTCCTCCTGCAGGCGCCGCAGCGCGGTGAAGACCTTCTCCTCGTCGCCCTTGGCCTTCGGCTCGATGGCGAACGCCATCACCGGGCGGGGCATCTCGGGCATGCGGAGCGGCACGTCATGGTCGCGCGAGGACAGCACATCGCCCGCGTGGGTCTCCTTGAGCTTGGCCACCGCCCCGATGTCGCCGGGGCCGAAGCTGTCCACCTGCTCGGACTCCTTGCCCTGAGGCGCCAGCAGCTGGCCCACGCGCTCCTTGCAGTGGGCGCGGCAGTTGTGGACCTGGCTGTCGTGCCCGAGCACACCCTGGAATACGCGGAAGAGGTTGAGCCGGCCGGCGTAGGGGTCGGCCATCGTCTTGAACACCAGCGCCACCATGTCGCCCGACTCCTCGGGCTCGAGCGTCAGCCCGTCGAGCTCGACCGCGCCGGTCTTGGCCGGCGACGGCAGGTCCTCGACGAAGGCCTCGAGCAGGCGCGAGGTGCCCAGGTTGCGCGTGGCGGCTCCGCAGGTGACCGGGAACAGCTGGCCGTTGGTCACGCCGTTCTTGAGCGCCGTGACGGTCTCCTCGTGCGAGATCTCCTCGCCCTCGAGGTAGCGCTCCATCAGCTCCTCGGAGAGCTCCGCCACCTCGTCCATCAGCTTCTCGCGGTACTCCTCGGCGCGCGGGCGCAGCTCGTCGGGGATCTCCACCTCGGTGGCGCCGCCGCGCTCGGTGCCGTCCTGGCGCCAGGCCTTCATGTCGATCAGGTCGATCACGCCCTCGAGCTCGTGCTCGGAGCCGATCGGGATCTCCGTTGCGACCACGTGGGGCCCGAAGGCAGACTTGAGCGAGTCCAGCGTGCGGAAGAAGTCGGCCCGCTCACGGTCGAGCATGTTCACGAAGATCAGGCGCGCGAGCCCCAGCTCCTGAGCGCGCTGCCACATCCGCTCGGTGGTCACCTCGACGCCCATGACGCCGTTTACGACCACGACGGCGCCCTCGCAGGCGCGCAGCGCGGCGAGCGCGTCGGCCACGAAGCCGGCGTCGCCGGGCGTGTCGACGAGGTTGACCTTGCGGTCGTCCCAGCGCAGCGAGGACAGGCTCGCCGCAATCGACATCTGGCGCGCCTTCTCGTCGGGCGCGGAGTCCGAGATCGTCGTCCCGTCGGCCACCGAGCCCATTCGGGAGACGTTTCCGGCCTCGTAGAGGAGCGCCTCGTTCAGCGAAGTCTTGCCGCTGCCGCGATGGCCGACGAGCGCAACGTTGCGGATGCGGTCGGCCTGCTCATGAGGCATGCCGCGCAGACTAGCTGCTAGGTCAACGTCACCCCGGCTCGGCCAGGGGGTCGCTTTGGAGGCGCGACTTCAGGCGCAGCACGGCCTTGGTGCGGCTGCGAGACGCGCGACTCGGTGACCCCGAGCACCTTGCCGATCTCGTGGAGCGTGAGGTTCTCCTAGTAGCGAACGCCAGAGGTCCTTCGGCTCTATCGCCTTGAGGTTCGTCTCCAGCCCATGGCCTCTGCTCTACGGCCTCGGATGGGCTAGCGCGTACGCGCGCTTGAGGCGCGCCGACTCCACCCGAGTGTAAGTCTGAGTCGTGGATATGGAGGAGTGGCCGAGCAGCTCTTGGATTACACGCAGGTCGGCGCCGCCTTCGAGCAGGTGGGTCGCGAACGAGTGGCGCAACGTGTGCGGCGAGACGCCGGCGTGCAGCGCCGCGCGACTCGTGGCGGCGCGCAGACGGCGGCGCACGTCGGAGGTCGACAGCCGCCGGCCGGTGCGCGAGAGCAGCAGCGCGCGCTCGGCCGGGTTCTCGGCGAGGCTCGGTCTTCCGCGCGAGAGGTAGGACTCGAGCGCTGCCCACGCGGGCTCGCCCGCGGGGATCACGCGCACGCGGCCGCCCTTGCCCTCCACCCTCAGCTCCTCCCCGTCGGGATCCAGCGACTCGAGGTCGAGGTTCACCAGCTCCTCGGCGCGCAGGCCGGCCGAGTAGGCGAGCTCGAACATGGCGCGATCGCGCAACTCCAGCGGCGAGGAGGCAGGGATCTGCTCGAGCAGCTCCCCCACCTCGCCGGCCTTGAGCACGCGCGGCAGGTACGAGTCCTTGCGGGGGCTGGAGACGAGCTGCGCCGGGTTCGCCTCCACCGCCCCGCGCTCGACCAGGTTGCGGTAGAAGGCCCGCACGGCGGCCAGCTTGCGGGCGACGGTCGACTTCGAGGCGCCCCGCTCGGAGACCACGCCGGCGAACCGGCGCAGGTCGCGGTGCCCGATCTCGGCCGGACCCAGGTCGTGCCCCCTCGCCCACTCGGCGAGCTGGCCCAGGTCGACCCCGTACGCCCGGCGGGTACGCTCGCGCAGGCCGCGGGCGCGCAGCGAGGCGTCGAACCCCCGCAAGGCCTCACCCCACTCCTTGTCGGTCTTCTTCGTCAACACTCAGGACGGTCGCGTCGCGACCCGGACGCAGCTGACCGAGGCCGACCTGGTGGACGACGAGGAGAACCCGGTGAAGCCCTGGCATCCCATCCAGGGCCCAGATGACGCGTCCACGATGTGGTACGCGGTGTTGAGGAAGCAGATGCGCGGCGTCTTCATCGGCACCCTGTGCATTCGCCACACCGAGCGCCAGCCCTACCTGGAGGACCAGGGGTGGGAAGAGGTTCCGGTGGACGAGATCCGCGTCTAGCGGCCGCTAGCCGATGTAGATCGGCGTCTTGACCGGCACCCGCGGGTAGAGCTCGATCACGTCGGGGATGGCCATGCGCACGCAGCCGTGCGAGGCGCGGGTGCCCAGCGACCCGACCTGGTCGGTGCCGTGGATGCCTGCCCCGGCGAAGATGCCCATCCAGCGGGCCTTGAGCGGGTTCTCCGGCGAGCCGCCCGGGACCACCGTTCCGGCCTTGCTCCCGGCCCAGGGCTTGTTGGGCACGCTCCAGGCGGCGTTCACGGCCTTGTTCTGGATGTGGTACATGCCGGCGGGGGTCGAGAAGCCGTCGGCACCGATGGCCACGGTGTAGCCCTTCTGCAGCTTGAGGTTCTTGTACAGCTTGAGCTGGAAGCTGCTGCGATCCACCACCAGCAGCGTCGGGTACTTACTGGCCAGCTCGGCCCGGGTGACCTTCGGCTCGACGCGCTTGACGGGCGCGCCCACCTGGCGATCGGTCGCCTCGGCGACGGTCAACGTGCTCTCGATGCGCCGCTGCAGCTGTCCTGCCTGCACGCTTCGGCCGGGCTTCTCCTTGATCCGCGTCAGCGCCGGGAGGTTGAGCCTGGCGTCCTGGGCGGGCTGGTCGATGCTGCGCTTCACGCGCTGGACCAGCTCCTGCACCGCCTGGCGGGAGTAGGTGACCTCGGGCGGCACGTCCACGTTCTCCTCGGCGCCGCGCACGTCGCGCACCACACGGCTGATGATGTTGCCGTCGCGGCTCTTGTCGAGGGCGCTGTCGACCATCCCGCCGACGTCGGCGCGCAGCTCGGCGTCGTCGGCCGAGAGGGTGAAGCGCCTGCCCCGCGCGGAGACCACGACGGGGCGCTCGAGCGGCTCGGACAGCTCCCGCCCCACCAGCTCACGCGCCTCGGCGGCGTTCAGGCCGCCGACGTCGACGCCGGCGACGGTTACCCCATTCGCGATCTTGTCGTCACGCGAGGAGTCGTAGGCGTACGCGCCTATGGCCCCGAAGATCAGGGCCGCCACGAATACTGCGACGAAGATGAACGACCTGTGCTGCATGGGAGAGGGTCCCGAATTGTAGGCAGTGCGAAAAAGTCCCTGCAAGCGGCATTGCGCAGGGCAAACGTCGGCGGATCACCCGAGATGCGGCTGACCGCGGCGGGCGAGCACCGACTCGATGGCTCCCACCACCGGCTCGCGGCCCGCGTGATCGCGCTCGTAGGCGCGCAGGGCAAGCAGATCCTCGTGCTCCAGGGAGGCCAGCAGCGAGATGACCTCCTCGGCCGCCAGGTCGTCGTAGTGCTCCACCGGCGGGTCTGGCGGAGGGCCGGGATCCGGCGCGGGGTCAGGCTCCGCCGCGGGGGCGGCCTCCACCGGCTCCGCGGGCTCGGGGTCGGCCTCCAGCAGCTCGTCCTCGCCCGCCGGCTCGGGCTCGACCTCGGGCTCCGAACGGCCCTCCAGCAGCCGCTGCAACTCGCCCACCTGGTCGGGGCTGAGGGTCGGCGTGTCGCGCGTCTGGGAGCCGCGCACGTGCGGGCTCCAGCGCAGGAACTCCTCCACCTCGCGCTCGTAGCGGTAGGGCCCCTGGGAGCCCGAGCGCAGCAACGGGTGCAGGCGCAGGTGCTCGCCCAGCACCAGGACGGTCTCGCGGCTGGTGTGGCCGAAGCGAAACCCGGCGGCCTTGTAGCGCCGGTTGTCCAGGCCGCGGCCGAAGCGCAGCTGGTTGAGCATCTCCGGCGGGACCCTCAGTCCCAGGCGCTTGAGCGCCGCCGTGGCCAGCCCCGTCCCCCACGGGGGCAGGATCGGCGCGTAGGGCTTGTTCAGCAGGCCGGCCACCTCGCTGAGCGCGAGCACGCCGTCGCCGGCGACGTTGAACGCGCCGGGCAGCTCGCGCTGCACCGCGTGCTCGAGGGCGTGCACCACGTCGTCCTCGTGCACGAACTGGTAGCGGGGGTCGAAGCCCAGGATCATCGGCACGGCGGCCCGCGAGAGCAGGGCGATGTGCGAGGTGCGCACGGCGGGGCCGAGCACGTTGGCGAAGCGCAGCACGGTCACGTCCACCATCGGGTTCTTCTCGGCGAAGTCGCGCAGTGACGCCTCGGCCTCGACGATGTCGCGCTCGATCGGCGTCCTCGGCGCGTGCGGCCGGCCCATCGACTCGTCGAAGAAGGCGGGGTCGTCCTGCTCGCAGCCGTAGAAGTGTGCCGAGGACTTGAACACCAGCTTCTCCACCGGCGAGTCCGGCCCGGTGCAGGCGGCGAGGATGTTCATCGTCCCGATGACGTTGTTCTCGTGGGCCTTGCGCGGCGATGTGGTGGCCGAGTCGACCACCAGGCGGGTATCAACGACAGTGTCGATCTCCGCCGCCTCCACCACCCGTCGCAGCAGCGCATGCTGGGTGCCGACCTTCACGTACTCGGTGCGCTCGAGCTCGACGCTGGGCTCCTCGTTGTCGACGCCCACGAGCGCGTCGATGCGCTCGTCGCCCTCCAGAGCCTGCGCCAGGCGCCCGCCCCAGTAGGTGGACAGGCCGGTGATCAGGATGCGCTTGGACTTCACCCGAACCACACCGAGCGCCGCTTGCCCACCATGTCCAGCAGCTCCTCCTGGATCTGGGCGCGGACGTCGTGAGCCACCGTCTGGACCAGGCCCTTGTCCTCGTGCAGGCCCGGCTCGTCGAAGCGGAGGGGTGGCAGGAAGCGCAGCTTGAACTTGGCCGGGAGGTAACCCAGCATCCCCAGCAGGCCGAAGTGCGGGAAGGTCGGCGTGATCGGGAAGTAGAGGAGCCCGGTCACCTTCTGCAGCAGCTTCATCTGCGCGAAGACCGGGGCGGCCTCCTCGGCGCCGACCACCGCGACGGGCACGATCGGCGTCTGGGCGCGCATGGCGGCCTCCACGAAGCCCCCGCGCCCGAAACGGCGCAGCCGGTAGCGGTCCTTGTAGAGCTTCTCGGTGCCCTTGCGGCCCTCGGGGAAGACGAGCACCAGCTGCTGCTCGTCAGCCAGCAGCCGGTGGACGTTGGCCGGGTGGGCGGCGACGCAGCCCATCTTGGGGATCAGCATGGAGAAGCCGGGATAGCCCTTGAAGAAGTGCTCGACGGTGATGTTCAGCGGCCGCGGGCGGGAGTGCTCCTCCTTGATCGCCTTGCCGATCATCACCGCGTCCGGAGGCAGGGCGCCCGAGTGGTTGGACACGATCAGGGCGCCGCCGTCGGCGGGCACGTTCTCGATCCCCTCCACCTCGACGCGGAACCACTGCTTGTAGAAGAAGTCGACCAGCGTGCGGTCGAGCAGGCCCTCGATGCGCTCCGAGCGGCCCCAGTCGGTCAGCCGGCGCTCGGGCTCGAGGCCGGGGAGATGCTCGCGCAGCTCGTCGTCGCGGACGGCGGGCAGCGGCGCCCCTCCGCCGTTGGTGGACTCCTGGTGGCTGCGGCTGAGGGTTGTCCGGCGGGAGTCGGCCAAGAAGTTCCGATTCAAGCAGGACCGGTCGGTCGCGTGGATACGATCCCGCCTCCCATGCGGTCCAAGGACGAGGTGCGGCGCGACGTCTGGCGCTCGATGGACCGCGAAGGGGTGTCGCGCTTCCCCGGCGCCGACGGGCGAATCCCCAACTTCGCGGGCGCCAAGCAGGCCGCCGAGCGGCTCTCCCGCCATCCGTCGTGGGCCGAACGCGAAGACGATCAAGGCCAACCCCGACTCGCCGCAGACCCATATGCGCCGGCTCGCCCTCAAGCAGGGCAAGACGCTGGTGATGGCCGTGCCCCGACTGCGCGGCGCAGCATCCATTTCGCCTGCTGGAGGCGAAGCGGCTGACCGACGAGCAGCAGCGGGAGGCCTCGACCATCAAGGGGGCTCTCCGCCACGGCCGGGTGATCGACCTCGACGAGGTGCCCGAGCTCGACCTTGTGCTCACCGGCTCGGTGGCGGTGAACCTGGAGGGCGCGCGCCTGGGCAAGGGCGGCGGCTTCTCCGACCTCGAGTACGGCCTGCTGCGCGAGGCCGGCCGCATCGACCGCCACACCGTGGTCGCCACCACGCTCCACCCCATCCAGATCCTCCGTGAGGACCTGCTGATGACCGCCCACGACATCCCCGTCGACATGGTCGCCACCCCGCGCGCGGTCGTCGACGTGGAGGGTGACTACGGCGCCCCGCGCGGGATCCTGTGGGACCACCTCCAGCCGTCCCAGATCCACGAGATCCCCCTGCTGGAGCGCTTCGGCTACGCCGGCTGAAGTGCCGGCTCGAGCCTCTCCCTGAGCTCGTCCCAGTCCCGGCCGGTGATCACGCCGCCGTCGGCGGCGACCTCCTCGTTCCAGGGGTGCAGGATCGTGGCCGGCGTGATGCCCGCCTCCAGCGCGCGGCGGATGTTCACCGGGCTGTCGTCGACCAGGACGTCGATGTCCAGCTCCACGCAGCGGGTGATCTTGTCCCACGAGCAGTGCAGGTCGTCGTAGGGCAGCCCGATCCGCTCCAGCCACCGGGCGGTCGGCGTCGCAGGCGTGCTCGGCGCGGTGGCTGGTCACGTGGATCCAGTGGCCGGCCTCGTGCCACGCGGTCACGGTCTCCACCGCGCCCGGGTAGGGCTCGGCCGCGGCGATGTTCTCCTCGGAGTGGGTCTCCATCACCGCCGCCCGCAGATCCTCGACCGGCAGCTCCGTGATGCCCCAGTCGCGCTGCTCGGCGTAGGGCAGCGCGACCCCGTGGCGGTCGAGCACGATCCGCTCGAGCAGGTCCCAGTAGTGGTGCAGCGTGGAGTCGATGTCGAGTGCGATCCGCTTCACGTCCGGATACGGTAAGGCGCTCATGGCGAAGATCCTCCCCTCGAACGCCGCCCCGTCACTCCCCTGGCACGCCCGCAGGGCGGACTCCGACTACGGCGCAGAGCGACGAGCCCGACTGGCGCCAGATCGACTGGGCCGCGCACCTGCACACCGTCTCGGATCGGCGACCACGACATCAACTACGTCGACATCGGCGAGGGCGAGCCGACGCCCGGTCGTGTTCGTCCACGGCCTCGCCGGCCAGTGGCAGAACTTCATCGAGAACATCCCGCGCCTGGCGACCGAGCGGCGCGTGCTGGCGCTCGACCTGCCCGGGCTTCGGGATGAGCCCGATGCCCTCCGACGGCGAGATCTCGATCCAGGGCTATGGCCGGGTGGTGCAGCGATTCTGCGAGGCGCTCGGGCTCGAGCGCGTGGCGCTGGTGGGCAACTCGATGGGCGGCTTCATCGCGGCCGAGGTGACGATCCAGGACCCCGAGCGCGTCGAGCGCCTGGTGCTGATCTCCGCGGCGGGCATCACCTCGTCGAACGTCCACGAGGCGCCGACCGCGCTGATCGGGCGCGTGACCCAGGCAATCACCGCGACGACGGCCGCCGGCCACAAGCGCATGGCACGGCGCCCCCGCGGGCGCCACGCCGCTCTGGCGCTGGTCGCCCGCCATCCGTCCAAGCTACGGCCCGACGCCGCCTGGGAGGGCCTGATGAAGGGGGCCGACAAGCCCGGCTTCCGCGCCGCCCTGATGGCCTCGGTCCGCTACGACTACCGCGACCGGCTGTCGGAGATCCGCTGCCCCACGCTGATCCTCTGGGGCGAGAACGACTCCGTGATCACCGTCGACGACGCCCACGAGTACGAGCGGCTGATCCCCGACTCACGCAAGACCGTGATGGAGGACACCGGCCACGTGCCGATGATGGAGCGCCCGCGCGCGGTGAACGAGGTGCTGCTGGAGTTCCTCGCCGAGACCGGCCCCGCGGAGGAGCGCGAGCCCGTCGACCACGTGTCCGAGCGACGGTAGCGCTCGAGCGGGCGGTGCTCGTAGACCGTCACCGCTCCCTCGCTGGCCGAGCCCACGCTCTTCGCGTACTTGGCCAGGACGCCGTTGAACTCGGGCGCCGGCGGGGGCTCGTAGGCGGCTACGCGCTTCTCGATCTCCTCGTCGCCGAGCTCGACGTTCAGCTCTCTGCTGTCGACGTCGAAGACCACCGTGTCGCCGTCGCGCACCGCGGCGATCGGGCCGCCGCGCGGCGCCTCGGGGGCGACGTGGCCGGCCATGAACCCGTGCGTGGCGCCCGGAGAAGCGGCCGTCGGTGAGCAGGGCCACGCTGTCGCCCAGGCCCTCCCCCACCAGCGCCGCGGTCACGGCGAGCATCTCGCGCATGCCCGGGCCGCCGGCGGGGCCCTCGTTGCGGATGACGATCACGTCGCCGGCCTCGATCTCCTTGGCCTTCACCGCGGCGAAGGCGTCCTCCTCCGACTCGAAGACGCGCGCCGGGCCGCGATGCTCGCGGCGGTCGTGGCCGCTCAGCTTGACCACGCAGCCCTCCGGGGCCAGGTTGCCGCGCAGGATGGCGAAGCCACCGTTGGGCTTGAGCGGGTCGTCGAGCGGGCGCACCACCTCCTGGCCCTCGGCCTCCTCGGCGCTGTCGGCCAGCTCGCCGACGGTGGCGCCGGTGACGGTGAGCGCGTCCTCCTTGAGGAAGCCGCCCTCCTTCAGCCGCTTGACCACGAGCGGGACGCCGCCCGCGGCGTAGAGGTCGGTGGCCACGAACCGGCCGCCCGGCTTGAGGTCGGCCAGCAGGGGGGTGCTCCAGGCGATGCGGTCGAAGTCGTCGATGTCGAGCTCGACGCCGGCCTCCTTGGCCACGGCGAGGAGGTGCAGGACGACGTTGGTGGAGCCGCCCGACATGGCCGCCGCGGCGATCGCGTTCTCCAGGCCGTCCTTGGTGATGACCGCGCTCGGGTCGCCGGTCGGCGTTGACCAGGTCCATGGCCAGCCGGCCGCAAGCCTCGGCGACGTCGCCCTTGGCCGCGTCCTCGGCGGGGACCATCGCGCTCGCGCCCGGCGAGATGCCGAGCACCTCGAAGGCCATGGCCATCGTGTTCGCGGTGAACTGGCCGCCGCAGGCGCCGGGCCCCGGCGAGGCGTGGTCCTCGAGGTCCTCCAGCTCCTCGTCGGACATGTCGCCGGCCGCGTGGGCGCCGACGGCCTCGAACACGTCCTGGATCGTCACGTCCTTGCCGCGCCACCGCCCGGGCGAGATCGAGCCGCCGTAGAGCATGAGGCCGGGCACGTCGAGCCGGGCCAGGGCCATCACGCAGCCGGGGATCGTCTTGTCGCAGCCCGACAAGGCGACCACCCCGTCGAACAGATGGCCGCGCGCGACCAGCTCGATCGAGTCGGCGATCACCTCGCGGCTCACCAGCGACGTCTTCATCCCCTGGGTGCCCATGGTGATGCCGTCGGAGATGGCGACGGTGTTGAACTCCATCGGGGTGCCGCCCGCGGCCCTGACGCCTTCCTTGACCCGCTCGGCCAGGCCACGCAGGTGGAAGTTGCACGGCATGGTCTCCGTCCAGGTATTGGCGATGCCCACGACCGGCTTGCGCAGGTCCTCCGCGCTGTAGCCGATCCCCTTCAGGTAGGCGCGGGCGGCGGCCCGGTCGGGGCCCTCGAGCTGGCACGCGGCTGCGCCGCCGGGGGTCGACGCTCACGCCGCGGGGGTCTCGCGGCTGCGGCGGCGCTCCCACTCGGCGAGCCGCCACAGGTCGCGCCGGACGCGCGCCGGGTCGAGCTGGCGCCCGACGAGGTGCATGTTGGCCCGCCCGATCACCCGTGGCTCGTCCGAGGTCAGCGCCATCCACTTGGCCAGCACGTCGTCGGAGGCGGGCAGGCGCGAACGCTCGGCCTGGCCGGTGAGGTCGGGGAACTCCACGCAGTACTCGCTGAGGAGGCGACCGCTTGCCGGCACATACGCGACGATCGGCTTGTGCGCGTAGACCAGGTACGCGTACGCGGGCCCATCGGCCTCGGCGTCGCCCGTGCGCCGCGCGAGTCCGCCCGCGACCCGGATGAAGCCCAGGTCGCGGTACATCGCCCACTCCTCGTCGTTGACACACGAGCGCAGCAGCTCGCGCGCACGCTGCTCGGCGCGGCGCTCCCGACCGGGATCCCCCAGCGGGTCGACCGCTCCCGGGCGGCGGCGCCGGGCGGGCCGCTCGCGCCAGGCCCGGTGCAGGCTGCTGCCGGTGCGCCACAGGAGGGGCAGGGTCAACGCGAGCGCGACGATGGCGAGGACGGACAGCGCGAGCAGCACGGCCGGTGTGTGGGTCAGCCGCCCGCGGCGCGGGGGAAGAAGATGACCCGGTCGGCGGCGTCCGGGATGTCCGACCAGCCGTGCACGAGCTCGGCGCGGCGGCGCCCACTGCGGCCGTCCACGGTGGGCACCGCGGCCCACATGCCCTCGTCGAGCTGACGGCGGAACTCCTCGACCAGCCGCTCCTCATCCTCGCTCACGCGCGGATCGCCCTCGGCTATGAGGACCTCGCCCTGACCCGGCTTCATGCGAAGAAACTTGATGTCGGCGGCTCCTGGAGTGTTTCGCCACCCGCCGGCGAACTCCGGCGGGACGCCGATTATGGCAAAGGCGGGGCCGCCCCTCGACCGCCTGGCGCCCGCGCGCCGGGTCAGCGCCGGCCGACGCCCAGCGCGTTCACCGGGCCCGCGCCGCGGCCGATGTCGCGCAGGCCGTCGCGCACCGCTTCGGCCGCGACCTCGCGCGCCATCCGAGCCGCCTCCAGCGGCTCCATGCCGCGGGCCAGGCCGGCGGCCAGCGCCGACGAGTGCGTGCAGCCCGAGCCGTGCGCGGCGCCGTCGGGATGGCGCTCGCCCGGGATCTCCTCGATCTGCGTGCCGTCGTAGAAGACGTCGGCCCCGACCTCCCGGTGGCCACCGGTGACCACGACCGCCCCTGGCCCAAGGCGGTGGATCGCCCGCGCAAGGGCTTCGGCGTCGCCTTCCTCGCCGGCCAAGGCGGCGGCCTCGGCGAGGTTGGGGGTCACCACCGCGGCCCGCGGCACCAGCTGCTCCCTCAAGGCCTGTTCGGCGTCCTCGTCCAGCAGGGGGGCTCCGCTCTCGGCCACCATCACCGGGTCGAGCACCACGGGCGCCGAGGGCACGAGGTCCAGCGATTCGCTCACGGCCCTGACCGATTCCGCGGAGCCGACCATCCCGATCTTCACGGCGTCGACGCCGATGTCCTCGGCCACGGCGCGCACCTGCTCCACGATCGCCTCGGGGGGCAGCGGATGCACCGCCGTCACTGCCACGGTGTTCTGCGCGGTGATCGCCGTCACGGCGGTCATCCCGTGCACCCCGCAGCGCGCCATCGCCTTGAGGTCGGCCTGGATGCCCGCGCCCCCTCCGGAGTCCGACCCGGCGATCGACAGGACTCGGGGAACCGCGGACACGCGACGAGGATAGGAAGCCGTCGGTCACCCGCCCGCCCGCCTCAGATAGCGGCCGAGCGGGTCCCGCCGCACCAGCCCCGCGCCTTCGAGCCGCGCCAGCGCGCCGCGGACATCCGAGGCCGCCAGCCGGGCGCGGCGGCCGATGGCCTCGAGGCCGTGCTCGTCCTCGACCGCCTCGAGGACCCGGCCCGCAACGGAGTCGAGCTCGATCGGGCGGTCGCCGCCGTGCCGGGCGGGCGGCGGGCGCAGCAGCGCCTGCGAGGCCGGCGCCAGCTCCGCGAGGACGTCGTCGGCGCTGCGGATCACCGCTGCGCCGTCGCGCAGGAGGCTGTTCGACGCCTTCGGCCACGCGCGAGGTCGCCCTCCCTGGCACCGCGCCCGACGGTCCGCCCGAGGCCATCGGCGAAGCCGGCGGTTATCAGGGAGCCCGATGGCTGGCTGGCCTCCACCACGACGGTGGCCTCGGCCACCGCGGCCATGATCCGGTTGCGCGCGGGGAAGCTCCAGCGATACGGGCGTTGCCCCGGCGGGAGCTCCGCCACGACGACACCGCGCTCGGCGACGCGCCTCCAGAGGTCGGTGTTCGTCCGCGGATAGGCGATGTCCGGCCCGTTCGCCACCACGGCGACCGGGGCTCCCCGGCCGTCGAGCGCCCCGCGATGGGAGGCGGCGTCGATCCCCAGTGCGAGCCCGCTGACGACGGTGACCCCGGCCTGGGCCAGGTCGCGTCCGAGCGCGTAGGCCATCTCGCGCCCGTAGGGCGACGGCCGGCGCGTGCCCACCACCGTCACCGCCGGGGCGGCCAGGGCGCGCTCGAGCCGATCCAAGCCGCCCAGCACCCACAGCGCGGGTGGCGGGTCGGCGCTCTCGGCGAGCGCCCGTGGATAGGGCGCTCGATGCACGCACAACGCCTCGCTGCCTTTCTGCTCGAGCTCTTCCGCGACGGCGCCCGGGTCGAGCTCGTCGACCCACCTCTCCACC
Organism: uncultured Thermoleophilaceae bacterium; assembly: GCA_963844805.1. Classification (GTDB taxonomy): domain Bacteria; phylum Actinomycetota; class Thermoleophilia; order Solirubrobacterales; family Thermoleophilaceae; genus JACCZR01. The sequence goes on from CAWJPU010000001.1 coordinate 83,007, forward strand.
GCCTCGCGCTCGTCCTCCGGTACGAGGGTCCGGATCAGGTCCGCGCACGCCAGGCCCAGGATGCCGGGAGTGCGCTCCCCGCCGGCCTACCCAGCAGGCCGGCGATCCTCGGCGCGAGCCGGCCGATGAGGAGGCTGCGCCGCAGGCAGTCCGGGCACGCGGCCGGCGGGGTCACGCTGCCACCTGCTCGAAGGGCGACAGGCGGTAGCCGAGCGCCTCCTCCACGTCGGCGCGCAGGAGCGCGCTCGCGCTGGTCCAGGTCGGCGATCGTCCTCGCGACCCGCAGGACGCGATCGTGGCCCGCGGCCGCTCAGCCCGCGCGCCCTGGCCCAGAGCGACGAGCGCGCCGTTGGCCTCCGAGGACATCCGGATCAGCCGCCGCGTGAGCGGCCCGTCCATGTCGGCGTTGCAGTGCGCGCTGGTGGAGCCCAGGCGGGAGCGCTGGCGGTCGCGCGCGCGGGAGACCCTGGCCCGGACATCGGCCGAGGTCTCGCCCGCAGTTCGGCTCGCCTCGGTCACGAGCTGGACCGGCGGGACCGAGTCGATGTGGCAGACGAGGTCGATGCGGTCCAGCAGCGGGCCGCTCAGACGGCGCATGTAGCGGCCGAGCTCCAGCTCGGAGCACTCGCAGCTCGCCGGCCGCCCGCACGGGCAGTTGTTGCAGGCCGCCACGAGCATCCCGCGCGCCGGATAGGCCACCGACCGCTGGCCGCGGACGATCTCGACCCTCCCCTCCTCGAGCGGCTGTCGCATGGCGTCGAGCGCCGCGCGCGAGAACTCGGCCAGCTCGTCCAGGAACAGCACGCCTCGGTGGGCGAGCGTCAGCTCCCCCGGTCGCACCGGGCTCCCGCCACCGACCAGGCCCTGCGGGGACACCGTGTGATGGGGCGAGCGAAAGGGGCGGCGGTCCACCAGCCCGCCGGTGCCGAGGCCCGCGGCGCTGTGGATCTGCGTCACCTCCAGCGCCTCCTCGAACGAGAGCGGGGGCAGGATCGCGGGGAGGCGCCGCGCCAGCATGGTCTTCCCCGCGCCGGGAGGGCCGATCATCAGCAGGTTGTGCCCGCCCGCCGCCGCGATCTCGAGCGCGCGCTTGGCGTCTGGGTGCCCGCGGACATCACTCAGCTCGAGGTCTGGTTGGGGCGGCCGGTACGCCCGCTCGGCCCGCGGAGGCGGCTCCGGGGTCCATTCCCCCCGCAGCAGCTCCACCATCCGGCGCAGGTCCGGCACCGCCAGCACGTCCAGGCCCGAGACCAGCCCGGCCTCCTCGGCGTTCTCCTCGGGAACGATCAGGTGGTCGTAGCCGGACCGCCGAGCGCCGACCGCGAAGGCGAGCACGCCGCGCACCGGCCGCAGCCGGCCGCTCAGCGACAGCTCGCCGCACACCGCGTGCGTGGTCAGGCGCTCGTGGGGCACCTGTGCGGTTGCGGCCAGCAGCCCGACGGCAATCGCGAGGTCGAAGCTCGCGCCGTGCTTGTGCACGTGCGCGGGCGCGAGGTTGGCGGCCAACCTCTGCTGGGGAAATTCGAGGCCGGAGTTGAGCATCGCCGCCCGCACGCGCTCGCGCGACTCGCGCACCGCGCGGTCGGCGAGACCCACGAGCGTGAACGTGGGCAACCCGCGGCGGGCGTCGACCTCGACGGTGACCTCGCGGCTGCCGATGCCGTCGAGCGCGAAGGTGGTGACTGCGGCGAGCACGAGGGCCAACCTAGGTTCGCCGGTGTTGCGCGTGGGCGACGAGCGTTACGACTCTGTACCGGTCGCCGCCGTAGCCAGAGTCGTAACGCTCGCAACCCACCCGCAACCGGGCCGCACCTAGCTTGGCGCGGCATGAGGCCCGACCACCGACAGCGGCTCGGCGAGCTAGGGGAGGCGCTGGCCTGCGATCACCTCCAAGCGCGCGGGTACGCCGTGATCGATCGCAACTTCCGTACCCGGGACGGCGAGTTGGACGTCGTCGCCGCGAACGACCGCAGCCTCGTGTTCTGCGAGGTCAAGTCACGCGTGGGCCGGACAAGAGGCATCGAGCCGCTGGCATCGGTCGGCGAGGTGAAGCGGGGTCAGGTCAGGCGAATGGCGCGCCGCTGGCTGGCCGAGCGGGGCGCGGCCGCGCCCAAGCCACCCGAGATGCGCTTCGACGCGATCGGGATCACGCTCGACAGGCACGGCCGGCTGGTCGAGCTCGACCACGTGGAGGGCGCGTTCTGATGGCGGCGCGGGGTCGGCCCTCGAAAAAACGCTCAGCGACGCTGAGCAATTTTTCGCAGGGGGTACGCGAGTCGCGCCGGAGGGGCGCTAGCTCGAGCCGTCGAGCGCCAGCTGCTGGTAGGCGATCGACTGAAACGACACCCGGTGCAGCGGGGAGATCCCGTGCGCCCTGATCGCTGCCCGGTGCTCCGGCGTGGAGTAGCCGACGTTGGTCTCGAAGTCCCAGCGCGAGTGACGCTCGGCAGCGCGGCGCATGTAGCGGTCGCGCGTGACCTTGGCCAGAACCGAAGCCGCCGCGATCGCCGCGCTGCGGCAATCGCCGTCGATCACCGCGCGTTGCTCGTAGGGCAGCTCGCCGACCCGAAAGCCGTCCACGAGGCAGACCGTCCCCTCGCAGGAGACGGCCATGAGGGCCGAGCGCAGCGCATCCAAGTTGGACTTGTGCAGGCCGAAGCTGTCGATCCGCCGCACGCACCGGCTGACCACTGTCGCCTTGGCCGCAGCCCGGAGAACCAGCGGATAGAGCTCCTCGCGCCCGGCCTCGGTGTGCTGCTTGGAGTCGTTGAGGCGCGAGAGCGCGCGCCGGTCGCTCAGCGTCAGGCGTTCGAGGTCGAACAGCACCGCGGCGGCAACCAGGGGCCCGGCCAGCGAGCCCCGGCCCGCCTCGTCGGCGCCGGCCACGAACCGCGAGCCCTGCTCGCGGTCGAACGCGAACAGCTTGCGGCCCCGCGGTCGCGGACGTCGGCGCCGGACGGGCTTGGTGGTCTCGGTGGCCGCCATCGCGGGCGATGGTACGGCGACCCGCGGCGGGCGAGGCTCAGACCCGGGTCAAAACCCCGCTACTTCCGGCCGGGAACCGGCCGCTGGAGCGGGCTAGAGCGTGCCGATCTTGCCCGGCGGCCAGTAGGTGGCGAAGGCCTGACCGATGATCCAGTCCTTCGGGACCGGGCCCCATGCGCGGCTGTCCAGGCTCGCCCCCCGGTTGTCGCCCATCATGAAGTAGTAGCCCCGCGGGATCTCGATCTCGCGGGGGAGGTTGCAGAGGTCGTCGCACGCCGTGTCGCGCGCGATGAAAGGCTCGTCCTGGCGACGGCCGTTGATGTAGACGCGGTTGTCGATCACCTTCAGGCGGTCGCCGGGGAGGCCCACGACCCGCTTGATGAAGTTCGTGTCCGAGCGCCTGGGGGTCGGCCGCGAGCAGACCGCGCCCTCGACCCGGGGGGCTCCGCAGCGGGCCTCGCCCGACTCGTCGTCCTCGGCGCCCGCGGGCGGCTTGAAGACCACGACGTCGTCGCGCTCGGGATCACCGAAGCGGAACGTGACGCGGTCGACGAGCACGCGCTGGCTCACCTCGAGCGTGGGCACCATGGACTCGCTGGGAATGCGGAACGGCTTGACCAGGAAGCCCTGGATGATCAGGAACAGCCCGAGTGCGAGCCCGACGATGGTGACGAGCTCGATGAGCGAGCTTCGCCCGCTCTGCTGCCGAGTCTGTGCCAAGGCTCCGCCTGGAGGGCCCGGCTAGGCAGCCGACCCGCCCGAGCCGGACTCCTCGCCGGCATCGGGATCGGACGACTGCTCCTCGTCGCCGGAGGGCGCGTCGCCGGCGTCGGCCCGCGGGCCCTCGGCCTCGGCGCCACCCTCACCCTGGGCCTCCTCGGCCTCGCGCGCGGCCTCGGCTTCGGCCTGCGAGACCTCGGCGGCCTCCTCTTGCAGGCCGGCGGCCGCCTCGTCGCTCAGCGGCTCCTCGGCGGGGGGCATGACGCCCTCCTGAAGCTCCTCGGCGGTGAAGCGCCGCTCGCGCACACGCGCGCCACGGCCGACCCGCTTGCGCAGGTAGTAGAGCTTGGCCCGACGCACGTCGCCGCGGCTGGCGACCTCGATCCGCTCGATCTTCGGGGAGTGGACCGGGAACGTCCGCTCCACGCCGACGCCGAACGACTGCTTTCGCACGGTGAAGGTCTCGCGGACGCCCGAGCCCTGGCGCTTGAGGACGGTGCCCTCGAAGACCTGGGTACGGCGGCGACTGCCCTCTACGACCTGGAAGTGCACGCGCACGCGGTCGCCGGCCTCGAAGGACGGGACCTGTCGAAGCTGGGCACGCTCGATGCTGTCGATCACGCTGCTCATACGAGAGGAAGCGAGTGGCTGCGGGCCGACTCGCGGGGGCGAATGGTAGCGACCGCTCAGCGGCGCGAACGGGCCTGCGCAAGGCGCCATTCCCGGATTCGGGCGTGGTCGCCGGACTGCAGCACCTCGGGCACTCGGTGGCCCCTCCACTCCGCGGGCCGGGTGTAGTGCGGGTACTCGGGACTGCCCTCCAGCGCGGGGCTGAACGACTCCTCCAGCGCGCTCTCGGCGTGGCCGAGGGCCCCAGGCAGCTTGCGGATGACGGTGTCGCAGACCACCATCGCCGCCAGCTCCCCGCCGGCCAGCACATACGGGCCGATCGACACCACGTCGGTGGCCAGGTGCTCGTGCACCCGCTCGTCGAAGCCCTCGTAACGCCCGCAGAGCAGGGCCAGTTGCGGCTCGGCGGCGAGTTCGGCGGCGAGCGCGTCGTCCAGGCGCCGGCCACCCGCGCCCAGCGCCACCACGCGGCCGCGGTCGCCAGCGCCGTAGCGGGCCTCCAGGGCCGCCTCGACCACGTCGACGCGGATGACCATGCCCGCGCCACCGCCGTAGGGGGTGTCGTCGACCTGGCCGGCGCTCAGGGGGGTAGTCGCCCGCAGGTCCACCGCGTCGAGCTCGAGGCCCGCCGCCAGGGCGTTGCGGACGTGGCGCTGGGAGGTGAACCAGCCGAACCAGTCGGGAAACAGCGTGAAGACGTCGACCTTCATCGGTCCAGGAACGCCCGGTCGACCTCGATCAGGCGCTCGTCGGTGTCCACGCGGCTGACCGCGTCGCCCACCAGAGGCACGAGCGTTCCGTCGTCGAGCTCGAGCAGGTCACAGGTCGGCCCGGCGAGGACGCGGGTCACCTCCCCCAGACCCGGTACCGAGCAGCCGACGAGGTCCCTCGCCAGCCATTCGTCCTCCTCGAGGCTCGCCTCGACCATGACGGGCTCGCCGCGCAGCGCCGCCACCGTCTCGCGGTCCTCAAGCCCCGAGAGCCGCAGGAGCGGACGGGTGTCGGTGCCGTCGCTGCGCAGCACCTTCGCCGCCTCCCCCGCGACCTCCACCTCGTCTCCCTCGGCAAGCCGGCCGTCGGCGCCGTCGAGCCAGAAGCTCCCGTCCCGGCCGTGCGGCTTGCCGATGCGCCCCGCCGAGACCGCGGTCAATCGACCACGTCGACGAGCACCCTGCGCTCTTCGCGCACCGCCGCGGCCTTCATCACGGTGCGCAGCGCGGCGACGGTGCGGCCACCACGGCCGATCACCTTGCCCGTGTCGTCGGGCGCCACGTGCAGCTCGAGCACGATGGTTCCGTCGTCCTCCTCGAAGGACTCGACGTCGACCGCGGCCGGGTCGTCGACCAGCGAGCGCGCCAGGTAGGCGAGCAGCTCCTCCACGAGCGCGAGGCTAGCGCGGCTGGGGGGTCAGGAGGGGTCGGCGGCCGAGTCGGTCGCCTCGTCCTCGGCGGGCTCGGTCGCCTCGGCGGACGGGGTGTCGGTCGCCTCGGCGGCGGAATCGTCAGCCGCCTGAGCGTTTTCCTGAAGCGAGTCCGCGCTGTCCGCGGGCGGGCGCGGGCTCGGCGGCGGGCGCGGGCTCGGCGGCGGGCGCGGGCTCGGCGGGCTGCGCCGACGCCGGCGCGGTGCCCGAGCGCATCAGCTTCTTGACGGTGCCCGAGGGCTGGGCGCCCCGGTCGATCCAGTGCTGGAGGCGCTCGTGGTCGAGCACGATCGTCGAGGGCTGCGTCTGCGGGTTGTAATGGCCCACGGTCTCGATGAAGCGCCCGTCGCGCGGCGAGCGGCCATCGGCCACCACCACCCGCCAGATCGGGTTCTTCTTGCTGCCCACGCGTGTGAGTCGTACTCGGACGGCCATTGAGCCGAATGAGGTTAGCGGCCGCTAGGGCTCAGCGGCCGCCCACCAGCTGCGACAGGGCACCCATGTTGCCCTTCTGCATCTGGCGCATCAGCTTGTTCATCTGGCCGAACTGCTCGACCAGCCGGCGCACGGCCTGAACGGAGGTCCCCGAGCCCCGGGCGATGCGCCGCCGGCGCGAGCCGTCGATGATCGACGGGTTCGCCCGTTCCTGGGGCGTCATCGAGGTGATGATCGCCTGCAGGCGGTCCAGCTCGCGCTCGTCCACGTTGAGGTTCCCCAGCTGGGCGCCCATGCCCGGGATCATCTTGAGCAGGTTCGTCAGCGGCCCCATGTTGCGCATCTGGTGCATCTGCTCGAGGAAGTCGTCGAGCGTGAACTCCTGCTTGCGGATCTTGCGCTCGAGCTCGGCCGCCTTGTCCTCGTCCATCTGGCGCTCGGCCTTCTCGACCAGCGTCATCACGTCGCCCATGCCGAGGATCCGCTGCGCCATCCGGTCGGGGTGGAAGCGCTCGAAGGCGTCCAGCTTCTCGCCCGTGGAGGCGTAGAGGATCGGCTTGCCGGTGATCGCCTTGACCGACAGGGCAGCGCCGCCGCGGGCGTCCCCGTCCAGCTTGGTGAGGACCACGCCGTCGAACTCGGCGGTCTCGGCGAACTGCTCGGCCACGTTGACCGCGTCCTGGCCGGTCATGGCGTCGACCACGAGCAGCACGTCGTGCGGCTTGGTGCGCTTCTTGACCCGGGCCAGCTCCTCCATCAGCTCGGCGTCCACGTGCAGGCGGCCGCTGGTGTCGACGATGAGCACGTCGCGGCCGTCGGCCTTGGCCTGGCCGAGCGCCCACTCGGCGATGTCCACCGGGTCGCGGTCGGTGCCCTGCTGGTAGACCGTCGCGCCGGCTTGGGCCCCCACCTTGACCAGCTGGTCCACCGCGGCCGGGCGGTAGACGTCGCAGGCGGCCACCGCCACGTCCAGCCCCTTCTCCTCGCGCAAGTGGCGGGCGAGCTTGCCGCAGGCAGTGGTCTTGCCCGAGCCCTGCAGGCCGGCCATGAGGATCACGGTCGGGCCCTTGCCGCCGGCCATGGCGAGGTCGCGGCCGCCGGCGCCGCCCATCAAGGCGGTGAGCTCCTCGGAGACGATCTTCACCACCTGCTGGCCGGGGTTCAGCGCCTCCAGCACCTCCTGGCCGGCGGCGCGCTCCTTCACCGCCCCCGTGAACTGCTTGACGACCTTGAAGTTGACGTCGGCCTCCAGTAGCGCCAGGCGCACCTGGCGCATCGCCTGATTGACGTCCTCCTCGGTCAGGTGGCCACGCGAACGGACGTCGCCGAGCGCGGACTGAAGGCGGTCGGAGAGCGTCTCGAGCACGGTCAGTCGAGGCTAGTGCACGGCACTAGCCGGTCACGCGCCGGCGCAGGCCGCCCAGCCGCGACCGCACGCCGCCGCCGCCGGGGTGGCGCCCCTCCACCTCGTGCCGCAGCTTGCCGCTCTCGTCGAGCAGCTGGCGCACCTGGAATCGCGCGGCCGAGAGCTCGCGCGGGTCGTCGGACGGCTCCTCGAGCTCCACGGCGCTGGTGGTGCCCGGCTTGCGCCGCAGCAGCACGATCCCGTGGTCGCCGCCGGCGCGCCCGTCGCGCAGGGAGACGATCTCGAACGCGCGCCCCCAGTGCGCCCGCAGCCACCACTCGGAGTGGAAGACCGTCGGCCCGCCCAGGTCCCAGCTCTGGCCGTAGTGGACGATGTTCATCCCGATCTCGTCGTCGTCCCAGCCGCCGCCGGCGTAGACGTCGTAGGCCTCGCGGCCCAGGAAGCTCGCGATCAGCAGCCCGTCCTCGGCCAGCACGCGGTGCAGCTCGGCGAGCCAGGCCAGGGAGTAGTCGGTGAGGTGGGTGAACACCGACATGGCCAGGACGAGGTCGAAGCGGCCGTCGGGCGCCTGAAGCGGCGGCTTCTCGCCGTTTACGAAGGCGTGCACCTGCGGCGACATGTTGGCCTCGAGCCACTCGATGCTGGCGCGGTCGATGTCGCAGCCCTCCAGCTCGGCGTCCGACCAGTCGTCGACCAGGTGGCGAAGCACCTTCCCGGCGCCGGCGCCGAAGTCGAGGATCCGCTTGCCCTTGGGCGACCAGTCGTCGGGCAGGGTGTCGAGGATCACCTGGCGCGCCTCGGCGCCAAGTTGCTCGTAGGAGGCGAGCACGTCCTGGTGGTCGGGGACCCCCACCCGGGCCGCCAGCTCCTCCGGCGGCAGGGGGACGTCAGCCACGCGGCGGCGCCTGCTCGTCCTCGGGCTTGGGGATGATCCCGCCGAGGTGGCCCAGCGCCTGGGTGATCTCGCTCGGCACGATCCAGACCTTGCTCGCCTCGCCGTCGGCGATCTGCGGGAGCGTTCGCAGGTACTGGTAGGCGAGCAGCTTGGGATCGGCGTTGCCGCGATGGATCGCCTCGAAGACCGTCTCGATCGCCTTGGACTCGCCCTCGGCCTCCAGGATCGCGGCCTCGCGCTCGCCCTCGGCGCGCAGGATCGCGGACTGCTTCTCGCCCTCGGCGGTGAGGATCTGGGACTGCTTGACGCCCTCGGCGGTGAGAATCGCGGCGCGGCGGTCGCGCTCGGCGCGCATCTGCTTCTCCATCGCCTCCTGGATCGAGACGGGCGGGTCGACCGCCTTCAGCTCCACCCGGTTCACCCGGATGCCCCAGCGCCCCGTCGCCTCGTCGAGCACGACGCGCAACGACCCGGACACCCGGTCGCGCGAGGTCAGCGTCTCCTCCAGATGCATGCCGCCGATCACGTTTCGCAGCGTGGTGACCACCAGCTGCTCGATGGCGGCGAGGTAGTCGGCGATCTCGTACGAGGCGGCCTTGGGGTCGGTCACCTGGAAGTAGATGACTGTGTCGATGTGGATCACCAGGTTGTCCTCGGTGATGACGGGCTGGGGCGGGAACGAGACGACCTGCTCGCGCAGGTCGATCAGCGGCCGCACACGGTCGACGTACGGGATCACCAGCGCGAGCCCCGCGTCGAGCGTGCGCTGGTAGCGCCCGAGACGCTCCACGATGCCCGCTCGCGCCTGGGGCACGATCCGGATGCTGCGGGCGAGGGTGATCAGCAGCACCAGCGCCACCACGCCCAGGACGATCAGCTCGGCCATCTCACTCCTCCTATTCGTGCACCAGGGCGGTCGCGCCCTCGATCTTGAGCACTTCGACCCGCTGGCCCGGCTCGAACGCGCGATCCTCGTCGAATGCCCGCGCGCTCCAGACCTCTCCGGCCAGCTTCACCGAGCCGCCCTCGGCGTCCACTCGCTCCAGCACCGTCGCCGGCTGGCCCACCAGCGCGGCGGTCCCCGTGCGCAGCCGCGCCGGCGTGCGCAAGTGCCCGCGGGCGACGGGACGCAGGAACGCCACCGAGGCAGCGGAAATCACGATGAAGACCACCATCTGAAGCGCCACGCCCGGCTCCCAGCAGAGCCGCCGTCCCGGCCATCACCGCGGCGATCGCGATCGGCGCCAGGAAGAAACCCATCGTGAGGATCTCCCCCACGGCCAGCACGCCGGCCGCAGCCATCCAGACAACCCACTCTTCCACGCCTCGATCCTACGGTGCGGCCGGCGTCATTCCAGTATCGCCCGGGCGAAATCATCGGGGTCGAAGGGGCGCAGGTCCTCCAGCGCCTCGCCCGTGCCGATCAGCTTCACCGGCACGCCGAGCTCCTGCGCGATGGCCAGCGCGATGCCGCCCTTGGCCGTGCCGTCGAGCTTGGTGAGGACGATGCCGTCCACCTGGACGGCCTCCCGGAACAGCATGGCCTGGCGCAGGCCGTTCTGGCCGGTGGTCGCGTCGATGGTCAGCAGGGTCTCGTGCGGCGCGCCCGGCAGACGGGTCTCGATCACCTTGCGCACCTTGCGCAGCTCGTCCATCAGGTGCTGCTGGGTGTGCAGGCGGCCAGCGGTGTCGATGATCACGACGTCCGCCCCGCGGGCCTTGGCGGCCCCGATCGCGTCGAAGGCCACCGCGCCGGGATCCGAGCCCGGCTCGCCGCGCACCAGGTCGCCCTCCGCGCGGCGGGCCCACTCCGCCAGCTGCTCCGCGGCGGCGGCGCGGAAGGTGTCGCCGGCGGCCAGCATCACGGTCTTCCCCAGCTCGTGGCGCAGGTGCCAGGCGACCTTGCCGATCGTGGTGGTCTTGCCGCTGCCGTTGACCCCCACCATCAGGATCACTGCGGGGTCGGGCGTGAGGTCGACGGTGTCCCGGTCGAAGCGCGCGGTGTCGGCCAGCAGCTCGCACAGGCGGCGGGTCAGGTCCTCCCCGGTCTGCAGCTCGCCCGAGCCGACCTCGCCCTCGAGGCGCTCGACGATCGCCGCCGTGGTGGGAGCGCCCACGTCGGCGTAGATGAGGGTCTCCTCGAGGTGCTCGAAGGCCTCGTCGTCGAGCGACTCGAACATCGTGGCCTGCAGCTCCGCTCCGAGCGCCTGGCGAGTCTTGCTCATGTTCTCGCGCAGGCGGCGGAAGAAGCCGCCGCGCTGCTCGGGCTCCTCCTGCTCCCCCGCGGTCTCCGGTGCAGGCTCCCCCGTTATGAACAGCTCGTTCCAGCCGCGCGCCACGCGGCGAGGCTACGCGGCCTGGATGCCCTGGTGCTCCTCGAGCTTGCGGGACACCACGTGCGAGACCCCGTCGCCGCCCATGCTCACTCCGTAGAGGCAGTCGGCGGCGTCCATCGTGCGCTTCTGGTGGGTGACGACGATGAACTGCGCGCGGTCGCTGTAGCGGCGGATCAGCTCCAGGAAGCGGTCGATGTTGAGGTCGTCGAGGGCGGCCTCGACCTCGTCGAGGATGTAGAACGGGCACGGCCGCGCGAGGAAGACGGCGAACATGAAGGCGAGCGCTACCAGCGACTTCTCGCCTCCCGAGAGCAGGGAGAGGCGCTTCATGGCCTTGCCGGCGGGCGTGACCTCAACCTCCACCCCGGGCTCGGCCGCGGCGGACTCGTCCTCGCCGGAGTCCGATTCGGCGTCGGCGCCGGACTGCTCGTCGGCGGGCGGCTCCTCGCCGCCGAGCACCGGCCGCGGGCCATCGGGGTGCACCAGCCGCAGGCGGCCGCGTCCGCCGGGGAACAGGTGCTGGACGACATCCTCGAAGTTGCGCGCGGTCGCCTCGAAGGTCTCCTCGAAGCTCGTGCGGATGCGCTGGTCGGTCTCCTTGATCAGGCCCTGCAGCTCAGCGAGCGCGTTCTCGAGGTCCGAGCGCTGGCCCTCCAGCTCCTCGACGTGGGCCACGGCCTCCTCGTACTCCTGGCCGGCCAGCGGGTTGACGGGGCCGAGCTGCTCGCGGCGCCGGGCCAGCCGCTCCACCCGCGTGCGCAGCTCCTCCGCCCGCTCCTCGGACAGAGGCTCTTCGGCGGGCGCCGGCTCCAGGCCGAGCCCCCCGGCCAGCTCGTTCAGCTCGCTCTGGGCGTCGGCGGTGGCGTCGCGCACCTGCTGCGCGGCCACCTCGGCGGAGACCAGCGCCTCGCCGGCTCGCTTGAGGCGGGCCTGCAACTCGGCCTCCTCGTGGGCCAGCGCCCGCAGCGCGGCGGCGGTCTCCTCGCCGGCGGCGGCGCCTTCGCGCAGCTCGGTCTCCAGCGCGTCGCGGCGCTCGGCTACCGCCTCGCGGGCCGTGCGGAGAGCATGGGCGGCACGCGCGGAGTCCCGGGCCAGCGCCTCGTGGCGCTCCACGCCGGCACGCAGGCGCGCGGCGTCGGAGGCCAGCTTGGCCCGGCGGCGCTCGCTCTCCTCGGCCAGGCGGCGCTCGCCCCGCACCTCGGCGGCCAGCTCGGCCGCGCGTACCGCTTCGGGCCCCTCGTCGGGCGCCTGGCGGCGGCTGGCGATCAGCCACTCGCTGCGCTCGACGGCCTCGGCCGCCCCCTGCTCGTCGCGCAGCGCGCGGCGCAGGGCGACGTCGGCCTCCTCGCGCGCGGCGTCGGCGCCCTTGACAGCATCGGCGACGCGGCCGGCCTCCGCGCGGGCCTCGGACTCGGCCGCGGCGGCGCGCTCGCATGCAGTGACCAGCTCGTCGCGGCGGTTTCGCTCCTCGAGCACGCGCTCCGCGCCGCCGGCGGGCGCCTGCGCCAGCTCCCCGCTGCGCCCGTCCAGCGACCGGCCCGCCGCGGTGACCGCGAGGCCCGGGAACGACCGCGGCAGGGCGTCGAGCGAGTCGACCAGCCACACGCTGGTTAACAGCCGCTGAGCGGGCTCGCGCAGCTCGGGAGCCGGGTCGACGCAGTCGAGCAGCGGCGTGGCGCCGGGCGCGGGCGGCGCGCCGGCGTCGCGGGCGGTGCCGCCGCCGGCCACCAGCGCCAGGCCGCCGCGCTCCCCCGCGCGGTCGAGCAGCCGCTGGCCGGCGGCCACGTCCTCCACCACCGAAGCCGACAGTCGCGGCCCCAGCGCCGCGGCCAGCGCTGCCTCCAGCCCGGGGCGCACGCGCAGGCCCTCGGCGAGGGTCGGCCCGTCGCTCCGCGGGCCGGCGGCGCGCAGGAAATGGTTGACCGCGGCGAGGTCGCTGCCCACCCGTGCGGCGGCGGCGCGGGCCGACTCGACGGCGGCCTCGGCCTCGCGACGGGCCCGGCGGGCCGAGTCGGCCCCGGCCTCGGCCCGCTCGAGGGCGGCGCGGCGCTCACCCGCGACGGCGGTCAGGCGCTCGTGCTCGGCCCGCTCGCCGGCAAGACCCTGCTCCAGCCCGGCCACAGCGGCGCGCAGCCGCTCGGCACGCCCCTCCTCCAGCCCGGCCAGCTCCTGCTCCAGCGCGGCGATCCGGTCGGCCACCTCGCCGGCACCGTCGTCGGTGGCCAGCGCCTCCTCGGCGGCGGCCAGCGCCCGGCGGCGACGTTCGGCCCCCTCCAGGGCGGCGCGCTCCTGGTCGCCGGCGCGCTCCAGGCGCAGCCCGATGCGCTCCGCCGCCGAGCGGGCGGCGAACAGGCGCGACTGCAGCTCTTCGCGCGTGCGGCTGTGGGCGGCGAAGGCCTCCTCGGCCTCCTCGCGCCGCGAGGCCACCCCGGCGAGCAGCCGCTCGGCCTCCGAGCGCTCCTCCTGTGCGGCTCCCGCGCGCGACTCGGCCTCGCCCAGCTGCAGGCGGATCTCGCGCGTGCGCTCGCGGGCCAGCTCCATGCGGGCCTCCAGCGACTGGCGCTCCAGGCGCTGGTGCAGCTCCGCCGCCTCGGCCTGGCGCTTGAGCGGCCGCAGGCGCGAGCGGGCCTCGCGCTCCACGTCCAGCGCGCGGGCCAGGTTCTCCTCGGTGCGCTCCAGCTTGAGCTGCGCCCGGCGCCGGCGCTTTCGGTGCTTGCCCAGCCCGGCGGCCTCCTCGATCATCAGCCGCCGGTCCCGCGGGCGCGAGTGCACGATCGTCTCCACCTTGCCCTGGGAGACGACCGAGTGCATCTCCTTGCCCAGACCCGAGTCGGACAGGACCTCGATCACGTCCACCAGGCGGCAGCGAGCGCCGTTGAGCCGGTACTCGCCCTCGCCGTCGCGGTCGAGCTTGCGCACGATCGAGATCTCGGAGAAGTCCACCGGCAGCGAGCCGTCGGAGTTGTCGATCACCACCTCGACCTCCGCGCTCGAAGACGACGACAGCCCGTGTCCGCCGGCGAAGATCACGTCCTTCATCGTCTGGCCGCGCACCGCGAGCGGGCTCTGCTCGCCCAGCGCCCACAGCACGGCCTCGGTGACGTTGGACTTGCCCGAGCCGTTCGGGCCCACCACCACCGACACCCCCGGGGCGAACTCCAGCCGGGTGCGGTGGGGGAAGGACTTGAAGCCCTTGAGGGTGACCGAGCGCAGGTGCATCAGGCCAGCTCCTCCAAAGCCACCGCCGCTGCCTCCTGCTCGGCCGCCTTCTTCGTCTTGCCCTCGCCCCGGCCCACCTCCAGCCCGTCCACCTCGGCGACGACGGCGAACCGGCGGTCGTGGGCCGGCCCCCGCTCCTCGACGGTGCGGTAGGCCACCCGCTCGGCGCGCTGGGCCAGGCGCTCCTGCAGCTGGGACTTGTAGTCCTCGGGGTGGTCCAGCGCCTCCTGCACGGCGGGCTGGAAGGCAGCGACGACCGCCGGCGCCGTGCGCTCGATGCCGAAGGCCATGTAGGCCGCGCCGATGATCGCCTCGCAGATCGAGGCCAGCACGCGCTCGGAGCCGATCAGCACCTCCGCGCCGCGGCCGAGGCCCTCGGGCGCGGCCTCGCGGAGCCGCCGCGGGACGTCGAGCTCCTCGGCCACCTGGGCGCATGCGGGGCCGCTCACTGCCTGCGCACGGACCTTGGTCAGCCGGCCCGCGCCGTAGCGCTCGAAGCGCGGCAGCAGGTCGGTGGACACCGCGAGGCTCAGCACCACGTCACCGAGGAAGGCGAGCCGCTCGTAGGAGTCGGCGCGGTGGCGGGCCCACGAGGCGTGGGTGAAAGCCTGGGCGTACAGGTCCTCGGGCAGCGCCTCGAGGAGGTCCTCCAGCGACTCCTCCGCGGAGGAGCGCAGGCCGGGCGTCGGCCGGCCGAGCACCGCACGCTCGTCCTCCTCAGGACTCGACCGCTCCGGCATGGGCCGACACGAAGTCCGCCGCCTGGCCCACGGTCAGGATCCGCGCCGCCTCCTCGTCGGGGATGCGGATGCCGTAGTTGTCCTCCAGCTCGACGACCAGCTCGACCAGGTCCAGCGAGTCGGCCTCCAGGTCCTCCTTGAAGCGCGTCTCCTCGGTGAGCACGGCGGGATCGACCTCGAGCTCCTCGGCCAGATGGGCGCGTATGCGCTCGAGTACCTCCTCGCGATTCACGGCTTGGCGACGCTAACAGCGGGTGCGGACCGCAGAGCACCGGCGGCGGCGAGCGACTCGGCGGTCCTCTCGACCATCCGCTCGTCGGCCGCGCGCTGGGCCAGGCGCACCGCGTTGGCGATGCCGTGGGGCCCGAACGAGCCGTGCGCCACCACCACCGGCCGGCGCAGCCCGAGCAGGATCGCGCCGCCCACCCCCTCGGGGTCGATCTCCGAGCGCAGCTTGCCCACCCGCCGCGGATCAGCAGGCCGCCGGCGGTCGCCAGCGGGCTGCCCTTGATCGCGTCGCGGATCGCGCGCAGGATGGTCTTCGACGTGCCCTCCAGCACCTTGAGCGCGACGTTGCCGGTGAAGCCGTCGGCGACCACCACCTGGGCCGTTCCGTCGGTGAGGTCGAACCCCTCCACGTTGCCCACGTAGTTGAGCGAGCCGCCGGTCAGGCGCTCGCCCGCTTCCAGCACGTCGGGCGTCCCCTTGCCCTGCTCCTCGCCCACCGACAGCAGCCCCACCGACGGCCGCTCGACCCCGAGCACCGCCTCCATGAAGCCCGCACCCATGTAGGCGAACTGGACGAGGTGCTCGGGGCGCACCTCGACGTTGGCCCCGCAGTCCAGCAGCAGCACCTGCCCGCCCGGGATGGGCAGCAGCACCGCCAGCGCCGGGCGGTGGACGCCCTTGATGCGCTTGATGCTCAGGGTGGCCGCCGCCAGCGTGGGGCCGGTGGTGCCGGCGGAGACCAGGCCGTCGGCGCGGCCCTCGCCCACGGCCCGGGCGGCCTGGACGATCGAGGCGTCGGGGCGCGAGCGCACGGCCTTGACGGGCTCCTCGCCGCCCTCGATCCGCTCGGGGGCGTCGACGATGTGCACGCGGGCGCCGGGCTCGCCCATGCTCGCCTCGGGCCCGAACAGCAGCACCTCCTCGTCGGAGCGTGCGGCGCCCTCGGACACGGTCGACGGCCCGCCGTCGGCTCCGTTGGCGTCGAGCGCGATCACCGCGCGGGGGAGTTACTCCTCGTCGGGGGTGTCGGCGGTCTGCACCACGACCTCGCGGCCCGAGTAGGTGCCGCAGCTCGGGCAGACGCGATGAGGCAGGCGCGGGGCGTGGCAGCGCGGGCAGTGGCGCAAGCTCGGCATCTCGGCCTTGTGCTGAGAGCGGCGCTTGTTGGTGCGCGAGTGGGACTGTCGCTGCTTGGGGACGGCCATGACTCGCCGAGTCTAGCCACCGGCGGGCCGGTCGCCCCGGCCGCGGCCGGGGTGCGACGGCGGGCATCCCCTCCGAGAATTCGTCAGTCGGCTGAGCGTTTTTCCGAAGGGGTGCGCCCCATCGCCCCGCTCAATCGAGCTTGAGCTCACGCAGGGCGGCCCAGCGCGGATCGGGCTCGCGCTCGTGCGCGTGATCGGGGCCGGCCTCGTTGAGGTTCTCGCCGCACACCCCGCATAGGCCCAGGCAGTCCTCCCGGCAGACGATCTGGGCCGGGAGGGCCAGCGCGATGGAGTCCCTCAGCCAGCCGGAGACGTCCAGATCGTCCTCGCTCAGGTAGGGCGAGCGCAGGTCCTCGCCGGCGCCCGGCTGGTCGATCTCGCGGGCGTCGACGGCGACGCCCTCCGACGCGGGCTCCAGGCAGCGCATGCACGGGCCCTCCAAAGCGACGTCGGCACGCAGGCGCAGCGACCAGCCGTGCACGGTGCGCGCGACATCGAGCAGGACGGGCACCTCGGGCGTGCTCGGGCGGTACTCCTGCCCGGCGAAGGTGAACTCCCGCAGCGGCACCTGGAGGTCGAGGCGGCGTCCCTCGCCCGAGCTCAGGGCGAGCTGGCCGAGGTCGAAGATTTCGGTCCTCGCGGCCATGGTCTGAGGCTAGACCTACTACCCGCTGTAGAAGAGCTCCACGCCGTATCCGTCCGGATCGGCCACGCGAAGCCTCGTCATCCACTCGTCCTCCCACTCGAGCTCGGACACACCGGCCGCGCGCAGGCGCTCGCGCTCGGCGCGCACCGCCTCAGCACTCGCCAGCTCGAAGCCGAAGTGGAAGGCCTGCAAGGGCTCCGCAGGCGGGTCCCCGGCGAACAGCGCAAGCAGGTCGCCCGCGTCGTTGCCGAGCATCGTGAAGTGGTCGTCGTCGTGGAGCGTTCCGCCGAACCCGAAGTGCTCGCGGTAGAAGACCGCGGAGGCGGCCGGCTCGGAAACGGTCAGCGCGAGATGGTTGAGGCGCAGCGTTCTAGCCGGAGCGCTCGATCAGCTCGACCCGGTATCCGTCGGGGTCGCGCACGAACGCGATCCGCGGCCCCTCGGTGCGCCCACCGGGACGATAGGGCGGCTTCTCGGGCTCGATGCCGTCGCCGGCCAGGCCCTCCAGCGCCCCGTCGAGGTCCTCCACGGCGAGGGCGATGTGGTTGTAGCCCGTGCCCAGGTCGTAGGAGTCGACCCCGTGGTTGTAGGTCAGCTCCAGCACCGGGTCCTCGCCGGGCAGGCCCATGAACACGTTCACCGCCTCCGTGCCGATGTCCATACGCGCCCGCTCGTCGAAGCCGAGCTTCTAGTAGAAGGCGACCGACCGGTCGATGTCGCCGATCCGGTAGCAGGTGTGCAGGTAGGACGGCACGGGCCGCCCGGCAGCCTACGGAATCCTCGACCTCACTTCGCAGCTGCGGGCGCGGTCCCGGCCCGAGCCGCCGTTGCAGCGGTCCCGCCCGCGGCCGCCGTTGAGGCGGTCGCGGCCCGAGCCACCGCTCACGCGGTCGCGCCCGGAGTCGCCGCCGACGCGGTCCCGGCCCGAGTCGCCGCTGACCCGGTCGTTGCCCGAGCCGCCGCTCACGCGGTCGTTGCCCCGGCCGCCGCCGACACGGTCTCGGCCCGATGAGCCGGACACCCGGTCGTTGCCGCTGTCGCCGCCAACCCGGTCGTTGCCCGACTCGCCGTTGACGCGGTCGTTGCCCGAGCCGCCGCCGATGCGGTCGTTGCCCCGCCCCCCGCCCAGGCGGTCGCGGCCCGAGCCGCCGCAGACGATGTCGTTGCCACGCCCGGCCCGAACGCGGTCGTTGCCCGCAGCCGCGACGATCACGTCACGGCCGGCGGTGCCGTCGATCACGTCGTTGCCCGCGGTTCCCACGATCGTGGCGGTGCGGCCGGCGCACCGGGGAGGTGGAGCCGTGGTTGTGGCGCCGCCGCCACCGCCGCCGGGGGCCGCCGGCCGGGCGAGCGGCAGCTCGACCGCGCCGATGTCGGAGCCGTCCGCGGCGTTGGGGACGGCGCCGAAGTCGAACGGACGCGACGAGGCCGCGCTGGTCCGTGGTGAGCCCGAACGCAGCGCCGGCGTCCACCGCCGGGCTGTTCTGGGCGGGCGCCATCGTCTGCGTAGGCCCGCCGTTGCTCGCCAGCGCACCCAGCAGCGGGATCGCTCGTCAGCGGTGTGCCGGTGATCGTGCCGCCGTCGACGGTCGTCCTGGTCTGCACGATGTTGCGCTCGCCCACCGCGGCGGTGGCGTCGCTGAGGTTCGGCATGGGGAAGATGAAGGTGGACTTGTTCGAGACCAGGTCCTCGCTGCCCGGGCCTCGGCCGACGATCGTGTTGCGCAGCGTGGCCAGGGCGGGCTTCGCGGTCGCGCTGTCGTAGCCGAGGTTGTAGACCGCGGTCCCTTCGGGGACGCCGGCGATGTCGGGAGCGGCGGTGTTGCCGGCGATGGTGGAGCCCACCGCGGTGAAGGGACCGTTCATGTTGAACACGGCGCCTCCGAGGCCCTTGCCCGGGTCGGGCGACACGCTCAACGCCGTCTCGCCGCCGGTTGCGCTGTTGGCGGTGAGCGTCGAGTTGCGGATCGTGACGGTGCCCTGCATGTTGAAGACGGCCCCACCAAACCCGGCTCCGCCGCCGCCGCGTCCGGGCGAGTTCAGGGCTACGCCGCCGCCGAAGCCCTGCGCGCCGTTGCTGCCGCTCCCGCCACGGGCGCCGGCGCCGCCGCCGAAGCCCCCGGCGCCGCCGCTCGAGGTGCCGTTGCCGCCTCCGCCGCCGAACCCGCCTCCGCCGCCGGTGGCCGCGATGGCGCCACCCCCGGAAGCGCCCCCGCCGCCCACGCCGCCCCCGCCGCCCGAGACTCGCCCGAAACCGCCCTGGCCGAAGTCGCCGCCCTCGCCTCCGATCGACGGCGCGAGGCCATCACCGTCACCACCGCCGCCGCTGCCGTTGCCCGCGGCGCCGCCGGCACCGGCCGCGCCGGCGCCACCCATGCCGTTCGCGGTCCCCCCGCCGGCGGTGCCCTGAGGATCGGTCGCGGTCACCCCGTCGTCGGTGGGCGTGAAGCCGCCGCCCCCTCCCGCGCCGCCTCCCGGTGCGGGCGCGAAGCTCCCGCCGTCCGACTTCGCGGGCGTGCCGATGTTCCCCATGCTCCCGCCACCCGGGGCTCCGGTGGCAGCGGACGTACCCATGCCGCCTCCTCCGCCCCCGAACGAGGCGGACGTGTTTCCGTCTCCGCCGTCGGCCGCGTTCCCGACGAGGGTGCTGTTCTCGATGACCAGCTGGCCCTGGCTGAAGATGGCGCCGCCCATGCCGGCACCACCACCGCCCGGGGCCGAGTCGCCCCCCTCGACGCGCCCGCCGCGCAGCGTGACGTTGCGCAGCGTGAGGCTGCCGGCCCCGGGCGTCGTGTAGCCGGCGGTCCGCACTGCCGCTGGGTCCGCGCCCACGAAGAAGAAACGGAAGCTGTCAGTGACGGCAGCCGACCGCTGGATCGTTCCCCCGTTGCCTTCGACCGTGATGGCACTCGCCACCACCGGCAGCCCGTTGAAGCCGTACCAATCGTTCTGGTCGAGGATTCGCTGCGTGATGGTGTAGGTGCAGCCCCGGCCGAGACTGACCGAGTCGGGCCCCGACGCGCTGTTGGCCTGGGTGATCGCCGCGCGAAGCGAGGCGACGTTCCCGGTTGTCCCGCTGCACGCGGCGGGGAAGTTCGCCGCCGAGGCCGCGGCAGGGCAGAGCAGCAGGGCCAGAACGCCTGCCGCCATCGCCGTACGCCGCAGCATCGTTCCTAGGGGATCCGGCTTTGGACCTCGCAGCTGCGGGCGCGATCCCGGCCCGAGCCGCCGTTGCAGCGGTCGCGGCCGCGGCCGCCGTTGAGGCGATCGCGGCTCGAGCCGCCGCTCACGCGGTCGCGCCCGGAGTCGCCGCCCACTCGGTCACGGCCGGAGTCGCCGCTGACCCGGTCGTTGCCCGAGCCCCCGCTCACGCGGTCGTTGCCCCGGCCGCCGCCGACGCGGTCTCGCCCGCTGTCGCCACCAACTCGGTCGTTCCCGCTGTCACCGCCGACCCGGTCGTTGCCCGAGTTGCCGCGGACGCGGTCGTTACCCGAGCCACCGCGCACGCGGTCACTGCTCGAGCCGCCCGAGACGCGGTCGCGCCCGGAGTCGCCGTTCATGCGGTCACGGTTCGCGTCGCCGCCAAGGCGATCGTTGCCCGAGTTGCCGTTGATGATGTCGCCGCCGTTGTTGCCGTTGGCGAGGTCGTTACCGGCGCCGCCGGCCACGCGGTCGTTTCCTTCACCGCCCGAGGCCGTGTCGGTCCCGTCATCGCCGTTGACCTGGTCGTCGCCGTCGTCGCCGTTGACCTGGTCGTCTCCGTTACCTCCGCCGACCTGGTCGTCCCCCGCGTTGCCGCTGACCTGATCGTTTCCGTCCTCGCCGTTGACCTGATCGTTGCCCGCATCGCCGTTGACGACGTCGTCGCCGGCGCCGCAGTTGATGACGTCGTCACCACCGCCGCCGTTGACCACGTCATTGCCGGCGCCGCAGTTGATGACGTCGTTGCCCGCGGTCCCGTTGATCGTGTCGTTGCCGGCCGTTCCGTTGATCGGGCCGTCGACTGTGATCGTGAGCGAGCCGGTATCGGTGCCGAAGCCGAACGAGTCGAAGGCGGTGTAGGTGATCGTGTCGGTGCCCTTGAAGAACTGCTTCGGGGTGTACTTCACCGTGGACGGGTTGGTCAGCGGCGAGAAGTCGCTGAGCGTGCCGTTCTGCGGGCCGCCGTCGTTGGCCACGAAGCCGTTCGGGTCGGTGCGCTCGTAGAGCGGGCCCGGTGTCGGTGCACTCGAGCTGGAGCGTGACGGGCATGCCCGGGCTGGGTGGTCGCAGTGTTGTCCGGGCAGTCCGGAGAGCCGTCGATGGCCCAGTCCGCGTTGCCGTCGAAGGTGTCGCTGGGGGCCGGGTCGTCCGAGAGCGGGGCCCCCGGCGGAGAGTTGTCGTTGTCGTTGGTGAACTCGACCATCAGCTTGGCTGCACCGAAGATGCCCTGGGAGTAGGCGACCTTGTTGCCGTCAGGCGAGTAGGAGCAGTTGATGTCCCCGCCCGCGGGGTTGTCGGAGATGTTTCGCTTGTTGCCGCCGGCCGGGAGATCCTGGATGAAGATCTCCGTGGTGGCCTGCTGCGCGGGCGTCTGCTCCGTGTAACAGATCTTCGTCCCGTCGGGCGAGATCGAGGGCTGGTACTCGCTCTGGGCTGTGGTCAGGTGGTTGGTCACCGGGCCGGCCGCTGGGGCATTCGCCGCCTTGCTGACGATGTTGAAGTTCTCGGTGGCGCCACCGGTGGGCACCGGGCTCTGAGCGAAGTAGACCCTCTGCGAATCCGGGCTCCACGCCGGCTTGAGCTGGAAGGGAGCGGCGTTGTCGGTGGTGAGGTTGACCGCGGGCCCGCCCCCGACCGTCTTGATCTTGATGTCGCGCTCCGTACTGGCCGCTGCCGGCTGGTGCTCGTAGGCGATCCTCGTTCCATCCGGCGACCAGGCGGGGTGGTCGTTGCTGTTGGTCTCAGCGGCGTCCAGGGGCGTGATCGTGCCCGTGGTCATGTCCCTGATGAACAGGTCGTAGTTCTCGGTGGCCAAGCTCCCCGGGGTCCCCCTGGCAACCACCATCTTGGTCCGGTCGGGCGACATGCTGGCATGCCGGTATTGGGTGGCGGCGATAACCGGAGTCAGGGCTGTCGCCGCACCGGGGCCGAACGGATTGACCGGGTTGATCTGGAAGATCTGAGCAGTCGCGTCCCCGCCCGTCCGGCCGCTGGTGAAGAGGATCCTTCCCTGCTTACCCGGCGCCACGGCGAAGGCCGGAGCAACGAAGGCGAGCAGGGCGATAGCGACGAGGAAGAGAACGGCCAGGCGAGTTCGCGAGAGCATGCGAGCGAACCTAACCCGGGTCCCCCGTACCGCGCAAGGGGGATATGGACGTTCGGTCTAGCGGACGTCGACGGGCCCGATGCCACTGCGAGGTGGTCTCGGGCTCCTCGCCGCCGCCTTCGCGGCCCTGCAGGCGATCGCGGCCCCGCTGGACCGCGGCGATGAACTTCTCGAGGTTGACCTCGAGGGTGTTGAGGATGTCGTCGGCGTAGTCCTCGGCGCCGAGACGGATCTCGCGCTCGCGGGCGCGGGCGTCCTCGACGATGTCCTCGGCCTGGCGCTCGGCCTGCTTGACGATCTCCTCCTCGCCGATCAGGCGGTTCTGCTCGTCGCGCGCCTCCTTGACGATGCGCTCGGCCTCGCGCTTGGCCTCGGCCAGCATCTCCTGGCGTTCCTTGACGATCCAGCGGGCCTGCTTGATCTCCTCGGGGATCGTGGCCCGCATCTGGTCGAGGATGTCGTAGACCTCCTCCTTGTCCACGCGCACCTGGTCCGTCAGCGGCACGGGCTTGGAGTTGTGAATCGTGTCGTCGAGCTTGTCGATGAGGACTAGAACGTCCATGCGCGGTGCTTAGTTTCCCTCTTTTTGGAGCCGTTCCTGCAAGGCCTCGCCCACGGCGTTGGGGGCGAGCCCCGAGGTGTCGCCGCCGAACATCGCCAGCTCCTTGATTCCGGAGGAGCTGAGGAAGGAGAACTGGGGCGCGGCCATGAGGTAGATGCTTTCGATGTCGGGGGCCAACTTTCGGTTCAGCTGGTTCATCTCGAACTCGTACTCGAAGTCCGAGATCGCCCGGAGTCCCTTGACGATAGCCCTGGCTCCGTGCTCTCGGGCAAAATCGACCAGCAGAGTACTAAAGGTTTCCACCTGCACATTGGGCAAATCCGCGACCTCGGCCCGGATGAAGGCGACCCGCTCCTCGGCGGTGAACAACGTCTTCTGCTTGCGGACCGGCTGGTTGACCACTCCGACGACCACCCGGTCGAAGACCGAGGCCGCCCGCCCGATGATGTCCAGGTGGCCGAAGGTGACCGGGTCGTATGAGCCCGGGCACAGCGCGGTGCCGCCGTTTCGCTCAGCCACGGTGGACGGCGATCCTCGTGTCGCCGTAGGCGCGCTCGGTCATCAGGGGGAGCCCCAGCTCGAGCGGGGCGCGCTTGTCGGACTCGGTGACGATGCGGGCTTGGGGAGAGAGGAGTGCGGGCAGGCGCTCGGTCAGGGGACCGCTCACGCGGGCGGCAAGATCATAGGGCGGGTCGGCAAACACGAGGTCGTAGGGGCCCTCTGTCGCGGCCAGCCAGCGCAGGACGTCGCGCCGCACCACGTCGCCCTCGGCGCCCACCTCGCCGAGGTTGCGACGCACCGCGGCGACCGCGCGCGAGGAGCTGTCGACGAATGTCGCCGCGGCGGCGCCGCGCGACAGGGCCTCGATGCCCAGTGCCCCCGAGCCGGCGAACAGGTCCAGCACGCGCAGCCCCTCGACGGGGCCGAGGATCGAGAACAGCGCCTCGCGCACCTTGTCGGCCGTGGGCCTCGTGCGGCTGCCCTTGGGGGCCTGCAGCCGGCGCCCCTTGAAGGCCCCGGCGACCACTCGCACGGCCTAGGCGACGAGCTCGGCTTCGATGCGCGGCGGCTCGGTCAGCGTCTGGAGCACCGTGCAGTAGCGCTCGGTCTTGTCAACCAGGGAGCGCAGCTGCTCCTCGCTCGCCTCCGGCGCGTCGATCTCGAACCGCAGCCGGATCGCGGCGAAGCCGACGGGCGCCTCGCGGTTGGTGCCCAGCGTGCCCGCCAGGTCGAGGTCGCCTTCCGCCACGGTCTCGATGCTGCGCGCCTCGATACCCATCGCCGCCGCCACCATCTGGCAGGTGATCTGCGCGCAGGCGGCCAGCGCGCCCAGCAGCAGGTCGCCCGAGCAGGCCCCCTCCCCCGGGCCGCCCACGCCGGGGTGGGCCTCGGCGGCCTGGATCGCGCGGCCGAGGTCGACCGAGCACGACACGGGCTGGTCCTCCTGGCCGCCCCGCGCGGTGAGCGTGATGAGCGAGGCCTGCGGGTCCGAGCGGTAGCGCTCCTTGATCGGCTTCTGTACCTCGCGCAGGTCCATGGTCACTCCGGCCGGTGGCAGACCGCTTCGATGTTGTTGCCGTCGGGGTCGAGCACGAACGCCCCGTAGTACTCGGGGTGGTAGATCTCGCGCTTGCCGGGCTCGCCGTTGTCGCGCGCGCCGGCCGCGAGGGCGGCGTCGTGGAAGCGGTCCACGGTCTCGCGGTCGGGCGCCTCGAAAGCCACGTGCACGTCGGTGGAGGTCGCGCGCCCGCGCGAGGCGATCCAGAACCAGGGCTTCCGGCCGTCGCCGAAGCCGCAGGCCACCCCCTGTACGTCCATGATCGGGCCGACGCCGAGCGGCTCCAGCGCCTTGGTGAAGAACTCGCGCGAAGCGTCGATGTCGGCGACCTCGAGTCCCATGTGGTCGAGCATGGGCCCGAGTCTAGGCCGGAATCGGGTCCAGCTCGGAGCCGAAGCGCTCGGCCACCGCCGCCCGCAATAGCGGGTCCTGCTCGGGCTCGAGACGGAGCGCCCAGTCGGTCGCCCGCTCCAGCAGCGGCGCGTCCTCGGGCAGCGAGGCGACCCGCAGCTCGGGGAGACCATGCTGGCGCGTGCCCAGGACGTCGCCGGCGCCGCGCAGCTCCAGGTCGATCTCGGCGAGCTTGAAGCCGTCGCGCTCGTTGGCCATCGCCTTCAGCCGCGGCAGCTTGGGGTCACCGAAGAGGATGCACATCGACTCGTGGCCACCGCGGCCCACGCGCCCGCGCAGCTGGTGGAGCTGCGAGAGCCCGTAGCGCTCGGCCGCCTCGATCAGCATCACGGTGGCGTTCGGCACGTCGATGCCCACCTCGATCACGCTGGTGGCCACCAGGACGTCGGCCTCGCCGGCGGCGAACGAGGCCATCGCCGCGGCCTTCTCCGAGCTGGGCATCTGGCCGTGGATCAGCTCCACGCGCTGGTCGGCGAACTCCGTCCTGCTCAGCCGCTCGTACTCGGCGGTGGCCGCGCGGGCCTGCAGCGCCTCAGACTCCTCGACGAGCGGGCAGACCACGAAGCACTGGCGCCCGTCGGCGATCTCCTCGCGGATGCGCTCGTAGGCGCGCTTGCGCGCGCGCTCGCCGTCGACCACATGCGTCTGGACCGGCTTCCGGCCGGCGGGCAGCTCGCGCAGCACGGTGGCGTCGAGGTCGCCGTAGGCGGTCAGCGACAGCGTGCGCGGGATCGGCGTGGCCGTCATGTGCAGCGCGTGCGGGACCAGGCCCTCCGGCGCCTTCGCATCGAGCGCCGCCCGCTGGCGCACGCCGAAGCGGTGCTGCTCGTCGACCACGACCAGCCCCAGCGCCGCGAAGCGCACCGGGTCCTCGATCAGCGCGTGGGTGCCCACGACCAGGCCGAGCTCCCCGGAGGCGAGCCGCGCGGTCAGCTCGCGGCGACGAGCCGCGCTGGTCGAGCCGGTGAGCAGCTCGATCGGGACCGCGCCGCCCAGCAGCCGGTCGAGCGTGAGCAGATGCTGCTCGGCCAGGGTCTCGGTGGGCGCCATCAGCGCCGCCTGGCGCCCGCTCTCGACCGCTCGCAGCATCGCGTGCAGCGCTACGACGGTCTTGCCCGAGCCCACTTCGCCCATCAGCAGCCGCTGCATCGGCCGCTCGCCCTCGAGGTCGCGGTCGATCTGGTCGCGCGCCTTCTGCTGGTCGCCGGTGAGCTCGAAGGGCAGCGCCTTCGTCCACGGGCCGACCAGCTCGCCTCCTCCCTCGAGCGCCGCCGCCCGCCGCGTCTCGTGGCGGCGCCGGCGGCGGCCGGCCACCGCGAGCTGGAGCAAGAGCAGCTCCTCCAGCGCGAGGCGCTCGCGGCCCGCCAGCGCCTCTTCCTCGTCGTCGGGGAAGTGCACCCCGGCCAGAGCGGCGGCGCGCTCGGGCAGGCGCTCCGCGGCGCGCAGCGCGGCGGGCAGCGGCTCGACGACGTCGGTGAGGCGGCCGTAGTGCTCCCATACCAGCTGGCGCAGCTGCGCCGCGCTGATCCCCTCGGTGGCCGGGTACAGCGGCACACGGCCGGTGCCCGGCGCGGGCGCGCCGCCGTTGAGCGGCTCGAACTCCTCCACCCAGAACTGGTTGCGGTCCTGGCGCTTGCCGTAGAGCAGCACGCCGGAGCCCTCCCCCAGCCGCCGCGCGACCCACGGCTGGTTGAACCAGACGGCGAGCATCGGGCCGGTCTCGTCGGCAACGCGCGCCTCGACGCGCCGGCCGCGGCGGTTGCGCATCGGGCGCGTGGTCACGCTGCGCACGGTCACCGCCACCGCCGCGCGCTCGCCCGGGGCGCAGGTCGGCGACCTTGCGGCCGGCGCGCTCGGCGTGCTCGCGCGGCAGGTGGGCCAGCAGGTCGCCGACGGTCTCGATGCCCAGCGACTCCAGCGCCTTGCCCGCCTTGCCCCGTAGCTTCACCGGCTCCTCCAGCCGGCTCGGCCGGGGCAGCGAGCGCAGCGGGGCGTCGAGCGTCAGCTCCTCGGTGCTGGCGAACGCGGTGGCGATGTGTGAATGATCCGCCGAGAGGGGGACGTCACTCGGCGCTGAGCAGCCACCACCACGCCGGCTGGTCGCCCTGCTGGAAGTCGAGCTCGACGCCCTCGGGCACGAGCGCCTCCAGCGCGTCCTCGTCCAGCGGCGCGTCCTGGCCGGCCAGCACGGTCAGCAGCTCGGCGTCCGCGGCCACGCGGCGGACGGTCTCGGCGAAGGTCTCGCCCGGGTCGCCCCAGGCCACCAGCTCGTCGCCGGCGTAGCCCACGGCGTCGCCCTTCGAGAAGCGCCCCTGGGCGTCGTCCTTGGCCGCGGGCGCGACGCCGCCCAGCGCGAGGCCCTCGGTGGCCTCGGCCACCGCGGCGGCGTTGGACTCGCTGTCCTCGCGCGGGTCGAACGACAGCAGCGCCGCCAGGCCCTCCTGGGCGGCGGTGGTGGCCACCACGCGCGCGGTCTTCTCCGACAGCTCCGCGGCGCGCTCGGCGGCCATGATCACGTTGGGGCTGTTGGGCAGGACGATGACCTCCTGCGCGGGCACGTCGTGGATGCCGGCCAGCAGCTCGTAGGTGGAGGGGTTCATGGTCGGGCCCCCGTCCAGGACCTGGGCGCCCAGCCCCTCGTACAGGCGCACCATCCCCACGCCGCTCGCGACGGCCAGCACGCCGCAGAGCGACTCGGGCGGGGGCTCGGCCCCGTCGCCGAGGCGCTCGCGTGCGGTCGGCCACCTGCTCGCGCATGTCGGCCACGTCCAGGCGCGACACCTCGCCGGCGGGCTCGAACAGCGCCACCGCCGTCTCGGGCTCGTCGGTGTGCACGTGCACGCGCAGCGTTTGCTCGTCGCCGACCACCAGCACCGAGTCGCCCATCTCCTCGAGCCGGTGCACGAAGCGCTGGGCCTCCAGCCCATGGCCGGTGACCGCGAAGTTGGTGCAGAAGCGGAACTCGCTCGACTCGTGGTGGGGCTGGTGCAGCGTGCCGGGCGCGACGGTCTGGTGCTCGAGCTGGACGCTGTCGGCGCCGCGCAGCGCGGCGACGACGCCGGCCACGATCACCGTCAGCCCGTAGGCGCCCGCGTCGACCACGCCGGACTCGCGCAGCACCGCCAGCTGGTCGGGCCCGCGCTCCACCGCCTCCTGGGCGGCCTCCAGCGCGCGCTCGAGCACCTCCGCGATCAGCTCGTCCTGCTCGGACGGGGGTGGCGCCGGGGTTCAGCCGCGGCGTGTCCATGTGGGCCAGGTCGTGGGCGATGCGATGGGCCATCGCCCGCGCGGCCGAGAGCATGGTGCCCTCGGCGGGGTCGCGGACCGAGTCGTAGGCGGCGTCGGCGGCGCGGGCGAAGGCGGCGGCCACCAGGACGGGGTCCACCAGCTCGCCGGGCCGCGAGACCAGCTCCTCGGCCGCCCCGCGCACGATCTGGGACAGGATCACGCCGCTGTTGCCGCGCGCGCCCAGCAGGGCAGCGCGGGCCACCGCGGCCACCAGCTCATCGCGGCCGAAGTCGTCGATCAGCTGGCCGTTCATGCGGTCGAGCTCGTCGAGCACCGCCCGCAGCGTCATCGTCATGTTGTCCCCCGTGTCGCCGTCGGCGACCGGGAACACGTTCAGGTCATTGACCTCGGAGCGGCGGGACTCGAGCTCGGCGCAGGCCGCGGCGATGACCCTGCGAAAGCGGACGAGGCTCTCGTCGGGCACGACGAGGGGCCGCTAGACGGCCTTCGCGACCTTGCCGGCCTTGAGGCAGCGCGTGCAGACGTATTCACGACGTGGGGTCCCTCCCACGTCGATGCGGACCTTCTGCAGGTTCGGGTTGAAGCGCCGGCGCGTGGCCACCATGGAGTGGCTGCGGCTGTTCCCGAACGAGGGGCCCTTCTGGCACGAGTAGCAAACCTTCGGCACGGCGCCGAGGCTAGCAGTGGGGTGGCCGACCGCCGGCGCAGGCCGCGCGCCGGCCTCGGCATCAGATCCGGTCGAGGATCTGCTTGCGACGGGCCTGGTAGTCGGCCTCGGCGATGCGGCCCATGCGCCGGTCGTCCTCCAGCTGGGCCAGCTCCTGCTGGGGGTCGGCGTTCGCCGGCGGCGGGGGTGGCGGCGGCATCTGCCAGGCCGCCATCGGCGCGCTGGAGTGCGGCGGCGGGACGGCCGCCGGCGTGGGCCTGCGCCGAAGCGCCCGGGCCAGCAGGCGAACAGGACGCAGAGCACCAGGCCGATGCCGATGGCTGCCAGCGAGCGCACCGCGATCGCGCCGAACTTGATCCCGGGGCCGAAGGTGAGCGCGGGCTGGTTGAAGGCGCCCGCCTGGCTGCGCCCGCGCACGAGGTACTCGCCCTCGCTGCGGCACGGTCGAGCTTGTCGACGCTCGTGCCGTTGACGTTGTTGATCTCGTAGGAGGCGCTGCCCGAGGGCCGGCTGGGCACCGGCCGCCGGGTGTCGGCGGAGAGCACCGTGTACGAGCGCCAGGCCGTCGGGGTAGCTGCCGCGCTCCTCGTAGAAGACGGTCACCTCCCCCTCGGGCAGCGTCACCCGGCCCTCGCCGGACAGCGGGACCTTGCCGTACTTGTCGTTGTCGAAGCCCGAGACCAGCCCGAGCACGAAGATCAGGATCGCCACGGCGAAGCCCCGGACGAGCGACAGCCCGGAGAGGGTGAAGAAGCAGCTTCCTCACGCCGCGAACGCCTCGATCGCGCGCTCGATGCCCGCGCGGTCGACGTCCAGGTGGGTCACGAAGCGCAGCCGCCCGGGCGCGACGACCGAGCTCTCCACCCCGTGGTCGAGCGAGCTTGGCCTTCAGCTCGGCGGCGTCCGGGACGCTCGGCGATGACGATGTTGGTCTCGGGCTCGGGCAGGTCCAGGCCGCGCGCGAGCAGCTTGGCGTTCTCGTGATCCTCGGCCAGGCGGTCGACGTGGTGGTCGAGCGCGTACAGGCAGGCCGCGGCGAGCACCCCGGCCTGGCGCAGCGCGCCGCCCCACATCTGCTTGTAGCGCCAGGCCTCCTCGATCAGCTCGGACGAGCCGCACAGCACCGCCCCCACCGGCGCGCCGAGGCCCTTCGAGAAGTCCACCCAGGCGGTGTCGAAGCCCGAGGCGTAGCGCTCGGCGCTCACGCCGGAAGCCACCACGGCGTTGAGCAGCCGCGCGCCGTCGAGGTGCGTGCGCAGGCCGTGACCGCGGGCCGTGGCCAGCACGGCGTCGATCTGCTCGAGCGGCCAGATACGCCCGCCCCC
The DNA here is from genome assembly GCA_963844805.1 of uncultured Thermoleophilaceae bacterium. GTDB lineage: Bacteria > Actinomycetota > Thermoleophilia > Solirubrobacterales > Thermoleophilaceae > JACCZR01. The sequence continues at coordinate 112,912 of CAWJPU010000001.1, forward strand.
CAGGTTGGTGGTCTGCTCCAGCGACACGAGCCGCGAGCGCGGGAGGTAGCGGTCGGGCTGCCTGATCGCGCCCTCGAGCTGCTCGGCGGTGAAGCGCCCGCCGTCGCCGTCGATCGGGTTGAGCATCGCGCCGGAGATGGCCGCGGGGCCGCCGGCCTCGGCCACCACCGGATGAGAGGTCCGCTCCAGGATCACCTCGTCGCCGCCGGGGCGTATGTGCAGCCGGAAGGCGATGCCGTTGCACATCGTCCCGCTGGGCAGGAACAAGCCGCTCTCGTGGCCCAGCAGCTCGGCCACGCGCTCCTCGAGGCGGATGATCGTCGGGTCGAGCTTGCGCTGCTCGTCGCCCACCAGGGCCTCGGCCATGGCGCGGCGCATGCCCTCGGTGGGCCGGGCCTGCGTGTCGCTGTAGAGGTTGACCTTCACCGGACGCCGAGCTGCCGGCGCAGCTCGACCATCCGCACGGCGGCGCGGGCGGCTTCCTCGCCGGTGTGGCGCTTCTCGCCGCCGGCGCGGGCCAGCGCCTGGTCCATGCTGTCGACGGTCAGCACGCCGAAGGCGCACGGCACGCCGGTCTGGGCGCCCACGTCGGCGATGCCGCGGGCGGCCTCGTTGCAGACGAAGTCGTAGTGGTCGGTCTCGCCGCGGATCACCGCGCCCAGGCAGACCACGCCGGCGTAGCGGCCCGAGAGGGCGCAGTAGCGCGCGGCCAGCGGCAACTCGAAGGAGCCCGGCACCTCGTGGGTCTCGTGCTCGACCCCCACCTCGGCGAGCACCCGCGTGGCCCCGTCGACCAGCCGGTCGGCGAGGTCCTCGTAGAAGCGGGCGACGGTGAGGGCGTAGAGGTCAGCCATCCGTGTCTGGCAGCTGGTCCCGCATCCGCTCCTCGTGGATCATCTCCTCGTCGAGCGCCAGGCCCTGGTGGTGCAGCAGGTGGCCCAGGCGCGCCTGCTTGGCCCGCAGGTAGGCGCGGTTGTGGTCGCCCGGCGGGTGCTCGATCGGGACCTGGTCGGTCACCTGGAGGCCGTAACCCTCCAGGCCGACGATCTTCTTGGGGTTGTTGGTCAGCAGCCGGATCGAGGTGAGGCCGAGGTCCACGAGGATCTGAGCGCCGATGCCGTAGTCGCGCAGGTCGGCGGGCAGGCCGAGCTCGATGTTGGCGTCGACGGTGTCCAGCCCCTCCTCCTGCAGCTTGTACGCGCGCAGCTTGTTGAGCAGGCCGATGCCGCGCCCCTCCTGGGCGAGGTAGAGCAGCACGCCCTGGCCTTCGGTCTCGATGCGCGCGAGCGCGTCCTCGAGCTGCTGGCCGCAGTCGCAGCGAAGCGAATGGAAGACGTCGCCGGTCAGGCACTCCGAGTGGACGCGAACCAGGACGTCCTCCGCGTCGGTGATGTCCCCCTTGACCATCGCCACGTGGTGCTTCTCGTCGACCAGCGAACGGAAGCCGACGACGTCGAACTCGCCGAAGATCGTGGGCAGCCGCGCCTCCACCACGCGCTCGACCAGCTTGTCCTTCTCGCGCCGGTAGGCGATCAGGTCGGCGACCGTGACCATCTTCAGCCCGTGCTCGGCCGAGTAGCGCTCGAGGTCGGGGACCCGGGCCATCGTGCCGTCCTCGTTGAGGATCTCGCAGATCACGCCGGCCGGGTTGAGGCCGGCCATGCGGGCGAGGTCGACGGCGGCCTCGGTGTGGCCCGAGCGCTCCAGCACGCCACCCTCCTTGGCCTTCAGGGGGAAGATGTGGCCGCGGTGGTTGAGGTCCTCCGGCCGGCTGCGCGGATCGATCGCCACCTGCACCGTGCGGGCGCGGTCGTCCGCCGAGATGCCGGTGGTGACCCCCTCGCGCGGCGTCGATCGAGACCGTGAACGCGGTCTCGAGGTCGGGCTCGTTCTTGGCCGGCATCAGGTCGAGCCCCAGCTCGTTGCAGCGCTCGGTGGTGAGCGCCAGGCAGATCAGGCCGCGCGCGTGCTTGGCCATGAAGTTGACCGCCTCGGGCGTCGCGAACTGCGCGGCGAGGACCAGGTCGCCCTCGTTCTCGCGGTCCTCGGCGTCGCAGACGACGACCATCTTGCCGGCGCGGATGTCCTCGAGCGCGTCCTCGATCGTGCTGAAGGGCGCCTCGGTCATACGAGCTTCTCCACGTACTTCGCCACCACGTCCACCTCCAGGTTCACGGACGCCCCCTGCCCAGCGAGGCCAGCGTCGTGCGGTTGATGGTCTCGGGAATGAGCGAGATCGAAAAGGTCTCGTCGTCTACGTCGGCCACCGTGAGCGAGACCCCATCGACGGCGATGGACCCCTTGGCCACCACGTAGCGCATCAGCTCTGCCGGCGGGCGCAGCCGGACCACGCGCGCGTTGCCCTCCTCGGCCACCGAGACGGCCTCGGCCACGCCGTCGACGTGGCCCTGGACGATGTGCCCGCCCAGGCGGTCGGAGGCCCGCAGCGGCAGCTCCAGGTTGACCTGCTCGCTGCCGTTGAGCGACGTGCGCCGCAGCGTCTCGGGCATCACGTCGGCCGAGAAGCCCTCCGGCCCCACGTCGACCGCGGTGAGGCAGACGCCGTTCACGGCTACCGAGTCCCCCTCGGCCAGCTCGGCGCCCAGCGGGGTGGACACGCGCAGGCGGCCGTCCTCCGCCGCCTCGACGGTCCCGACCCCCAGCACCAGTCCGGTGAACACGCGCCTACCACTCCTTCAGCCGCGCCGTGATCAGCACGTCCTCGTCGATCACCTCGACGTCGGTGGACAGCGCGCGGGTGGCGTCGGCGATCTTCTCGGCGCCCTCCCCCTCCACCGCTGTCCGGGCCTCGCGCCCGCCGCTCAGCTTCGGCGCCACGAACACGCGCGCCTCGTCGACCTCGCCGGCGTCGAGGAAGGCGCCGGCCAGCCGCGGCCCGCCCTCCAACAGCAGCGACTGGACCCCGCGGGAGCCGAGCTCCCTCAGCGCGGGGCCCACGCGCGCGGCCTCGTTCTGGCCGGTCACCATCAGCACCTCGGCGCCCGCGGCGCGCAGCTTGTCGAGCGCCGTGTGCGACGCCGCGCGCGAGCAGACCACCAGCACCGGGGCCACGTCGCCGCCGGCGCCCTGCAGCAGCTTGGCGTCGAGCGGCAGGCGCCCCTCGGAGTCGAAGACCACGCGTAGCGGCTGCTCGCTCTCCGAGGCCCCGGGCAGACGGGTGGTCAGCAGCGGGTCGTCGGCCAGCGCCGTGCCCAGCCCGACCGCCACGGCGTCGCACTCCGAGCGCCAGCGATGGGCGCGGGCGCGGCTGGCCTCGCCCGATATCCAGCGCGAGTCGCCGGTGCTGGTGGCCACCTTGCCGTCGAGCGTCATGGCGAGCTTGAGCACCACGTGCGGGCAGCCCGTACGGGCGTGCTTTCGGAACGGCTGGTTGATCAGGCGCGCCGCCCGGGCGACGTCGCCGTTGACCGTCGTCACCTCGACGCCCTCGTCGCGCAGCACCCCCAGGCCGCGCCCGCTGACCTTGCCGGTGGGGTCGTCGGAGGCCACCACCACGCGCTTGATCCCGGCCTCGATGATTGCCTCTGTGCAAGGGGGCGTGCGGCCGGTGTGGGCGCACGGCTCCAGCGAGACGTACAGGGTCGCCCCGGCGGGGTCCTCGGTGCAGGCCCCGAGAGCGACTCGCTCGGCGTGCGGCGTGCCGGCGGCGGCGTGGAAGCCCTCGCCGATCACCTGTCCCGACTTCACCACGACGGCGCCCACGAGGGGGTTGGGGCCGGTCCGCCCGCGCGCCTCGGCGGCCAGGTCGATCGTCCGCTCGAGATGGCGCTGATCACGCTCGTTGGGCTGTGTCGCGGGCATGATTGACTCGCGAGTCAATCTACCAGCGCGAGGGGGTCCCCTCGCTACGCTCCCCCGAGTGCGCAAGGTCGTGGTCGGGTGCTTTGTCCTTGCGGCCCTCTCTCTGCTTCTCCCTGCTCGCGGGCTCCATTTCGACTCGTGGGCGTGGGTCGTCTGGGGCCGCGAAATACCCCTGCTCGAGCTCGACACGCTCGGGGGGCCGTCGTGGAAGCCGTTCCCGGTCGTGTTCACGACGATCTTCGCCCCCTTCTCCAAGATCGACGACGGCATTCCGCCGATGCTGTGGCTCATCGTCGCCCGCGCCGGGGGCTTCCTGTCGATCGCCATGGCCTACCGGCTGGCCTCGCGGCTGGTCGGCGACGAGCCGTGGTTGAAGGTCACCGCCGGCGTGGTCGCCGCGGCGGTGATGTGCATCACCCCGCGCTGGGGCCTGCTCATCGCCCAGGGCTTCACCGAGCCGCTGGCCGCCGGCCTGCTGCTGTGGGCCATCGAGCGCCACCTCGACGGCCACCGCGGCCAGGCGTTCTTCCTCGGCTTCCTGGTGGCGCTCAACCGGCCGGAGTTCTGGCCCTTCCTCGCCGCCTACGCGGTCTTCATGTGGCTCAAGGAGCCCGAGCACCGCCTGCTGGTGGCCGCCTGCCTCGTCCTGCTCCCGGTGATGTGGATCGTCCCCGAGTGGATCGGATCGGGCGACCCGCTCAGCGCCGGAAAGCAGGCGCGCAGCGAGCCCGGTTGGAGCCTGTCGCGCCAGGACCACCCGTGGCTTGCCGCTCTGCTGCGGAGCGCCGGGCTGATGCTGCACCCGCTGAAGCTGTGCGCCCTGTTCGGGGTGATCTGGGGCATCCGCACGCGCAACTGGCCGGTCATCTGGATGGGCGGCGCCGTGGCGTTCTGGCTCGTGCTGGTGGCGGTCATGACCCAGGGCGGCTTCTCCGGCAACCCGCGCTACTTCCTGCTGGCGGTGGGCGTGACCACCGTGCTGGCAGGCATCGGCGTGGCGCGGCTGATCGCCCTGGGCACACAGCACGCCGGCGCGCGCGGCCATAGCCGCGGCGCTGGTCCTGGTGACCGCTCCGTTCGCCTACCTGCGCGCGCCGTTCGCCTGGCGCGAGGTCTCCTTCGCGGTGGGCAACGCGAAGCTCAACCGCTGGCTCGAGGAGGCCGTCGACGAGGCCGGCGGCCCCAAGCTGACCGAGCGCGGCAAGGTGCACGTCAACCGCGGCTTCATCCCGCACATGGCCTGGGAGATGAAGGTGCCCATCCGCGCGCTGCAGCGCCCGGGCGCGCCGCACCGGATCGTGTTCACCGCCAAGTACCGCCACTCCGGCCGCGCCGGTGGCGATCGTCTTCGGCTCGAAGGTCGAAGACGCTGGCCCAGGTCGGCCCCTGGCGCGTGCTCGACGTGCGCGGCACGCCGCCTGACGGCTTCGTCGGTCCGGTCGTCGCGCCGCGATGAGCCGCCTGCGACCACTCCTCCAGCCCGCCCCGCTGATCCTGGCCGGGATCGTGCTCGCCGGCCTGGCGGTGCGGCGTGATCAACAACCGCTACGGCCTGCCCGTACGTCTTCACCCACGACGAGGCCGAGCACTTCACCCACCGGGCGGTGCAGCATGTTCCGCGAGGACTTCGACCCCGGGCTACTACGAGAACCCCACCACCTATACGTACCTCGTCTACGCAGCGCTGCGGGTTCACTTCGGGGTGGTGGGCTCGCTGGTCGGCGGCGCCGGGGACTTCGCCATTGCCCCGTGGCAACGTGACGAGTCAGTTCGCCACCGATCCCACCAACGTCTGGATCGCCGCGCGCAGCTTCACCGCGCTGCTCGTGCATGGCGGGAGTGGTCGTTCTGCTACTTCGCGGGACGCAAGCTCTTCGGCCGTCGCGAGGGGCTGGTGGCGGCGGCGGTCCTGGCCTTCGCGTTCCTGGCCGTCACCTACTCGAGGCAGGCGGTGACCGACGTCGGCGCGCTTACCGGAGTCGCGCTCGCCCTGCTGTTCGCGGTCAAGGTCGATCGAGGACGGGCGAGAGGCGCTGGTTCGCGCTGGCCGGCGCCTCGGCCGGCTTGGCGCTCTCGTTCAAGTACACGGCCGGGCTCGTGTTGCTTCCCGTGGGCCTCGCGGCGCTGCTGCGCCTGCGGGCCGAGCCACTGCGCACGGTGCTGTCGGGCCTGCTGGCGCTGGCCTGCACCGCGGTCACCTTCGCCGTGCTGAATCCGTACCTGATCATCCGCTTCTCGGAGTTCCTCCACAAGGTCCGCGCCCAGGCCGAGGTGGCGGGAAATCTGGCCAAGGCGGGCCAGGAGGGCAGCGCGCCCTTCTACTACCTGGACAGCCTCACCTGGGGCCTCGGCTGGGCGGTAGGCGCTCGCCGCGCTGGCCGGCGTGGTGGTGCTCGCGCGGCGCGACTGGCGCCGCGCCCTGCTGCTGGCGGCGTTCCCCGTCGCGCTGTTCCTCGTACCTGAGCCTGCAGTCGCGCTACTTCGGGCGCTGGCTGCTGCCCGCCTACCCCGCGCTTGCTCTGCTCGCCGGCGTGGCGCTGGTGCGGCGCCGGCGACTGGCTGACCCGCCGGCGGCCGCGGCTGGCGCCCTTCGCGGTGGCCGCGCTGACCCTCCTCGTCCTGCTGCAGGGCCTCATCGCCGACGTCCGCACCACCGTGGTGCTGGGCCGCGAGGACACGCGCCTCGAGGCGCGCCGCTACCTGGCCTGCCACTACCCGCCCCAGCTGCGCATCTCGATCGAGCCCGCGATCCCCGACCGCTTCTACCGCGCCGCCCCCGACGGGCGCCTGCCGTCCTGGCTGGGCCGCTGCGGCGCGCGGCGGCTACTCCTACCGCAGCGCCGGCGGGCCGACGGGTGTGCGAGCCCCAGGAGCCGGGCCAGTTCAGCCGCCCGGCGAACAAGCTGAAGTCGTCGAACTACCACTTCGCCCTCTCGCCCCAGGCGATCGACGACATGCGCTTCTACGGCTACTGCACGGTGATGACCATCAGCCTGGTGCGCGACCGCGTCGAGCAGATCGGCTCGCGCAAGGTGCGCGCCTACTACCGGCGCCTGGAGCGCGAGGCCGACCTGGTCAAGGTCTGGAGCCCCTACCGCAAGGGCGCGAAGCCGCCCCCGTTCGACTTCGACCTCTCCTACAACTACTACCCGCGGCGCCTTCGAGCGCCCGGGGCCGGAGATCAAGCTCTACCGCCTGCGCAACTGCAGGCAGGGCGTGGGGCCCTCGGCAGTTCGAGTGCCGAGGACCCCGAACGTGCCCCCTGGTGCGCCTCCCGAAGACGCCTGACGCGCCTTGCCAGCGCGCCTGGCGAGCCAGGCCCCGCCTGCTGACCGTCGCGCTGGACGGCCTGCGGGCGCGGACGCCCTAGCTGGAGAGCGGCTCCTTCTGGGCCTTGGTCTCCGGGGCCTCGATGTAGGGCTGCTTCTCGTCCTGGGTCTCCTCCTCGTGGTACGCCGACTCGGCGTTCACGGCCCAGAGATCGTGCTCGGTGCCCTTGACCAGGTTGTCCACCGCGCGCATGGCGGTGAGCATCGAGTGGTCGGAGTTGTTGTAGCGGTGCAGCCCGTTGCGCCCGACCTGCTGGAAGTTGTCCAGCCCGTCCACGAAGGAGCGGATGGTCGCGATGCGGTCGGAGTAGTCCATGTCGTACATGGGGTACGCCTTGGGCACCCGGGTGGCGAAGCCGAACTGCAGCTTGTCGCGCGATGAGAGGCCGAGCTTCTCGAGCTCCTTCATGCCGAGCTCGACCAGCTTCTCGTCCTGCATCTCCCACAGGTGGTCACCGGCGAAGCAGAAGTACTCCAGGCCGACGCAGGCCTTGGTGTCGTCCGGGACCATCCAGGGGCTCCAGGAGCGGAAGTTCTGGATCCGGCCGACCTCGACGTCGGGCTCGTGGATGTAGATCCAGTTGTCGGGGAACAGGTCCTCCCCGTCGAGCACCAGCGAGACCGTGAGGAAGTCCCGGTAGCGCAGCCCCTTGGCGGCGGCGATGACCTCGCCCCTGGGGCGCGGCTCGGCCATACCCACGGTGTTGCGCAGCGGCAATGAGGAGATCACGTGCTCGGCCTCGTAGACCTCATCCTTGGTGTGCAGGCGCACGACGCGCGAGCCCTCCATCTCCAGCTTGGTGACCGGCGTGTTCATGAGGATCTTGCCGCCGAGCTTCTGGATGTCGTCGGTCATCGTCTCCCACATCTGGCCCGGGCCGTAGCGCGGGTAGTGGAACTCGCCGATGAGCGTCTTGATCTCGTCGCCCTTGTTGCCGAAGAAGGCGGCCTTGGCGGCGCTGAAGAAGGACAGCCCCTTGATGCGCTGGGCGGCCCAGTCGGCACGGATCTCCGATACCGGCACGCCCCAGACCTTCTCGGTGTAGGAGCGGAAGAAGTTGTCGAACAGCCGCTTGCCGAAGCGGTTGATCACCCACTGCTCGAAGGTGTCCTCGCGGCCCTTGGGCTTGACCTTGGCCCAGGCGTAGCTGAGCATGCAGCGGGTCAGCTCGACCGGGCCGAGCTTCTTGATCACGTCGGCCCCGCGCAGCGGGTAGTCGAGGAAGCGCTGGCGCCAGTAGATGCGCGACATGCGCGGGCGCTTCAGGAACTCCTCGCGCATGATCTCGTGCCAGAGGTCGTCGACCTCCTGCACCTTGGTGAAGAAGCGGTGGCCGCCGAGGTCGAAGCGGTACTGGCCGCCCGGGCCGTCGCGGACCTCGGTCTTGGCGATGCCGCCAACCTGGTCCTCGGCCTCGAAGATGATCACCGGGAGCCCCTGCTTGGCCAGCAGGTAGCCGGCCGTCAGGCCGGCGGGGCCGCCGCCGATGATGAGGGTGGGCTTGTCGCGGATCTCGGGATGCGCGAGCTCCGCGGGGGGAGCCACGTGCTCCGCGGGGGAATTGCTGTTGCCGTCTGCCATTTCGTCCTCAGCTTGTCTTCTCGTACAGCACTCCGCGCACACCGATGCGGGTCGCCCGCCGGTAGAACTCCGGAGCCGGTTGCAGTTGACGGAAGCGCGGGTTGGAGCCCATGTCCAGGCCCCACTGGGCCGACCGCCGGCGCACGAGCTGTGTCCACGGTGCGTCCCAGTCGTTCTGCTGCGTGGTGACCGGGTGCACGAAGAACACCTTCGCGCCGCGCGGGAGCCTAGCAAGCAGCGGATCGAGATTACGAGCGGGGCGCGCCGCGATCATGCGGTCCTGGGCGTCGGTCCAGTCCATCACGGCCGGGTTCTTGACCGGCCCGAGGGGGGTCGCGTACTTGAGCCCCCGCACCGGCAGGTGGTAGTCGATCAGCGGCGTCTGCTCGGGCTGCATGACCACGACGAGGTCACCCGTGCGCAGTTGCGGGGTTGCGGTCTTGCCCAGATCGGCGGCGTTGGACTTGTTCCTCAGCTCGTAGCTCTTGGGGATCGCCCAGATCCCGAGGATGATCACCAGGGCGACCAGGCCCAGGTTCCCGGCACGGGCCAGGCCCACCGAGGCCAGGAGCAGCAGGAAGCCGAGCGTCGCGCCGAGGTAGCGGGTGGTCCAGGCCGGCGATACCTGCGAGATCAGCCAGGCGACGGCCAGAGTGGCCAAGAACCCGATGGCGATGGTGATCACCGCCTGGCGCTCCTTGCTCATGCGTTCGCGCGTAGCCAGCGCCAGGCCCGAGCCGGCGGCGAGCACCAGCGCCACGGTGGCCGCCCCGCCGCCCAGCAGCGACTTGGAGATCTGCACGGGCGCGCCGAACTTGGGCGGGTCGAGCCAGGGCGCGCCCGTGTGCTGGACCTGGTGGATCAGGGTGGGCACCCAGGGCAGGTACAGCAGACCGGCCGCGCCGAAGCCGATGGCGGCGTCGCGCAAGAGCGCGCGCCGGTCGTCGCTGGTGCGCCACAGGAAGGCGAACGCGACCACCAGGCCGGCGGCCACGAACATGCCCCAGTTGTGCGTGTAGAGCAGCGCCGCCAGCGACACCGCGACCACAGGCAGGTACTGCCGGCGACGGAAGACGAACACGTTCACGAAGGCCGCGGTGACCACCAGGCTCAGCAGCACCATCAGCGAGTACATGCGCGTCTCCTGCGCGTACGTCGTGACGAACGGGTTGACCGCGGCCAGCGCCGCGCCGATCAGCCCCGCCCGGCGCCCGAAGAGCGTCCAGCCCGCCCACAGCATCGCCGGGATGAACAGCAGCGAGATGAGCACCGACAGTCCTTGCGTCTCCGCCGGCCCATCGCCGATGGCGCTCGTCCACAGGTGCAGCAGCATGTAGTACAGCGGCGGTGAGCCGTCCAGCCGCAGCGTCCCCGGGATGTCGAAGAAGGGCTGGGACGAGATGCCGATCGAGAGCCCCTCGTCCATCCACAGCGACTCCCCGAGGCTGAGGGTGCGCAGGACGAGCGAGACCGCGACCAGCCCGAGCACGAGCAGCCAAACCCACCAGTTGCCCTGGGGAGGGGAGGCTTGGATGCGAGGCAGGCCTCGCGGCCGGCGGGACGCGACGGAGGCCACCCGGAAACCTTAGCCAGCCGACACCCGGCCACCCGCGGGTGCACGAGGCGCGTCAGCGCCGGCGGCGGGGCAGTCGCGGCTGCCGATCGGGGGCACGGTCAGGACCCGCCAGCTTTCCACGCGGGCGATCTGGCGGTACCGGCGCCGGCGGTCTGTGAGCTTGATTACCAGTGGGCCCCGGGGGAGGGTCCGGGTGCGGAAGGCGGCGCCCGGCGGCGGCGTGCCCTCGAGCGAACGCACGTCGGATCCGTGCACGCCCAGCTCGTAGGCGACCATCTGTGTCTGGTAGGGCCCGGAATACAGCCCGCCACACGCCGTGAGACGCTCCTTGCCGCCCGCGGCGGCGATCACCCGCTCGAGGTTGGGCCACAGCGAGCTCTCGTAGCGCATCGAGCGCTGCAGCTTGCGGACGAAGGTAGTCCCCGTGTCCGCCTCCAACCGCACGCCGACAACGAGGATGGCGGCGAAGGCCAGCGCGACGGCGACGGCCCGGGCCCAGTCGCGGCCGGTCAAGCGCTCGGCCAGCGTGCCCGCCCCCTGCAGGGTGAAGGCCACGCCCACCCCGGCGAGGATGATGAAGGCCGCCGAGGAGACGATCAGGTAACGCTGGTTGCCCGCGTAGCCGGCCTCGGTCATCACCGCGACCAGCGCGAACCAGGCGCAGCCACCGCCGAACAGGGCCAAGACAGGACCGTGGCGACGATGCCGCAGGTAGCTGTAGAGCGCCCAGGCCACCGCCACCGCGGCGCCGACCTTCACCGGCATGACGAGCGTGTCGGCGAAGCGCTCGAGCAGCTCCAGCGAAGGGCTGTCGGCGAATGCGGCGCTGCCGCGGTTGGGATTGGTGGCGCGGGTGGCGGCCCGCAGCGCCTGGCCCGAGCCCCACAGCTCCGGGCCGAACCAGAGCAGGGGCACCAGCAGGCCGAGGAGCAGCGTGCGGAGCCGCAGGGCAGGCTCGCGGAGGAGCAGGAAGAGGCCGTAGAGGCCGAGGAAGGGCCAGACCTCGGGCCGCAACAGCGCGGCGGCCAGGCCGAAGTACAGGGCGTGGTCACGGCGCCCGTCGAGGTGCCGCTCGAAGGCAAGCAGGACCAGAGCCACCATCAGCGCCTCGGAGTTGCCCATCGCGGCGTCGCGCACGAAGTTGAGGCTGGTCAGCAGCAGCAGCGTGCACGCTCCGCCCCCGAGCACGCCGGAGAGGCCGCCGCCCGCAAGCCGGTAGGCCACGCGGAAGGCCATGACGCAGGCCAGCAGTCCCCCCGCCCGGGCCACGGCCAGCCAGAGGTACGGGGCCGTGTCCTCGCCGAACAGCGAGAAGACCGTCGTGAACACCACCGGCAGGGGCTTCCAGGACGGGCCCCCTTCCGTCACCAGATCGAGGTGGACGATCTCGCGGCCCCAGAGGATCCACGCCCACGGGTCGTAGGTCGGCGTGGCGTAGAGGAAGAGGCTCAACGCGCCGAGTGCGATACAGACCGCGAACACCACCCAGAGCGAGCCAGGCGGGCGCCGCACCCCCTCGGCGCTCGCGGTGTCCCGCGGGAGCGGGATCGAGCGGCTCTCGCGGCCCCCTCCTCTCCTCAAGCGGAGAAGACGGGCCGATGCGCCCGGCGTACGCATGTCGCTATGCCCGGCTTGGGGCCAGCCGGGCCGCGCTGCGCAGCCGCGCCCAGCCGCCGTAGCGCGTGATGAGCACGACCAGGCCGACCAGCGTGATCGGCACGTAGAGGATGAAGCGCAGCAGCAGCAGGTAGGACACGACGACCGAGCCGCTGCCCCCCAGCGCGCGGGCGCCGAAGGCGACGGCGGCGTCGAAGGTCCCGACCGAGCCCGGCGCGGCGGGCAGGGCGGCGACGAAGTTGGTCAGGGCCACGAGGTAGAGCGCGCCGCTGATGCTGATGTTCAGGTTGACCGACTCGGCCACCGCCAGGTAGACCGCGCCCTCCAGCGCCCACAGGACGAACGTCACGGCGAGCAGCCACAGGCCCTCCTTGCGGATCAGCGCGCGGGGAGCGTGGATCAGCGGGCTGATGAACTCGCGCAGCCGGATCATGGCGCCGCGGCGGCGCAGGAACTCCATGCCCGCGATGGCCACGACCAGGACCGCCACGATGATGCTGCCGATCAGCAGCGGATGGTCGGTGGGCAGGACGTCCCGGTCGCGGATCGTGATCGTGACCACGCCGGCGAGGATCACGCCCAGGGCGACCACGTCGAGGGCGCGCTCGGCGACGATCGAGCCGGTCACGGTGCGCTTGCCGGCGCCGGTGCGCTGGGAGAGGAGCACGACGCGAAGTGCCTCTCCTGCGCGCGCGGGCAGCACGTTGTTGCCCATGTAGCCGACCGTGGTCAGCCCGTAGCATTCCTTGCGCGGGGCGTGCACGTCCGCCAGGCGGAGGATGTGGTGCCAGCGCTCGGCGCGGACGGCGGTGGCGGCGCCGTAGATGATCAGGGCGAGGCCGAGCAGGGCGAACGCTCCCGCACTGTCGGGGAACTTCGGCGCGTCCTGGTGGAGGGCCCACCAGATGACGGCTGCCAGCGCGACCAGCGAGAGGGCCGCTTGGATGAGCGCAAGGCGACGGTTCATTCGGCTCAAGGTTCCACGGACTGAACGCCGGCTCCTCCATGACCCGCGATGCGGAGGGACGACGCTCGACGAGGCCGTCCTCCGGACGGACGACCGCAGCGCCCGACGGTAGCAGGACCCGACGCGACACCGAGACAAACGCGCCGGTGTCGTGTTAGCCCGCCTGAACCGTCGCCACCGACCGGTTTTGCGGCTACCCTCACCGCGCCGGTCCTCGCCTCGCATGCGTCTTCCCCTCAAACTCACCCTTGCCGTGCTCGCGCTCGCCATAGCGGCGGGCGCCCTGGCGGTCGGCTCGGCCGCCCAGGTGCCGGCTCCCGCCCCCACACCGGCGCCCGCTCCCACGCCCACGCCGCGCCTGGTCGTCGACGCCCCGCAGAAGCGCACCCTGATCCGCGAGGGCCAGGCCGGCCGGCTTCTGATGGGGGGCGCGTGGTACTTCCGTCAGGACGACCGGCGCACCGGCCGCTTCCAGCGCCAGCGCTCGCTGCGCGGGTGGACCCGCATCTCGGTCCCCCACAACTGGAACGCCCAGGACACGACGCTGAACAAGTCGTCGGTGGGCTGGTACCGCAAGGAGTTCAAGCTCTCGCGGCGCCAGGTCCAGAAGGGCACCTCGTGGAAGCTGCGCTTCGAGTCGGCCAACCACGGCGCGATCGTCTACCTCAACGGCCGGGAGATCGGGCGCCACAGCGGCGGGTACCTGCCCTGGGAGGTCGACGCCAAGCCCAAGCGCGGACGCAACCGCCTGGTGGTCCGGGTCTCGACCCTGCGCGGGGCCAACGACCTGACCCACTGGCGGGTGGCGCGCTTCAACGGCTACGGCACCGGCGGCTGGTGGAACTTCGGGGGCCTCCTGCGCGAGGTCTACCTGCGCCCGGTGCGCGGCGTCGACATCGAGCACATGGCGATCCTCCCCCGCGTGAGGCGCCTGCGCGGCTCCGCCCGCGTCATCACCCGCCTGCTGCTGCGAAACATGGCCCGCCGGCAGCAGACGGTCGAGGTGTCGCTGAAGCTGGGGCGCAGGACCGTGGCCACGGCACGGCCGAGGATCGCCGGCCGGCGTCGGCGCAGTGTGCGCATGGCCTTCACCATCCGCCGCCCGAAGTTGTGGCAGCCCGGGCGGCCGAGCCTCTACAAGCTCACCGCGAGCGCCAGCAACGAGGGCGGGCGCAGCCGCTACGGCGCGGCCTTCGGCGTCAAGTTCCTGCAGCGCACCGCGAGCGGACTGGCCTTGCTCAACGGCCGCGTCCTGAACCTGCGCGGCGCCAGCGTCCACGAGGACGACTTCAGCAAGGGCGCGGCCTGGGACGCGGGCACGCGACGCGTCCACCTCAACTACCTGAAGTCGCTCGGGGCCACGGTCACCCGCGCGCACTATCCGCTGCACCCCGCCTTCATGGAGGCGCTGGATCGCGCCGGGATCATGTTCTGGGCCCAGGCGCCGGTCTACCAGGTGCGCCCGGAGAAGATGGTCGGGAGCGTTCGCCGCCGCGCCGTACAGGCCAACCGCGACACGGTCACCGCCGGCGTCAACCACGCCTCGATCTTCACCTGGTCGGTGGCCAACGAGATCTCCGGCGACAGGTCGGTGGCCAACGACAGCCCCGGCAACAACGGCACCTTCTTCAACGAGGCCACCGAGCCGAACTACCAGGTCTTCATCGACCAGGCCCGCACAGCGATCCGTCGCATCGATCCCACCCGCTGGGTCGGCATCGACCGCCAGTCAGTCCTCGGTCAGCCCGACCCTTCCCCCGCGATCCAGCGGCTGGACGTGATCGGCGCCAACGAGTACTTCGGGTGGTATCGCGCCTCCAGGGCCGGCCGCCCGTCGCGGACCATCGACCTCGGGCCGTTCCTCGACCGCACCCACTCGCTCTATCCGGGCAAGCCGATCTTCATCACCGAGTTCGGCGCCGAGTCCAACCGCAACGGCCCGGTCAACGAGCTGGGCACCTTCCAGTTCCAGAACAAGTGGACGCTCGATCACCTGGGCGTCCACGCCTCGCGGCCGTTCGTCAACGGCTCGATCCTCTGGGCGCTGCGCGACTTCCGCGTGCACCCCACCTGGGAGGGCGGCAACCCCAAGCCCAACCCGCCATGGAACAACAAGAGCCCGATCGACGAGAACGGTGCGTTCAAGCCGGTCTGGCCCCTCGTGCAGCGCAACTTCCGCGCTACGCCGCCCTTCCGCTAGGCGCCGGCGCCGCGGGCGGCCCCTCGTCGGGCCGGCGCGCAAGCAGTCGCGCGGCCAGCACGCCGCCGACCGCACCGAACAGGTGACCCTGCCAGGACACGCCCGCGCGCGGCACGAGGCCGCCGAGCAGCGCCCCGCCCAGGAACAGCACGACCACCACGGCCACCGCCAGCTCGCCGAGGTTGCGGTTGAACACTCCGCGCACGATGAGGTACGCGGCGTAGCCGAACACCACGCCGCTGGCTCCGATGTGGACCGAGTCGGCCGAGGCGAACAGCCAGGTGCCCAAGCCGCCGACCACCATGACGATGGCGGTCACGGCGAGCATCCGCTTCAGGCCCTCGACGGCGATGACCAGCCCGAGGATCACGAACGGCAGCGTGTTGGAGAGCAGGTGGCCGAAGCCGGCGTGCAGGAACGGGGCGGTCCCCACGCCGACCAGCCCCTCGGGGTCGCGCGGCTCGATCCCCAGCTCGTCGAGCTTGTGGCCCGAGGCGACGTCCACCAGCTCGGACACCCACATCACCGCGAGCATGACCAGCACGACCTTGAACGCCGTGCTGCGGTCGGGCCTCATGGCCCGGACTGTGGCAGAGCGCCTAGCTGCCGTCGGTGCGGCGCGGGTCCGGCACGTAGGTGACCGAGTAGGTCAGCCGGGCCGTGAAGTACGTGCAGCCGTAGTTGCGCAGCCCGCCGAGCGTCTGCTGCTGGGCGCGCTGGCTCACGTTGGAGCACGATCCCCTCCGGCGCGAGGAGCGCCACCAGTTGCTCCGGCCGAGGCCGAGCGCCAGCGACGGGGTCCAGGTGGGCACCGTGAGCGCCACGCGGTTGCCGCGCGAGACCCTGAGCGGGCGGCCGAACACGAAGGTCGGCGAGGAGCCGAAGTAGCGGTCCACGCGCACGCGGCCCGACTGGCGCAGCAGGCGGTGGGTCAGGCGCGTCCGGCGGGTGCGCCCGGCGCGGAGCACGGAGATGCGCACCTGCGGGGGCCCGCCGTAGAGGTCGTTGAAGAAGGACTGCTCGCGGGAGTTCGGCTTGCCGAGGGCGATCGTGAAGGCCACGATCCGGCCCGCCCGCGGGATGATGAAGGGGTTGGTCTTGTCACCCGAGCGACCCATGTAGCCGGTCACGCGGCCGATGGCCTGGCACTCGGTCGCGCCCTGGGCGGGGCAGCTGGGCTTGCCTGCGGGGGTCGCTCCCTCACCGAGCTCGATCACGCGAGCCGACGCGGAGGGCGCGAGGACAAGGCCGAGCACGACGGGAAGGGTTGCGAGGGCGCGCTTCATCGGCGGGTTGGAACACCTTATTTGCACGGGAGTTGCGGGAGGCATCTCTACTCTGCCTTTCCGTGCGCCGCGGCGTGATTCTCCTTTTCGTGTGCGTCCTCGCGGGGTGCGGCTCGAGCAGCGGGTCCTCCGGCCCCACCGTGGACCCCAACGACAAGCGAGCCGTGGCGCTCAGCTGCATGAAGGAGAAGCGGATCGACGCGCGGCCCGAGGGCAAGGACGTGATCCAGGTCGGCGACCGCCGCACGGGCCCGCGGATCCAGTTCTACCTCTCGACCGGGGCCGCCGAAACGACCCAGTTCAAGGGCGAGGCCCAGGGCGCCGAGCAGATCGAGAACGCGCTCTTGTACGTGCGCCAGGGCGACGAGGAGCTGCTCGAGGAGCTCGAGAGTTGCGTCGCTGACGCGGTCTAGGCGCCCGCCCACGGGGTCCCCGCGCCGGCACGCTCAATCGAGCATGCGGGCGTACGGGGCTCGAAAAAACGCTCAGTGGCGCTGAGCTTTTTCTTGGGGCGTGCGGTCCGCGCCGCTGGCCCCTCAGGGCGCGGGCGTCGAGGCGAAGCTCGTGCCCCGCGGGGCGTAAACCCGCCAGCGGCCCTGCTTGAACCGAAGCTGCTGGTTGGGGTCGCGGGCCTGCTTGGGCGCCGACCCCGCCTGGCGGCTGCGGGCCGCGAACACGACCCCGTCGCCGCTCGCCGCCTCGACCTCGCCGATCGGCACCTTGACCTCCCACGCCATGCGCGTCACGAAGCCGCGGTTGACCGTCGGATAGGGCTTCTCGACCGCCTCGGCCCCGCCAGCGCGCTCGACCGACGTCTCCAGGTCTGACTGGAGCTGGACCAGGCGCTCGATCGACTCGGCCTGGCGCTCCACGCGCTCCAGGCGCGGCGAGACGTACAGCCCCGCGCCCACCAGAATCAGCACCGCCACGGCGACCTGGGTCGGTGGCGAGGGGGCGAGCATCACCAGCCGCCCCGCTCCCGCGGCGCCAACCACGCAGGCGATGGCCAGCGGCACCAGGAAGTAACGGGAGTTGCCGGAGAAGCCCAGCTGGGTCATGAGCACGATCAGGCCCACCCACGCCGCGGCGGCGCCGGTGAGCCACAGGATCGGCCTGTCGCGGCCCTTGATCGCGAGCACCAGAGCGGCCACCACGCCGACCTCGAGCGCGACGCCGATCAGCGAGTGCGCGCGCTCCAGGGCGGCCAGCCACGGCTTGTCGCGCAGAGACAGGCTCCACGGGGGCTCGCCGGTCGCCTTCTGGCCGGCGCCGAGCGGATTGCCCGAGCCGATCCACTCGGGCACGAGCCACAGCACCGGCAGCGCGATCGCCAGGCCCACCGCGAGCTTGCGCACGTCGGGGAACTTCCAGAACACGTAGGCGCCGTAGGCGCCGATGAAGGGCGCCACCTCCGGCCGCAGCAGGCAGGCGAGGAAGCCGAGGATCAGGGCGTGGTTGCGCTTGCCGTC
This sequence comes from uncultured Thermoleophilaceae bacterium, assembly GCA_963844805.1. Classification (GTDB taxonomy): domain Bacteria; phylum Actinomycetota; class Thermoleophilia; order Solirubrobacterales; family Thermoleophilaceae; genus JACCZR01. The sequence goes on from CAWJPU010000001.1 coordinate 130,760, forward strand.
GAGGTGGCGCTCGATGCCCCACAACAAGAAGAAGATCGCCATCGGCGCCTCGTTGCCGTGGGCCATGTAGCGCACCCACAGCGGGGTGAGCAGCAAGGCCACCGCGGCCAGCACCCCGGCGCCCCAGCGCACGGCGCGAGGACCGCCGGAGAAGCGCCCGGCCAGGCGGAAGGCCATGTAAAGCGCCAGCAGGCCTCCGGCGCGCGCGATCACCAGCCAGATCGCCGGCGGGATGCCGTCGTTGACCTTGGACAGCGGCGAGAACACGGCGATGGCCAGCACGGGCAGCGGCTTGAAGGACGGCCCGCCGTTGGTGTCGAGGTCGAGCATCGCCAACTCGCGGCCCCAGACCATCCACGCCCAGGGGTCGTAGCTCGGCTCGGAGGGCAGCAGCAGGGAGACCGCGCCAAGGGCGAGGCAGATGGCGATGGGCATCGCCATTGGACGCGAGAGGAACCGGTTCATTGACTAGACTCGCCCGTTCGTCACCGCAATTGGCCGGCGAGGGAGAGGGAGGCGGCCGCGGGGGCGCCGACAGCCATGAAGCTTATCGTCCAGATCCCCTGCTTCAACGAGGCCGAGCAGCTGCCCGAGACGCTCGCCGACCTCCCGCGCGAGCTTCCCGGCGTGGACTCGGTCGAGTGGCTGATCATCGACGACGGCTCCTCGGACGACACCGTCGAGGTGGCCCGCGCCCACGGCGTGCACCACGTGGTGCGCCTCACCAACAACAAGGGCCTGGCCGCCGGATTCCAGGCCGGGCTGGACGCCTGCCTGAAGCTCGGCGCCGACGTGATCGTCAACACCGACGCCGACAACCAGTACGTCGGCGGCGACATCGAGAAGCTCGTCGAGCCGATCCTGGCCGGCCGCGCCGACATGGTCATCGGCGACCGCCAGACGCGCCAGATCGAGCACTTCTCCCCGCTCAAGAAGCAGCTCCAGCGGCTGGGCAGCGCGGTCGTGCGCCGCGCCTCGGGAACCAGCGTGCCCGACACCACTTCCGGGTTCCGCGCCTACAACCGCGAGGCCGCGCTGCAGATGCAGGTGGTGTCCAAGTTCACCTACACGCTGGAGACGATCATCCAGGCGGGCAAGATGCTCGTCGCGGTCGACCACGTCGAGATCAGGACAAACCCCAAGACGCGCGAGTCGCGGCTGTTCCCCTCGATGTGGGCCTACGTGCGTCGCAACGCGGCCTCGATCTTCCGCATCTACTCGCTGTACGAGCCGCTGCGGGTGTTCACCGCCGCGGCGGTGGTCGTGGGGCTGATCTCCGCGGTGATCTGGGCCCGGTTCCTCTTCTACTTCTTCAACGGCGAGGGCGAGGGGCACATCCAGTCGCTCATCCTCGGCGCGACGCTGTTCATCGTGGCCGTGCAGCTCGGCGCGCTCGGGGTGATCGGCGACATCCTTGCCGGCTCGCGCGTGGTCCAGCAGCGCATCCTCGAGCGCGTGCGCCGGGTGGAGCTGCAGCTGGGGGTCGAGCCCTCGCACTACGAGCCCGGCGCCCAGGACACCGGCCAGGGCCCGACCACCGGCGCCGGCGCAGGCCCGGCCACCGGCAAGACCGGCGAGCGCGAGGCGGTGAAGCTGTGAGCGCCCAGGCCCCGGCCGCCGAGCAGGTTCCGACCGGCAACACGTTCGACAAGTACGGCTCCACCAACCCGGTGGTGCGCCGGCTGATGAACGGCTTCGAGTCCACGCTCGACGAGCTGTGGCACAAGGCCGCGCCGGAGTCGATCCTCGACGTCGGCTGCGGCGAGGGAGTCCTGACCCACGAGTGGGCCCAGCGCCTGGGCGACAAGCGGATCGTCGGCATCGACCTCGACGATCCCAAGCTCAAGGCCGAGTGGGAGAAGCGCGGGCGCTCCAACATGGAGCTGCGCGTGGAGGAGGCCACCTCGCTCTCGTTCGCCGACGACGAGTTCGACATGGCCACCGCGATCGAGGTGCTCGAGCACGTGCCCGAGCCCGAGGCGACCGTGGCCGAGATGGCCCGGGTCGCCGGCTCGCACCTGCTCGTGTCGGTGCCGCGCGAGCCCCTCTGGCGCGGGCTGAACATGGCCCGCGGGGCCTACCTGAAGCAGCTGGGCAACACGCCGGGGCACGTGAACCACTGGTCCAAGCGCTCGTTCACGTCCATGCTCCGCCGCCACGGGACGATCGAGGAGGCGCGCTCGCCGTTCCCGTGGACCATGGTGCTTGTCCGCCTCCGCTGAGGAGCGCTCGGGCTACGGCCGCGGCGCGGCCGTCCTATCCGCGGGGATAGGCGCCACCGGCCTCATAACCTTCGCGTACTTCTCGCTGGCGTCCCACGCGCTGGACCCCGACGAGTACGGCGACATCACCCTGCTGTGGTCCGCGGTGTTCGTCACCGTCTCGGTGCTCTACCGGCCGGTCGAGCAGCTGCTCTCGCGCACGATCGCCGACCACGACGCGCGCGGGATCGAGGGCACCAGCCACCTGCGCATCGCGGCCACGATCCAGCTGGCCCTGGGCGTGCTGTTCGCGGTGGTCGCCCTGGCGCTGCGGGACACGATCGAGACCGAGCTCCTGGGCGGCTCGAGCACGCTGTACTGGGTGCTGGTCGTCGCGGTGCTGGCCTACGCCGCCAGCTACTTCGCGCGCGGCTTCTTGGCCGGCCACCACCGCTTCGAGCTGTACGGCGGCCTGGTGTTCATGGAGGCCACCTCGCGGCTGATGTTCGCTCTCGCTGTGACGGTCGGCATCGCAAGCGGGCAGGCGGCTGTGGCGCTGGGCATCGCGGCCGCGCCGCTGGTGTCGCTGGTCGTCGTGCCGCTGGCGCTGGGCCGCCACGCGCGAACGCCCGAGGCGGTCCGCGACACCGCCCCGTCCGACGACGAGGGCGAGTTCACGCTGTCCAAGGGCGCGGGCTTCGCCGTGGCCGTGCTGGTGATCATGCTCGCCGAGCAGACCTTCCTCAACGCAGGCCCGCTGCTCGTGAAGGCCACCGAGGCGGGCGCCGCCGGTGCGGCGCTGGCCGGCTTCACGTTCAACGTGCTGCTCATCGCCCGCGCCCCGCTGCAACTCTTCCAGGCGATCCAGACCTCGATCCTCCCCCACCTCACGCGGCTGCGGGCGGGCGGCGAGCACGACCCGTTCAAGCGCAGCGTGCACATGACGCTGCTGGCCATCGCCGGCTTCGCCGCCTCGGTGGCGCTGGTAATGGCCGTGGCCGGCCCCGCGCTGATGAACCTGGTGTTCGGCGACGACGGCACCTACGAGCGCGGCGGCCTGGTGATCATCGCGGTGGGCATGGGGCTGTACCTGGCGGCGGCGACGCTCAACCAGGCCGCGCTGGCCCGCGGGCACACCGTCGCCGCGTCGGCCTGCTGGGCGGCCTCGGCGGCGGCTTTCGTGGCCTTCCTCCTATTCGTCGAGTTCGACAACCGCGTGCTGCAGGTCGAGATCGCCTACACCACGGCGGCGGCCGTCCTCGGGTCCGCCCTGTTCGTCCTCTTCCGGCGGGGCTGATGCTCATTCCCGCCCACTGGAACGGACCGCCGGGCTCGGCCAACGGCGGCTACACCTGCGGCATGGTGGCCGCGCTGCTGGACGCGCCCTCGGCGGAGGTGTCGCTGCGGGCCCCGCCCCCTCTGGACACCGAGCTCGAGGTCGAGCGGGACGGCGACTCCGTGCGATTGCTGCACGGCTCGACGCTGGTGGCCGAGGGCCGCCCCGCGCCACCGCCCGAGCTCGAGCCCCCGGTGAGCGTGTCCCTCGACGCGGCGCAGGACGCCTCGCTGGCGGGGCTGGACCGCTGGGCCGCCCACCACCCCTTCCCCACCTGCGTGGTCTGCGGGCCCGACCGCGACGACGGGATGGGCATCTACCCCGGCGCGCTGGAGGACGGAGGGGCCTTCGCGGCCCGCTGGAGCGGGCAGCCGGACGCCCGGCAGGTGTGGGCCGCGCTCGACTGCCCCAGCTCGGCCCCCGTGGCGAGCTTCAGCGAGGGCGAGACGGTCGTGCTTGCCCGTTTGCACGCCCACGTGCAGCGCCTGCCCCGCGAGAACGAGCCGCTGGCGGCCCTGTCATGGCCGCTCGGGCGCGACGGACGCAAGCGGGAGGCCGCTTCCGCGCTGGTCACGGGCGACGGCGAGACGCTCGCATGCGCACGAGCGCTCTGGATTCAGCTGCGCAAAGACTGACCTACCGCGCTCCTGTCAAGGCCGCCCCAGGCACCTCGACTTCGACCTGCGGCTCGACGGGAGTTCATCCGCGGCCGCCCGAGGCTGCACGACCAGCTGGTGGTGCGCAAGATCGAACCGCCCCCAGGGCTGGGCTAGGCCCCGTAGCCGGCTTCGCGGGCGACATCCCTCGGGCTGAGGCTGGCTTCGGGCTGGTGCTGGTCGACCGGCTGGCCCGCCGCTGGGGCGTCCGCCACGACGCGGCACTCGGTGGTCTGGAGCGGCTCAGATCGGGCGCAGCATCGACGCCCCGCAGTTGGGGCACGCCACGTTCGCCGTGTCCGACATTCGGGCGATCGTCGAGTGGGCACCGCACTCGGGACACTCCGAGCGCAGCTCGAAGCGGTGCAGGCAGAACACGCACCGGTAGCGGCCCGCCAGGTTCGTGCCTCGCAGCCAGGGCTCGCCGCAGGACGGACAGTCCGGGAACTTCTCGGGCGATGTGCGCGGTCATCCCTCTCATCAGCCTAGACGTGCCGCATGACCTCTAAGCCACGCGGCGGCGTCCATGGGCCGGCCGCCGGCGGGCTGTACCTCCAGCAGCTCGAGATCGCCCGCGAACAGGCGGCCGTCGCGCGCGGCCGGCGGACCCGCCCGGGCCGTCGCCCGCGCGGGCGCGCAGAACGCGCAGGCGCTCGCCGTCCCCCAGCTCGAGGTAGGCGCCGATGTGCGGGTGCAGAGCGCGCACCCGCCGCTCCAGCTCCACCGCGGGCAGCGGACGTGTCCAGGAGCCGGTCGGCGGCCTCGATCTTGTCGGCGTAGGTGGCGCCCTCGTCGGGCTGCGGGCTGGGCCGTGCGCCGGTGTCCAGCGCGCGCACCAGGAGCTCTCCCCCGATCGCGGCCAGGCGGGGCGCGAGCGAGCCGTAGCTGTCGTCGCCGGCGATCGGCTCCTCGGCCATGAGGTGCACGGGTCCCGCGTCCAGCTCCGCGGTGGGGCGCATGATGCTGACCCCGGTGGTGGCGTCGCCGGCCTCGATCGCGCGCTCGACCGGCGCTGCGCCGCGCCAGCGCGGCAGCAGCGACGGGTGCACGTTGAGCATGTCGTAGTCGGACAGCAGCGGCTCCTTGAGCAGGGCGCCGAAGGCGCACACCAGCACCGCGTCCGGGCTCGGCCGCGGCGATGCGCGCGCGAGCCACCTCGGAGTTCACGCTCTCGGGCTGCTCGACGTCCAGGCCGAGCTCGCGCGCCGCGGCGGCCACCGGCGGCGCGGCCAGCTTGCGGCCGCGGCCGCGGGGGCGGTCGGGCCGCGTGACCACCAGCTGGGGACGATGATCGCTGTCGGTCAGCCGCCTAAGCACGGCCACGGCGAAGTCCGAGGTCCCGAGGTAGACCGTGCGCACGTCAGGCGGCCACGACGACGTGCAGCGTGCGCGGTCCGTGGACGCCTTCGACGCGCGAGAGCTCGATGTCGGAGGTGGCCGATGGCCCCGATACGAGCGTGAGCGGGTCTCCGTCACGCGCCGCGCCCTCCAGCGCCGCGATCGCGGCGGGGACCGCGGCCAGCACCTGGTCCTCGCCCACCACGCAGACGTGCAGGTCGGGCACCAGCGTGAGCGCGCGGCGCCCCTGCGCCCGGCCGCCGCTGCGCAGCACGATGGTGCCGGTCTCCGCGATCGCCAGCTCGCAGCCGGTGACGGCCCCGTCGAGCCCGTCGAGCTCGCGAGCCGACAGCCCGTCGTCGGTCACGGCGCCGGGCGGCGACCAGCTCCCCGGCAGGTCGGCCGGCACGCCGAGCGTGCCGGCGGCGAGGCCCGCGACCACCTCCCCCACCTCGGCCGGCGGCGCAGCGGTGCACGGTGGCGCGGTAGTCGGCCACCCGCTCGCAGAACAGGTCCACGGCATCGCCGGCGGGCGGCGGCGGGCGGGGTTCGCGCCGGTGGGCGGGGTCGGAGCCGGCGACCGCGTCGGCGCGTGCGAGCCAGGACCTCGTCGCGGGCGCTCACCGGTTCTCCCTCCACCACTCGCGGAAGGTCTGCGCGGGCACCTCGGGCAGCTCGCGCGAGGAGGTCCACGCCGCCAGCGGCCCGGGCAGCCGCCGCGCCAGGCCGCGGCCGAGCGGCGAGCGCCCGGCGCGCGCCAGCCGCTGCGCGCGCTCGTAGCGCCGGCGGTCGCCGAACACCCGCGCCAGCGCGCGCATGGCGAGCTGACTCGGGGCCGGCACCCTTGCGCTCCACCACCTCGCCGCGCAGGTGCACGAGCACCTCCGGGATGTCGATCTTCACCGGGCAGACGTCCGCGCAGGCACCGCACAGCGAGGAGGCGAAGGGCAGCGTCTGCGAGCCCTCCAGCGGCGCGAGCTGCGGCGCCAGGATCGCCCCGATCGGCCCCGGGTAGACCGACTCGTAGGCGTGGCCGCCCGTGCGCGAGTAGACGGGGCACGCGTTCAGGCAGGCCGAGCACCGGATGCAGCGCAGCGCCTGGCGGCCGACCGCGTCCGCCAGCGCGTCGGTGCGCCCGTTGTCGAGCAGCACCAGATGGAACTCGCTCGGCCCGTCGCCCTCGCGGACCCCGCTCCACAGCGAGGTGTAGGGGTTCATCCGCTCGCCGGTCGACGAGCGCGGCAGCAGCTGGAGGAAGACCTCCAGGTCGCGCCAGCGCGGCAGCACCTTCTCGATGCCCATGACGGTGACCAGCACCTCCGGGCAGCGTGGTGCACATGCGGCCGTTGCCCTCGGACTCGACCACGCAGACGGTGCCGGTCTCCGCCACGCCGAAGTTGGCCCCGCTGACCGCGACCTTCGCCTCAAGGAACTTGCGCCGCAGGTGCTCGCGGGCCACGGCGGTGAGCTCGGCCGGGGCGTCGGAGAGGTCCTCGGCGCCCAGCTTGGCCTTGAACAGGTCCCGGATCTCGGCCCGGTTGCGGTGGATGGCGGGGACCAGGATGTGCGAGGGCGAGTCGCCGTCGAGCTGCACGATCAACTCCGCCAGGTCGGTCTCCACCGCCGCGATGCCCTCGGCCGCCAGCGCGTCGTTGAGCTTCGTCTCGTCGGTGGTGATCGACTTGACCTTCACCACCTCGTCGACGCCGTGCTCGCTTCGCGACCGCCGCCACCGCAGCGTTGGCCTCGGCTCCGTCGCGGGCCCAGTGGACGTGCCCGCCGGCCGCGCTGGACCGAGCGCTCCAGCTCTTCCAGCAGCTCGGGCAGCCGGGCCAGTGCCTCGTCCTTGATCGCCCGCCCGGCCTCGCGCAGCTCCTCCCAGTCGGGCACCTCCCCCACCACCCGCGCACGCTTGTCGCGGATCGTCCGGGTGGCGTGGCCGAGGTTGCGACGCAGCTGGGTGTCGGCCAGCGCCTCGCGCGCTGCTGCGGGAAAGCCTGCGGTCACGGCTCGGGATCCTCCTCGGTCGAGGCGAGGATCTGCGCCAGGTGCACCGCGCGCGTGCCCGCGCGGCCGCGGCGCAGCCCGCCGCCGATGTGCATCAGGCACGAGTTGTCGGCCGCGGTCACCACCTCCGCGCGGGTGTCCCCCACGGCGCGCAGCTTGTCGGACAGCATCGCGGTGGAGACGTCCGGGTTCTTCACCGCGAAGGTCCCGCCGAAGCCGCAGCACTCCTCGGCCTCGGGCAGCTCGAGCAGGTCGAGGCCCTTGACCGCGCGCAGCAGGCGCAGCGGCGCGTCGCCCACCCGCAGCCCGCGCAGCGAGTGGCATGTCGGGTGGTAGGTCACCCGGTGCGGGTAGTAGGCGCCCACGTCCTCGACGTCCAGCGGGCCGGTGATGAACTCGGTCAGCTCCCAGGTGCGGGCCGCCAGGCCGGGGTCGCCGTGCTCGCGCACCATCCCCACGCACGAGGCGCTGGGCGAGACCACCGCCTCGGCGCCCGCGAACGCCTCGGCCAGCCCCTCGCTCAGGGCCGCCGCCTCCGAGCGGGTAGCCGGAGTTCAGGTGCATCTGCCCGCAGCAGGTCTGCTCGGGCGGGAAGTCGACCTCGCAGCCGAGCGCGCTCGAGCAGCTTGACGACCGCTCGCCCGGTGTCCGGGAACAGCGTGTCGTTGAAGCAGGTGATGAACAGCGAGACGCGCACTGCCGCCGAGCTTGGTTTCCCCCCGCACTGGCCCGGGGAAACCGATGCGAGGCCAAGGAGGAGAGGAGCACTCGATGTACGAGCAGGTCTATGACCCGGTGTCGGACTCGCTGGGCCTGTCGTCGATCTTCGCGGCGCTGCCGCTGATCACCCTTTTCGTGCTGCTGGGCGGGGTGAGGGTCAAAGCGCAGTGGGCCGCGCTGGCCTCACTCGGCGTCGCGCTGCTCGTGGCCTTCATCGTCTACGACATGCCCGTCGACCAGGGCCTCCTCTCGGCCTCCGAGGGCGCGGTCTTCGGGCTGTTCCCGATCATGTGGATCGTCGTCACGGCGATCTGGGTGTACAACATGACCGTCGAGACGGGGCACTTCAACGTGCTCAGACGGTCGTTCGGCGCGATCTCCGACGACCAGCGCGTCCAGGCCGTGATCATCGCCTTCTGCTTCGGCGCGCTGCTCGAGGCGCTGGCCGGCTTCGGCACGCCGGTGGCGATCACCGCGGTGATGTTGATCGCCCTCGGCTTCCGGCCCATCAAGGCCGCCGCCGTGGCGCTCGTCGCCAACACGGCGCCCGTCGCGTTCGGCGCCATCGCCGTGCCGATCACCACGCTGTCCGAGGTCACCGGCCTGCCGGTGGACGACCTGGGCGGGATGGTCGGCCGCCAGACCCCGCTGCTGGCGCTGATCGTGCCGCTGATCCTCGTCGGCATGGTCGACGGCCGCCGCGGCCTGCGCCAGACCTGGCCCGTCGCGCTGGTCGGCGGCGGCGTGTTCGCCGTGGCGCAGTTCGCCTGCTCGAACTACATCTCCGTCGAGCTGACCGACATCGTGGCCTCGCTGCTGGGCACCGGCGCCATCGTGGCCTTCCTGCGCGTGTGGCAGCCCTCCGAGCCGCTGTTCGCCGAGCCCTCCGGCCCGGGCCGGCCCGCCGTGGCCGGCGCCGAGTCGCACGACCCGGCGCTCGAGCGGGACGTGGCGCGCAGGGACGACACCAAGAAGGACCCGCCCATCGAGGTGGTCAAGGCCTACGCCCCGTACCTGATCATCATCGTCGTCTTCGCCATCGCCCAGATCGGGCCGATCAAGGACGCGCTCGCCGACGAGCCGTTCACCAAGGAGTTCGACTGGCCCGGGCCTGGAGGTGACCAACCCGGACGGCGAGGACCTGATGAGCCTCACGTTCAACTTCAACTGGCTGCCGGCGGCCGGCACGCTGATGCTGATCTCCGGCCTGATCACGATGCTCGTGCTCCGCGTCAGGCCAGGCCGCTCGCTGAGGGTCGCGGGGAAGACGCTCGACCAGCTCAAGTGGGCGATCCTGACCGTCGCGGCCGTGCTCGCGCTGGCCTACGTGATGAACCAGTCGGGCCAGACCATCACCATCGCCAACTGGGCGGCGGGGGCCGGCGACGCCTTCGCGTTCTTGTCAGCGCTCATAGGCTGGCTGGGCGTGGCGGTCACCGGGTCGGACACCTCCTCCAACGCGCTGTTCGGCGCCCTGCAGGTGGAGGCGGCCAAGGAGGCGGGCCTCGACCAGATCCTGCTGGCCGCGGCCAACAGCTCCGGCGGCGTGCTGGGCAAGATGATCTCGCCGCAGAACCTCGCCATCGGCGCCGCCGCGGTGGGCATGGCGGGGCAGGAGGGCAACCTCTTCCGCCGAGTCGTCAAGTGGAGCATCATTCTGGCCCTGGTGATGGCCGTGCTCGTGCCGCTGCAGTCGACGCCGGTGCTCGACTGGATGGTCGTCGAAGTGAGCCTCGTCGCCCGCCTGCGCTCCATCGCGGGCGACGAGCACGTCATCACCCAGGAGCACCAGCTGCGCACATACGAGTCCGACGGGCTCCTGCAGTACCGGGCCAGCCCGCGGGCGGTGGTGCTGCCGGGCAGCGCGCAGGAGGTCCAGCAGGTGGTCGCGGCCTGCCACGAGGCGGAGGTCCCGTGGGTGGCTCGCGGCGCCGGCTCGGGCCTCAGCGGCGGGGCGCTGCCGGTCGAGGAGGGCGTGCTGATCGCGGTCACGCGCATGCGCCGGATCCTGGACGTGAACCTCGACGACGCGCGCGTGACCGTCGAGCCGGGGGTGACGAACATCGAGGTCTCCCAGGCAGTCGGCCCCACCCACACCTACCCGCCCGACCCCTCGAGCCAGATCGTCTGCTCCATCGGCGGCAACGTCGCCGAGAACTCGGGCGGCGCCCACTGCTTCAAGTACGGCTTCACGTCCAACTACGTCACCGGGCTCGAGGTGGTGCTCGCCGACGGCGAGATGATGTGGCTCGGAGGGCCCGAGCTCGACCCGGCGGGACTGGACGTGGTCGGCGCCTTCGTGGGCTCGGAGGGCACGCTCGGCGTGGCCACCAAGGCGATCCTGCGCGTGATCCCCGCACCCGCGGCAGTGCGCACCCTGGTCGCCTTCTTCGACTCCCCGACCCACGCAGGCGAGGTGGTGTCCGGCATCGTGGCCGCCGGCATCGTCCCCGCGGCGATCGAGATGATGGACAACCTCTCGATCCAGGCGGCCGAGGGAGCCACCAACGCCGGCTACCCCACCGACGCCGGCGCGGCCCTCGTCGTCGAGCTCGACGGGCGCGAGGACGAGTGCGAGGAGCGCTTCGACGCGATCGTCTCGCTGTGCGAGGAGGCCGGCGCGGACTCGATCCGCGTCGCCCAGGACGAGGACGAGCGCGCGATCATCTGGAAGACCCGCAAGGCGGCCTTCGCCGCGATGGGGCGCATCTCGCCCAACTACTTCGTGCAGGACAGCGTGATCCCGCGCACGCGGCTGGCGGAGGTGCTGGGCCGGATCGACGAGCTGTCGGCCGAGCACGAGCTGCGCGTGGCCAACGTCTTCCACGCCGGCGACGGCAACCTGCACCCGCTGGTGCTCTACGACGGCCACAAGGAGGGCGAGCCCGAGCGGGCCGAGGAGCTGGCCGGGCTGATCGTCAAGGCGTGCGTGGAGGCCGGCGGCTCGATCACCGGCGAGCACGGCGTCGGCGTGGACAAGAAGCGCTACATGCCCGACCAGTTCGAGGAGCCCGACCTGGCCGCCTTCCAGCGCCTGCGCTGCGCCTTCGACCCCGACGGGCGCGCCAACCCCGGCAAGGTGATGCCCACCCCGCGGCTGTGCGGCGAGGTCCCCGGCCCCTACCGCCGCCACCCGCTGGAGGAGGCGGGCCTGGCGGAGCGGATGTGACCGACCGCCGAGGACAATGACCTCGGCCGGTACCACGGCGAACGCAGTGGAGGCGCTGGCGTCCGCCGGCGAGTCGGGCACGCCGGTCCGGTTCGTGGGCTCGGGCAGCAAGCTGCACTGGGGCGTGCCGGAGGAGGACGGCGTGGAGCACATCTCCACCACGGGCTCGGATCGCCTGCTCGAGCACAACGAGGGCGACCTGACCGCGATCGTGGAGGCCGGCCTGCCCCTGGCCAAGGCGCAGGAGGCGTTCGCCGAGCACGACCAGGAGCTGCTGCTCGACCCGCCGGACCCCGACGCGCTCGGCCACGCTGGGCGGCGTGATCGCCTCCGGCGACTCGGGCCCGCTGCGCACCCGCTACGGCGGCCCGCGCGACCTCGTGCTGGGCGTGCAGGTCGCGCTGTCCGACGGGCAGACCGCGCGGGCGGGCGGCAAGGTGATCAAGAACGTCGCCGGCTACGACCTGTCGAAGCTCTACACGGGGTCCCTGGGCTCGCTGGGGATGATCCTGGAGCTGTCGCTGCGCCTGCACCCCAAGCCGCCGTCGACGGCGACCGCCGCGGGCGGCACCGACGACCCCGCGGTGCTGGCCCACGCGGCGCTGAAGCTGACCAAGGCGCCGCTCGAGGCCCGCTGCATGGACCTGCGCTTCGGGGGCGGCGACGGGGCGCTGCTCGTCCGCTTCGGCGGCGCGACGCCGCGCGCGGGCGCCGACGCCGCGGCCCGGCTGATGGAGGAGGCGGGCCTGGAGGTCAGCTTCGTCGAGGACGACGACGAGATCTGGCGCCGCCAGCGCGAGGGCCAGCGCTCCCCCGGGGGGCGTGGCGGTGCGGGTCTCGACGCTGCCGTCGCGCTTCGCCGACCTGATGGACGCGACGCAGCGGCTGGGTGGGCGGCTGGTGGCCCGCGCCGGGCTCGGCCTCGCCTGGGTGGTGCTCGAGGACCGCTCGCCGCAGGAGGCCGCCGACGCGATCGCCGAGCTGCGCCGGGCGATGGACCCCGCGCCGTGCGCGGTGCTCGACGCCCCGGGCGAGGTGCGCGCCATGATCGACCCGTGGCCCCGGCCCGCCGACGGCCCGCTCGCCCTGATGCAGCGACTCAAGCAGCGCTTCGACCCCGCCGGGGTGTGCCGGCCCTCGCTCGCATGACCGCCTTCGACACCCAGAACTCGCCCTCGATCGACCTGATCGACGAGTGCGTCCACTGCGGCTTCTGCCTGCCCACCTGCCCCACCTACTCGCTGTGGGGCGAGGAGATGGACTCGCCGCGGGGCCGCATCGTGCTGATGAAGGCCGGGCTCGAGGAGGGCGCCGAGCTGTCGGCGCCGATGATCGAGCACTGGGACAACTGCCTGGGCTGCATGGCCTGCGTGACCGCCTGCCCGTCCGGCGTGAAGTACGACAAGCTGCTCGTCGACACCCGCGCGCAGGTGGAGCGCAACTATCCGCGCACCTGGCGCGAGCGGCTGCTCAAGCGCGCGGTGTTCACGGTGTTCCCCAACCACCGGCTGCTGCGCCTGCTGGCCCTCGGGCTGCCGATCGGCAGGCGGCTGCCGGGGCTGCTCGGTGCGCTCACCCCGCGCATCCCGCTGCGCCGCGCCTTCCACCGGCTCCCCACGCGGCTGAGCGCCGAGGGGCAGGCGCGCGGGTCGGTGGCGCTGCTGCAGGGCTGCGTCCAGCGCGCCTTCTTCGGCGACGTCAACGAAGCCACCGCCCGTGTGCTCGCGGCGGAGGGCTTCGAGGTCCACGCGCCGGCCAAGCCCGACTGCTGCGGCTCGCTGGAGCTGCATACCGGCGAGGACTCCGCGCGCGACAAGGCCAAGGCCACCATCGCCGCCCTCGAGCGCTACGACACCGTGGTGACCAACTCGGCCGGTTGCGGGTCGGGCATGCGCGACTACGGCCACCTGCTGCGCGACGAGCCGGGCTGGGCCCAGCGGGCCGAGCGCTTCTCGGCCAAGGTGCGCGACGTGACCGAGGTGCTGGCCGAGGCCGGGCCGCGCGCCGAGCGAAAGCCGCTGAACCTCAAGGTGGCCTACCACGACGCCTGCCACCTGGCCCACGCCCAGGCGGTGCGCCAGCCCCCGCGCGAGCTGCTGCGCTCCATTCCCGGCGTCGAGCTCGTCGAGCCCGCCGAGTGGGAGATCTGCTGCGGCTCGGCCGGCATCTACAACCTGGTCAAGCCCGAGCCCGCCGCCGATCTGGGCGAGCGCAAGGCGCGCAACCTGATCGACACCGGGGCGGAGGTGATCGCCGCCGCGAACCCCGGCTGCGCGCTGCAGATCGCCGCGCACGCCCGGCGGCTGGGCCACGAGCTGGAGGTCGTGCACCCGATGACGCTGCTGTGGAGGTCGATCGATGGCTGACGGAGTCGAACTGAAGGCTCCCCTCGACGGGCGCCAGGCGGAGGTCGTGACCGACCGCGCACTGGACTTGGTCGCCCGCCTCCACCGCGAGCTGGACGACACGCGGCGACAGCTGCTGGACCGCCGCCGGGAGCGCCAGGCCGAGCTCGACGCCGGCGGGACGCTGGACTTCCTCTCCGAGACCAGGGACGTGCGCGAGGGCGACTGGAAGGTGGCCGAGGCGCCGGCCGACATGCAGGACCGCCGCGTGGAGATCACCGGCCCCACCGACCGCAAGATGGTCATCAACGCCCTGAACTCCGGCGCCGCCGGCTTCATGGCGGACTTCGAGGACTCCAACTCGCCCACCTGGGCCAACATGGCCGGCGGCCAGGTGAACCTCGCCGACGCCGTCCGGGGCTCCATCGAGCACGACGAGGGAGACAAGCAGTACCGCCTGAACGAAGAGGTCGCGACCCTGCTGGTGCGCCCCCGGGGCTGGCACCTGCCAGAGCGCAACGTCGAGGTCGACGGCCGTCCGGTGGCCGGGGGGCTGTTCGACGTCGCCCTGTACGTCGCGAACAACCACGAGGCGCTGGCCGCCAAGGGCAGCGGCCCCTACCTGTACGTGCCGAAGCTCGAGTCCCACCGCGAGGCGCGGCTGTGGAACGACGCCCTCGGGATCATCGAGGACGAGCTCGGGCTCGACCGCGGCACCGTGAAGGTCACCGTGCTGATCGAGACGCTCCCCGCGGTGTTCGAGATGAACGAGATCCTGTACGAGCTGCGGGAGCGCTCCGCGGCGCTGAACGCCGGCCGGTGGGACTACATCTTCAGCGCCATCAAGCGCTTCCGCACCCGGCCCGACTTCGTGCTGCCCGATCGCGCCGCGGTGACGATGACCGTTCCCTTCATGCGCGCCTATACCGAGCTGCTGGTCAAGACCTGCCACGCGCGCGGCGCCCACGCGATGGGCGGCATGGCCGCCCAGATCCCGTCGCGAAAGGACCCGGAGGCGGCCGAGAAGGCGCTGGCCAAGGTCGCCGAGGACAAGGCGCGCGAGGCCGGCGACGGCTTCGACGGGACCTGGGTCGCGCACCCGGACTCGGTGGAGACGGCGCTCGAGCAGTTCGACGAGGTGCTCGGCGACCGGCCCAACCAGCTCGACAAGCAGCGCGACGACGTGAACGTCGGCGCGGCGGAGCTGCTCGACATCCCCTCCACCCCCGGCTCGCAAACCGAGCAGGGCCTGCGCTCGAACGTGAACGTGGGGATCCAGTACATCTCGTCGTGGCTGCGCGGCAACGGCGCCGCCGGCATCTACGGGCTGATGGAGGACGCGGCCACCGCGGAGATCTCGCGCGGCCAGGTGTGGCAGTGGATCCAGCACGGCGTGCAGCTGGAGGACGGGCGCACGGTCACCACGGACCTGGTCCGCGAGCTCGAGGCCGAGGAGCTGGAGACGATCCGCAAGGAGATCGGCGACGACCAGTGGTTCCAGCGCGAGGGCCGGCCGGACCTCTCACGTGAGCTGTTCGAGCGCGTTGCGCTCAGCGACGAGTTCGAGGAGTTCCTGACGCTGCCGGCGCTGGAGAAGCTGCCGGACTAGCGGCCATAGCGCCGGAGCGCAGGCCGGGCGTTGGCCGGAGCTTTCCGGAGGTAGGGAGCACCGCCGCTCGATCGTTACGCGGCTTCGCGCTGGCGCTCGGCCTCGCGCAGCGCCTTCATCGCCTCGCGGCGCTGGTCGCGCGAGGTGCGGTCCAGGATCAGCTTGCCGTCGAGGTGGTCCATCTCGTGCTGGATCACCCGCGCTTCCAGGCCCGAGGCCTCGATCACGCGCTCGCCGCCCTCCTCGTCGCGGGCGCGGACCCGCACGTGCACCGCGCGGTCGACGTCCACCCCCACGCCGGGGATCGACAGGCAGCCCTCCTCGAGCGTCTCCTCCTCCTCGCCGTGCCAGTCGAGCTCGGGGTTGACCAGGGCGATCACCGGGGCGTCGGGGCCGACGCGGTAGACCAGCACGCGCTGCGAGATGCCCAGCTGGGGCGCGGCCAGGCCAACGCCGAGGGCGTCGTTCATGATCCCGGCCATCCGCGCGACCTGGCCGCGCAGGCCGTCGTCGAAGCGATCCACCTCGGTGGCCCGGCTCTTGAGCACCGGGTCGCCCAGGCGGCGCACGAGCGACATCGCCGCGACGCGCCTGGCCTCGACCTCGGGGTCCAGCCGGGGCTCGTCCTCGTCGACCGCCTCGGGGTCGAAGGGCTCGCGCTCGGTCTCGTCCGCCATCCCGGCCGAGTTTAATCCGTCGCGTGAGCGCGACGTTGGAGACCCGTTTCGCCCAGAGCGGCGGCGTCAGCATCGCCTACGCGGTGGCCGGCGAAGGTCCCGTCGACCTCGTCATCGTGCCGGGATTCGTGAGCAACTTCGAGGAGGCCTGGCAGATGCCCGGCTTCCACCGGGTCTACGAGCGCCTCGCCGGCTTCGCGCGGCTGATCCTGTTCGACAAGCGCGAGCAGGGCGCCTCCGACCGCACGGGCCGCCCGCCCACGCTGGAGGAGTCGATGGAGGACGTCCACGCCGTGCTCGACGCGGCGGGCTCCGAGCGGGCCGCGCTGATGGGGCTCTCCGAGGGTGGTCCCATGTCGATCCTGCTCGCCGCCACCTTCCCCGAGCGCTGCTCGCATCTGATCCTGTACGGCTCCTTCGCGCGGCTCACGAAGGCCGAGGGCTACCCCGAGGGCCTCCCCGTGCGGAACCTCGACGCGCTCGCCGACCTCCTGCAGGACGAGTGGGGCGGACCGGCCGCCCTCTCCCTGTTCGCCCCGTCCCTGGTGGGCGACGCCGACGCCGAGCGCTCGTGGGGCCGCTTCCTGCGCTCGGGCTCGAGCCCCGCCGGGGCGCGAGCGTTGATGGACCTCTACCGGGACGTCGACGTCCGCGAGGCGCTGCCCCTGGTCGCCCAGCCCACGCTGGTGCTCCACCGGGAACGAGACGCGGCGCTCCCCGTCCGGACCAGCCACTACCTCGCCGAGCACATCCCCGGCGCGCGCCTCGTCGAGCTGCCCGGCAGGGACCACGCGCTGATCGGGGGCGACATCGACCAGCTCGTGGACGAGATGGAGGAGTTCCTCACCGGCACCCGTTCCGAGCGTCCGCCCGAGCGTGTCCTCTCGACCGTGCTGTTCACCGACATCGTCGGCTCCACCGAGCGCGCCGCTCAGCTGGGCGACCGCCGCTGGCGCGAGCTGCTCGACCGCCACGACGTGATCACCCGCGCCGAGGTCGAGCGCCGCCGCGGCCGGGCGGTCAAGAGCACCGGCGACGGCTTCCTGGCCACCTTCGACGGGCCCGCCCGGGCGATCGAGTGCGCGCGGGCGGTGGCCTCCGGCGTCGGCGGACTCGGCGTGCAGGTGCGGGCCGGCGTGCACACCGGCGAGTGCGAGCTGCGCGGCGACGACATCGGCGGGATGGCGGTGCACATCGGCGCCCGGGTCGCCGCGCGCGCCGAGCCAGGCGAGGTGCTCGTGTCGAGCACGGTCAAGGACCTCGTGGTGGGCTCGGGCCTGGACTTCGTGGAGCGGGGCGCGCAGACGCTCAAGGGCGTACCCGGCGAGTGGCGCCTGTACTCCGTCGCCTAGGCGCTACTGCGGGTCCACGTCGACGGCGAAGCTCGCGTCGGCGTGAGCGCGGTCGCCGGAGACCTCCTCGACCGCGCGGCGCACCGCGGTGATGGCCGCCGCGCGCTCGGCGGACTTGACCACCAGCTGAGAGCGCTCGCGGCCCTGGCGGCGAAACAGGGGCGCCGGGCCCAGCACGTTCGCCTCCGGCGCGTCGACCCGCTCGGCCACGGCGTCGGCCGCCGCCTGCTCGGGGCCCGGCTCCGCGGACGAGCAGACCACGCGGATCAGGTTGCCGAACGGCGGGTAGCGCAGCGCCCGGCGCCGCTGCAGCTCTCCGGCGGTGAAGCCCTCGGCGTCGTGCTCGGCGGCGTGGCGCAGCGGGCGGGCCTGCGGCTCCAGCGCCTGGACGATCACCCGGCCGCCGCGCCGGCCCCGGCCGCTGCGGCCCGCCAGCTGGCAGACCAGCGAGAAGGTGCGCTCCTCGGAGCGGAAGTCCGGGAAGCGCAGCGTGGCGTCGGCGTCCAGCACCACCCCGAGCGTGACGTCGGGGAAGTCGTGGCCCTTGGCCACCATCTGGGTGCCCACAAGGACGGCTGCCGATTCGCGCTCGAACCGCTCCAGAAGCGGCCCGACCCCGGTCGCGGCCGCGCTGTCGGTGTCCAGCCGCACCACCGGGAGCGGGTGCACCAGGTCCTCGAGCTCGCGGCCGAGCTGCTCGGTGCCCGCGCCGTGGCGGGCGATCGAGACCGAGCCGCAGTCGGGGCAGGCGTGGGGGAGGCGCTCGCTGTGGCCGCAGTGGTGGCAGGACACCCGCCCGGCCGAGCGATGCAGCACGAGCGTCACGTCACACTCCGGGCAGCCCCAGGCGCGGCCGCAGGTACGGCAGCTGAGGAAGTTCGACCAGCCGCGGCGGTTGAGCAGCACGATCGCCTTCTCCTCGCGGCGGCGGACCTCCTCCAGGGCGTCGCGCGTCCGCGGGTGCAGCGCGCCCTTCGCCTCCAGCGACGACACCACCTCCACGGGCGGCAGGCCGCGGCCGTCGACCCGCTCGGGCAGGCTCAGCCGCCGCAGGGCGTGCCAGGCCTCGGGGCGGGGCGTTGCGGTGCCGGCCAGCAGCACCGCGCCCTCCTGCTCGGCCCGGCGCTCGGCGACGCGCCGGGCGTCGTAGCGCGGGTCGCCCTCCTGCTTGTAGGAGGGGTCGTGCTCCTCATCGACCACGATCAGCCCCAGGTCCTCAACCGGCGCGAACACCGCCGAGCGCGGCCCGACGCAGACGCGGGCCTCACCGCTGCGCAGGCGCGCCCACTCGTCGAAGCGCTCGCGCGCGGTCAGCGCGGAGTGCAGCACGGCGACGCGGTCGCCGAAGCGCTGGACGAAGCGCCCGGCGGTCTGCGGGGTGAGCGCGATCTCCGGCACCAGCACGATCGCCGAGCGCCCGCGGTCGAGGGCCTCCTCGGCGGCGCGCAGGTAGACCTCGGTCTTGCCGCTGCCGGTCACGCCGTGCAGCAGCAGCGGCTCGCGCTCCTGCGGCGGGGCGTCCAATGCGGCGGTCACCTCGCCCAGGGCTGCCCGCTGGGCCTCGGTCAGCTCGCCGGACCCGGGCTGGGCGCCCACATCGGCGAGCTCGGGCCGCCTCGCGGGCTCGGCCTTGTTCTCCAGCCGGACCAGGCCGAGCTCCTCCAGGCGCCGCAGGCCGGCGTGGTCGCAGCTCGACCTGCGTGCCAGCTCCGCGGCCCGCAGCGGGCCGCCGGCAAGGGCCCTGAGCGCGGCGATCTGGCGCGCGCCCAGGCGGCCGGGGCGCTCGGTCGAGCCATAGCCCGCGAGCGTCAGCGAGGCGAGCAGCGAGCGCTTGGCCCGCAGCGGGCGGCCTCCGCCGGTCCCCGTCCCGGGCGGAAGCACCAGGGCCAGTCCGCGGGCGGGCGTGGAGCAGTACTCCTCGGCCAGCCACAGGCCGAGGCTGACCAGGGCGGCGGGGACGTCGGCCTCCAGCGCCGACAGGGGCTCGGCCAGGCGCTCGGGCTCGACGTCGCTCTCGGAGGCCGTGGAGGTGACCACCCCCAGAACCCGGCGGCGCCCGAAGGGGACGACGAGCACGCTGCCCACGTCGACGCCCGCGTGGGCCTCCCCCAGCCGGTAGTCGAACGGCCCGCGCAACGCGCGCGCGGTGGTGAGCGGCTCGACCTTGGCGATCTCGGGCACCGACCGAAGGTATTGGACCGACCGGCTGTGCTCGGACAACCGTAGGATGCCCGCCCCATGGCCGCGATCGACTTCGAGGCGGAGGGCCTGCTCGAGAACCTGGAGGGCGAGGAGCGCGAGTCGCGGCGCAAGCTGCTGGAGGAGCTGGTCGAGGACGGGTTCGACCTCGAGTACCTGAAAGAGGCCGCCGAGCAGGACCGGCTGGCCCTGCTCCCGGTGGAGACGGTGCTCGGCGGGGAGCCCCGCTACACCGCCGAGGAGGTCGCCAAGAAGACCAAGCTGGACCGCGAGTTCCTCGTGCGACTATGGAACGCGCTGGGGATGCCGGTAGCCGGCGAGGGCGAGAAGGCCTACACGAAGGCCGACGTGGACGCCGCGAAGGGCGTTCACGAGATCCTCGACACCGGGCTGCCGGAGGACGGCCTGCTGGAGATCACACGCGCGATGAGCCAGAGCATGGCCACGCTGGCAGCCGCGGTCGGCCGCGTGTTCGGGGACGCGTTCCTCCGCGAGGGCGGCAATGAGCTGGACCTCGCGCGCCGCTACACCGACGTGGCCAAGGAGGTGGCCCCGCACGTGCCGCTGCTGCTGGCGCACGTTTTCGCCATCCAGCAGCGGGAGGAGCTGCGGCGCGCGATGGTGGACCTCGAGGCGGTGTCCAAGGGCGAGCTGGCCGGGAGCGAGGACATCACCGTCGCCTTCGCCGACCTGGTCGGCTTCACGCGCCTGGGCGAACGGATCCCGCCCGAGGAGCTGGGCGCCGTGGCCGCGCGCCTGGGCGAGCTGGCCTCGGAGGTCGCCGAGCCGCCGGTGCGGTTCGTGAAGACGATCGGGGACGCCGCCATGCTCGTCTCCTACAAGGCCGACCCGGTCATCAAGGCGACGCTCGCTCTGGTCGACGCCGCCGAGCAGGAGGGCGAGAACTTTCCCCAGCTGCGCGCCGGGATGGCGGCCGGGCCCGCGCTGCGGCGCGCCGGCGACTGGTACGGGCGCCCGGTGAACCTGGCCAGCCGGATCACCGGCAAGGCCCGCCCAAGCAGCGTCTTGGCGTCCGAGGACGTCAAGGAGCGCGCCCAGGAGGACTACAACTGGTCCTACGCCCGCAAGCGCAAGATCAAGGGCCTGTCCGAGGAGATCCCGCTGCACCGGGTGCGCCTGCCCGACGAGTCAGACGACGACTGACGCGCCGCGCGGCGGACGATCGGCGCACCCCTGCGAAAAACGCTCAGCGCGGCTGAGCTTTTTTTCCGAGGGTGTGCGGCGTTCGCCGCGCGACGGAGCGCCGCGCGGCTTTGCCAGCGGTCGGCGCTAGGCGGGGGCGCCGGCCGACTGGGCCGCGGCGTCGCGCAGGGCGTCGGCCTTGTCGGTCCGCTCCCAGGTGAAGTCCGCGTCCTCGCGGCCGAAGTGGCCGTAGGCGGCGGTCTTCTGGTAGATCGGCCGGTGCAGGTCGAGCGCCTTTCGGAACGAGCCCGGGCGCAGGTCGAAGTGCTCGTTGACCAGCCGCGCGATCTCGCCCACCGGGATCTTCTCGGTGCCGAACGTCTGCACGCTGACGGAGACCGGGTGCGCGACGCCGATGGCGTAGGCCACCTGGACCTCCGCGCGGTCGGCCAGCTCGGCGGCCACGATGTTCTTGGCCACCCAGCGCGCGGCGTACGCGGCGGAGCGGTCCACCTTCGACGGGTCCTTGCCCGAGAAGGCGCCGCCGCCGTGACGGGCGGAGCCGCCGTAGGTGTCGACGATGATCTTGCGGCCGGTGAGGCCGGCGTCGCCGACCGGGCCGCCGATCACGAACTTGCCGGTGGGGTTCACCAGGAAGTCCTCGTTGGTGTAGAGCTCGGCCTCGTCGTAGAGGTCGGCCGGGAGGACGGGCTTGACCACGTGCTCCCACAGGTCCGGACGGATCTGGGTGGCCGAGTCGACGTCCTCGGCGTGCTGGGTGGAGATCAGGACCTTCTCGATGCCGACCGGCACGCCGTCGCGGTAGCGGGCGGTGACCTGGGTCTTGCCGTCCGGGCGCAGGTAGGGAAGCGTGCCGTCCTCGCGCACGTCGCGCAGGCGCTCGGCGAGCTTGTGCGCCAGGGAGATCGGCAGCGGCATGAGCTCCTCGGTCTCGTTGGTGGCGTAGCCGAACATCATGCCCTGGTCGCCGGCGCCGGCCACGTCGAGCTCGTCCGAGCTCGAGTCGGCCCGCGTCTCCTTGGCGGAGTCCACGCCCTGGGCGATGTCGGCCGACTGCTTGTCGAGGGCGACGATGACCGAGCAGCCCTCGCAGTCGAAGCCGTAGGCCGGGTCGTCGTAGCCGATCATCTTGATCGTGTCGCGCACGATCTGCGTGACGTCGATCTGGGCCTTGGTGCTGATCTCACCGGAGACGACGACGAGTCCGGTGTTCAGCAGCGTCTCGCAGGCGACGCGGCTCTCCGGGTCCTGCGCCAGCACGGCGTCCAGGACTCCGTCGGAGATCTGGTCGGCCATCTTGTCGGGGTGCCCCCCTGTGACCGACTCGGAGGTGAACAGGAACTCGTTGTCGGAAAGCTCTGGTGTCGTCATCAGTCGGGGGAGACTAGCGATCGGAATAGCGGCGATCGCGGCCCTTGAAGTCGATCACCACGGGAATCCCCGCCAAGCCGTAGCGCTCCCGGAGCGAATTCTCCATGAAGTAGGCGTAGTTTCGGCTGATTAGGCGCCTGTCGTTGACCTGGACCGCGAACCGGGGAGGGCCCTCCTCGAACTGGGTCATGTAGAGAAGCTTCAGCCGCTTGCCGTGGCGGGCCGGGGGCTCGCGGGCGGCCTGGAGATCGGCGAGGAAGCGGTTCAGCTCGCTGGTGGGGATGCGGGCGGCGGCCAGGTCGGCCAGGTCGAGGGCCTCCGCGGTGAGCCGGGTCAGCCCCCGCCCCGTGTCGGCCGAGACCGCGAGTACCCGCGGGCGCTGGCGCAGCCGGTGGCGCACCTTGGCCGTGGCCTCCTCCAGCTCGGTGCGGGTCACGTCCCACTTGTTCAGCGCGACCACCGTGGCGCAGCGGTTGCGCATCGCCATGTCGGCCACCCGCAGGTCCTCGGTGGTGATCCCCTCGAAGGCGTCGCACACCAGGACCGCCACGTCGGCCCGCTCGGCGGCCCGCTCGGAACGAAGCTGGGCGTAGTAGCCGACGGTGCCCGCCACCTTCGTGCGCCGGCGCAGGCCCGCGGTGTCCACCAGCACGACGGGCCGGCCCTCGATCTCGACCTCGGTGTCGATCGCGTCGCGCGTCGTGCCGGCCTGCGGGTTGACGATCACCCGGTCCTCGCCCAGCAGGCGATTCACCAGCGACGACTTGCCCACGTTGGGGCGGCCGATGAAGGCCAGCCGGGTCGCCTCGGGGCGCTCCGCGCGCTCGGCCCGCAGCTCGGCGGTGACCCGGTCCAGCAGGTCCCCGGTGCCCAGGCCCTGCACCGCGGACACTGCGACCGGGTCCCCCAGGCCCAGCGACCAGAAGTCGGCCGCGAGCGAGAGCTGGGCGGGGTCGTCGACCTTGTTCGCGGCCACGGTCACCGGCACCGCGCCGCCGCGCAGCTCGCCGGCCACCTCGGCGTCGCCCGGCCGCAGGCCCGCCTTGGCGTCCACCACCAGCAGGGCGGCGTCGGCCTCCCCCAGCGCCGCCCGGGCCTGGGCCTGGACGGCGCGGGCCATGTCGTCCTCGTCGGCCAGGTCGACGCCGCCGGTGTCGACCAGCAGGAAGCGCCGGCCGTTCCACTCGGCCTCCACCTCCTTGCGGTCGCGGGTCACGCCGGCCTGCTCGTGGACGACCGCCTCGCGGCCGCCGGCCAACCGGTTGACCAGGGTCGACTTGCCCACATTCGGGTAGCCCACCACGGCCACCTTGGGCAGCGGGCTCACCGGCCCGCCAGGGCGACGATGCGCTGCACGACCTCGTCCACCGACAGGCCGGTGGTGTCCACCTCGACCGCGTCGCCGGCCGCCTTCAGCGGCGAGTGCTCACGGCTCTCGTCCTGCGCGTCGCGCAGGGCCTGGTCGCGCTGCACGGTCTCCAGGTCGGCACCCAGCTCCTCGGCGCGGCGGCGGGCGCGCTCCTCGGCGCTGGCGATGAGGAACACCTTGAGCTCGGCGTCGGGCGCGACCACCGTGCCGATGTCGCGGCCCTCGGCCACCCAGTCGCCGCTGCTCATCAGCTCGCGCTGCTTGTCGACCAGCGCGGCGCGCACGCCGGCGTCGGTGGCGATGCGCGAAGCGGCCTCGCTCACCTCGGGGGTGCGCAGGTCGGCGGAGTGCGTGTCGAAGCCCAGGTCGAGCTCGCGCGCCCGTTCGGAGGGCACGCCGCCCTCGCGCAGGGTCGCGAGCGCCACCGCGCGGTACATGGCGCCCGAGTCGAGGTAGGTGAAGCCCAAGGCGTCGGCGGCGGCACGGGCCACGGTGCTCTTGCCGGCCCCGGCGGGCCCGTCGATGGCGACGATCATGGTCCGAGCCTAGGTGCCCAGCAGCGCGCCGAGATCCTCCTCGAAGCCCGGGTAGGAGATGCCGGCGGCCTCCATGCCCTCGACCTCGACGCCCTCCTCTGAGGCCAGCCCCGCGACGGCGCCGAGCATCGCCATGCGGTGGTCGCCGTGGGCGTCGATGGTGCCGCCGCGCAGGCGCCCGCCGTCGCCGCGGACGACGAACCCGTCGGGCAACTCCTCGGCGTCGGCCCCCATCGCGGTCAGCGACTCGACCAGGACCGCAATGCGGTCGGACTCCTTGACCCGCAGCTCGGCGGCGTCGCGCACGACGGTCTCCCCCTCGGCGCAGGCGCCCAGCAGGCCCACGAGCGTGAGCTCGTCGATGGCCAGCGGAATCTCGTCGCCGCCCACCTCGGTTCCCACCAGCGGCGCGGCGGCCACGTCGAGCTCGCCGACCGGCTCTTCATCGCTGACCGTGCCGGGCTCCTCGAGGTCGCCCAGCAGGACCGCGCCCATCCGCTCGGCGATGCGGAAGAAGCCCGTGCGCGTCCAGTTCAGGCCGACATCCTGGATGACCACGCGCGAGCGGTCCACCAGCATCGCCGCGGCGGCCAGGAAGGCCGCAGAGGACGGGTCCCCGGGGACGCTGAGCTCGGACAGCTCGAGCTCGTCCACCGACGAGACCTTCACCGTCCGCCCCTCGCGCTCGAAGGGCACCCGCGCGAGGCGCATCATGCGCTCGGTGTGGTCGCGGCTGACGCTCGTCTCGGTCAGCTCCGACGTCCCGTCGGTCAGCATCGCCGCGATCAGCACGCAGGACTTCACTTGCGCGCTGGCCACGGGCAGTTCGTAGGTGATCGGCTTCAGCTCGGCGCCGGCCACGGTCAGCGGGGGCAGGCGGTCCTCCACGGCGCTCACGGTGGCGCCCATCATCCGCAGGGGCTCGACCACGCGATCCACCGGCCGGCGGCGGATCGACTCGTCGCCGTCGAGGGTCCACACCCCGCCCGGCTGCCCCGCCAGCCAGCCGGGCAGGAGCCGCAGCAGGGTGCCGGAGTTGCCCACGTCCAGCCGCCCGCCGGTGGCCTCCAGCGCGGCGTGGAGGCCCACTCCGCGCACCACCACGTCGTCGCCGCTCTCGTCCACCCCCGCCCCCACGGTCATCAGGGCGTCCAGGGTCGAGCGGGTGTCGGCCGAGCGGAGGTAATTGTGGATCGTGACCGGCTCGTCGGCCATGGCGCCGAACAGCGCCGCCCGGTGCGAGATCGACTTGTCCGGCGGCGGCGCGTAGCTACCGCGCAGCGGCCCCGAGGGCTCGAAACGGCGCGCCACTACGCCCGCTGAACCGGGAAGCCCAGCTCTTCGATCAGCTCGGCGGCGCGCCCGGCGCGCTCCTCGCCCGCGATCCAGAGCGTCATCGCGCCGGTGCGGTTGTCGGAGGCCGGCGCGAGCGCCAGGTCGACGATGTTCAGGTCCGCCCTGCCCAGCGCCAGCGCCACCTGGGCGACGATACCGGGGCGGTTGGGCACCGTGAGCTGCAGCTGGTGCACATCCTCGCCGGCGAGGTCGGCCTCCAGCAGGCGGCGGCGGTCGTCGCGTGCGGCGTCGTTCCAGGAGGCCAGCGCGTCGGGGTCGGCCGAGCGCAGGGAGCCCGCCACCGCCCGCAGCCGCGCGACCGTCTCGTCGATCTCCAGCGCCAGCGTCTCGCGGTTGGCCATGTAGATGTCGGTCCAGATGCCCGTGTTGGCGCCCGCGACACGGGTCGCGTCGCGGAAACTCGGCCCCACGCGGGGCAGCGGCTCGTTCTCCAGCGCCAGCGTGCGGGCGGCCTGGGCCACCAGCACGTTGGCCAGTACGTGGGGCAGGTGGCTGACCGTGGCCAGCAGCCGGTCGTGGGTGGCCGCGTCCAGGGCGATGGCCCGCGCGCCGAAGGAGCGCACGAGGCGGTGCAGGCGCTCCAGCAGCACGCCCGACGAGCGCTCTGACGGCGTCAGGTACCACGCCGCACCCTCGAAGAGGTCGGCGCGGGCGTTCTCCACGCCGCTGGTCTCGGCGCCGGCCACCGGGTGGCCGCCCACGAAGCGCTCGTCGGCGATCCCACCCACCACGTGGGCCTTCGTCGAGCCCACGTCGCTGACCACGCAGTCCTCGCCGGCGGCTTCCAGCGCGGCCTGGACCTGCTGGGGCAGCGACCCGACCGGGCCGCAGGCAAAGCAGGCCTCGGCCCGCTCGAGCGCCTCCTCCAGCGAGCCGGCGACGTGGTCGATGGCACCGCGCTCGCGGGCGGTCTCCAGGCGCTTGGCGCTACGGCCGAATCCGACCACCTCGCAGCCCTGCTCGCGGGCGGCCATCCCGATCGAGCCGCCGATCAGCCCGACCCCGAGGACCGCGACGCGCACTAGCTACGGCGGGCCCGGACGGCGCCGGCCAGCTCGTCCAGGACGCGCTCCGTGCTCTCCCAGTCCATGCAGGCGTCGGTGACCGACTGGCCGTAGACCAGCGGCTCGCCCGGCACCAGCTTCTGCGCCCCGCCCACGAGGAAGGACTCCAGCATGACCCCCACTATCGCCGCCGAGCCGGAGGCGAGCTGCGCCGAGATGTCGCTCGCCACCAGCGGCTGGCGCTCGGCGTCCTTTCCGCTGTTGTCGTGCGAGGCGTCGATGATCACGCGCGCGGGCAGGCCGGCGCCGCGGAGCTCGTCCAGGGCCGCATCCACGGCCGGCGCCGGGTAGTTGGGCGACCCGCGGCCGCCCCGCAGGATGATGTGGCAGTCGGGGTTGCCCGCCGTGTAGAGGATGGCGGGAGTGCCGTCGGCGTCGACGCCGGCGAAGGCGTGGCGGGCAGCGGCGGCGCGCACCGCGTCCACGGCCACCGTCACATTGCCGTCGGTCCCGTTCTTGAAGCCGACGGGCATCGAGAGGCCGGAGCCCAGCTGCCGGTGGATCTGGCTCTCGGTCGTGCGCGCGCCGATCGCGCCCCAGGCCACCGTGTCGGAGATGTACTGCGGGGTGATCGGGTCGAGCCACTCGACGCCGACCGGAAGGCCGAGCGAGACGACCTCCAGCAGCAGCCGCCGGGCGATCCGCAGGCCGCGGTTCACATCCCCCGAGCCGTCGAGGTCGGGGTCGTTGATCAGCCCCTTCCACCCGGTGGTGGTCCGCGGCTTCTCGAAGTACACCCGCATCACGACGCACAGGTCGCCATCCAGCTCGCGCGCCTTCGCCGCCAGCCGGTGGGCGTACTCCAGCGCGGCCTCGGGGTCGTGGACGCTGCAGGGGCCGACCACCAGCAGCAGCCTGTCGTCGTCGCCGTCCAGAACGCGCTTGACCTCCTCGCGCCCACGCACCACCTCGTCGGCCAGCTCGTCGGTGAGCGGCAGCTCGCTCAGGATGGTCTCGGGCTCGGCCAGAGGAACGACCTGCTCGATGCGCTGGTCGCGGACGTGATCGAGGTGGACCGGCCTCATGCCGCGGCCATCATCCCCTGAAGACGCGCCACGTAGGGGCCGAACTCGTCGCAGCTCAGCGACTGGCGCCCGTCGCAGAGCGCCGCGCCAGGGTCGGGGTGCACCTCCACCATCACTCCGTCGGCTCCCGCCCCGGCGGCCGCCAGGGACATCGGCTCGACCAGCTCGCGCCGCCCCGCCGCGTGGCTGGGGTCGACCACGACCGGCAGCTCGGTGCGCTCCTTGAGCACCGGCACGGCCATCAGGTCGAGGGTGAAGCGATACGCGGTCTCGAACGTGCGGATCCCGCGCTCGCACAGGATCACGTCCGGGTTCCCCTCCTGGGTGACGTAGTCGGCGGCCATCAGCAGCTCGTCGAGCGTGGCCGACAGCCCACGCTTGAGCAGCACGGGCCGCCCGGCGCGGCCGAGCTCGGTCAGCAGGGAGTAGTTCTGCATGTTGCGCGCGCCCACCTGCACGACGTCGGCCACCTCGGCGACGGCCTCCACGTCCCGCACGTCCAGGGCCTCGGTCACGACGGGGAGCCCGGTGCGGTCGCGGGCCTCGACCAGCAGCGGCAGCGCCGCGTGGCCCAGCCCCTGGAAGGAACGCGGTGAGCTGCGCGGCTTGAACGCGCCGCCGCGCAGCAGCGTGGCCCCGGCCTCGCTGACGCAGTCGGCGGTCTCCAGCAGCGATTCTCGCGATTCGACGGTGCAGGGGCCGGCGATCACGGCGAACCGTTCGCCGCCGACGCTCTGACCCCCTACTTCCACCTCTCTCGTGTCCATCTGGTCCTCATCTCTCTGGCGGTCTCCACAGGTCGTGCGGCGCCCAGCAGGGCAGGCGGAAAGGGCTGGACGCCTAGAGAAATCGCCAGAAGGAATACGTGCGCGAAGCCGCGTCGGGCTGTGTGAGATGCGCACGCATTGCGCGCCACTGTACCGCAGGTATCAGCGCTTGGCGCACACCTGGATGCGGCCGTTCTCCTCGCGCACGTCGTACGCGGGCTGCGGCGCGGTGGCCGGTCCCTGCACGACGCCGCCGTCGTCCAGCCGGAACCGGCTTCCGTGCAAGGGGCACTCGACGCAGCCGTCGACCAGCTCGCCGTCGTTCAGGGGGCCGCCGCGGTGGGTGCAGGTGTTGGCGATGGCGTACACGCGCTCGCCCTGGCGCACGAGCAGGACCTCGGCGCCCTCGACCGTCGCCACGTGTGGCTCACCCTCCCGAAGCTCGTCCAAGCCCGCGGCGTCGGCCCAGTCTTCCGCGCGGTCCTCGAAGGCGGTGTGGTCGACGCCGACTCCCTTCACGTAGGACAGGTGGCCGCCCAGGTAGCCGCCGAGGCTCAGGGCGCCGGCCCCGGCCAGCCCGAGCAGCTTTCCCAGCCCCCGGCTGCCGCCGCGCCTGGCGACCAGCGAGGCGCCGAACAGCGAGATCGCGGTGGCGTTGGAGAGCGCGTGCACCAGGCCCACGCGGCTGACCGGCTTGTTGCCCGCCGTCGAGTCGGCCCAGTCCGACCAGCCCGAGAGCGCGGTCGGCCCCGCGGCGAGCAGGCCGGTGAGCACCAGCAGGTCCGCGGCGTCCTCCGAGTCCTCCCCGCCCACGACGTCGAGCAGGAGGGCGCTTGTCCAGGTCCCAATGGGCACGTCGGAGAGCACCGGGTGGAGGGCGTGGCCGAGCGGCGTCCCACTCAGCAGGTCCTTCAGCGGCCGGCGGTCGTTGAGCAGGTCGCGCCACTTCTTCGACGTCCAGTCCGCCACGCCGTCCAGGCCGTCGAACTCCTCGAGCGCCCGTAGGGCCGGAACCGGCGGCGGCTCGGTGGGCTCGGGCGCGGTCCAGGTATTGGTCATGTCCCTCCTCAGAGCAGTTCGTCGAGCGCGGAGAGGAAGCGGTCGTTCTCCGCCCGGGTCCCGTAGGTCACCCGCATGCGCCCCTCTTCCCCGAGAGCGCTGCCCGCACGCACGATCACCCCTCGCTGGGCCAATCCGCTCACGATCTCCTCCTCGTCGCGGTCCTCGCCGAGGGCCACCCAGGAGAAGTTCGCCTGGCTGTCGGTGGTCTCCAGGCCCCGCTCGTCGAGCTCGGACTCCACGTACAGCCGCTCGACCGCGTTGAGCTCGACCCGGCGCTCGACCTCGTCCTGGTGCAGGATCGCCTCGGCCGCCGCGGCCTGGGCGGCGGCGTTGACCGAGAACGGCTGGCGCACCCGGTCCACCGCGAGGCGGAACTGCTCGGAGCCCAGCGCATAGCCGGCGCGCAGGCCGCAGAGCCCGTAGATCTTGGAGAAGGTCCGCAGCACCACCAGGTTGGAGTGGCGGCGCAGCATGTCCAGCGACTCGTCCGGGTCCTGGACGAGCGAGAACTCCACGTAGGCCTCGTCCAGGATCACCGCGACGTGCTTGGGCAGCTCGTCCACGAAGGCCTCGATGGCGTCCGGCGGCAGCGCCGTCGCGGTGGGGTTGTTCGGGTTGCAGATCAGCACGATGCGGGTGGCGTGGTTGACCTCGGTGGCCATCGCCTCCAGGTCGTGCTGCCCCGCGGCGTCCACCGGCACCCGCACGCCGCGCGCGCCGCTCATGGCCGCCAGGTGCGGGTACATCGAGAACGAGGGCCAGGCGTAGACGATCTCCGCCCCCGGCTCCAGCATCGCCTCGGCGGCGGCGAGCAGGATCTCGCACGAGCCGTTGCCGACCGTCACGCGGCCCGGCGCGATGTCGCAGCGCTCGGCGATCCGCCGCCGCATCAGCGTCTTGTCGGGGTCGGGGTAGCGGTTGAGGTCGTGCAGGGCATTCGCAGCGGCCACCTGCACCTCCTCCAGCGGCCCCCAGGGCGCCTCGTTGGAGGCGAGCTTGACCAGGTGGCCGTCGTAGTCGTAGGTCTCGGCCGCCGGGTAGGCGGGGATGTCCTCGACGCGGCGGTTGAACTCGATCGGCGTCATAGCGAACGCAGCTGCGGTGCTCCCTACCTCCGGTAGGACAGGCGGCCGACCAGCGCTCGGCCTGCGCTCCTCACTGGGCCGCCTCCAGGTCGCGGCGCAGCCGGGTGGCCTCGCGCAGGTAGACGTGGCGCGGCTCGCCGTCCTCGGGCGGGTAGCAGTGCACCAGCAGCCGGATCACGCGCGGCAGCGAGCCGGGGACGGGGATCTCGCGCGTGCACAGCAGCGGCACGCCCTCCAGGCCGATCCGCCGCGCGGCGACCGCCGGGAACTCGGCGTCCAGGTCGTCGGTGGCGGTGAAGATGCAGCTCACGAGGTCCTCGGCCCGGAGCTTGTTGCGCTCGAGCACGGCAAGCACGAGCTCCTCGGTGGCCGACAGGATGGCCCCGGACTCGTTGCTCTCGACGGTGATCGCCCCCCGTAGGGCCTGCAGCCTCACCCCGGCGATTCTGTCAGCCGCTCTATCTCGTCCGCCCCCAGGCGGCGGCTCTCACCCGCCGCGAGGCCGCCGAGCTCCAGCCCGCCGAGCGCGACGCGCTCCAACGCGGCGACCGGATGGCCCACCGCCTCCAGCATCCGGCGCACCTGGCGGTTGCGGCCTTCGCGCAGCGTCAGCTCGATCCGCCCGTCGTCCAGCCGCCGCACCTCGGCCGGCGCGGTGGTGCCGTCCTCCAGGTCCACGCCCTGGGCCAGCGCGCGCAGCGCCTCCTCCGGCGGGTGGCCGCTGACGCTCGCCTGATAGGTGCGCGGCACCTCGTAGCGGGGGTGCATCAGCCGCTCGGCCAGGTCGCCGTCGTTGGTGAGCAGGATCAGGCCGGTGGTCTCGGCGTCCAGGCGGCCCACCGGGTAGAGCCGTCGCTCGCTGTCGACCAGGTCGACGACGGTGGGGCGGCCGTGGGTGTCCTGCGCGGTCGAGACCACCCCCGCCGGCTTGTTGAGCAGGTGCACCTCGCGCGGCTCGGGCGCCACCGGCCGCCCGTCGACCTCGACGCCGCTGCGCTCGTCCACGTCACGGGCGGGGTCGGTCACGCGCTCCCCCCCGACGCTCACCCGCCCCTCGGCGATCAGCCGCTCGGCCGCGCGGCGCGACGCCACGCCCGCGTGGGCCAGGTACTTGGCGAGCCGCATCGCGGGCAAGCGTAGGCTCGGGGACGTGGACCTCGAGCTGTTGCAGCACACCCTCGCCGACCGCGGCGAGCCCGCCTTCCGCGCCCGGCAGGTGTGGGAGTGGACGGCGCGCGGCGCCTCGTCCTACGAGGAGATGACCAACGTGCCCGCGCCGCTGCGCGAGGCGCTCGCCGAGCAGGTGCCGCTGTCCTCGCTGACCGCCGAGGACGAGGCGCTGGCCTCCGACGGCACCCAGAAGGCGCTGCTGCGCACCCACGACGGGCGGCCGCTGGAGGCCGTGCTGATGCGCTACCGCGACGGGCGCCGGTCGCTGTGCCTGTCCAGCCAGTCGGGCTGCCCGCTGACGTGCACCTTCTGCGCCACCGGGCGGATGAAGTTCGGGCGCAACCTGACGGCCTCGGAGATCCTCGACCAGGCGCTGCACTTCCGCCGCCAATCATCGGGCGGCGGGATGCCGACCGGTGCCATCAAGGGGCCGGACGGGACGTCCGGCCGAGGTAATCCCAACCACGCCGTGTTCATGGGCATGGGCGAGCCGCTGCTCAACCTGGACAACGTGCTGGAGGCCTGCGAGCGGCTGCCCGACCTGGGCATCGCCACCTCGAACACCGCGATATCGACGGTCGGCTGGATCCCGGGCATCGAGCGCCTGGCGCGCGAGGGGCGGCCGGTGCGGCTGGCGCTGTCACTCCACGCGCCCGAGGAGGCACTGCGCTCGGAGCTGATGCCGGTGAACGACCGCTACCCGCTGGACGACGTGCTCGCCGCCTGCCGCGACTGGCACGCCGCGCGCAAGCGGCAGGTGTTCGTCGAGTACCTGATGCTCGACGGCGTCAACGACCGCGTCGAGCAGGCCCACGCCCTGGCCGGCCTGCTGCGCGAGCCGCGCAACGCCTTCAAGGTCAACCTGATCCCCTACAACCCCACCGACTCGGGCTTCCAGGGGTCGACGCGCGCAGCCATCGACGCCTTCCGCTCGACCCTGGAGAGCCGTGGCATCCGGGCGACGGTGCGGCTGACCCGCGGCCGCGACATCGCCGCGGCCTGCGGTCAGCTCGCGGTCACGCGCTCGTCCGAGCCGATCACGTGACGCACGGGTAGCCCGGTCGCGTGCGCGACCTTGTGCGGCAGGTCGACCTTCAGCCACTTCGACAGCCGGAGCGGCAACGTGGAGACGATCACCTCGTCGTACTCACGCTCGTGGCAGGCGTCGGACACCGCCGCGAGCGCGTCCGGGTCACCGACCATCGCTCCGGTCACCTCCACCCCCTCGCGGCGCAGGTTGTCCGTCGAGGTGGCTCAGGTGCTCGTCGGCCTCCTCGCCGCCGGCGTGCATGTCGGCCGCCCACGAGACGCCCTGCGGCGTGGCGGGCACCAGCAGCGTGTACTCGACGGGCCCTTCCTGGTGTCGTGCTCGAAGCGCGCTGAGAAGCTCAGGCGACTCCGCGGTGCGGTTCGCCACCACCAGCACGTTCGCCTTGTCGGCCATCTGGCTCTCCTCTCCTCGCCAGCCACCGTAGCGCGGCGCGGACGGAGGGTCCAGAGTGCGAGTCGGCTCTCATCTGGCCCACCCTCATCTCCAGCAGCGAGACCAGGTCGCCGGTATGCCGGAAGGGGTCGGCGAGGACGCGGCCGCCGCTGAGCGGCATGGCCGCCCACAGCTCTCCGTCGACCTCGGCGACCAGCCAGGCTCCGAAGGGAATCGGGGCCGAGTCCAGCGCGGCGAGGCGGACGAGCGCGGCGCGGTCCTCGGGGCGCATCAGGCGTACGTTGACTCCGTCGATCATGCCGCTCTCCTCTCCGCGGGGGTGGGCTGGGTGGTGGGAACGTGGGGGACCGCGACCGACGAGCGCCGCCAGAAGGCGCCCTGCGCCGCCAGGTAGGAGCCGCCGACGATCAGCAGCAGGCCGGCGGCGGTGGCCGCGGTGAAGCTCTCGTCGCGCAGCAGGACTCCGTAGACGACCGCGAAGCCCGGCGCGATGTAGGCCACGAGCGAGGCCTTGGTCGGGCCGACCTGGGCGATCATCGTGTAGAAGAGCCCGAAGGCGACGCCGGTGCCGAAGACGCCCAGTGCCCCGACGGCGGCGAGCGACCCGGCGCCCGGCATCGCGTCGGGCGGGTTGATCAGCACGAAAGGCAGCGTCATCGCCGCCGAGAAGGCCATGGTGAGGCCGCTGATGCCGACGGGCGCGCGATCGGACAGCCGCTTCTTGAGCAGGAAGCCGCCCAGCGCGTAGCCCAGGGAGGCGACCACGACGAAGATGCCGCCGACGATCGCGCCCGAGCCGCCGCCGGTGTCCAGGCCGAGCAGCAGCGCCACTCCGACGATCCCGATTCCGACGCCCACGAGGTTCCAGCCGTGGACGCGCTCGGCGTCGTCGAGCTTGATGGCCAGCAGCGCGGTGAAGATGGGAGCGGAGGCGACCAGGATGCCCGCCAGCGAGGAGGAGATCTCCTGCTCGCCGGCCGAGATCAGCATGAACGGCCCGGCCACCTGGATCGCCGCCAGGGCGGCGATCGGCTTGACGCTCTGGCGCAGGCCCTTCAGTCCGCCGGTCCGCGCGGCGAAGGGCAGCAGCACGATGGCGGCGAGCAGCGTCCGCAGGAAGACGACCGCGGCGGGCGGCAGGTCTTCGAGCCCGATCTTGATGAACAGGTACGAGGCGCCCCACAGCGAGGCCAGGAGGATGAGGAGTGTCCAATGACGGCTGCTCACGCTCCTGACACTCGCAGCCCCTGGGCATCAGTTCAAATGACGCTTCTTTGGGGGTGCGATAAGCTCGGCTAATGCTCGACGTACGCCGCCTGAAGGTGCTGCGCGAGGTCGCCCGCCGCGGTTCGTTCTCCGCGGCGGCCGAGGCGCTGTCCTTCACGCAGTCCGCGGTCAGCCAGCAGGTGGCCGCCCTGGAACGCGAGACCGGCTCCACCCTCCTGGAGCGAAACGCCCGCGGCGTGCGGCTGACCGAGGCCGGCGCCGCGCTGGTCACCCACGCCGACGCGATCCTGGCGCGCATCGAGGACGCCGAGGACGAGCTGGCCGCCATCGCGGGCCTGCGCGGCGGGCGCCTGCGGCTGGCCTCCTTCCAGAGCGCGGGCGCGACGCTCCTCCCCCGCGCCGTGGCCGAGTTCAACGGCCGCCACCCCGACGTGGAGCTGGGCATGGTCGTCGCCGAGCCCGAGGAGGCCAGCGAGCGCATGCGGGCGGGCGACGTGGACCTGGCGCTGGTCTACGACTCCGAGCGCATCCCCGGGATGCTCGACGACGACCTCGACCTCACCCACCTGCTCGACGACCCCTACGAGGTGGTGCTGCCCGAGACGCACCCGCTGGCCTCGCGCCGCCGCCTGCGGCTGGCCGACTTCTCCGACGAGCCCTGGATCGTCTCCGGCAGCCAGGCCGGCTGCCGCCCGATCTACGAGCGCGCCTGCGCCGACGCCGGCTTCGAGCCGCGCTTCGCCTTCGAGGCCGACGAGACGATGGCCGCGCAGGCCCTGGTGGCCGCGGGCGTGGGCATCACGCTGCTGCCCAGGCTGGCGCTGAACCCGCTGCACCCGGCGCTGGTGTCGCGCCCGCTCGGGCGCGAGGCGCCCGTGCGCCGCATCTGGGCCGCCCACCTGGGCGAGGGCTTCGTCTCCCCCGCAACCGAGGCGATGCGCCAGATCCTGTGCGACACGGCCGGGGACTTCCTGGCCGAGTCCAAGCTCGCGGCCGCCTAGCTGGCAGCGCCATCCCGCGTGAACGACGCGGAACGCCCACGCCGCCGGCGACAGCCGCCTGCTTGCCATGCGCGCGAGGGTAGCCTCGCTCCCACCCGTGGGCGACCCCGATCAACGCACGGTGAACCTCGGCGTCTTCGCCGTCCCTGACGCCACGGACCCCGAAGCCGCGATCGACCTGCTCGTCGCCGCGGACCGCGCCGGGCTCGACCTGGTCGGCATCCAGGACCACCCCTACCAGCGGCGCTTCTTCGACACCTGGACGCTGCTCGCCTACGCCGCCGGGCGAACCGAGCGCGTCCGGCTGGTCCCGGACGTGATCAACCTCCCCCTGCGCCTGCCCACCCTGCTCGCCAAGTCGGCGGCGTCACTCGACGTGCTGAGCGGCGGGCGCGTCGAGCTGGGGATGGGCGCGGGCTCGTTCTGGGACGCCATCGAGGCCATGGGCGGACGCAAGCTCACCCCGAAGCAGTCGGTCGACGCGCTCGAGGAGGCGATCGCCATCCTGCGCGGCTTCTGGTCGGGCGAGCGCTCGCTCAGCTTCGAGGGAGAGCACTACCGGGTCAGCGGCGCCAAGCCCGGCCCTCCCCCCGCCCACCGCATCGGGATCTGGGTCGGGGCCTACGGGCCGCGCATGCTGCGCCTCACCGGGCGTGTCGGGGACGGCTGGCTGCCCAGCCTCGGCGGGCACTTCCTCAGCCCGGAGGACGTCCCTCGCATGCAGGCCGCCGTGGACGAGGCGGCGAGAGGCGCCGGCCGGGACCCGGCCGAGATCGAGCGGGCGGTGAACGTGATGGGCCTGGAGGGCGATCCGAACGGCTGGGCCGACCAGCTCGCCCGCACCGCGACCGAGCTGGGCTTCTCGACCCTCATCGTGGGGGTGCCGGACGAGGACCCCGTCGGCTTCGTGCGCCGCCTGGGCGAGGAGGTCGCCCCGCGCGTGCGCGAGCTGCTCGGCGCCGGCTGAGCGGAAAGCCGCGCGGCGGGCTCCTCGCGGCCGCCTAGACCGGCCCGAGCTCTATCCCCCGCTCCGCGGCGCCCTCGGCGATCGCCCACAGCGCCAGCGCCGTCGGCTCGGCGCTCTCGCGCGGCGCGTAGCGCGCGGAGTCGTGCAGCAGCACGATCGCGCCCGGCTCGAGGTCGCGCAGCACCAGCTCGGCGATGCGGTCGGGGCCGACGGCCTCCCAGTCCAGGCCCCAGGCCGACCACAGCACGGTCTCCAGCGGCGTCTCGGCCACGCGCCCGTAGGGCGGGCGGAAGTGGCTGGGCCAGTGCCCGGTCGCCGCGTGGACGGCCGTGAGGCCGCGCTCGAAGTCGCCCGGCGGCGGCTCGCGCAGGTGCTCGTGGCCGTGCAGGGCCACCTCGTGACCCTCCTCCGCCACGCGGCGCGCCAGCTGCGGGTGGCGCTCGGCCTGCTCGCCGCACATGAAGAACGTGGCCTTCAGGCCGAGGTCGCTCAGCACGTCGAGCACGAGCGGCGTGGCGTCGGGGTCCGGGCCGTCGTCGAAGGTCAGAGCCGCGTGCTCGCCGTCGGTGCGCTCGCGGCCCGGGTGCTCACGCCAGCTGTCGAGGATCGCGCGCTGCTCTTGGAAGCCCGGCATCTCAGTTGGAGCCGTCCGGGGTTTGGCACCCATACGGTGCCAAAGTCCGGACGGTGCCGGGGACCGCGTGGGTCAGGGGCCCTCCGAGGCGCGCTGCTCGCCGGCGCGCACCAGGCGCTCGCGGATCTCGCCCTCCTGCTCGGGCGTGGGATCGAACGAGGCGGGGTCGGGCAGGGCATCCAGGCCGCTCAGGCCGAAGAGACGCTCGAACAGGTCGGTCGTCCGGTACAGGATCGCCCCGAACCGCGAGCGGCCGGACTCCTCGATCAGGCCCCGCTCCAGCAGCGTTCCCACAGCGGACTCGGAGGCCACGCCGCGGATGCGCGCGATCTCCGGCCGCGAGACCGGCTGCAGGTAGGCCACCGCGGCCAGGCACTCGGCCTGGGCCTGCGACAGCGGCGGGGTGCGCGGCTTGGCCAGCAGGCGGCGAGCGGCGGTCTCGGCCACGGGGTCGGTGGCCAGCGTGAAGCCGCCCGCCACCTCGCGCAGGACCACCCCGCGGTAGCCCTCGGCGTAGTGCTCGCGCAGGCGGGCCAGGGCCTCCACGACCTCGCCCTCGGACGCCTCGGCGGCGTCGGCCAGGGCCTCCGCGCTCACCGGCTCCGGCGACAGGAACAGCAGCGCCTCGATCACCCGGGCCAGCTCGTTCATCCGGAGCTCACCGTGATCGGCGCGAAGGGCTCGCTCTGCTCCCAGGTGGCCTCGCCCGCCTTGTACAGCTCCAGCAGCGCGAACAGGGTCACGGCCTGGGTCATGCGGTCGGTGCCCGCCACGGCGTCTTCGAAGGAGAAGCGCCCGCGGCCCGACAGCAATTCGCGCAGGTGGGCCAGGCGGGCCTCCAGCGAGACCGGCGGGCTCGCCACGTGCTCGAGGTCCAGCGGCGGCGGCACCTTGAGCATGTCGCCGACCGCGCGGGCCAGCAGCTCGGGGTCGTAGACCGCCTCGGCGGCCTCCACCGACACCCTGCGCAGATGCGGCGGCAGCGGCGCCGAGCGGTACAGGAAGCCGCGCTGGTCCTCGAAGCGCTCCTTCAGCAGCTCCGCGGCGCCGCGGTAGCGGTGGTACTCGAGCATCCGGGCCAGCAGCTCCTCGGCCGCCTCCCCCGCCTCGAGCTCCGGCGCCTCGTCTTCCTCGACGGGGAGCATGAGCTGCGACTTGAGGAGCAGCAGGGCGGCGATGAGCACCAGGAACTCGGTGACCGCCTCCAGGTCGAGCTGCCCGGTGGACTCCAGGTGGTCGACGTAGGCCAGTACCACCTCGCCCAGGTCGACCTCGAGCAGGTCCACCTCGTCGCGTAGCACGAGCGACAGCAGCAGGTCGAAGGGGCCGTGGAAGACCTCGAGGTCGAGGTCGATGGAGGCGAGCGCCACGGAGGGCAGCTTAGGCGGGGGGTCCGACGCCCATCGCCCGGCGAACGTCGCGGAGGGTGTCCGAGGCGATCGCCCGCGCGCGCTCGGCACCTTCGCGCAGCACGCTCTCCAGGCCCTCCTCGTCGGGCCGCAGCTCCAGGTAGCGCGACCGCACCGGCTCGAGCAACGCCACGAGCTCTTCGGCGACCGCGGAC
Organism: uncultured Thermoleophilaceae bacterium; assembly: GCA_963844805.1. Lineage (GTDB taxonomy): Bacteria > Actinomycetota > Thermoleophilia > Solirubrobacterales > Thermoleophilaceae > JACCZR01. The sequence continues at coordinate 169,175 of CAWJPU010000001.1, forward strand.
TTGAAGTCCCCGTAGCCCGCGCCGTCGAAGTCCTGCTCGACCGACTCCGGCGAGGCCCCCCGCACCACCGCCAGCACCTCGATCAGGTTCGAGATCCCCGGCTTGTCGGGGGCGCGGACCACCTCGCGACCCGAGTCGGCCACCGCGCGCTTGAGCTTGCGCCGGATGTCGCCGGGCTCGTCGTCAACGAAGACGAGGCCCTGCTCGGTGCCAACGGTGGTGGACATCTTCCGCGTGGGCTCCTGCAGGTCCATTATCCGGGCGCCCACCCCCGGGATGCGGTGCTCGGGGACCACCAGCACCTCGCCGTAGGTGGCGTTGAAGCGCAGGGCGATGTCCCGCATCAGCTCGACGTGCTGGCGCTGGTCGTCGCCCACCGGCACCTCGTGCGCGCGGTAGGCCAGTACGTCCGCGGCCTGGAGCACCGGGTACAGGAACAGCCCGGCAGACACCAGCTCGCGCTGCTGGGCGGACTTCTCCTTGAACTGATGCATCCGGTTGAGATCGCCGTGCGCGGTGACCGAGCACACGAGCCAGCACAGCTCGGTGTGCTCGTGGACATCGCCCTGCCGGAACAGGATGCAGCGCGCGGGATCCAGGCCGGCGGCCAGGAGCATCGCGGTCGTGTCGTACACCCGCGAGCGCAGCTCGGCCGGGTCGTAGGCCACCGTCGTCGCGTGCAGGTCGACGATGCAGTAGATCGCCGGGTCGCCGCGGTCCTGGCCCTCCACGTACTGGCGGATCGCCCCGAGGTAGTTGCCCAGGTGCTTGCGCCCGGTGGGCTGGATGCCGCTGAAGATCCGCAAGGCGAGCCAGTCTAGGTCCAGTCCCAGCCCGCAAAGTTCAGGGTGGGACCCCGAGGCCAAGTCGACGCGCCTGGACAACCCTGGCGTGGATGCGACGCCTCTGCCTCCTCATGACTCTCGGCGCGCTGCTGGCGGCGCCGGGCTGGCGTCGTCGAGACGCTTCGAGCGCCCGGCCCAGAAGACCGAAGCCCAGCTGAACGCCGCCCGGCATACGCTCGGGCAGTGCTGCAGCTAGGCGGTCGCGCCCGCCTCCTCGGTCTGCAGCTCGCCCTCTTCGAGGCGTGTGCGCAGGACCTTCTTGTCGAACTTGCCGACGCTCGTCTTGGGGACCTCGTCGATGAAGGCGAACTGCTCGGGCAGCCACCACTTGGCGACGCGGTCGCTCAGGTGCTCGCGCAGCTCGTCGCCGGTCGGCGACTCGCCCTCCTCGCACACCACGCAGGCCAGCGGGCGCTCGGACCAGCGCTCGTCGGGCCGGGCGATCACCGCCGCCTCGGCCACGCCGGGGTGGGCCATCAGCTCGTTCTCCAGGTCGACCGATGAGATCCACTCGCCGCCCGACTTGATCACGTCCTTGGAGCGGTCCGAGATGCGGATGGTGCCGCGCTCGTCGATCGAGGCCACGTCGCCGGTCCGCAGCCACCCGTCGTGGAACTTCTCCGCACCGGCCGGGTCCTCGTAGTACTCCGAGGCGATCCACGGGCCGCGGATCTCCAGTTCGCCGGTCTGCTCGCCGTCGTGGGGCAGCGGGTCGCCCGCCTCGTCGCAGATGCGGATGTCGAGGAAGGGCAGCGGGCGCCCGGCGGTGGCGCGCTGCTCCCAGTGCTCCTCGTCCTCGGCCCCGGGCAGCGGGCGCGCCACGGAGGCCAGAGGGCTGGTCTCGGTCATGCCCCAGGCCTGGATGATCCGCATGTCGTGGCGCTCCTCGAACTGCTCCATGAGCGTGCGCGGAACGGCAGAGCCGCCGCAGGCCACGATGCGCATGCTCGACAGGTCGGGCTGGTTCTCGTCGGCGTAGCGCAACAGGTCGAGCCAGATGGTGGGCACCGCGCCGGCCACGGTCACCTTCTCGTCCTCGATCAGCTTCGCCAGCGGCTCGGCCTGGAGGAACTGCGAGGGCATGACCAGCCCCGCGCCCATGAGCATCGCCCCGTGGGCCAGGCCCCAGGCCTGCGCGTGGAACATGGGCACGACCGGCAGCACCTTGTCGTTGCGCGAGACGCCCAGGCCGTCGGCCAGGCACATCCCCAGCGTGTGCAGCATCGTCGAGCGATGCGAGTAGAGGACGCCCTTGGGGTTGCCGGTGGTGCCGCTCGTGTAGCAGAGCCCGGCGGCCTGGCGGTCGTCGACCTCGGGGTACTCGAAGCCCTCGTCCGCGCTGTCGAGCAGCTCCTCCAGCGTGATCGCGTTGGGCAGCGAGCCGGTGTCGTCCCCGCCCATGACCACGAAGCGCTCGACGGTCTCGAAGCTTCCGGCGTGCTCGGCCAGCGCGTCGACCAGCAGGGAGTCCACCAGCACGATCCTGTCCTGGGCGTGGTTGGCCACGTAGATCAGCTGCTCGGGGAACAGGCGGATGTTGAGCGTGTGCAGCACGGCGCCCATGCAGGGCACGGCGAGGTAGGCCTCCAGATGGTGCTGGGAGTTCCACGCGAAGGTTGCCACCCGGTCGCCCGGCTCCACCCCGAGCGACTTCAGGCCGGCGCACAGGCGGTCGACCCGGGCGGCGATCTCGCCGAACGTCGCCCGCTCGGTGCCGTCGGCGGTCAGCGTCGCCACCTCGGCGTCCGCGTGGAAGCCGCGCACCCGTTCGAGCACATGCTGGAGGGTCAGCTGGTGGTCGTGCTGCATCAGCCCCTCGAGCATGCGGACGTATGATGCCCGACATGGCGCTCTCGTACTCCCATGGAGTCTCTGAGACGCCGCTTCTGGGCGAGACCATCGGCGAGAACCTCGAGCGCGCGGTGGCCCGCGATCCCTCCGCCGAAGCATTAGTCGTGCGCCATCAGGACGTGCGCATGAACTACGGGGAGCTGAACGAACGGGTCGACCGACTCGCGCGCGCTCTGATGGCCGCCGGGCTGGAGCCCGGCGACCGCATGGGCATCTGGGCGCCCAACTGCTTCGAGTGGGTGCTGGTCCAGTACGCCAGCGCGAAGGCCGGCGTGATCCTGGTGAACGTCAACCCGTCGTACCGCACGAGCGAGCTCGAGTACGCGCTCAGGCAGTCGGGCTGCAAGCTGCTGGTCTCGGCCACCGAGCACAAGACCTCGGACTACCGCGCGATGGTCGGCGAAGTGGAGGACTCGCTGGAGGCGCTGGAGCGGGTGGTGTTCACCGGCACCGGCGACTGGGAGGAGCTGCTCGCCGAGGCCGAGCAGGTGAGCGAGGACGCGCTGCGCGAGCGCGCGGGCTCGCTGTCGGCTGACGACCCGATCAACGTCCAGTACACGAGCGGCACCACGGGCTTCCCCAAGGGCGCCACGCTCTCGCACCACAACATCCTCAACAACGGCTTCTTCGTGGGCGAGCTGTGCGGCTACGGCCCCGAGGACCGGGTCTGCATCCCCGTGCCCTTCTACCACTGCTTCGGCATGGTCATGGGCAACCTCGGCTGCACCTCGCACGGCGCGTGCATGGTGGTGCCGGAGGGCGGCTTCGAGCCCGAGGCCACGCTGGCCGCGGTGGCCGAGGAGCGCTGCACCTCGCTGTACGGCGTGCCGACGATGTTCATCGCCGAGCTGGGCTTGCCGAGCTTCGGCGACTTCGACCTGTCCAGCCTGCGCACGGGGATCATGGCCGGCTCCCCCTGCCCCACCGAGGTGATGAAGCAGGTGGTCTCCGACATGCACATGGAGGAGGTGACCATCTGCTACGGGATGACCGAGACCTCGCCGGTGTCGACCCAGACCCGCGCTGACGACCCCCTGGACAAGCGCGTGGGCAGCGTCGGCCAGGTGCACCCGCACGTGGAGGTGAAGGTGGTCGATCCCGACACCGGGCAGGTGGTCGACCGCGGCGAGCCGGGCGAGCTGTGCACTCGTGGCTACTCGGTGATGCTCGGCTACTGGGACGACCCCGAGCGCACCACCGAGGCGATCGACTCGGCCCGCTGGATGCACACCGGCGACCTCGCGACCATGGACGACGAGGGCTATCTGAACATCGTCGGGCGCTCGAAGGACATGATCATCCGCGGCGGCGAGAACGTCTACCCGCGCGAGATCGAGGAGTTCCTCCACACGCACGAGGAGGTCTCCGACGTGGCGGTGGTCGGCGTGCCCGACGAGCGCTACGGCGAGGAGATCATGGCCTGGGTGATTCTGGCCGAGGGCGCCTCCGCCGACGAGGAGGGCCTACGCGAGTTCTGCCGCGGCCAGATCGCGCACTACAAGGTGCCGCGGCACATGAAGCTGGTGACCGAGCTGCCCATGACCGTCACCGGCAAGGTGCAGAAGTACAAGATGCGCGAGCAGGCGATCGAGGAGCTGGGCCTCGAGGAGGCCGCCACCGCGTAGCTCGTCGAGCGAGCGGTGCTCGCTAGTGCATCCAGGGGGCGTAGGAGAGCCCCACGATCGCGCCCTCGGCCGACAGCAGGCGGGCGACGGTCTGGCCCCAGGGCTCGGTGCGGGCGCCGTGCAGCATCTCGAAGCCCCGCCCCTCCAGCTCCTCGGCCCCAGCCCCCACGGCGTCGGGGTCGGCGACCTCGAACTCGATGCTGGTCTGCGGCACGGTCAGGCCGTCGGGCCAGCTGTCGCTGCCGAAGCAGGCCTGCGCCGCCTGGCTCAGCGGCCACACGCCGAAGTGCTTCGTGCCGGCGATCTTCTCGCTGTGCCAGTAGCCGTCGGGATCGTCGCCCTCCAGCGCCAACCCGAGCGCGTCCACGTACAGCTTGCGGCTCTCGCGCGGGGCGGGAGCGATCACGCTCACGCTCGAGACGAACAGGACGTTCATGCGGTCTCCTTGGTCGAGGGGTGTGACAGCGAACGCGCCCGCGCGGCAAGCTGCTCGCGCTCGCGCTCGTTCCTGGTGAGGGCGGCCGCCTGCTCCAGCTCGGCACGGGCCTCGTCGTAGCGGGCCAGGCGGGCCAGCAGCTCGCCGCGCACGCTGAGCAGCAGGTGGTAGCCCTCCAGCGCGGGCTCGGCGCTCAGCTCGTCGACCAGCGCCAGGCCGGTCTCCGGCCCGAAGGCCTGGGCCAGCGCGACGGCCCGGTTGAGCTCCACCACGGGGGAGCCGGTCAGCGCCGCGAGCTGCTCGTACAGGGCGGCGATGCGGGTCCAGTCGGTCTGCTCGGGCGTACGGGCGCGCGCGTGACAGGCGGCGATCGCGGCCTGGAGCTGGTACGAGCCGGGCTCGCCCCCGAGCGCCTCGGCGCGGTCGAGCGCCTTCAGACCGCGTCCGACCAGCACCCAGTCCCAGCGTCCGCGGTCCTGGTCGGCCAGCAGGACGGGCTCGCCGCCTGGGCCCACGCGGGCCCGGGTGCGCGAGGCCTGGATCTCCATCAGGGCGACCAGCCCGTGCACCTCGGCCTCCCCGGGGTGAGCTCGGCGAGCATGCGGCCCAGACGCAGGGCGTCCTCGACCAGCCCGGGCCGGGTCAGCTCGTCGCCCGCCGTGGCCGCGTAGCCCTCGTTGAAGACCAGGTAGACGACCTCTAGCACGGAGGCCAGGCGGTCGTCGAGCTCGTCGGGGCGGCGGCACCTCGAAGGGCAGGTCCGCATCGGCCAGCGTCTTCTTGGCCCGCACGATCCGCTGCGCCAGGGTGGCCTCCGGAACCAGGAAGGCGCGGGCGATCTCCTTCGTGGTCAGGCCGCCCATCATCCGAAGGGTCAGCGCCACCCGGGCCTGCGTGGGCAGCATCGGGTGGCAGGTGGTGAAGACCAGGCTGAGCATGTCGTCGCCGATGTGGTCGTCAGCCGCGGCGGCCAGGTCGGGCTCGATACCGCGGTCCAGCTCGAGCTCGCGGCCCAGCTGCTCATGCTTTCGATCGGCCATCCGCTTGTGGCGCAGCCGGTCGATGCCCCGGTGCTTGGCGGTGGCCATCAGCCAGGCGCCCGGCTTGTCCGGCACGCCGTCGCGCGGCCACTGCTCCAGCGCCGCCACCATCGCCTCCTGGGCCAGGTCCTCGGCCAGGCCCACGTCGCGCACGGTGCGGGCCAAGCCCGCGATCAGCCGGGCGGACTCGATCCGCCAGACCGCCTCGACGGCACGATGAGCATCAGGGGAGCCCAAGCCCCCCTGACGCTAGATCACACAGCGAGCGGTGCTCCCTACCTCCGGTAGGACAGGCGCCGGCCAGCGCCCAGCCTTGCTCCTCCTAGATCACACCGGCGGTGCTCCTCTTCCGGAGCCGCTCGTCGCGCTCGCGCAGCTCAGGCGTGTACTCCTCGCCGAAGTCCTCGGGCTCGAAGACCTGCCGGATCTCGATCTCGCCCTCCCGGAACGGGGAGCGCTTCATCCACTCGATGGCCTCCTCGCGCGACTTGGCCTGGATGATCCAGTAGCCGGCGATCAGCTCCTTGGTCTCGGCGAAGGGCCCGTCGACGATGGTCCGCTCGTCGCCGTCGAACTGGATGCGGGTGCCCTTCGAGCTGGGGTGCAGCCCGTCGCCGCCCAACATCACGCCGGCCTTGACGAGCTCCTCGTTGAAGTTGCCCATCTCGCTGAGGTCCTCCTCGCTGGGCATCACGCCCGCCTCGGAGTCGTCGCTGGCCTTGACGAAAACCATGAACTTCATCGCTGCTCCTCTCATAGATTGCCGTTCAGTGACGCGTCGAACGAGCGAGCACAGTTTCGACACACCGCACGGAGAATCCGTTGCCCGCCTGTTTCCGGCCTCCGATCCGCGCGGCGCCCTGGTGCTCGGGCACGGAGCCGGAGGAGGCATCGAGGCGCCCGACCTGGTGGCGGTGACCGAGGCCGCCGTGACCGCCGGGTTCAGCGTGGCGCTGGTGCTCCAGCCCTACCGCGTGGCCGGGAAGAAGTCCTCGCCCGTCCCGGCGAAGCTCGACGAGGCCTGGACCGCTGTCGTCGGTGAGCTGAGCGGCAGCGAGCTGGCCGGACTGCCGCTGGTGACCGGCGGCCGGTCGGCGGGGGCACGCGTGGCGTGTCGCACCGCGACCGCCACAGGCGCCGCCGGCGTGCTGTGCCTGGCCTTCCCCCTGCGCCCTCCGCCGCGGTCGGGCAAGCCCCCGGGGCCCTCCCGGCTGCCGGAGCTGGAGCAGGTCACGGTGCCGGTGTTGATCGTCCAGGGCCGCAACGACCGCTTCGGGATCCCCGATCCCGCCCCCGGCCGCGAGGTGGTCCAGGTGGCCGGCGACCACGGGCTCAAGAAGGACCTTCCGGTTGTGGCCGAGGCCGCCGCCGACTGGCTGGCGAAGCTCGCTGCCTAGTCTCCGCCCCGTGGCATACACGACTACAGAAGGCCGCCGGGAGCTCCTGGACCTCCTCGAAGCGGCGACCGCGCAGCTCGGACGGGCGCTCGGCTCGCTTGGAGAGGCCTACGAGAAGCTCGACGAGCAGACCGCCGACCGACTCGAGGAGGAGCTGTTCGGACCGGCGCAGCGTGCCTTCGGCCGGCTTCAGCGCGTCCACGCCGGGTTCGCCGCGCGTCACGGCCTGCCCGGGCGCGCCTTCGCGGCCGAGTCCGCGGGACTGCCCTCCACCGGCGCCGCCGGGTTCATCGAGGAGGCGGTCTTCGCGCTGAACGAGGCCGCCGCCGCGCTGGTGAGCCTGCAGGAGTCCGATCCCTGGACTGAGGTGGGCGACGACGAGCTGCGCAGCGGAGTGGCCGAGGTCCGCCAGCTGGTGGACCCCCTGCCCCAGCAGGCGCGGGGGCTGGTCCGGACCCTGGGCCGCTAGCGCCCAAATGCGCCGTCTGGCCGCGGTGCTGGCGTGCTCGCTGTTGGCGGCCTGCGGCGATTCCGGGCCGGCCCCCGCTCCGCCCCAGCCTCAGCGTGCCGGCCCGCCGCTCTGCGGCGACCTGCGTGCGCGCATGACCGGCCGCGTCGACACGCCGGCCGCCACCGAGCTCTCCGGCCTGGTCGCCTCCCGCACGCGGCGCGGAGTGCTGTGGACGCATAACGACTCTGGCGACAGCCCGCGGCTGCTGGAGCTGGGCACCGACGGCCGGCTGCACCGCGAGGTGGGGATCCCAGGCGGCGAGAACGTCGACTGGGAGGACATCGCCGCGAGGGGTGACCTCCTCTACATCGGCGACATCGGCGACAACGACTCCCAGCGGCCGAGCGTCGCCGTGCAGCGCGTGCGGGAGTCGGGCGCGCCCGCCGGGCGCCAGGAGCTGCGCTACGCCGACGGGCCCCACGACGCCGAGACCCTGCTCATCGACCCCTCCGACGGGGCGCTCGCCGTGGTGACCAAGAGCTTCGGTGGCGAGAACCGGCTCTACACCGCCCGCGGCCCCACGCTGCGGCGCGGCCCGCTGGTGCCGGTCACGCCGGGCGAGGCGGTGACCGCGGGCGACGTCTCGGCCGACGGGCGAACGGTGGTCCTGCGCACCTACGACCGCGCCCTGGTGTGGACCAGGCGCGAGGGCGACTCGCTCGCCGAGGCGCTCGCCCGCGAGCCGTGCGCCGCCGGAGCGGACCTGGCCGGCGAAGGCCAGGGCGAGGCGCTGGCGCTGGCGCGCGACGGGCGCTCGTTCTTCACCGTGGCCGAGGGCCGCCGGCCGCCGCTGCGCCGTTACGCCCCTTAGTCGTCGTCACCCGGGAACAGCCAGGTGGCCAGGCGCGGCGCGCGGTGCAAGAGCGAGGCGCGCGTGACCGCCGTCGCCCCGAAGCGGTCGCGCACCTCGTCGATGACGTGGTCGAGCACGTCGCCGTGGCGCTCGTCGATCGGCAGCTGGAGCTGGCGGCTGCCCGCCTGCAGGTTCGCGACCGTCACCCCCACCAGCGTCAGCCCGCGCCGTTCGATCAGGTCGCGCTCGGCCGCCAGCAGCGTCCTCATCTCCGCCAGCACCGCGCTGGTGGCAGAGGTGGGCGCCGGCATGGTGTGCGACCTGGTGGCGCGCGTGAAGTCCCCGAAGCGCAGCCGCAGCGTCACGGTCCGCCCCGCCCTGCCCTTGGCCCGCATCCGGCGGGTGACGCGGTCGACCAGGGCGAGCACGGTGGCATCCAGGGCCTCGGCCGAGGCGGGCCCGCGGCCCAGCGCGCACTGCGAGCCCACCGAGCGCCGCCGCGGGGTCCGCTGTACCGGCCGCGGGTCGCGGTTGTGCGCCAGGGCGTGGAGCTTGCGCCCGGCGGCGCGGCCGACCAGCTCGACCAGCCGGCTCTCGGGCAGCCGGGCCACCTGCCCCACCTTGCGCAGGCCCACCGCGTGCAGCTTCTCCGCGGTCGCCGGGCCGACGCCCCACAGCCGCTCCACCTCCAGCGGATGAAGGAACTCCAGCTCCTTGTCGGGGTCCACCACGAGCAGCCCGTCGGGCTTGGCCACGCCGCTGGCCACCTTGGCCAGGAACTTGGTCCGCGCCACCCCGACGGTGATCGGGAGGCCGATCCGCTCGCGCACGTCCCTGCGCAGCTGCTCGGCGACCTGCCTCGGGGTGCCCTTGATGTGCTCGAGCCCGCGGGCGTCCAGGAACGCCTCGTCGATCGACAGCCGCTCCACCACCGGCACCGCGTCCTCGAACAGGCTCGCCACCGCCTCCCCCGCCTCCACGTAGGCGTCGAAGCGCGGCGAGACCACGATCGCCTGCGGGCACAGCTCCCGCGCCCTGCGACCGCCCATGGCCGAGCGCACGCCGAAGGCGCGGGCCTCGTAGCTGGCCGCCTGCACGACACCGGGGCCGACGATCACCGGCTTCCCGCGCAGCCGTGGGTCGTCGCGCTGCTCGACAGAGGCGAAGAAGGCGTCGAGGTCGGCGTGGAGGATCGTCGCCTGGCCTGACACGAACGTATGTTCGCACAGTCCCGAGCGCTCGCGGGACCGCTCCCCGCGTCCGAAGGTGCGACACTCGCCGCCGATGGAGTGGTCGCTGGCCGTCCTGGCGCTCGCACTGCTGGGCGTGGCCGCAATCTCGCGGCGGCTGTCGGGGACGCCGGTCACGCCCGCGATGCTGTTCGTGGTGGCCGGAGCCGTGCTCGGGCCCCAGCTGCTGGACGGGATCGACCTCTCCAGCAAGAGCCCGACGGAGCGGACCCTGGCCGAGGCCACGCTGGCGCTTGTCCTGTTCTGCGACGCCTCGCGCCTCGACCTGGGGAAGCTCCGGCGAGAGGCCGGCGTGCCGGTCCGCCTCCTCGGGATCGGCCTGCCCTTGACGATCGCCCTGGGCACCGTCGCCGCGGCCGTGGTCTTCGGCGAGCTGACCGTCGAGGAGGCCCTGATCCTCGGTGTCGTGCTGGCGCCCACCGACGCCGCCCTCGGGCAGGCGGTGGTCACCGACCCGCGGGTCCCGGGGCGCATCCGGCAGGGGCTGAACGTGGAGAGCGGCCTGAACGACGGGATCTGCGTCCCGCTCCTGTTCGGGGCCGTGGCGCTGGCGGACGTGGCATCGGAGATCACGGAGGGTCGCCGCGGCGCAACCCTCCTGCTCGAGGAGATCGGCTTCGGAGTCGTCGGCGGGGTGGCCGCGGGGCTCCTGATCGCGGCGATAATCGTTCACGCCGGCCGCAGGGACCTGATCGCCGGCCCGTGGCGCCAGGTGATCCCGGCGGCCGGCGCCGCACTCGCCTACGGGATCGCCAGCGGGCTTGGCGGGTCGGGCTTCATCGCGGCGTTCGTGGGGGGCATGGTCTTCCGCGGCGCGCTGCGGCGCGATCCCGAAGACATGAACCAGTTCAGCGAGGAGGTGGGCAACGTGCTCAACGGCGTCACCTTCATCCTCTTCGGGGCGATCCTGCTGGGACCGGCGCTGAGCGAGCTGAGCTGGCAGCTCGTCCTGTACGCGGTGCTCAGCCTCACGGCGATTCGGATGATCCCCGTCTTCATCGCGATGGCGGGATCGAAGGCGCGGATGCCGACGCTGGGGTTCCTCGGGTGGTTCGGCCCGCGCGGGTTGGCGTCGATCGTGTTCGCGGTGATCGTCGTCGAGGAGTCACATCTCCCGCACGAGAACCTGATCGTGCTGGCGACCTACGTGACGGTCGGGCTGTCGGTCTTCGCCCACGGGGCCAGCGCGGCCCCGCTGGCCGAGCGCTACGGCCGCTGGTACGAGCGCCACCGCCGCGGCGAGGCCCCGCCGATGGAGAGCGTCCCAGCGGAGGTCCCGCGGCCGCGCGGGCCGGTGGAGCGGCCGGTGCCCTAGGGGCGGGCGATGCCCAGCCGCAGCGCGAGGCGCTGGCGCAGAGAGGGCGTGCGCGGGCGGCTGCGGCGGTACTCGTCGATGGTCATCCCGACCGGGATGTCGCACTCGATGTACTGGAAAGTGTGCTCGTCGGTGGTCATGGGACGAGCATCCGCCCGCGCGGGTGCACCGGCTAGGCACCCCAGGGGTGGTTGTGGCCCACCCTCGCCGGCCGCGCGACGAGCCGCGCGACGAGCGAGTGAAGGATCGGACGGGCCAGAGCCCGCTCAATGCTTCAGTCGTGGGGTCGAGCGGCCGCTGGGTCGAGAGGGCGCTAGAGCGCGCCGCTGCCCGCCGCGGGGTTGTCCTGCGCGCGGCCGGGGTCGCCCGGGTTGTCGTCGCGCGGGGTCTGGCGGACGACGGGCTTCTTGGCGGCGCCGGCCTCGTCGAGGCGGCGCACCGGTGTGGTGTGCGGGGCGGTGCGGGCGACCTCGGGATCGCGTGCGGCCTCCTCCAGGAGGTCGCGGATCGCGTCGGCGAAGTGGTCGAGGCGCTCGCGCGGCTCGGTCTCGGTCGGCTCGATCATCAGCGCCTCGTCCACCAGCAGCGGGAAGTACACCGTGGGCGGGTGCACCTCGTGGTCGAGCAGCCGCTTGGCGATGTCCAGAGTCTTGATGCCGAGCTTGTCCTTGGCGCCGCTGCCGCTCAACACGAACTCGTGCATGCAGTGGCGGTCGAAGGCGATGGGCAGGTACTCGCCGATGCCATCCTCGGCCAGCCGGGCCTTGAGGTAGTTGGCGTTCAGCACCGCCAGCTCGGAGACCTCGCGCAGCCCCTCGCCGCCCAGCGAGCAGATGTAGGCGTAGGAGCGCACGAACACGCCGAAGTTGCCCTGGAAGCCGCGCATCTTGCCGATCGACTTGGGCCGGTCGTGGTCGAGGTCGAACGTCGGGCCCGCGCCGTTGCCGGTCTGCGTGCGCACCACTTGGGGCACGGGCAGGAAGGGCTCGATGCGGTCGCTCACCGCGATCGGGCCTGCGCCCGGTCCGCCGCCCCCGTGGGGCTGGGTGAAGGTCTTGTGCAGGTTGTAGTGGACGATGTCGAAGCCCATGTCGCCGGGCCGCGACACGCCCATCACGGCGTTGAGGTTCGCGCCGTCGTAGTAGAGCGTCCCCCCCACCCCGTGCACGATCTCGGCGATCTCCTCGATGTTCGAGTCGAACAGCCCGAGCGTGTTGGGGTTGGTGAGCATGAGGCAGGCCACGTCCTCGTCGGCCTTCTCGCGCAGGTCGTCGAGGTCGACGCCGCCGTCCTCGGCGGTCCCCACCTTGACCACCTCGTAGCCGGCCATTGTCACCGTGGCCGGGTTGGTGCCGTGGGCGGTGTCCGGCGTGAGGACCTTCGTGCGCGTCTCGCCGCGGTCGGCGTGGTAGGCGCGGGTCAGCAGCAGGCCGGCCAGCTCACCGTGCGAGCCCGCGCTGGGCTGCAGCGAGACGTGGGGCAGCCCGGCGATCTCCGCCAGCGCCTCCTGGAGGTTGTACATCAGCTCCAGCGCGCCCTGGGCGTACTCCGGCTCCTGCAGCGGGTGCAGGCGGGCATGCCCCGGCAGGGCCGCCACTCGCTCGTGCAGCTTGGGGTTGTGCTTCATCGTGCACGACCCCAGCGGGTAGAAGCCCTGGTCGAGGTGGAAGTTCTTGCGCGAGAGCGTCACGTAGTGGCGCACGATCTCGGGCTCGGAGACCTCGGGCAGGTCGGCGGGCGCGCCGCGCCGCGCCCACTCCGGCAGCAGCTCCTCGACCGGCGTCTCCGGCACATCGGCGCGCGGCGGCGTGAAGGCCCTGCGCCCCTCGCGGGAGCGCTCGAAGATGGTCACGGTGTCGCTCACGCGGGCACCTCCTCGCGCGCCACCACGGCGGCGAGGGCGTCGATCTGCTCCTTGGTGCGGCGCTCGGTGATCGCCACCAGCAGGCCGTCCTCGTACTCGGGCAGCACGCCGCGCAGCGGCAGGCCCGGGTTGATCCCCGCCTCGCGGGCGCGGGCGAGGAAGGCGTCCAGGTCCGGCACGCGCACGGCGAACTCGCGCACCACGGGCCCGGGGTTGATCGCCTCGAGTCCGAGCGCCTCGCGGGCGTAGGCGGTGCGGCGCAGCATCAGCGTGGACAGCTCGACCAGCCCCTCGCGGCCCAGCCACGAGAGGTAGACGGTGCCGGCCAGCGCATTGAGGGCCTGCGAGGTGCAGATGTTGTGCGTGGCCTTCTCCCGGCGGATGTGCTGCTCGCGGGTCTGGAGCGTGAGCACGAAGCCGCGCTTGCCGTCCACGTCGCGCGTCTCGCCGGCGATGCGGCCGGGCATCTTGCGCAGGAAGCGCTCGGAGGCCGCGAAGAAGCCGAAGGAGGGGCCGCCGAAGTCGAGCCGGTTGCCCAGCGTCTGGCCCTCGCCGACGCAGATGTCCACGCCGCAGTCGCCGGGCGGCTTGAGGATGCCGAGCGGCAGCGGGTCGGCCGCGCAGACGAACAGGGCGCCGGTGGACTTCGCCGCCTCGCCCAGCGAGGCCAGGTCCTCGACCGTGCCCAGGAAGTTGGGGTACTGGACGAACACGGCGGCGGTGTCGTCGTCGACCGCCGCGGCCAGCGCCTCGGCGTCGGTGGCGCCGGCGGCGTCGAGCGGGACCTCCACGATCTCCATGCCGTAGCCCGCGGCGTGCGTGGCCAGGGCGGCACGCGAGTGCGGGTGCATCCCGCGCGAGGTGACGAGCTTTGAGCGCTTGGTCTCCAGCTTGGCCAGGTAGCCGGCCGCGGCCACCGCCGAGGGGCCCTCGTACACCGACGCGTTTGAGACCGGCAGCCCGGTGAGCTCGGAGATCATCGTCTGGAACTCGAACATCACCTGCAGCCCGCCCTGGGAGATCTCGGGCTGGTAGGGGGTGTAGGGGGTCAGGAATTCCGACCGCTCGACCAGGTTGTCGATCAGCGACGGGACGTAGTGGTCGTACATCCCGGCCCCTATGAACGTGACCTCGGCGTCGGCGTGACGGTTGCGGGCCGCCAGCGTGCTGAGGTGGTCGAGCACCTCCTGCTCGGCCATGCCCTCGGGCAGGTCGATGGGCCGGCCCAGGCGAACGGACTCGGGGATCGCCTCGAAGAGGTCCTCCACCGAGTCGACGCCGATGGCGTCCAGCATCTCGCGGCGATCCGCGTCGGTTGCAGACGTGTAACGGCTCACAGGCGGTCTACGAAGTTAGCGGGGCGACCGACTACCAGAAGTCCTGCACCACCTCCGCGTCCCCTGCGTGGCGGGGCCCGAAAGCCAGGATTTCCAGGCCTTCCGGCCCGGCCTCGAGCGCCCGGGCCACGTCCGGAGCGATGCGGACGGCGTCCATTGTCTCGACCTCGACGATCTCGTCGTCGAGCTTGAGCTTCCCGGAGCCCGAGAGCACCACGTAGATCTCCTCGGCCTGCTTGTGGCGGTGGGCGAAGGGCTGGCGCTTGCCCGGCCGCAGGGTCAGGTAGGCCAAGCCGGTGTTCTCGGCGTCGAGCTCCTCGCGCGGGAAGCGCGCCTCTTGGACCTCGCCGAAGCCGTGCTCCGCCGCGAAGTCCTTCGACTCCCTCAGGTTCTTGTGCGTGTAGGCCATCGTCAGTACCTCCCGCTGATCCGGTCCCAGGCGTTTCGCAGCTTGCGCGTCAGGTCGCCCTCGACGACGTCGTCGGGGTCGGCGCTCATCGCGGCCGGGTTCTCGCTCGGCTCCGGCAGCTGCTTCTCGACCTCCTCGAAGCTCAGCGCCAACTCCACACCCCGCTCGTAGAAGTTGGACACCAGGGGGGCGTCGGCGAACCGGTAGCCCATTCCCTTGGTGGCGATCACGATCCCGTCGAAGATGTCGGCCTCCTCGTCGGCGAGCACGTGCGCCAGCTCGCCGACCTTGCGCTGGTGGGTGGCATAGACCGGCACGCCCACGGTCGCCGTCAGGTAGGAGGTGGGATCACCCAGGTCAGCCACTCAGGAGCTTCTTGTAGGCGTCGACGTCGAGCAGGTCGTCGGCCTCGCCGGTGTCGCTGAGCTTGATCTTGACCATCCAGCCGTCGCCGTAGGGGTCGCCGTTGATGTTCTCCGGCGAGTCGGCCAGGGCCTCGTTGACCTCGACGATCTCCCCCGACAGCGGCGCGAACACGTCGGACACCGCCTTCACGGACTCCACCTCGGCGTAGGCCGAGTCCTTGGTCACCTGGGCGCCGACCTCGGGCGGGTCGAAGAAGACCACCTCGCCCAGCGAGTCCTGCGCGTACCAGGTGATCCCGAACACGGCCTCGTCGCCGTCTATCCGGGCCCAGTCGTGCTCGGGGTGGTACTTGAGGTCCTCGGGGTAGCTCTCGTCGGCCATCTACTCCTCTTTGCGGTACAGGGGCTTGCTCTTCACTTCGGCCGCGCGTGGCTTGCCGCGCACGTCGACCTCGATCTCGGTGCCCGGCTCGGAGGCGGCCCGGGGCACGTAGGCCATGCCGATCCCCTGCTCCAGGCAGGGCGACATGGTGCCGCTGGTG
This sequence comes from uncultured Thermoleophilaceae bacterium, assembly GCA_963844805.1. Classification (GTDB taxonomy): domain Bacteria; phylum Actinomycetota; class Thermoleophilia; order Solirubrobacterales; family Thermoleophilaceae; genus JACCZR01. Next base: position 184,755 of record CAWJPU010000001.1, read on the forward strand.
ACCACTCCGTCGCCGGCGGCGGTCTTCACCGGGTTGCCCTGGCGCGGGATGCCCGGGCCGGTGAAGGCGAAGGGCACGAGCAGGTCGTCGGTCTCCTCGGGCAGCGCGTCGGCGCCGATGAAGCCCGTCTCGCGCTTGCACGCCCAGCCCAGGCCCGCCTCGATCGGGTTGCGGTCCTCGGACAGGTCGTTGCCGTACAGGTGGAAGCAGACCTCCAGCCGCAGCGTGTCGCGCGCGCCCAGGCCGACGGGGGTGACGCCCGCCTCCATCAGCGCGTCCCACACCGTGGTGGCCCCGTCGGGGGCGATCAGCAGCTCCACGCCGTCCTCGCCGGTGTAGCCCGTGCCGCAGACCCCCACCTCGGGCACGCCCGCGACCGTGGCGAGGGTCCACCGCATCCGCTTGGGCGCCTCGCCCTCGAGCAGCCCGCTCAGGATCCCGCGCGCCTCGGGCCCCTGGAGGGCCAGCATCGCGAAATCGGAGTGCGCGTCGGTGACCTCGACGTCGCCGTCGAAGGCGTCCGCCTGCTCGCGGAACCAGGCGAAGTCGCGGTCGTGGTTGGCCGCGTTGGTCACGGTCAGAAAGCCGCCCCCGCCCTCGGAGAAGCGATAGGTGAACAGGTCGTCGAGGACGCCGCCGTCCTCGCGGCACAGCACCGAGTACTGGGCGCCGTTCTCGGCGATCTTGGTGACGTCGTTGGAGAGGACCCGCTGCAGGAAGGCCTCGGCGTCGGCGCCGCTGGTGCGGATCTCGCCCATGTGGGAGACGTCGAACACCCCGGCGCCGGTGCGCACGGCCTTGTGCTCGGGGCCGATCCCCTCGTACTGCACGGGCATCTCCCACCCGGCGAAGGGCACGAGGCGCGCTCCCGCGGCCTGGTGGCGCTCGAACAGGGGTGTCCGCCGCAGCGTGTCCGTGGCCGGGGTCAAGGCGTCGGAGGCTACAGGCGCTACGGCGCTGCTAGGGAACGAGCCGGACCAGACGGGTGCCCCGGGTGAGGTTGCCGGAGCGGTCGCGGACTCGGACCTCGACGCGCGCTCGCACGCGGCGCCTGCGCCGCAGCGCCCGCCGCAGCGTCCGGGCCGAGGCGCGCGAGAGGCGCAGCCGCAGGCGGGCGGTGCGGTTGGCCCGCAGCGATCCCGTGCGCTCGAGCGCCCGGACCTTCCGCTTTCCGCGCCGGATGCTCAGCCGCGCTCCCACCCGGTAGGAGCACGGCTCGTCGCAGCGCGCGCGAACGATCACGCCGCGGTTGCGAAGCACGCGCTGGCGTCGTCCCGTGCGCAGGCCCAGCAGCGGTGAGCGAGCATCGGGCGCGATCACTGCGGGTCCAGAGCCCGTCGCAGGCACCTCACCTGGCTCGGCGCCCGAAGCTGGAGGCGTAACAGGCGCCAGGCCATCCGGCGGGGCCGGCGGCAAGGCAAGGGCGCTTGAGCAGGTCGAGGTCCCGTCGGTGAGACGGGAGACCGCCCCCGTGTTCAACTCGGCCACGTATAACCGTGCGCACGCATCCTCCCCGAAGGACGCCACGTTGAAGTCGGGCAGGTCGAGCACCAGGGCATCGCCGCCGCCGTCGGGTACCTGCAGGCGGCGCACCTCCCCGGTGCAATAGTCGGAGTAGACGTACTGGCCACGCAGCTCCTCCAGCGAGGCGTCGCGCACCACGTAGCCGCCGGTGATCGCGCAGGACGGAGCGCCGGCGTTCGCGTACTCGTGGATCGGGCCCAGGTAGTTGCCGCCGCTCAAGGGGCAGGCGCTCCCGTCGACCGGGTAGCGCAGATTCCCCTCGCAGACGTTCCAGCCGAAGCTCCGCCCCCGACCGGCGCCCTGCGAGCGGGCGTCGAAGTCGACTTCCTCCACCTCCGCCTGGCCCACGTCGCCGATCAGCATGTCGCCGATTTGTCGGTCGAGGCTGAAACGGAAGGGGTTGCGCAGCCCGTAGGCCCAGATCTCCCGCCTCACCCCCCCGGCCCCGGCGAGCGGGTTGTCGGAGGGGACCGTGTAGGACGCGCCGCCCGACGGCCGGGGATCGATCCTCACGAGCTTGCCGAGCAGGGTGGTCAGGCTCTGGGCGTTGCCGTCGGGGTCGCCCCCGCTGCCTCCGTCGCCGACTCCGATGTAGAGGTGGCCGGCGGCGTCGAACTGCAGCTGGCCGCCGTAGTGGTTGGAGTACTTGGGGTGGGCGATCTCGAGCACGGGCCGGCGCGTCGCGGCGCTGACGGTGTCGGCCGAGCCGCCCGAGCTGCGGAACTCGTCCACCCGGATCGGCGGGCAGCGGTTGTCGTCGGTGGTCGAGGAAGGGCAGCTGGAAGTGGATCCGGTTCCCGCGGCGGTGTAGTAGGCGTACAGGCGGCCCGTGCTGGCGTAGTCGGGCGCCAGCGCGATCGACAGCAGCCCGCCCTCACCGATGCCGGCCTCGACCAAGCCCGCGATGTCGAGAAAGCTCGGGCCCTGCACCACGCCGTTCTTGACCAGCCTCACGCGCCCGGCGCGCTCGACCACCAGCACCCGGCTGGTGTCGCCCGGCGGAGAGACCACGCCGATCGGCCGGTCGAAGGTGCCGACGGGGGCCAGGCTCACCGCGGCCTGGGCGCTCGCCGGCCACGCGGCCGCAGCCAGCACGACGGCGGTCAGGGCAAGGCGGCCCACGACAGGGGACACCTCATCATCTCTGGGCGCGCCGCTGCGCCGGGGCCTTGGCGAAGCCGGCGCGGTCAGTCCTTGAGGAACGACGGGATGTCGATCTCGTCGTCGGGGATCTCCAGCGACGAGCGCTGGCGCTCGTCCATCGCCACGTCGCGCCGGCGCGGCTCGCGGCGGCGGCCGGTGGAGTCCTCGGTGAACAGCGGCCCGGTGGCCATGCCCTCGAAGCCCGTGGCGATCACGGTGACCCGGACGGAGTCGTCCAGCTCCTCGTCGACGACCGCGCCGAAGATGATGTTCGACTGCGAGTCGGCGGCCTGCTGGATGATCTCGGCCGCCTCGTTGACCTCGAACAGGCCCAGGTCGCCGCCGCCGGTGATGTTCAGCAGGATCCCGGTCGCCCCCTCGACCGACTGCTCCAGCAGCGGGCTCGAGATGGCATGCTTGGCCGCCTCGGCGGCCCGGTTCTCTCCGCCGGCCTCGCCGATGCCCATCAGGGCCGACCCTGCCTCGTGCATGATCGTCCGCACGTCGGCGAAGTCGAGGTTGATGATGCCGGGGATCGTGATCAGGTCGGTGATGCCCTGCACGCCCTGGCGCAGGACGTTGTCGGCCTCCCGGAAGGCCTCGAGGATGCTCGTGCGCCGCTCGACGACGGCGAGCAGCTTCTCGTTCGGGATCACGATCAGCGTGTCGACCTGCTCGCGCAGGCGCTGCACGCCCTCTTCGGCCTGGCGGCTGCGCTGGGCTCCCTCGAAGGCGAAGGGCCGGGTCACGACGCCGACGGTGAGCGAGCCGATCTCCTGCTTGGCCACCTCGGCGATGACCGGCGCGGCGCCGGTGCCGGTGCCGCCGCCCTCGCCCGCGGTCACGAACACCATGTCCGCGCCCTTGAGCGACTCCTTGATCTCGTCGCGGCTCTCGTTGGCCGCGCCATAGCCGACCTCGGGGTTCGCGCCGGCGCCGAGGCCCCGGGTGAGCTGGTCGCCGATCTGCAGCTTGATGTCGGCGTCGCACATCTGCAGCGCCTGGGCGTCGGTGTTGACCGCGATGAACTCGACGCCCTTCAGGCCCGCGTCGACCATGCGATTGACCGCGTTGATGCCGCCGCCGCCTACGCCGACGACCTTGATCACTGCCAGGTAGCTACCGGTGTCCATCCCCCTGGTCCTTCCCGTTGGGGCCTCAAGCGATCATCGAGGGTTTCCGGACTCCCACGAAGGCCGCAAAGTCCGCACTGTAGGCGGAATTCGGCGAAGGTGTCAAACCTCCTGCGCAACGAATCTTGCGTGTCGTCCGACCCTCACCCTCGATCCAGAGTCGAGAGTAGGCCTAATCTCGACTCAAGGTTGAGGCTGTGCCGGGAGGGGCGTCGGGGCCGCTTGTGGAGCGGCCTGCGGCGTGATGGGCGGCGTCGCGGGAGGCGTGGCTTGCGGCGTGGTCTGCGGGGCCGCCGGGGCCGCCGGGGCCGCGTCGTCGCGGGCGGCCTCCTCCGGGTCGGGCGCGGCCTCGGGCAGGCCGCCGGCCACCGGCCGCTCGGGAAGGCGGACGTCCACGTACTCCGCGCCCTTGGAGCGCGGAGTCGGCCAGCACGGCCGCCGCGGCGGCCCACTTGGCCCGCAGCCGCGCCTGGGTGCCGAGGACGATGTCCGGGCCCTCGGAGACCTCGGCCACCAGGCCGCGGTCGGTGCGCTTGATGGTCTTCACCCGCTCGAGCAGGAAGGCCGGGGCGGCGCCCGCGACGCCGACCAGCCGGCGGTCCACCTCCGGCAGCTTCGGGTTCCCGCGCATGCCGCGGATCACGGTGCCGTCCTCGGACACCGGCAGCTGGTCGCCGCCCGTGGCGACCAGCGCGACGGGGCGGCGCTCGATCGCCTGGATCCGCACGCCGTGCGGGAAGTCGGTGGTCACCTTCAGCTCGTTGACCACCGGCCACGCGGCCGCGGCCTCCAGCAGCCGGTCGCGGCTGACGTGCAGGGTGGTCATGTCGCGCGCCGCGGCCTCCAGCGCCTCGCGGACCTTGGGAGCGTCGCGCGTGGTCAGGCCGCTCACCTGCACCCGCTCGATGGCCACCAGCGAGGAGTCGCGCAGCCACAGCAGGTAGCCGGCGGCCAGCACGGCGGCCACGAGCAGCGCAACGCCCAGCCGGCGGCGGAACCGCGGCGGGATGCTGAGCACGAAGAAGGGGACGATCTTGGGGAGGCGGACCAGCTGCCCCGCCACCGCGCCCGCGGCAGCCTTCACGACCACAGCTCCGACACGTCGACGCGACCCAGCAGCTGCACCTCGGGCTCGAGCTCCACGCCGAAGCGCTCGCGGACCCGGCGGCGGCCCTCGGCCATCAGCGCTATGACGTCGGCGGTGGTCGCCTCGCCCCCGTTCTCCACGAAGTTGGCGTGCTTGTCCGAGAAGCGCGCGCCGCCCACCTGCAGGCCGCGGCAGCCGGCCTCGTCCAGCAGCACGCCGGCGCTCTTGCCCTCGGCGCGCGGGTCCTCGGGGTTCTTGAAGGTCGAGCCGAAGGTCTTGATGCCCGAGGGCTGCGCGGCCTTGCGCTTCGAGCGCATGTCGGCCAGCGTGGCCTTGACGTCGGCGGGGTCGGCCGGGGAGAGGGCGAACGAGGCTCCGGCCACCACCTCGCCGGGGCCCAGGTTGGAGCGCCGGTAGGAGAAGCCCAGCCGTTCCGGGCCGCGCCGGTCGGCGCCGTCGGCCGTGGCCACCTCCACCCACTCGAGCACCTTGGACAGGTCGCCGCCGTAGGCGTTGGCGTTCATGCGCACCGCGCCGCCGACGGTGCCGGGGATGTTCACGCCGAACTCGAGGCCGGTGAGGCCCTCGCGGGCCGCCCGGGCCGCGGCCTGGGGCAGGCGCGCGCCACCCCCGCACAGGAGGCGGTCGCCGTCGCGCTCGGTCTGGGCGAGCGCGCCGTCGAGCTTCATCGCGAGTCCCCGGAAACCCTCATCGGCTACCAGCAGGTTCGATCCCGAGCCCACCACTCCTACCTCCACGCCCTCCGCGGCGGCGAATGCCAGAAGGGCCACCAGCTCGTCGGCCGTGCCGGGCCGGGCGAACAGGTCGGCCGCCCCGCCGGTGCGCACGGTGGTCAGCCGGGCCAGCGGGTAGTCGCGCTCGACCCCCTCGGGCAGGGCAGCGCTCATGCCGCTGCCTCCAGGCGATCGGCCAGCCGGTCCACGTCGCCCGCTCCCAGGGTCAGCAGGACGTCCCCCTCCCCCAGCCGCTCGCGCAGCATCCGCTCGGCGTCGTCCATGCGGGGAAGCCACCAGACCGGCCGGCCGCCGGCTGCGTCGGCCGCCGTGCGGGCCACGGTCAGGCCCGACACGCCGGGGTAGTCCTCGGCCTGCTCCCGCGCGGGGTAGACGTCCAGCACCACCACCAGGTCGGCCAGCGCCAGCGCCTCGCCGAACTCGCGGGCCAGCTCGCGCGTGCGCGAGTAGAGGTGCGGCTGGAAGCAGGCCACGAGCCGGCGCGGCTCCAGGGTGCGGGCGGCCTCCAGGGTGGCCCGCACCTCGGTCGGGTGGTGCGCGTAGTCGTCGAAGATGCGCGCCCCCTTCGCCGTGGTGCCGCGCCCCTCGAAGCGCCGCGCCGCCCCGGCGAAGTCCTCGAGCGCGGGCGCGGCCTCGGCCACAGGGACGCCCGCCGCGCGGCAGGCCGCCAGCGCGGCCAGGGCGTTGAGGACGTTGTGCTCTCCGGGCGCCGGGAGGCGTGCCGCGACGCCGTCGACGGTGAACCTCGAGCCCAGCGGCATGAGCTCGACGTCCTCGGCGCTGAGGTCCCCCTCGCCGATCCCGTAGGTCACGTCGGCGTCCAGGCCCGCGCCGGCCCAGGCGATCGTGGTCTGCGCGGGTGCGGTGAACTGCGCGAAGGCCTCGCGCAGCGCGCTCGGCGAGCGGTAGGTGGCGTGGTGGTCCAGCTCCATGTTGGTCACGACGGTCACCTCGCGATCCAGCTTGAGGAACGAGCGGTCGGACTCGTCGGCCTCGGCGATCAGCCACTCCCCCTCCCCCCAGGCGGCGTTGGTGCCCGCGGCGCGCAGCTCGCCTCCCACCAGGAAGGCGGGCTCGCGGCCGCAGCGCAGAAGCGCGTGCGCGGCCATGGCGCAGGTGGTGGTCTTGCCGTGGGTGCCGGAGATGGCGATCGTGCGCTTGAGGTGGGTGAGCTCGGCCAGCAGGTCGGCCCGGTGGAGCACGGTGCGGCCCTCCTCGCGGGCTCGCGCCAACTCGGGATTGTCCTCGGCGATCGCGGTAGACACCACCACCTCCGCCTCCGGGGGCAGGTTCGCGGCGTCGTGCCCGAGCGCCGGCTCGATGCCCGCCGCCCGCAGGCGCTCGGTGTAGGAGGACTCCGCGCGGTCGGAGCCGGTGACCTGGGCGCCCAGCGCCTTCGCGACCAGGGCGAGCCCGCTCATGCCGGCGCCGCCGATGCCCACGAAGTGCAGCCTGCGCCCGTTCACTGCGCCAGACGTAGCAGCTCGTCCGCGATCCGCTCCGCGGCGTCGGGGCTCGAGGCCCGCCGGGCGGCCTCGGACATCGCGGCCAGCTTGGTGGGCGAGCTGAGCAGCTCCCCCACCTCGCGCGACAGGCGGACGGCGTCGAGCTCGTCATCCGGCACCATCACCGCAGCCCCCGCGTCGGTCATCAGGCGCGCGTTGCGGGTCTGGTGGTCGGCCGAGGCGTGCGGGTAGGGGACGAGGATCGCCGGCAGCCCGGCGGCGGCCACCTCCAGGACCGAGCCGCCGGACCGGGCCACGGTCAGGTCCGCGGCGGCCAGGGCGTCGGCGAAAGGCTTGATGTAAGGCAGCAGGCGGTAGTGGGGCGGGTTGCCCAGCGCGGCCAGGCGGGCGGCGAGGTCGTCGTGGTCGCGGCGCCCGGAGGCGTGCAGGACCGCGCACGGCGCGGCGCGGCCGAAGGCCTCGAGGCTGGCCTCGTTGAGCGTGCGCGCCCCGATCGAGCCGCCGAACACCAGCACGCAGGTCTCGTCGGCGCCGATCCCGAAGCGGCGGCGCGCCTCGTAGCGGTCGGCCTCACCCGTCCCCGGCGGCAGCGGGCGCCCCGAGACCACGAACCGCGGCTCCTCGCGCCCCTCCAGGGGAAAGGCCAGGAAGACCTTCTTGGCGAGCGGAGCGAGCAGGCGGTTGGAGATCCCCAGGTAGCTGTCGGCCTCGGTGAGCACCAGCGGCTTGCGCAGGAGGGCGGCCGCGAGCCCGACCGGGCCCGCCACGTAGCCCCCGCCACCCATGACGGCGTCGGGCCGCAGCCGGCGCAGCAGCCGCACCGAGGTCCCCAGCGCGCCGACCGCCAGCCCGGCGGCCCGCGCGGCGCGCAGGGGGTTGCCGCGGTCGATCCCGGCGACCTTCAGCCGGTGCAGCGGGTAGCCGGCCGCGGGCACGAGCTCGGCCTCGGCCCGCTCGCCCCCGATGAACTCGACCTCGGCGCCCCTATCGCGCAGCGCGTCGGCGACCGCCAGCGCCGGCACGACGTGCCCCGCCGTGCCGCCTGCGGCTATCACGACCCGAGGCATCGCGGCCTCCCTCGATCGCCTTCAGCACCGGCTTGCGGCTCATGCGGCCGACACGGCCGCCGGTGGCGGCCACGTTCAGCAGGATGCCCATGGCCGCCAGCAGCACGATGAGGTTGGTCGAGCCGTAGGAGATGAAGGGCAGCGGCACGCCGGTGAGCGGCATCAGCCCGAGCACCGCGAAGAAGTTCAGGGTCGCCTGGCACAGGATCAGCGAGGTGATGCCGGCGGCCAGCAGCTTGGCGTAGCGGGTCTGGGCGTGCTTGGCAGTGCGGAGCCCCGCGTAGCCGATCATCGCGTACAGGAACACCACGCCGAGGATCCCCACCAGCCCGACCTCCTCGCCGATGATGGCCAGGATCATGTCCGTGTGGGCCTCGGGCAGGTAGAAGATCTTCTGGACCGACTCCCCCAGGCCGACGCCGAAGAAGCCGCCCGACCCGATCGCCGTGAGCGCCTGCACCGCCTGGAAGCCCGCGCCGCCCGCGTCGGAGAAGGGGTCGAGGAAGCTGGTGAGCCGCTCGCGCCGGTAGGGCTCGACCAGGGCGAGCATTACGGCCGCGGCGGCCAGGGTGCCGCCGATCAGCGCCAGGTTGCGGATCGGAGTGCCGGCGGCGATCAGCAGCGCGCCGATGGCGAAGCAGACCACCATCGTGGTGCCCATGTCGGGCTGCTTCATCAGCACCGCGCACGCCGCGGCCACCACCAGCAGCAGCGGCTTGAACAGGCCCTTGACGGTCTTGACGGTCCAGGGCCGCGAGGCCAGCAGGAACGCGGCGTAGAGGACCAGCGAGACCTTCAGCAGCTCCGACGGCTGGAACTGCAGCGGCCCCGGGCCCAGCCAGCGAGTGGCGCCGTTCACGGTGACGCCCACGCCCGGCACCATCACGGCGATGCAGAGCAGGAAGGACGCCGCCAGCGCCGCACCGGTGAAGCGCCGCGCCAACTCGATCCCGTACCGGGCCAGGAAATGCAGCGCGGCCAGTCCGGCGACGCCGAAGATCAGGTAGCGCTTGAGGTAGAAGGACGGGTCGCCCGAGCCCTGCAGCAGTGACTCCGCCGAGCTGGCGGAGTACACCATCACCGCGCCGAAGGCCAGCAGGCACAGCGTGGCCGTGAGCAGGATCGAGTACTCGACCGGTCGCTTCGATCGCTTCTTGGGCGCCGGCCGGGCCATCCGGGCCTACTTCTACGCCCCGCCCCGGACTCATCCTCGCTCGGCGACCAGCCGCCGGAAGTGGGCGCCCCGCTCCTCGTAGTCGCTGTACTGGTCGTAGGAGGCGCAGGCGGGCGACAGCAGGACCACCTCGCCGGGGCCCGCGGCCCGGGCGGCGGCGTCCACCGCCGAGGCCAGGTCGCCGCAGCGGTGCATCGGGGCCGCGCCCTCGAGGTCTGCGGCCAGCGCGTCCTCGGCCTGCCCGATCAGGTACAGCGCGCGGCACCGCCCGGCCGCCTCACGCAGCCCGCGGAAGCCGCCGCCCTTGAGGCTGCCGCCGAGGATCGCGTGCACCCCGCCGGGGAACGCGGTGAGGCCGCGCACCGCGGACGCCACGTTGGTGGCCTTGGAGTCGTTGACGAACAGCACGCCGTCGACGCGGGCCACCTCCTCCAGCCGGTGCGGCACCCCGGCGAAGGTGCGCAGCGCCTCGCGCAGGGGCGCCTCGTCGACGCCCATGCCGCGTGCCGCGGCCGCCGCCGCGCGGGAGTTCTCGAGGTTGTGCTCGCCGCGCAGGGCCAGGTCCTCGGGCCGGATGTCGTCGGCGAAGCCCGTGCGCCGGGCCCGCCCGGGCAACTCGATCCCGGGCGGCGCCACCGCCAGGTCCTCCGGCTGCTGGTTGGCGAAGGCGCGCAGCTTGGCCTCGCGGTAGCGCTCGAAGGTGTGGTGGCGATCGAGGTGGTCCTCCTCGAGGTTGAGCAGCACCGCGCACTCGGGCCGGAAGGCCGAGGTGTCCTCGAGCTGGAAGCTGGAGGTCTCGCACACCACCGTCGCGTCCGGATCGAGCGCACCCACCAGCGAGGCCACCGGCGTGCCCACGTTCCCGGCGACCGCCACGGGCAGGCCGGCGGCCTCGTAGATCGCGCCCAGCAGCGACACCGTCGTGGTCTTGCCGTTGGTGCCGGTGACCGCCACGAACGGGTTGGGCAGCAGCCGCCAGGCCAGCTCGAGCTCGCCCACCACCTCGAGGCCGCGGGCCAGCGCCTCGGCCACCACCGGCGCCTCGCGCGGCACGCCGGGGCTCTTGACCACGGTGGCCACCCGGTCCAGCAGCTCGACGCCGTCGGTGCCGGCGTGGGTCTCCACTCCCTCCACCGGCTCGCTCAAGCCGGAGTCGCAGCCGATCGTCTCGCCGTGCTCGCGCAGCATCTCGGCGGCGGCGCGGCCCGAGCGCGCCAGGCCCACCACGAGGTAGGGCCCCGGCGGCAGCGACGGCCTCAAGTGGACTGCTGGTAGAGGGTGAAGCCGATCGCGCTGCAGATCGCCGCCACGATCCAGAAGCGCAGGATGATCTTCGTCTCCGACCAGGCCATCAGCTCGAAGTGGTGGTGGATCGGGGCCATCAGGAACACCCGCTTGCGAAAGCGCTGGAAGGCGAACACCTGGATCGCGACCGACAGCGCCTCGATCACGAAGATGCCGCCGATCAGCACCAGCAGCACCTCGGTCTTGGTCATCACCGCGAGCGCGGCCACCGCGCCGCCTATCCCCAGCGCCCCCGTGTCGCCCATGAACACCGAGGCGGGGAACGAGTTGAACCACAGGAAGCCGACGCAGGCGCCCACCAGCGCGGCGCACAGCAGCGCGAGGTCCTCCTGCCCGCTGGTGATGAACGTCATCCCGGTGTAGGCGAGCAGGACGATCGCCGCGCAGCCCGCGGCCAGGCCGTCCAAGCCGTCGGTGAGGTTGACGCCGTTGGTGGCCCCGGCCAGCACCAGGAAGATGAACACCGGGTAGAGCAGGCCGAGGTCGATCGAGGCGTCGACCACCCGCAGGCGCAGCGTGTCCTCCAGGCCCACGTACTGGGTCGCCATCAGCCACAGGCCGATGGCGATCGCCGCCTGGGCGAGCAGCTTGGTCCGTCCCGAGATGCCCAGCGAGCGCTTCCTGCGCTGCTTGGTGAAGTCGTCGGCGAAGCCGAGCGCTCCGCAGAGCACTGCGGTGCCGAACACCGCGAGGCTGACCGCGCGGTAGTCGGTGAGCATCAGGAAGGGCACCGCGAAGGCCACGAAGATCACCAGCCCGCCCATCGTGGGTGTGCCGGCCTTGCCGTGGTGGCCCTCGGGCCCCTCCTCGCGGATGTGCTGGCCGAACTCGCGGACGCGCAGCTGCTCGATGAACTTGGGCCCCAGGAACATGCAGATGAGCAGCGAGGCCATGCCCGCGATGAGGATCTCGCCCATCCCCCTCACGAGGCCAGCACCCGCTCCAGGCCGACCGAGCGCGAGCCCTTGATCAGGACGCGGTCGCCGGGACCGGTCAGCTCGCCGAGCAGCCCGGCGGCCTCCTCGGGCCCGCCCACGGAGTGGACCTCGCCCTCGAAGCCCTCCGCGTAGGGCAGCGCCTCGCGGCCCACGGTCACCAGCACGTCGATCCCCTCATCGGAGGCGTGCCGCCCGATCTCCCGGTGGTAGGCAGCGGCGTCGGGGCCCAGCTCGGCCATCAGGCCGAGGACCGCCAACCGCCGCTGCGCCGGGCTCTGGGCCAGGTGCGAGAGCGCCGAGCGCATCGACATCGGGTTGGCGTTGTAGCAGTCGTTCACCACGGTCACCCCGCCGGTCAGCTCCACGATCTCGCCGCGCATGGCCGAGAACGCGGGCGCCACGTGCCCCCCGGGCTCCACCCCGATCGCCCGCGCGACTGCCACGCCGGCCAGCATGTTGAGCAGGTTGTGGGGCTCCTCGAACGCGGGCTGGAGCTCCAGGGTCTCGGCCCGGGCCTGGACCACCGCGACCCCGCCCTCGAAGCTCGTGAGCGACACGTCGCCCCCTGGACCGAAGGTCCACGTGTCGAGATCCCGGCGGCGGTGGGCGTCCAGCAGCGGCTCCTCGGCCGGGATCACGCAGGAGGCGCCGGGGCGCAGGTCGCGCACCAGCTCGGCCTTCGCCGCGGCCACCCGCTCGACCGTGCCCAGCAGCTCCAGGTGCACCGGGCCGACGTTCACGATCACCCCCACGTCGGGCTCGGCGAGCGCGGTCAGCTCGGCGATCTGCTCCTCGCCGCGCATCGCCATCTCCAGCACGAGCGCCTCGGTGCCCCCCGGCGCCTCGAGGATCGACAGCGGCACCCCGATCTCCGTGTTCAGGTTCTGGCGGTTGGCGTGGGTGCTCAGGTGCGGCGCGAGCAGCGCGGCCAGGATGTCCTTCGTCGAGGTCTTGCCGGTCGAGCCGGTGATGCCGATCACCCGGGCGCCCAGCTCGCGGCGCCACGCGCGCGCCAGGGACTGCAGCGCGGCCAGGGGGTCGGCCACCGTGAGCACTGCGCCCGAGTCGCCGGTCCCCAGTCCCCAGTCCCCAGACACCAGCGCTCCCCACGCTCCGTTCGCCAGTGCCTTCCCGGCGAACTGGCCGCCGTCCACGTTCTCGCCCTTCAGGCCGACGAACAGGTCGCCGGGGCCCGCCTCGCGGCTGTCGATCACCGCGCGCTCCGGCCCCGGTGCCTCGGGGTCGCCGCTCAGCGTCGCCCCGGCCGCCTCGGCCACCCATCCGGCCGTCTTCACGTCAGGCGCTCCCTCAGGGCCTCGCGGGCCACGGTCACATCGTCGAAGGGCTCCTTGCGACCGCCCTCGAACTCCTGGCCCTGCTCGTGGCCCTTGCCGGCGATCACGACGACGTCGCCTTCCTCGGCGTCCGCGATCGCCCGCGCGATCGCCTTGCGGCGGTCGGTCTCGCGCTCGGCGTCGGGCCCGGCCCCGGCCAGCACCTGGTCGACGATCGCCTCGGGATCCTCCGAGCGCGGGTTGTCGGAGGTGACCAGCACGCGGTCGGCCAGCTCGCGGGCCGCGGCGCCCATCAGCGGCCGCTTGGCCGTGTCGCGGTCGCCGCCGGCGCCGAACACCACCGCGAGCTTGCCCTCGGTCACCTCGCGCGCCGCGCGCAGCACGTTGTCCAGCGAGTCCGGGGTGTGCGCGTAGTCCACCAGCACGCCGAAGGACTGGCCTTCGTCCACCGGCTCGAAGCGGCCCGGCACGCGGCCGAAGCCCGCGAGCGCCTCCCCGGCGGCGCGCAGGTCGGTCCCCAACCCGTGCACCGCCGCCAGGGCGCAGAGCGCGTTCTGCACGTTGAACAGCCCGGGCAGCGGCACGCGCAATTCCAGCTCGCCCTCCGGCGTCTCGCACCCGAAGGTCGACCCGGTGAGGTCGAAGCGCACGTCGCGCGCCCGGTAATCGGCGTCGTTGTGGACGCCGATGGTCACCGCGTCGGCCTCCTCCGCGATTTCCCGGCCGTACTCGTCGTCCACGTTGACCACCGCCAGGCCCGGCTCGTCGAACAGCCTCCGCTTGGCGGCGAAGTAGGCGTCCATCGTGTCGTGGAAGTCGAGGTGGTCCTGCGTGAGGTTGGTGAACACGCGCGCGGCGAAGCGGATGCCGCCCGCCCGGCCCAGCTCCAGCGCGTGCGAGGAGACCTCCATCGCGCAGGCGCGGTCGCCGGCCTCGAGCATCCGCGCCAAGGTGGCCTGGAGGTCCACCGCCTCCGGGGTGGTGCGCTCGACCTCCTCCTCGCGCCCGCCCACGACGCTCTTCACCGTGCCCAGCAGGCCGCACTGCGTGCCGGTCTCCTCCAGCAGGTGGCGGACCAGGAAGGCGGTCGTGGTCTTGCCGTTGGTGCCGGTGATGCCGATCACCTTCAGCTCGGCGGTGGGATCGCCGTGGAAGGCCGCGGCCGCGGGGCCCATCGCCTCGCGCACGCTGGGCACCACCACCTCGGGGACGCCGAGGTCCAGAGGCCGCTCGCACACCAGCGCCGCGGCGCCGCGCTCCACGGCATCGGGCGCGAAGTCGTGCCCGTCGGCCCGGAAACCGGGGACGCAGAAGAAGAGGGCCCCGGGACGCACGGCGGCGCTCGAGTACGCCAGGGCCGTGATGTCGACCGGCGGCACCCCGGGCCCGAGGAGCTCGCGCAGGTCCACCGTCGGTGAGTCTATGCCGGTGGACGGACTCACTCCCGGCCGCCTGGCCGCGGGTCCTGTCAGCAGAGCTTCCTTGCACTCGCGCCCTTCGGGCGCGGGCAAGTTGCTTCTGCTGCCACCCGCGGGTGGAACGGGGGCACCGCCTCGTTACCGCGGCGGGATCTTCAGGTACGGCAGGGCGAAGTCCATTATCTGCTCGAAGGCGGGCGCGGCCACGGTGCCGCCGAAGATGTCGCCCTTGGGCTCGTCGACCATGACCGCCACGAGCAGGCGGGGGTCGCCCGCGGGGGCGTAGCCGATGAACGAGGCCACGAACTTGTCCTTCGAGTAGCCGCCGCGGGGGTCGGCCTTCTCGGCGGTGCCGGTCTTGCCCGCCAGCCGGTAGCCCTTGACCTTGGCCTCCTGCGCGGTGCCGCCCGGGCCCAGGACGCCCTCGAGCATCTTCGACACGCGGTCGGCGGTACGGCGCGAGAGCACGCGGCGGCCCTGGCGGCCGTTGCCCCGCACGATGTACGGCGACTGCGAGACGCCGTGGTTGGCGATCGCCGAGTACGCGGTGGCCATCTGCACGGGGGTGACCGCGATGCCCTGGCCGATCGGCAGGTTGCCCATGGACGAGCCGGAGTACTCGCTGGGCTTGGGCACGATGCCAGTGGCCTCGCCGGGGAGGTCCACGTTCGTCCCCTTGCCGAAGCCGAACCGCCGCACCCAGTGGTCGAAGCGCTGGGGGCCGAGCTCCATGCCGATCTTGACCGAGCCCACGTTGGATGACTGGGCGAGGATGTCAGCGACGGTGAGGGTCACCTGGCCGCGCGGGTGGGACTCCTTGATCTCGCGGTCGGCCACCTGGAGCGTGGGCGGCAGGTCGAACTCCGACTGCGGCTCGATCAGCTTCTCCTCCAGCGCGCCGGCCACGGTGAAGGCCTTGAAGGTGGAGCCGGGCTCGTAGTTGGCGGCCACGGCGCGGTTCTGGCGCGCGTACGGAGGTGCCTCCCCCACGGCGTTGCCGTCCACCCGCGGCCAGTTGGCCAGCGCGAGCACCTGGCCGCTGCGCGGGTCCATGACCAGCGCCGTGGCTCCACGCGGGCGGTACTTCTGACCCACCTGGCCCAGGACCGTCTCGGCCCGCGCCTGGATCGCGGCGTCGAGGGTCAGCTGGACGTCTGCGCCCGACCGGGCGCGCTCGGTCTCCACGATCTGCACCGGCTCGCCCATCGCGTCCTTGACGAGGCGGCGCTTGCCGTTCGTACCCTTGAGCGTGCGCTCGCGCGACTGCTCCAGACCCGCCAGGCCGTAGCCGTCGGTGCCCACGCTCCCCAGCAGCTGCGACGCGAGCGCCCGCTGCGGGTAGCTGCGCTTGGGCTCGGTGACCGTCCCGATCCCCTCCAGCTTCAGCTTCTTCACGCGGTCGCCGCTCGAGGGGTCGAGCTTGCGCTTGAGGTAGACGAAGCCGGTCTTCTTGTTGGCCAGCTTGCCCAGCAGCTCGGGCTGCGGGCGGCCCAGAAGCGGCGAGAGCTTGGCTGCCACGCGCGTGGGCTCCTTGATCAGGAACGGGTTGGCGAACACGGTCACCGCCTCCTCGGAGACGGCCAGCTCCACCCCGTGGCGGTCGAAGATCGTGCCCCGCCGCGCGGGGACGTCCAGGTCCTCCACCTGCTGGGACACGGCGCGGTCCGACAGCTCGCCGGCCTTGACGGTCGACAACCAGGTGGCCCGAAGGACGGCTACGGCGAGGAAGGCCAGGAAGAGCGCGAAGAGGAAACCGATGCGGCGCTCGACGAGCCGCAAGCTCTCAGCCGGTCCCGGGGGCCGCGGTCACCTGTGGCGCCGCGGTCGGGGTCTGGGGAGCGGGCGGCGCGGCCGCGGGAGCCTGGGGCGCCGGCGCCTGGGGGGTCGCGGGCTGCGGCGTGGTCACCGGCGTCTGGGCCGGCGGAGTGGTCGCGGTCTGCGGCACGGCCGGCTCCGGCGCCGGGCTCGCGGGGCGTGGCGGCCTGGGCCTTGCCGCCGCCCTTCAGGTTGGCCAGGGCGCGCTTGTCGTCGCGGCCGGAGATGGTGCGGAAGCGGACGTCGCCCGGGGCCGGCAGCACCAGGCCGCGCTGCAGCGCGGCCTTCTGGACCCGCTCGCTGGAGCCCAGGCGGGCCAGCTCGTTGCGCAGGCGGGCGTTCTCGCGCGACACGGCCTCGGACTTCTCGCTGGTCATGGCGATGCTGCGGTTCAGGCGCAGCAGGTCGACGTTGAAGAAGACGATGCCGGCCAGCAGCGCGCCGACCACGGCGATCCAGGCGGGGCCCCGCAGAAGGGCGTCGAGGACGCTCTCTCCACGCGCGCGTACCTTGCGGGGTACCGCCTTGGGGGCTGCGACCCGGGCACGCCGGCGGCGTACCGGCCGCGGGGCCACCGCCGCCCCGGCGCGGGCGGTGCGCGCCATCAGGCGGCCTCCCCGGTCGCGAGCTTGCGGGCCACGCGCAGCCGCCCGGAGCGGGCGCGCGGGTTGTCGGCGACCTCGCCGGGGCTGGGCGCGACCGCGCGGCCGGTCAGCAGCTCGGCCTCCGGCTCACGCCCGCAGGCACAGATCGGGAAGTCGGGCGGGCAGATGCAGCCGCGGGCGCGGTCGGCCAGGAAGCGCTTGACGCGCCGGTCCTCCAGGGAGTGGAAGGAGATCGCCGCGAGCCGGCCGCCGGGGCGAAGCAGCCCGAACGCGGCGGGCAGGGCGCGGTCGAGCTCGTCGAGCTCGTCGTTGACGGCGATGCGCAGCGCCTGGAAGACCCGGCGTGCGGGGTGGCCGGCGCCGAAGGCCCGCCGGGCCGGCGCCGGGACAGCGGCTTCGATGGCCTCCACCAGCTCGCCGGTCGTCTCGATGGGCGCATGCGCGCGCCGGCGCGCGATCTCGCGCGCGATGCGCTGCGCGTGGCGCTCCTCGCCGAAGGTGCGGAAGACCTGGGCGAGGCGGCCCGGCTCGAGCTCGGCGATCAGGTCGGCGGCGGACTGCCCCTGGCTGGGGTCCATCCGCATGTCGAGCGGGGCGTCGTAGGAGTAGGAGAAGCCACGCTCGCGCGCGTCCAGCTGCATGGAGGAGACGCCGAGGTCGAACAGCACGAGGTCGGCCTCCAGGCCCTCGCGGGCCAGCTCCTCGAGGCCCTCGGCGTAGCTCGCGCGCACGAAGCGGGTGTCGCAGGCCACCTCGCCCGCCAGCTCGTCGAAGCGCTCCTCGGCGGCCGGGTCGCGGTCGATTCCCACCAGCGTGCCGGTGGGGCCGATGCGGTCGGCGATCAGGCGGGCGTGGCCGCCCGCTCCGAACGTGCAGTCGACCACGGTGTCCCCCGGCCCGGGGTCGCCGAGCTCGATGACCTCCGCCGCCAACACGGGCACGTGCGTGCGCGTCATGTCAAGAAGGATTGCCAAGGCCCTCGGTCAGCTCCCCGATGTGCTCGTCGAGCGACGCCTGCTCGGCGTCCCACCGCTCCTTGTCCCAGAGCTCGAGGTTGGTCCCGACGCCGGCCACGACCACGTCACGATCGATCCCTGCGTGCTCGAGGAGCTTGGGCGGAATGGTCACCCGGCTCGCCTTGTCCATCTCGAGCTCCCAGGAGTTGGCCTGGTAGTAGCGCGCGACCTTCTTGCGGTCGCTGCCCAGCGGGTTGAGGCCGGCCAGGGCGGCGCTGACCGTGTCCTCGTGCGCCGCGGGCGTCCACACCGCCACGCAGGTTTCCGAGTCCTTGGACAGAACCAGTCCATCGGCGAACGCCGCGCGGAAACGGGCGGGAATGCTCAGCCTGTTCTTCGCGTCCAGCGAATGCTCGAAGTGGCCCCGGAATGCCAACCGTCCTCCGTCAGCGAAGCGTTGGACCGGAGTGGCGGAGTGGGAGGAGCCCCGCCACTCCGGTCGTTTGATGGGCCCACCCTACCCCACTGAGCTCCCACCATGCAACACTTTGCCCCACTTTGCCGTCCGGAGCGGTGTGCCGGAAGGCGGTCCGGAGGCTGCCAACCCGCATGGCTACGGGCTTTGCGGCGGTGGGAGGCCGGGGCCGGCTCGGTGGCCGCAAAGGTGCAAACCGTGCGTTGCACGGGCGCTTGCATGCAGCGCGGCCTCCTGCAAGCTGTCTTGCGCCTAGGGGCCCACCGGCAGCGAGGTATCCCCTCCCAGCAGCGCGGCGGCCAGCGCCGCCGCGACCAGCAGCAGCACCGAGGGCACCAGCATCAGCGCCACCACCAGCTGGATCTTGGGCCCGGCGCGGGCCGCGTCCTCCTGCACCCTGCGCCGCAGGGCGAAACGGGCGTCGCGGGCCTGGGCCTCGAGCGTCTCGGCCAGCGGGCCGCCGTGGCGACGGGCCCGCTCCAGTGCGGCCACCAGGGCCTGGATCTCCGGTTGCGGCAGCCGCTCGGTCATCGCCCGCAGGGCCTCGCTCAGCCCCACGCCCAGCGCGACCTCGCGCGCCACCGCGCGCCACTCGACGGCCAGGGCGCCGCCGCCCCGCTCCCCCACCGCGCCCAGCGAGGCCGCCAGCGAGCCGCCCGCCTCGACGGTCACCCGCAGCAGGTCGAGCATCGCGGGCAGCTCCCTGCGCACGCGCTGCGCGCGGGCCCGCGTGCGACGCCCCAGCCACAGGTCAGGCGCCAGGAAGCCCGCCGCGGGGCCGACGAGCACCACCAGCGGGCCGAGTCGCCCGGGGGCGGCCGCCGCCAGGGGCAGCGCGAGCGCGGCTCCGCCCGCCGCGGCTCCGGCCTTGACCGCCATCACCTCGCGCACCCCGAGGCCGCCGGGCGCGCCGGCCGCCTTCACCCGCGCGCTCAGGTCGGCGGGCGGCGTCAGCCGCCGCACGGCGCGCACGCGCGAGCCGCCGGCCACCAGCAGCCGCACCACGGGCGGGCCGCGCCGTCTTCGCGAGCGCGCCGGTGCCAGCTGCGCCGACCCGAGCACCGCTAGTGCCGCCGCGGCCAGCGCCAGCGCGGGCGCCGTCCACCCGGTCACGCGCGCACCCGGCCGAGCCTCCTGATGAGCACGCCGCCCACCACCTGCAGCACCAGCGCCATGCCCACCAGCCACGCGGTGAGCGCCGACTCCGCCAGGCCGGCCAGGAACCCCGGGCTGGCCAGCTCGGCCAGGCCCGCGCCCGCAAGCGGCAGCAGCACGACCACCAGGCCCGTGAAGCGCGCCTGCGCCGTGGCTGCCTTCACCTCGTCCTCGAGCCGCGACTGGTCCTCGAACGACCGCGCCAGCCCGCGCAGCAGCCGGGCCAGGTCCCCGCCCGCGCGGCGCTGAAGCAGGCAGGCGGCCACGAGCGCCGTCCAGCCGCGGCGAGCGCGCCCGGGCCCGCAGCGCCTCGAGCGCCGACTCCGTCCGCGCGCCGGCGGCCAGCTCCGCCCGCGTTCGGCGCAGCTCCTGGCCCGCGGCGCCGGGCACCGCGCCGGCGGCCTCGCCCAGGGCGCCGCGCAGCGAATGGCCGCCCCCGAGGGCGTCGGCCAGCGCGACCGCCGCGGCCGCGGCGCCTTCGTCCACCGCGCGCCGATATCCCTCCCGCCGGGCGCGCAGGAGCCGCGCCACTGCCCACGGGCCCGCGGCGGCCGCCGCCAGCCCTGGCAACGGGCCGAGCGCGACGAACCCGACCAGGAAGGCCGCGACCGCGCCGGCCGCCAGCAGCCGCCGCCGCTCGACCGTTCCGGGGTCGCGTCCCTCGCGGCCGATGCGGATGACGGAGTGGGCGAGCGCGCCCACCGCGCGGGCCGCCGCGGGCGACCGGCCGGCCAGGCCGCTCAGCGCCTCGCGCACGGCGAGGAAGCCCAGCGAGCCGGCGGCGAAGGCGAGCGCGGTCATCCGCGCTCCTGCCGCGGGCGCACGCGGCCGTCCGCCATCAGCAGCTCGCGCGTGCCCGCCCCACCCGCGACCCGCACCACCTCGCACACCGAGGACACGCGGCGCGTGCCGTCGCGCTCGCGCGTCTGGTGGACGACCAGATCCAGCGCGCTGGCCACCTGCTCGCGCACCGCCGCGTGCGGCAGGCCGACACCGGCCATCAGCGCCAGCGTCTCCACCCGCCGCAGCGCGTCCTCCGGCGAGTTGGCGTGCACCGTGGTCAGCGAGCCGTCGTGTCCCGTGTTCAGCGCCTGGAGCATGTCCAGCGCCTCCGGCCCGCGCACCTCCCCCACCACGATCCGGTCGGGCCGCATGCGCAGGGCGTTGCGCACCAGCTGGCGGATGGTCACCTCGCCGCGCCCCTCCAGGTTGGCCGGCCGCGACTCCAGCCGCACCACGTGGCGCTGGCGCAGCCGCAGCTCGGCGGCGTCCTCCACGGTGACGATGCGCTCGCCGCCGGGGATCGCACCCGACAGCGCGTTGAGCGTGGTCGTCTTTCCCGACCCGGTGCCGCCGCTCACGAGCACCGACGCCCGGCCGGCCACCGCCACGGCCAGCAGCTCGGCCACCTGGTGCGACAGCGTCCCGCCCGCCACCAGGTCGCGCAGCGAGAAGCCCTCGCGCCGGAAGCGCCTGATGGTCAGGCACGCGCCACCCAGCGACAACGGCGGAATGACCACGTTCACGCGCGAGCCGTCGGGCAGCCGGGCGTCGCACAGCGGCGATGCCTCATCCACCCGGCGGCCCAGCGGCGCAAGGATGCGCTCGATCGCGTGCATGAGCTCGCCCTCGGAGCCGAAGCTGACCGCGGTGGGCTCGATCCGCCCGCCGCGCTCCACGTACACCGCGTCGGGTCCGTTGACCATCACCTCGTCCACGCGCGGGTCGGACAGCAGCGGCTCAAGCGGCCCCAGCCCGGTGGCCAGGAGCAGCACCCGCTCCCCGAGCGCGCGGCGCTCGTCCTCCGGCAGCGGCGCGGCCTCCGCGTCGACCAGCGCGCGCACCTCGTCCTCGAGCTCGCCGCCGGCGACCTCGCCCGAGCGGGCACGCTCGATCAGTCGTCCTCGCAGCGCCGAGGCGAGCTCGTCCAGGGCCTCCATCTCCTCCACGAAGGGCTGGCAACCAGGAGTTCGCCCCGGTTGGGGTCGCGTAACCAGGAGCCCCTGACAGCGCCCCAGTAGGCGACGCGACGCACTCACCCCCCTCGTGAAAACCGTCAGCGCGCTGCCGACTTTTTCGTACGGGGTGCGCCCTACAGCTTCGGCGCCAGCAGCCTGACCGGCTCCGACTTCCCCTTGAGCTCGATGTCGTCGCGGGGCTCGAGGTCGTGGTCCCCGGACAGGCGCTCGGAGGTCTCCTCGCTCAGCAGGATCGGGTCGCCGGTGTCGCGCGTGGCGGCCTCGATCCGCGAGGCCACGTTCACCGCGTCGCCCATCACGCTGAACTCCAGCCGGCCGCCGCCGCCCACGTTCCCGGCCACCACGGTGCCGGAGTTCAGCCCGATGCCGACCTCCAGCTCCTGCGAGTCGTCCTTGCGCAGCTTCTTCGCGATCTCGATCGCTGCCTCCAGCGCCTCGTCGGCGTGCTTCTCGCTGCGCTGCGGCGCGCCGAAGACGGCCAGCAGGCCGTCGCCGACGAACTTGTCCACGTGGCCGCGGTGCTCGTGGATGGTCGGCACGGCGAGGTCGAACAGCGTGTTCAGGCGCTCGACCACCTCGGCCGCGGGCGTGTCCTCCGCCCAGGTGGTGAAGCCCTTCACGTCCATGAACATGAGCGTGACGTCGACCTCCTCGCCCTCCAGCGACACCCCCTCCTCCAGGATGTGCTCCGCCACCTCGTGGTCGACGTACACGCCGAAGGCCTCGCGGATCCGGCGCCGCTCGCGCAGCCCCTCGACCATCCGGTTGAACCCCGCCTGCAGCAGCCCGACCTCCGTGGCGTCGTAGACCGGCACGTCGAGGTCGTCGAGGTTGCCCTTCTCGACCTCGGCCACGGCGTCGCGCACCGACATCACCGGGTCGGCGGCCGCGCGGGCGGCGATGAACGACATCAGCAGCCCGACGATCAGGGCGCAGCCGCCCAGGCCGAGGATCACGATGGAGAGCTGGTTGCGGCTCACCTCGTCGTCGGCGAGGGCGTAGATGCCGATCAGCAGCATCCCGAGCAGGGGCACGCCCGCGCCCAGCGCGAAGGCGAGCAGGCTGCGGGCGATCATGCCCGGCACGTAGGGGCGCCGCGGCGGACCCGCCTCGAGCGCCCGGGCGGTGGCGGCGCGCATCACCCGCTCGGTGAGCAGGTAGGCCGCCGCCGAGGTGGTCACGCCGCCGAGCGCCACGGTGATGGCCACGACGATCGCCAGCGAGCCGGCGAACGTCAGGTTGATCGTCGCGAAGACGACGATCGCCAGCCCCCACAGCACGCTCGCGATCAGCCCGGCGCGCACCGGCGCTCGGAGCACGAGCCGCTTCTCCTCGTCCGTCGGCTCGCGGTCCTCGCGGAGCCAGGTGCGAACGGACTGAAAGCGCTTCAGGCCCCAGGTGAAGCCGACGAACAGGGCGACCACCAGGTAGATCCCGAGCGCGACGAGGTTGACGAGGATCGGCCCGGTCTCGTCCTCGACGTCGGGGCTCGGCACCACCCAGACGGCGAACACGAACACGACGATCGCGCCGGCCATGTTGGCCGCTCCGATGGCCAGCAGCAGGAGGATCTGGGTGCGCCTCGCGACCGCGGCGCCGGACCGGGCCGCCTGCGGTCCCAGCCATGCCAGCGGAGCCCGCGCGATCCTCCACGCGCGGCGCATCGGCTGTCGGCGCACCTCCATGGGGCGGGATCTTCCCCCAAGTAGCCTGCGAGGCGTGAGCGACGAGCCGCTGTGGACCCCGTCGGAGGAGCGGATCGAGCGCTCGACGCTCGCCCGCTTCGCCGAGAGCGTCGGCCGCGACGCCCGCGACTACGACGCGCTGTGGCGCTGGTCGGTCGACGACCTCGAGGGCTTCTGGCAGGCGGTCTGCGACTTCTTCGACGTGCGCTTCGACGCCCAGCCCGAGCGCGTGCTCGGCTCACGCGAGATGCCGGGCGCCGAGTGGTTCCCCGGGGCGCGCCTGTCCTTCGCCGAGCACGTCTTCCGCGGCAAGGACCCCGGCGACGTGGCCATCCGCCACGCCTCCGAGCTGCGCGAGGTGGGCGAGTGGACGTGGGCCGACCTGCGCGAGGAGACCGGCCGCATGGTGGCCATCCTGCGCGCGCACGGCGTCGGCGAGGGCGACCGGGTGGCGGCCTACATGCCGAACATCCCCGAGACCGTCGCCGCCTTCCTGGCCACCGCCTCCCTGGGGGCGGTCTGGTCCAGCGCGGCCCCCGAGTTCGGCGCGCGCAGCGTGATCGACCGCTTCTCGCAGATCGAGCCCAAGGTGCTTCTGGCCATCGACGGCTACCGCTACGGCGGGAAGGACTTCGACCGCCGCGAGGTGGTCCAGCGGATCGCGTCCGAGATCGGCGACGTGCCCGTGATCGAGTTCGGCTACCTGAGCGAGACCGGCTGGGCCGAGAAGGCCGAGCCCGCGGAGCTCGAGTTCGCCCAGCTGCCGTTCGACCATCCGCTGTGGGTCCTGTACTCGAGCGGCACCACCGGCCTCCCGAAGTCGATCGTCCACGGGCAGGGCGGGATCCTGCTCGAGCACCTGAAGAAGATGCACCTGCACGTCGACGCCCAGGAGGGCGACCGCGTCTTCTGGTTCTCGACGACCGGCTGGATGATGTGGAACTTCCTGGTCGGCGTGCTGCTCACGCCGGCGTCGATCGTCCTCTACGACGGCAACCCGGCCGGCGACGTGCTGTGGCAGCTGGCCGCCGACACCGGCATGACCACCTTCGGCACCAGCGCGGCGTTCATCGCGGCCTCCATGAAGGACGAGATCGAGCCCGGCGCGGGACGCGACCTGAGCGCGCTCGACGCGGTCGGCTCCACCGGCTCGCCCCTCTCCCCCGAGGGCTTCTCCTGGGTCTACGACGAGCTCGGCGAGGACACCTGGCTCTTCTCGACCAGCGGCGGCACCGACGTCTGCACCGCCTTCGTGGGCGGGGTCCCGGTGCTCCCGGTCTACCGCGGCGAGCTCCAGGGCCGCTCCCTGGGCTGCGCGGTCGAGGCCTGGGACGAGGAGGGCAACGCGCTGGTGGGCGAGGTCGGCGAGCTGGTGATCACCGAGCCGATGCCGTCCATGCCGGTCTTCTTCTGGGGCGACGAGGACGGCTCGCGCCTGCGCGAGAGCTACTTCGACCACTACCCGGGCGTGTGGCGCCACGGCGACTGGATCGAGATCACCGAGCGCGGCACGGCGATCATCTACGGCCGCTCGGACTCGACCATCAACCGCGGCGGCGTTCGGATGGGCACCAGCGAGATCTACCGGGCGGTGCTGGCGGTGGACGACGTGACCGACGCGCTCGTGGTCGACGTCCCACGGGAGGGCCAGGAGAACGACATGCCGCTGTTCGTGGTCCTGCGCGACGGCGCCGAGCTCGACGACGACCTGGTCAAGGCGATTCGCACGCGCGTGCGCGAGGACTGCTCGCCCCGCCACGTGCCCAACTCGGTGCACCGGATCGCCGAGGTGCCGCGCACGCTCAGCGGCAAGGTGCTCGAGGTGCCGGTCAAGCGCATCCTGATGGGCGAGGAGCCCGAAAAGGCGGCGAGCCGCGACTCGCTCGCCAACCCCAAGGCGCTCGACTGGTTCGTCGACTACGCCCAGGGCACCCCGCAGGCCCGGCGGTAGCGCCGCCTACCGGCGGATCGAGCGCGAGCAGGCCGGCCAGGGCTTGGTGCCCTGACGCCGGTACAGCCTCAGCGCCAGCCGGTCCTGGGTGCGCTCGGAGGCCCTGGCGGGGTCGCCCCTGCCACCGATCGAGCGCCAGGTGGAGCGCGAGAACTGGAACTTGCCGCGGTAGGTGCCGCCGCGGGAGACCGCGCGCGGGTTGCCGCCAGACTCGCACTCGGCGATCAGGCGCAGGATGCGCGGCAGGCGCACGTTGCTCTTCTTCGAGCGCCGCGTGTGGTTGACCTCGCTGCGCCTGAAGGCGCGGAGGCCCATGGCGCGGCGGGTCTTGGGTCCGACCACGCCGTCGACCTCCAGGCCCCTGCGGCGCTGGAAGCGCTTGACGGCGCGGTGGGTCTTGGAGCCGAATATCCCGTCGGCCGAGATGCGCAGCTTGCGCTGGATCTTGACCACGGCGCGGCCGAAGTCGCCCTTGCGCACGACGGTCGTGTGGTGGGCCGCCTGCGCGCCGGCGCCTCCGCTGGCGTACGCCCTGTACGGGTCGTCGGCAGCGGCCGGCGCGGCAAAGCCCAGCGCGAGCGCGGGCACGGCGAGCAAGGCCAGTCCGGTCTTCTTCCCCACGGGGCCAATCTCCCTTTCCTAAGCGCCTACGGGGTGAGCTGACGGGCTCGCGCTGGAAAGTGCGCTACGCCGCACGACGGCGGCGATTCGCCCCAAGGGCCTCTCGGCCCCAAGTGGTTCCCCCGTTCCCCGCCGCTGGCGCGCCGGAGACTCGGCTGGTCCAATACCAGCGCGGTAGGTAAGCAGACGAAACGCGGTTCGTCTAGCCCGAGCCCTGCTCGCGCTCTTCCTCGACGAGCGTGGCGTCCTCGATCGGCTCCTCGTCGGGCTCGCCGCGGCGGCCCTCCAGGAGGTCGTCGACCACGCGCGTCACGTGCGCGGGCTCGGTGCGCGGATGGGCGAGCGTGGGGTCGTGCTCGTCCTCGGGCAGCTCCTCGTCCTCCTCGAGCGCCGCGTCGAGATCGGCGTCGCGGGCGGTGGCGGGGTCGATCTCCAGCTCGTCGAGGTTCTTGGGGTCCTCGCCGAGCTGCTCGTCGCGCCATCCCTCCTGGTGGGCGTCCTCGAACGCCACCGGCGCGCGGCCCAGGTCGGGCGCCTCGCGGGGCTCGACCTCGGGCTCTTGGAAGGCGGTGGTCTCGACCGGCGGCTCCTCGGCCTCGGGCTGGGCCGGAGGCGTGGGCGGGTCGGGCACCCCGACCGCCGCGCGGGCGGGCGACTGGGCCTGCCGGGGCGGGCCCGGCGGCTGCTCGGAGGAGCCGTTCTCGCTCAGCTTCTGCCGGGCGTACCAGACCGCGCCGGCGCCGGCCGCGAGCAATACGAGTCGCTTCAGTGCCACCGCGGCTGAATCTACCCAGCCGCGGTGGCACCTAACGATGGATTTACGCGGCGAGCGGCTCCCGCGCCGGCTCGAGGGCCACGTCGAGCACCTCCTGAACCGTCATGACCGGGTGGAAGGTCATGTCGTCCCGTACCTCCTCGGGCACGTCGTCGAGGTCGGCCCGGTTGCGCTCGGGGATGACCACGTCGGTCAAGCCCGCCGCGTGGGCGGCCAGGACCTTCTGCTTCAGCCCGCCGATCGGCAGCACGCGACCCTGCAGGGTCACCTCGCCGGTCATGCCGACGGTGTGCTTTACCGGCCGGCCGCTGAGCAGCGAGGCCAGTGCGGTGGTCATCGTGACTCCGGCGCTGGGTCCGTCCTTGGGGATGGCGCCGGCCGGGACGTGGACGTGGAACTCGCGGTCCTCGAAGGCGTCCTCGTCGATCGCCAGCTCGCCGGAGCGCGCACGCACGTAGGAGAGCGCGATCCGCGCCGACTCCTTCATGACGTCACCCAGCTGCCCGGTCAGGACGAAGCCCTCCTTGCCCCTCATCGAGGTGGCCTCGATGAACAGCACGTCGCCGCCGACCGGCGTGTAGGCCAGGCCGGTGGCCACTCCGGGCACCGCCGTGCGCTCCGCGGCCTCCTGCCAGAAGCGCTGGCGGCCCAGGGCGTCGCGGACCACGTCGAGGTCGATCGCGACCGGGGCCTCCACCTGCCCGGCGGCGAGCCGGGTCGCGGTCTTGCGCAGCACCGTGCCGAGCTCGCGCTCGAGGTTTCGGACGCCCGCCTCGCGGGTGTACTCGGACACCACCGTGCGCAGCGTCTCGTCGGTGATGGTCACCTCGTCCTCGCGCAGCCCGTTGCGCTCGCGCTGGCGCGGCCACAGGTAGTCGCGGGCGATTGCGACCTTCTCCTCGACCGTGTAGCCGTCGAACCGCACCACCTCCATGCGGTCGAGCAGCGGCGCGGGGATCGTCTCGGCCACGTTGGCGGTGGCGATGAAGACGACCTCGCTCAGGTCGAGCTCCACGTCCAGGTAGTGGTCGCGGAACGAGTGGTTCTGCGCCGGGTCGAGCACCTCGAGCAGGGCCGCGCTGGGGTCGCCGCGCCAGTCGGCGCCGACCTTGTCGACCTCGTCGAGCATGATCACCGGGTTCATCGTCCCGGCGTCGCGCAGGGCACGGACCAGCCGTCCCGGCATCGCGCCGATGTACGTCCGCCGGTGGCCGCGGATCTCGGCCTCGTCGCGCACGCCGCCCAGCGACATGCGCACGAACTCGCGCCCCGTCGCCCGGGCGATCGACTCGCCGATGGAGGTCTTGCCGGTGCCGGGCGGCCCGATCAGGGTCAGGATCGCGCCGGGATGTTGAGAAGCAGCCGGCTTGGCCGGCTGCGCACTGTCCTTGTGCTCGGCGATCTCCCGCTCGGCGCGCAGCTTGCGCACGGCTATGTACTCGGTGATGCGGTCCTTGACGTCCTCCAGCCCCGCATGGTCGGCGTCGAGCACCTCGCGCGCGTGGTTGGGGTCGAGCCGCTCCTCGGAGCGCTCGGCCCAGGGCACGGCCACGAGCCACTCGATGTAGGTGCGGATCATGCTGGACTCGCCCGACTGCTCGCCCATGCGCTCGAGCCGCCCGAGCTCGCGCTCGGCCTGCTCGCGTACGTCGTCGGGCATGCCGGCCTCGTCGATCTGCTTGCGCAGCTCGTCGACGATCGAGCCCTCGTCCTCGCCGAGCTCCTTGCGGATGGAGTCCATCTGCTTGCGCAGGAAGTACTCGCGCTGCTGCTTCTCGGCGCCGGACTGGACGTCGTCGCGGATGCGGCTGCGCACCTGCATCTCGGCCAGGCGCTCACGCTGCATCTCCAGCGACTTCTGCAGCCGCTCGGTCACGTCGAGCGTGCTCGAGCAGCTCGACCTTCTGCTCGTAGTTGATGTCCGGTGAGTAGCCGGCGGTGTCGGCCAGCGCACCGGGCTCGGTGATCGAGCGCAGGAACGCCGCGATGCGGCCGTCGTCGCCGCGCAGCTCGAGGATCTCCTCGACCACCGCGCGGTACTCACGCTCGAGCTCGCGGGTCTTGCCGTCCACGGGCTCCTCGTCCGGGTGCGGCTCGACCTCCACGCGCAGCTGGCCCTGGGGGTCGGTGTGGGCCGCCCCCGCGATGCCGCGGTGCAGGCCCGCCAGGGCCACGGCCCTGCCGCCGCCGGGCAGGCGGACGCGCTCGGCCACCTCGGCCACGGTGCCCACGCCGGCGAACTCGCCGTCCTCGCGGGGCACCAGCAGCACTCGCTCCTCGTCGCCCACGTCGACGGAGAGCGTCACGGTCATGGTCGGGAAGACGACCGAGTCGTCGACCGGGACCAGAAGAAGTGTCTCCATTGGGGGTAGCTTCACTTTCGCTAGACGCTTACTTGCTGTTAGCAAGTGTAGTAGCGGATCCGGCGATCGTCAGGAGACCTGACGTTCCCGCGCGCATGCGATGCTGCCCGCCGTGAGCGACCTCTCCTCCCCCGCCCGGGACGCCGCATCGGCGGCCGCGGTCGAGCTGATCGAGCCCGGAATGGCGCTCGGCCTGGGTTCGGGCCGCGCGGTGTGGCGGATCGTGGAGCGCCTCGGCGACGAGCGGCCGGCCGGCCTGCGGGTGGTGGTCGCCTCCGAGCGCACGGCCGCCCGCGTGCGCGACATCGGGATCGAGCCACTCGGGCTCGACGGCGAGCTGGCGCTGGACCTCTCCATCGACGGCGCCGACGAGGTGGATCCCGCGCTGCGGCTGATCAAGGGCGGCGGCGGGGCGCTCCTGCGCGAGAAGATCGTGGTGAGCGCGGCGGCGCGCTTCGTGGTGGTCGCCGAGACGCCCAAGAAGGTCGCGCGCCTGGGCGAGGGCTTTCGCCTGCCGGTGGAGGTGGTGCGCTTCGCCTGGCGCGACACCCGCCGCCGCCTCGCGCCCCTGCTGCCGGACGCCCGGCTGCGCCTGGGCGACGACGGCGACCCGTACGTCACCGACGAGGGGCACTACCTGCTCGACTGCGCGCTCGGCGCCGAGTCGGACCCCGACCGGCTGGACCGTGAGCTCAACCGGGTGCCGGGGGTCGTCGAGCACGGGCTGTTCGTCGGCATGGCCGAGCGGGCGCTGCTGGGGTCGCCCGAGGGCGACCTGGAGGTTCTGACCGCCGGCTAGGCGCGCAGCGCGAGCGTCTGCTTGGCCACCACCACGAGCCGCTGGGCCTGGCTGAACAGCGGGTGGCAGGTGGTCAGGACCAGGCGGCGGTAGCCGGCGTTCTGGAGCACCTTGGCCTCGGCGGGATCCACCACCTCGCGCTTGGTCACCCGGTAGACGAAGCGCCCGTAGGGCGTGTGCAGCCGGATGTTGTCGCCGGGCTTGACGTCATCGAGATGGCGGAAGGGCGCGGTGAAGGTCGTCCGGTGGCCGGCCACCGCCACGGTGCCGCGCTCACCCGGGTAGGGCGAGGTGGAGTAGTAGCCGGGGCCCTTCTCCAGGCCCGACGGGTTCGTGCCCGCCACGACCACCTGGCTGACGTCGATGTCCGGGATCCACAGCCGTCCCACCGGCGACCCCTCCTTGGCTCGCGCGCGGAAGCCGGCGGCCAGGGCGGCCAGCGGACGACGCTTGCCGTTTGAGGCGTCCTTGCGCTCGGCGCGCGCAGTCTCGCGCTCCAGCCGCTCGAGGCGCTTGTCGAGGTCGCTCTGACGCCCCATCGCCTGCAGGGCGCTGACCGGCTCGCGCCAGGCGACGGTGAGGCCGAACTCGGCGAGCGCCAGCAGCCCCACAACCGCGAGGAAGATCCCCACCGGGCGGCGCATTCGCTGCGCGAACGAGGGCGGGTCCGCGGGCGGCGGCGGTGGTGCGGCCGGGGCCGCCGGCTCGGGCGCGGGCGCGGGGGCGCGCGTGACCTCGACCATCTGGTCTGGCCCGGCCTCCGCCAGCGGCGGCGTGCTCTGGAGCCCTGCCTCCGCCAGCCAGCCGTCGACGTTGCGCCTGCTCTCGGCGCTGGGCCGGCGCGGGGCGAACTCGGCGAGGAGGTCGCCCGCGCTGACCCTCCAGGTGCCTCCGCCCTCCTCGACCCTGGCCCGGGCCCGCTCCTCGGGCCAGACCGCGGGCGGGGGCTCCGCTACGCGGCTCAGGCTCGTGCGGCGCCGGCGCAGCAGCAGCAGCGCCGCCGACCAGGCAGATCGCGCCGGCGACGGCGATCGGCCACGCCTCGAAGCCGGTGCTGGCGAACGTGGTCGTGTCGGTCTGAGTCGTGTCGGTCTGCGTCGTCTCGGTCGTCGTCGTCTGCGACGTCTCGCTGGCCTCGCACGCGATGCTGTCGCCGTCCTGGTCGAGGTTGTTCGGGTCGCTCGGGTTCGAGTTGTAGATCTTCTGCGCCTCGCTCTGCGAGACGTCACCGCAGTTGACGTCCTGCGCCGCGGCGACGGGCGCCACCGCCAGTCCGATGACTCCGACGAGAAGGCTGACGAGCAACAACCGGCGGACGGGACGAGCCATGACGGACCCCTTGGTCGATGTGCGGGCATTCGAGCTATAACCGATCTTCGCCCCGTATGCCAGCGAGAACAGCATCCGTGCTCGACCGGCTCACGGTTCCGATCGTCCAGGCGCCGCTCGCGGGTGGCGCCTCCACGCCCGAGCTGGTCGCGGAGGTGGCGGGAGCCGGCGGGATCGGCTTCCTCGCCGCGGGCTACAAGGCCGTGGACACGGTGCACGCTGATCTCGAAGCGCTCAGGCGCCTGACGAGTTCCCCGTTCGGCGTCAACGTGTTCGTCCCCGGCGACGGGCCGTCGGACCCCGCGCCGGCCGAGCGCTACGCGCGGCGCCTGCGCGACGAGGGCCTCGAGCCGGGCGAGCCGCGCTGGGAGGACGACTCCTGGGGGCCGAAGCTGGAGCTGCTGCTGGCCGAGCGACCGGCGGTCGCGTCGTTCACGTTCGGCTGCCCGGCCGCGAACACCGTCGCCGCACTGCACGAGGCGGGGGTGGAGGTGTGGGTGACGGTCACGAGCCCGGCGGGAGGCGTCGCTCGCGCTCGACGCCGGCGCGGACGGCCTCGTGGCGCAGGGCCTCGAGGCGGGCGGCCACCGCGCCGCCTTCGGCCCCGACACGGCGGGTGAGTACGGCCTGCTGGCCCTCTTGGCCCTGCTGGGCGGCCCCGACAGCCCGCTGCCGCTGGTGGCCACCGGCGGGATAGCGACGGCGCCCACCGTGTCCGCCGTCCTGGCGGCCGGGGCCCGCGCCGCCCAGGTGGGCACCGCGTTCATGCGCTGCCCCGAGGCGGGCACCGCGCCGCCGCACCGGGAGGCGCTGGCCCGCCCGGGCGACACGCGTGTGACCCGTGCCTTCACGGGCAAGCCCGCGCGCGGGATCGTGAACCGTTTCCTGGCCGAGCACGACGCCGGCGCCCCCGACGCGTACCCCGAGCTGCACCACGTGACCGCGCCGGTGCGGGCGGCCGCCCGCGAGCGCGGCGACGCCGAGGAGATCAACCTGTGGGCGGGGCAGGCACACGAGCTGGCCGCGGAGCTGCCCGCGGCCGAGGTGGTGCGGCGGCTGGCGCCCGGGGCCGGCGGCCCGCCCGCACCCGCCTAGAGCCCGCCGGCATCCACCGCGGCCCGGCCTGCCCGCGAGCGGTCGCCCGGCGGGCGCGGCAGCAGGCGCACCTCGCGCGCGAAGTTCTGGGCCGCGGTCAGGTAGACGGCCTGGCGGGTCGTGACCCGCAGCGTCGCCGTTGCCGAGGCCGCCGCGGCCGCGCCCTCGCGGGCGACGGGGCCCTCGCCCTCCTCGGTGTCCGCGTCGCCGCCACCGGCCCCGGCGCGCAGGTCCAGCAACTCCACCGCCTCCAGCGCGAGGAAGCTGCGGCCCGCGCCCTCGCGGCCCTCGGTGGAGACCAGCACGTCGACGGTGGACCCCGGCGCGGCCCCGGCCAGGGCGTCGCCGCCTGCCACCGCCACCTCCAGCGCCCGTTCGCCGCGGCGCAGAGAGCCGTCCCCCTTGCCACCCGCGCCCTGCAGGTGCGCGGCGGTGAGGTAGGTGCCCGCTCTCACCGCGCCGGCGGTGCGCAGCCCGGCCGCGTCCTCGGGTGCCGAGAGCGCGTCGGGTGGCGCGTAGCGCTCGGGTACCTCCTTGACGGCGAGGCTGCCGGCGTCGATCTCGCGGTCGGGCGACAGGCTCTCGCGGGCCACCAGCACCGGCACGGGCGCCCCCGTGCGCGCCTCGACGTCGCGGACCTTCTGACGCACCTGCGAGGCGGCCAGCCCGCCGCAGGCCAGCGCGAGCGCGAGCAGCACCAGCCCTCGGCGACGGCGGAGGCTCACGCCGCGGCGGGGCCGTCACCGCGGCGGGGCAGGTCGAGCGCGGCGACGGTCTGATCGCCGTCGGTGCCCACCTCGAGCGAGCCGCCCGCCTCCTCCGCGGCCTGGCGGGCGATCCGCAGCCCCTGACCACGCCCCGGTGCGGCCCGCGCCGGCGGCCGGCCGCCCCGTGCTGCGCACCTCGACCCGCACCCCGCGCTCGCTCGGGCGGCCGTGCACCTCCACCCCGCCCGAGCCGTGCTCGGCAGCGTTGGCCAGCAGGTTCCCGAGCGCCTGGGCCGCTCTCCCGCGCGGCATCTCGACCGGCTGCGGCCCGGCCTCCCAGGCCACCCGTGGCGAGCGGCCTCGGCGGCGGAGGAGCGGCGCCCACCCGGCCACGGCGCTGCGGGCCATCGCCTCCAGCGGTGCCGGGGTCGCGGCCCGCCCCGGCCGCGCCCGGGCCCCGTACCGGGCCGCCGCAAGGTCGTCGAGCCCCTGGCACAGCCGTGCCAGCTCGGACTCCAGTGGGAAGGCGTGGTGCTCGGAGCGGCGGTCGCGGCGCAGCCGCTCGGTGGTGAGTGCGAGGACGGTGACCGGCCCGCGCAGCTCGTGCTCGGCCCGGGCCACCAGCGCCAGCCGGCGGCGCAGCAGCACCACACCGCCCAGCGCGCCGCCCGCCAGCGCCCAGCCCACGAGGGCGGTGAGCGCCAAGGCGGTCATCGGGCCTCCGTGAGCCGGTAGCCCACGCCCCGCACGTTCAGCACCCACGGCCGGCCGCCCGCGGCGCCCAGCTTCTTGCGCAACCGGCAGGCGTGCGCGTCCAGGGTGCGGGTGTTGCCCATCGCCACGAAGCCCCACACGTCGCGCAGCAGCTCGCGCTTGGTCCACACCCGCTCGGGGTCCTCGGCCAGGTGGTGCAGCAGCGCGAACTCCTTGGCCGACAGCTCGAGTCTCCGCCCGCCCAGCCGCACCGCGCGGGTAAGGGGGTCGAGGGTCAGCTCTCCCACGCGCAGCGCGCCGCGGGCCGAGCGAACGCTGGTTCGGCGCAGCACCGCGCGCACGCGCCCCAGCAACTCGGCGTATGAGAAGGGCTTGACCACGTAGTCGTCGGCCCCTCGGGCAAAGCCGCGCACGCGGTCCGCCTCGCCGGTGTGGCCGGTGAGGACCACCACCGGCACCGCCGGGTCGATGCGCGAGGAGAGGCCGTCCGCGGCCCGCACGCGGTCCAGCACGGCGAGCCCGTGGCCGTCCTCCAGTCCGAGGTCCAGCAGCACCAGAGCAGGCGCGCGGGACTCGACTGCGCGCACCCCCTCCCCCGCCCCCGTGGCGGTGACGACGTCGAAGCCGTCGGCGGTCAGGTTGTCGGCCAGGAAGCGGCTCGTGGCGGGGTCGTCTTCGACGATCAACAGCCGGGTGCGGGCGTCCTGCATGCCGCGCTAAGGCCGCTCGAAGCGTGTTCGCCCCCCTCGATGCAACATCTCTTGCAACCCGTCTGGGGTTGCAGGAAACGCACCTAGAATCGCGACGCCTCGGGCCCCGCCCGAACCTCTTCCCATGGACACTGCTCGTCGCGGAAACTACGAATCAGGCTCGGACTACGTGCTCGAGTACGGCGAGCTGCGCTTCACCTTCAACGAGCGCGACTTCACCGAGCGGGTGGAGCAGGCCGGCGTGAAGCTCGGGTTCGTGGACGCCCCGCTGGGCGAGTCCGAGCGCGAGGACCTGGTGAATCTTGCGGTCAACGGGGAGGTGTCCGACGCCCATTCGTCGCTCGGCGAGCACATCAACGACTGCTGGGGCGAGCTGCACGGCCCCTCCGAGCGCTCGCTCGTGCACTGGATCCGGCGGCTGGTGTTCCGCGGCGCGTGGCTGGACCAGCGCGTGATGGAGGGCGAGCTCGAGGTCGTGTTCGACCCCGAGTCCGCCCGCTTCGGCTACGTCCAGCCCGACCGCGACAACGAGCTGATCGAGCTCTCGCCCGAGCCCTCCTGGGAACGGGTCGCCTACCGGCCTTAGGCGGCACCTGGCGCCGGAGCGCAGGCCGGGCTACTTCAGAAGCTCTTCGCGCAGAGTCCCCGAGCGCGACTCGGACACGACAGTCGCCCCGTCCTTCGGCGGGTCGAGCATGACGCGCGTGGTGGCCTGGCGCTGGGGCTCCCACTCGACGCCGGTGCCGGCCACCACCGTCACCGAGCCACCCTCCTCGAGCTTCCGCGCCGCGGCGAAGATCCGCCGCTGGGCGGCCGCGGGCAGGTACTCCAGCGAGTCGATCACCACCACCGTGTCCTTGCCCCGCTCGGCGGCGCGCTTGGCCTTCTCCACCGCCAGCTCGGCCGCTTGGGCCGCCGGGTCGGGCGCGAGGTCGAATCCGCCGCCGGTGATCGAGACGTTCGGGAGCTCGCGGTTCCAGTCGGTGACCTCCTCGGGGCGCACGCCCGCGAGGACCGCGACCACGTCCACGTCCCCGTCGGCCAGCGTCCGGGCGGCCTCGCGCAGCACCCGCGAGGTGCCGGTGCCGGGAGGCCCGCCGACCGCCACGCGCGAGCCCTTGCCGAACGGCTGGCCCACCAGCTCGGGGGCGCCGGCAGGCGCTCGCTGGGGAAGACCGGGGTCAGCTCGGAGAAATGCGGCCGCTCCTCGGGCGGCTCGGCGGGTCCGCCGTTGACCTGCTCCACGCGCACCAGCGAGGGATGGCGCTCCGACCGGCGCGGCGGGCGCACCGGGCCCTCCACCTCGTCGCCGGCCCGCAGCTCGCAGCGGCGGATCTGGGCGGGCGAGACGTACACGTCGTCGGCGCCCTGGGCCGGGGCGCCCACGCGCAGGAAGCCGCTGCCGTTGGACAGGATGTCGAGGACTCCGGAGGCCGTCTCGTCGGCCTCGCGCTCCTTCTTCGCCGGCTCGTCGTCGGCTTCGTCCTCGTCCTCGTCGCTCACCGGCGGCTCGTCGGTCGGCCCGGCCACCTCGACCGGCTCGGGCTCGTCGGGGGCGGCCGACTCCTCGGGCTCGGCGACTTCGGGCTCGGCCGCCTCGGGCTCACCCCCCTGCTCGCCGACGATCGCGGCGATCAGGTCGGCCTTTCGCATCGAGCGGTATCCCTCGAGCCCGAGCTCGGAGGCGATGGCGTGGAGGTCGGCGAGCGGGCTCTCTTCCAGCTCGGAACGGCGGAGGACGGACACGGGGCTGTGCTCCTCTGACTAGGGGGCGGAAAGCGGGCGGCTGACCCTAGCGGGCGCCGTCGCGAGCCCGCCGAGCCAGTCGGCGAACTCGGGCCGGGAGCGCCAGTCGGCCTCGAAGCGCTCGATCCCGCTGGTGGTCAGCGGGTGCTGGAGCATCTGGCGCAGCACCTTGCCCGGCACCGTCGCCACCTCGCAGCCGAGCTTGGCCGCGGTGACCGTGTGCATCGGGTGGCGCAGGGAGGCGGCGAGCACATGGGCCTCGCTGCCCCGCAGCGTCTCGACGATCTCGGCCAGGACGGCGGTGGAGTCGATCGAGATGTCGTCCACGCGGCCCATGAAGCAGGACACGTAGGTGGCGCCGGCCTCGGCGGCCAGCACGGCCTGCGACGCGGAGAAGACGAGGGTCATGTTGACCCGGATGCCGTCGGCGGTGAGGTCGCGCGTGGCGGCCAGGCCGGCCGCGCTGAATGGCACCTTGACCACGATGTGGCGGTGCAGTCCGGCCAGGGCGCGGCCCTCGGCCAGCATCCCCTCGGGCTCCGGGGAGACGACCTCGGCCGACACGGGGCCGTCGACCAGCTCGCAGATCCGCACCACGATCTCGCCGGGGTCGCCGTCCTCCTTGGCGAGCAGCGACGGGTTCGTCGTCGCCCCCGACAACACCCCCCACCCCGCGATCTCCTCGACCTCGGCGACGGACCCTGTGTCGATGAAGAGCTTCATGGCGACAGCATGCATCGCGCCCCCGACGGATCAGCCGCCCAGCGTGAGGAGCGAGACCTCGGGCGGCGACCCGATGCGCAGCTTGGGCGCCTGGCCGCGCTCCACCCCCACCCCGCGGGTCACGTACAGGCGCCGGCCGTCGAGCACGTGGAGGCCGCCCGCGCCGACCCCGCGCGGCACCCGGGAGGCCACGGTGGGCGGTCCGGCGTAGGGCACCTGCACCTGCCCGCCGTGCGTGTGGCCGGAGACCACCAGGTCGGCCCGGCGGTCGGGCAGGTACTCGACCCAGTCGGGCCGGTGGGCGATCACGATCCGGATCTCGCCGGGGTCGCGGCGGCGGGCGACCCGGCGCAGCGCCTCCCGGCCGGCGGGCTCACCCGGCCGCAGCTGCAGCCCGGTGAGCACCAGGCGCCGGTCGCGGACCCGGAGGCGGACGCTCTCGTCGGAGAGCAGCCGGATGCCGGTGCCGTCCAGCGCCGCCTCCGCTTCGGCCCGGGTCTCCTGGTCCCCGGCCGCGAAGAAGACGCCGCCCGGCGCTCTCAGGCTTCCCAGCAGGCGGCGGATCTCGGGCAGCTGCTCGCGGAACTCCTCGCTCGAGCCCTGGTGGATGTCGCCCGGCAGGAGGATCACGTCGGGGCGCTGCTCGTTGATGCGCTCCACCGCCCGGCGCTCGTGCGCGCCCACGCGCGAGAACTGGAGGTCGGAGACCACGCCGATGCGCACGGGCCGGCGCCCGTCGCGCTCGGGGGCGACCCGCACGTCGGTGCGCTCGACCACCAGCCGCGACGGCTCGACGAAGCTCGCGTAGATGCCCAGGGCGGCGGGGATCAGCGCCAGGCCCCCGACGACGCGCGCCAGGGGATGTCGCCCGCGCCCCAGGAGCAGGAAGAGGCCGGCCGCCGGCACCGCCACCACCAGGTCGAGCCACAGCACGTGCACGATCCCGAAGGCGTCGAGGCCGGCGAGGGCGAGCAGTCGCAGCTTGCCGAGCCAGATCACGCCGGCGAGCACCGCCGCGGCCACGGCCCCCGCCCACCCGAAGCGGCGGAAGACGAGCACTACCCCCACCGCGAGGGCGATGTCGGCCAGCGCCGACAGCGCGAAGAAGAGGTCGCCTCCGGCGGCCGGCAGCATCAGGGGACCGTGCAGCGGGCGGCTAAGTCCCGGCTAAGGCCTCGCGCCGCAGCTCCTCGGCCAGCCGCAGGTCCGCCGGGACCGGCAGGTCGCCCCGCAGCGCCGCGCGCACGGTCAGGTAGTCGGCCGCCGCGGCCACGTCGTGCACGCGTGCGTAGGCGGCGCCCCCGGCGGCCGAGAACTCCAGTGCCGCGAGCGTGCCCGCGTCGCGGCCCGACGGCGAGCGGCCGAGCAGCGCGCCGATGAAGTCCTTGCGCGAGATGGCCAAGAGCAGCGGCCGCTGAAGCGCGGCGAGCTCGGGCAGGCGGCGCAGCACCTCGATCGACTCGGCAGGGGTCTTGCCCAGGTCGATGCCGGGGTCGAGCACGATCCGGTCGTCCCCCACCCCACGCTCGCGTGCCTGCGCGTCGAGGTCGCCCAGCAGCGCGGCCACGTCGGCGACCACGTCTTCGTAGGCCGGGTAGCCCTTCTGCTTGGGGGGCACGCGCGTGTGCGTGATCACCAGCGAGGCGCCGTGCTCGGCGCAGGCGTCAGCCACCTCGGGCTCGTACAGGCCGCTCGGGTCGTTGACCATCCCCGCCCCCGCCTCCAGCGCGGCCCGCGCGACGTGGGCGCGCCAGGTGTCGACGGACACCGTCAAGCCGTCGGCGGCCAGGCGCTCGATCACCGGCACCACGCGCGCGGCCTCCACCGCCTCGGGCACCGGTTCGCGGTCGGTGCGGCCCGACTCGCCGCCGACGTCGATCACCGCGGCGCCGGCGCGCGCGAGCCGGCGGCCGCGCTCGGCCAGCTCACCGGGGTCGTGGCGCCCGGGGTCCGAGAAGGAGTCGGGCGTGGCGTTGACGATCCCCATCAGCTTCAAGACGGCACCAGCCCCTCGGCCTGCGCCACCTCGCGCCAATCCTCGAGCTCGGCGATCACGCGCGCGTCGTCCCAGCCGCACTCCGCCGCCATCGCCC
This sequence comes from uncultured Thermoleophilaceae bacterium, assembly GCA_963844805.1. Classification (GTDB taxonomy): domain Bacteria; phylum Actinomycetota; class Thermoleophilia; order Solirubrobacterales; family Thermoleophilaceae; genus JACCZR01. Next base: position 223,356 of record CAWJPU010000001.1, read on the forward strand.
GGGCCGCGCGCGCCGCGCCCTCCGAGTCCGGGGCGGCCAGCGGGCGGGCGTCGAGCAATCCGAGGCGGGTGCGTCGCAGCAGAGCGTCGGCGAGGCCGCGGGCCTGCTCGTGGCGGGCCGCGAAGGCGGGCTCGGCGGCGATGTCGGGAAGGTCGGGCTGGATGCGCTCGCCCAGCGAGGGGTCGGCCTCGACCATGGCGAGCAGCTCCCGCGCCGCGTAGCCGTAGCGCGCGGCCAGGTGGGCGAGCTCCTCCTGGCCCAAGCCGTCGGCCGCGGCCAGCTCGGAGGGCTCGATCGGCATCCCCAGCGGGATCTCGTGCGTCCGGCACGGGGCCTCCCGGCCGTCGCGCAGCACCACGCGGTCGACGGCGAGCTTGGCCATGCGCCGCCAGGTGGTGAGCTTGCCGCCGGTGATGGTGACCAGCCCCGAGCTGGTCTCGTACAGCTCCGCCTTGCGCGAGATGTCGACCGACTTCTTGGGGTCGCCGCTGGAGATCAGCGGCCGCACCCCGGCGTAGGCGCCGGTCACGTCCGAGACGCCGACCGAGGAGCCGAAGAACTCGTTGCACGCGTCCAGCAGGTACTCGAGGTCCTCCTCGGAGGGCGGGATGTGGTCCAGCGAGCCCTCGTAGTCGTTGTCGGTGGTGCCGATCAGCGTCCGCCCGAGCCAGGGCAGGACGAAGATCGTGCGCCCGCCGCCCGCCGGCACGATCGTGCCCGCGGTCATCGGCAGCAGGTCGCGGGCCACGGTCAGGTGCGTGCCGCGGCTCGGGCGTATGTGCGGCACCTCCTCCTCCGCGTACAGCTCGTCCGGGCGCAGCTGGTCGGCCCACACGCCGGTGGCGTTCACGACGTTCTCGGCGACGATCTCGAACTGCTCCCCCGACTCCTCGTCGCGCACCGCGACCCCGGCGGCCAGGCCGTCGCGCTCGAGCAGGCCGGTCACCTCGCAGCCGTTCGCGCACACCGCGCCGAAGCGCTCGGCCTCGCCGAGGATGGTCAGCACCAGGCGCGCATCGTCGGTCTGGCAGTCGTAGAAGAGATAGGCCGAGGTGGTGTCCCTGGCCGCGAGCGCCGGCACGAGCTCGAGCGCCTCCTCGGCCGACACCGTGCGGTGGCGGTCGGGGCTCCAGTCCTCCTCCCCGTCCTCGTTCTTCTTGCGCCGGCGGCCGGGGCGCAGGCGCTCGGCGGCCATCACGTCGTACATGTTCAGGCCCATGCCCGCGAGGCGGTCCGGGCGCTTGCCGCCGAAGGCGGGAATCAGCAGCGGCAGGGGACGCACGAGGTGAGGCGCGAGGCGCACCATCAGCGACCGCTCGAGCAGCGCCTCGCGCACCAGCCCGAGGTCGAAGTTCTGCAGGTAGCGCAGCCCGCCGTGGACGAGCTTGGAGGAGCGCGAGCTGGTGCCTGCGGCGAAGTCGTTGCGCTCCACCAGCGCCACGCTGTAGCCGCGCGACGCCGCGTCGAACGCCACCCCCGCCCCGGTGATGCCCCCGCCGACCACCACCAGGTCGAACGTGTCCCGTTGCATAGCGGCCAGCGCGTCGGCCCGGGAGATCACGGCGCTGAGGCTACGTGAGGAAGGTCGCGTACGCGCCCAGCTCGGCGCGCTCGGGCGCGGGCTGCTGCTGGCGGGGCGTCCCCAGATGCAACAGCCCCAGCACGCGCTCGCCGTCGGGCAGCTCCACCGCCGCCCGCCCCTCGGGGGTGCGGAGCACCTCGGGGGTGCGCCAGTAGGAGGCGAGGCCGCGCCCGTGCGCGGCCAACAAGACGATGTACGCGGCGCTCGCGGCGGCGCACAGGTCCTCCTGGTCCTGCACCGGGTCGCCCTCCTGGACGACCGAGGCGACCACGAGCGTGGGGGCGCGGTCGAGCTTGCCGGCGGCCTCGGGGCCCGCCGCCTCCTTGAGCCGGGCAAGCGACTCCGGGCCCAGCACGCGGAAGCGCCAGGGCTGGGTGAGGTGGTGGTTCGGGGCCCAGCGGGCGAGGTCGAGCAGCTCCCCGAGCACGGGCCGCTCGACGGGGTCTGACCCGTACGCCTTGTGGGTCCGGCGCGTGCGGATGGCCTCCTCGAGCTCCACGCGCCGACCGTAGCGACGCCCCGTGCCGGCAGCCAGTTCGCCTAGGCCGCGTCGGCCAGCAGGTGGCGGCCCAGCCGGTGGGCCAGGGCCATGATCGTGATCTGCGGGTTCACGCCCAGCGCGCTGGGGATCACGCTCGCGTCGCTCACGTAGATCCCGTCCAGGCCATGCAGCTTCAGGTCCTCGTCGACCACCCCGTGGCGCGGGTCGCGGTCGGCACGCGCGGTCCCCAGCGGGTGGAAGGCGATGAGGGAGAAGTCGCGTGCCCGCGGGCCGCGCCCGTTCGCGAGCGGGCCCGGGTCGCCGTCGTGCAGGGGCGGGACGCCCGCCACCGGCTGCAGCACGGTGCGCGCCCCCGCCGCCCAGTACAGCTCGGTCAGCAGCTCGACCCCGCGCCGCACCCGGGCGAGGTCGTCAGGGATCAGGTGGTAGCGGATGCGCGCCCGGCCGGCGAACTCGCTGACCTCGCCGCGTGACCTGTCGGAGATCATCACGCCGAACTGGGACAGGTGGCCGAAGCGCAGCATCAGCTCGCGCAGCTCCTCGCCCGAGAAGGGCATGCTGGCGGCGAGGTAGTCCGGCGGCCCCGCGGCGCCCTCGAACATGATCCCCTCAGAGGCGAACTCGTCGACGAAGTACGACTGCGGCACGCCATCGGCCATGCCGACGTCCTCGTCGAACACCGCCCGCACCGCCGTGCAGGGATGGATCGCGAGGTTGCGGCCGAGCTCTCCCGAGCCGGCGCCGAGCCGGTTGCGCCGCAGCAGCAGCGGGGTGTGCACGGCGCCGCAGGCGACAACGGTCAGGTCGGCCCGCACCTCGAGGCTGCCACCGCCCTCGAGGCGCGCCTTGACGCCGCGGGCGCGGCCGCCCCGGGTCACGATCTTGCGCGCCTTGGCGTTGGTGACGGTGCGCGCGCCGGCCTTCTCGGCGGCGTCGACCCACACTTGGCCGGCGTGCTGCTTGGCGCCGGTGGGGCAGCCGAAAGCGCATACTCCCGAGCCCTTGCAACCGCGGGCGTTGCGCTCCAGGTAGTCGCCCGACCAGCCCAGGGCCTCCGCCCCGCGCTTGACCACCTCGGCGTTCCTGCCCGCCAGCTCGGGCGTCACCTTCGACACGCCCGTCTCGCGCTCGACGTGCTCGAAGTGGGGCCGCATCCGCTCGGGAGCCAGGCTCTCCAGCCCGTGCTCGGCACCCCAGCGCTCGAGCACGCGGTCGGGGGTGCGGAAGCAGGTGCCCGAGTTCACGAGGGTGGTTCCGCCCACCGCCCGCCCCAGCGGCAGGACGATGGGCACGTTGCCCTCGGTCACGGTCTGCCCGGCGTCGCGGTACAGCAGCGACATCATCTCCCGCGGGCGCGCGTTGAGATCCTCGGTCGTGAAGCGCGGGCCCTCTTCGAGGACGACGACGGACATGCCGCCCTCGGCCAGCTCGCGCGCCACCGGGCCACCGCCGGCCCCGCTGCCGATCACGCACGCATCGGCGTGGAGCGTGGTCACGACAGCCTCGCGTCGGCGTCGTAGCCGAGCAGCCGCATGACCGAGTCGTCGCCGAAGTAGCTCAGCCGCGCGATGAACTCCAGCGCGTCCACCACCGGCTTGGCCCGCGAGGTCTCCGCGCGCCTGAGCGCCTCGCCGCGCTCGCGCTCGCCGAGGCGGCGCAGCCGGTCGCGCTGGCCGAGCAGGCGCGGGGCGAGCTCCGCGGCGTGGACCACCGCTCGCAGCCCGAGCCGGTTCAGAGGCGGCGTGCTCACCAGGTAGCGGTCGAAGGCCTCTACCGCGTCGGTGTCGGCGACCGCCGGCAGCGGCGGCGCGGGCGCAACCACCGTGTCGCACAGGCAGGCGAAGATCGACGCCTCGCGGGGGCTGAGCACCCTCACAGCAGCGCCTTCTCCTGTGCCGCCGTGAGCGCCTCGACGGCGGCGGCGGCTGCGTCGGCGTCCCGGCTCTCCACAGCATCCGCGGCCCGCCGGTAGAGCGGCACCAGCTCGTCGCGGTCGGCGACCAGCGGCTGGAACACCTCGGCCCGGTCGAAGTACAGCCTGCGGATCGAGTTGAGGATCAGGACGAAGACGACGTTCTGGGCCGCGTCCACCAGCTCGGTGAAGAACGCGAAGTCGATCGCCTGCGCCTCCTCGGTCGAGCCGGCCGCCGCCATGCTGTCGGCGAGGTCGACCAGGCGGTCCGCGCTCTCCCGGCGCTCGGCCGCCAGCCGCGCGGCCTCCCGAAGCATCAGCCGGCGCGTCTCCAGCAGGGCCTCCAGCGTCGGCAGGTCCAGGCCGCCGGCCCGGAACAGGACGTGCGCGACCACGTCCAGCCCGCCGTCGGCGCGCCAGTCGCACACCCGCATGGCGTCGCCGTGGCGCACTTCCACGAGCCCCAGCTGCTCGAGGCGCTTCACCGCCTCGCGCACCGAGGCCATGTTCACCCCGAAGTCGGCCGCCAGCTGCCGCTGGGTGGGCAGCTTCTCGCCGGGCACGTAGCGATCGCACAGCACGTCCTCCGCCAGGAGGCGGAAGACCTGGTCGGAGACGAGCGAGCGGCGGATCGCCTGGGCCACGACCGGTCAGTGTACGGGTGTTCCGAACAATTTGCCAGGATGCCGGCCATCGCCCGGGTCGCACCGCCCTGCAGGGTCGCACCGCCCGGGTCGCCACCGCCCGGGGTCCGCCGCCGCCCGGAGCGCGACCGCGGGCACCGCTCGGAAAAGATCGTCAGCCCGCTGAGGGTTTTTCCGAGGGGTGTGCGCCCTTCGCGCCCCGCAGCCGGCGGCGGGTGAACCACGCGGTGAGCACAGCGAGCGCGATGCCGCCGGCCCAGATGAAGGGAGAAGGCGCCTCGGAGCGCTCGGCGGCACGCGGGCGGGACCGCGCAACGCGCGACACGAGCGGAGAGGGGCCCTCAACCGGGCGCGAAGCCACGCTCCCCTGGTCGCCGGCCGCTGCGCCGGCACCGGGAGAGCGCTCCCGAGCGGAAGCGGACCCGCCGCCGCCGGCGCCGGCACCCGCAGCGCCAGCGGCAGCGGAAGACGACGAGGACCGCCGCCGCGGGCGCGGCGCGGTGGCCAGCGGGAACGGCTTGCGCCGCAACGCGGCCAGAGCCTGAGCGGTCACCCACACCGGCGTCTGAGTGGAGACCGACGAGTAGGCGATCGAGCCGTTGCGCCGCTGGCGGGCCTTGAGGTAGCCGAGCGCGCGCCCGACGACTTCGCGGCCCGCGCCCACGGCGACCAGCCCCTGCACGGCGTAGGCGGTCGACTGCGAGTTCGAGTCGCGCCCGCGGCGGAAGCCGAAGCCGCCGTCGCCGTTCTGGGTGCGGCGCAGGTAGGCCACGGAGTCGCCCGCCGCGTCGCCGCGCGAGCGGCCGGTGGCCGCCAGCGCCTGGAGCGCTGCCCCCGTGAGGTCGACCTCACTGCCCGAGGTGCCGGTGAGCCCGAAGCCCGCCGTCGGAGTTCTGCGCCTTGCCGAGCCAGGAGACCGAGTTGTCCCCCACCCGCTTCCCGGCGGCCTTCAGCGCAAGGATCCCGAACGCCGTATAGCTGACCTGCCCACGGAATGACCCGTCGCCGCGGCGATGGCGCACCAGCTCGGCCACCAGGTTGCGCCCGCCGAACCGGCGCGGCGAACGGCCCGCGGACTTCAGCACGAGGATCGTGCGCTCGAGCTCGCCGAGGTCGCGCAGGCGGCCGGCGGTGCGGGCCAGGTAGCGCGTGATCGTGCGCCCGCGGCGGCGCTTGACGTACGCCGGGTTCTTGCGGGCGGCTCCCAGGCCGAGCGCGGCCCACCCGGTCATGAGCCCGTTGGACGAGGCGCGCGGCGTGTTGCCGAAGCCCCCGTCGCGGTTCTGGGCGCGCAGCAGGTAGCTGGTCGCCTTGCTGGAGGTGCTGGCCATCGCCGCCGACGGGGCGAGCAGCATCAGCAGCGCCACGGCCGGCACCGCCCAGCGGACGTCGAAGCGCCGCCGGTAGCGCCGCAGGGCGCGGATGAAGGCCGGCCCCAGCAGGAGGCAGAAGACGACGTTGCCGACTGCGTGGGCGAGGTTGTAGGGCAGAGAGGTGCTTGCCACGACGAGATAGCTCCCGGGGTCGTTTGAGTAGGTGAAGGTCCACTGGTAGACGTCCATGAAGGCGCCGAAGCCGAGGCCCGCGGCGCCGCAGACGAGTGCCAGCGCGATCCGCGAGGGCTCGCGCCCCCGCCACAGGTGGGCGACGAGCGCGCCGGCCAGGCCGACGCCTCCCCAGCCCACCATCTGCCAGGCCGTCCAGGGGCCCTGGCCGAAGAACAGGTTGGAGACGAGCGCGGTGATCGCGCCCACCATGAAGCCGGGCACCGGGCCCAGCGCGAAGCCGGCGAACAGCACGATGTCGGTGGTCGGCTTGACGTTGGGGATGGGCGCGAAGGCCAGCCTCCCCACCACCGCCAGGGCCGCCAGCGCGGCCACCATCGCCACCACCCGCGCCGGCGGGCGGGTGCGCTCGTACCAGAAGAAGCCGGCCAGCACGACTACGGCCAGCACGGAGAAGGACGCGACGGGCCAGCTCATCGCGCCAGCTCCGCGGCGAGCAGAGCGGCGCCGTCGGCGGGCAGCAGCGCGGCGCCGTCGGTCGCGCGCGCGACGTCGGTGGAGAAGTGCCAGCCGCCGCCGAGCACCTCGCCGGGCGTGCCGTCGGCGATGACCTCGCCCTGCCCCAGCAGCACCACGCGGTCGGCGAAGGCCGCCGCGAACTCGGTGTCGTGGGTGGCGACCACCGCGGCCGGCAGCTCGCGGATGCGCGCGGCCAGCGCGTCCTTGTGCGCCCGGTCCATGCCGCGGGTGGGCTCGTCGAGCAGGACGGCGGCGTGCCCGCCCCCGCCCAGCGCCACCTCGAGCGCGAGCCGCTGGCGCTCGCCGCCGGAGAGGTCGCGCGGGTTGGCGTCGCCCCGGCCCGCCAGGCCCGCGCGCCCCAGGCCCGCCTCGCCCGCTTCCTCGAGCGCGTGCTCGTGCATGAGGTAGTCGCCGGGGTTCTGCAGCAGCAGCGCGACCTCGCCCGCGCGCTCGACTTTTCCGCGCGTGGGGTCGAGCAGGCCCTTCGCCACCCGCAGGAGCGAGCTCTTGCCGGCCCCGTTGCGCCCCATGAGCGCCACGCGCTCACCGCGGGCGACGCGCAGGTCGATTCCCCGCAGGACGGTGGGCCCGTCCTCCAGCTCCAGCCACACGCCCCGCAGGCGCAGGGCGGGATCGGCCTTCGGCCGCTCGTGCTCTCCCGGCGCGGGCGCGCGGGGTGCGAGGCCGGACGTCCGCAGCGCCTCGCGAGCGCGTTTGACCGACACCGGCGGCGGGCCCAGGCCCGAGTCGGCGAACAGGCGGGCGAGCGGCGTGGCCAGGAGCGCGCGGCGGCCTCGGCCAGGAACTCCTCCGGCTCGGCGTCGCAGATCACCGAGCCGGCCTCCAGGGCGATCACGCGGTCGGCCGCCGGCAGGCAGCGCTCGGTGCGGTGCTCGGCGACCACCACCGCCGTTCCCCAGTCCTCGTTGAGGCGCCGCAGCAGCCAGACCAGCTCGTCGCCGGCGACGGGGTCCAGCTGCGAGGTCGGCTCGTCGAGCAGGAGCAGCGCCGGGCGGTGCACCAGCGCCGCGGCCAGCGCGACGCGCTGCAGCTCCCCGCCCGAGAGCGTGTCGGTGCGGCGATCGAGCAGGCGCTCGATGCCCAACGCCAGCGCCACCTCCTCCACCGCGCGGGCGACCGCGCCCGGGCTCTCGCCGCGGTGCTCCAGGGGCAGCGAGATCTCCGCGCGCACCCCGCCGAGGACCACCTGGCGCTCGGGGTCCTGCATCACCACTCCGCAGGCGCGCGAGAGCTCGGCCGGCCCGTGCTCGCGCACGCTCATGCCGGCCACCTCCAGGCTCCCGGCGGCGTCACCGCCGTGGAAGTGCGGCACGAGCCCGCAGAACGCGCGCAGCAGGGTCGACTTGCCCGAGCCCGACAGCCCGGCCAGCACGGTGAAGCTGCCGGCGTCCAGCGTCAGGTCGATGTCGCGCAGGGTCGGGCGGTCCGCCTCCGGCGTAGGTGAACGAGAAGCCCTCGGCGCGGACGAGCGGCTCAGGCACGGGCCACCCCCATGCGTGCCGGACGTCCGAGCAGCGGTGCCGTCGCCGCCACGACGATCCCCGCGGCCAGCGCCGAGCTCGGCGGGCCCGAGGGCCACCGAGAAGCTCGGGTAGGCCTCGACCTCCCCCACTCCCGCCAGCTTCGCCACGACCGCGCCCACCAGCACGCAGATCGCCGCCGCGGCCACGGAGAGGTCGTGGCGCGACCACCGTCTCCGCGCCCGCGGCGGCGGCTCGGCCGACGCGTAGCCGCGCACCTCGAGCGCCGCGGCCACGTCAACGGCCCGGTCCAGCGCACCGGCCAGCGCGGCGCGCGCCACCAGCAGCCGCTCGGGCGGCTCGGCCCGGCAGCGGGCGGCCTCGCCCATGCGCCCGGCGTCGCGGGCCAGCACCGGCACCAGCCGTACGGCCAGCGCGGCGCTGAGCGCGGAGCGGTAGGAGACGCGGCGGAACAGCCGCAGCAGCGCGTCGGGATCGACGGCGGCGGACAGCAGCCCGAGCGCCATCACAACGGCGGCGACGCGCAGCCCGGCCAGCGCGCCGGCCCCCACCGCCTCGAGCGTGACGTCCCACTGGCGGCCGAGGAACTCGCCCCCGCGGATCAGCAGGGTGTCGCCCTCGGAGTAGACGAGCGGGTTGACCACGGTCACCAGCAGCGGCAAGCGGCAGCGCGAGCAGCGCCACGCGGTTCATCTCCTTCCCCACCCCGGCGGCGACGCCGGCCGCGTACGACGCGACGATCACCGCCCCGGTGATCAGCGGGTGCTCGAACAGCGCGCCGGTGAGCGCCAAGGCCGCGCACAGCCCAGCGGCCGCCCCGGCGCGGGCGGCGTGCAGCGCGCTCGGCGCGCGGGCGGTAGACGGGCACGAGCCTCATCGCAGCGGCAGGTCCTCCGGGCCCTGGGGCGTGGCGGCCACCGCGAAGGCGTCGGCCAGCGTCTGACGGTCGAGGCTGCGGGCGGCGCGCTCGGTTCCCTGCTCGTCGTTGCCCGTTACCACCCACAGGATCTCCTCCGCGGCGGGCTTCAGAGCCGCGACCAGGCCGGTGCCGGGCGCCGCGGTGCGCGCCACCCTGCCGCGCTGGTCGAGCAGCTCCAGCCGGGCGCCGGCGAAGCGCGCGAACACACCGGTCTCGTCAGGCTTGGCGCTCAGCCGGCCCACGGCCTGGATCATGCGCGCCTTGGGCCAGGGGGCGACGATCACGCGCAGGACGTTGCGCGTGGCGTCGGCGCCGAAGGCGGACGAGCTGGTCTTCACGCCCGCGTCGCGCAGTCGGCGCTTGGCCTCGCCGCAGGCGGCCCCGCCCTCGTCCGAGCACTCGACGCGCACCGGAAAGCGCTTGGCCTCCACGCCGCGCACCAGCGGCTCGGGGAAGGCGCCCACGATCGCGGGGATCGACATGGCCGCCTGCCAGTAGCGGTAGTCCCACTGGACGCGGTCGCCCTCGTGGAGGTCGTACTCCGCGGCCCCCACGCCGGACTCGATCCCGTTCACGAAGAAGAACCAGTCGCGCCGGCCCTCCGGGCCGCCGCCGCTGACCCCGCCGATCGACTGCACGAAGCGCCCGCCGTAGCGGGTCTCGACCTTCTGCGAGGAGCGCAGCAGGCGCATGACCGTCTCGCCCTGCTTGATCTGCGAGCGGGTCTCCTGGTCGACGAGCGTGCTGCCGAAGTCGCGCGTGACGCGCAGCTCGACCCCGCCCGGCTGGTCGTCGCCCGCCCCCAGCCCGCAGCCGGCCAGGCCGAGGGCGAGCGCCACCAGGGCGAGCGCCCTGCGCATCAGCGCACCGTCACCCGCTGGGGATAGGTCCTCACGTCACCCGCGCGCGTGGCGCGGATGCCGTAGCGCCCCGGCGCCGCGGTGAACGAGGCGAGCCCCTGCGTGTTCGTGGTGGCCGTCAGGCTTCCAAGGCGCACCTCGGCGCCCGGGGCCACGATGCCCGCGCCGCGGTCGTCGTAGGCGATCACCCGCACCGACACGGCCCCGCCGCCCGGTGCCGACACGCGCAACTCGAGCGTGCGCTGGCAGTCACCCTCGGCGCTCGGGAGGCAGTAGAACCAGGTGACCCGCTGGCCACGGCGCAGCCGCCGGCGGCCGAAGGGCCCGCTGGGGTCGCCCGCCCCGGCCGTCGCCTGCTTGCGCCCCACCTTGTAGACCCAGCCGCGGTTGCCCCGGTTGACGTCCGGGCCGATCCGCCGCACGAACAGGCCCGCCCCGTCACGCGCGCGGCGGGAGCAGGAGCCGAAGTCCTTGATCCCGATGCGCCGTGAGGGCCGCGCCCGCACCAGCGCCGCCAGCGGCGTGCCGGTGGCCGAGGCACAGCGGCGACGACCGATGCGCACGAGTACCCCGCGCGAGCTGGCCCGCTCTGGCGCGGTAGGACCCGTTGCGGAACACCACCATGTGCTCCACCACCGGCGCGGCGCGGCGCTTGGCCGCGTCCGCCGCCGGAGGCGACCATCCGCCACCCGCGAGGGCCAGCGCGAGCGCCGCCGCGCCCGCGCCGCTGATCACGACGAGGCGACCGGTCACGGCCGCACCCCCACGGCGTCGACCTCGACCGGCCCGCCGCCCACCGCGGTCACACGCACCCGGTGCAGGCGTGAGCGCAGCCGCTTGGACGTGAAGAGCATGCGCCGGTGACGCGCGGTGCCTCGCAGCCGCACCGTGCGCGAGCCGCGGTCGATCTTGATCCGCAGCTTGCCGCCCTTGGGCAGGCGGCGGCCGATCAGGGCCAGCCGCGTGCCGCGGAAGCGGAGCTTCGCCGTCGCGCCGCGACGGGTCGAGCGCACCACGAACCGGCCCCACGCGCCCTTGCGCTGGAGGCGCTTCCATCCGGTGGAGAAGCGGATCAGGCTGCGGTCGCGGTCGTCGACCGGGATCAGCAGGTCGTTGCCGGTCGCGGAGCGGCGGTTGCCCGCGCGATCGATCGCCGTGACCCGGAGCTCGTACTGGCGCCCGGGCCGTCCGCGGAAGCGGGTGCTCACCCTCGTCGTGCTCCTCAAGAGGGACCTCCATTCATCGGCTGCCGTGGTCGCGGCGGCGCCGGTCTCGCGCACGTCGACGTCGTAGCGCGAGACGCCGCTGCCCGTCCCGTCGTCGCCCTGCCAGGCCACCTCCACGTTGCGAGAGGTGGAGCGGTCGCTGGCGTAGCCGCCCGCGGCGCCCGCCGAGAGCAGCTCGATCGAGGGCGAGCTCTTGTCGCCGCTCGTGCACGGCGGCGCACCCACCGGGTCCACGCACACGGTGAGCAGCGGGGAGCGCACTGAGTCCGCGCGGGTGGCCTTCAGCGGGTAGATGCCGGCCTTGGCGAAGGACAGCGTGGCGCGGCCGTCGGCGTCGGTCAGCTTGCCGCCGATGGCCGAGCCGGGGATGGGCGCGCCGGTGCCCCCATCGGTGACGCGAACGCCGAAGCTCTGGCCGGTCCGAGCCGAGGCCGGGCCGGCCAGCTTGAGCGCGTGCGCCTTGGAGAAGGCGTCCCAGACCCACAGCACCTCGTCGCCGGTGCCGACCCGCTGCTGGCAGCCGCCCACCTGGGAGGAGGCGAAGTTGTTGAAGTGGCCCCAGAACTCCGAGGAGGTGCTCGAGTCGGGCCCGATGCGGTCGATCAGGAAGTCCTCGAAGCCGTCGTTCCAGGTGGCGTCGAAGGTGAAGCCGCCCTGCTTGGCGCCGTCGTCGAGAGTGGCGGTCGAGGTCGGCCCGGGCGTGGGGTTCGCGCCGCCGTTGGTGCCGTCGCACTTGTGGCTTCCGCCGGCCGAGGTGGCCACGGCGTGCCCGTCGGTGGTCACGGCCTTCTCGTAGATCGTCCCGCTCTTGCCTTCGACTCGCAGCTTCACCGACACGGGGTCGGCCTGTGCGGCGGGGGCGAAGGCGGCGAGGGCTCCCAGGGCGGCCAGCGCTGCCAGGTGGACGCGGCTATTGGACATGGTCTTCCCTTTCTCCGAGGGATCGCTTTGACGCGGCCGGAGGGAGGTCTCCTGGCTTCCGGGCTAGTGCGCCGCGCCTTCCCGAGAGCCGGTGGCCCCCAGTGGCTGACCGCGGTCGTGCGGCGCCTTCGTCACCCGGTCACAGTGGCGGGACCGCGCCGGACTCTCACCGGACTTCCCTGGCCCACCGGCCGTATGAACGCAGGGCAGCATACCCCGGTTCCGGGGCGACGGGCTAGCGCTTGCGGCTGAGCAGCGCGAAGCCGGAGAGCAGGGCCACGGCGGCCAGGGCCACCGACGGGGCGACGACGACCAGGCCCGTGTGGCGCTCGGCCACGCCCATCAGCCCGCCGGGCTGAGCCAGCGCGACAAGCGCGATCGCGGCCAGAGCCAGCACGCCGGCGGCCGCGAGCGCGACCAGTCCGACCGCCGTGAGCCCCTCTGTCGCCTTGCGCACCGAGGCCGCGGCGCGGATACGGCCCGCCCGGGCAGGGAAGCGCTCGTCCAGCACGGCCAGCCCGGCCAGCAGGACGAGCGCCCAGCCCGAGGCGAGCAGGAAGCCGCCGACGGCGTCGCTGGGGAAGTGCCACCCGAGCGCTATGACGCTGAACGCCACCCCCAAGGCGAACCCGGCGCCGACCATCGCCGCCAGGGGACGCAGGCGGCCCGGCGTGGCGATGACCAGCGCGATTGCGATCGCCATGGCGGCGGTGGAGTGGCCGCTCGGGAAGGCCTCCGGTGCCACGTGGGCGTTGCCGATGGCCCCCTCGAAGCGCGGGTAGGCAAGCACCGCCTTGAGGAGCTGGCTGGAGACGCTGCTGATGCCGACGAGCAGCACGATCACCGCCGCCACTCGCGGGCGGCCGCGCAGGGCCGCGAGAGCGGCCAGGACCGCGCCCAGGAGGATCACCGCGCCCGGGTCGCCGAAGTGCCCCATGAAGTCCGGCACCGAGCCCCCGGCGGGCTCGGCCGCCACGAAGCCCAGCAGCGAGGTCGCGTCAGCGCGCCGCGCCGCCGCAGACCCGTAGGCGGCCACGAGCAGAACCAGGAACAGGCCGGCGCAGCCGCCTGCGGCGGCCAGGAGGAAACGGGGCCGTCTGGTCACTCCAGAAGGGTCGCACGGGCACCGAAACGCCGGCTAATGCGCCCGGGCGCGTCGCCACCCGGCCGCTATCATCGGCCAGCCCTCAGGCCGCCATCGTCTAGGGGACTAGGACGCCGCCCTCTCACGGCGGAAACCGGGGTTCGAATCCCCGTGGCGGTACCTCTCAACCCCGCTCTATCAGCGGGGTTTCGTCGTTCATGGGGACGCGGGTGGGGACAGGGAACCGGGCCTCCACGGCCGCGCAGGGAAGGTCGAATCGGAGGCCTTGGGGGTAGAACAGGTCTACGCGAACTCTTGGAGTGGGCTTGGGTGCCTGGGCTCGTACAGACCGATCTCGCCGGCGCCCGGGATCTTGAAGTGCGCGATCCGGCCCCAGCCCTCGTCCTCTATCGGAGATACGAACTCGACGCCCTTGCGCTCGAGTTCCGCGACGGTGCGCTCGATGTCATGACACATGAGGAACAGGGCGTGATGCCCAGGTCCCCGGCCCCAACCGGAGCCAGGGTGGACCGCGAGCTCACCCGGCGGCAGGGCGAAGATCAGCCAGCCATCGCCGGCATCGACACCTTCGAAGCCCAGCACGTCGTGTAGAAACTCCCGAGCTCGCTCGGCGTCCTCGGCGAAGATGATCGTGTGTGCGCCGGCGATCACGGCGGTGATCGTAGCGCTGGCTATTGGAGCGCCGAAGCAGGCGGGCGCGCGGTATCCCACGGCCCGTGGACTCAGGGTCGTCTTCTCGCTGATGCTCAAGGAATCGCTGGATGAAGACCCCGAAGAGCGCCGCGAAGCCCGTGACTGTCGCGGCGACGATCACCGGCGCTTTGGTCAGGCTCGTGTACTTGCAATATCTCGCCCACCGGCAATGCAACTGCCGGGTGTAGTGTTAACCGCCGGGTATGTCGCTCGCCCACCCGGTGACAGTTACTTGTCCGCGAGTGACCAAGGCGAAGGGAGCCTTACCCATGAAGAATCTCAAGCGAGTCCTCGCGGTGGCTGCCGCGAGTGCGCTCTCACTAGGAGTGCTTGCTGGACCGGCGGCAGCCGTCGACGTCGGGCCCCCGTTCCCCTGCGGACCGACCGACCACTACAAGATCAAGACGGACACCTTCGACTTCTCCTGTGCGGACGGGAAGTGGAAGTTCAAGGGCGAGCTCCCCCTGGTTCCCTCGCCCTGAGACCAGGCGCTGGTTAGGCCACGGGTCGGGTCCGAGCATGGACCCGACCCCGTGGTTCTCCTCTCGTCCCCTGGCCGGGCCTGCACGGTGAGTTCGACACCTTCCCGCATCCGTCGGCTCAATTACCTCGATGCGCTGCGCTCCGGCGCCATGCTGATCGTGGTCGTGTGGCACCTGACCGGCCTCTGGCAGGAGTCCCAGCCGCTGAGCGGGTCGACCACCGAGGCTCTGCGGTGGGGGATGGCCTCGCTGCGCTGGTCGCTCGCCCTGTTCTTCTTGATGGCTGGCTTCTTCGGGGCCCAGCTCGCCAGACGTTGGGGGGCCAAGCGCTTTGCCAGGGACCGCCTACGGCGCATCGGCGTGCCGCTGGGCATCGGGGTCCTGACCGTCGTCCCGCTGTCGAACCTCGTGCTCCGAGCAACGGGCATAGGAGGCCAGCTCAAGGGGCCGGGGCAGCTCTGGTTTCTCTTATACGTACTCCTGATGTACGGGGGGGGCCTGCTGGTGCTGCGCGCGCGGGGGCGCAAGCGAGTGGAGCAGGGCCTGGGCGAGCTCGTTAGCTCCCCGCTGGCCGTACCGGTGCTGGCGGGCGTCACCGCGCTCGCGCTCTTTGGGGCGCGCCAACTGGTGGCGATCAGCAGCGAGTGGCTCGTGCCCGCCCTGCTGGCTTTCTACGGCGCCTTCTTCTTCGTCGGCCTGTTGCTGCATGGCGCCAAGGGCGGCATAGAGGCCGTCGGCGAGCGGATGCCGCTCACCGGTGCGCTGGCGTTGGCGGCGCTGGTGCCGCTCGTGCTGCTCAACGGAGACTCGGTCTGGAAGGGGGCGCGCTTGCTGGACAGCCCTGCCTCTCGCCCGGGCTGGCTCGCCCTCTACTGCCTGTTCACCTGGGCGAGCGTGTTCTTCGTCTGCGGCCTGGGCCGTCGTTTCCTCGCAGCCGAGCGCGCGCCGGTGCGTTACGTCGCCGACTCCTCGTACTGGATCTACCTCATGCACTACCCGCTGGTGCCGCTGGTGATTCTCGCCGTGGCGCCCCTCGGCCTGCCCTTCCTTCTGGCTTGGGCGGCGGCCCTGGCGCTCCTGTTCTCCGTGCTGTTGCTCGCCTACGAACTGCTCGTGCGGCATACGATCATCGGCCGCACCCTCAACGGTCCGCGACCGCCCCGGCAGTGGAGCAAGCGGCTCCGACTCAATCGCGTGCCGGAGGAGGCCACTCGGTAGCCTGCGAAGCGAGTAGGGCGAGGAAGCCGTCAGGGCCGGGCAATAGGGAGAGTCGGCCCTCGAAGCGGGGGCCCGCCGAAGTTTGGCGATGTCGCACGGGAACCTGCGTTACTAGTGCTGGGCCTGGTGGCAGCGTTCACAGAGAACAGTGAGGTTGTCGAGCGCCCTTGAGGGCAGCCCCGGATTGGAGTTCTTCGGCGCCGGCCGGCGAGGCCGCCCGCCGACCTGGTGGACGACCGCCCTGCTCTGCGAGCTCCGTGGCGACGGCCTGGTGGTCGATGCAGAGCCGCGGTCTTCCAGCCGCGAGTGAGCGGGCCAGCAGCTGAGCCAAGTAGTTGACGTCTATTCATCTCCATCACGCATCGTATGGATCATGCTTAGGATTGTACTCACCAGTTTCCCGGCCTGGATACAATCGTGGCCATTCAACAGTGTAGGCTAGCCAACGCTCGTGATACTGAAGGAACCAATCACTCAGTAGTGGCGCATACGTCTGAGCTAACCCGCTCATGGTTCTCATGCCACGAACGGCGTGATAGTGATAAATATTGTAGTGGCGTCCACCGATGTTCTTGGTCCAGCCACACAGCTGATGGAATCGACCGCCCAAGCCATAGTAAGTGTTCGCTGCCTCGGGGCAGTCGTATCGCGGTAGGTAAGCGCCCATCGTGCATAGACTGCTGAACAGGAAGTACTCGCCATCCCATGAGCCCCAGTGATCAGAGTGCGCAGCTAATAGTTTGAGCGCCGTGATCCAGCCGTTTAGGATCAGGGTTGGTTCTGTTTCGGGCCACTCCTCGATGACGTAACCACGAAGGACACCACCATCGTTCACGCTGACCAGCAGAGATTTAAGCACTGGGTCAGGAGATACGGCTGGATCACCTAGCCGACACAGCACGTCGAACCATCGGCTTTGTGTCAGGCCGCTATAGAGACGACGCCCATCGCGCTCGTAGAAAAAGGCCAACCCTTCACCAAGCGTCTCGTCCATGCGATCTAGCCCGGCCACAGCAACCCGCTTCGCTGCGTCTAGGAATCTCTGATCGCCAGTCTTCCGATGCTGGCTGAGGTAGTCATCGACAGCGTACACGCCATATAGTGGATGCTCACTCACTGAGCCATCCGGCATGCGCTTTAACGGGTAGTCACCATCCCCGAAGTGCAGACCGTAGCTGGTGAACAGCTCTGTCTGGTGTGGACTAAGCGGCGGTAGGGTCTCGCTCATCATAGAGACGCTCGATCCCTGCTCGCAGCCGGGCGGCGACGGCGGCGACCGCCGCGTTGTCCGTCTGGCCGTGGCCAACGGTGAGCGCCGCTTTGGCGGGGACGGCCGCCGCAACGCCCTGCTCTGCGAGCTCCGTGGCGACTGCTTCGTGGTCGGTGCAGAGCCGCGGTCTTCCAGCCGCGAGTGAGCGGGCCAGCAGCTGAGCCCGCGCCGCCGCGAAAAGCTGCGAGATCTCGTCGAGCGGGCGCGGTTCCGTTGTCCGGAGACGCAGCCGGGCGGCGTGTTCCGCGATCGCCCTGCGTGCCTCATCCCACGCCGACCACCCCCTGACAGCCGGGAAGCGGGCCGTGGGCCACTCGCGCAGCAACGCAAACGACACAGGGTCGCTCGCCGGGCACTGCACGGCCCGGAACGCGCCGCGGCCGGGGGGGCCAACGCGCTGGTCTTCGGTTGGGAGCACCAAGACGTCGTCGTGAAGCAGGGCCGGCTGACGTCCGGGTCGCTCTTGCTCCACCGCTTCAGCAAGCGTCGCCCGGCGGGCAGGGTCTCCCGGAGAGGGAACGAGGACTCCAGGACCAGCGCCCGGAATCACCACGGCGCGCCAATCGAGGAGCGGCACGGTCGTGCCGTCCCCCGTCGGCAGCGGGCCTGGCGCCCAAGGGCCCGGTCTGTGGACGCCGTTCCGGCGAGCGCCGACGAGCTCCACCTCCACGCTCCCGTACGGCTCGATCGCCCGGGTCGCCTCGGCCGCCATGCGGGCGCTCATCCGAACGAGTAGTCCGAGTGTCTCGTCGACAGGCGCTTGAGGCGAGCGGTGAAGCTGCTCCCGGAGCCGCGAGAGGACGCCTATCGTCTCCGCTTCTTCGGGCAAGTACCTGGCTGCCACATCGAGCACCTCGAACCGCGGACCCACGCGCCGGCGGCGGGCCAGCCACAGCCACACCCTCAGCGGCTCGACACCGACCTTCACGCACAGCGAGCCGAGGTGGGGTCCGTGCGGTTCACGGGCCAGCCGGAAGGCGTGGCGCCACCAGCATTGCATGTCTAGCCAGGCGTCAATCCACGGACCTTCGGGGCGGGCAACGGCGAAGTCGCGGCGCTCGGGACCTGAGATCAGGCGCCACTCACGCGCCGGCCCGTAGGGTCCGGGCCGGGCCCTCAGCGATGTGTACGCAGACGGAGCACCTGGGACTCGGGTGAACAGCGCGTTGTCCGGCCCCGCACCATCGCCGTACGTCAGTGCACCCGCGGCCATCGCCGAGTGCAGAGACTCCTGCTGGTAAAGCCAGACAGAGACCACCTTTCGCAGCGGGGGGAACCGCACGCAGAGGCTGTCGAAGCGCCGCCGCACCGGGCGGGTCGCGCCCCGGGCCAGCCTGTCGGGCAGCACCAGGATGAGGTCGATGTCTGAAAGGCCCCACACCGCCCCGCGCACCGCCAGGCTGCCACGCAGGTAGGCGCTTGTCCCGGGTGGCCCGACGCCCCGTAGCCAGGTGACGAGTGCTCTGACGAAGCCCGAGTACGCGAGTCGCCAGAGGGGCCCAAGCGCCAAGGAGGTCCGTAGCACGACGGCCCGAGCGCCGATGGCGAGCTGCTCCAACACGTCTCAGCCTAAGGCACGGGCCGGAGGCGGCTCCGACCTAGTGCGCCGGTGCACCAGGCCGTCCACCAGTTCGACCAGCTTTTGTTCCTCGCGCTCCCAGCAGAGCTCGCTCGAGGCGCGAAGGGTCCGCTCTCTCATGAGCGCGCGCTCTGTTGGCGCGGCGAGTAGCGCTTCCACAGCCGCGGCAATGGAATGCGGCGTAGGCACAGGGAAGGTGACTCCAACGCCATACTCGTCGATCACGCGCTGAATCTCGGGGTGGCCAACCGCCGCGATAGGCAGACCTGCCATCAGGTACTGAAACAACTTGTTCGGAAGGCTGTAGCGATGGTTGAGGCAGACGTCCTCGAGCGGTATGACGCCTACCTCGGCGGTCGCCGCCATCATCACCAGTTCATCTTCTGGGACCGGGGGGACCAGGAATACGCGCCCGCACAACCGAAGCTCCGCGATCTTCGCGAGTAAGGAATCGAACGCAGTGCGAATGGCCGGGCCCATGATCACAACAGCACAGTTGTCCAGCAAGGCCGCGGCCTCCACCAGCTTGTCGAGCGGCCGGCTGGACTGGATACCGCCGACGTAGAGCGCGATCGGTATCTCCGCCGGAATCCCAGTCACGTCCCGCAGCGACGGGGAGCGTCGCTCCGGCGCCTGGTACGGCGGAGCGTTCAGGAGCACTGTCGGTGCGTCTATCCGGTAACGGTCTGCGAGCTCGCGTGCGATGGATGGGCACACCGTGGTACATGCGTCGGTGCGGCGGATCTTGCGCGCCTCCAGTCGGCGCCAACGGCGACGCTCGCGTGCGGTCATCGGTGGGCTCCCGAGGGTCTCCGGATACAACTCGTGGGCGTCGTACACAACTCGGCCGCCACGGCGCGCGAGAGCGACTGCGATAGGCAGCGTTTCCAGGTCGTGGGCTACCCAGATGTCGGCGCGCTCCGCTCTTCCGGCCGCGAGGGCCCTCCGCCGGTAACCGAAATGCGATGCGCGCTTATGGAGCCGCCGCAGTGTCCTGCGGAGGCGCTCGAGCGGGTGGCGTGAATGCCCCCCGTGCCGCCATAGGCCGTAGCTCCCGCTCTTGTCACCGTCGCCATTGCATGGGAGGCGTATGTCCCAATCGGTGATGCGCCCCGCCGACTTCACGCCGGCGACCCTCAGCAGCGAGCGAGTCACGCGCGGCCCGTGACTGGGATAGACCCGATTTACGCGTATCCCTTCGCGCAACTCCTGGTCAGGTGCCCCTTGCCCGCGCAAGGCAACGATACGTACGTCATATCCAGCATCGCGTAAGGAGACAGCCTGCTTCAGCACCCGTCCGTCGGGCCGGAAGGTGTTACGCACGAACATGCACACGCGCGGGCAGCTCGCTCCGAGCTCGACCGTCACGGCCGCGCGTTAATCGCAGGGATGACAGCCGTGAGCCGGGGCACCCGCAAATGCTATCCGCGGGGCGGCCGCAGCGCGAGGGATGGCGGCGGACCCCGACCAGCATTGTCAGCCGCAGCATGACGCGCCACGTGAACGCCCGCCTAGACGCGAGCCCGGTGGCGTCTTAGGGGCGTGGCGGTAGGCGTCTGCCCGCTAGTAGCCGGCGCGGGCGCAATCGAGAGCTCTCCGCGCCGGACGACAGGCCTCGATGGTCTAAGGCGCCGCGCCAGAAGAGGCCGCTGCCCGCTCCATCTCATGCCGGTACTCAGGGAGAACCTCGCGCGGGTCGCCATCGGCGATGACTTGGCCGTGGTGAAGTACGAGGGCGCGGCCGCAGAAGCGCTCGAGCGCTGGATGATCGTGTCCGGCAGCAATGACAACACCGCCGCGGTCAAGCAGTTCCATGGCCATCAACAGCACCCGCTCCCGGAAGTCGTGGTCGAGGGCCTCGTGCACCTCGTCAAGCAGCAGCACGTCCGGGTCCGTGCGCTGGACGACGGAGAAGCCGAGGCGTGCCCGCATGCCTTGGGAGTAGCTCGATACCGGTCGCTCGAATGCCTGGCCTAGCTCGCTAAGTGCCTGGATTTCGTCGAGTCTCCGTCTCGCCTCAGAGCGCGAGAGGCCGGCAAGTACGCCTAGTAACAGCGCGTTCTCCCGCCCGGTAAGCGCTCCCATCAGCCCACCGCCTGTCGAGAGCAGGGAGCCGACGTGTCCCTCGACTTCAATGGTCCCGGCATCAGGAACGAACACGCCAGCTAGAACGCGCAGCATCGTCGTTTTGCCTGCGCCGTTCGGGCCCGCCAGCGCCACGGCCTCGCCGGGCAGGACTGTGACCGTAACGTCTCGGAGGCCCCAGCCTTCGCTGACCCCGCGCCGCAGGCGTGCCATCGCGGGAGTCATCGGGCGGCGCTGGCGATCGAAGAGGAATTGAACACCCACACCAGCGCAGCGGATTGAGCCGCTCACTCGAGCACCTTGGCGAACTGCCGCTGCTCTGACCGGTAGATGGGCACAAAGATCGCCGCGCCCACGAGCGCACAAGTCAGTGGCCAGGCGAGCTGCCAGAGCTGCGGTGCGTTGCCCTCCAGAAGCACCGCGCGATAGGCCTCGAACAGACCGGTGAACGGGTTGACCTTCACGATGTCGTTCGCCGATCCCCTGATCTGGTCCAGTGCGACGAGGCCGGGGGCCAGGAAGAACAGCGTCCGGACGAAGCTAACGACAAACGGCCTGAGGTCCGGAACCCACACCCCAACCAGGGTGGCGGGGTACGCCAGCGCCATCGCCAGGGCGAGGTTCACAGCGATAACAAGCGGCAGCGCCAGGATCGCAAGTGTGGGCGCGACGCCATAAGCAACCATCATGATCGGGAAGAGCAGCAGGCTCGCCCCAAATGCGAGTGTCTCTGTCATGGATCCCGCAAGCGGAATGAGCATCCGGGCGAACGCCATGTTCGCGACGATGCCACGACGGAGGCGGACGGCGTCGATGCCGTTCGTCACTGCGAGCATCACGACCTGGAAAGGGACGATCGCACAAACAAGACTCAGCCCCGGGGCTTCGCCCGGTCGGTCGAGGAAGACCGTGACCAGGACCAGGTAGACCCCTACGAGGGCAAACGGATCCACCAGCCACTTCAGGACCCGCCACGGACCCCGCCCGTATCGGGCTCGCAAGTCCGACTCCGACAGTGAAACGACAAGGTCACGCTGGCGCCGCAGGATGTGGGCTAAGCGCGTTGGGGAGACCGCCATATCAATCGCCGCCAGCCTAAGGGACGAGCGTGAGAGGTTGTGATGCGGACGGCGGGGTTTCGGAGAAGCGCGAGAGCGTGAGGGACTCGGACAACAGCCGGCTGCCGAACTTCTTCATCATCGGCGCCTCCAAGGCCGGGACCACCAGCCTCTACTTCTACCTGCGGTGGCACCCGGACGTCTCCATGTCGTCGGTGAAGGAGACGAACTTCTTCCTGGGCGACGACTACATGGAGCGGCTCGACGAGTACCAGGGCTACTTCGACCCCGGCGCACGGCTGCGCGGCGAGGCGTCCCCTCGCTACTCGGCCTATCCACTCTTCGAGGGGGTGCCGGAGCGCATCCACTCACTGGTCCCGAACCCCAGGCTGATCTACCTGGTTCGGGACCCCGTGGACCGCGCGATCGCCCACTACTACCAGCGGCTCGCACTCAACCAAGCTCGGGAGACGATCGAGGCGGCGTTCGCGGACCTCGGCGACCCGCGCAACCCGTTCCTCTGCGCCAGCCGCTACGCGCAGCAGGTGGCGCGCTACACGGCGCTGTTCCCGCGCGAGAACCTGCTGATCATCGACAGCAGCGACCTGCGCAGGGACCGCCGGGCCACGCTGCGTTCGGTGTTCGCGTTCCTGGGCGCCGACGAGGACTTCTGGTCGCCGAGGTTCGGCGAGGAGTTCAACACGACCGCCGGCAAGCGGAGGCCGCGCCGGGTCCAGCGGTGGCTGCGCCGGACCAAGGCGGCCGACGCCGCGAGCCGGGTGCTGCCGCCGGGCGCGCGCAAGAGGCTCTCCGGCGTGGCGCGGCGGGCGCTCTCCGTGCAGCTCGAGCCGCCGCCTGCCGAGCTGCGCGAGAGGATCGGCCGGGCTCTCGCGGAGGACACGGAGCGCTTCCGCGAGCTCAGCGGGCGCCGCTTCGAGCACTGGTCGATCTAGCCGACCGCCGGGCTTGCGGAGCCGCCTTACGCCGCCCTCACGAACCCCGCGCGACAGTCGGCCCGACCACGTTCGCAACGCGCGGTTGAGAGACCACCGGCTCCCCGTCGCTCCACCGGCGTCGCATGCGCAGGAACGGCCGCTCGATCAGCGCGTAGCTGACCGCGGCCGTGGCCAGCGAAGCCGGCACCACCACGGCCGCGAACTCCCACGGGGTCTCCAGGCCGAGCTCGTGGACGAGGCGTGGCCCCGGCCCACCGGCCTCGACTCCGCGGGCCAGCAGGCTCCCCCCGTAGACATGACCGGCGACTACGGCGAGCGCGGTGAGCGCCCGGAGGGACTCGATCCGCGCCGAGCGGGGCTCTCCGGCTTGGTGGAGGTAGGGCCGGCTCAGATCTCCAGCCTCGACTCCTCGCGGTCGAGCTCACGCATGATCCGCGTCATCCCTAGATCTGAAGGCGACGTGACAGCGCACCGGAGAAGGTTCCTCCTGGGTCGAGCTGATCGCGCACCTCCAGCCAGTCATGGAAGTGCGGGTAGAGCGAGGCCAACTGCGCCCTTCCCCCGAACAGCGACTGGATCTGTCCCCAGTGGGGGCGCGCGGCGAAGGGCTTCAGGGCCTCCTCGTATGCGGCCAACAGCTCCATGCCGCCCTCGGTCCGCTTGAGCTGGATCAGCTCCATCATCATCGTCGGCCGCCCCTCCATCATCGACAGGTAGGCCGGCGAGGGCGCGACGAAGCGGAGCGCGATCGGAGCGGTGTGGAAGATGTCGCCGAGCTGCCGGTGGTGCTCGGCCACTTCGAAAACGCGCTCCACTGCCTCGACATGGCTTCCCTGCTCGTCGACCGGGACGGCGATCTCTGCCGAGTAAGCGGGCAGCAGGTTGGCGGTCCCTATGTTGAAGACCTTGTAGCTGGCGCTCACGTAGCGCTTGTCGGCCAGCGCCTTGAGCCCGCGGTCCAACAGCCAGGGCGACAGGGAAGGACGCTTCCCGACGACGAAGTCGATGAGCGGAGGCAGCACGGGCAGTGACGCCAGGAACTCCGGCACGCTGTTGCGTCGGCGGTCGGGACGCTTCTTCGCGGGCTCGGTGGTGGGGTGGCGAGTGGTGACCATGCAGGTGTGGTCGCCGCCGCGGCGGTGGGGGTTGACGTAGACCTCGTAGTGGCGGTGGGCTCTGAAGACCTCGCCCTCGCGTAGGTCGTCGGCTACCCGGCTCCAGGGTCGCTCGGTGCGAACCTCCTCGAGCTGGTACTCGGCCTGGACTTCGAGCAGCAGCGAGTAGATGACACCAAGGCACCCCATGCCCACCAGGGCGGCACGAAACCAGTGGTCGTCCTGGACCAGGGTGTGGTCGGGGTAGCGCTGCTCATAGGCGGCCCGGTCGGTCGGCCCGTCCGACGCCTCGATGCGGTAGACCCGCCCCCCTCCTGCGACCACGTCCAGGGAGCGACACGAAGTCGCTCAACGCACCGAGCCCCAGCCCCGAGCCGTGTGTCGAGGTCGAGACGACGCCGGCGATGGTCTGCCCGTCATAACCCCCCATCTGCTGTAGCGCCAGCCCGCGTTGGTCGAGATAGGCGTTCAGCTCCCGAATACGCATGCCGGACTCGACGCGAACCCACGTCTTGCCCTCGGGCGCGGCGCGTCGCAGCAGGTCGCTGCTCGAGCTCCAGCGGCTGGGTCAGCCCGGATGGCTCCAGCATGTACCCCTCGGTCACCGCGGCGTCAGACCACGAGTGTCCGGAGCCGATTGCCCGCACGGTCGTGCCGTCGGCCTCAGCCCGCTGGACGATCTCCACGAGGTCCTCCAGCGACTCGGGCCGACACAGCAGCAGTGGCGAGCAGGTGACATTGCCGGTGTGGTTGTGCCAGACCCGGCGCCGGCGGCACTTCATGGCCGCTCGGCGACCAGCTGTTCGACGTTGCGCTCGGCGAGCGCGGCAATCGTCTCTGAGGGATTCACTCCCAAGGCGGTCGGGACGATTGAGCCGTCGGCCACCCGCAACCCGCGATAGCCGTGTACGCGACCGTAGGCATCAACCACTCCCTGTTGAGGTTCGTCACTCATCGGGCAGCCACCCAAGGGGTGAACGGTGATGTACCGGCCGAGCGGGCCGCCATCGAGCGCGAAGAAGGGGTCTCCGCCGACGGCGGCGGCGAGCTCCTCGGTGGTCCGGCGCATCGAGTCGAAGAGCTTGCTGCTCGCCGCCTTTGACCACGACACGTCGAGCCGGCGCAGCAGAGGAGTCAGCCGCACCCGGCCGTCGGCGGCGTCGCGGCCGATCATCAGGTAGACGAAGGAGTCGGTGACCGCAGGCCGCGAAGCCAGCTTCACGTCACGAGGGGCAAGGACCTGCTCGCCGAGCCCGGCGCGGGCGGCGGCGCCCTTGGCGCGGAGCAGCCAGCGCCGCCAGCCGGCCAAGGCGTCGACGGCCCGCACCACGTTCAGGAGACCGGAGAAGTTCTCCGGCAATGCTCCGTCGGCGACCATGTGCGCTCGCTCGGAGAGCAGGTCGACCCGGCTGGTCATGACGGGGCCGATGTGCATCTGCGCCTCGGCTACTTCTGTGGCCTTGGGATCGAAAGCGGCGCCGAGAGCGTCGCCGTTGCCCGAAAAGCGGCTACCCAAGGCCGGCGACAGGGCCGGCAGTCGGCGCCGGTTCTTCAGCAGCAAGCTCGTCGACCCCAGCGTGCCCGCGGCCAATACGAGCACCGGAGCCTCGACCTTTCCGGCGACGCCGTACTGCAGATCGCGATACCCGACCCGCCAGGGGCCTCCTGTCGACCGAGGCGGCTCGATTCGTAGTACCTCATGGAGTGGGCGCACCTCGGCCCCCAGCTGCTCAGCCCGGGCGAGGTAGGTGAGGTCGATGGTGTTCTTGGCGTGGCGAGGGCAACCGAGATCACAGCGAGCGAGGTTGGTGCAGCCGCCCTGCGCCACCCCGCTGAAGGGGTTGGTCCGGTCTGCGCCGAAGTGGACGGCGAGGGGCAGGCGCTCGTTGGGGCGGTCGGCCAGCCGTGCCTGGGCGTCAAGAGCGTCCAGCTTCCGCAGCGGCGGGCTCGCCGGCGTGGCCCGGGGTTCGAGGACCTCCTCGACCCGCTCGTAGTAGGGCTCGAGCTCCGCGCGGTTCAGCCCCTGGGGCCATCCTGATTCGAAAGTCTCTTGCGGTGCTCGCAACTGGACATTGGCGTAGACCAAGGAGCCTCCGCCGACGCCGGCGGCCCCGAGCACGGCGACGTCGCGCATCAGGCGCAGCTCGAACAGGCCGCCCGGGTTGGCCTTGCGGTGCCAGAAGGCCCGCGGCGCCTGTTCAGGGCGCTCAGGAAAGTCCCCGCGTCCGAATCGCCGTCCGCGCTCGAGCACGCAAACACGCCACCCGGCCTCCGCCAATCGACAAGCCGTGACTCCACCGCCAAAGCCCGAACCGACGACCACGGCGTCGTACGAGGAATTCACCGGGCGGTTCACCCTTCTCGAGCCCTCAGCCGGCCACGCCGTCGGCGATGGCCCGTAGCGCGGTGAGCCCCGGGACGAACAAGTACTCACCGCCGCGAGTGGTGACGAATGACCGCTGTGGGGCGAGGAAGAAGGGCGGGCGGCCAGGGACGGTCATCTTCCCGGTGCCCGCAGGATCACCGAGGACGAAGTCCTTGTCGAGTCCGAGGCCGAAGATGTTGCCCGAGTTCAGCCACTGCACCTGAACGCTTTCGAACTGGCGCGAGATGCTGGCGTTGAAGCAGACGAACACGAGCCCGCGATCCCGCTTGTCGTCTTCGGCGCCCTCAGGCAGCGGCGGCCCGTACGGCATCCCGCGGCGAATCATGCGGTGGCGAAAGCTCAGCCGACCTTCCCAGCCCAGCGCGTCGCGGGGGTTGGAGCGGCGGATATGAGCTCCGAGGGGGCAGCGCATGCCCTCGGGGTCCGACCCGGCGTAACGAAACTCGTTGGCGTCCGGGTCGGTGGCGTCGAAGTCTGGGAGGGGGCCGTCGGGGTGTGAAACGAGCGGCGTGCCGTTGGGCCACCGTCCCACGACCTTGGCTCGGAGCTTCTGTTCGTCACCGTCCTCGTAGAGCTGTGCAGCTTCGCGCAAGACCTGGCGAAACAGCGCCACGCGCTGGTGCAGCTTGCGCCAGACGAGGTACGTGCCATTACGGCCGAGGGGGTCGTCGGGCGCACTGGGCCGCCGTCCGGGGTCGTCGCGGGAGTCCTCGTCCGGATAGCCGAGGACGAACTCCCCAAGGGCGAGTGGGCGCCAGCCCCCATTGGCCAGAGGCACCCCGCCGCCGTTGGCGCGCTCCTCGTTTACGCCTTCGATTGCGGGTTGGGCGAAGCCGTCGGCGTAGCCGAAGTGCTCTCGCGCGCCCTGGAGCAGCGCAGCGTCTTCTTGGTGCACGATGCGGGCGCCGCCGGCCTCCGCCTCCGCGGCGAGCCGCTTCAACTCGGACTTGGTCTGGTCGGGCGTCTGGCCGTTCACGGTGAGCATGACGTGAGCTGCGCCGGTGCCAAGCTCGCCGTCCCACTGATCAGGTTCGCTTTCACCCACATCACCGAGTAGGGAGGCGCGAGCGGCCATGCCTTGCTTGAACTCATCCGAGAAGGTGTCGGCGACACGCTGGGGCACCCCGAGGGCGAGCAGGCCCTGATAGGTGAACGCGACGTTGAGATGGGTCTTGGGCTTCGGCCCGCTCCACCGCTCATCGCTTCTCACACGCGGGCGAACCTTCCTCAGCCAGGCCCGCCCCTGATCGGCATCGTCGATGCTGATGAAGACGTAGGACGTGCAGTCGTAGTCATTGCCGTAGGCGCGCAGGATGTCGCCCTGAATGTCGGCGCGGTCGACGGGTGGGCTGGTCATCCTCCGCCGATCTCCGACTCGAAGGCGCGGCGCAGTTCGCCCGGTGACATCGCCTGGCCGCGCACTGCGAGGTCGATGACCTTCTCTCGGCTCTCCAGCGCGCGGCGCACCGTGGGCAGGCTCGCGTCCTTGTAGCCCGAGACGAAGAAGCCCGAGTTGATCTGGTTGTGCAGCAGGTAGGCCTTCAGCGCTGCGCCAGAAGGATCGGGGCACCCGATACACCGGCCCCAGATCTCTTGGGCCTCGGCGGCCAGTTCGCTCACCAGCGCATCGAGGAACGGGTCCTGCGCGCCGTCGTAGCACGCGGTGAAGACGAGCATTGGGCAAGGCAGGCGGTCCGGGTGGGTCTCCCCTTCCGGTTCCAGGTGCTCGACGATCACGAAGCGTCCAAAGTGGGTTCCCGGCACCCTCGCCAGCGGACTGTCCGCTTGGGGAAGGCCTTCCAGGTAGGCCCGCAAGCCGGGTTCCTCGCCCGGCTCGACCGGGGTGATCGCCATGAAGCCGCGGGCCTGGCCCATGACGTTCGGGCCGTCCCTCAAGGTGCGCCAGTTGATCAGACCCATCGCTGCACCCTGGTGAGAAACAGATCCCACTCGCGGGCGAAGTCGGTGTCGTCGAGGCCCGTTGTGCGGCGCTTGAAGTGCTTCAGCTCGGAGTGGAGGCTGAGCGCGCTGTTGATCATCGTGGTGGTGGCCTCGGGGTAGGCCGAGTGGAAGTGGCTGGCCTCAACCTCGTGACGCTTTATGTATCCCTTGAAGGGCGCAGTGGGAAGTGGCTTGGGGAAGCCGTAGGAGCTCCCCCAAAACAGAGTCATGCCTCGGGTGAGAATGTGGGAGAAGGCGTCGATGTACTCCTCCCAGCCGCCGTTGAAGTTGCTCTCGAAGAACAGCTGCGGGTGCCTGAGCTTGCCCTTCTCCTGGGGCGGCCCGTTGTAGGGCAGCTCGTTGATCAGGTTCCAGCGAGCAAAGTGGATAAACGACAGCTCGGCCAGCGTGTGGATCCGTGGCGGGTACAGCCGCGCGTACAGAAAGAGCGCGGGCAGGAACGCGCGGCCCCACCACTTCACAGCGCTGAAGACCGTGATCGCAATGGCCTGGCCGTCGACGTTGCGCGACGCGGTACCCGTCCCGGTGACGGGACCCTCGGTGAGCGGCAGATCGTCCA
Source organism: uncultured Thermoleophilaceae bacterium (assembly GCA_963844805.1). Taxonomy (GTDB): domain Bacteria; phylum Actinomycetota; class Thermoleophilia; order Solirubrobacterales; family Thermoleophilaceae; genus JACCZR01. The sequence continues at coordinate 251,916 of CAWJPU010000001.1, forward strand.
GCGCAGCGAACCTAAGCGAAGGCGCCGGGCCCGGTCAAGCACATTTCGCCATGTGTAGTCATACGCCCGCTTGACAGGTGCATCCAAAAAGCAGAGCATCGTCATAACCCGCGTCTCGAGTGGCAGAGGAGTGATGGCGGTCGACTATTTCCTCAGGATTGACGGAATCGAGGGCGAGAGCACCGACTCCAAGCACAAGGGCCAGATCGACGTCGAGTCGTGGTCCTGGGGGGAGACAGCGTCAGGCTCTGCAGCCGGGGGCGGCGGGGGGACCGGCAAGGTGCAAGTGCAGGACTTTGCCTTCACCGCCCGGCTATCGAAGGCGAGCCCCGCACTGCTTTTGGCCTGTGCGTCGGGTAAGCACCTGAAGAGTGCCGTGCTGACGGGACGCAAGGCCGGGAAGGGTCAGCCCGAGTTCCTGACCTTCTCCCTGTCGGATCTGCTCGTCTCCTCCTACCAAACCGCCGGCTCCGAAGCGGATGAAGTGGGGCCCATGGACACGGTGTCGCTGAACTTCTCCAAGATCGAAGTGGAGTACAAGCACTCGGGGGCCGACGGCAAGCTCGGTGATTCCGTGAGGGCCGGCTGGGACGTCAAGCAAGGCAAGGCCTTCTAAGCCCTCGGCACCGAGCGACCCGCCGATTCGCGACTCCGAGGCGTCGCTGTATGACCAGGTGCCGTACCCGGGCTACCCCTACGCCCAGACCCACCCCGATCGGCTGGCCACCCTCGCCACCCTGTTCGGACTGGAGCCTCCCGAGCTCGATCGGTGCCGAGTGCTCGAGCTGGGCTGCGGCGACGGCACCAATCTCGTCTCGATGGCGCTGTCGTTGCCCGGAGCGAGCTTCGTCGGCGTGGACGCGGCGCGCGCGGCGGTTGAGCGCGGTCGCTCGCTGGTAGCGGCACTAGGGCTCTCCAACGTCGTCCTGGAAGCCGGGACATTCGAGCAATTCGAGCTGAGCCCAGGAAGCTTCGATTACGTGGTCGCCCACGGCGTCTATTCGTGGGTGACGGCCCCGACCCGGGATCGGCTGCTCGAGCTCTGCCGCCTGGCCCTGTCGGAACGCGGAGTGGCCTACGTCAGCTACGACGCCTTGCCGGGCGGGCGACTGAAGCAAGTACTGCGCGACATGCTGCTGTTCCACACCGCGGCCGTAGAAGACCCGGGCGAGCGGCTTGCGCAGGCACGGTCGCTGCTGGGTTTCTTGATCGACGGGTGGTCCGCGGGGCACGAGTTCGGGGCGCTAATGAGTCGCCATGCCGAGCGCCTGCTCGGCCGAAGCGATGAGACGCTCTTCCATGACGAGCTGGCGGCCGACAACGAGCCGGTCTACTTCCATCAGTTCGCCGCCCACGCTTCGCGGCACGGGCTGCAGTATCTGGCGGAGGCCGACTTCTTCGAAATGCAGACCGGGGCGCTGCCCGAACAGGCGAGCAAGGAGCTGACCGGGGTAGCCGATCCGCTCATTCAGGAGCAATACCTCGACTTCCTCAAAGGACGGATGTTTCGACAGACGCTGCTGTGTGGCGCTGAACACCCCCTCGACCGACGCCCCCGCCCTCGGCTCCTCGGGCGCCTCGCCGTCTCGTCGCCCGCGCGAGCGACCGAAAGCCCGGCGAGCGACGGCCGCACCACGATCGAAGGCCCGACCGGCGCAACCCTGACCACGGGCCACCCCCTCGTGGCGCAGGCCCTGGAGCGCGTGGGAACGAGTTGGCCGGGCGCGGTCTGGGTGAGTGACGTTCTACCTGATGAGGTCGAGGACGACGACCGCGAGGCGATCTGCGACGCACTCCTGCGCTGCTACGCCGCCAACCTCGTGCATCTGCATGTGCGCCTCCCCATGCTCACCACCTCGGTGAGCGAGCGGCCTGAGGCGAGCCCGTTGGCCCGACACCAGGCACGAGCGGGCGCGGTCGTCACGAACCTGCGGCATGAAGTCGTCAGGGTCGAGGACGACCTCGGCCGGCGGCTCGTCACCCTCCTCGACGGCAGCCGCGACCGCGGAGCCTTGCTGAGCGAGTTGCGCGCCCACCTGCTCGAAGCCGGCCTGCAGGAGCCCCCCGCGATCGAGCACGGCCTCGAACGCAGCCTTGAGGGGTTGGCGTCGCTGGCGCTACTCCGCGCCTGACCCCAGGCAGTCGGGCCGAGCGGGAGGAAACGCCCACGGCATCGCCGAAAAGCTGTGCAGCTCGAGCCCGCGTGGGCAATTTCATTGCAGCTCTTGCGTTGCACTAGTCAAGCGGACAAGGTCCGCGCAGGCGCCAAAACCGACACTGGGGGACCCCTTGCGCTACCGACCCATCGACGATGACCCGCAGGACGGCAGGCTCGGGCGATTCATCCCCGACGACTGGGAGCACGTCGAGAGCTACCCCCTTACGGCGCTTTCGGCTGAGGAGCGGCCCACACAGGTCCCGGTCGTGATCGGTGTCAACTGGTACTCGGAGTTCGACGAGCCCGAGGTCGACGAGCAGAGCGGTGAGGCGTTCGTGGCTCGGGGCGGAGCGGGCTCCCTGACCCAGATCCGGGGCGGGCATTGCGTCTGCCTCGAGCCGGGGGGCGAGCCCGACACAGAGGCCTGGTGGGATTTCTACGACCAGGGTGCGGAGGGTGCCTGCGTGGGGTTCGGCTGGTCACGCTGCATGACGATCCTCAACGACGGTCGGCTCTACGCCCCGCGCTGGCTGTGGGACCGCTCCAAGGAGCTCGACGAGTGGGACGAGACCAACCCCGGCGACAACAACGGGACGTCAGTCCGCACGGCCGGAGGGGTGCTGCGCAAGTCGGGCCACGTCGCCTGGCAGGATGACTACTCGGATGACGACCACACCGAGCGCGCCGGCTACGACCCCGATCGCGACGAGGGCATCCAGCGCTTTCGCTGGGCACGGTCGGTCGACGATGTGCACCAGGTGCTCGGCAACGACAGGGCCGACGAGCTCGGGGCGGTGCCGTTCCTGAACTCGTGGGGGCGGGGATATTCGCACCGCACGTGGATGCCCGATGACGTGCTCGAAAGGCTGATGGCCGAGGACGGCGAAGTGGCGGTGCCGACGGATCGCTGACAATCTGCAACGAAGCGCACGATTTGCCGGCCCCGAGGAAGCGGCTCCGGTTTGGCCGGCGGCTGTCGCGCGACCCGTCCGATAGATCTGCGTATCTCGCTGCGATAAGGGAGGCGTAACTGTGGCCGATCAACCGTTCCGAACCCGGGGCGCCGGAGAAGAGCCAACGGAGCCGGTAGTCCCGGCGGACCAGCCCCGGGAGCCGGGCCCCCCGGCGAGCGGCAGTTCATCGCAGGAGGCCGGCCACTGGTCTGATGGACTGCGAGTGGTGGGCGGCCTCGCCGCCGTCATCGCCGGAGTCGTCGGTGTTGTCGTGATCGCAATCGGCGCGCTGATCGTCGATAGCCAAACCGCCGCGACCGTCGCCGGCTCAACGGCAGGAGTGGTTGGCTCGATCGTCGGGGCGTACTTTGGAGTGAAGGTCGGCACGGATCAGACAAAGAAGGCACTCGATACGGCGCAGAAGGAGTCCGCGACCAAGGACAAGAACGCGGCTAAGGCCCAGGTCTACGCACTGCACGTAGCCAGCGACGACCCCGCAGCGGTCGAGGCGGCAGCTGAGGAGGCAGCCGACGCGATCAGGTAGGCGGGAGGCCGAGAGCCCCGCGGCGTTTCGTCAACCAGCAGTTCGGCCAGCCAGCCGGTACCCCGGCCGCTCGGACGGCTCGGATCCGAGCCGCGTCCTACCTACGGGTTCCACCTCACCCATCCGCCCTTGATGTCGTCGTAGATCAGCACCCCAGCCCTGGTCGTCGACGACGAATGCGCCCCACGCAGCTTTACCGCCATCGTGTAGTAGTCCGTTCTCTCCCAGGTCTCCTGGCTGCCCAGCAGCGGTTCCAGGAAGACCTCCTTGACGGCACAGCGAACGTGGTGCCGTGAGCGACGGCGGCAATACCGCACTCGGAACTGCAGCGCGTTCTCGCCCTCGGCATACGCGTTGAGGACCTGCTTCGCCTTGCGCACCGAAAGCGTGTGTGCCCCGGCGGCGGCGGGAAGAGCACAAGTGACCACCCATACAGCGATCGTCAATAGGACCAAAGATCGCTTCACGTTTCCCTCCGTGGATATATGTGACCGGCCTGGCGACGAGTCGGCGTCCCCATCGTGCGAGGTCATCGCGTCCGATGCGGGACCGCCACGACTATCTACTAGGTACTCGTGGATACCCGGAGCGGCCACGGGACAAAACCTCCCCACTGGGAGTTTCCTCGCCCGGGCCGGGCGAGCAGCGCGTTAGCCGGTGTGCGCCCCGTACTCCTCGTCGGTCACGTGGTCGCCCCAGGTGACGGGGCTGCCCGAGTCGTCGGCCTCCTGCATCGCGAGGTGGGTCATGAAGCGGTCGGGGGCGGCGCCATGCCAGTGGTCCTCGCCCGGCTCGAAGTAGACGCGGTCGCCGGGGCGGATCACCTCGATCGGCCCGCCGCGGCGCTGGCACAGGCCGACGCCCTCGGTGACGAAGATCGTCTGGCCAAGCGGATGGGTGTGCCACGCCGTTCGGGCGCCGGGAGTGAAGTGGACGCTGGCGGCTGCCACCCGCGACGGCGGCGACGGGGCCGCGACGGTGTCGATGTAGACCGCCCCGGTGAACCAGTCGCCAGGGCCGGGTGTCGTCTCCTGGGAGCTCCGCGTGATCTGCATCCCCTCAGGATTACCCAGGCTCCGCGCCGGCTCTACCCTCGCGCCGCATGCCACACGTCTCGGTCAGCTCCTCCGCGCCCGTCGACCAGGTGTGGGCGCGCTCCTGGCCGGCCTGCGATCGCTGGCGGCCGAGTTCGGCTGAGGGGTACGTTGCCGCCATGAGCGAAGGCGGCACCCGCGGACTGCGGCCCCCCGGCGGCTACCCGCCGCCGACGGCGGCCACGCTGCCCGGCGGCACCGAGCTCGACCTCGTCGCGCTGGCCAAGGAGGTGTGCGCGAGGTACCGGGCGGAGTTCCCCGACGAGGCCGAGCGCTACGGCGACGCGGGCATCTCCTGGTGCGTGCACGACAACCAGCACATCCTGCGCTGGGCGGCGGTGACGCTCGACGACGAGCCCGGCTTCCACAAGGAGATCGGCTGGCTGGCCGGCGTGCTGGCGGCCCGGGACTTCCCGCTCTACCGCCTGGCCCGCGACCTGGGCATCGCCGCGGAGGTCGTGGCCGAGCAGGGCCTCGGCGAGCCCGGCGCCGATCTGGCGGCCCGCCTGCGCTCCGGCGTTCCCGTCGTCGATCGCGCCGGCGCCTGACCCCTCGGGTCAGGGCCGCGCGCAGACCACGTAGGGGGTGACCGGCGTCGAGTTGGTCGCGTCGTTGGTGAGCGTCTCCACCCTGATCGACCAGCCCGTCGGCCGCTGTCCGACAGCGGACGGCTCCGGCCTGCCCTCCGCCAGTTCCTCCCGACCCGCGGGCCTTTTGCGGCCTACCGGGAGCAGTAGGGTCGTCCCATGAAGCTGGAGGCCGACCGGCCCGGGGTGTTCACCGTGACGCTCACCTCGCACGAGCTCTCCGCCCTGCTCGCCGGCGCGCGCATGTCGCTGACCCTGATGGAGACGGATCCGGCGGGCGCGACCGAGCAGGCCAGGTCCGCCCTGCGACAGGTGCTGGACGATTTCGACCGCGAGCTCGCGAAGACCCGCGGAGGCGGCGGGGAGCCGGCCTAGGTTTCCGGCCCCCCGTCCCCGGTCAGACCGCGGCAGGCTCCGCCATCTGGGCGCGCACGTGCGCGGCGATGCGGTCGAACTCCTCGACGAACTCGTCGTAGTCGAACTGCATCGAGTTGAGGTAGGTGCTCCAGCCCATGGTGTTCTTGGCGATCAGCGACGCCTCGGTGATCTCGTCCTCGGTTGCGCCGAACAGGCGGGCGGCCTCGGTGTGGAAGTACGCGCAGTAGCGGCACCGCGTCGCACCCGAGACGGCGAGCCCGATCAACTCCTTGTACTTGTTGGGGATCGCGGTCTCGTCGGATAGCTGCAGGCTCTTGAAGCTGAGCCACTCCGACTCGATCAGGTAGTCGGGCACCTCCTGGAAGAACTTCGGAACCAGTCCGAGCGTCTCCTCGATGTCCCGATCGACGTCAGCCCTCGACATGTCTCCTCCTTGGGGCTTGATGGGCAGGATGCGGGCCGAAAGCCGATCCGAGCCCGCAGCGCGAGTCGCTCCGCCGACCGTACCCCCGCGGCAGGGGGCCGCGCAAGGCAGGAGTCGAGGAAGCGCTTGGAGACGTCGGGGCAAGTGGTGACGGGGGCCGGAGCCCCCGCCACCAACCCTGCCGGACCTACTTGCTGACGCGCTCGCAGTTCCGCCGAATCGCGTCAAAGGAATCCGCGCGGACGAAGTCCCTGCCCGATCCGCAGTTGACTCGGTCCCGCCGGCCGTCGCGTGCTCCGATGCGGTCGTTGCCCGAGTTCCCGGCGATCCGGTCTCGGCCGGACCCGCCGGATATGCGGTCCCCGCTCGGTCCTCCCGAGAGGATGTCGCCGCCGGAGTTGCCGCTTACCCGGTCCCGGCCTGAACCACCCGATACACGGTCGTTTCCGGACCCGCCCGACGCCCGGTCGCGTCCAGAGTCGCCGGCGACGCTGTCATTGCTCGAATCGCCGCTCAGGCGATCGTTGCCCGAGTTGCCTCGGATGCGGTCGCGATCGGAGTCTCCGTTGATCCGGTCGTTACCCGAGTCGCCCGAGAGGCAGTCCCGGTTCGCGCCGCCGTGGATCGTGTCGCCGCCGGCCAAGCCGCCGACCCTGTCGCCGCCGCTGCCACCCGCGAACGTGTCGGGGGCGTTGGTGAGCGTGAACAGGTTGGCGCAGCGGCCGGCCACCGGCACTGCGCTGATGCTGACCCTCCAGCCGTCGAGCCGGCCGACGTCCCCGTTCTCGTTGTCCAAGGCGAACAGACGCCACTGGCCGTTCGGGTTCGCTCCGTTGAACGCGGCGAGCGTCGTAGCGAAGGGCGGCCCGGGCGCCGCCGGGAACGGCTCGGTCGTGGACCCGTAGTTGGTCGGCTTGTAGCCGCCCGACGTGATCTGGCTGTCGTTGGGCAGCAGCGTGGGTGCGGCGTCGTCGAACGTGAGGAAGGCGTTGCTGACCGGGAAATTACCCCCCGCCTCCGACATCAGGATCAGTCGCTGACCGGCCGGCCCCACCAGCAGCAGGTCGACGTCCTCGGGGAACGAGTGCGTCAGCCGTATCCCGGCGGTCACCTTCGAGGTGTTCCCGTAGAGCCCGGACGCGTCGACGCCGGAGGGGTAGGGCTGCCCGAGCCCGCTGGAGGCACCGGGCTGGCCCTCGGGGATCAACACGGACGACGTGTTCGTGAAGTCCCCGCCGCTGGGGTTGAAGACGGCCCCGGAGGCAGTGGATGCCGACCCCGCGCCCACCGCCGCGACCGCCAGGGCGCAGATGGCCGCCCTCCTCAAGCGTCCTTTGTCGCGGGTACACCGGTGGTGAGCTGGCATGGAACTACCTCCTCAGGGCGTCGGTACCTACCCGCGACACTGACCGACCCTGACCCGAAAAGTCAAGCCCCAACCGACAGGGGCTAGGGAGTGCCACTAATCGAGGGTAAGGCGGACTCGACGGGCGGCCCACCAGGGGCGTGACGCCGCAGGGGGCCCAGCCCCCTAGGGGGCGGCTTCGTTGCGCTCGCGCCTGTGCTGGCGGTGCTTGCCGTAGGTCCGCGCTCCGCGGACCCCCAGCCGGACGTTGCGGCTGCGGCGCCACGCCCGCCAAGCCACGACGAGCCCGCCGGGGATGGTTATGGCGCCGATTACCGGGATGACGATCTTCATGAGCCCACAACTACCACCGATCAGGCCGGATCCGCCACCGGCGCCGGCTCGTCGCCTCGGGTCTCGGTCGAGACCAGGATCGCGCCCTCGCCGGTGACGTAGGCCTCCTCGCCGTGTTGCGTGACGTCCAGGCCGACGGCCTCCTGACGGGCCGGCACCCGCAGCGGCATCACCAGGCCGATCAGCTTGAGCAGCAGGAACGTCATGCCGAACGCGTAGACCGGCGCGGCCACCGCGGCCAGCACCTGGTCGAGCAGCTGCGAGGCGTTGCCGTACAGCAGCCCGTCCGACAGCCCGTTCCACGACTTCTCGGCGAAGAACCCGATGAACAGGATGCCGGTGAAGCCCGCCAGGCCGTGGGCGGCCAGCACGTCGAGGGTCTCGTCCACGCGCGTGCGCGGGCGGTAGGCGATCAGCGCGTAGCACGGCACCGCGCCCGCCGCGCCGAGCGCCAGCGCCCACCCAGGCGAGACGAAGCCGCCCGCGGGGGTGATGAGCACGCAGCCGACGATGATCGCCGTCGCCGCGCCGATCGCCGTGACCGTGCGGCCCCGGATGAGGTCGAGCACGAACCAGGTGACCAGCGCGGCGGCCGGGCACAGCAGCGTGTTCGTGAACGCCAGCACGCTGTTCTGGCCCGTGCCGAAGCCGCTGCCGCCGTTGAAGCCGAACCAGCCGAACCACAGCAGGCCCGCGCCCAGCAGCACGTACACGGCGTTGTGGGGCAGCAGCGCCAAGCGCCCGTAGTCCTTGCGCGCCCCGACCACGAGCGCCGCCGCCAGCGCCGAGAAGCCCGAGGCCATCTCCACCGCCACGCCGCCGGCGAAGTCCAGCGTGCCGCCGTTGAACAGCCAGCCGGGACCGAAGGCCCAGTGGGCGAGGACGGCGTAGACCAGCACCGACCACAGCGCGGCGAAGAGCATGAAGGCGCCGAAGCGCATCCGCTCCACCACGGCGCCCGAGATCAGCGCGACGGTGATGATGCAGAAGGTCCCCTGGAAGGCGAAGAACAGCAGGTGCGGGATCGTCGAATCAGGGCGCGGCGCGAACGTGACGTCGTGCAGGAAGGCGTAGTCGAACCCTCCGATGATCTCGTTGGCGTCGCCGAAGGCGAACGAGTAGCCGATCGCCGTCCACGTGACCGCCGCGATCGCGATCGCGGCGATGCACATCATGAACGTGTTGAGGGTGTTCTTCCCGCGCACGAGGCCCGCGTAGAACAGGCCCAGCGCCGGCGTCATCATCAGCACCAGCGCAGTGGCGGCCAGCATCCATGCCGTGTCCCCGGTGTCGATGCCCTTGATCACGAGGCCACCGGGGTCACGGCCCCCTCTTCGGTGTCGCCGGTCCGGATGCGGATGGCCCGCTCGAGCGGAAGGACGAAGATCTTGCCGTCGCCCACCTCGCCGGTGCGCGCGCCCTCCACCACGGCCTCGATCGTGGGCTCCACGAACGGCTCGGAGACCGCGATCTCGAAGCGGACCTTCTCCGCCAGGCCCATCTGCACCGTGGTGCCGCGGTAGGTCTCGACCCGGTCGAGCTCCCCTCCGTGGCCCTGCACCCGGCTCATCGAGACCCCCCGCACCTCGGCGCGGTAGAGCGCCTCGAGGACGTCATTGGCCTTCTCGGGCCGCACTATCCCGATCACGAGCTTCACTTTCCGCATCCCTCCCAGGGTTGGCAGCGGCGCGAGGCTACTCGACCCCGGGGCGAAAGGGCTCAGCGGAATCTTTGGACACGCGGACAAGAGCGCGCCCGAGCAATCGACACTAGGCTGAGGGCCGTTTACAGATCCACGTCCCTCAGCGCGCCCGCCTACACAGGGCGCGCTCTACGTAAAGGCTCGGCACACATGGCACGAATCCGCCAGCAGAACGTCGCGGCCGCCCAGTGGAGCCCCAACGGGGGCGCCCTCGGGACGGTCGACCTCACCCAGACCAAGAACTACCCCTTCGGCGAGGACGTCTTCTCCCCCGCGGTCCAGCGCCAGCGGCTCCCGAAGGACGTCTACAAGCGGCTGCGGCGCACGCTCGCCCAGGGCGAGGCCCTCGACGCCTCCCTGGCCGACGCGGTCGCGCTCGCCATGAAGGAGTGGGCGCTCGAGCGGGGCGCCACCCACTACACGCACATGTTCCAGCCCCTCACGGGCTCGACGGCCGAGAAGCACGACTCGTTCTTCGGCCCCGACGACGACGGCACCTCGCTCGCCGAGTTCTCCGGCAAGGAGCTGATCCAGGGCGAGCCGGACGCGTCCTCGTTCCCCACCGGCGGCGTCCGCGCCACCTTCGAGGCCCGCGGCTACACCGCCTGGGACCCCACCAGCCCGGCCTTCATCCTCGAGAACCCCAACGGCGCGCTGCTGTGCATCCCGACCGCGTTCGCGTCGTGGACCGGCGAGGCGCTGGACTACAAGATCCCGCTGCTGCGCTCGATGGAGGCCCTGTCGAAGTCGGCCATCCGCGCCCTGCGGCTGCTCGGCGACGACGAGGCGAGCCGGGTGTTCACCACCGTCGGGCCCGAGCAGGAGTACTTCCTGATCGACGAGCAGTTCTTCTTCGAGCGCCCCGACCTGGTGACCACCGGGCGGACCCTGTTCGGCGCCCAGCCGGCCAAGGGCCACGAGCTCGACGACCACTACTTCGGCTCGATCCCCGAGCGGATCCTCGCCTTCATGATGGAGTCCGAGCTCGAGCTCGCCCGTCTGGGCGTGCCGGTCAAGACCCGTCACAACGAGGTCGCGCCGAACCAGTACGAGCTGGCGCCGGTGTTCGAGAACTCGAACGTCGGCTCAGACCACCAGCAGCTGACGATGCAGGTCATGCGCCGCGTGGCCCGCAAGTACGGCCTGGTGTGCCTGCTGCACGAGAAGCCCTTCGCGGGCGTCAACGGCTCGGGCAAGCACAACAACTGGTCGATGGGCACCGACACCGGGCGACAACCTGCTGGAGCCCGGCGACACCCCCGCGCACAACGTGAACTTCCTGTTCTTCTGTGCCGCGGTCATCAAGGCCGTCAACAAGCACCAGGGCCTCCTGCGGGCGTCCGTGGCCAACATCGGCCAGGACCACCGCCTGGGTGCCAACGAGGCGCCGCCGGCGATCATCTCGATCTTCCTGGGCGCCGAGCTGGAGAAGGTGTTCGAGGCGATCGAGTCGGGTGAGGGCGACCCCCACACCCCGGCCTCGTACCTGGGGCTGGGCGCGTCGGTGCTGCCGCCGCTGCCGATGCACGGCGGCGACCGCAACCGGACCTCGCCGTTCGCCTTCACCGGCAACAAGTTCGAGTTCCGCGCGCTGGGGTCGAGCATGTCGCTCGCCTTCCCGAACACGGTGCTCAACACGATCGTGGCCGAGGCCATCGACGAGATGTGCGACGAGCTGGAGGCCAAGATCAACGGCTCCGACGTCGCCGAGGCCGTCAGCGCGGTCGTCAAGGACGCGTACACCCAGAACAAGCAGATCCTGTTCAGCGGTGACAACTACGACGAGGCGTGGCACGCCGAGGCCGAGCAGCGCGGGCTGAAGAACCTGCGCACGACGCCCGAGGCCCTGCCCGAGGTGCTCGCCGACTCGAGCGTCCAGGCGATGGAGAAGTACGAGGTGCTCAGCCATCGCGAGCTGGAGTCGCGGTTCGAGGTCTGGGCCGAGCAGTACGCGATCAGCGCGAACATCGAGGCGGAGGTCACCGCCTCGATGGCCCGCACGATGCTGCTGCCGGCGGCCCTGCGCCACCTCGCGATGATCGAGGCGGTCGGCATCGACAACCTCCACTCCGAGGCCCGCGGGCTGATCGACGAGTTCACCGCGGCCATCGAGGAGCTCGAGGCGGCCAACCACTACCCCGACGACACCGAGGGCATCGACCTCGCCGTCTACGCGCGGGACAACCAGATCACCGCGATGGAGAAGGTCCGGGTGGCTGGGCGACAAGCTGGAGAAGGTCGTCGCCGACGACCTCTGGCCGCTGCCCAAGTACTCGGAGATGCTCTTCATCAAGTAGCGACGTCGAATCGCGGACTGGTAGCCGGGCCGGGCGCTGGCGAGCGCCCGGCCTCCGCGCTAGATTTGGCGCTGTGAGCCAGCGTCGGTCCGACATGCTCAAGGCCTCGCCGCGGATGTTCGAGCGGGACTGGCTGGACCGGCTCTCACGCGTGCACCCGTCGTCCCGCTGGTCATCTTCATCCCGGCCATCGCGGTCGCTGTTCGCGCTGGGCCAGGAGGGCGTGCCGCCGCTCGAGGTGGCGGCCTGGATCGTGGGGGGCTACCTGTTCTGGACGCTCACCGAGTACTGGATGCACCGGGTGGTCTTCCACTTCGAGCCCGAGGAGGGCATCGGGGCGAAGCTGCACTGGATCATCCACGGCGTGCATCACGACCACCCCAACGACCCGCTGCGGCTGGTCATGCCGCCGTCGGTCAGCGTGCCGCTGGCGAGCCTGTTCTGCGCGGCCTTCGTCCTGATCCTGGGCTCGACGGGCTGGCTGCTCGGGGTCGGGCTTCCTGATGGGCTACCTGATCTACGACATGACGCACTTCTACGTGCACCACCACAAGCCCAAGACCCGGGCGGGCAAGCTCCTGCGCGAGCTGCACATGCGTCACCACTTCCAGGACCACACGCGCGGCTTCGGAGTCAGCGCGCCGTTCTGGGACTACGTCTTCCGCACCCCCCTCAAGCGCCGCTAGCGGCGCGGGCGGGCCGGCGCCGCGCGCCGGCTATGCGGATGAGAGGACTCGAACCTCCACGTCCCGAAGGACACAGGCACCTGAAGCCTGCGCGTCTGCCAATTCCGCCACATCCGCGGGCGTTCGCGAGGATAGCCACGAGCGGTTAGGCCCCGTCCCGCTCCGGGGGCGGCACGCTCGTCCCGGGCTTACCCTTGGACCGTGGGCCACGATCACGCTCACTCCCACGCGCCGACGGCGGGCGCCGACCGCCGGCCGATCGCGCTGGCGCTCGGGCTCGTGCTGGCCTTCATGGCCCTCGAGGTCGTGGCCGGAGTGCTCGCCTCCTCGCTCGCCCTCCTCTCCGACGCCGCCCACATGCTCACCGACGCGGGGGCGCTGGCCCTCGCCCTGGTAGCCGCGCGCATCGCCGCCCGCCCGCCGCGCGGGCGCTACACCTTCGGGACCGGCCGTGCCGAGGTCCTCTCGGCGCAGGTCAACGGCGCCCTGCTGCTGGCCTTCGGCGTGCTGATCGGAGTCGACGCCGTGCGACGACTCGCCGACCCCGACGCCGTCGACGGCGGCGTCGTGCTCGCGGTGGGGGCCGGCGGGAGCCGTCGTCAACGTCGCGTGCGCGTGGCTGCTCGCCCGCTCGGAGCGCCGCAGCCTGAACGTCGAGGGCGCCCGCCAGCACGTGCTGGCCGACCTCTACGGCTCGGTCGGCGCGATGGTCGCGGGTGCCGCCGTGCTCGCGTTCGGCTTCGACCGCGCCGACCCCATCGCCGCGCTCGTGGTCTGCGCGCTGATGCTGCGCGGCTCGTGGATGCTGCTGCGCGACTCCGGCCGCGTGCTGCTGGAGGCGGCGCCGTCGGGCCTCGACCCCGACGAGGTCGGCCGGGCCATCGCCGCCCAGAAGGGCGTGGTGGAGGTCCACGACCTCCATCTGTGGGAGGTGACCGCGGGCTTCCCGGCGCTGTCGGCCCACCTGCTGGTGGGCTCCGGCGACGACTGCCACGCCCGCCGCCGCCAGGTGCGCGACATGCTGGGCGAGCGCTTCGGGGTCGAGCACGTGACCCTGCAGGTCGAGCACGAGCCCGCTCGGCGGCTGCTGGAGATCGAGGGACGCCCGTGAGCGCGACCGACTGGGCCTCTCACACGCTTGCCCGGCTCGCCGATGACGGCTATCGCTCGAGCGCCCCGCGCGCGGAGATCATCGACGCCCTCGCCGGCCTCGGCTGCAGCGTGAGCGCCGCGGACATCAGCTCCGAGCTCCAGCGCCGCGGCAGCTCGACCGGGCCGGCGAGCGTCTACCGCACGCTCGAGCTGCTGGAGCGGATGAAGCTCGTGCAGCGGGTCGACGTGGGCGAGGGCCTGGCCCGTTACGAGCCCGCCCTGCCGGGCGGCCACCATCACCACCACATCGTGTGCGACCGCTGCGGCGAAGGTCTCGACCTTCGAGGACGAGGGGCTGGAGGCCGCGATCCATCGCCTCTCGCGCCGGGTCGACTACGCCATCGACGCCCACGACGTGACGCTGCGGGGGGAGTGCCCGCGTGCCGCGGGGAGGACGTGACGCCGCAAGTTCTTCACGGGGATATCGTTCATGTAGGGGGTGATGGTGCAGGGACGAGCAACTTTCGAGGTGCCCGGCGGTGCGAAGGCGCCGTCCCGGGCCCGGCAGATCGTCGGAGCCACGATCGGTTTCGTCCTGCCCGAGGAACGCGCCTACCAAGCGGGGCTGCTCGCCAGCGAGATCGTGAGCAACAGCGTCCTGCACGGGCGCGCGAGCGAGGACGACCGGATCGAGCTGGCGATGTCCTGGAACGCGGAGCACGTGAGGCTGGAGGTCACCGACGAGGGGCCCGGCTTCCAGATCTCCAACGACCCCGGACCGCCCGGGCGGCTGGGGGCTGGCGCTGGTCGAGTCGATGAGCGACCGCTGGGGCATCGAGCGCGGCGATCGCACGCGCGTCTGGTTCGAGCTGGGCCGCGCCGAGGCCGCTCTAGGCCACGGGCCGGCAGCGGACGCGGCCGCCTGACATGCCCTCCACCAGCCGCGCCGTGTTCACGGCCAGCGAGCCGAGGTAGGTCCCCGCCTCCGAGCCCGGGGGTCCCAGGGTGTCGGCCCACAGGCCCGGCCCCACGCGCACGCCGGCCTCGCGCGACACCGCCCGCTCCAGCCGCGGGTTCAACTTCGTCTCGGGGAAGATCGCCTCCACGCGCTGGGCGCGGATCTGGTCCACCAGCCGCTGGATGTCGCGCCCCGACGGCTGGGCCTGGGTGGACAGCGAGGGGATCAGGGCGCCCACCACGTCGATCCCGTAGCGGCGGGCGTAGTAGCCGAAGGCGTCGTGGGTGGTGACCAGCTTGCGCTTGGCCGCGGGGACCCGGTCCACACAGGCGGCGATGGCCCGGTCCATGCGCCGCAGCCGGCCCGCGTAGGCGCGCGCGTTGCGGTCGTAGACGGCGCGGCCCGCCGGGTCGGCGGCGACCAGCGCGCGCTCGATCTCCCCCACCGCGCGAACGGAGTTGCGCGGGTCCTGCCACCAGTGCGGGTCGTCCCGGCGCGGCGGCGCGATCTCGTCGAACAGCGTCAGCCGCTCGCCCTCGAAGCCGGCGGTGGAGGCGAGGTCGCCCACCCAGTCGTCCAGCTCGCCGCCCGAGGCCACCACCACGTCGCCCTCGGCCAGCGCCCGCGCGTCGCTGGGGCGGGGCTCGAAGTCGTGTGCGTCGATCCCCGGGCGCAGGATCTGGGTGACCTCGGCCCGCCGCCCGCCCACCGCACGCGCCATGTCGGCCACCTGCGGCGTCGTGGCGACGACCCGGATCGCCGGCTTCGGTCCGTCGTCGCCGTCGCCGCAACCGGCCAGCGCCAGCACCCCCGCCGCGCACACGATCCTGAGAATCGTTCGCACTAAGCGGACTCTAGGGTGCCCGGTCGTGGCCGAGGCCTTCTTCACCCCGGACGGCGACCTGCTCGTGCCCACCGAGCTCACGCGTGGCCCGTGGGATCCGGGCTCCCAGCACGCCGGGCCGCCGGCCGCGGCGATCGCTCGGGCGCTGGAGCAGCACCCCGGCGGCGAGGGCAAGCAGGTGGGCAGGGTGACGTTCGAGATCCTTCGCCCGGTTCCGATCGCCCCGCTGCGGGTCGAGGTCAGCACGGTCAGGCCGGGACGCAGCGTCGAGCTGCTGGAGGCGCGGCTCAGCGACCCCGGGGGCACGGAGCTGGTGCGCGCCTCCTCGTGGCGGCTGGTGACCGGCGAGGTGGACCTCGGGGGCGGCGCAACCGGCGAGCCGCCTCCGCCGGGGCCCGACCAGGCCGAGGAGAAGCCGTTCTTCCCCACCGGGGAAGCGGTCGGCTACCACACGGCCATGGAGTACCGCTTCCTCTCGGGCGGCTTCCTCGAGATGGGGCCGGCGACGGTCTGGATGCGGATGCGGGTCCCGCTGGTCGAGGGCGAGGAGCCCACGCCGCTGCAGCGCGTGCTCGTGGCCGCCGACTCCGGCAACGGGGTGAGCGCCGCGCTGGACTGGCGGCGCTTCCTGTTCATCAACACCGACCTCAGCGTGCACCTGCACCGGCTGCCCGCCGGGGAGTGGGTGTGCCTGGACGCGATCACCCGGCCCGAGCCCAACGGCGTCGGGCTGTCGGACACCGCGCTGTTCGACGAGCGCGGACCCATCGGACGTGCGTCCCAAACGCTTTTCGTACGCGAGAGGGTGCCGTAGGGTGGGCCGCGGACCCGCGATCGAGGAGGTAGGGCATGGGACTGTTCAAGGGCATGAAGGACATGCAGAAGCAGGCACAGGACGCCATGGGCCAGCAGCAGGGCATGGGCCAGCAGCAGGGCATGGGCCAGCAGGCCGGGATGGGCGGTGACATGGCCGCGCAGGCCGCCTACGCGCAGACCGCGCAGAAGCTGTACGCCTCGGGCATCGAGGCGCCCGCCGTGGTGCACTCCATCCGCCCCACGGGGCAGACCGACGTGGGCGGCGGCCAGCAGACCGAGTTCGAGGTGTCGATCCGCCCGGACGGCGGCGAGCCCTACCAGACCACGATCTCCCAGTCGATGCTGCCGGCCCAGCTGGAGGAGATCTCCGAGGGGGCGTCGATCACCGTGCGCTACGACCCGGACTCCCCCACCACCGCGCTCATCTACGGCTGGTAGCGCGATGGGACTGTTCAAGGGAATTCGGGACGTCAAGCGGATGTCGGACCACCACGGCGGCATGCCGTCGGTCCGGCAGTCGTTCAAGGACATCGGAGCGCTCGCCGACGACCGCGGCGAGCACGAGGTGCTGGAGAAGGGCTACCCGGCCAAGGGCGTGGCGAAGGGCTTCGCCGAGCCGGTGCCCGGCGACCGCTTCGCGATGCAGATCCCGATCGAGGTGCACCCGCCCAACGGCACGCCGTACACCGTGAACTACGTGTTCCCCACCACTCGCATGAAGGCGGCGGTGACGGTGGGCATGGAGATCCCGGTCAAGGTGCACCCCGACGACCCCAACCGGATCGCGGTGCAGTGGGACGCCCAGCAGGCGTCGATCGCCGCCGCGGGCGGCGACCAGGCCGCGGTGATGCAGGGCATGCAGGGCACCTACGGCAACGCCGCCGACCAGGCCTACCGCCAGGCCCGCGAGCAGCAGAAGGCCGAGGACCCGGCCGAGAAGATCAAGAAGCTCGGGCAGATGAAGGACTCCGGCCTGATCACCCAGGAGGAGTTCGACGCCAAGAAGGCGGAGATCCTCGCCGAGATGTAGTGCTCGGCGCTAGGCGCCGACGCGCAGGCCGTGCGTCCCACCCTGCGCGTCGGCCAACTGGCCCAGCGCCGCGCGGGTGTCCGGGTCGACCTTGCCCACGATCGTCACGCGCGTGTGGCCGGTGCCGGAGTCGTCGAAGCGCACCGTGAGCGTGTACAGGCTCTGCGAGAACTTGCGCAGCAGGAAGCCGACCCCCGACAGGAAGTTGAGATAGGCGGGCCAGTCGTAGTAGCGCCTCTCGTAGGAGAGGCCGTTGAACGACTCGTCGACCAGCTCGAAGCCCTTCAGCGCCTCTGGCGGCTGCGACCGCCAGCGGAACATGGCTTGGTCGGGCGGTCCGTGGGTAAGGAAGTGGAGCTCGAGCTCATCGGCCATGAGCAGCGACAGTAACCGGACATCCAAGCTCGCGCGCGTGCGGGGAGGAACGGCGGGTCGCGTGGGGTCTGGTGGCGATCCTCGCCGCCGGATTGGTGCTGCGGCTGTTGCTGGTTTTGGCCTGGAAGCCCGCCTTCTTCGGCTGGCCCGACGCCGCCAGCTACGTCGGCGTCTCCCAGAGCGGCGACTTCTTCCGCAACGAGCTGCGGCCGGCGGGCTACCCGCTGGTCCTGCGGGCGATGAACGAGCTATCCCCCACGCTGCTGTTCGTCGTGCTGGTCCACCACCTGCTCGGCCTGGCCTCGGCGGCGATCATGTACTTCACCGTCCTGCGCACCGGGATCTCACGCCGGCTGGCGCTCCTGCCCGCGGCGGTCATGGCGCTCGCCGCGCCGGTGTTCTTCATGGAGCACTCGGCCAACAGCGAGGCCGTGTTCGTGTTCCTGATCTCGCTCGCGCTGTACTGCGGCGTGCGCACCACCGAGGGCACGGGCCTGTGGTGGCCGGCGCTGGGCGGCCTCGCCCTCGCCACCGCGGCGAGCGTGCGCGTGGTCGCGCTGCCGATCCTCATCCTCGGCGCCGTCTGGCTGGTCTTCGCGGTGCCCGGCGCACCGTGGCGCCGGCGGGCGGCGGTCACGGCGATGGGGGTGCTCGGGGCGTTGGCGCTGCTCGTTCCCTACTACGCGGTCGAGTACGCCGCCGAAGGGCGCACCGGTCTGAGCCGCAACGGCGTGTGGAACATCTACGGGCGCGTGGCGCCGTTCGCCGACTGCTCGAAGTTCACCCCGCCCAAGGGCACCGAGCTGCTGTGCGAGGACGTGCCGCGGCCCAAGCGCCCCTACACGAACCAGTACACCTTCAACTGGTACTACTCGCCGGCCATCCGCTACTTCGGCGACCCGCACACGGCGGGCGCCAGGCGGACGGCGGCGGTGGAGGCGTTCACCTGGGAGGTGGTGACCCACCAGCCGCTGGACTACCTGGAGGAGGTCGGCGGAGCGACCCTGCGCTACATCGCGCCCGAGAGCTTCCGGGGCTACGGCGGCGGCTACAGCTGGCACGACCTGGTCCACCACCAGGTGCTGTTCAACTCGACCTACAACCCGCTCGGCCTGCGCGACGCCCGGCCGCACTACACCGACGCGCGCCGCTTCAGCGTCGACCGCAACCTCATCACCGTCCTGCGCACCTACGAGTCCGCGACGCGGCTCCAGGGGCCCGTGTTCGTCTTGATGGCGCTGCTGACGTTCGCCGCGCCGTTCCTGACGTCGGGCCGCGCACGCTCGGCGGCGATCCTGTTCGGGATCTCGGCGTGGCTGATGCTGGTCGTCCCGGTCGCGACGGTGGAGTTCAGCGCGCGCACCGCGGTGCCGGCGCTGGGGCCGTTCGTGGCGGCGGCGGCGATCGGGGCCCAGGGGGCGCTGACCGCGTTCGCCCGCCGGCGGCGGCGAAGCCTCGCGGGAACGCCGCCCGCGAGGCCCGCCGAGGCCTAGTCGCTCAGCACTGAGCGGCGACGACGAGCTTCGAGCCGCCCTCGGACTTGGAGCACGGCGTCCTCGCCCTTGGTCGCCTTCCCGCACGGCGGCACGACGACGGTGGTCCCGTCGCCGCCCTGCTGGAGGACGAGCTGCGACTTGGCGACCACGCCGTCGGACTCGAACGCGCCGTCGGTCTCGTTCGCCGCCGGCGCGTTCTCCACGACGAAGGCCGACGAGGGGATGTTCCCCGCCGCGTTGACCGCCCCCGTGCCGGGCTGGCAGTGGGGGACCATCACCGTCCGCACGTCCTCGCCCGCGTTGAGCTCGAACGTGGTCGCCCCCGGGGTGGCCTTGTCCTTCTCGGCGTCGGCCGTCGTCTGCTCCACCGGCGTGTTGCAGGGCGGGATGACCACCTTGTGCTTCTCGTCGGCGGGCACAACCAGCGCGCGGGCGCTCTCGGGCAGCTCGCCCACGCTCTTGGGCTCCTCGGGACCCTTGCCGAGCATGACGGCCCCGATGCCCAGCGCGACGATCAGGACGCCGCCGACGATCCACGGGATCTTGTTCTTCACTTAGCCGCCGCTGCTGCTGCTCGAGGCGGACACCCGGCAGGGCGGCGCCACCACCGAGGTCTTGTTGCGCTCGGCGGGCAGGGCAGTGTTGGTCCCGCCGCCGGTGGCCGCGGTGCCGCTGCTGCCGCCCGACCCGGTCTGCACCACGCACGGCGGCACGATGATCCGGGTGATGTTGCTGCCCTTGGGGAGCAACAGCTGGTTCTGTGGCTGCCCGCCGCTCTGCTGCGCGGCCCCCTGGGGGGACTCGGTCCCGCCCGGGCTGAGCAGCACGGTGCTGGCGCGGCCGGCGGTCTTGGCGCCCTGGATGCAGGGCTGCACGGCGACGGTCTGGTCGAGGGCGCTCTTGGGCACCACGACCTCGTTGGAGCCGGGAGGAGCGTCGGTGGTGTCCTGATCGATCTCCGCGGCGCTGCAAGGAGGAATGATCACCCTCAGGTTCTCGCCCTGCTTGGGCACGACCACGGTGCGCACACCGGGCGCCATCAGCGCCATGGCCGTCGGGTCCGGCGGGGGCTGCTGCTCGGACGAGGAGCCTCCGCCACATGCACTCAATCCGAGGGTCACGAGGCCGCACGCGGCCGCGGCCACCTTCTTGTCCACCTTCAAGCTCTTCCTCCCGTTGCGTCGTTCACTTAGAGCCCTATATCGGGGCGACTGGATTTGAACCAGCGACCGCTCGGCCCCCAGCCGAGTGCGCTACCAGACTGCGCCACGCCCCGTGGTGATGCAGAGCGGGCGACGGGAATCGAACCCGTACTAAGAGCTTGGAAGGCTCTTGTGCAGCCGTTACACCACGCCCGCGGTGCCGCAGTCATGTTAGCCCGGGGCCTCCCGGGGATGACTCTCGGGCGCCAGCCGCTGGCCGAGCACGACCCCGAGCACGGTGACCGCCAGCGCGACGACCAGCCGGATCAGTATCGAGACCGACGGACCATCCTTGAGCGCGGCCGCCAAGGCCATGATCAGGGGGAACGCGAGCGGGATCCACATCAGCGGCGGCCCCAGTGCGTAGCCGAAGGCCAACCCCGCAAGGAAGAAAAGTGTCACCGAGATGACTACTGCCACCGCCGACATGGGCGCATCCTATGGAGATCGGGGTCAGGGAGCACTGCGGGTCGCCGCGCTGTTCGTGGCGCACGAGCACCATTCCCCACATTCGGGCTATCCACGCTTCCTGGATCGGCTCGGCGACCAGGTCGACCTTCGGCGCCCGCGTCCGTGGCGGCTGCCGCCGCCGCTGCTGGAGCGCGGGTCGCGCCGGATCGTCTACGAGTGGTTCGGCCCGCGGCAGCTGCAGACCGACCTGACCGCCGCGCGACGGCTGGTCACCGCGCGCGACGAGATCGTCCACCTGCTCTACGGCGAGACCGATCACTTCTACGCCGGCCGCATGCGCGTCCGGGCGGCCCGGCGAGGCAACCGGCTGGTGGCCACGTTCCACCAGCCGCCCGCGGTGATCGACGAGCTGTGGCCCGCTCCGCCCCTGTTCGAGCAGCTGGACCAGGCGATCGCGCTCGGTCCCCGCGCCGCAGCTCACCTGCGCTCGCTGCTCGGGACGGACCGCGTGTCCGAGGCCCTTCACGGCGTGAACACCGCCGTGTGGCGTCCCGACCCGGCCGCGCTCGCCGCCGAGCCGACGGTCTGCTTCGTCGGGTCGTGGTTCCGCGACTTCGCCGTGCTCCGCGACGTCGTGCGCCTGGTGGGCGAGGCCGAGCCGCGGGTGCGCTTCGAGCTGGTGACCACCCCCGAGCGCGCCGCGGAACTGGGCTCGCTCCCGCGCGTGCGCGCGCGGGCCAGGATCCCCGAAGCCGAGCTGCGGTCCGTCTACCAGCGCTCCTGGGTGCACGTGCTGCCGCTCGAGGACTCGGTCGCCAACAACGCGCTGATGGAGGGCCTGGGGTGCGGCGTGCCGACAGTCGTCAGCGACGCCGGCGACATGAGCGCCTACACCGGTCCGGACGCCGCGGCGCTGGTGGCGCCCGGCGATGCGGCCGCCACGGCCGGGGCCGTGCTGGAGCTGGTCGGCGACCCGGCCGAGCGCGAGCGGCTGAGCCGGCTCGCCCGCGCGCGGGCGCGGGAGCTCGACCTGGACGCCGTCGCCCGCCGCCACGTCGAGATCTACCGCGCGCGAACCTAAGCTCTCTCATAGAGCGGGCGTGCTGGAATTGGCAGACAGGCCGGGTTTAGGTCCCGGTGCTCGACAGAGCGTGTGGGTTCGAGTCCCTCCGCCCGCACTGGAGGGTCGGCACCTAGAGTCGGCACCTAGACTCTCCGGCGCCCAGGGGCAGTGGCCAAATTGGATAAGGCGCCGGTCTCCAAAACCGGTGATTCCAGGTTCGAGTCCTGGCTGCCCCGCTGACCGCCCGGCTCGCCGAACCGCTGCACCGTGCCGCCCGGAGGCGTACACTGCCGCGCGATGGCGGAGACCAGGCTCGAGCATCCCAACCGGGACAAGGCTGAGTCGAAGGCCACGCGGGCGGCGGTCGTGCTGCTGCTGGTGACCTGCGCGGCGCTCGTCGCCATCATCACCCTGGGCGGCTTCGCGGAGCTCCAGGGCATGATCCCGCTGGCGGCCTTCTACGTGATCGTCTTCCTCGTGATCGCGTTCTTCGTGATGCGCTGGAACCGCGGCGTGCTGCCCGTGGCCGCCGCTCTGGCGATCCTGCTGGCGGTGTTCGCCGCCGTGGCCGCGCCGGCGTGGTTCGCCCGCGACAAGACGGGATTCGACAACCCTGCCCTCGAGCCCGGCATCCTCGGTCTGTTGACCGTGATCCTCATCCCGGTGTCTGTGCTGTTGATCGCCTTCGCCCTGCGCGGGTTCCAGCAAGCCTGGAACGTCGAGGTCGAGGTGACCGACGACGACGGCTACGGCGACTACGGCTCCTACGAGGGCAGCCCGCAGACCGCCTAGCCACGGCGGCCGGATCTAGACTCGCTGCGCTCGCCCGGGTGGCGGAACGGCAGACGCTGTCGACTCAAAATCGACTGCCCGAGAGGGCGTGTGGGTTCGAATCCCACCCCGGGCATCGTTACGACTAGGCTGCCCGGCTCTTGGAGATGCGATCGGAGATAGAGGCCCTCGTCGAGGACGGGGGCCGGCGGGCGGGCAGCGACGCGGAGCGGCGCGCCGCAGCGCACGTCGAGGAGCGGCTCGCCGGCATGGGCCGCGAGGTCGAGGTCGAGTCGATCGAGATCTACCCCCGCTGGGCGGCGGTGCACCTGATCCACGCCTTCCTGGCGGTGATCGGCAGCCTCGTCTCGGTGGCTTTGCCCGCGGTCGGCTTCGGGCTGGTCCTGCTCGCCACCCTGTCGGCCTTCGGCGACGCCACCGGCCTGTTCCGGCCGCTGCGGCGGCTGACCGGCCGGCGGGCCTCGCAGAACATCTTCTCGACCGAGGGCGAGGACCGCGACGGGCGGATCGTGCTCGTGGCCCACCTGGACAGCTCGCGCGGAGGGTTCGTCTTCTCCCGGGGCCTCCAGGAGCGCCTGGCCGTGGTCGGGGACCGGCTCAAGCGGCCGATCGGGCCCTTCGTCCCGTTCATGGCCGCGCTGCTCCTGCTGCTGCTCTGCTGCTTCATTCGCCTGCTCGGCCAGCAGGGCACCGCGCTCACCGCAGTGCAGCTGCTGCCCACGATCGCGCTGATCGTGGCGATCGTCGCCCTTCTTGACGCCGGCGCCTCGGACCCGGTTCCGGGCGCCAACGACAACGCCTCCGGCGTGGCCACCGTGCTCAGGCTCGCCGAGCGCTTCGGGGGCCAGCTCGAGCACTTCGCGGTGTGGGTGCTCGTGACCGGCGGCCAGGAGTCCTTCGGGCTCGGGATGAAGTCCTTCCTCAAGCGCCACAAGTCCGATCTCGACAAGCAGCGGACCGTGTTCGTCAACGTCGACGAGGTGGGCGCCGGCACGATCCGCTACGGCGCGAGGGAGGGACTGCTGCTGCCCGGCAAGTCCCACCCACAGCTGTTCCAGATCGCCGAGCAGATCGCCGAGGACGACGGCGAGGAGGGCACCTTCAGCGCCCGGCCTCAGGCGATGCGCACCGCCACCGACGCCTCCGTCGCGCGCAGCGCCGGCTTCCCTGCGATCACCGTGGCCTGCCGCAACACCGTCGGGTACGTCCCCCATCACCACCAGCGCTCCGACGTGCTCGACAACATCGACGACGACGCGCTCGAGCGCGCCGAGGGCTTCACCGCCGAGCTGATCCAGCGCCTGGACGCCGAGATCGGCCCCGACCTGCCGCGCAAGCAGACGCTGCTGGCCGAGGACGACGCCGACGCCTGACCGCGCGGTGCTCCAGCACGTCGCGCTCGAGCTCGACCCCGCCGACCGCGAGGCCGCCGAGCGGTTCTGGGCCATCCTCGGCTTCGAGCCGGTGGACCCTCCTCCCTCGCTGCGCGAGCGCAGCTCGTGGCTGCAACGCGGCGCGACCCAGATCCACCTGCTGTTCGCGGACGCGCCCGTGGCCCCGCCGCAGGGCCACGCCGCCGTCGTCGCCGAGGACTACGAGGAGACGCTGGCCGAGCTGCGCGCGGCCGGATACGAGCCCGACCCCCGCGACCGCCACTGGGGAGCGCCGCGCGCCTTCGTGCAGGCGCCCGGCGGCCACCGGGTGGAGGTGATGGCCGCCCCTCCCGGCCTAGCCGATGCCGGCGTTCTCCACCGGCTCGTCGCCGGAGTAGTCGTAGAAGCCCATGCCGGACTTCCTGCCGTACCAGCCGGCCGCGAGCATCTTCCGCAGCGTGGGCGGCTGGGCGAAGCGCCGCTCGGCGAACTCCTGGTACATCACCCCGCAGATCGCGCCCATGGTGTCCAGGCCGACGAAATCGGCGAGCGTGAGCGGGCCCATCGGGTGCCCGGCACCGGCCTTCATCGCCTCGTCGATCTCCGAGACCGAGCCCACGCCCTCCTCGAAGGCGCGAATGGCGTCCAGCATGTAGGGCACCAGCAGGCGGTTGACGATGAACCCGGCCTTGTCCTTGGTGGGGATGCCGAGCTTGCCGTTGGCCTTGGCGAACTCGACGCCGGCCTCGAACGTCTCGTCCGAGGTGGTGACCGCGCGCACCACCTCGACCAGCTTCATCACCTGCGCCGGGTTGAAGTAGTGGAGGCCGAGGAACCTGTCGGGCCGCGAGGTGGCGGCGGCCTGGTCGATCACCGGCAGCGAGGAGGTGTTGGTCGCGAACCGCGCCTCGGGCTTGACGATGCCGTCGACCTCACGCCACATCTCGAGCTTGAGGGACAGGTCCTCGGTGATGGCCTCGATCACCAGGTCGCAGTCGGCCAGGTCGGAGTAGTCGGTCGTGAGCTGGATCCGCTCCTTGACGGCGTCGGCGTCCGACTGCTCGGCGCGGCCCTTCTCGACCGCGCGGGCGAGCTGCTTCTCGATCCGGCCGAAACCCTTCTGCAGCTTCTCGTCGTCGACCTCGCGCACGACGACCTCGTAGCCGGACTGCGCCGCCACCTGGGCGATCCCGTGGCCCATCAGCCCGGCGCCGAGCACACCCACCTTCTTGATCTCCACTAGCTTTGCCTCCATTCTGGGGCGCGCAGCCGGCCGAGCCGGCTGCTTGCCCGCAACCTGGTCGTCGAGCGCGGGGAGCCTATCCACATGCCCGTAGTCGGAACCGAGGACCGCGGAGCGGTCCGCCACGTAATCCTCCAGCGCTCCGAGAAGCGCAACGCCATGAACGGCGAGCTGGTCCTGGAGCTGGGCTCGGCCCTCGAGGCAGCCGCGGCCGACGAGGCGGTCCGCTGCGTCGTCGTGCGCGGCGAGGGGGCGATGTTCTCGTCGGGGATGGACCTCGGGGACCTCAAGACCCTGAGCGACGACCCCGAGAAGCTGCGCAGCTTCCGCCGGCCGATCCTCAACTACTGGAACCTGCTGGAGGAGATGCCCAAGCCCACGATCTGCCAGATCCACGGAGCGGCCCTGGGCGGCGCCTTCGAGCTGGCGCTCGCGGCCGACTTCCGCGTGATGGCCGAGGACGCCCTGGCCGGGATCATGGAGGTGAAGGTGGGCCTGCTGCCCGACGTCGGCGGCTGCTCGAGGCTGCCGGCGGTGGTCGGCCTGGGCCGGGCCAAGGAGCTGATCATGACCGGCAAGGTCATCGACGGCCACGAGGCGCACCGGATCGGCTTCGCCAACCGGATCGCCCCGGCCGGCGAGCTGGAGGCCACCACCGAGGCGTTCGCCAACGAGCTGCTGTCGGCCGCGCCCCGGGCCGTCGGGCTGGCCAAGCGCGTGATGGACTCGGCCGCCAAGCCGGCCCTCGCCGCGACGCTGGAGCAGGAGGTGGCGGCGCAGGAGCTGCTGGCCGCCAGCGAGGACTTCGCCGAGGGCACGCGGGCCTTCCTCGAGAAGCGCCAGCCGGAGTTCGCCGGGCGCTGAGACAGTGGCGGCGGCCGCGCAACCGCCCGAGACGCGATACGCCAAGAGCGGCGATGCCCACATCGCCTACCAGGTCATCGGCGAGGGTGACCGCGATGTCGTGGTCATCCCCGGGTTCGCCAGCCACCTGGAGGTGTTCTGGGAGGGTGCAGCCTGGCGCGCGGCGTTCCAGCGCCTCGCCTCCATAGGCCGGCTGGTGGTCTTCGACCGCCGCGGCACGGGGATGTCGGACCCCGTCACCGAGCCGCCCACGCTCGAGCAGCGCATGGACGACGTGCGCGCGGTGATGGACGCCGCCGGCTCCGAGCGCGCCGCCCTGATCGGGTTGTCCGAGGGCGTTCCGATGAGCATCCTGTTCGCGGCGACCTACCCCGAGCGCTGCGAGGCGCTCGTCCTCTACGGCGGGATGGCCCGCGCCACCCCGGCGCCTGGCTACCCGTACGGCTCGACCGAGCAGGCCCTGGCCGAGTCTGGCCAGGAGCTGCTGCTTCCGCACTGGGGCGAGGGAGCGACCATCGAGGTCAGCGCGCCGAGCAGGGCCGACGACCCGGAGATCCGGGCGTTCACCGCGCGGCTGGAGCGGATGAGCATCAGCCCGGGCATGCTCGCGCGGGTCGCGCAGATGTTCGTGGAGACGGACGTCCGCGACGTGGTTCCCAGCGTGCACGTCCCGGCGCTGGTGGTCCACCGCCGCCACGACCGCCTGGTCAACGTGCGCCACAGCCGCTGGCTCGCCGAGCACCTGCCGAACGCGCGGCTGGTGGAGATACCGGGGGACGACCACATCCCCTGGTACCAGGACCCCGAGCTGACGCTGGGCGAGATCGAGGAGTTCCTCACCGGGACGCGCGCCGAGCCCGAGCCCGACCGCATGCTCGCCACGGTGCTGTTCACCGACATCGTGGACTCGACCCGGACCGCCGCCGAGATCGGGGACAGGCGGTGGCACGAGCTGCTGGACCGTCACGACGACACCGTCCGGAAGGCCATCGACCGGTTCGGCGGCCGTGCCGTGAAGTCGACCGGCGACGGCTTCCTCGCCACCTTCGACGGGCCGGCTCGCGCGATCCGCTGTGCTCGGGCGATCGTGGCCCCCTCGGAGGGGCAGGGGGTGCGCGTGCGCGCGGGCCTCCATACGGGCGAGGTCGAGGTCATGGGCGACGACATCGGCGGCATCGGCGTGCACATCGCCGCCCGCGTCAGCGCGCTGGCGGGGCCCGGCGAGGTGCTCGTCTCACGAACCGTGAAGGACCTGGTCGCGGGGTCGGGGCTCGAGTTCTCCGAGCGGGGAGCCCACCGGCTCAGGGGCGTCCCGGACGAATGGGAGCTGTACGAGGCGGTCTAGGCGCGCAGCAGGTAGAAGAGGCCGACGGCGGTCGACGACCCGGCGAGCCCCAGCACGAAGGTGCGCGCGGGCGCGCTCGGGCCCGACAGCGTGGCCGCGAAATCCACCGCGTCCGCCGCGACGCCCGCCAGCAGCCACGGCCTCAGCGCCTTGGCGTCCGCCGCCTTGGCCGCGATGCCGGCACCGATGACCAGGTCGCGGACTCCCAGCGCCCGGACGAGCACCTGGGCGCCGCGCCCGTCGGCCTCGCCCCCGATCCAGCCGTAGGCGGCGCTGTCGGGCTTGGCCAGCAGCGCCGCGCCCACGCCGACTCGTCCGAGGCCCGCCTGCCGGATCGCCTTCGTCAGCTCCATGCGTGCGCGACCCTCACCCGGGCGCAGCGTCGTCCTCTAGCGGTGCCAGTCCACCGGCCCCGCGGTGAGCACGTGGCTG
Organism: uncultured Thermoleophilaceae bacterium; assembly: GCA_963844805.1. Taxonomy (GTDB): domain Bacteria; phylum Actinomycetota; class Thermoleophilia; order Solirubrobacterales; family Thermoleophilaceae; genus JACCZR01. The sequence goes on from CAWJPU010000001.1 coordinate 279,774, forward strand.
CCCAGCGGCCGGCCCAGCACCCGCTGCGCCTCGCGGGCGCACTCCACCAGCCGCTCGAGGTCGATCCCGGTCGGGTGCCCCATCTCGTGCAGCATCGAGACCAGGTCCTCGGTCGCGATGTTGCCGGTGGCCCCGCGCGGGACCGGACAGCCGCCCAGCTCGCCGAAGGAGCTCTCGAACGAGCGCACGCCCGCCTCCAGCGCGGCCAGCACGTTGGCCAGGCCCTGGCCGCGGGTGTTGTGGAAGTGGGCGGTCAGCTCGGCGTCGAGGTCGGCGTGCTCGAAGAAGCGCCGCACCTGGGCGGGGTTGGCCATCCCGGTGGTGTCGCCGAAGCCCACCTCCGCGCAGCCGGCCTCGATCAGCCGCCGCGCGATGCCGTACACCCGCTCGGGCGGCACGTCGCCCTCGTAGGGGCAGCCGAAGGAGACCGAGATCACGCCCTCGCAGCGCAACCCCTCCTGACGGGCGCGAGCGACCGTGCTCTCGATGCCCGACAGCGACTCCTCCACCGAGCGGTTGACGTTCTTGCGGTTGTGGGTCTCGCTGGCCGAGAGGAAGAAGTTGACCTCCGAGAAGCGGTCCCGCTGGGCCAGCGCGTGCTCGAGCCCCTTCTCGTTGGGAATCAGCACCGACACGGCCACCTCGTCGGGGATGTCGGCCGCGGCCAGCACCTCGGCGCCGTCGGCCAGCTGGGGGATCACGTCGGCGCGGACGAAGCTCGTGACCTCCAGCCGCTTCAGCCCGGTGCGGGCCAGCATCTCCACCAGCCGCACCTTCTCCGGCGTGGGGATGACCTCGGGCTCGTTCTGGAAGCCGTCCCGGGGGCCGACCTCGCGAACCTTGACCTGATCCATGCTCACATCATGCCGAGGCCGCCGCTCACCCCGAGCGTCTCGCCGGTGACGAAGGAGGCGTCGTCGGAGGCGAGGAAGACGATCGCCGCGGCCACCTCGTCGGGCTCCCCCGGCCGGCCCATGGCCGTCGCGGCCACCATGCCGCGGGCAAAGCGCGCGCTGAGGTCGTCGCCCTCGCCCAGGCGCTCGAACATCGGCGTGCGGATCGGGCCCGGGCGCCACCGCGTTGCAGGTGACCCCGTAGCGCGACGACTCGCGCGCGATGGTCTTGGTGAAGCCGATCACCCCGGCCTTGGCCGCCGAGTAGGCGCTCGCCACCTGCGAGCCCACCCGGCCCGCCTCCGAGGCGACGTTCACGATCCGGCCGTAGCCGCGCTCCTGCATGCCGCCCACCAGCGCGTGGGTGACCAGCATCACGCCGCGCAAGTCGATCTCCAGCACCGGGTCCCACTGGTCGGGGGTGGTGTTGGCGAAGAAGCCCCCCTCCCCCTCGATGCCGGCGTTGTTGACCAGCACCGCGACCGGGCCCAGCTCGGCCTCGGCAGCCGCGACCGCCGCGCTCACCGACTCGGCGCTGCGCACGTCGAGCTCCAGCGGCAGCCCGTCGATCTCGCCGGCCACGCCGGCGGCCGCGTCGCGGCTCACGTCGGTCACCGCCACGCGTGCGCCCTCCGCCGCCAGCCGGCGGCAGGTGGCCGACCCGATCCCGCCCGAGCCACCGGTGACGAGCGCGGTCTTGCCCTCGAGCCTCACCGGCCGGACCCTATCCTGGCCACTCCATGGATCCCGTCCCGATCATCGGCGGCACCGGCGCGCTCGGCTTCGGCCTGGCCGCCCGGTGGGCGCGCGCGGGCGTGCCCGTGGTCATCGGCTCGCGCGACTCCGGCCGCGCCGAGCAGGCCGCCGGGCGGATCGAGGAGGGCGACGCGCGCGGCATGGAGAACGCCGAGGCCGCCCGCCAGGGGCCGATCGTGTTCCTGACCGTGCCCTTCCGCAACCAGTCGGAGAACCTCACCAACCTCAAGGAGGCGCTCCAGCCCGGCCAGCTGCTGGTGGACGCCACCGTGCCGCTGGCGGCGGCGGTGTCGGGCAAGGCCACGCGCATGCTCGGCGTGCCCCAGGGCTCGGCGGCCCAGCAGGCTCAGGAGATGGCGCCCGAGGGCGTGACGGTGGTCAGCGCCCTGCACACCGTGAGCGCACCGGTGCTGGGCGACCTCGACGCCGATCTGGACGAGGACGTGCTGATCTGCGGCGACCAGCGCGACGACAAGCGCCGCGTGGCCGAGCTGATCGCCAGGATCGACGGCCTGCGGCCGGTCAACGCGGGGCTGCTGGAGACCTCGCGCCTGGTGGAGGGCCTCACGCCGCTGCTGATCTCGGTCAACTCGCGCCACAAGGTGCACGCCGGCATCAAGCTCACGGGCCTGCCGGAGCAGCTCTGGTAACGCTGCTGTCCGGGGGCACGGGCGGCGCCAAGCTCGCCCGCGGCCTGGCCGAGCTCGGCGACCTGACGGTGGTCGCCAACACCGGCGACGACGCCGAGGTGTACGGGGTCCACGTCGCCCCCGACCCGGACCTCATCACCTACTGGCTGGCGGACGAGATCGACGAGCGCGGCTTCGGGCTGCGCGGGGACACGTGGGAGGTGATGGCGGCGCTGGAGCGCGCCGGGCGGCCGACGTGGTTTCGGCTGGGAGACCGCGACCTCTCCATGTGCCTCATCCGCACCGAGGAGCTTCGCCGCGGCGCCCGGCTCACCGACGCCCACGCCCGGGTGGTGGAGGCGATGGGCGTGACGGCGCGCGTGCTGCCCATGACCGACGGTCCCGCGCCCACACGCGTGCTGGCGGCCGGCCGGTGGTGGGACCTGCAGGAGTTCTTGATCGTCAACCGGGCGGAGGGGCCGGTCGAGGACGTGGACCTCGCGGCCGTGTCCACCGCCGGGCCCACCGAGGAGGTGCTCGACGCGATCGCCTCCGCCGAGGCGGTGGTGATCGGCCCGTCGAACCCGGTGATCTCGATCGGGCCGATCCTCGCCCTGCCGGGGATGCACGAAGCGCTCGTCGCTGCCTCCGCCCCGGTGGTGGCGGTGAGCCCGTTCGTGGGCGGCGAGGTGCTGAAGGGCCCCACGGCGGCGTTCTGCGATCACGCAGGCATCGACACCAGCGCCCAGGGAATCGCCGACGCCTTCGGCGAGGTGATCGACGGGGTGGTGGCCGACGAGCCCGTGGCCGGCCTGCCGGCGCTCACGACCGACACACGCATGGACGACGTGCCCGCGATGGCCGAGCTGGCCCGGAAGACACTGGAGTTTGCGATCTCGCTGCGCGGCTGATCTTCGCCGCCCGCGCTACGGTGGTCACCGGCCGATGCGCACTATCGCCATCCTGCCCGTCAAGAGCTTCGGCGCCGCGAAGCAGCGCCTGGGCGAGCTGCTGGCCGGAGGCTCCCGCCGGGCCCTGGCCCAGGCGATGTTCTCCGACGTGCTCGCCGCCCTGCGGCACGTCCCCGAGCTGGACGAGGTCGCCGTGGTGACCGGCGATCGCTCGGCCGAGTGGGCCGCCCGGGCCGAGCGGGTGCTGGTGCTGCCCGACCCGGCCGAGGACGGCCAGTCGGCGGCCGCTCAGATCGGCGTCCGGCACGCGCTGGCCCAGGGCTTCGACCGCGCGCTGCTGGTCCCGGGGGACGCGCCGCTGCTCGACCCCGCCGAGGTATCCGGCCTGCTGCGCCGCGACGCCGCACTCGGCTCGATCGTCCCCGACCACCACGGCACCGGCACCAACGCCCTGCTGCTCTCGCCCCCCGACGCCTTCGACCCCAGCTTCGGCCCCGGCAGCTTCAAGCGCCACGTCGCCGGCGCGGAGGCGGCCGAGGTCGAGTTCTCCGTCGACGAGCTGCCCTCGCTCACGCTCGACGTGGACACCCCGGACGACCTGGCCGAGGTCACCCGCCGCCTGGAGACCCAGCGTGGTCTGGCGCCGCAGACCCGCGGGGCTCTGTCCCAGCTCGATCGCATGGGCGCGCTGCCCACTCCGGTCCCCGCGGGCGCCTGACCGACTTCAGCGTCCACGCGGTGCGCGGCCTGCCCGAGGTCGCCCCCGGCGACGACCTCGCCGCGCTCTTGGCCGAGCACGCCGAGCTGCGGCCGGGCGACATCCTTGCCGTGGCCCACAAGGTCGTCTCCAAGGCCGAGGGGCGGGTGCGGGAGCTGGCCGCCGTCGAGCCCGGCGAGCGCGCCCGGGAGCTCGCCGCCGAGCACGGCAAGGACCCCCGGCTGGTGCAGGTGGTGCTCGACGAGACCGCCACGCTCCTGCGCGCGGGCCACGGGGTGTTCATCTGCGAGACCCGCCACGGCCTGATCTGCGCCAACGCCGGGGTCGATCAGTCGAACGCCCCGGAGGGCCACGCGATCCTCCTGCCGGCCGACCCCGACCGCGCCGCGCGCGAGCTGCGTGCCCGGCTCCCTGGCCGGCCCGCCGTGGTGATCAGCGACTCGTTCGGCCGCGCCTGGCGGCTGGGCCAGGTCGACGTCGCGATCGGCGCCGCGGGTGTGCTGCCACTGGACGACTGGCGCGGGCGGACCGACACGAGCGGCCGCGAGCTCCGCGCCACGGCGCTGGCCACCGCCGACGCCCTCGCGGCGGCCGCCGACCTGGCCCGCGCCAAGGACGCGGGCGATCCGGCGGTCGTGATCCGCGGCCTCGAGCGGCTCGTGACCGAGGAGGACGGGCCCGGCGCCGCCTCGTTGCGCCGGCCGCCGGCGGAGGACCTGTTCCGCTGAGACTTCGCCGGCCGGGCGCGCCTCGGCCGCCGCGCGCCGCCGGCCCGGCACGCGCCCTCCCCTCCGCGGAATTCGTCAGCGCGCTGACGAATTTTTTCAGCCGTGTACGCGGTGCCCGCGGCCCCGGGAGCCGGCCAGGCGGAGCCGGGCTAGGCCGCGACCGGCAGGTCGTGGCGGGCGCGGATGTCGTACAGCGTCCCGCGCTCGGCCGCCGGGCGGCCCGCCGCGTGCGCCGCGCCGATCAGGTCCGACGGCTCCAGGCGCACGCCGTGGTAGGAGCCCGCCAGGCGGGAGATGTTCTCCTCCATCAGCGTCCCGCCCAGGTCGTTGACCCCCCAGCGCAGCGACTCGGTGGCCGCGTCGAGGCCCATCTTCACCCAGCTGGCCTGCAGGTTGACGACCGACCGCCCCAGTGCCAGGCGGAACACAGCGGTGTGCTTGAGGTTCTCCTCGCGCGAGATCTCCTCGATCCCGTGTGTCCGGCCCAGCATGGTGTGGAACGGGATGAACGAGAGCGGCACGAACTCGGTGATCCCGCCGGTTCGCTCCTGCAGCGACCGCACGACCCGCATGTGCTCGGCCAGCTCGTGGGGCTCCTCGATGTGGCCGAACATCACGGTGGAGGTCGAGCGAAGGCCGGCGCGGTGCGACGCCTCGATCACCTCGACCCAGCGGGACACGGGCAGCTTGTTGGGCGAGATGCGCTCGCGCACCCCGTCGTGCAGCACCTCGGCCGCGGTGCCCGGCGTGGAGCCCAGGCCGGCCTCGCGCAGCACCGCGAACACCTCGTCCAGCGAGCGGTCGCGCGCCATGTGGTCGATCTCCATCGGCGAGAAGGCGTGCAGGTGCAGGTGCGGCGCGGTGCGCTTGGCCAGCCGCAGCCAGCCCGCGTAGTCGTCCAGCTCCCAGTCGGGGTGGATGCCCGACTGCATGCAGATCTCGGTGGCGCCGAAGTCCACCGCCTCGCGGACGCGGCGCACGAACTCCTCCTGCCCGTGCTCGTAGGCCTCGGGCGAGCGCCGGCCCTGGCCGAATCCGCAGAAGGCGCAGCCCACCACGCACACGTTGGACACGTTGATGTTGCGGTTGACCACGAACGTCACTGTGTCGCCGGCCAGGTCGGCGCGCAGGTCGTCGGCCGCCTGGCGCATGTCCTCGATGGCCTCGGGGCGGGTCTCGGCGAACAAGGCCGCAAGCTCCTCGGCGCCCAGCGCCGCCCCCTCGCGGCCGCGCTCGATCGCGCCCGGCACCAGGTCCAGCCGCACGGGCGCCGACTCGCGCCGTCCTGACCCGCGGCGCGGGATGAAGCTCCAGTAGCGCGCCTTGACCACGTCGAGCACGCCCTGCTCGAGCCAGTCGGAGTCCATGTACTGCGGGTACACGCACAGCCGCTCGGTGAGCGCGTAGCCGCGCGGCTTGAGCTCCTTGCGCATGCGGTGCGGCGAGGGGAAGGGATGCTCGGGCGAGATGTGGTCGCCGTTGGCCGACAGGCCGCCGAGGTCGGTGGCGCCCTCCTCCACCAGCGGCAGCCACCAGTCGGACAGGTTGGGTGGGATCTGCACGCCCACGTCGGGCATCAGGCGCTTGGACTCGCGCACGAGCAGCCGCATCTCGTCCAGGGACACGTCGCTGCCCCACGCAGGCATGGCCGCCGCCTCGCCCGCCGTCCCCTCGCGCTGAGCGGAGTCGGCGATCTCGGCCGGCTCCGCGCCGTAGTAGCGCGGGTGGGGCACGAAGTTCTGGAGGATCACCTCCTGCAGGTGGCCGTGCTCGGCGTGCACCTCGGCCAGCGCCTCCAGGGCGGCCACCCGCTCGTCGCGCGACTCGCCGATGCCCACCAGGATCCCGCTGGTGAAGGGGATCCTCAGCTCGCCCGCGGCCCGGATGGTCTCCAGCCGGCGCTCGGGGTGCTTGGTCGGCGAGCCCTGGTGGACCACCAGGTCGGGGTTGACCGACTCCAGCATCAGCCCTTGCGAGGCGGTGACCTCCCGCAGCCGTGCCAGGTCCTCGGGCGAGAGCACGCCCAGGTTGGTGTGGGGCAGCATGCCCCGCTCGAGCGCCCGCTCGCAGGCCCAGGCGACGTACGAGGTGAAGTCGGGATGGCCCAGTTCGGCCAGCCTTCGCGCAACCTCGGGATTGACCTCCGGCGACTCGCCGGTGAGCACCAGCAGCTCCTTCGCGCCCCGGCGCTCGGCGTCGCCGAGCAGGGCCTCGACCTCATCCGGCGAGTAGAGGTGCGCCCGGTGGGTGGCGAAGGCGCAGTACTTGCAGTAGCAGCGGCACGTCCTCGACAGGGAGAGCGTGAAGTTGCGCGAGAAGGTGACTCGCCGCATCCGCTTGCGAGCCTACCGCCGGAGCGCAGGCCGGGCGTTGGCCGGCCGCCTGTCCTACCGGAGGTAGGGAGCACCGCCGGTCGGCCGGATCACCCGACCGGCTCGGCCCCGCCTTCCTTCTTGCCCGGGGCAATGAACAGCGTGACGTAGATGAACGCCGCGGCCAGCCCGCCCAGGATCGGCGCCAGCACGTAGGCGAGGAGGAAGTCGGTGCCGCCGCCGAACGCGTCGGCCACCAGCGACGGCCCGAAGGAGCGCGCCGGGTTGAGCCCCGCTCCCGTGAGCGGCGCGAACACGAACGCGCCGAGGCCGAGGGTGAAGCCGATCGTCAGCGCCGCCCAGTCCTTGTTGGCCCGGGGGTTGACCACCGCGCCCGCGATGGCCCACACCAGGAAGAACGTGCCGATGAACTCCGCCAGCATGCCGAGGCCCACCTTGCCCCCCAGCCGGTCGGAGATCGCCGGGGCGCCGTAGTTCTGCACCTCGGCGTTCGGGAACTCCGTGAACAGCGCCTTGACCACCAGCGCGGCCGCCACGCCCCCCGCCAGCTGGGCGACCACGTAGATGACGGCGTCCGGCGGCCGGATCTGGCGGGTGGCGGCGAGCGCCACCGTCACCGCCGGGTTGAAGTGGGCGCCGGAGACCACCGACAGCGTCTGGACCAGGAAGAACAGCGCGAATGCGTGGACCAACCCGATCAGCACGAAGTCCGAGATGCGCGCGCTCACGAAGATGCACACCGCGGAGCAGATGAAGAAGGTCAGGGCGAACGTGCCGATGAACTCGGCGACGTAGGCGGCAGGTCCTCGCTCGGGCGGGGCGGCGGCGTCAGGCTCGGCCACGGCGGCAGTGTAATCCCGGCTGCGGCGTACGTAGAGTCCGCCCGCGTGAGGCGTCTGCTGCTGCTCGGAGCGCTCGCGGCCGCACTCCTGGGCGCGTGCGGCGAGAAGGAGGACACGCTCGGCCCGCGGGACGTCGACCTCGCCCTCGACTTCCAGCCCAACGCAAACCACGCCGGGGTCTACGCCGCGGCCCGCACAGGGGCCGACCGCCGGCAGGGCATCCGCCTGCGCGTCCGGGCGCCCTCGGCCTCCACCGACTCGATCAAGCTGCTGACCGCCAAGCGGGTCGACCTCGCGCTGGTCGACATCCACGATCTCGCCCTCGCGCGACAGCGCGGCGAGGACCTGGTGGGTGTCGCGCCGGTGGTCAAGGAGCCGCTGGCGGCGGTCATCGCCCGCCGCGCCATCAGGCGCCCACGCGCTCTGGAGGGCCGCAAGGTCGGCCTCAGCGGGCTGCCCTCCGACACCGCCGTGCTGCGCTCGGTGGTCTCCGACGACGGCGGCAACCCCCGCCGCGTCCGTCAGGTCACGATCGGCTTCTCCGCCGTGCGCAGCCTGATCGCCAAGCGTGTGGACGCCGTCGTCGCCTTCTGGAACGCCGAGGGAGTGGCGCTGCGCCGGTCGGGCATACCCACGCGCGAGTTCCGCGTCTCCGACCACGGCGCCCCGCCCTACCCCGAGCTGGTGCTCACAGCCCGCCGCGAGACCGTCGACCGCGACCCGCGGCTGGTCGCGAAGACCGTCGCCGCGCTGGAGCAGGGCGCGACCGCGGCGCTGGCCGACCGGCCCGCGGCGGTGCGCGAGATCGCCGACCGCTCGGGGCAGGAGGCCAAGCTGACCGCCCAGCAGCTCGAGGCCACCGCGCCCGCGCTGCGCCCACCGCTGCGGTTCGACCGCCGCGCGCTCGAGGGCTTCGCCGCCTTCGACCTGCGCTTCGGAGTCATCGACCGGCCCCTCGACGTGGACCGGGCGTTCGCGATCAGGCGCTAGCGAGGGCCTCCACCAGGGCCGGGCCCTCGCGGGCCATGCGCGAGCGCGGCACCACGCGGTCGAAGCCTGCCGCCTCGGCGCGCTTCTTGGTCTCGACGTCGACGTGCGAGTAGAAGCCCAGCGTCCAAACGCCCTCAAGGGCTCCCTGCTCGCGCAGGCGCTCGATCGCCGTCGCGCCGTCAAGGTCGGGATCGGTCAGGTCCACCACCAGCACGTCGCCCTTCTCGGCGGTGGCCCGCACGGCCTCAGCGTCGTTCCAGCGCTGGACGTCGTGGCCGGCCGCCCGCAGCGCGCCCTCGATCTTCGAGCCGAAGAGAAGCTCGGGGCACAGCAGCGAGACCCTCATCCGCGCCTACCGCCGGAGCGCAGGCCGGGCGTTGGCGGGCCGAGCACCGCCGGTCGGGGTCATCACTGCGCTCGGCGGCGGTAGAACTCCTGGCGCACGGACTCGGGGCGGCCCCACAGGGGCACGACCTCCATCCGCCCACTGCGCGCCTCGCGGAAGGCGAGCTCGCCATGCACGTGCTGCTCGTCCAGCAGGGCCAGGGTCCCCCTCACGGTCTCGGCCGCGGCCGCGTGGCCGAACTCCCGCGCCACCCGCAGGCGCCAATGCCAGTCGTGCTTGGAGTACGGCATGGCGTTGATCTGCACGATCAGCGAAGCCACCTCGATGTAGCGCCCCTCGTCGAATATCCGCATGTCGAGCTCCATCGACGTCCAATCGGGCGGCAGCGAGTCGACGATCTCCTGGAAGTCCTCGGCCAGCGCCATGGGCACGCGAGGTTACTGTGGGCCGATGGCCAACGACGGACGCGCCCGGAAACCACGGTCAGCGGCGGCCCGGGTGCTGGGAGTGGGCGCCCGGGCGGGCGAGCGCCTGGCGGGGGCCACGGGCGTGGACGAGGCCTTCGAAGACGCGGCCGAGGAGGCCATCGTCCGCGCGCTGCGCAGCCCGGCCGTCGAGCGGGCGATCGTCAGGGTCATCCTCGAGCAGAACGCGGTCCAGACCGCCCTGGAGGAGGCGCTCACCAGCGACGAAGTCGCGGACGCCATCGTCGAGGCCCTCAACACCGACGCGGCCGACCAGGTCTGGCGAGAGATACTCGCCAGCCCCAAGGCCCAGATGCTGGTGGAGCGCATCGCGGACGCGCCCGAGGTGCGCGCCGCGATCACCCAGCAGGGCGCGGGTCTCATCACCGATCTGGGGCGGAGGCTGACCTCGATCACCGAGAGAGTCGACGACGCCCTGGAGCGGGTGGCTCACCGGATCATTCGCAAGCCAGGCGCTGAGGCCGAGACCGACCAGGTCGGCCTCATCACGCGGGCGGTGGCGGCCGCAATCGACCTGGGGTTGATCGGGCTTGCGCTCTCGCTCGGCTCCACCGTGCTGGCCGCGGTGATCCCCGCCGCCTCCGGGGGCAGTGACGGGCTGTCGCTATTCGGGCTGGTGGGGCTCACCGCCCTGGGCGTGTGCATCGGCGGCTCGGCCTTCGTCGCGTTCTGGGCACTGATCGGCCGGACGCCGGGCATGAGCCTCCTGAGCATCCATCTCGAGGCCCAGGGGTCGCGCGAGATCGGCCTGCGCCGCTCGCTCAAACGCATCTTCGCCGTCCCGCTGGCGCTGCTTCCCGCCGGCCTGGGGTTCTGGGCGATCACGGTCTCGCCTACCCGCCAGGGCTGGCATGACCGCATCGCCGGGACCATGGTGGTCTACGACGCGCCGGGGGACCACGCCGCCCCTTGGTCGACCCTCTAGGCCTCCGCGAGCACGAGGAGCGTCTCGGGGCGCACGCCGTCGTGCTTCATCGCCTCAGCCGCCTCCTCGGACTGCATGAACTCGTTGAACGCGTCGAGGTCCGGGATCTCCGCGACCAGGCCCACCCTGTTGGAGCCCTGCGGGTCGCGGAACGTCCGCGCGGTGATCCCGAGGGGCCCGAACACCTCCTCGCGCTTCGTCGAGGCGGCCCAGTGGTCGACGTCGTCGACCTCGTGCGTGATCAGGTAGGTCGCCACGCTCAGGCCTCCTCTGCGATCCAGACGTCGGGGGCCGACGTGACGCCGGCGTTGCTCATCGCCTCGCGCAGATCGTCGGAGTCCAGGAACTCCTGCGCGCGGCCCGCCTCGTCGGCGTCGAGGACGATGGTGACGTCATTGGCGTCGTCGGCGCCGCGATAGAGCCCGGCGTCGGTGAGGCCGTACTCGCGCCGGGTGCTTCCGTGGTCGTCGAAGGCCGCCTTCCACGTGGCGAAGTCGGCTACCTGGTGGTGAACGAAGACGGTGCTCAAGCGGGCCTCCCGGGCTCGATGAATGGTGAGGGCGCCACCCTATCCCCCAAATGAGGGATCCCGCCAGCGATCACATTCGGTAGACCGGCCGCTTGATCGGCCCCAGCGGCGCATTGGCGCAGGCCGACAGTGCCAGCCCCACCACGTCGCGCGTGGAGCCCGGCTCGATCACGCCGTCGTCCCACAGCCGGGCGGTCGAGTGGTACGGGTGGCCCTCGCTCTCGTACTTCGCCCGCGTGCGCTCCTTGAGCGCCTCCAGCTCGTCGGGATCGCGGTCGGACGCGACGGTGCTGAGCACGGTGGCGGCCTGCTCGCCGCCCATCACCGAGATGCGCGCGTTGGGCCACATCCACAGGAAGCGCGGCGCCATAGGCGCGGCCGCACATGCCGTAGTTGCCGGCGCCGTACGAGCCGCCGACGATCACCGTCAGCTTCGGCACGCGGGCGCACGAGACGGCGGCCACCATCTTGGCGCCGTCGCGGGCGATGCCACCGGCCTCGTAGTCGCGGCCGACCATGAAGCCGCTGATGTTCTGCAGGAACAGCAGCGGAACCGAGCGCTGGTCGCACAGCTCGACGAAGTGCGCCGCCTTCAGCGCGCTCTCGGAGAACAGCACGCCGTTGTTGGCCACCACGCCGACCGGGTGCCCGTGCACGCGCGCGAAGCCGCACACCAGCGTCTCCCCGTAGAGCTCCTTGAACTCGTGGAAGCGCGAGCCGTCGACCAGCCGGGCGATCAGCTCGCGCGGGTCGTACGGCGCGCGCGGGTCCGTCGGAACGGCGCCCGTCAGCTCGGCCGGGTCGACCAGCGGCTCCTCGGTCGGGATGCGCTCCCAGGGCGCCGGTTCGCGGGGACCCAGGGTGGCGACGATCGAGCGCACGGTCTCCAGCGCCTCGAGGTCGTCGCCGGCCAGGTGGTCGGTCACGCCCGAGCGTCGCGAGTGCAGCTCCCCGCCACCCAGCTCCTCGGCCGTCACCTCCTCGCCCGTGGCCGCCTTCACCAGCGGCGGGCCGCCGAGGAAGATCGTGCCCTGCTCGCGCACGATCACCGTCTCGTCGCTCATCGCCGGGACGTAGGCGCCACCCGCGGTGCACGAGCCCATCACGACCGCGATCTGGGGGATGCCCAGCGCGGACATCGTCGCCTGGTTGAAGAAGATGCGCCCGAAGTGGGTCTTGTCGGGGAAGACCTCGTCCTGCATGGGCAGGAACGCCCCGCCGGAGTCGACCAGGTAGACGCACGGCAGCCGGTTCTCCAAAGCGATCTCCTGCGCGCGCAGGTGCTTCTTGACGGTCATCGGGAAGTACGTGCCGCCCTTGACCGTGGCGTCGTTGGCCACGATCACCACCTCGCGGCCCGAGACGCGGCCGATGCCGGTGATGATCCCCGCGCCGGGAGCCTGGTCGTCGTAGAGGCCGTGCGCGGCCAAAGGCGAGAGCTCGAGGAAGGGCGAGCCCGAGTCGAGCAGCCGCTCCACCCGCTCGCGCGGCAACAGCTTGCCGCGCGAGACGTGGCGCTCGGCGGCCTTCTCGCCTCCCCCCGCACGCGAGCGCTCCAGCTGGGCGTGCAGGTCCTCGGCCAGCCGCGCGTGTGCGGACCGGTTGGCGGAGAACTCTTCGCTGCCGGCCCGGGCCCGGCTGGTCAGCACGACGCTCATGCCACCTCTACCAGGACCTGGCCGCGCTCGACCTGATCCCCCTCGCCGACCGTCAGCGCTCCCACCACGCCGTCGGCGGGCGCCACCACCTGCAGCTCCATCTTCATCGACTCGAGCACCACCAGCACGTCGCCCTCGCTGACCTCGTCGCCCTCGCCCACCTTCACCGCCAGCACGTTGCCGGGCATGGGCGCCTCCAGCGACGCCCCGCTCCCGCCCGCGCCGCCGCGCAGCACCACGCGCTCCTCGCGAAAGCCCCACGCGCGCCCGCCGTGGCCCACACGCGTGAGCGCGCCGTCGCGCGCGCAGGCCCAGGTGCGCCGCTCACCCTCGCGCGTGACCGCCAGGCGGCCCTCGCCCGCCGGCTCGGCTTGCGCCTCGCGCTCGGCGCCGACCACCTCCACCACCTCGCCGCCCCCCTCGGGCTCCAGGCGCCAGCGCAGCGGCGCCGGTCCGTCGATGCGCCAGGCCGTCAGGTAGTCCCACGGGTCTTCGTCGCCGCCGAGCTCCAAGCCGCGGGCGAGCGCGGCGACAGTCGCCGCCTCGCGGTCGGCCTCGGAGTCCTCGAGCGCCGCCGGCAGGCGCTCCACCAGCCCGGTGTCCATGTCGCCCCTGCGCACGTCGCCGTCGGCCACCAGCCGGCGCAGGAACGCGGTGTTCACCGGCGGCCCCAGCACGGCCAGGTGGGCCAGTGCCGCGTCGAGCCGGTCGAGCGCCCGCTCGCGCGACGGCGCGTGAGCGATCACCTTGGCCAGCAGCGAGTCGTAGTGCGTGGTGACCTCGTTGCCGCGCTCCACCCCGCTGTCCACCCGGATGCCGGGACCCGAAGGCTCGTCGTAGGCCACGATCCGCCCGGCTCCGGGCAGGAACCCCCGGGTGGGGTCCTCGGCGCACACGCGCGCCTCGACGGCGTGGCCGTCCAGCTCCACGTCGTCCTGGCCGAACCACAGCGGCTCGCCGGCCGCGATCCGCAGCTGGGCCTCGACCAAGTCCAGCCCGCACACCATCTCGGTCACCGGGTGCTCGACCTGCAGGCGCGCGTTGAGCTCGAGGAAGAAGAACTCGCCGCCCGAGACCAGGAACTCGCACGTCCCCGCGCCCTCGTAGCCCGCGGCCACGGCCAGCGCGACGGCCGACTCCCCCATGCGCTCGCGCAGCTCGGGCGAGACCGCCGGCGACGGGCACTCCTCGATCAGCTTCTGGTGGCGGCGCTGGAGGCTGCACTCGCGCTCGCCCAGGTGAACCGCGCTCCCATGCGAGTCGGCCAGCAGCTGCACCTCCACGTGCCGCGCGCGCTCCACGTAGCGCTCGGCCAGGAGGCTGTCGTCGCCGAAGCCCGCCTGGGCCTCGCGCCGGGCCGCCGCCAGCGCGTCCGGCAGCTCCTCGGCGGAGCGGACGATGCGCATGCCGCGCCCGCCGCCCCCCGCCGCGGCCTTGACCATCAGCGGGAAGCGCCCCTCGTCCTCACCCGCCCACCCGACGATGTCCTGGTCGGTCAGCCCCGGCCGCTCGATGCCCGGCACGGTCGGCACGCCGGCGTCGGCGGCCAGGAGCTTGGCCGCCACCTTGTCGCCCAGCTTCTCAGTGGCCGCGGGCGGTGGGCCCACGAACACCAGGCCCGCCTCGGCACAGGCGCGGGCGAACGACGCGCGCTCGGAGAGGAAGCCGTAGCCGGGATGCACGGCCTCGGCGCCCGCGCGCCGCGCCGCCTCCACGATCGCCTCCGCGCGAAGGTAGGACTCCGCCGCGGGCGCCGGCCCGATCGTGCATCGCCAGGTCGGCCATGCGCACGTGCGGCGCGCCGGCATCGGCCTCCGAGCACACCGCGACCGAGCGGATGCCCAGCCGCTCCAGCGTGCGGATCACGCGCACCGCGATCTCGCCCCGGTTGGCGACGAGGACGGTCGAGAACATGGTCAGGCGCCGAGCGCCCTGGCGATCACCATCTGCTGCACCTCGTCGGTGCCCTCGCCGATGGTGAGGATCTTCGCGTCGCGGTACATGCGGCAGACCGGGTACTCCTCGATGTAGCCGTAGCCGCCGTGGATCTGCACGGCCTCCTCGGCGCAGCGCACGGCGAGCCGGCCGGTCTTCAGCTTGGCCTGCGCGGCGACCAGGTCGAACGGGCGCCCCTGGTCCTTGAGCACCGCGGCCTTGTAGACGAGGTAGCCGCGCGGCCTCGATCTCGGTGGCCATGTCCGCCAGCTTGGTCTGGATCGCCTGGAAGCGGGAGATCGGCTGGCCGAAGGCCTTGCGCTCCTTGGCATAGGCCAGCGCCTCCGACAGCGCGCCCTCGGCCAGGCCCAGGCCCATCGCGGCCACGCCGATGCGCCCGATGGCCAGCACCTGGAGGAACTGCCTGAAGCCCTGACCGCGGGGGCCGACCAGGTTCTCCTCGGGCACGCGCGCGCCCTCGAAGGTCAGCGGCCGCGTGTCGGAGGCGTTCCAGCCCATCTTGCGGTAGGGCTCGCCGACCTCGTAGCCGGGGGTGCCGTTGGGCACCAGCAGGTTGGAGATCTCGTCCTCGCCGGTGACCGCGGTGATCACCACCATGCCCGAGATGTCGGTCCCCGCGTTGGTGATGAACTGCTTGGCGCCGTCGATCACCCACTCGCCGCCTGTGCCCCCCTGAGCATCCTCGATGCGGGCGCGGGTCTTGGTGTTCCCGGCGTCCGAGCCGGCCTCGGGCTCGGTCAGGCCGAAGGCCCCGAGCTTCTGACCGCTGCACAGCTGCGGCATCCACTCCCGCTTCTGGTCCTCGGAGCCGAACAGGTAGATCGGCTGGGTGCCCAGGGACGTGTGGGCGCACAGCGTGATCGCCACCGAGGAGTCCACCCGCGTGAGCTCCTCCACGGCCAGGGTGTAGGCGAGCGTGTCGCCGCCGGCGCCGCCGTACTCCTCGGGAAACGGGATTCCCATCAGGTTCAGCTCGCCCAGCTGCCGGATCAGGTCGTAGGGGACCGACTTGGTGCGATCCAGCTCCTCGGCCACCGGCGCCACCTCGCCCTCGGCGAAGTCGCGGACGGTGCGGCGGATCAGCTCGTGGTCGTCGGAGAGGTCGAAGTCCATGGCGGATCAGTATGAACGATCGTTCATCAGATGTGCAAGTCCCGCTTGCACAAGCGGTATTCTGCCAGCCATGGCGGTGAACGTTCGCTCAGACGACACCCGCGAGCGGATCCACGCGCGCGGGCTTGGAGCTGTTCGACGAGCGCGGCTACACGGGCACCAGCGTGCGCGACCTGGCCGAGCGCTGCGGCCTGACCCCAGGGGCGCTGTACAACCACTACGCCTCCAAGGACGACCTGCTGTTCGCGATCGTGGACCGCGTCCACGACCTGGCCGACGACGTCCTGGCCGGCGCCCTGCGCGAGGCCGACGGCGGCGCCGAGGCCAAGCTCGAGGCGATGGCCTCCGCGTTCACCCTGTTCCACATCGAGCGGCCGGCGGCCACGCGCGTGGCCAACCGCGACTACGTCTACCTGCCGCCGGGCGAGCGGGAGAGCGTGGTCCGCCGCCGGCGCCGGGTGCGCGCCCTGTTCGCCGACGTGCTGCGCCAGGGCGAGCGCGAAGGCGGCTTCTCCTTCGCGGAGCTGGTCCGAGGAACGGGGCGAGCGGTGCTCCCTACGGACGGCCAGCGCCCGGCCTGCGCTCCGACGCCAGGCGCGTCGAGGCGGCGAGCATGGCGATCCTCAACATGGCCGTCTGGGTGGCCGACTGGTTCGACCCGTCGGGGCCCCGCTCAGCCGAGGACACCGCCGCCCTGCACGGCCGGCTGGCCCTGCGGATCGCGCGCAGCTCGGGGTGAGCCGCTCCCGCCGGGCCGGCGGGCGAGCGCGACCAGGTTCTCGAACATCGCCGCGGCCTGGAGGCGGAAGGTCTCCACGGACGCGAGCTTGATGTGCTCGTATCCGCGCACCACGTCGGGGAGCGCGGCGATCGCCTCGACCTGTCCGGAGGTGGCCGGCGTGAGGTGCGCCAGCGACTCGGTGACGAGCGAGCCGTACTCCTCGATCAGCTCGCGCTCGGTGCGGCGCACCTTCGTCTTCCCGAAGGGGTCCAGGCGGGTGCCCCGCAGCCGCCGCGCGCGGTACATCAGCCGCAGCAGCGGCAGGACCCAGCGGCCGAAGCTCAGCTTGCGCTTCAGCCCCAGGGCGCGCAGCAGCGGCGGGTGCAGCAGCAGGCGGACCTTGGCTGCGCCGCCGAACTCGGCCTCGCGCCGCGCCCGCTCGGCCGAGTCGAGATGCAGGCGGGCGACCTCGTACTCGTCCTTGTAGGCCATGAGCTTGAACAGCCCCCGCGCGTAGGCCTCCGCCACGGCGCTGCCGCCGCCGGTCTGCTCGTGCTCGACGCGGGCGACCGCCAGCACGTCGGCCAGGTAGCGCTCGGCGTAGGAGAGGTCCTGGTAGGCGACCAGCTCGCCGACCCGCAGCTCCAGCAGCCGGCGCAGCTCACCGTCGACCGGGGCGCCTTCCAGCAGCTCCAGCGCGCGCGGGTCGGGCTCGGGCTCGGCGGGCTCCCCCGCCGCCAGCGCTCGCTCCACGGCCTCCGGGTCGGCCACGGCCGCGCGGCCCCAGCGGAAGGCGTCCAGGTTGGCCTCCACCGCGGTGCCGTTCAGCTCGATGGCGCGCTCGAGGGCCTGCGCGGCGATCGGGAGGCAACCCTGCTGGTAGGCGGCGCCGACCATGATCAGGTTGGCGGGCATGTGATCGCCGAACAGGCGCTGGGCCAGGCCCGTCGCGTCGAGGGAGACGGCGTCGTCGCTGCGCGTGGCGTCGAGGATGCGGCGCAGCGCGAGCGAGGTGTCGGCAAGCCCCGCGCCGGGGTCGGTGACCATCCGCGCGGTCGGCGTCTGGGCGGTGTTGAGCACCGGCACGGTGCGCTCGGGGGCCGCCACCGCCAGCGTGTCCGGCGCCGCAGCGCCCAGCAGGTCGAGCCCGATCAGCACGTCCACCGACCCGGCGCCCGCCCGCAGCTGGCCCTCGACGGGCCGTGAGGCGATGCGCACGTCGGAGAGCACGGGGCCGCCCTTCTGCGCGAGCCCGGTCTGATCGAGCCCCGCCGCGTGGCGGCCGTCCAGGTGGGCGGCCATCTGGACGATCGCCGAGACGGTGACCACACCCGTGCCGCCCACGCCCGGCATGCGCACCAGCACGTCCTCGGGGACGCGCCGCGCCGGCTCGGGGAGCTCGACCGGCAGCGCCGGCCGCTCCGGCGGAACCGCCGCGCCCCGCTTCGGCGTGACCATCACGAACGAGGGGCAGTCGCCCTTGAGGCACGTGAGGTCGCTGTTGCAGGAGGCCTGGTGGATCCGGGTCTTGCGGCCGAACTCGGTCTGCACCGGCTGCACCGACAGGCAGGAGGACTGCTCGCCGCAGTCGCCGCACCCCTCGCACACCCGCTCGTTGATCCAGACGCGCTCCGCGGGCTTGGGCAGCTCGCCCCGCTTGCGCAGCCGGCGCTTCTCGGTGGCGCACTGGTCGTCGTGGATCAGCACGGTCACGCCCGGCACGGCGGCCAGCTCGGCCGAGGCCTCCTCGATCGCGTCCCGGTGGCGCACCTCGGCCCCCGGCGCCAGCTCGACGCCGCGGTAATGCTCGGGCTCGGGGGTGGTGACGATCGTGCGCGCCACGCCCTCCACCTCCAGCAGGCGGGTCAGCGCGGGGACGTCCAGCTTGCCCTCCGGGCGCTGGCCGCCGGTCATGGCGACCACGTCGTTGTAGAGCAGCCGGTACGTGATGTTCACGCCGGCGGCGACGGCCGCCCGGATGGCGAGCGAGCCCGAGTGGTGGAACGTGCCATCGCCCAGGTTCTGGATGAAGTGGGGATCGTCGGTGAACGGAGCCAGGCCGATCCACTGGGCCCCCTCCCCTCCCATCTGCGGCATGCCCACCAGCTGGCCGCGGCGGCCTCCGCCGTCGAGGGCCACCATCGTGTGGCAGCCGATGCCCACGCCGACCAGGTCGTCGGGCGCGGCTCGCGTGGAGGTGTTGTGGGGGCAGCCCGAGCAGAAGTAGGGAGTGCGCTTGGGCAGCGGCGCGCCCGGGAGCTCGATCGGCCGCCCGGCCGGCTCGAGCGACGCCAGCCGGGCGCGCACGTGCTCGGGCAGGTCGGCGTCGTCCAGCACCCGGCCGATCGCGCGGGCAACGTCGTCCGCCGCAGCCGCGCCGCGGGCCGGGATGAGCGGCCTGCCCTCGGCGTCGTGCTCGCCCAGCACCAGCGGGGCGGCGGGCGTGCGGTAGAGCGCCTCCTTCACCTGGCTCTCCAGGAAGGCCAGCTTGTCCTCCACCACCAGCACGGTCTCCACCCCCGCGGTCAGCCGGCGGACCTCGGCGGCCTCCAGCGGCCAGGGCATGCCGATCTGCACCAGCCGCAGGCCCAAGGCCTCCCGCTCGCGCTCACCCAGTCCCAGGTCGTCGAGCGCGCGCAGCACGCCGGCCCACGCCAGCCCGGCGGCCACGACCGCGATGCGGGGCCGCTCGGGCTCGAAGTCGATTCGGTTGATGCCCGCGACGCGCGCGTACTCGCGGGCGCGGTCCAGGCGGCCCGCCATCAGGTCGTGCTCGGCCTCGAGGTTGGACGGCGGCAGCAGGACGGGCGGCTCGAAGCCCGCGCGCGGAGGCAGCTGCGGTATCAGCGTCCGCGGCGTGCCCACGTCGACCGTGGCTCCCGCGTCGGCGATGTCGGCCACGATCTTCATCCCCGCCCACAGGCCGGCGTGGCGCGACAGCGCGACCGCGTGCAGGCCGTGGGTCAGCAGTTCGCCGACCGAGGACGGGGCGAGCACGGGCACCAGCAGGCTGCGGCACATCGGCTCGCACGAGCTGGGGACCGTGGAGGACTTGGCCGAGGGGTCGTCGCCGATCAGCGCCACCGCGCCGCCCAGCGGCGCCGTGCCGCTGAGGTTGCCGTGACGCACGGCGTCGGCCGCGCGGTCGAAGCCGGGGTTCTTGCCGTACCAGAATCCGGCGACGCCGTCGTGGCGCCGGCCCGCCAGCTGGCCGAGCAGCTGCGTGCCGGCCACCGCGGTCGCGGCCAGCTCCTCGTTGAGGCCGGCCTGGAACACCACGCCCGCCCGCTCGGTGTGCTCCGACGCGCGGCGCAGCTCGTTGTCCAGGCCGCCGAGCGGCGAGCCCTGGTAGCCGCTGACGAACACCCTCGTGTCCAGGCCGCGGGCGGTGTCCAGCCGGCGCTGGTCGAGCATCAGCCGGACCAGCGCCTGGATGCCCGACATGACCACCGCACCGTCGTCGGCGGTGTAGCGGTCGGAGAGGGAGACCTCCGGGTGGGCGACCGTCACGCTCACGAGGCGACCGCCACGGCGGCGTGCTCGCGGGCCGCCGCGAGCCGGCGCTGCGCGTTCGCCTCGGCAACCTCGAGCGGCGTCACGCCGTCGCGCCCGGCCTGCTCGAGCACCGACCACGCCCGCTGGCCGATGCGCAGCACCTCGCGCCGCAACCGAGCCGTGCTCCAGCCGCTGCGCAGCGCGTGGATGTGCACCACCCCGCCGGCGTTGGCTACGAAGTCGGGCACGTAGGCGATCCCGCGGTCGGCCAGTGCCCGCGCGTCGGATCGGTCGCCGAGCGTGTCGTTGGCGGCGCCGGCCACCGCGCGGCAGTCCAGCCGCGCGATCGTCCGCGAGTTGAGCACGCCGGCCACGGCGCAGGGGGCGAAGACGTCGCAGGGAGTGCCGATCACATCGGCCGGATCGACGGCCGCGGCGCCGGTCCGCCCGGCCACCGCCCGAGCGCGGTCGGCGTCGATGTCGGCGACCGCCACGGACGCCCCGTCGCTCGCCAGCGCCGCCGTCAGCGCCGCTCCCACGTGGCCCGCGCCCTGGACGAGCACGCGCACCCCGCTCAGGTCCTCGCAGCCGTCGAGGTGGACCACCGCGGCGCGCACCGCGGCCTCCACTCCGAGGGCGGTCCATGGCGAGGGGTCCTCGCTCGCGCACGAGACCGTGGCGCCGGCCTCGCTCATGATCGCCAGGTCGTCGACGGTGGTGCCCATGTCGACGCCGGGCAGGTAGTCGCCGCCGCACGCGGCCACGAACCCGCCGAAGCGGCGCATCAACGCGGCGCGGTCCGGGATCTCCGCGCCGGACAGGATGACCGCCTTGGCCCCGCCGAAGGGAAGCTCGGCGAAGGCGTTCTTGAGCGTCATGGCGGCCGCGAGACGGCGGCACTCGCGCTCGCCGTCGGCGAGGGTCGGGTACGGCTTGAAGCGGACGCCGCCGAGGCCCGGCCCCAGCGTGGTGTCGTCGATGACGATCACGCCCTCGAGGCCGACCGACCCGTCCAGACAATGCATCGCCGTGGCCATCCGCTCCTCTCGCTCGCCTCCCCAGAGGTCTAGCGCCTTTGGGCACTAGCGCAAGCAGAACGCCAAGAACCGGCCCTTGTGCGCAAACAACCACCTGTCTACGGCGGTCGTGGGGCTGGATTCCGTAAGATTCGGACCATGGCAGGACGCGAGGTGGTCGACGAGGTGGACCAGGCGATCATCGACCTGCTGCGCGAGGACGCCCGCAGGCCGGTGAGCGAGATCGCCGAGCGCGTGAGCCTGTCGCCCGCTCCCGTCAAGCGGCGCATCGACCGGCTCGAGCGCCTGGGGGTGATCACCGGGTACACGGTCGTCCTCGACCACGGGAAGGTCGGCCCGTCGATCGAGGCCTACACCGAATTGCGCTTCTCCGGCGACACCGACGTCGACGAGATCCTGCACTCGGCGGCCGGGTTGCCCGAGGTGCTGGAGGTGCTGGCCATCGCCGGCGACCCGGACGCGCTGGTGCGGATGAGGGTCGACGACGTCGACCACCTGCAGAAAGTCGTGAACGAGCTACGGCACTCGGGGAAGGTGACCGGCACCAAGACCCTGATCGTGCTCGGGCGGTGGCTGCGCCCGGAGTAGGGTGCCGCCATGCACGTCGGTGGGGCCATCACGCCGTTTCACACCGACGAGGAGAGCAGCGTCCGGCTCGCCGTTCGCTCCGAGGAGCTGGGCTATGCGGACTTCGGGATCGCGGAGGGCTGGACCCACGACGCGGTGGTGCTGCTGGCCCGGATCGCCGGGGTCACCTCGCGGATCGGGCTGGCCACCGCGGTGCTGTCGGTGTGGAGTCGCACGCCGGCGTCGATCGCCATGGCGGCGGCGAGCCTCCAAGCGGCCTCGGGCGGGCGCTTCGCGCTCGGCCTCGGTGCCAGCAGCCCGCCACTGGTCGAGGGCCTGCACGGCCTGACGTGGTCGTCGCCGGTCGCGCGCATGCGCGCGACGCTGGTCGCGGTGCGGGTGCTGCTGGAGGGCGGGCGCACGCCGCTGGAGCGCGAGGACGTGCGTGCTCTGCGGCTCGGTACCCCGCCCCGGGAGCCGACACCCATCCTCCTCGCCGCCCTCGCGCCGCGCTCGGTGCGGCTCGCGGGGGAGCTCGCCGACACCTGGGTGCCCTTCCTGTGGGCGAAGTCGCGCATCGGCGCCGGGCGCGAGCTGCTCGCCGAGGGGGAGGCCCTGGCCGTGCAGCCACGAGCGACGTCGCTGACGGCCAGCGTCCCGCTGGCGGTGGCAGAGGACGAGGAGGCGGCGCGCTCAGTGGCGGCGGCCTGGCTCGTCGCCTACTGCACGCGAATGGGGCCGATCTACCCGCGCATCCTGCGCGAGACGTTCGGCTTCGCCGGCGAGGTCGACGCGCTGCTGGAGGCCAACGCCGACGGGGGGCCGCCGCGGCTCCCCGCGGAGTCCGAGGCTCTCGCGCGCGAGGTGACCGTGATGGGGACGTACGACGACGCCCCGGCCCTGGTCGAGGAATGGCTCGAGGCCGGCGCGGACGCCATCAGCCTCGTGCTGCCGCTCGGCCTACCGGAGGAGCGGCTGCACGAGATGCTGGCGGCGGCCGCGCCCGGCCGCTAGCCGGCTACTGACCGCTCTCGTACTTGAACGAGATCGCGAGGCGAACGCGGAAGTTCGCCACACCTCCCTCGCCGATGGTCACGTCCTGGCGGACGACTTCCGCGATGCGCAGGTCGCGCACCGACTTCGCCGCCGTCTCGACCGCGCTGCGGGCCGCCGACTCCCAGGACTCTGTGCTGACCCCGATCACCTCGGTGACCCGGTACACGCTCTCTGCCATCTGGCTCCTCTCCGTCGCTTAAGGGCAACCTACCGCGACGCATAGTCTGCGGGCCATGAGCGCAATCGTGTCGGGAGGAGCGTCGGGCCTGGGCGAGGCCGTGACCCGCCGGCTCCACGCCGACGGCAGGCCGGTCGTCATCGCCGACCTCGACGAGGAAAAGGGCGAGCAGCTGGCCGAAGAGCTGGGAGACGGCGTGCGCTTCGTCGCCACCGACGTGTCCGACGAGGACCAGGTGGCGGCCGCGGTCACCGCGGCCGCCAAGGCCGGCGACGACGGCCTGCGCGTGAGCGTCGCGTGCGCCGGCATCGGCTGGGCGCAGAAGACCGCGGGCAAGCACGGCCCCCACGACCTCGGCGCCTTCCAGCAGGTGGTGAAGGTGAACCTGATCGGCTCGTTCAACCTGCTGCGGCTGGCCGCGGACGCGATGCGCTCCAACGAGCCGCGCGGGTCGGGACAGCGCGGCGTCTGCGTGAGCACCGCCTCGATCGCCGCCTACGACGGCCAGATCGGCCAGATCGCCTACGCCGCCTCGAAGGGCGGCATCGTCTCGATGACGCTGCCTGCCGCTCGCGACCTCTCCGGGGACGGCATCCGCGTGCTGACCATCGCTCCCGGCCTGTTCGACACCCCCCTGCTGGCGGCCCTGCCCGAGAAGGCCCGTGAGGCGCTCGGCGCGAGCGTGCCGAACCCGCAGCGCCTCGGCCTGCCCGAGGAGTTCGCCGCGCTGACCGCGCACATCGTCGAGAACGAGATGCTCAACGGCGAGGTCATCCGCCTCGACGGCGCGCTGCGGATGGCGCCGCGCTAGCCGAGGAAGGTCTCGCCCAGGGGGCCAGCGGGAGGCCGACCTCGCCGGAGGGCGGGGCGCTCACCGGGCCGGGGCGGTCCGGATGGCGCGCAGCACCGAGCCGCCGAGCACCTGCTCGCGCCCGCCGAAGTCGACGGTCACCGGCCCGCCGAACGGTTCCTTGGCGATGACCTCGACCGAGTCCCCGGGCGCGATCCCCCGCTCGCTGAGGTAGCGGAGCAGCTCGGGATCGGAGTCCGACACGCGCGTGAACACACCGGCCTCGCCGGGCTCGAGGTCGGCCAACGCGCGGGTCGGCTGCTCCTCGACCTCGCCGTCGGGGCCGGGGATCGGGTCGCCGTGCGGATCGACTGTGGGGTTGCCCAGCTTCTGGGCGATCAGCTCGGACAGCTCGGGCGAGATCGCGTGCTCGAGCACCTCGGCCTCGTCGTGCACGCGGTCCCAGGGCATCCCCAGCGCCTCGGCCAGGTACAGCTCGAGCAGCCGGTGATGGCGCAGGACCTCCAGCGCGACGCGCTCGCCCGCCCGCGACAGGCGCACGCCGTGGTAGGGCTCGCGGCGCACCAGGCCGAGCTCCTCCAGCCGCTTGAGCATCGCGCTCGCCGAGGCCGGCGAGACCCCGAGGCGGTCGGCCAGCGCCGAGGTGGCAACGGTCCCCTCCCCGGTCCCCTCCCGACGCCGCTGCAGCGACCAGATCGCCTTGGCGTAGTCCTGGACGGCCTGCGAGATGGCCGGGTCGACGCTCATACCGACACCAGGAGCCCCGTCACATACATCAGGCCCATGCCGGTCAGCAGGCCGGCCACGGCCAGCGGGTTGAGCAGCTGGCCGGCCCGGTCGCGCAGGCTGGGCGCGATCTGGACGATGACCTGCGCGATCGCCCCGGCGCCGAGGCCGAACATGAACGCGGCCAGGCTCGCGTCGTAGGCCGAAGCGCCGATGAAGCCGCCGAGGATCGCGGGGGCCCCGGCCAGCGCGCCGAGGCCGATCAGGCGGCGCAGGCGGGTCGCGGCGCCGAGGTCGGCGCCCTTCGCCACCGGCGCGACGATCGCGAGGCCCTCGGTGGTGTTGTGCAGGGCGAAGCCGACAACCAGCGCGGCGCCCAGTGCCAGCGAGCCCACCGCATAAGCCGAGCCGATGGCCAGCCCCTCCCCCAGGTTGTGCAGCCCGATGCCGAGCGCGACCAGGAAGGCCAGCCGCCAGGGGCCGGCGCCCGCGTCCTTCTCCCGCGTCCGGCGATTGGACACCCACGACCCGATGCCCGCGAGCGCCAGATAGGCCACCGCCGCCCCGACGAACACGAGCGCAGCGCCGCCGAACACCTGCGCCCCCTCGCCGGCCAGCTCGGTGCCCTCGAGCACCGCGTCGATGCCGAGGAAGGCCAGCAGCCCCACCGTCAGCGCCATCAGGAACTGCACCCAGCGCTGGTCGATGGTCCGCAGCCAGGGCAGCCACACCATGCCGATGGCCACCGGGATCACGCCGACGTAGACGCCGATCAGCGCCATCAGCCCAAAGAACCCGATGCCGCCCTCCGGGCTCTCGGCCGCGGCGTCGATGGTGTGGTCGACCGTCGCGCCCGTGGCGGTGAGCAGCTTCAGCTCGTAGGCCTCGCCCTCGACCCACGGGTACTGGACGCGGATGGTGTCGCCGCCGAGGCGGCCGAGGTCGTCGCGGCTCTGGGAGAAGCTGGAGAAGGCGTCGTTGACGATCACCTGGCGGACGGCGACCGGGTCGGGGCCGTCGTTGCGCACGTGCAGCTCGATCTCGCCCGGGCGCAGCACGGTGCGCTCCACGGCGAGCTCCTCCACGGGGACGCCGGGCCGGTCGCCCAGGCCGGGCGCGTCGAGGGCCACGAACAGCCCGATGGCGACGCCCAGCAGCGCCAGCGGCAGCAGGCCGGCGAGCCAGCCCGGGAGCCGGGCGCCGCGGGGGGCGGATGCGCTTTGAGCCTCCATCAGTCCTCTACGTGGAAGAAGCCCATCCAGCCGAGCTCGGCGAACTCGCTCACGTGCGCGTGGAACATGTACTTGCCCGTGTAGGGGAAGCGCAGCTCGAGCACCGCGCGCTGGCCCTGGCCCTGGATGACCGTGTCGGTCAGCTCCGTCGGCTCCAGCGACGTTCCCGTGGGGTAGACGTCGAAGAAGTTCGCGTGGATGTGGAACGAGTTCAGTAGGTCGAACTCGAGGATGTTGAGGAGGTAGATCCGCACCAGCTCGCCCCGCTTGACCCGGATCGGCCTGCGCTCGTACTCGAACGCGACGGTGTTGACCGCGTACACCTCGTTCTCGCGGTCGAAGTTCGTGTCGAACCCGTTCATCACCATCACGAGCTCGTCGGCCTTGGGGCGGCCCCGCTTGGGGTCGACGATGAACATCCCGTAGAGGCCCTTGGCGATGTGGTCGGCCAGCGGGGTCGAGTGGCAGTGGTAGTGATGGACGCCGAAGGGCGAGGCGTCGAACTCGTAGGTCGTGCTCCTGCCGGGCGCGATGTTGCCCGCGCCCACCCCGGGAATGCCGTCGTGGACGGCGCGGTGGATGCCGTGGAAGTGCATCGTGTGCGGGTGGTTCGACGCGTTGACGAAGTTGATCCGCAGCCGCTCGCCCTCACGGGCCCTCAGCGTGGGGCCGGGGACGCGGCCGTTGTAGGTCCAGGCCGCGTACTTCACGCCCGGAGCGACCTCGATCTCCTTGTCCTCGGCCACGATCTCCCACTCGCGCACGCCGTTGCGCACGCGCCCCTCGTCGAAGTCGCGCAGGATCTCCGTCGGGTCGAAGCCGTTGGCCGCGTGGTCGACCTTCCCGACCGCCCCCCGGTGGCCCGAGCCCTTGTGGGCGGAGTCGGTGCCGCCGTGGTCGCCGTGCCCGTTGCCCTCGACCGCCGCGGCCAGGCTGTCGTGGACCGACTGGTGCGGGACGGCCTCGTGCAGCACCGGCAGGGCGGCGGTGCCCAGCGCGGCGCTGCCGAGCACCTGCCGGCGGGAAAGCTTCTTCGACCACAAGTTCGACATGAGTGCGTATTGAAGCAGAAGTTAGACATGGCTAAAACTACACTGGTCCTGTGATCGCCGTGGACGAGTACGAGCTGGTGACCCGGTCCGTCGGGCTGCTCGACCGCTCCGAGCGCGGGAAGCTCGTGGTGCGGGGTGCCGAGGCCGCCGAGTTCCTGCAGGGACAGGTGACCAACGACGTCGAGGCGCTCGAGCCGGGACAGGGCGTCTACGCGGCGCTGCTCAACCACAAGGGCAAGCTGCGCGCGGACATGCGCGTCCTGCGCGGCGAGGACTGGCTGTGGATCGACACCGAGGCCGCGGGCCTCGCCCCCGTCCGCCACACCTGCGAGGTCTACAGCCTCGGCCGCGACGTCAGCCACGAGGACGTGACCGAGAGCCGCTCGATCGTCTCGCTGATCGGCCCCCAGGCGCGCGGGGCGCTGGGTGTCGACCTGCCCGACGTCGAGCACGCCTTCGTCGAGGGCGAGCACGGGCTGTACGTGGCCACCGACCTGGGCGTCGACGTGATCGGCGAGCCCGGGGTGGCAGAAGCGCTGGGCGTGGACGCGGTGTCCGAGGAGGCCGCGGAGTGCCTGCGCGTCGAGTCGGGCCGGCCGCGGCTCGGCCTCGACATGGGCGGCGACACCATTCCCCAGGAGGCCGGCCTCAACGAGCGCGCGGTGGACTTCGAGAAGGGCTGCTACGTGGGCCAGGAGACGGTCGCTCGACTGCACTGGCGCGGCAAGCCCAACCGCCACCTGCGCGGGCTGCGGCTGTCCGAGCCCGCCCGGCACGGCGACACGCTGACCCTCGGCGAGCGCGAGGTCGGCCAGATCGGGACGGCGTGCGAGTCGCCCGCCCTGGGCCCGGTCGCTCTGGCCATCGTCCGGCGCGAGGCGGCACCCGGCGACACGCTCTCGGTGGGATCGAACGGCGTCACCGCCGAAGTGGTCGAGCTTCCGTTTCCACGTTCCTGAGCGTTTGTCGCGCCGCCCGGCGCGGGGGTAAGCTCCGTCGGTGAAGACGGGGGAGCGCACCATCCGAGAACCGCGACGGCCGACCAGTCGGCGCGGGCTCAGCGAGGACAGCCCGCTGCTGGGCGGCGAGACCGGCGGCGGTAGACGCTACGAGCGGGCCGAGCGGCTACGACCCGCGCTCGGGCGAGCTCGACATGCCCGTGGCAACGAAGCCGGCGCCGGGCACCACGCCCGACGAGCGCCAGCTGCGCGAGCTGATCCCGCCCGCGGAGACCGGCCGCCAGCTCGACGACTGGGGCCGCTCGCAGCGCATCTTCGACCTCGTGGAGCCGCTGCTCGACTTCTACTACCGCGTGTGGTTCCGGGTCGACGTCGAGGGAGTCGAGAACGTGCCCTCGGAAGGGGGCGCCCTGATCACCTCGAATCACTCCGGGGCGTTGCCTCCGGACGCGCCGATGATCATGCAGGCAATCCGCCGTGAGCACCCCAAGCCCCGCCCCCTCTACATGCTGGGCGAGCACTGGTTCAAGGGCTACCCCGGCGTGAGCGCGCTCACCGCGAAGATCGGCCTCGTGGCCGCGCACCCCGCCAACGCGCAGCGCCTGCTGGCCGACGAGGAACGGCTCGCGCTCGTGTTTCCCGAGGGCGTGAAGGCGACGCGCAAGCTCTACTGGCAGCGCTACAAGCTGCGGCGCTTCGGGCGTGGCGGGTTCGTGCGCACCGCGATCCGCGGGCAGGTGCCGATCGTGCCGGTGGCTGTGGTCGGCGCCGAGGAGGCGATGCCGATCTTCGCCCACGTCCCGCTGCTCAAGCAGCTGACCGGGCTCCCGTACTTCCCCATCAACCACGCGTTCCCGCATCTCGGCCTCGCCGCCGCGCTGATGTACCTGCCCGCCAAGTTCCGGATCGAGTTCCTCGAGCCCATCGAGGTCTCGCACCTGGGACCCGAGGACGCGGACGACCCCGCGCTCGTGCAGTCGCTCGCCGATGACGTTCGCGGCCGCATACAGGCGCGCTTGCAGCACATGCTGCAGCGGCGTTCGTCCGTGTGGTTCGGTTAGGGTTCCGCCGCGAGGGATGGGGTTTGTGGCGATCAGGACGACGCGCGTGAGACGAGCCTTGAGCTTGGTCGCAGGGACGCTGTGCGTGGCCGCCCTCGCCGGCTGTGGCAGCGAGAGCTTCGAGAACAAGCCCCGGCCGGCGACCGCGCTGGAGCTCACAGGCGTGATCCAGAAGGACAAGGTCACGATCTCGCCCGACCAGTTCGGCGCGGGCCCGGTGCTGATCACGATCTCCAACCAGACCAAGGAAGCGCACACGGTCACGCTCGAGGGCGAGAGCCTGCGCGAGCGCGTCGGGCCGATCAACCCGCTCGACACCGCGACCATCCAGGCCAACATCGAGTCGGGCACCTACGAGGTGCGCGCGGGCTCGGCACGGGCGGTTACCGAGGAGATCCAGCCGGCCGAGCTGGACGTCGGCGAGTCGCGCGGCGACTCCAGCGACCAGCTGCTGCAGCCCTAGCACCCGCGCCATCCGGCGTCATCGGCCGCCTCACGTGCGGAGCACGCTTCGGCGACCTCTTCCTTGCCTGGCTTGGTCCTAGGAGAGAAGGGTCGTCTGGGAGGGCTCGGCGCGCTCCTGGGCGGGCGCGTCCGCTGAGACCAGCTGCTCCACCTCGTCGAGGTGGGCCTTCACGCGCTCGGCCAGCGTCTCCACCAGCTCGCGTGCGTTGTTGATGTTGGTGGTGGCGCCGGTGAGCTGGCTCTTGACCTTGCGCACGTCCTCCACCGCCTGGCGCGCGCGCTCCACGGTGCCGCGCACGGCGCCCGCGTCGATGCCGTCACCGCCGGCGCGGTCCATCAGGACGCGGGCACGCGCGAGGCGGTAGCCGAGCTCGAGCGCCAGCGGCTCGTCGTCGCTCGGGGTCGAGCGTCACGATCAGCTTGTCGCCGTTGTACTCGCGCAGGGTCTGGAGCTTCGCGGGCACCTCGTCGTCTCCGGGCACCACCAGCACCGCGAAGTCGGCGTCGCGCTGCTCCAGTGCGCGGTCCAGCTGGCGGATGGCCTCGGGGCGGGTGAGCTTGCTGTCCTTGGCCTCGAAAACCAGCCGGCCGCGGGCAGGGCCGTCGGCGGCGGCCAGGTCGACGATCACGTCGCCGGTCTTGCCCATCGCGCCCGGCACGTCGCCCACCGCCTCCGAGCAGTCGCCCTGTGCGGCGGCGATCTCGTCGAGGGCCAGCGCCACCTGCTCCTCGAAGGTGCGGCCCTTGGCCGTGCCGCGCTCGCGCTCGGCGGCGAGCTCCTTCTCGGCCTGCGCGCTCCAGCCGCAGGCCCTGCAGCTGCTTCTCCAGCTCGGCCATGCGCTCGACCATCGCCTCCTGGGTGGCGTGCGCCCGCCGCAGCTCGCGGACGGTTCCCTCCTTGAAGTCGGCCAGCGGGTTGGAGCCGTCCGCCGAGGAGAACTGGCGCACGAGGTCCTCACGTGACTTGGCCAGGGTCTCGCCCACGAGCTCGCGCACGCGGTTCTGGACCGAGGCGGCGCTGCCGTCGGAGAACCGCTTCTCCAGCTCCTTGGCCAGGTGGCCGTCCTCCTCGCCGAAGACCTCGTCGACCTTCTCGTCAAATCGCTCGGCGACCTTCCGGGCGCGCTCGGTGAACTGCTCCTCCACGTTGCGCGAGGCACGCTCGAACTCCGTCTTGACGAACTCCGTGTTGGCGGCGGCGTGCTCGCGGTCGAGCACGCGAGCGCCGATCTCCACGGCGTCGGTGACGACGCGCTCGGGGTCCTCCCCCGCCTCGACGCGCTCGCGCACCACGCGCACGGCGGTCTCGTCCTCGACGGTGAGGTCGTGCACGCGCAGGCTGCGCTCGTCGGCGGTGACGTTGGGACGGCGGAGTGGCGTTGCGGCTTCCATGGGGTAGCTGTCGGAAGCTACGCCCGGGATCTGACAGAACGAGAGAAGGTCAGCGCAGTGCGGCGAGCGAGCTGCTCGGAAGCACCGCCGGCACGTTGCCCGGGAAGCGCGGGACAACCCTCACGGCAAGCTCGCCCGCGGGCCGCGCCCCGATCGCCGGCCGCAGGTCGGCGAAGCTCATCAGCAGCCGGATGCTCGTGGCGATCTGGAAGTCGGCGGCGTTGGCGTCCTCGGCTCCGATCACCCCGTCGGCGATCAATCCGTCCACGTGGTCCAGCAGCCCCGGCAGGGCCGCGAGGTCGCGCTCGATCGCCGCGTCGGTGGCGCGATTCAGGCGCTTCGCCAGCATCACGACGGGGCCGGTGAGGGGGGCCGCCAGCCGCGGCGGGATGCCCATCTTTGCGTCGGCGAGGAAGGTCTCCACCGCCTCGGGCCGCCGGCGCAGGCCCCACCAGGCGATCCGGCGTGGCACCTCCTGGAGCACGACGTCGCCCCAGTGCTCGGCGCGCTCGACCGCGTCGCGGCGCTCGGCCGGGAAGAGCGGACGGCCCGGGTAGAGCACGTCGAGCGCACGCGACAGGTTGCGCGAGCCCTGGATCCGCACGCCGTCGGAGAAGCGCACCGCCGGCACGGTGATCCCCGGGAAGCCCAGCAGGCGCAGCAGCGGCCGGTGCACGCCGGCCACGAGGTCGAAGCGCCGGTACTCGACGCGCTTGCGCCGCAGCATCAGCTCCGCGGCCAGCGCCGGATGCGAGGCGGGGACGCCGACGAGGGTGGCCGCGGGCACGCGGCGATCCTAATGCGGCGCGCACCGCGCCGGCACCCGCGGGGACCGCGCGCCCCCTCCGAAAAAACGCTCAGTCGGGCTGACGAGTTCTTGTGGGGTGGACGCGCTCCGCGGGCGAGGCGCGAGTGCGGCGCGGCCGCCGGCCCGCTATCGCCCTTGTTATATTTGCATGCGTGCAAGCATCTACTTCGCACAAAGAGGCCACCGACCTGAGCGAGCTCACCATCGACGTGGCCACCGTCATGCGCCACGTCTTCACGAGCACCGGGCGCGACTTCTTCGCGGGCGTGGAGGAGCGCGGCCTGACCTTCACCCAGGTCAAGCTGCTCAACTCCCTCGAGGAGCTGAGCGAGCCCTGCTCGATCGGCGCGTTGAGCGAGCGCATCGGGCTCTCCCCTGCCGCCGTCAGCCGCGCGGTGGACGGCCTGGTCCAGCGCGGCGACGTCGCGCGTCAGGAGGACCCGTGCGATCGCCGCAGCAGGCTGGTCGCCCTCACCGCCCAGGGCCGCCGCACCTTCGAGCAGCTGCACGCCTGCGGGTGGCCGGGCTGCGCGAGCTGCTCGCCGATCTCGACCCCGACGAGCGCGAGACCCTGATGCGGGGCCTGCAGCCCCTCGCGAGGCGCGCATGAGCCGCGTCCGCCTCAACGAGGGCAACCGGCGCTGGTGGACGCTCGGCGCCATGTGCTTCGCGCTGTTCATGATCATGCTCGACAACACCGTCGTGAACGTCGCGCTGCCTTCGATCCAGCGCGACCTCGACGCGTCGATCTCCTCGCTCGAGTGGACGATCAACGCCTACACGCTGACCTTCGCCGTGCTGCTGGTGACCGGCGGGCGGCTGGGCGACATCCTCGGCCGCCGCCGCATGTTCCTGTTCGGCGTCGTGGTCTTCGCGGCCTCGAGCGCCGCGATCGGCCTGTCGCCCGACCAGGCCTGGCTCGTCGGCGGCCGCGCCGCCCAGGGCATCGGAGCCGCGTTCATGATGCCCGGCACCCTGTCGATCATCTCCAACGCCTTCCCGCCCGAGGAGCGCGGCAAGGCGATCGGCACGTGGGCCGGCGTGTCGGCGCTGGCGCTGGCCATCGGCCCGGTGGTGGGGGGCGCGCTGACCGAGCACGTCTCCTGGCGCGCGATCTTCTTCATCAACCTGCCCGTCGCCGTGGGCGCGGTGCTCGTGACCCTGTTCGCCGCGCGCGAGTCGCGCGACGAGACCGTGGCCCGCAACATCGACGTGCCGGGCATCGCCGCCATCTCGCTCGGCCTGACGTCGCTCGTGCTCGCCCTCGTCGAGGGCAACGCCTGGGGCTGGGGCTCGCCCGAGATCCTCGGCCTGCTGGCCGCCAGCGTGGTGGGCCTGGCCGGCTTCGCGCTGATCGAGCGCCGCGTCCGCGCGCCGATGATCGACTTCCAGCAGCTTCGCTCGCGCACCTTCCTCGGGGCGAACCTCGTGGGCTTCGTGATCTCGTTCGCGATGCTCGCGGTCTTCTTCTTCGTCGCCCTCTACATGCAGAACCTGCTCGGCTACTCGCCGCTGGAGGCCGGCGTGCGGTTCCTGCCGGCCACGCTGGTGATCATCGTCACGGCGCCCATCGCGGGCCGCCTGTCCGACCGGTTCGGCCCCCGGCCGCTGATCGTCACCGGCCTGACCCTGCTGGCCGTCTCGCTGTTCATCCAGACGCACATCTCGGCCACCTCGGGCTACGGGCTGCTGCTGCCCGCCTTCATGGTCATGGGCCTGGGCATCGGCCTGACCATGTCGCCGATGTCGACGGCCGCGATGAACGCGGTGGCCCCCGAGAAGGCCGGCGCGGCGTCCGGGATGATCTCCATGAGCCGCATGGTCGGCGGCACCTTCGGGATCGCGGTGCTGGGCGCACTGTTCCAGAGCCTCGCCTCGGCCCGCCTCGAGGACCGCCTCGCCGGCCTGCCCATCAGCGCCGGACAGCGCCAGGAGATGGTCGAGAACCTCGCCTCGGGCGGCGGCGCCGCCGTGCGCGGGCTCGACCCCGATCTCGCCCGGCAGGTCGCCTCCGCGGGCCGCGACGCGTTCCTGTACTCCCTCTCGCACGGGATGTTCCTGTCGATGGGCGTCGCCGTGGCGGGGATCGCGATCGCCGCGCTGCTGATCCGCCCCGCCGGCTCGCGCATGCGCGAGGGCACGCAGCGGCACGCCGGCGAGGCGGCCGCCGAAGTGCCGGCCTGAGTCTCGTTACCGGGCGTAGGTACGCATCCTGCCGCCCGCATACGCCCGCCGGCTCAACCAGAAAGCGACTCGCGGAGGACCGTCAGAACCCATGGCCGTTGACCTGAAGAACGTGAACGAGCTCGACGTGGAGCCCGGCACGCTGCCCGAGACGATGGCCGCCTGGGTCATCCGTCGAGGAGCGCGAGGGCGAGCCGCGCGACGCCTTCCAGCTCGAGGAGATCGAGGTCCCCGAGCCCGGCGCCTTCGAGGTGATCGTGCGCGTGATGGCGGCCGGGCGTCAACTACAACAACGTCTGGGCCGCCCTCGGCGAGCCCGTGGGCGTCTGGCGCTACGGCGACCACCCCGAGCACGGCCACCACATCGGCGGCTCGGACGCCTCGGGCATCGTCTGGAAGGTCGGCGCGGGCGTGACGCGCTGGAAGCCCGGCGACGAGGTCACCATCCACTGCAACCAGGCCTCCTACGAGGACCCCGAGGTGCACGGCCTCGACCCGATGGCCGCGCCGTCGCAGAAGATCTGGGGCTACGAGACCACCTGGGGCTCCTTCGCCCAGTTCACCAAGGTCCAGGCCCAGCAGCTGCTCCCCAAGGCCAAGAACCTCACCTGGGAGGAGGCCGCCTCCTACGGCCTCGTCTACTTCACCGCCTACCGCATGCTGATCAACCGCTGCAACCTGCAGGCCGGGCCAGCGCGTGCTCATCTGGGGCGCCGCCGGCGGCCTGGGCGTGTTCGCCACCCAGCTGTGCAAGGCCGCGGGCGCGCAGGCCGTGGGCGTGGTGTCCTCGCCCGAGAAGGCCGAGCTGGTCCGAAGCTCGGCGCCGTCGACGTGATCGACCGCGCGGAGTTCAAGGGCATGATGCGCACCGGCAACGAGACGCCCGAGGAGGAGAAGGAGCGCTTCGGGGTCTCGCGCCAGTTCGGCAAGCGCGTGAAGGAGATCCTCGGCGACTCCCCCGACATCGTGTTCGAGCACGTGGGGCAGGCCACCTTCCCCACCTCGGTGTTCGTGGTGAAGCCCTTCGGCAAGGTCGTGATCTGCGCCGGCACCACCGGCTACAACCTCGACTTCGACGTCCGCTACCTGTGGATGCGCCAGAAGGAGATCCTGGGCTCGCACTTCGCCAACGCCTACGAGTGCATGAAGGCCAACGAGCTGATCGAGTCCGGCCTCATCCAGCCGGTGCTGTGGCGGACGATGGGCTTCGACGGCGTCGCGCGAGGCGCACCAGCTGATGCGCGAGAACAAGCACCTCGGGAAGATCTCGATACTGGTCGGCGCCGAGAAGGAGGGCGAGGGCAAGAGCGAGGACGGACCGGGCGCGATCTACGCCGAGGCCGGCTGATGCCAGCGCGTCCCGGCCCCTACCTGGTCGAGGTCCGCTGGACGGCGAACCCGCTCAGGGGCGACAAGCTCGAGGCCGCCTGGTTGCCCGCCGCCGAGGCGGTCCTCGACTACGGGGCCACCTACTGGGCCTTCTACCGCGCTGCGGACGGGCTGCTGGACTTCACTCAGCACGCGATGGTCCCCGACAAGGACTCGTGGGAGCGCTATTGGTACTCGGACGAGATCGGCGCAGCCCGGGCCGAGGCAGCGGGCCTGTACCAGGTCCCGCTGCTGCCCACCTTCCAGTACGTGGTGGGGACGGGCGTCTCGTCGGAGATCAGCGCCGGCGCCTGAGGCAGCGGGTAGCCGAGCGGCTGGACTTCCGCCGGCAGCCCTCGTAGGCCAGCGACGAGCGCGCGTAGGCCGTCTGCGCCGGCTTGCGCGAGGCCCGGTTTCGCTGTCAATGGAGCGCAGCCCGGCGTATGTGAACCGACTGCCCCGGAATTGGCTCGGAGAGCCAGTTGTAGTAGTACGCCCGGGTCAGTCGCAGGCGCTTGCGCCAGCGCACCAGCAGCCGCTGGGTCTGGGTGATCGCGGCGGCCTGCCCGCGGGTGGTGCGGCTCAGGTGGCCGGGATCGGGTGCGCGCCCGCGGGCCGAGGGCCATGACCACTCGGTGACGTAGATCGGCTTGCGGCAGAAAAACGCACCGACTCGACCCCGCTGCGCGACATCTGGGCGGTCTCGCCCCTCAGGTCCCCTGCCTCCTGCATGGGGCCGTCCATCACGGTGCCGAAGAAACCGCCTGGCACCACCCGCCTGGCGTCGGCGGAGGCGACCGGTCCGGCCAGCGCCGCGGCAAGCAAGACGAGGAGGAGCAGAATGCTTCTCACGCTCTTGTCGATACCGCACGGCCTCCGGAAGGTGCGGCTTCAGCTGCGCCATCAACACGCCGTCCAGTTCGCGGGCAGTCCTGCCCCAGCTGAACTCGGCGGCCCGCGCCAGGCCCGCGGCCCGCCGCGCGGCGTGCAGCGCATCGTCCTCCAGGAGCGACGCCAGCGCGTCCGCGAACGCGGCGGAGTCGCTCGGGGTCGGCCAGCAGCGCGGCCCCCCCGCAGGTCTCGGGCAGGGCGGCGGCCGACGCGGCGACGACGGGCGTCCCCGCGGCCATCGCCTCCAGGCAAGGCAGCCCGAAGCCCTCGTAGAGCGAGGGGACCGCCACGGCCCTCGCCCCGGCGTAGAGGCCCGGGAGGTGCTCCTCGGCCACGTAGCCCAGCGCCCGGCCCGGCGGCTCGGTCTCGGCGCGCATGTAGCCGCGCCCGCTTCCGGCCACCACCAGCTCGGCGCCGAGCGCCGCCAGCCGGGCCTCGGCCTCGCGCAGGACGTCCAGGTTCTTGCGTGCCACACGCGTCCCGACCGCCAGCACGTACGGGCGCTCCAGGCCGTGGGCGCGTCGGGCCGGCGCGGGGTCGGCGTCGGGCCGGAAGCGCTCGTCCACCCCGAGCGGGACCACCGCCACGCGCTCCGCGGGCGCGCCCAGCACGTCCATCAGCTCGCCGCGGCCGAACGCCGAGGCGGTCACGAGCAGGCGGGCGCGCCGGGCCAGGCGGGGCAGCAGCGCCGCCTGCCAGCGCGCGTAGGCGCGCCCGTACCACTCCGGGTGACGGACCGCGGCGGCGTCGAAGGCGCACACGACGTTGTTGGGCGCCGCGAGGGGCGCCGTGTTGGCGGGCGAGAGCAGCAGCCCGTACCGCCGCGCGGCCAGCGGCAGCGCGGCCTGCTCCCACAGGTGCCCGGCTCGGTGGGCCAGGGCAGGCGGCGGCGCCAGCACCCTGTAGGCGCCCGGCCGCAGGCGAGGAAGCCGCACGGCCAGCTCGCGCGCCACGCGCTCCACCCCGCCCACCTCGGCCCGGCGCGCGGCGCGGCCGTTGATGGCGACCGCGGCTCGGTCAGTCAGAGCGCCGGCGCGCGGCGCGGGCCACGGGCGAGGAGGCCGGGACGTCGGGCTCGCGCTCGGCGTAGGGATCCGGCGCCGGCTCCTCGCTCGCGCGTCGCAGACGGCGGCCGGAGAAGGTGAAGAGCAGTCCCAGCGCCGCCAGGACGCCCAGCGGCAGGCCGGTCCGGGGCAGGGTCTCGCCCGTGCCGTCGGAGCCGCTGTCGCTGCCGGTGGCGCCGCCGTCGCTGCCGGTGGTGCCGCTGTCCGAGGAGGTGGTGCCGCTGTCCGAGGAGGTGCTGCCCGCCGTGGTGCCCGCCCCCGAACCGCTGCCGGTGCCCGATCCCGAGCCGGACCCGCTGTTGCCCGAACCGCTCCCGGAGCCGCTGTTGGACGGCGACTGGGTCTGCGGCAGGGGATTCGTGTACTGGTCGTCTCCCGCGCTCTGAGCGAGTGCGGACGACGGCATCGCGACGAGCGCGAGCACGGCGAATAGGGCCAGGCGGCGGTTCGGCATAGGCGGGATTTCTAGCAGCCGGCCCGGGTCTCCTTCCTCACCTCGCCGGCAGCTCCGTTGCGGAACGTATGCTTCGAGCCTCATGGAGGGAGCTGCATCCGGGCGGGTCGCCCTAGTTCACGACTTCCTGCTCGACCTGCGCGGCGCCGAGCGGGTGTTCCGGGCGATCTGCGACCTCTACCCCGAGGCCGACGTGTTCACCGCGGTCTACGACGAGGGCGGCACCGAGGGCCGCTTCGCCGACCGCAACGTCCACACGAGCTTCCTGCAGAAGGCCCGCCCCAGCTCGCGCACCTTCCGGGCGCTGCTGCCCTTCTACCCAGCGGCGATCGAGTCGTTCGACCTGACCGGCTACGACCTCGTGCTCTCGAGCTCCAGCGCCTGGGCCCACGCCGTGCTGCCTCCCGAGGGCGCCACGCACGTGTCCTATTGCTACAACCCGTTCCGCTACGCCTGGAACGACCGCGACCGGACGCTCGCCTCTCGCCGCGAGCCCGTAAGCCGCGCCGTCCTGAGCAGCCTGTTCCGGCGCTGGCGCCAGTGGGACTGGATCGCCGCCCAGCGGGTGGACCGCTACCTCGCGATCTCGCGGACCACCAAGGCCCGGATCGGCTCCTACTTCGGCCGCGACGCCACCGTGGTGCACCCCCCGGTGCAGACCCACCGCTTCGAGCCGGGCCCGGTGCGCGACTACTACCTGGTGCTGAGCGAGCTGATGCCGCACAAGCACATCGAGGACGCGGTCCGCGCGTTCAACCGCCTGCGCAAGCCGTTGGTGGTGGTGGGCGACGGGCCCGACGGCCGCCACCTGCGCCGGCTCGCGGGGCCGACGATCACCTTCACCGGGCGCGTCGGCGACCCCCAGGCCGCTCGCCTGCTCCAGGGCTGCCGCGCGCTGGTCGTGACGGCCGCCGAGGAGTTCGGCATCGCGGCCGTGGAGGCCCAGGCCGCCGGCCGCCCGGTGATCTCGGTGCGCCGCGGCGGAGCGCTCGAGACCGTGCACGAGGGCGTGACCGGCGCTTTCTGGGAGGGCGGGCCGGACGACCTGGCGGCGACCGTCGCCTCCTTCGACGACCGCGCCGTGAACCCGCAGGACTGCGTCGACAACGCCGAGCGCTTCAGCGAGGCGGTCTTCGCGCGAGCGCTGCCCCGCGAGGTCGCCGCGGCGCGCTCGGGCACCC
The DNA here is from genome assembly GCA_963844805.1 of uncultured Thermoleophilaceae bacterium. GTDB lineage: Bacteria > Actinomycetota > Thermoleophilia > Solirubrobacterales > Thermoleophilaceae > JACCZR01. The sequence continues at coordinate 318,288 of CAWJPU010000001.1, forward strand.
GCGAGCAGCGCGAGGCGGTCCGCATCGCGCGCCGCGAGCACGGGCGCACACCCCGCCGCGGACTGACCGGCCCGCTCGGCAGCTGACGGCTTTAGCATCTCCGCCGGGATGAGGGCCCTGGTGGTGTGTGCCTTGGCGGGCGCAGCGTTGGCTTGCTCGGCCGCACCGGCCTCGGCGAGTCTGTCGACCCTGCTCGCGAGCGGCAGCTGCAGCGACCGCGACGCGCTGGACGCGAACACGGGCAACGGCAACACGCTGCCCTTCAAGCTGTGCGACGACGGCGTGCCCAGCGCCGCGGGCGGCACGACTCCGAACGCGACGCGCGCAGAGCGCCGTCGAGGTGCCCAGCGCCTACACCGGCATCGGCGGGCTGCCCGGGACGAACGCGGGTGAGGCCGTGCCGGGCGAGAACCCGCTCAACAACACGGTCGCGCTGGACGTCGACCTCTCGCTGCCCGACCCGGTCAAGTTCCCGACCAGCGGCAACCAGTACCCCGTCGTGGTGATGATGCACGGCTGCTGCTCGGGCAACAAGACGAGCTGGGAGGGCCCGACCATCGACCCCGGGGGCGCGGAGAACTGGCACTACAACAACGCCTGGTTCGCCTCGCGGGGCTACATCGTGGTCACCTACACCGCCCGCGGGTTCGTCGACGGCAGCAACCACGGCTCGACCGGCCAGACGCAGCTCGACTCCGCCAAGTACGAGATCAACGACTACCAGCACCTGGTGGGCCAGCTCGCCGACGCCGGCGACCTCGACCCGGGCTCGGGCACGGTGCGCGTGGACCCGCAGCGGATCGTCCCGACCGGCGGCTCGTACGGCGGCGGCTTCACCTGGCTGGCGCTGACCGACCCGACTTGGAACAGCCCCGGCGCCTCCACCCCGATGAAGGTGGTGGCCGCGGCGACGAAGTACGGCTGGACCAACCTGGTCGAGTCGCTGGTCCCGCGCGGCGACGACCGCCGTGACTCGCTGCCGGAGACCGATCCGGCCACGGTCAAGAGCCGGCTCGCCGCCACGCCGGGCTTCCCCAAGCGCTCGATCAACGCCGCCCTGTACGCCTCGGGCAAGACCGGAGTCCCGCCGGGGAGCTCACACACCACCTTCGCGCCCGACATCGACGAGGCCCAGGCCTGCCTGACCGCTCCGCCGACCCCGCCCCGCCCAACCCCCTGTGCGCCAACACGCTCGCCACCACTCTGCCCGCGCTTCATCGACGAGCGCTCGGCCTACTACCAGCAGGGCTTCTTCGACGGGCTGGCGGACAACTCGATCGCCGACGTGCCCGTGTTCAGCGCCGGCACCTTCACCGACAAGCTGTTCCCCGCCGCCGAGCACCGGCGGATGGTCGAGCGGCTGAAGAGCACGAACGCGAGCTATCCGGTGCAGGAGTACTACGGCGACTACAACCACTTCGTCCAGACCAAGCGCAAGGAGTTCGCGGACGTCTGCGGCGACGATGTGTGCGGCTACGAGGACTACCCCGGCGGTGACCTGAACGCCGACCCCCCGAGCCGCAGCCTCGAGCCGGGCGTGACCAAGCGGCTGAACGACTTCATAGACCACTACGCCGCGCCGCCAGCGAACGCGAGCGAGGGCACGCCCGCCTTCGATGTGACCGGCGCCCTCCAGGTCTGCCCGGGCAACGCCTCCTTCCTGGGGCGCGACCCCGACGAGCCCGGCTTGCGCTTCACCGCCGCGAATTTCGCCGCGCTCGCCCCGAACTCCCTCCAGGTGAACGCGGCCGGCACCCAGCTGACCTCCAACCCGGTACCGGGGGCCAACGCGCACGGCAAGACCGCGGATCCGGTCGGCAACCTCGCCACCAACGACGGCGCCTGCCCGGTCGAGCAGTCTCCCGGCGGGGTGGCGACGGCCGGGCCCGGCGTGGCGACCTACGACTCCCAGGCCCTCTCGCGCAACTTCACGATGCTGGGCCAGGCCAGGGTGACGGTGGCGCACACCGGCACCGGTCCCGCGCGCCAGCTCAACGCGCGCCTGTACGACCTCGCCCCCGACGGCGAGCAGGTGATGGTCGACCGGGGGGTCAAGCGGATCACCAGCGCGATCGGGCCCACCACCCTCGACCTGCACGGCGCGGGCTGGCGCTTCGCGTCGGGCCACAAGCTGCGCCTCGAGGTCACCCAGGACGACGAGACCTACATCAAGGCCTCGTCGCTGCCGTCGTCGTTGACGCTGTCGGGGGTCACGATGAAGGTCCCGGTGCGTGAGTCCTCGGGCACGGTCGGCGGCGGGCCCGCGCCGCGGCCGCCGAGCGGCGGAAGCAGCGCGGGCTCCGGCTCGGGCTCGGGCCAGGCTCGGGCTCGGGCACGGGCTCGGGCGTCGGGCGCCCTGCCGCCCTGCGCTTCCTTCTTGCGCGCCACGCGGCGCCACGACCTGTCGCGCCACCGGCGGCTGCGGGTGCGGATCGGCCTGCGGCGGCGGTCGCGCATCGCCGCCGTCGTGCGCCGGCGCGGCCCCCGGCGCTGGGCCCGGACGTCGCTGCGCAAGAACGCCGGCCGGCGCCTGGTCACCCTGCGCGTGAGCCGATCGGCGCGGCCCGGGCGCCACCGCCTTAAGGTCCGCATCTCGTGCGCCGGCAGCCGACCGCAGACCGTGTACCGCCGCGTCCGCTTCGTGCGGTGAGCGCGCCCGGGCCGTCACCGTGGTGGGCGCGCTGGTCGCGCTGCTGGCCACCGCGGGGCCGGCGTCCGCGGCCTTCGTCGACGACGAGGCGCGCAACTTCGCCAAGACGGGCGAGCGCGATCGCTTCCTCACCACGACTCCGGCCTTTCAGAGCCGCCTGACCCAGGCTGCCGCGGATTCGCCCGTCGAGGTGGCGGCGATCCTGGCCGACGACCCCGCCCGCGGGAGCATGACCCAGAACTGGCTGCCATCAGCACTTTGACGGCTGCGCGGGCGACGTCCGCTACTACGACTGGGACGACACCCCGGGCAACGTCCGCACCCCGGTCCTGTGGACCGCCCGCAGCGGGGCCACGATCTCCGGCCACGTCTGGGAGGTCAAGGGCGCGGGCACGGCGCCCAAGCCCGGCGTGGTGATCACCAACGGCTCGGTGCAGGCACCCGAGGAGCTGTACTGGAACGCGGCGGCGGAGCTGGCCAAGGCCGGCTACGTGGTGCTCACCTGGGACCCGCAGACCCAGGGCCGCTCCGACCGCTCGGGGGAGCCGCCCACCGAGAACGAGAACGCCACTGCCGCAGAGCGTCGGCGCGTTCACCGACGGCACCCAGGACGCGCTGGACTTCTTCGAGTCCACGCCGTCGGCGCTCTTCGCGCCGCGCGCCAGCCGCACCAACGCGGCGGTCACCCACACCGCCAAGCAGGACGCGCGGGTGGCCGCCGGCAAGAACGCGGCCTTCAACCCGCTCCACGCCAGCCTCGACCGGACCAGGATCGGGCTGGCCGGCAACTCGCTGGGCGCACGGGCGGTCTCGGAGATCGCCTCGGTGGACACGCGCGTCGACGCCCTGGTCGCCTGGGACGCGCTGTCGGGGACCTTCACGCCGCGGGTGCCGGGCCTCGGGCTGTCGGGCGACTACGGCATCGGCGGCGGCTGCTCGACCGGCGTGACGCCGACCCCCTGCACCTCGCCGCTGGACCCGCAGGCCGCCAACGGCGCCTCGCGCACCTTCAGCGACGCCGACGTGCCCACGGGCCAGATCAACACGCGTGCCGGGACCCACTTCGAGTCGGCCCTGATCCCCAACGCGATCTTCCCGGCCACGCTGCGCGGAATCGATCAGCTCGCCTGGTACACGGTGGCCTGGATGGACCGCTGGGTGAAGGGCGACGCCTCGGCCGACTCTCGCCTGCTCACGTCCCGCTGGCACCGCGACCCCAAGGACTTCAGCATCGACCCGGCCGGCCGGGGCAACCTGTTCTCGGCCAACCTGCGCTCCCGGTTCGACTTCCCGCGCGCCGACGGGTCCGGCCAGGTCCTGTGCGAGGACCTGCGCCAGGGCTGCGGGCTGCTGGTCAACGACGCCCCGCCGCTGCCCACGGGGTCCGCGACGGCGCCCAAGCCCTCCAGCACCGCACCAGCACCAGCCCGGCCGCCGGGCTTCCGCCCTGCGCCTCGAGCCTGCGCGCCACTCGCCGGCTCGACCTCTCGCAGCGCAAGCGCCTGCGGGTGCGCATCGGCCTGTGGCGCCGCGCGCGCATCGCCGCGGTGGTGCGCCGGCGCGGGCTGCGCCGGTGGGCGGTCACCTCGCGCCGTGCGGGCGCCGGCCGCCGGCTCATCACGATGCGGTGTCAGCCGTCGCGCGCGGCCGGGCGTCTACCGCCTGAAGGTCCGCCTCTCCTGCTCGGGGCGGCGGCCGCAGACGGTCTACCGGCGCGTGCGCTTCGTGCCCTAGACCTAGACCAGCACCGTGTCGTCGTGCGAGTACGGCGGCGAGCAGCAGCACAGCAGCACCAGCGGCTCCTCGCCCTCGTTCCAGAGCTGATGCTCGGCTCCCGGCGGGATCGTCACGCAATCGCCCGCGGCGACGGGAAAGGTCTCCTTCCCCAGCCGCATGCGCCCGCTGCCCGCCGTGAACAGGTACAGCTCCTCGGTGCGCCGGTGGTAGTGCGGCGCCGTCGCCCCGCCCGCGGGGACCGTCGCCTCGGCCAGGCTCTGCTCGTCGGTGTTCTCGTACTCGCGGATCTCCGAGCCGTCCAGCGTGGTGAACGCTTCGAGCTGCGAGCGACTGACCAGCCGCATCAGCCGCGCTCGAGGGGCGCCATGGTCAGGCCGGCGTCGTTGAGCTGCTCCCAGTAGTGCTCGGCGGGCTCCTTGGGGCCCGACCAGACGATCGCCTGGCCGGTGTTGTGGATCTTGTCGGCGATCGCGTAGCCCTGGTCCAGGCTCACGCCGGGGATGATCCGCGACAGCGCCGCGGCGACGCCGTCGAAGGTGTTGTGGTCGTCGTTGAGGACGATCACCCGCCATTCGCCGCCCGTGCCGCCGCCCGGCTCCTCCACCCGCGGGACCTCGATGGTCTCCGTGCTCACGCCGCGGACTCCTTCTCCGCCCGCTTGCGCCAGTAGCGCTCCAGGCCCATGTACAGCTGGTCGGTGGGCGCCGCCTGGCGCAGGCGCTGGGCCGCGACCTCGTCGGTGGCCTCGCGCGCGGCCTCGTCCAGGTGGCGGATGAACTCCCCCTCGCCCTCGCTGCGGGCCCGGTCGGCGCTGTCGAGCAGCGAGGTGCGCACCCGGTGCAGCTGGTCCTCGACGTCGGTCACGCGCCCGAAGTGGGTGAGGCACAGCGCGGCGGGATCCCAGGCCGCGACGGTGTGCAGCGAGTCCAGCCAGGCCTCGACGTCGATCTCCGGCGGCGGTGTGGGCGCGCGCGTGTGCTCGTAGGGCGGGACGCGCACGCCGGCGACGTCCCCGACGAAGGCATCGCCCTCCTCGGACAGGTAGGAGACGTGGTGCCAGGCGTGGCCGGGAGTGGCGGCCACGAGGAGGTTCTCCACGCTCTCGCCGCCCTTGAGCACGTGGATGCGGTTCTCGGGGACGGGCTCGACCTCGCCCCACAGGCGGTGCATCGCGTCGCCGTAGAGGCGCGAGGCGCTCTGCAGCAGCTTCGACGGGTCCACCAGGTGCGGCGCGCCGACCTCGTGCACGAACACCTGCAGATCGGGAAAGCGGGCCGCCAGCGTCCCCGAGGCGCCGGCGTGGTCGAGGTGGATGTGGGTGAGCAGCAGCGCACGTGGCTGGACGTCCCCCAGGCCCTCCAGGAGCGCATCGAGGCAGCTCGCGGGGCCGGGGTCCACGATCAGGCCGTCGTGGAGCTCGTAGGCGCAGATGACCCGGTCCTCGCCCTGATGCATGAGATCGATGGCTCTGGTCGGCACAGACAGAAGGTTCCCAGGTGCCGCTCGGGATAAGCTCGCCCGGAGGTAGCGAAGGTGCCCGCACAGGAGACCGGAACAGGTCGGCAGGCGCGCCCCCGGCGCGCCGTGAAGACCCTGCTCTTCACGGACATCGTGGGGTCGACCGAGCACATCGCCAGGCTCCAGGACAGCGGCTGGCGCGACCTGCTGGATCGCCACGACAGCCTCGCTCTGCGACCTGGCCTCCGCGGCCGGAGGCGAGCTCGTCAGCCGGTCCGGTGACGGCCTGTTCTTCACCTTCGCCTCCCCCGGCGCGGGGGTGCGCTGCGCCGAGGAGGCGATCGCGTCGGTGCGCGCCCTCGGGATCGAGCTGCGCGCCGGGGTCCATCTGGGCGAGGTCGAGCACTCGGAGTCCACGCTGACCGGCATGGCGGTCCACGTGGCGGCCCGGGTGAGCGGCCTGGCCCAGCCGGGCGAAGTGCTGGTCTCCGCGCCGGTGCGGGACCTGCTGGCCGGCGAGGACTTCGACCTGGCCGAGCGGGGCACGCACACGCTGAAGGGCGTCCCGGGCCGCTGGCCGCTCTACACGCTGCGCTCCGAGCGCCTGGGCCACCCCGTAGCGGCGGCGGTGCCGGTCGAGCGCTCGTCGTCGGACCTCGTGGGCCGCGAGCACGAGCTTGGCGAGCTGCGCGAGGCGGTCTCGCGGGCGGGTGCGGGGCGCGGGTCGCTGTGGATGCTCTCCGGAGAGCCCGGGGTGGGCAAGACCCGGCTGGCGGACGCCGCCGAGGGGCTGGCCGGCGAGGCCGGGCTCGCCACCTACTGGGGCCGCTGCTGGGAGGGCGGGGGCGCCCCCGCCTACTGGGCCTGGACGCAGGTGGTCCGCGCGATGCAGCGCACCGACAGCGCCGATGGGCTCGGCCCGCTGGGTGCCGAGCCACGGGCCGGAGAGGAGACCGAGGACGCCCGCTTCGCGCTGTTCGACGCCTTCACCGGCTTCATCGAGAAGCGCTCGGCGGAGCAGCCCATGCTGATCGTGCTCGACGACCTCCACGCCGCCGACGTCCCCTCGCTCCTGCTGCTCGAGTTCCTGGCCCGCGATCTGCGCCGCCTGCCCCTCGTGGTGCTGGTGACGATGCGCCCCGACGAGCTGGAGCCCGAGACCCGCGACGTGGTCGCGCGGGTCGCGCGCGAGGCAACGCCGCTGTGGATCGCCGGGCTGGACCCCGCCGAGGCCGAGGCCCTGATCCACCAGCGCACCGGCGCGGCGCAGGACCCGCGCGTGACCGAGGCGCTGCACGAGGTGACGGAGGGCAACCCGTTCTTCCTCGGCGAGGTGGTGCGCCTGCTCCACGCCGAGGGGCGGCTGGAGCACCCCGAGAGCCTGCGCGAAGGGCTGCCGCTGCCGGCCGGGGTGCGCGACGCCGTCCGCCGCCGCCTGGAGCCGCTGAGCGCCGACGCGCTGGGCGTGCTGGCCACCGCGGCGGTGCTGGGCAAGGAGTTCACGCTGCCGGCGCTGGAGGGTGCGACGGACCGCGATGACGTCTTCGAGCTGCTGCAGGAGGCCTTGGAGCGCCGCGTGGTGGTGAGCGGCGGCGTCCCGGGCCGCATGCGCTTCGCCCACGCGCTGTTCCGCGAGGTGCTGGTGGAGGGCCTCGGCGCGAGCGACCGCGCGGAGGCCCACCGGCGCTGCGCCGAGGCGCTGGAGCGGCTGTACGCCGACGACCCCGAGCCGCGGCTGGCGGAGCTGGCCCACCACTGGCTCGAGGCCGTGCCCGCCGTGCCGCCTGAGCGGGGCATCGACCTGGCGGCGCGGGCCGGGGACCGGTCGATGAGCCTGCTGGCCTACGAGGAGGCCGCGCGGCTGTACCGCCGCGCGCTCGCCGCGCTGGAGCTGCGCGCGGCGGGCACCGACCCCGCCCGGCGGCGCGACCTCCTGCTGGAGCTGGGCGCCGCCCTGCGCAAGGCCGGCGACCCGGTGGCGGCCCGGGCCGGCTTCCTGGAGGCAGCGGAGCTGTCGGCGCGGCTGGGCCAGGCCGAGCGCCAAGCGCAGGCCGCCCTGGGCTACGCCGGGCGCTACTGGACCAGCGGCGTGGTGGACGAGCAGGTGGTGGCGGTGCTGGAGGACGCGCTGGCGGCCCTCACCCCCGAGGACACGCTGCTGCGCGCCGCTGTCCTGGCCCGCCTCTCGACCGAGCTCTACTACGCCCCCTCCGACGAGCGCGCCGACGCCTTCAGCGCCGAGGCGGTCGCCATGGCCGAGCGGATCGGGGACCCCGGCGCGCTGGCCTCGGTGCTCGACGCCCGCCTGGCAGCGACCTGGGGCCCCGACAACCTGGACGAGCGCCTGGCCGCCTCGCGGCGCGCCCAGGACCTGGCCGCGCGGGCCGGCGACCGCGAGACGGCCCTGCGCGACGGCGCCTTCCTCGTCACCTGCCTGCTGGAGCACGGCGACATGGCCGAGGCCGACGCCCAGCTCGAGTCGCTGCGCTCGCGAGCGCGCTACCTGCACCAGCCAAGGTTCCTCTGGCACGTCGCCACGCTCCGGTCGCTGCGCGCGCTGATGGCCGGGCGCCTGGACGAGGCGGGCCGGCTGGCGGAGGACGCCCTCGCTGCGGGCCTGCAGGCCGACGAGCGCAACGCCCGCCACACGCACGCGATCCAGATGAGCACGCAGCGGTACCTGGAGGGCCGCCTGGACGAGATCGAGGTGCCGCTGCGCGCCTTCGTGGAGCGCTACCCCACCCTCGTGGGCTGGCGCTGCGCGCTGGCCCTGCTGCTGGCCGAGCTGGGGCGCTCCTCGGAGGCCGCCCGCGAGCTCGACGTGGCCGCCGCCGCGGGCTTCGCCGGCCAGCGGCGCGACAGCCACTGGCTGCTGGCAGCCTGCCGCGCAGCGGATTGCGCCGCGAAGATCGGCCACACCGGCGTCGCCGAGGACCTGCGCGAGCAGCTGCTGCCCTACGCCCGGCGCCAGGTGGTGCTCGGCCGGGTGGCGACGATCTCGATCGGCTCCGCCGCGCGCTACCTCGGCCTGGCCGAGGCGGCCACCGGCCGGGCCGACGCGGCGCGTCGAGCACCTGGAGGCCGCGGTGGCCGACAACTCGCGTTGGGGCTCGCGTCCCTGGGCCGCGCACGCCGAGGTGGACCTCGCACGCGTCCTGCTGGACCGCGACGCGCCGGGCGACCGAGAGCGCGCCGCCGGCCTGGCCGACGGCGCGCAGGCCACCGCCGCGGAGCTGGGCCTGGCCTTCGTCGCCGAGCGGGCGGCGCCCCTGAGCACCCGGGCTCACGGGAGCTCGTGATCTACGTGCCGTCGATCTTCGGGCTGAATCAGCTCGCCGGGACGTAGAATGGGCGGCCGTGTCTGAGCACCGTCTGCCCGAGCCGGACCGCCCGTGGGTGATGCGCACCTACGCCGGCCACTCCACGGCGAAGGACTCCAACGAGCTGTACCGCAAGAACCTGGCGAAGGGCCAGACGGGCCTGTCGGTGGCGTTCGACCTCCCGACGCAGACGGGGTACGACCCCGACCACGAGCTCTCCAAGGGCGAGGTCGGCAAGGTCGGCGTCTCGATCGCCCACAAGGGCGACATGCACACGCTGCTCGACGGCATCCCGCTGGACGAGATGAACACGTCGATGACGATCAACGCCACGGCCGCCTGGCTGCTGGCGCTGTACATGGCCACGGCGGAGGAGAACGGCGTCGCCCGGGACGCCCTCTCGGGCACCACCCAGAACGACATCATCAAGGAGTTCCTCTCCCGCGGGACCTACGCCTTCCCGCCCGAGCCGTCGATGCGGCTGATCGCGGACATGATCGCGTTCACCGTCGACGAGGTCCCGAAGTGGAACCCGATCAACATCTGCTCGTACCACCTCCAGGAAGCGGGCGCGACGCCCGTGCAGGAGATCGCCTTCGCGCTCTCCACCGCCCAGGCCGTGCTCGACGAGGTGCGCCCGCGGGTGTCCGACGAGGTCTTCCCGCGGGTGTTCGGGCGAATCTCGTTCTTCGTCAACGCCGGCATCCGGTTCATCGAGGAGCACGCCAAGCTGCGCGCCATGAGGCGACTGTGGGAGGAGCTCGGCCGTGAGCGATACGGCGTCGAGGACCCCAAGTTCCTGCGCATGCGCTACGGCGTGCAGGTCAACTCGCTGGGCCTGACCGAGTCCCAGCCCGAGAACAACATCATCCGCATCGTGCTGGAGGCGCTCGCGGTGACGATGGGCCGCGACGCCCGCGCCCGCGCCGTGCAGCTGCCGGCGTGGAACGAGGCGCTGGGCCTGCCGCGCCCGTGGGACCAGCAGTGGTCGCTGCGGATCCAGCAGATCCTGGCCTACGAGACCGACCTGCTCGACTACCCCGACATCTTCGAGGGCTCCCACGTGATGGACGGCCTGGTCGACGAGCTGATCGAGGGCGCCCGCGCCGAGATGGCGATCGTCGCCGAACACGGCGGCGCCGTGGACGCGGTGCCCTACATGAAGACCCAGCTGGTCGAGTCCCACCGCGCCCGCGTGGGCGCGATCGAGCGCGGCGAGCACAAGGTGGTGGGCCAGAACGTCTACACCGAGCACGAGCCCTCGCCGCTGCAGGAGGGCGAGGACGGCGGAATCCTGCGCGTGGACCCCGCCGTCGAGCGGAACTCGATCGAGGCCGTGAAGCGCCTGGCGCGAGCAGCGCGACGGCGCCGAGGTCGAGCGCGCGCTCAGCGAGCTGCGCGCCGCGGCCGCCGACGAGTCGGTGAACGTGATGCCGGCCACGCTGGCCTGCGCCAAGGCCGGCGTGACCACCGGCGAGTGGGCCGCCGCCCTGCGCGAGAGCTTCGGCGACTACCGCGCCCCCACCGGCGTCGGCGAGGCCGCCGCCGCGCCCGAGGACGAGGCGCTGAACGAGCTGCGCGACCGCGTCGAGCGCGTGTCCGAGGCGCTCGGCCGGCGGGTGAAGATCCTCGTCGGCAAGCCCGGCCTGGACGGGCACTCCAACGGCGCCGAGCAGATCGCCGTCCGCGCCCGCGACGCGGGCATGGACGTGGTCTATGAGGGCATCCGCCTCACGCCGGCGCGGATCGCCGCCACCGCCGTCCAGGAGGGCGTGCACGTGGTCGGCCTGTCGATCCTCTCCGGCTCGCACGCCGAGCTGATCCCCGACGTTCTGAGGGAGCTCTCCGAGGCCGGCGCCGACGTGCCGGTCGTGGTGGGCGGCATCATCCCGCCCGCCGACGAGCGCGCCCTGCTGGAAGCGGGCGTGGCCCGGGTCTACACCCCCAAGGACTTCGAGGTCTCCCGGATCATGGGAGACATCGTGGAGCTAGTGGCCGAGCATCACTCGGCCACGCAGATCGCGTAGGCGCGCACCGGCCCGCCGCCGGCCGCCGTCGCGCGCCAGCCGGGCGACGTCGCGCCGCCCTCGGTGCCCGGATCGGGCCGGCTCTCCTTGAGCTGGTTGGTGGCTCCGATCGCGCTGCCACCTCCGCTGAGCACGCGGTAGCTGCCGGGGCACTCGGCCACGACGGTGTTGTTGCCCTGCGCCCGCACCGTGATGGTCCCGTTCACCGTCCGCGCCGCGTTCACCGTGCCCAGCGAGCTCTCCTTGATCGCCCGCCCGCCGAGGGCGCCGCGCTTCATGTCGCGGTCGCGCAGGGATCCGTTGCGCACGTCGACGCTGCGGACGCTGTTGTTGCGTATCGACCCCGAGCCGACCGTTAAGGCATAGGAGCTACCCCCAAGTGCGAGGAAGAGCGCGATCGTGGCGACGACGTTGGCGTAGGTGAGGCGCTTGCGGATCATGTCGCGACACTAACCTCCCGGCCGCGTGGACGCCACCGAGCTCGGACGGCGACTCAGGGAGGGGGACCGCTCCGCGGCGCCCGCCGCCCTGAACCTGATCGAGGACCGCTCGCCGGGCGCGCGCGAGCAGACCGCGCGGCTGCTGGCCGAGGTCTCCCCCGCCGCCCTGGGCGGCGAGGCGCCGGCGCACCTGGTCGGCGTGACAGGGCCTCCCGGTGCCGGCAAGTCCTCGCTGCTGTCGGCCCTGGTGGCCCACTGGCGCGCCGCCGGCCGCACCGTGGCGGTACTGGCCGTGGATCCGTCGAGCAAGCGCTCGGGCGGATCGCTGCTGGGCGACCGCGCCCGGATCGACCACGACCCCCGCGACGATGGCGTGCTGATCCGCTCCACGGCGGCCGGCGGACGCCTGGGCGGCCTGGCGGCGCCCACCCGCGAAGCCGCCGACGCCCTCGCCGCGGCCTACGACCTCGTCGTGGTGGAGACCGTGGGCGTCGGTCAGTCGGAGACCGACGTCGAGGAGGTGGCCGACACGGTCGCCGTGGTGGTCCAGCCCGGCTCGGGCGACACGCTGCAGTTCCTGAAGGCCGGGATCATGGAGGTGCCCGACGTCCTCGTGGTCACCAAGAGCGACCTGGGCGACGTGGCCCTGAACGCCCGGCGCGACCTCTCGCAGGCGCTCGTGTCGCTCGGCGCCCGCGGGACGCCGGTGGTCGCCGTCTCCTCGCTGCCTCCGCCCGAGGGGATCGACAAGCTGGCCGCGGCCCTGGACGAGCACCGGGCCGGCCTGGACGTGGGCGCCTCGCGCCTGCGGGCGCGCCGCCGGGCGGCGCTGCGCGAGCTGGTAGCCGAGCACGGCGAGGCTGCCCTGCGCGCGCTCGGCGGGCGCCGGGAGGCCGAGCGCTTCCTCGCGAGCGAGGAGCCCTCCGCTTCCGTCGCCTCTTTGGTTGCCCGCCTCTCCGAGCGCCTGCGGTGAAATTCGCTGCCCAGGCTGTCGCTCTTCTCGCGCTCACGGCGCTGGTCACGGGGGTGGCTCTTCTCCTGGGTGCGGCCGACCTCGGCACCGCGTTGGGCATCGGCCAGATCGCGTTCGTGGCCGGGCTGGTCTACGTGCTCGTGCGGGCGTGAAGCGCGTCCCGCACTCGAAAAATCGTCAGCGGCGCTGACGAATCTATCGAGGGGTGTGCGTCGCGGAGCCGCGTGCGGCGCGTCAGGCGTTGCGGTCCACCTGGGAGCCGCCCACCACGGCGTCCTCGCCGGAGTCGAAGCGCACCCAGGCCTTGTTGGTCCCGTCGTAGTCGGGAGCCCAGAGGACGAGGGTCGCCTCCTCATCGCCCACGCGGCAGCGGTCGGTGCCCTCCTCGTCCAGCCCGCGCCAGATGCGGATGAACGGGTTGTTCTCCCACTCCTCGGCCACGGTGGTGGGCTGGCGGTGGCCGGGGTGCAGGCGGGTCTCCCCGGGCAGCTTCATCAGCTTGTCCATGATCGAGCTCCGCAGGTCCGCGAACGTGGTGTGGCCCGGCGCGCGGGTTCCGCCCACCGTGCCCTTGAACAGGACGTCGGCGGTGATGCAGTCGCTGCCGTTGAACAGGAGGGCGAGGTGGTCCGCGCAGTGGCCGGGGGTAGGAATGGCCTCGATCTCCAGCCCGCCGGAGGTGACCCGCTCGAGGTCCGGATGGCGCAGCACCGGCACGCCGAAGCGCTCGGCGGTCTCCTCGACGTCGACCACGTGGTCAGCGTGGTGGTGGGTCACCAGCACGTGGGTGATCTCGGTGCCCTCGCGATCCACGCGCTCGAGCAGCGGGTCGATCACGCCGTTGCCGTCCACGAGGACGCCGTGGCCGCCGGGCTCGTCGACCACGAGGTAGGCGTTGGAGAGCCAGTCGGGGTGCTCCACGCGCTGGATGACCATCATGAGAACTCGATCACGCTCCTTATCCCGTCCTGGGCCTCCATCAGCTGGAAGGCATGGTTGACGTCCTCCAGGCGTACGCGATGGGAGACGAAGGGGTCCACGTCGATGTCGCCGTCGAGGTAGCGACGGACCAGCTGCGGCACCTGGTCGCGGCCCTTGACCCCGCCGAACGAGGAGCCCGCGATCCGCCGGCCGGTGATCAGGAAGCGCGGGACCACGTCCAGCGTCTCCCCCTTGCCGGCCACGCCGGCCACCGTGCACAGCCCCCAGCCCATCCGTGCGGCCTCGACCGCCTGGCGCATCACGGCCACGTTGCCGGTGGCCTCGAAGGTGTAGTCGGCGCCGAAGCCGCCGGTCATCTCCAGGATCTCGCCGACCGCGTCGGGGCCGCCGGTCATCACGTCCGTGGCGCCCTGGCCGCGCGCCAGCTCCAGGCGCTCCTCGGACAGGTCCACGCACACGATGCGCCCGGCGCCCTGCAGCCGGCAGCCCGCCACGGCGCCCAGGCCCACCATGCCGGCGCCGAACACGACGCAGGTCGAGCCGGCCTCCACGCCGGCGGTGAACATCGCCGCGCCCAGCCCGGTGGACAGGCCGCACGCGAACAGCGCCGCGCGGTCGGGCGGGGCGTCGGGGTCGACCTTGGCCAGCGCGATCTCCGGCATGACGGTGTACTCGGCGAAGGTCGAGGTGCCCATGAAGTGGCGGATCGGCTCGCCCTCGCGGGCCAGGCGGACGGTCCCGTCGGGCATGTGGCCCTTGTTCTGCTCCTCGCGGATGGCCAGGCACAGGTTGGTGCGCGGGCTCAGGCAGTGGATGCACTCGCGGCACTGGGGTGAGAACAGCGTGACCACGCGGTCGCCCTCGGCGACGTCGCGCACCCCCTCCCCCACGTTCTCGACGATGCCGCAGCCCTCGTGGCCGAGCACGGCCGGGGCGTAGCCGGAGGGGTCGGCGCCCGAGGCGGTGTAGAGGTCGGTGTGGCAGACGCCGCAGGCCTCCAGGCGCACCAGCACCTCGCCCTCGCGCGGCTCCGCCAACTCCAGCTCCTGCACCTCGAGCGGCTGCCCGAACTCCTCGAGCACCGCAGCCTTCATCTTCACGGTCGGAAAATTACCCCTGCGGGCATCCTGGCCGCAGTTCGGATGGCCAACTATCGCCCTCCGGGCTCCCGATTCAGATCGGCCAGGTCCTCGGGCGTGTTCACGCTGCGCACCAGCGGCGGCGGCAGTGCCACCCGCACGGGGTCCAGCGCCTCCACGGTGACGGTCAGGGCCGCGTCGGAGTCCGCGGCGCGGAACGCGTCGAGCGCCACGGGCGAGTAGACGCCGAACACCGGCTGCAGCACGCCCCCGGCCACCGCCACGGCGGGACTGCCTCCCCCGCCCCCCGCGGCGTCGACCAGTGAGCGGCAGGCGTCGGCGGTCACCCAGGCCATGTCGGCCGCGCACACCAGCACGGGCTCGCCCGCCCGCTCGAGGGCGTGGGCGATGCCCACCAGCGGGTGCTGGGGGTATTCGGGCTCGTCCCAGCGCTCCACCTCCCCCTCGAGGTCCGGCAGGTCGGTGTCCGGCTTGCAGACCACGGCCACGCGGTCGCACACCGCCCCCAGGGCGGCGAGCGGCCGGCTGATCAGCGAACGCCCGCGCACCTCCACCGCCGCCTTGGAGCCGCGGCCCAGCCGCCGGCCGGCGCCCCCGGCCAGCACGGCGCCGATCAACCGAGCGCCTCGATGCGGTAGCCGCCGCCCTCGCGGCGGAGCACCAGCTGGTCCACGATCGGCGCCTGGCCCGTCGCCCGGGTGCGCACGCGCGCCACCGCCTGCCTGGGGTTCACGCGGATGGAGACCAGCTCGATGCTCGGGTTGCGCAGCTCCCGAGCGGTGGAGCGCAGCAGCGAGGCGCAGTCCTTGCCTCCGGCCCGCCGGCGGGCAGAGGCGGTGAACAGCTCGTTGCAGATCCGCCGGTACTCGCCCTTGCGGGTCGCGGCGTCGAGCTCGGTCACCACGCGGGCGACCTGGCGCGGCGCCCCCCTGACCGGCTGCGGGTCCTCGTCGCCGCCCCCGAGGGAGCAGCCGGCGAGGGCCAGGGCCACCAGCGGCAGCGCCCGCAGCAGCCGCACTACGCCGCCGCTTGGGGCGTTACTTCGTCGGCCCACGCGAGCAGGCGCTGGACCTGCTCGTCGGTGAGGCCCTCGTCCGGGGCGGTCTCCACCAGGAGGGTCGGGGCGCTGCGGGTCGACGCCCAGTGGCGGCAGGAGTCGTCGAGGCTGTCGTCGATCCAGGCGGATGGCCGCCCGCCCGCGTACTCCTCGATCGCATCGAGCTTCCAGTGAGCCGTGCCGAAGACCGCCCGGCCGTCGAACCTCAGGCAGGGCAGCTCGCGCTGCTCGAGGCCAAGGATGTGGGGCAGGTACTCGTTGGCCTTCTCCTCCCAGCCCGTCGCCCAGACCAGCTCGTAGCGGTCGGCGAGGAGCCGCAGCCGGTCGCCGCCGGCGGCGGGAATGCAGTGGGCGACGCCGTCTATCCAGTGGAAGGGGCCGGGCAGCTCGGAGACGCCGGGGTCGAAGCCGAACAGGCTCATGAACGCCGTCGACGTCCACGAACAGGACCGGCTTCCCGCTGCTCGCGCTCACCCCCTGCGAGGATAATGATGACGATGGAGGGCTCTGCACAGGATTCCGTCGGCACTCGGTCGAGCTGGCTGCGGTGCTACCGCTGCTGGTCCCAGAACCTCGAGGTCCAGCTGCATTACGAGGGGATCCTCAAGGTCGACCCGGGCACCGGCGAGGCCGTGGACCCCGTCGAGGAGGTCCAGGAGGCCGTCGTCCAGTGCCTCGACTGCCTCCACGACCAGCCTCATCTGAACCTCGTCTCCTACGACGAGGACGGGCGGCGCGTCAGCCGCATCGAGGCCGTGGAGGACCGCTGGGAGCGGATGGTCACCGGGACCCCGTGGGTGGCGTCCTGCACCGTGGGCGTGGACGGCGACCAGGTCGAGTCCTGCTCGGGGCCCGAGGCCGCCGACCACCTGGCCTTCGCCGCCTTCGGCGACCACGGCACGCGCGAGTTCTTCACCCACGTGCGCTTCCACAAGCACGAGGACGACGGCACGATCGTCATCCACATGCTCGTGGAGCTCTACTCGCGCTCCTCCGAGGAGGCCACCGAGGTGCTCGAGAACGCCTCGCGCGGCGATCTGACGATCACCTCACTGGCCGAGGAGTCCCGCCCCCCGGCCAGCGGCGCCTCAGAGGCTCACTGAGAGCGAGCGCGCCCTAGAGCTTCTGCTCGAGCGCGTCGAGCTGCTCGCGCAGCTCGTCCGGCAGCTTGTCGCCGAACTGGGCGTAGTGCTCGCGCACCTGCGCGAGCTGGGCCTTCCAGTCCTCGGGCTCCACGCTCAGCAGCTCCTCCATCGCCTCGTCGGAGATGTCGAGGCCGTCGAGGTCGAGCGACTCCGCCTTGGGCACCAGCCCGATCGGCGTCTCCACCGCCTCGGCGTCGTCGTCGCAGCGCCGGAAGATGTAGGCCAGCACGCGCGAGTTCTCGCCGAAGCCGGGCCACAGGAACTTGCCGTCCTCGTCCTTGCGGAACCAGTTGACCATGAAGATCTTCGGCAGCACCGCGCCCTCGCGCCTGCCGATCTCCAGCCAGTGCGAGAAGTAGTCGGCCATGTGGTAGCCGCAGAAGGGCAGCATCGCCATCGGGTCGAAGCGCAGCTGGCCCACCTCGCCGGCGGCCGCCGCGGTCTTCTCCGAGCCCATGATCGAGCCGAGGAATACGCCGTGCTCCCACGAGGTGGCCTCGTGGACCAGCGGCACCACCGTCGCCCGGCGCCCGCCGAACAGGAAGGCGTCGATCGGCACGCCGGCCGGGTCCTCCCAGTTGTCGGCGATCGAGGGGCACTGGCCCGCGGGGGTGGTGAAACGGGCGTTGGGGTGGGCGGCCGGCTGGTCGGAGTCCGGCGTCCAGTCGTTGCCGTGCCAGTCGATCAGGTGGCTCGGGGGGTCGCTCGGTCATCCCCTCCCACCACACGTCGCCGCCGTCGGTCTTCGCACAGTTGGTGAAGATCGAGTTCTCCCGCACGGTGGCCATGGCGTTGGGGTTGGTCTTCTCGCCGGTGCCGGGCGCCACGCCGAAGAAGCCGTACTCCGGGTTGATCGCGTGCAGGCGGCCGTCGTCGGCGAACTTCATCCAGGCGATGTCGTCGCCGACCGTCTCGACCTCCCAGCCCTCGAGCGTGGGGATGAGCATGGCCAGGTTGGTCTTGCCGCAGGCCGACGGGAACGCGCCGGCCACGTGCTTGACCTCGCCCTCGGGCGAGGTCAGCTTGAGGATCAGCATGTGCTCGGCCAGCCAGCCCTCGTCCCGAGCCATGACCGAGGCGATCCGCAGCGCGAAGCACTTCTTGCCCAGCAGCGCGTTGCCGCCGTAGCCCGAGCCGAACGACCAGATCTCGCGGGTCTCGGGGAAGTGGACGATGTACTTGTTGTCGGCGTTGCAGGGCCACGACGAGTTGTCGTTCGGCGCCCCGACCGAGTGCAGGCAGGGCACGTAGTCGCCGTCGTCGCCCAGCGCGTCGAGCGCGGCCTTGCCCATGCGGGTCATGATCCGCATGGACACCGCCACGTAGGCGGAGTCGGTCAGCTGCACGCCCACGTGGGCGATCGGAGAGCCGATCGGGCCCATCGAGAAGGGCACCACGTACATGGTGCGGCCCTGCATGCAGCCGCTGAAGAGGTCGCGCAGCGTCTCCCGCATCTCGTCGGGATCGCGCCAGTTGTTGGTCGGGCCGGCGTCCGCCTCGTTCTGGGAGCAGATGAAGGTGCGGTCCTCGACCCGGGCGACGTCGCCGGGGTCCGAGCGGGCGAGGTAGGAGTTCGGGCGCTTGGCGTCCGAGAGCTTCTCGAAGGTGCCGGCGTCGACCAGCTCGCGCACAGAGCTGGTCGTACTCCTCGGCGGAGCCGTCGCACCAGTGAACGGCATCGGGCTGGGCCAGCTCCGTCACCTCGTCAACCCACGCGCGCAGCTTGGCGTGGGAGGTCGGCGGGGCGGCGGCTGTATTGCTCGGCATGGGCTCCTCAGTCGTGGCCTAGGGCGGCGTAAGGCTACCGACCCAATGCTTAGACTCGGGCCTCAATGCGCTCCGTCCTGCGCTTCGTCGCCTCGGTCCTGACCGTGAGCGGGATCCTCCTGATCGCCGATGCGGGGGCCACTCTGGCCTGGCAGGAGCCGATCTCCTACGTGACCTCCCTCGTGCGCCAGAACGCGCTGGAGGGCGCGCTCGCGGATGCGCCGGAACGCGTCCGGAACGGGCAAGCCACTGCCCGGCGACGCGATCGGCAAGATCACCCTGCCGGCCATCGACAAGTCCTACCTGGTGGTGGAGGGCACCGACACCGACGACCTGCGCAAGGGCCCGGGGCACTACGACGACACCCCGCTGCCCGGGCAAGCCCGGGACCGTCGGGATCGCCGGCCACCGGACCACGCACGGGGCGCCGTTTCGCAACATCGACAAGCTGAGCCGCGGCGACGACGTGATCGTGGACACCGTCGACGGGCGCTTCGTTTACGAGGTCGAGATGCAGAAGATCGTCGACCCCGACCGACCTGTCGGTGAAGGAGCGGGTGGGCTATGACCGGCTGATCCTGAGCGCCTGCCACCCCCTGTACAGCGCTGCTCAGCGGATAGTGGTCTTCGCCCGGTTCGTCCGGCGGGAGCCCTCGAGGGTGACCTAGACGCGCTCGATCCTGGCGCCGCTGTCGTCGATCTCGGACTGGTCGCGCGATTCGAAGAAGAGCACGAGCGCGACGACGAGGGCCAGCGAGATCACCAGCACGGCGAGCCAGTACACGACCTTCACGAACACGCGGCGAGCCTAACGCGGAAGCACTCGCCGGCGCTCGTCAGGACCGGGCGAACGCCGGTGCGACCGAGGCCGGCACCGGGATCCGATGGAGCCGCTCGCGGCCGCTGCTCTACTCCACGGCGCCTTCCGCCGGAGGGGCGTCGCCGTTGCCCGGCTGCTTGCGGGGCACGAGCACCGCGCGCCTGAACTCGGCGACCAGCGTGCCGTCCTGGTTGAGGACCCGGGTGTGCACTTTCACCACGCCGCGATCCTGCTTGGAGCGCGAGGGCGTGACCTCCAACACCTCGGACTCGCAAAACAGCGTGTCGCCGTGGAACACCGGCGCCGGGTGCTTGAGGTCCTCGGTGGCCAGGTTGGCGATCGCCTTGCCCGACACGTCGCCGACCGACATGCCCAGAGCCAGCGAGTAGACCAGCGGCCCCACCACCACGTTGCGCCCCTGCTGAGACTGCGCCGCGTACACGTCGTTGATGTGCAGCGGGTGGTGGTTCATCGTGATGAGGCAGAACAGGTGGTCGTCGGCCTCGGTGACCGTCTTGGCCGGCCAGTGCTTGTAGGTGGCGCCAACCTCGAACTCCTCGAGATAGCGCCCGTACTGGCGGGCCCCCGAGGCCTCGCGCGTTGCTTGATCGGTATCCATGAGCGCGACGAATCTAGCGACCAGCCGCTCGGGCTCCCGCCTCAGCGGGGGAGTCGGACCGTGAACCGGCGCCTCGTGACGTTGCCCTCGGTCTCCTCCGCCCGGAGGCGGACCACGTAGCGGCCCGGCGGCGCCGCCCGGATCCGGCCACCGCGCCGGCGATAGCCTCAGGCCGCGATGCGCAACCCGAGAGACTTCTTCAAGCCCCTCTGCCAGGGCGCCCCCACCCCTCAGGCGGAGATCCCCTTCACCCCGTCGAGGATGATCCACTTCCTCGACTTCTCCAACGAGAAGATGGTCGCCAAGGCCGGCGACATCGCCCAGAAGACCGACATCCTCCTGGGCAACCTCGAGGACGCCATCCCGGTGGACCGCAAGGAGGCCGCCCGCGCAGGGCTGGTGAAGGCCGCCCAGGAGACCGACCTGGGGCAGACCGCGCTCTGGACCCGCGTCAACGCGCTGGACTCGCCCTGGGTGCTCGACGACCTCACGACTCTGGTGGGCGAGATCGGCGACAAGCTCGACGTGATCATGGTCCCCAAGGTCGAGGGGCCGTGGGACATCCACTACGTGGACCGCCTGCTGGCCCAGCTCGAGTCCCGCAACGGGATCCAGAAGCCGCTCTTGGTCCACGCCATCCTCGAGACCGCGCTAGGCGTGGCCAACCTCGAGGAGATCGCGACCGCCTCGCCGCGCATGCAGGGCATGAGCTTCGGCCCGGCGGACCTGGCCGCGTCGCGGCGGATGAAGACCACCCGCGTCGGCGGCGGCCACCCCGGCTACCGGGTGATCGAGGATCCCGAGACCGGCGGCGAGGACAGCCCGCGGCATTCCTTCCAGCAGGACCCGTGGCACTACTCGATCGCGCGCATGGTCGACGCCTGCACGGCGGCCGGGATCCTGCCGTTCTACGGGCCCTACGGCGACATCAAGGACGTCGAGGGCTGCGAGACCCAGTTCCGCTCGGCTTTCCTGCTGGGCTGCGTCGGCGCCTGGTCGCTGCATCCCGTCCAGATCGATCTCGCCAAGAAGGTCTTCTCGCCGGACCCCGAGGAGGTCAAGTTCGCCAAGAAGGTGATCGAGGCGATCCCCGACGGCGCGGGCGTCCACATGATCGACGGCAAGATGCAGGACGACGCCACCTGGAAGCAGTGCAAGGTGATGGTGACCCTGGCCGAGCTGCTGGCCGAGAAGGACCCCGAGCTCGCCGAGGCCTACGAGATGAACGGCGACGGCCACGGCGGCTCGTTGCCGACCGGCTCGGACACCCAGCCCACTACCCTCCCCAGCAGTGGCTGAGACCCTCTCCGAACCGCGCGACTGAAGGATCGGGTGGACCAGGGTCCACACAAAGCTTCATTCGCATGAAGCGAGCGGGGGTCGGGCTGGCGGTCTTGGTCGCGCTGCTGGTCGCTCCGGCCCAATCGGGCGCGCGGGGCCTACCCGATCTCAAGCCGACGTCCGTGAGGGCGCTCTCCTCCCAAGTCGCGCCGGGCAGCCTGTTCCGCGTGCGCGACCGCGTGCTTAACGCGGGCCGCGCCCGCAGCCGCTCGTTCACCATGCGCTACCTGCTCTCGCGGGACCGCCGCCGCGGCCGCGACTTGACGCTGCGCGGCGGGCGGAGGGTGGGCCGCCTGCGCGCGCGGAGGAGCTCCACCCGCTCGACGCGGGTGCGGGTGCCCGCGGGTACCCCCGCTGGGCGCTGGTGGGTGCTCGCCTGCGCCGACCCCCGCCGCCGGATCAGAGAGCGCCGCGAGCGCAACAACTGCAGGGCCAGCGTGCGACGGGTCCTCGTCGCCGCGCCGGCGGCTGCGGGCGCGCCGGCACCGGCCTGCCGCCCGCCTCCCGCCGCCCGCGTCCCCGGCCGCGCCGGCCGGCACCCTGGTCGCCGCGGTGGGTGACATCGCCTGCGACGCCGACGACCCCGACTACAACGGCGGCGAGGGCACCACCGGCCTGTTCGCCCGCTGTCGCCAGCGCCACGTCGCCCGGCTGGTGCCCGGCGCCGCGCGCTTCCTCGCCCTGGGCGACCAGCAGTACGAGCAGGGCACCGCGGCCCAGTTCGCGGGCTCCTACGACCACTTCTTCGGCGCGTTCAAGTCCATCACCCACCCCGTCCCCGGCAATCACGAGTACGAGGATCCGGCGGGCGGCGCCAGCGGCTACTTCGGGTACTTCGGCAGCCGAGCCGGCGACCCGGCCAAGGGCTACTACAGCTTCGACGTCGGCGGGTGGCACGTGGTGGCCCTGAACTCCAACTGCGACTTCGTCAGCTGCGACGCGGGCTCGGCCCAGGAGACGTGGCTGCGTGCAGATCTGGCAGCCCATCCCAACCGCTGCGTCGCCGCGATGTGGCACCACCCCCTGCTTCTCCAGCGTCACCGACTTCTCCGGCACCAAGCTCGGCGAGGAGAAGCGCGTGGCCCCGCTCTGGAAGGCGCTTCGCGAGGCGGGCGCCGAGCTGGTGCTCACGGGCCATTCGCACACCTACGAGCGCTTCGCGCCCATGACCGAGACCGGGTCCGCGAGCGACGCAGGCCTCCGCCAGCTCGTGGTCGGCACCGGCGGCGAGGAGCACCACCCGATCTTCTTCCCGAACACCTACGCCACCAGCCAGAAGCGAGACTTCGCCAACTTCGGCCTGCTCCGCCTGCGGCTCACGGCGACCGGCTACAGCTGGGCTTTCGTGGGCGAGTCCGGGGCGACCCTGGACTCGGGCAGCGCCGTCTGCCGCTGAGGCGGATCCCCTTGCTGGCGCGCGGGGACGACCTGACATAGGTTGGGGCCGCCCCGTCTGACCCTCTCGAGGAGGCCGCACATGCTTTCGAACCTCCGCTCGTACCGCCCTGGCCACGCCACGGTGGTCGCCTACATCGCGTTGTTCGTCGCTCTTGGGGGCAGCTCCTATGCCGCGATCCGCGTCGGCAGCCCGCAGATCGTCAACAACAGCGTCCGCAGCAAGGACATCCGCAACAACGACGTGCGCGGGAGGGACATCCGTAACGGAACGATCGGCACCGCTGACGTCGGCAACGAGTCGCTGCTGGCCGAGGACTTCAAGCCGGGTCAGCTTCCGGCCGGGCCGCAAGGGGGCCCGAGGGGCGGGCCCCAGGGGCTTCGGGGGGCGAAGGGCGATCAAGGGCTGGTCGGTCCCACCTTCGGGCGCTCCGGTCAGGGCCAGTGCGACCCGACCAGCACCGCGTTCCTGACCTGCGCGACCACCGGGCGGATCGGCCTGCCGACGTCGGGGCGCGTCCTGCTTATCGGGGCGTCCTCATGGGACAACGATCTGAAGGAAGATCCGCCGAACTCCGGCAGCTGCCACCTCGAGGCGGACGGGAACGCCGTCGGTCCCGCAGGCTCCCCCTTCGAGGTCGATGCCGGCGAGGACACCACGATCCACAACCCTGGTCAGGGGGGAAGCATCGCGGTCACGGCCGTCTCCGGTGTGCTCGCCGCCGGCCCACACACGTTCGAGCTCAAGTGCAACGAGACCGACGGCAGCATGTTCTTTACCGACTCGACGATCTCGGCCGTACTGCTCGGCGGCTCGTAGGCACAGCCATCGGACACGGCGCCACGGGACGCGGGCAGCGCCGGCTGCCGGCGAGCGCCCGGAGTCCGAGATCCGCTGGCCGCTGGCAGAGGCTCTCCCTGGCGGAGAACTCGTCCGGCGGCTGACGAATTCTCCGGACCCCTGGGCCGGTTCCCAGGCTCAGGGTGGGCATCGGCCGGCCGGCCATCGATAGGGTTCCCGCCCGCTCATGAGGTTCTTCGAGTACGAGGCCCGCGAGATCGTCAAGCGCGCGGGCATCCCGGTGACCGATTTCGGCTTCGCCACCTCGGCCGAGCAGGCGAGGCAGATCGCCGAGCGGATCGGCGGCCCGACGGTCATCAAGTCCCAGGTGCTGACCGGCGGCCGCATGAAGGCCGGCGGCGTGCAGTTCGCCGACACCGCGGACGAGGCCGCCCAGCACGCCGAGCACGTCCTGAACCTGGAGATCAACGGCCACGAGCCCCGCGGCGTGCTGGTGGACACCCGCGCCGAGGTCGAGCAGGAGTACTACGCGGGCGTGGTGTGGGACGGCATCCGCAAGCAGCCGGTGCTGCTCTTCTCCGACATGGGCGGCATCGACATCGAGGAGGTCGCCGAGCAGCACCCCGATCACGTGGGCCGCGCCCATTTCTCGACTCTCCGCCCCTTCAGCGACTTCCAGGCCAAGGAGGTGATCGCCTCGATCGGCGTCACCGGCCGGCCGCTGCAGCGCCTCACCCCCATCCTCACCCGCTTGGCGCAGCTGTTCCTGGAGCGCGACATGACCCTGGCGGAGATCAACCCGCTGGGCGAGCTCACCGACGGCCGCTTCGTGGCCCTCGACGCCCACATGGACATGGAGAACGAGGCCCGCCCGCGCCAGCAGAAGCTGCTGGAGGACCTCGGGGTGGGCGACGAGGAGACCCGCCAGGCCCGCGAGCCGACGGAGTTCGAGCTCGGCCGGCGAGGAGGTCGACGGCATGGACCACCGCGGGGTGGCCGGCAACGTCACCGAGTTCGACGGCAACCTCGGCCTCGTGATCGGCGCCGGCGGCGGCTCGCTGACGCTGTTCGACGCGGTGCGCGCCCACGGCGGCGACCCGGCGAACTACTGCGAGATCGGCGGCAACCCCTCGGTGCGCAAAGGCGGAGGGGCTGGCCAAGCTGGTGCTCCAGAAGCCCGGCGTGGACAAGATCGCGGTGATGATGTCGATCGTCTCCAACACCCGGGTCGACATCGTCGCCCGCGGCGTGGTCAAGGCCTGCCTGGACCTGGGCTTCGACCCGGCCGAGAAGATCGCGATCTTCCGCATCCCGGGCGCCTGGGAGGAGGAGGGCTTCAAGATCCTCGACAAGTACGGCGTCGAGTACACCGACCGCTCGGTCTCCATGCACGAGGCGGCGCGGCGCGCCGTGGAGAAGATCCAGGGCTCGGCCGACGGCGGCGCCGACCCCTCCGAGATGCGCCAGACCACCGGCGAGGTCGGCGCGGAGAGCGAGCCGGCTTCGCCTGCAGCATCCTCCAGTTCGGAACTACTGTCAATCCTTTCACGAAAACACGACCTTCATCGTCCAGGGCATCACCGGCCGCGAGGCGGTCAACCTCACCCGCGAGTGCCTGGACTACGGCACCGGAGCCAAGGTGGTCGGCGGCGTGACGCCGGGCCGTCTGGGCCGCGAGGTCCACGGCGTGCCGGTGTTCGACACCGTCGCGCAGGCGGTGGAGCACCACGGCGGCCCGATCGACGGCTCGGTCGTGACCGTCCCCCCCGCCTTCACCAAGGACGCCGTGCTGGAGGCCATCGAGCACGACGTGAAGCTGATCGTGATCGTGACCGAGCGCATCCCGCGTCGCGATGTGGCTCAGATGGTCGAGCGCGCCAACGAGAAGGGTGCCCGCATCATCGGCCCCAACTGCCTCGGCGTGATCGTGCCCGACGTGATCAAGATGGGCGGCATCGGCGGCCCCGCCAAGGACGCCGCCAAGGCGTACACGCCCGGCCCCGTCGGGGTGATCTCGCGCAGCGGCGGCATGACCACCGAGATGTCCTCGACGTTGACGGCGGCGGGGCTCGGCCAGTCGACCGCCGTGTCCATCGGCGGCGACGCGATCATCGGCTCCTCCTACGCCGAGCTGATGCCGCTGTTCGAGGCCGACGAGCAGACCGCAGGCCATCGTCATCTACACCGAGCCCGGAGGGCGCATGGAGGCCGAGCTGGCCGAGTGGGTCAAGGCCAACGACAGCCGGCTGCCGATCGTCGCCTTCATGGCCGGCCGCTTCATGGACGAGATGCCCGGCATGAGCTTCGGCCACGCCGGCACGATCGTGGAGGGCAAGGAGGACACCGCGACCGAGAAGATCGCCCGCCTCGGCGAGGCCGGCATCCAGGTGGCGGAGGAGATCTCCGAGATCCCCGACCTCGTCAAGGCCAGGATCGGGGTGGCCGCCTGATGGCCGGGACCTTCATCGACGTCGAGCTGACCCCGGAGGCGCGCGACGACGCCGAGCTGGCCCAGAAGCTCGAGGACGCCTGCCCGGTGGACATCTTCGCCGCCCGCGACGGCCACACCGAGATCGTCGAGGAGAACCTCGACGAGTGCGTCCTCTGCGAGCTGTGCGTGAACGCAGCGCCTCCCGGCGCCGTGCGCGTGGTCAAGCTCTACGACGGCACCGCCCTCGAGAAGAAGTAGATCGATGAGGGTCTACCTGGCTCGCCACGGCGAGACGGAGTGGAGCCTCTCCAAGCAGCACACCGGCCGCACCGACATCCCGCTGACCGAGAACGGGCCGCCGGCAGGCCGAGGCGCTGCGGGCGCTGTTCGCCGAGCGCCCCGTGCAGCGGGCCTTCACCAGCCCGCTGCTCGCGCGCCGCGGAGACGGCCCGGCTGGCCGGCTTCGGGGACGCCGAGCCCCGCGACGAGCTGCTGGAGTTCGACTACGGCGAGTACGAGGGGCGCACGACCGCCGAGATCCGGGCCGAGCGCCCCGGCTGGTACCTGTGGCGCGACGGCTGCCCCGGGGGCGAGACGCCCGCCGAGGTGGCCGAGAGGGTCGGCCGGCTGATCGCCGAGCTTCGCGAGGAGGGTGTCGACGCCGCACTGTTCGGGCATGGCCACGTGCTGCGCGCGCTGGCGGCGCGGTGGCTGGGCCTGGGGCCCGAGGCCGGGGGGCCTGTTCGCGCTGGAGACCGCGACGCTTGAGCACCCTCGGCTATGAGCGCGACGTCCCGGTGATGTGGGGGTGGAACCTGCGCTAGGGGATGTCGCATTACCCCAGATCGGGGACTAACATGCTGGCGCCTTTCACACCCGCCCGGCAAAGCATCGTGACAGCCGAAACCCACACCTTCGACGTGCCACCGGACCTGCCCCTGCCGACCGTGCGCGCGTTCCTGAGCGGGATCGACAGCCACCTGCCCGAGCCCACGCGCGAGGGCCTCGCCCTGGTCACCACCGAGGTGGTCTCCAACGCGATGCGCCACGGCGACTACCCGATCACCGTGGAGGTGGTCTGGCTGGCCGGGACGGCCCGGGTGGCGGTGCGCAACCGGGGCCGCCAGTTCCGCTGGAACGGGCGCCCCGCGATGTCCGGTGAGAGGGGCGGCTGGGGCCTGGTGATCGTCAACCGCCTGGCCGACCGCTGGGGGATCCGCCGGGTCGGCGACTCCAACGAGGTCTGGCTCGAGATCGACCACTGACCCCGCCGCGGCGGGCGACGTACG
Organism: uncultured Thermoleophilaceae bacterium; assembly: GCA_963844805.1. Classification (GTDB taxonomy): domain Bacteria; phylum Actinomycetota; class Thermoleophilia; order Solirubrobacterales; family Thermoleophilaceae; genus JACCZR01. Next base: position 345,601 of record CAWJPU010000001.1, read on the forward strand.
GTCAGGGCATGCCTGAGCTCCCCGAGGTCGAGCGCGCCCGCGCGAACATCGAGAAGCGCGCCCTGGGGCGCGAGATAGCGCGCGTCGACGACGCCGACACCTGGGTGTGCCGCCCCCACTCGCCGGGCGAGCTGCACGAGGCGCTCCGGGGGGCGACGCTCACCGAGGCCCACCGGCGCGGCAAGGCGATGTGGGTGGAGAGCGACTCCGGCCCGGTGCTGGGCCTGCACCTGGGCATGGCGGGCCGGATCGTGGTGGACGGCAAGCCGGCCGCCAACAACTGGGACCGCTTCACGATCGAGTTCGCCGACGGCGGGCGCCTCGCCCTGCGGGACAAGCGGCGCCTCGGGCGCGCCGTGCTCGAGCCTGATCTGAGCAAGCTCGGCCCCGACGCCGCCGAGGTGGGCCGCGGGCCGTTCCGCAAGCGCGTGGGCCGCGGCTCGGCGCCGCTGAAGGCCCGGATCATGGACCAGTCGGTGATCGCCGGCGTCGGCAACCTGCTGGCCGACGAGACGCTGTGGCAGGCCGGCCTCTCGCCCCTGCGCCCGGCCGGCGAGCTGAGCGAGGACGAGCTCGACCACCTGCGCCGTGAGCTGCGGGCGGCCACCCGGCGCGCGATCCGCCGCGGCGGGGTCCACACGGGCGAGCTGATCCCCGCGCGCCGTCGCGGCGGCGGCTGCCCGCGCTGCGGCGCGGCGCTGGAGCGCGAGACGGTGGGCGGGCGCACCACTTACTGGTGCCCCGGGGAGCAGGAGTAGGGCTAGGCCCCGGCGCGCCGCGAGCGCGCTGACGCTCGATCACGTTGCCCAGCAGCTTGATCACGCCCGGGTCGCCGCTCACCTTGACGTAGCCCCGCTCGTAGGCCCGGACCCACTGACCCAGGCGGCCGTCCTCGGCCAGCTCGTTGAACTTCGGGCGGTGGACCTCCACCTGCACCCGGGCGTCGGCGGCGGGGTCCCGGTCGATCTTCGGGCCGGGGACCTCCACGCGCCAGATCGGGGCATCGCCCCCGTGGGTCGGGAGCTCCACCTTCATGACCAGCTTGAGTTGCGCGAGCGCGGGCACCTCTTGCGCCAGGTTCTCCAGAACCTTGACTATGAGTGCCTTCGTGTCGCTAGCGGCCACCGGGCCGCCGACTCTAGCTGTGCTCGGCTCCGCGGATCGCCAGTCCGGAGGGCGCCGCTAGATCTTGTTGCGCTGGAGCAGCTTCTTGCCGATGACCATGCGCTGGATCTCCGAGGTGCCCTCGCCGATCAGCAGCAGCGGCGCGTCGCGGTAGAGGCGCTCGATCTCGTACTCCTTGGAGTAGCCGTAGCCGCCGTGGATGCGGAAGGCCTCCTCAACGACCTCCTTACCGGTCTCCGAGGCGAACAGCTTGGCCATGCCGGCCTCGATGTCCGACCGCTCGCCCGAGTCCTTCATGCGGGCGGCTTTCAGCGTCAGCAGGCGAGCTGCCTCGACCTTGGTGCCCATGTCGGCGAGCTTGAACTGGATCGCCTGGTGGGCGGAGATCGGCTTGCCGAAGGTCTTGCGCTCCTGTGAGTAACGCAGGGCCAGCTCCAGCGCGCGCTGGGCGATGCCCACGCCGCGGGCGGCCACGTTGACCCGGCCGACCTCGAGCGCGTCCATCATCTGGACGAAGCCCTGGCCGACGCCCTCCTCGCCGCCGAGCACGCGGTCGTCGGCGCACTTGTAGCCGTCGTAGACGAGCTCGGTGGACTCGACGCCCTTGTAGCCCATCTTCTTGATCTGCGGCGGGATGGTCAGGCCGGCGAAGTCACCGGAGTTCTCGGCGGCACCCGGCTCCTTCTCGGTGATGAAGCAGGTCATGCCCTTGTAGGGCGGGTCGGCCTGAGGGTCGGTCTTCATCAGCACGAAGACCAGCCCGGAGCGCAGCCCGTTGGTGACCCACATCTTCTGGCCGTTGAGCTCCCAGCCGCCATCGACCTGCTTGGCGCTGCCCTTGATGCCCTGGACGTCGGACCCGACCTCGGGCTCCGACAGCGAGAAGGCGGCCCGGATCTCGCCGGTGGCCATCCGCGGCAGGAACTCCTGCTTCTGCTCGTCGGTGCCGAACTTCATGAGCAGATAGGAGCCGATGAAGTGGGTGTTGACGATGCCCGAGACCGAGATCCAGCCCCGCGACAGCTCCTCGACGATCATCGCGTAGGTCGTCAGGTCGAGGCCCATCCCGCCGTACTCCTCGGGGATGGTCACGCCGAACAGGCCGAGCTCCTTCATCTGCTCGACGACCGCGTCGGGGAACGAGTCCTCGTGGTCGTGCTCCTCGGCAACGGGGATGACCTGCTCGTCGACGAACTGGCGCACCATGTCGGTGATCGCCTTCTGCTCGTCGGTCTTGTCGGTGTACTGCGCCTCGGCTACGGCCATGCGACTCCCGGGTTGACTCGTCAATCGGTTACCGGGGGGATGGTACTTGCGAGATCGTGGACAATCCGGTCATGCGGCGCCATGGCGTGATGCGGGGGCGGCTGCGCCGCGGCTCGGGGGAGGCCCCCTCGTCCGAGGACCCCTACGTCGATATCGACCCGGGGCAGCTGATCGGCATGTTCGCCACCCCCCAGTGGCTCCGCGACGTCGGCTTCACGGCCTGGCTCCTGGTGGGGGTTGCGCTCTTCCTGGCCGGGGCAGTGTGGCTGCTGACCCTGGTCGAGAGCATCGTGGTGCCGGTGATCACCGCCGGGGTCGTTGCGGCGGTCGCGTCCCCGCTGGTCGCCTGGCTGGCGCGCGGGCGCCTGACCCGGGGCATCGCCTCGATCCTGGTGCTGCTCGGGCTGGTGGCGCTCGGCGTGCTCGTCGGCTTCGCGGTGGTGGCCGGCATCACGAGCGAGTTCGGAGCTCTGGGCAGCCACCTCGACGAGGCCAAGGACATGATCGCCGGCTGGCTCAGGGACCTGGGGGTCAGCGCGCAGACGGCCGAGGAGGCCAAGAGCAACCTCTCCTCGGCCGCCACCGACGCCGTGAAGGGCCTGCTCGACGGGGTCAGCTCGGGGCTCAAGGCTCTCTCCTCGCTCGTGTTCTTCCTGGCCATGACCGCGCTCAGCCTGATCTTCCTGATGTCGGACGGGCCCACCATCAGAGCCTGGGGCGAGCGCCACATGGGCGTCCCGCCGTCGGTGGCCCGGACGGTCAGCACCCGCACGCTCGAGTCGCTGCGCGGTTACTTCGTCGGCCTGACGATCATCGCGGTCTTCAACGGAGTGCTGGTCTTGCTGGGGGCGCTCGTCCTCGGCGTCCCGCTGCCGGCGACGTTGGCGGTGGTGACGTTCCTCGCCGCCTACATCCCCTACCTGGGCGCCTGGACCGCCGGAGCGTTCTCGGTGCTGATCGCGCTCGGAGGGGCCGGCACCGACGCGGCGATCGGCATGCTGATCGTGCAGGTGCTCGCCAACAGCGTGCTCCAACAGCTCGTCCAGCCGCTTGCGATGGGAGCCGCGCTGGGCATCCACCCGCTCGCGGTGCTGATCGTGACCATCGCCGGCGGCGCGCTGTTCGGCTCGGTGGGCCTGATCCTGGCCGCCCCGCTCACGGCGGCGGCGACGCGCATATCCGCGGACCTCGCGCGCGCGCGGGAGAAGGAGGCGGAGGCCGCGGCGGAGGCGGCCGCGGCCGGCGAGGCGGCTCCGGGCGCTGCGCCCGCCTAGTTGCGGACGAACAGGGCGCGCAGGCGCCCGAGCAGGGTGGGGCCCGCTGCCTCCTCCTCCAGCGCCCGGTCCAGGTCCGCGCCGGTCGGCAGTAGCGAGGCCTGGGCCGCGACGTGGGCGCCGAAGACCACGGCGATCGCATCCAGGTACGCGGAGAAGACGACCGCCAGCAGCACGCCAAGGGTCCCGTAGACGGCGCTGCGGCCCCCGAACGCCGAGAAGTAGACCTCCGCGCCCAGCTGCACCGCCAGCACGCCCACCAGGGCCACCACGCCGCCCAGCAGCGACGCCCGGAGGCTCGTGGGCGTCTCGGGGAGGACGTGGTATAGGCCGACCAGCACGCCCAGCAGCAGCGCGAACGGCAGTGCGACGGTGATGGCGAACTGGGCCGCGGCGACAAGGAAGGGCCGGTCGCCGATGGCCTCGGCCAGCGATCCGGACAGGGTCAGCCCCAGCGCCGCGATCAGTGCCGGCGCGACGAGCAGCGTCAGGCCGGCGTCCATGGCCTTGCCGGGGACCCACGGGCGCTCGACCTGGTCTCCGCGAGCGCGGTTGACCGCGTAGCGCAGGCCGCCGATCGCCCCGCTGGCCGAGTAGAGGAGAGCGATCGCGCCGATCCAGCCGATGCTCCCCGCCCCTGCGGCGACGTCGTCCAGCAGAGCCTCGACCTGACTGCGGTCGGTCGGGTCGGCCAGCGGCAGCGACTCCACGATCCAGTTCACGATCGAGGTCCGCACGCTGTCGTCGCCCAGCACGTTCGAGAACGACCAGACGAGCAGCAGCAGGATCGCAGGGAACGACATCACCAGGAAGTAGGCGACCTGGGCCGCCTCGATGGTGCCGCCCTCGTTCAGCAGCGAGTCGCCGCTGCGGCGCAGGAGCAGCCCCAGGCGAGCGAGGAGCCGGCGGGGACCCGTGGCCATACGATCAGTCTCGCCGAGCAGGCCCCAGAAGGGCGAGAGGATCAACGAAGTAGCCCCGCCCGCCGAGCCGGGCCCGCGGGCCCGGCCTACCGCTGTTCTAGAGCCCGCGGGGGTGCCGCGCGCGGAAGCGGCTGCTCCTGCGCAGGCGCTTCGACCACTGCGGGCCGGTGCGCGACGGGTTGTCGCGCATGCTGGTGTCCAGCCGCAGGCCGGCGACGACCATGTAGGCGTGCCCGCCGTGGGCGTAGACGGTGACCCACTTGCCGGTGCCGCGGCGGCCCCAGCGCATCAGCGCGCCGGAGGCCATGGGCGAGCTGATCAGCCGCCCGCCGCGCAGGGCGTAGGAGACGCTGCCCGAGCAGTCGTAGCCGCTGTCGAGGCGGCTGAAGGTCGCGTGCCCGCCGCCCCACTTGTAGGGCTTGCCGATGATGCGGTTGCCGGCGCGGATGATCTGCCGGACCTTGCGGGGCGCGTTGCGCGGGGCGATCGCCTTGCCGTTCACGATCTTCGCCCGCTTGGGCGGAGGCGGGCGGCGGCTGGAAGGAGGCGCCTCCGGTGGTGGAGGCGGCCGCCGGGGCCGCGCACAGAAGCGCTAGGAGAATGCAGAGGCAGAGGGACCTGGAGAAGAGCTTGTGCATCGAGTGGGGTGGGTCGGGGACTTACAGCCCGCGCGGATGACGCGCGACGAACGCGTCATTGCGGCGCAGGCGCTTGGACCAGCCCGGGCCGGTCCGCGACGGGTCGTCGCGCATGCTGGTGTCGAGCCTGAGGCCGGCGACGACCATGTAGGTGTGGCCGCCGTGGGCGTACACGGTGACCCAGCGGCCGGGGCCGCGACGGCCCCAGCTCATCAGGCCACCCGAGGTCATCGGCGACCTGAGCAGGCGCCCGCCACGCAGGGCGTAGGAGACGCTGCCCGAGCAGTCGTAGCCGCTGTCGAGGCGGCTGAACGTGGCGTGGCCGCCGCCCCACTTGTAGGGCTTGCCGATGATGCGGTTGCCGGCGCGGATGATGCGCCGGACGCGCCACGGCGCGTTGCGCGGGGCGATCGCCTTGCCGTTCACGATCTTCGCCCGCTTGGGCGGGGGCGGAGGCGCCACGAACGAGGCGCCGCCGGTCGTCGACGCGCTCGCGCTGCCGGCGCCGACCACGAGCAGGGCGGCGAGCACGGCGAGCGCACAGATGGCGCACGTGAGCTTTGTCAGGGCCAGTTGCTTCATCTCTTTCGTACGCCTACGGGGTTAGCTGTCGGGCTCGCGCTGAAAGAGCTTGCGCGCCCTCCGAAGAGAGTTCGCCCCAGCGGCATCGAGTGCCGCCTTGGGTCCCCCGTTCCCACCAGGTGGGATTCGGCGTGGCGGGCAAGCTAGCAGTTCTTTCGGCGTTTGTCTTCCGCCCCCCGCAAGTCCCCCTGCAGGCGAGTCCTTCGCCACAAACGTTGCGTGACAGGATGCCCGCCGTGAATTTCCACGCCGAGGTGGTCGAAAATGCGATTCCAGAGCGGATCGCGCTGGTCGCGCTGGGCGCCGAAGGCTCGCGTGAGGAGCTGACTTTCGGCCAGATCGCGTCCCGATCGGCGAATTTCGCGGGAAACCTGCTAACGCGCGGCGTGAGCCGGGGGGACGTGGTGATGACGGTCGTCGGCAACCGCCCGGAGTGGGTGTTGGCGACGCTGGCATGCTTTCGGATCGGGGCCGTGGCGCTGCCCTGCACGGAGCAGTTGCGCCCCGCGGACCTGCGGGCGCGCATGGATGCCGCTGGAGCCCAGGGCCGTCGTGGCCGACGAGCGCAACGCCGCGACCGTCGAGGCGGCGGGCTTCGACGGGCTGCTGCTTCGGGTACCCGACGCGAGCCTGCTGGAGGGCGAGCCGGCGCCGGCGGCCCGACTGGCGCCCGAGGACCCGGCGCTGATCGTCGTTCACCTCCGGCACCTCGGGCGTCGCCAAGCCGATCCGCCACGGCCAGCGTTACCTGGCGGGGCAGGCGACCCAGGCCGAGCACTGGTTCGGGGCCCGCGAGGGCGACCTGTGCTGGTGCACGGCGGCCAGCGGCTGGTCGAAGTCCGCCCGCAACTCGTTCATCGCCCCCTGGATCCGGGGCGCGACCGCGCTGATGCACGACGCCCGCTTCGACCCCGCCGAGCGGCTGGACGTGATCGAGCGCGAGGGCGTGGACGTGCTCTGCATGGCCCCCACCGAGTACCGGGCCATCGCCAAGCGGGCGACGCTGCGCGAGCTGCCGCTGCGCCACGCGGTCGCCGCCGGCGAGCCGCTGAACCCCGAGATCGTGGGCGAATGGCAGGACGCGGCCGGCGTGGCGGTCCACGACGGCTACGGTCAGACGGAGACCGGCGCCCTGACCGGGATGCCGATCGGGCCGCCCGTCCGCCCCGGCTCGATGGGGACGCCGCTGCCGGGCATGCGGCTGTGGGTGGACGAGGGCGAGCTGGTGGCCGACCCGGCGACCGTCCCCACCTTCTTCGTCGACGGCCCGCGCGACCGGCCCTGGCGCACCGGCGATCGCGTGAGCCAGGACGAGGACGGCTACCTGTGGTTCGAGGGCCGCACCGACGACGTGATCATCTCCGCCGGCTACCGGATCGGCCCCTTCGAGGTGGAGTCGGCCCTGTTGTCCCACCCCGCGGTCGCCGAGGCCGCGGCGGTGGCCGCGCCCGACGAGGTGCGCGGGTCGGTCGTCCGCGCTGTGGTGGTGCTGCGCGACGGCGCGCGAGCCGGAGACGCGCTGGCGGGCGAGCTCCAGGAGCACGTCAAGGAGCAGACCGCGCCCTACAAGTACCCGCGCATCGTGGAGTTCGCCGACTCGCTGCCCAAGACCGCCAGCGGCAAGATCAAGCGGGCCGAGCTACGCGGCGGTACCTGAGGTCGAAGTCCCTCATCCACTCGCCGTCATCACCCGTGCGCTCCCAGGTGCCCTCGATCAGGTCGTCGGCGACGGTGGCCGTCCAGCGCTGCGAGAACGGCAGCGGCGAGAAGTCGGCGCGCGTGCGCGTCATCTCCCACCGGCCCCCGTCGAAGCTCATCGTGTACACGCGGCAGACGCCGCGCGAGTCGAAGTAGTGCTGCAGCAGGGTCCCGCGGCCCTCGTCCCATCCCATCACCGCGAGCCCGTCGGGAGCCTCGGGCATCGGCACCTCCCAGCGCAGGGCCAGGAACTGCTTGCCGGGCAGCCACTCGAAGGTGGCGCGGCCCGGCTCCACGCCGGGGAAGTCGGCCTCGAGCCTCCACTCGCCGACCAGGAGTTCCAGCTGCTCGACCACGGGTAGCGTCGGACTATGCCCAATCGCCTCGCCGGAGAGACGTCTCCCTACCTCCTCCAGCACAAGGACAACCCGGTCGACTGGCATCCCTGGGGCGAGGAGGCGCTGACCCGCGCGCGCGAGGAGGACTGCCCGATCCTGCTGTCCATCGGCTACTCGGCCTGCCACTGGTGCCACGTCATGGAGCGGGAGTCCTTCGAGGACGAGGCCACGGCGAAGCTGATGAACGAGCGCTTCGTCTGCATCAAGCTCGACCGCGAGGAGCGGCCCGACCTCGACTCGATCTACATGGAGGCCTGCCAGGCGATGACGGGCCGAGGGGGCTGGCCGCTGAACGTCTTCCTCACCCCCGAGCAGGTGCCGTTCTACGCCGGCACCTACTTCCCGCCCGAGCCGCGTCACGGCATGCCGAGCTGGCGCCAGGTTCTGGAGGCGGTCGCGGCGGCCTGGGACGAGCGCCGCGACGAGATCAGGGCGGGCGGCAGCCGGATCGCGGAGCGGCTGCGCGGCGGCGCGTTGCTGCAGCCCAGCGCCGAGGCCTTCGACGAGCGCCGCCTCGACGACGCGGTGCGCGCGCTGCGCGAGGCGCACGACCCGGTGCACGGCGGCTTCGGCGGGGCGCCCAAGTTCCCGCCCGCGTCGGCGCTCGGCTTCCTGATGGCGCGCGGCGAGGTCGAGGTGCCGCGCCACACCCTGCGCGGGATGGCGAGCGGCGGCATGTACGACCAGGTGGGCGGAGGGTTCGCCCGCTACTCGGTCGACGAGCGGTGGCTCGTCCCCCACTTCGAGAAGATGCTCTACGACAACGCGCTCCTCGCGCGCGCGTATCTGCACGGGTGGCAGGTCACGGGCGAGGCGCTGTTCCGGCGGGTGTGCGAGGAGACGCTCGAGTGGGCGCTGCGCGAGCTGCGCGGCCCGGAGGGCGGCTTCATGTCGGCGCTGGACGCCGACTCCGAGGGGGTCGAGGGCAAGTTCTACGTCTGGTCGCTCGACGAGCTCCGCGATCTGGTGGGCGACGAGGGCGCCGCGTGGTTCGGCGCCACCGAGAGCGGCAACTTCGAGGGCGCGAACATCCTCGTGCGCGGCGAGGGCGAGCCGGCGGAGCTCGACCGCTGGCGCCAGACCCTGCTCGAGGCGCGGGCCCGGCGCGTGTGGCCGGGCCTCGACGACAAGCGCCTGGCGGCCTGGAACGGGCTGATGATCTCGGCACTGGCCGAGGCCGGCGCGGTGCTCGAGCGCCCCGACTTCGTCGAGGCCGCTGCCGACTGCGCCCGCTTCGTGCTGGAGGACATGCGTCCGGACGGCCGCCTGCGGCGCACGTGGAAGGACGGTCGCGCGCGGCTCAACGCCTACCTGGAGGACCACGCCTTCCTGCTGGAGGGGCTGCTGACGCTGTACGAGGCGAGCTTCGACCCGCGCTGGTTCGCCGCCGCCCGCGAGCTGGCCGACGAGCTGATCGAGCGCTTCGCCGACCCCGACGCCGGCGGCTTCTTCGAGACCTCCTCCGACCACGAGCAGCTGGTGGCCCGACGCAAGGACCTCGAGGACCACCCCATCCCCTCGGGCAACGCCAGCGCCGCCATGGGCCTGCTGCGGCTCGCCGCCCTCACCGGCGAATCGCCCTACGAGGACCAGGCGGTCTCGGTGCTGCGGCTGCTGCACGAGGTGGCCGTGCGCCACCCGATGGCCTTCGGCCACCTGCTCCAGGCGCTGGACTTCCACCTCTCCCCCACGCGCGAGGTCGCGCTCGTCGGCCCCGGCCGCGAGCCGCTGGAGCGCACGCTGCGCGGCCGCTTTCGCCCGCATGTGGTCGCGGCCGGAGGAGAGGCCGACGGCGTGCCCCTGCTACAGGGGCGCGAGCCCGTCGACGGGCGCGCCGCGGCGTACGTCTGCGAGAACTTCGCCTGCCGGCGCCCGGTCACCGAGCCGGGCGATCTGGAGGAGCTGCTGGCGTGACCGCACCGTCGCGCGGTCGCGCCCGCTGGCCGCGCCCTAGGGCCGGCGGCGGACGCTCTTGGGGATCGACCTGCCAGCGGACGCTGCCCTCTCGTCCTGCTGGACCACGCGGATGACTCCCGCGACCCGGTCGGTCACGAACGGACAGCTGGCCCGCGTCTGCGCCTTGCGCTCGATCTTGGCCGGGCACTTGACCTCGACCTTGCGGACCTTGTTCTGCTTCTTGAGGCCCTCCTCGATCTTGTCCGACAGCGCGGCGCCGTCGAGGTCTTTGTCACCGCAGCCCGCCGCCACGGCGGCCAGGACCGAGGCGCCGGCCATGAGGGCTCGCGGGCTCACTTCGAGCGCTGCGTGTACTGGTAGCGGACGTTGCCCTTGTCGTCCTGCTGGGTGATGCGCACCACGCCGCTGGTGTCCCCCACCTGTGCCGGACAGTCCAGCGACGACATCGGCCTGGACCTTGATCTCCTTGGGGCAGCGCACGTCGGCCGTGCCCTTCAGCTCGCCCTCGAGGTCCCTCTCGATCTTGCTCTCCAGCGAGCTCCCCTCGAGCGAGCTGCTGCCGCAGCCCGCCAGCGCGGCACCGGCCAGGAGCAGAGCCAGCGGCTTCCCGAGGCGGCGGCGCGGCGTCACGCGCGGGCACTCTAGCGACGCTCCTTGGCGAGCCTGGACGGCCACCAGACCTTCGGTCCGAGCTGCAGGACCAGGGCCGGGACCAGCACGCTTCTGACCAGGAAGGTGTCGAGGAGCACCCCAAAAGCGACCACGAATCCGATCTCGGTGAGGAAGACCAGCGGGAGCACCGCGAGCACGGAGAAAGTGCCGGCCAGGACGATGCCCGCGCTTGTGATGACGCCGCCCGTCACGGCCAGCGCGCGCAGCATGCCGTCCCTGGTGCCGTGCCGGATCGTCTCCTCGCGCGCCCGGGCGACCAGGAAGATGTTGTAATCGACCCCCAGGGCGACCAGGAAGATGAACGCGAACAGGGGCAGCGACGGGTCCGAGCCGGGGAAGTCGAAGATCACGTCGTAGACGAGGTAGCCGACCCCCAGCGCGGCGCCGAAGCTGAGGATCACCGTTCCGATCAGCAACAGCGGGGCCACCACCGCGCGCAGGAGCAGCATCAGGATCAGGAACACGACGACCAGCACGATCGGCGGGATCAGGGTCGAGTCATAGCCGGCCGCGTCGCGGACGTCGAACTCCACCGCCGTCGGGCCGCCGACCAGGGTGCCCTGCGGCCGCGCCACTCGCCGCCTGCGCGGATCGGCTCGACGAGGTCGAAGGCCTCCGTGGAGTAGGGCTGGGGTACGAGCGTGGCCTGGATCAAGACGCCGTCCTCGCCCTGGGCGACGGGCGGCGACACCGCCTCAACGCCCTGCACGCCCTCGAGCGTCCGCGTGACCTTCGCCACCTGGGACTGGTCGGGCACGATCACGTCGGTGGGCACGCTCGCCCCGGCCGGGAAGCTCTTGCTGAGGATCTCCTGGCCCTCGACGGACTCGACCTTGGTCCGGTAGCTGTCGTTGGTGGTCAGGTCGGTGGAGAAGAAGACCAGGCCGGCGGACATGATGAGCAGCACCGCGACCGAGCCGGCCGCCACCCGGGCGGGCCTGTGGGCCACCCGTTGCCCGACCCGGCTCCAGAAGCCGTGGGTGGTGTCGATGGGCTTCTCACGCCGGTAGCGGCGCAGCTCGTAGGGAGTGAAGACCGCGCTGTCGAGCGGCTGCATCAGCGAGGGCAGCCGCCGGCCGGTGATCCGCCGCAGCAGCGCGCTGAGCACGAACAAGGGCAGGAAGACGAACACGATCACGCTCGCGCCGATGACGTGCGCCAGCGCCGACACGCGGCTGCCCTCGACGATCCGGCGCCGGGCCCGCTCGCTGACTTCTGCCTCGCCGGGCGCGGTCTCGGGGGTGTTCGGCACGAAGGGCCAGAACGCCCGGCGGCCGAAGATCGTCAGTAGCGCGGGGAGCAGCGTGAGCATCGAGAGCGCCGCGCAGGCCACGCCCATCGCCGCGATCGGGCCGAGCCCGGCGGTGCCGTTGACCTTGGCGAGGGTGAGGCACAGCAGCGCCGCGATCACCGTCGCGGCCGAGGCGAACACGGCCGGGCCGGCCGACGTCATCGCGGCGCGCATCGCCGCATGGCGGTCCTCGGTGTGGTGCAGCTCCTCGCGATAGCGCGCGGCGATCAGCAACGCGTAGTCGGTGCCCGCGCCCAGCACCAGGACGGACATGATCGAGCTGGACTGGCCGTTGATCGTCACCCCCAGCTCGGACAGCCCGTAGCCCACCGAGCGGGCCAGCATCTCGGCGAAGATCACCGCCCCCAAGGGGATGAAGAGGAAGATCGGCGAGCGGTAGATGGCGATCAGCAGGAGGATCACCAGCGTCACCGCCGCCAGCAGCAGCGTGCCGTTGATCGACTCGAAGATCTCGATCGCGTCGGCCGCGTAGCCGGCGCCGCCGGTCACCTTGACCTGCAGCCCGCCGCCGGGATCGGAGACCGTGTCCCGCCAGAAGGAGACAGGGTCCAGGATCCTGTCGGACTCGCCGTTGCCCTTCAGGTAGGCCGTGACGATCGCGGCCTTGTCCGTCGGGCGAGCAGATCGGGCCGACGAAGGGCCGGTAGTCGCCGGGCTGGCCCGGCACGGCGGTGGTCGGCCCGGCGCACCCCTCCCGCTGGCCCTTGGCGCCTGGCGGCGGCCCGGACTGGCCGGCGGATGCGCCGCCGCCATCGTCCGGCTGCGACGAGGCGCCCCCTCCCCCCTGGCTCGGCTCCGAGCTCCCGCCCTGGCCGCCGGCGGCGGCGGTCGGGCCGTCGGCGATGACCGCCGGGTACCGCTTCGACGTCATCCGCTGGACATCGGCGGCGATCTTCCTGCGGTCGGCGGCCGTCAGCCCCGATTCGCGGCGGTAGACGATCGCCGCCGGAGCCAGCTCGCCGCCCTGGAGGTCCTCGGCCTTCTCGAGCACCTTGGTCGACTCCGCGTCGCCGGGCAGGAACGAGGTCGACTCGTTGCTCTCGGCGTCGGTGAACTTGGTCGGGAGCTGCGCCGGGCCGACCGCGATGAAGATCCCGACGAGCCAGATCGCGAAGACGACCCACTTGGCTCGCGGGTTGGCGGCAAAGGCGAAGATCGACGAGCGGCGGCGCGGACCCATGCGCGCTACGTCTATCAGCTAGGCGCGGCGATCAGAGGATCGCCAGATACCGATCCAGCTCCCACTGGGTCACCTGGACCCGGTAGTCCTCCCATTCCTTGCGCTTGATCTCCACGAACCGGTTGAAGATGTGCTCGCCGAAGGTGCGCAGCATCAGCTCGGACTCGGCCGTCAGCTCGATCGCCTCGCCCAGCGTCTCGGGCAGCTGCTCGATGCCCAGCCGCCTGCGGTCGTCGGGCGACAGGTGGTAGAGGTTCTTTTCCATCGGCTCGGGAAGCTCGTAGCCCTTCTCGATCCCCTCGAGCCCGGACTGCAGCAGCGCCGCGAAGGTCAGGTAGGGGTTGCAGGCCGGGTCGGGACAGCGCAGCTCCATCCGCGTGGCCTGCTCCTTGCCCGGGTGGTAGAGCGGCACCCGGACCAGCGCTGAGCGGTTGCGCCGCGACCAGGAGCAGTAGACGGGCGCCTCGTAGCCGGGCACGAGGCGCTTGTACGAGTTGACCCACTGCGCGAACACCGAGCAGACCTCGCGCGCGTGCTTGAGCTGACCGGCGATGTAGGCCTTGCCCACGTCGGACAGGAAGTACTGGTCGTTGGGGTCGAAGAAGGCGTTGCGGCCCTCCTTGAACAGCGACTGGTGGGTGTGCATCCCCGACCCGTTCTCGCCGAACAGCGGCTTGGGCATGAAGGTCGCGTGCCACCCGTACTTCATGGCGTACTCCTTCACGGTGATGCGATAGGTCATGCAGTCGTCGGCCATCTTCAGCGCGTCGGCGTAGCGCATGTCGATCTCGTGCTGGGAGGGCCCGACCTCGTGGTGGGTGTACTCCACATGGATCCCCAGCTGCTCGAGCGCCAGCACGGTCTCGCGGCGCACGTCGGACCCGGCGTCGAGGGTCGTCAGGTCGAAATAGCCCCCCTCGTCGAGGGTCTCGGGCTGGTTGCCGTTCTCGGCCTTGGAGTTGCGGAAGTAGAAGTACTCGAGCTCGGGCCCGACGTTGAAGGTGTCGAAGCCCATCTCCTCGGCGCGCGCCAGCGCGCGCCGCAGCACGTTGCGCGGATCGCCTTCGTAGGGCTCGCGGCTCGGCGTGAGCACGTCGCAGAACATCCGGGCGACGCCCTGCTCGTCCGGCCGCCAGGGGAGCACCTTGAAGGTCGACACGTCGGGCATGGCGATCATGTCGGACTCCTCGATGGCGTTGAAGCCCGTGATCGAGGAGCCGTCGAACCCCATCCCGCCCTCGAATGCGTCGTCGAGCTCGGAGGCGTTGACCGAGAAGCTCTTGAGCTGCCCGAGGATGTCGGTGAACCACAGCCGGATGAAGCGGATGTCGCGCTCCTCGACCTCGGCCTTGACGCTCTCTGGTGTGGCGGTCTGCTCGGCCATGGGCGTCAAGCTACACCGCTTTGGCCTGGCGCTCCTTGTCGGCTGCATGCTCGCCCCGGCAGGCCGACTGCCGGCGCCCCGGGGTGAGGCGCGGACGTTCGCCGGAGCCCTGCCGCGGGGCGTGCGCAACCCCGAAGCGAGCGGGTGCGGTCGAGCGGGCTCCGGCTAGCGGGCTACAGCCAGTCCTGCGCCCAGTCCTTCAGGGCGCGCACGGCGGGCTCCAGCGCCCGCCCCTTCTCGGTCAGCGCGTACTCAACGCGGGCCGGCAGCTCGGTGCTGACCCTGCGCTCGACGATGCCCTCGCTCTCGAGCTCCTTCAGCCGCTCGGAGAGCAGGCGGTCGGAGAGGTCGGGCACCAGCAGCTTCACCTCCGAGAAGCGCAGCGGCCCGTCCATCAGGACGCTGAGGATCGCTCCGGTCCAGCGCTTGCCCACCAGCTCGACGGCGTGGTGGTAGAGGGAGCAGCAGGCGGAGCGCTCCTCCGCGCTCTGGTCACCTGTGACCTCGTCCCTGACGGGGACCGGCATGGTTCAAGACTAGCCGTGCGGCCCGGCGGTATCTAGGCCGCGTTGAGGAGGCGGCCCTCCTCGCCCGAGCCGTCCTTGGGCACGTCTCCCGAGCGGGCGATCAGGTTGCTGAACTGCGCGAGGGCGACGTTGGCCACCGCTTCCAGGATCTGCTCGTCGTCCCAGCCTGCCTCGCGCGCCTCCTCGTGCAGGTGCACCGGCGGCGGGCCGTCGGCCTCGAGCAGTCCTCGCACGAAGCGCAGGAGCGCGTGCTCGGTCTCGTCACGCGAGTCGAACTCGCGCGCCAGGGCGATCTCGTCGAGGCCCAGGCCGGCCTCGCGCGCGCTGCGCTGGAGCGTGGACAGGGCGTACTCACCGCCGCCGTGCTCGGCGACCGCGAGAGCGATCCGCTGCTGGGTCGCCGACGGGAGGCTGCCGTGGCGGAGCTCGGAGCGAAAGCGCGTGTAGGCCCGCAGCGCGGCGGGCGATCCGGCCAGCACGCCGAGGAAGTTGGAGACCTGGCCCCCGCCGGCGAGCGCGCCCTTGAGGATCGTGGCGCTGCGCTCGGGCGCGGTCAGCTCGTCGTGGACCTGGAACCTGCTCTCCTTGGTCTTCATCGCTCTTTCGCTTCCTGGCTGTCGCTTATGGGAGGTAAGTGTAGGACGACGGCGCGCGTCGTCCAGTACCCGGTAGTACGGCCGGGAACCTCCCCTGGACGCCTAAGCGGGGTCTTAAGAGCTGCCCGTGACGACGGCCATGAAGATGAGGAAGAGGCCGAGCAGCACGGCGTACAGCGCCAGCCGGTCGGGCGCCGAGACCACACGGCTGGACGTGGGCGGCCGGCGGCGGGCCGGCGTGGGCCGGCCGGTGATGCGGACCGTCCTGCGCTCGCCGGGCGCCGGTGCAGGCGCGGGCGTCGGCGTGGCCGCCGCCGGAGCGGGCTCTTCGACCAGCTCCAGCCTGGGCCGTGAGACGAACCTCTCTTCGTATTCATCCACCCGCTGAAGTGCGCGGGCACCCGCTGAACTGCTCATCGGCTCTCTTTCCTTGGGCCTGCGGGGTTAGCTGTCGGGCTCGCGCTGAAAGAGTCGCGCTACGTCCGGACGGCTAACGCCGTCGGGACGACTCGCCCCTGGCCAGATGGGCCTTCCGGTTCCCCCGCGCCCCGCCATAACTGGCGGAGCCTCGGCCGGATGAGGCGCGGAGGGTACTACTTCCCGGCGACCTTCGTCACGTAGACCGCGACGGCGTCCGCGTCCTGGCCCGTGTAGATGCCGGACGGCATCTGCTTTTCGCCCGTCCCGCCGATGCGGATCGCGGTCAGGACGCGCTTCTTGGACATCTTTCCCACCTCGTCGAGGTCGGGCCCCTGGACCCCACGGGCGTTGGCGGCGTCGAGGTTGTGACAACTCGCACATCGCTCGGCGAAGAGGGTCTTGCCCTCCTCCTCTTCCTTGGTGGGCTGCTCGCTCGCGAGAACGTCGGTGCCGCCGGCGGCGGCACCGCGGTTGGCGAGGATCAGCGCCGGGACCAGCAGGCCGCCGACCACGTAGATCACCGGCACGGCGATCCGGAAGGCGGTGCTTCCGCGGGTGAGGTAGGCCTCGCGGGCGGCGCTGGGGCCGCCCGAGAAGGCAACGAAGATCACGCCGATCCCGATGAGCAGGAACGGCAGGACGATGGCCAGGACCTCCATGCGGGCCGGGACTTTATTTCAAGCGGTCGACGGCCGCGCGCTGCGCGGCGCCAGGCGGTCCGCGCCGGCGTACACGTTGAAGGAGCTCTCGCGCACGAAGCCGCACAGGAGCATCCCGCGCTCGCGCGCGAGGTCGACCGCCAGCGACGTCGGCGCCCCCACGGCGACCACGCCGGCCATGTCGGCCATCGCGGCCTTCTGGACGAGCTCGAAACCGGCCCGCCCGCTCAGGCAGGCGAATGCGTCGGCCAGGGGGTAGCGGCCCTCCAGCAACAGAGCCCCGATCGCCTTGTCCATCGCGTTGTGGCGGCCCACGTCCTCGCGCAGGCACAGCAGCCGCCCCTGCGGGTCGAACACGCCGGTCGCGTGCAGGCCGCCGGTGCGCCCGAAGGCCCGCTGGCCGGCGCGCAGCTCGTCGGGCGCGCTCAGGACCAGCTCCTCGGGGAGCGGACCCCGGTCGCCGGCCGGCGCCGGCGCATTGAGCCGCACGTCCTCCAGCGCGCCCTTGCCGCAGATCCCGCACGAGGAGGTCAGGTGAAAGCTGCGCTTGCCCGGGTCGCGCCGCAGGCCGTCGGTGGTCCGCACGTCGACCACGTTGCCCTCGAGCTCCTCGGTCGGGCCCGCGCCGGCGACGTCCCCGGGACCCGCGATCAGGCCCTCGCCGACGAGGAAGCCGACGGCCAGCACCTCGTCGTCGCCGGGGCTGCGCATAGTCACGGCGAGCGCCTCGCCGTCGACGCGGATCTCCAGCGGCTCCTCGACGGCGATCTCGTCGTCGCGCGCCTCCGTGGGGCGCCCCGCCTGTAGGCGCTCGATGGAGCAGACGGCTACATGGGGGTCGACCGTTACGGGCACGTGTCGAGCGTATGCCCCGCCGGGGGTCCCCTCAAATCAGAAGGGCCCCGCTCTCGCGGGGCCCTTCCCTCAGCCGGCCGGTAAGCCGGATCCTGTCGTGGACAGTCATCCATCTGCCGCCACTCGGCGAGCGGCGGCGGGCCCTGTGGCCCTGCGGCCTACCTGGGACTCGGCGGGCAGCGTCATCGTCCCTGCTTGGCCTTGCACCGGGTGGGGTTTGCCTGGCCGGCGTGTCACCACGCCGCCGGTGCGCTCTTACCGCACCTTTTCACCCTTGCCGCCGACGGGCTCTCGAGAGGCCCGCCGGGTAGGCGGTTTGTTTCTGTGGCACTTTCCCGCGGGTTTCCCCGGGTCGGATTTCCCGACCACCCTGCCCTGCGGTGTCCGGACTTTCCTCGAACGCCGGTTGTCTCTCCGACGCCCGCGACTGCCTGGCCGGCAACTACAGAGGTTAGGCCAGCTTCGAGCCACAGTCCACGCAGCGACCGCCGCCTTGCCGGCTGTGCATGCGGCCGTGGCAGACAGGGCACTCGGCCGCCCCGTCGGCGTGCAGGCCCTCCCATACGCGCGAGATCCGGTCCTCGAGCGTAGGCCTGCCGCCGTTGGGGCTCCTGACGGGCGTTTCCGGTTCGCCCGAAAGCTTGTGTTCGCGCTGCGCCGGGTCGAAGAGCGGCGGCGCAAGGGTTCCGCTGGTCACTCGACCACCTCCGTGAGGCCGAGAGCCCCGCCTGCCAAGGACGCAGGGAGCGATGCCTGCTCGGCAGGTGAGCGACCGAGGACGCTGGCAGGCGATGGCTCGCAGGCCATCACGAGACTCTCCGCATGACGCCGACGACCTTGCCGAGGATCTCCACCTCGCGGCTGATGATCGGCTCGTGGGCGTCGTTCTCGGGCTGAAGGCGCACATGGTCGGGCTCGCGGAAGAAGCGCTTGACCGTCGCCTCGTCGCCGATCTGGGCCACGACGATCTCGCCGTCGCTGGCCGTCTCCTGGCGGCGGACCACCACGTGGTCGCCCTCCAGGATCCCGGCGTCCTTCATCGAGTCGCCGCGCACGCGCAGGAGGAACTCACCCGCGTCGCCGCCCGCGATCGGGGGGATCTCCACGTAGTCCTCGATGTTCTCCTCGGCGAGCACCGGCTGGCCGGCGGCGACCGAGCCCACCAGCGGCAGGCCTCGGTCCCCGTCGCCCACGACCTTCTTCGCCTTGTCGACCAGGACCTCGATCGCCCGCGGGCGGGTGGGGTCGCGCCGCAGCAGGCCGAGCTTCTCGAGGTTCGCGAGATGGGCGTGCACCGTCGACGACGAGGTCAGGCCGATCGCCTTGCCGATGTCGCGCACCGTGGGCGGGTAACCGTGGCTCGACGAGTAGCGCTTGATGAAGTCGAAGATCTCCTGCTGGCGCTTGGTCAGGTCTAGGTCCACTGTCCCTCCGGGGGGGCTGATCCGAACATGTGTTCGACAAGGTACATAGGCCTCCGGACGACTGCAAGGCCGCTGCCAGAAACCGCCCGGGGGCTATAGTTGGCGCCCCTCAGGCGCCTGTGGCGGAATTGGTAGACGCGCAAGGTTGAGGGCCTTGTCCCACTTATGTGGGGTGGGAGTTCGAGTCTCCCTGGGCGCACTTACGCACTCCCTCCCGCCAGGGTCGTCAGGCGGCTGAGGAGTTTCGCGGGGTGCCCGCGCACCAGGGCGTTGCGTGCCGTTTGCTCCGGCGGCTCGTCCCCTGCACAGTGTCGGCGAGGGCCACGAGGGCCGCTCCCCGGAGCCCTTCCCCTCCCATTGCCACCCGAGCGGGCGCCGGTGTAGGTTCAGCCTCTCGGATCGAGGGGGACGCGATGAGCGTTGCTTACAAGCTCCTCTACGGGGTCGGTTTCACCCCTTGGGAGCAGATGGCGGAGTCGCCTCCGATCACCGAACAGATCTCTGGGATGTTCGACCGCGCGGAGGCAGGGCGCGAGCCCCCGTTCGGGCGCGCGCTCGACCTCGGCTGCGGCAGCGGGATCTGGGCGGTCGAGCTGGCGTCCCGGGGGTGGCAGGTGACCGGAGTGGACTTCGTGCCGAAGGCCGTGCGCCGGGCCACCGAGCGCGCGGCGGAGGCAGGTGTCGACCTACAGCTGATCGAGGGGGACGTGACCGCGCTCGCCGAAGCGGGCGTCGGCTCGGGATTCCAGCTCCTCATCGACTTCGGGTGCTTCCACGACGAGCTGAGCGACGCCCAGCGCAGCGATGAGGCACGGGGGGCAAGCGCAGCGGCCGGCCCGGGCGCAACGCTGCTGCTGATGGCCTGGAAGCCGGGGCGCAGGGGGCCCCTCCCTCGGGGCGCGAGCCGGGAAGACGTAGAGAGCACCTTCTCCGAGTGGCGCATCGTGGAAGACGAGCCCATGGAGGTCTCGGGGGCGCCCCGCTACGTACGAAAAGCCGACCCGCGCTTCTACCGGCTCGCGCTCCGCTGAGTCGCACCTTCGGGCGCCGACCCGCCTGGTCGGGGAGGCGGAGGAGGAGCGCGAGCGCCGTTCCGTTCCGCCTCGAGGATCGCTGGCCTGCCACTTCCCACGGAAGGGCCGGGTGCGCGTGCGTGGAGGGTTAGGCTGGGATCCCGCGACCACAAGGAGGCTCACCCTCATGGCAACGTTCGCCGTCATCGCCGAGCATCCGCCCGACCTTTGCCCGACCTCCAACTCCCAAACGCGGAAGATGTTGAAGGAGGGGGCCGGTCAGATTCCGCAGCTCGCCGAGCAACTGGGCGTCAACATCGTCACGCTGCGCGTCTTTGGGCCCGACCACATCCTCCTCGCGGTAGTCGAGGCGGACGACATCGAGTCCGTCAGGGAGTTCATCCTCCAGAGCCGTCTCATCCAGTGGAACACGACCAGGATCCACGCCACCTACTCGATGGAAGAGACGCTCGTGAAGGTAGACCAGCTGGAGGCCATCTTCTAGCGCCAGCACATGCGACGGCTGGCCGTGTGGAAGCCCTTCTCGCCGGGACGCTCGCCGCGCTGGTGCTAGGCGCAGCTAGCGACTGAAGGGTTGTCGGGCCAGAGCCCACACAATCCTTCAGGCATCGCCCTCCGAGGGCCGCTCCACCACCCGAAACCCGTTGCCGTCGGGGTCGCGGAAGGTGAACATCGGCGGCACGTAGTCGCCCATCACGATCAGCTCCTCGTCGGCGTCCACGCCCCGCGCGCGCAGCGCGGCGTGGTCGGCCGCCGCGTCGGTCGTGGTGAAGCTCACCTCCGTCCCGGCGGCAGCGTCCTCGGGCGCAGCCACCAGCGCGATGCTCGTGGCCGCCCCGGGCGGGGCCACCTCGAGCCAGCGCTGCCCCTCGCCGAAGGCGCCGTCGATGCGGGTCTCGAAGCCGAGCCCGGTCCAGAACTCCAGCGCCCGGTCCTGGTCGGCCACGGGGACGATGACGGTTCCCACCTCGGTGATCGCCAGGTCGCTCATCGCTCCAGCTCCTCCTTCAGCGCGGACACCCGCTCGCGCCAGTAGCGCCTTCATCCGCTCGGCCTCCTCGCCGTCGGCGAGACGCGCGTGCGAGAGGGCCAGCCTGCTCTTGCCGGGATCCACCGCGTCGAAGGCCACGTGGACCCGGCTGCCGTTCTCGCCCCAATCGAAGCGGGCCGACTTCGGCCGCGTCGACGTGCGCTCGCGCATCAGGCCGTCCGCCAGCTCCATCACGCGCGTCGTAGAGCTGCTCCACCGGGACGCCCACCGTCCGCGACGCGGTCACGGTGAAGCCGTCCTCGTGCTCGCCGACCGCGCGCCCGCCGCGCACTCGCTCGTAGCTTCCGATCACCGCCTGGACATTCCAGGCCAGCGGATCGAGGCCCTGCTGGTCGGCCAGCCAGCGGGCCGCCTCGCGGTGGGTGCGGTCGGCGGCGCCCCATTCGTCGAGGGCGTCGAACCACTCCTCCCAGCCGCGGCCGGTGCGGCGGCGAATCTCCTCGTCGGACGTCGCGAGGCCGTCCGTGGAGCCCTCGGGCGCGGACAGCAGCGCGGCCCGCGCCGCGGTGTAGCTCTCGCCCGTCTTCGCCATCCGGGTGCGGACGATCCGCTTGAACGAGCTCTGCCTGGTCATCTTTGCTCCTCTCGAGGCGGCGACACCGCGACTCACGCTCGGGGCGCCCCGCCGGAAAGGGCATCTCAAATGACCGGCGTCCCGAGAGCTCAGGCCCCCTTTGCCCCCGCTCGGCCGGCGGCGTGAGCACCGGAACCGGGGGTTGGGCGCGGGACGCGCGCCGCGGCCAACGTACCAACCGCAAGCGGGCCGGGCAAGCGGACCGGGTTAGTATATGCCGAGATGGGCATATACACCTCATGACCGCTGCCTGGGCGGCACTCGCAGACCCCCACCGCCGCGCGCTCGTCGAGCTCCTTCTCCAGGGGCCGCGGGCGGTCGGCGAGCTCGTTGAGCGCACCGATCTGAGCCAGCCGAGCACCTCGAAGCACCTCCGGGTGCTGCGGGAGGCCGGCCTGGTGACCGTGCGCCGCGAGGCCCAGCGCCGCGTGTACGCGCTCGAGCCGAAGCCGATCGCCGAGATCGACGCCTGGCTGGAGCCCTACCGGCGCCTGTGGACGCAGAGCCTGGACGCCCTGGAGCAGCACCTGGACGAGATCGATCCCAAGGAGGACCGCTGATGGAAGGCACCTACGTGACCCTCGACGGCAAGCCCGCCGTCCGATTCGAGCGCACGCTCGGGCACCCGGTGGACGTGGTGTGGGAGGCCGTGACCGACCCCGCCCGGCTGGCGCACTGGTTCCCCACCACGGTGGACGTCGACCTGCGCGAGGGCGGAGCGATGGCGTTCGCGTTCCCCGACGGCAGCATGGAGGACATGACCGGCCGGGTGACCGCGCTCGATCCGCCGCAGCTGTTCGCGTTCCTGTGGGGCGAGGACGAGCTGCGCCTGGAGCTGGAGCCGGCCGGAGCCGGCTGCCGCCTGCGCCTGACCCACTTCCTCACCCGGTCCGACGAGGCGGCGCGCACCGCCGCGGGCTGGCACGTGTGCCTGGACCGGCTCGCCGAGCTGTTGGGGACGGGCGAGTCCGAGGCGCCGGGGACCGATCCCTCGGACGAGTGGCGCGGGCACTACGACCGCTATGTGGCGGCCGGCGTCCCGTCGGGCGCGCCGGTGCCGGGCGGCTGAGTCTGGAAGCATCCGGCCCATCGAGAGCGACGCCAGCCCAGACCTGGTGGCCGTGGTCACCGGCGCCTCCAGCGGCATCGGCGAGGCCGCGGCCCACCGCCTCGCGCGCGAGCCCGGCGCCAAGCTGGTCCTGGTCGCTCGCCGCGAGGACCGCCTCCGCGCGCTGGCCGAGAAGCTCCCCTGCGAGGCGAGCTGGGTGGCGGCCGACCTCACCGAGGACGACGCGCCCGGGCGCGTGCGCGCGCACGTGGAGGAGAAGTACGGCCGGTTGACCCTGCTGGTCAACAACGCCGGCGCCTCGTGGCGGGCGAAGTTCGCCGACGGCGGCTACGAGAACGTCCGCCGCCACATGGAGGTCAACTTCGACGCGGTGGTGCGGTTGACCGAGGCGCTGCTCCCCCTGCTGCGCGCCTCGGCGCCCAGCGCGGTCGTGAACGTGGCCAGCACCGCCGGCCGCGTGGCCCGCGGCCGGCACCGGCGCCTACTCGGCCAGCAAGTTCGCGCTGGCCGGCTGGAGCGACGCGCTGTTCGCCGAGGAGCGTCCCAACGGCGTGCACGTGGGGCTGGTGCTGCCGGGCTTCATCTCCACCGAGGGCTTGCCCCAGAAGGAGCTGACCGGCCGCTGGCTCACGCGCTGGGCGGTCTCCACCCCGGAGAAGGGCGCGGAGGCGATCTACGAGGCGGGCGTGGGCCGGCGACCCGAGCGCTACGTGCCCAAGCCGTACGGGCTGGCGGCCGCCGCGCGGGTGGTGCTGCCGCGGTTGACGCGCCGCGTGATGGCCGGTGGAGGCGCCGCGGTGATGACCACGCGCACCGCCGCGATGGACGCCGACGAGCGCTGACGCGCCCGGCCACGCCACACTTTTAGGCCTTCTTGGAATAGGGGCGTAGCGTCAATCGCCTTGAACCCGGGCGAGGAGGAAAGGATGACGACCACGCGCGAGGGCCTCGAGGCGGCTCTCTATGAGATCAAGCGCGTCGTTGTGGGCCAGGACGCGATGCTCGAGCGGGTGCTGGTCGCGCTGCTCACCGGCGGCCACGTGCTGCTGGAGGGCGTTCCCGGCCTGGCCAAGACGCTTACCGTGAAGACGCTCGCCGGCGTGGTCGGCGGGTCGTTCCAGCGCGTGCAGTTCACGCCCGACCTCGTCCCCGCCGATCTCGTCGGCACCCGGGTGCTGCGCCCCGGCTCGGGCTCCTTCGACGTCGAGCTCGGCCCGGTCGTCTGCAACTTCCTGTTGGCGGACGAGATCAACCGCGCACCGGCCAAGGTCCAGTCGGCCCTCCTCGAGGTGATGGAGGAGCACCAGGTCACGATCGCCGGCCAGACCTTCCCCGTGCCCGAGCCCTACCTGGTGCTCGCCACCCAGAACCCGATCGAGTCCGAGGGCACCTACCCGCTGCCCGAGGCCCAGACCGACCGCTTCCTGATGAAGATCCTGGTCGACTACCCCACCGCCGCCGAGGAGACCACCGTGGTGGGGCGCTCGCTCGAGCCGCCCGTGGATGTGGTCGAGCGCCTCACCGGCGACGACCTGCTCGTGTTCCGCCGCGAGGTGGACGAGGTCTACGTGGACGGCGGCATCGTCGCCCACGCGGTGCAGCTGGTGGACGCGACTCGCAACCCGCAGTCCTACGGGCTGGGGGACGTGGCCCATTACGTGGACTACGGCGCCAGCCCGCGCGGTCCGATCGGCCTGATCCAGTCGGCGCGCGCGCTCGCGCTGCTGCGGGGCCGGCGCCACGTGATCAGCACCGATGTACGCGACCTCTCCCTCGACGTCCTGCGCCACCGCCTCGTGCTCTCCTACGACGCGCTGAGCGAGGGCGTCAGTGCCGACGACATCCTCGGCCGCGTGCTCGAGGCCGTCCCCTCGCCGGACGCCGCCCCGGTGCACTCGATGCCGCCCCCCAGCGGGCCGCCGTCACAGGGCTACGCGCCGCCGCATTACGCGCAGCATCAGCACCCGCAGCCTCCGCAGCACCACTCGCCACTCGGTGAGTATCCGCCGCCTGTCGCCGGAGGGGGCAGCGCGGCGTGAGCGCACCGGCGGCCATGGGGATACCCGCGGCTCGCCAGGGCCCGGGCCCGATCGCCGGCCGCCTGGTCGAGGCGCTGGACTTCCAGCTCTCGCGCCGGGCGGGAGGGCTCCATCCCGGAGACCACCGCTCGCCGGGCGTGGGCGTCGGCACCGAGCTCGCGCAGCTGCGGCCCTACGCGCCGGGTGACGACGTGCGCCGGCTGGACCCCGCGGCGAGCGCCCGCACGGGCATCCCCCACGTCCGCCTGCAGGTGCCCGAGCGGCTGATGACCACATGGCTGGTGCTGGACGTCTCACCCTCGATGGCCTTCGGCACCGCCGAGCGGCTGAAGTGGGACGTGGCCGAGGGCGCTGTCCGCGTCCTGGGCCGCCTCGCCACCCGCCGCGGCGGGCGCGTCTCGCTGCTCACCTGCGGCGGCCCGGCCAACCGGCTGCTCGCTCCCCGCAGCGGCCGCGGCGCCGCCGCCGGGCTGGAGCGCGTGCTGGCCGAGGGGGTGGCCGACGACGGCCACGGCGACGAGCGCGGGCTGGCCGACGCCCTCGGGCGCCTGGGCCGCCTGAGCAAGGCGCCCGGGCTGGTGATCGTCATCTCGGACTTCCGCGGGCCGGTCACCTGGCGCACCTCTCTCCGCGCGCTGGGCCAGCGCCACTCGCTGCTCGCCGTGGAGATCGGCGACCCGCGCGAGGCATCGCTGCCCGACGTCGGCCGGCTGGCGCTGATCGACCCCGAGACGGGCCGCCGCGTGGAGGTCGACACGCGCGACTCGCGCCTGCGGCGCCGCTACGAGCAGCGCGAGCGTGAGCGCCGCGACGAGGTCCGCCAGGCCCTGCGCCACGGCACCGCCCGCCACGTGGAGCTGTCCACCGATGCCCCGTGGCTCGACGCTCTGGGGCGCGGGCTGGCGTGAACTTCGACGCCCCCGTCTACCTGCTGGCGCTGTTGGCGATCCCGCTGGCGCTCGCGGCCTACGTGCTCGCCCAGCGGCGGCGCCGGGCCTTCGCGGTGCGCCACCCGGGCGTTCCCGCGCTGGCCGAGCTGGTCGGCACCACCCCGTTCTGGCGGCGCCACCTGCCCGCGGCGTTGTTCGCGGCCGCCCTCGCCGTGCTGGCCGTCGCGCTGGCGCGGCCGGAGGCCACGGTGGCCGTCGCCGAAGAGCAGGCAGCGGTGGTGCTGGTGACCGACGTGTCGGGCTCGATGCGGGCGACCGACGTCGAGCCCAGCCGCCTGGCCGCCGCTCAGAAGGCGGCGCGCACGTTCCTGTCCGGCGTGCCCGATGACCTGCGCGTGGGCGCCGTCAGCTTCTCCAGCGCGGTGGTCTCGGTGCAGCGGCCCAGCCAGGACCGCGACGGGGTCGAGACCCTGATCGGCGACCTGGTGGCGGACGGCGGCACGGCCACCGGCGAAGGGCTGTCCGACGCGCTCGACCTGTTCGACGAGGAGCGCAAGGAGGGCAAGAAGCGCCCGCCCTCGGCCATCGTGCTGCTCTCCGACGGCAAGACCACCCTGGGCCGTGACCCGGTGCGGGTGGCCCGCGAGGCGCGCAAGCGGCGGATCCCGATCTACACGGCCTCGCTGGGCACCAACGAGGGCGTGGTGACCGTCGGCCCCTACGGCCAGCGGCTCAACGTCCCGCCCGACCCGGCGACGATGCGCCGCATCGCGCGCGTGTCGGGCGGCAAGGCGTTCGCCGTCGACCAGGCCAAGGAGCTGAGCACCGTCTACGAGCGCCTGGGCCGCAGCCTGGGCACCAAGCGCAAGAAGCGCGAGATCACCCCCTGGTTCGCGGCCGGCGGGATGGTGCTGCTGGCCGGAGCGGCCGGGACGGGGCTGCGTCGCTTCGGGAGGCTGCCGTGAGCAGGCACCGCAGACTCTGGACGGGCGACCGCCCGCAGTCGGAGCTCGAGGGCTGGGCGGCGCCCAAGCCGCCTCCGCCCCCCGAGCCCGAATCCGCCGAGGAGCCGCCGCGCAAGCGGCCGCCCTCACGCCGCCGGCTGCTGCTGAGCGGCGCGGGCCTGGGCGCCCTTCTGGTGGTGGTCGGCGTGACCCTCGGGCTGCTGCTGAGCGGCGGCTCGGGAGAGGATCCCGAGAGCGGCACGACGCCGCTGGTGAGCGGCGGCTCGGCCCCGCGGACCACGGCGGGGAAGGTCTACGCGGCGGTCGCCGACGGGGTGGTGTCGGTGCGTTCGGGCCGCGGGTCGGGCACCGGCTTCGTGCTCAACCGCAACGGCACGCTGGTCACCAACGCCCACGTGGTCGGCTCCTCCGGCCAGGTGCGCGTCCGCTTCGGCGACGCCGGCCGCCAGGTGACCGCGCGCGTGCTGGGCAGCGACGGCTCGAGCGACCTCGCCGTGCTGAAGGTCGACCCCCGCCGCGCCGGGCCGCTGCGGGCACTGCGGCTGGGCGACTCGGGCAAGGTGTCCGTGGGCGACGAGGTGGTGGCCGTGGGCCACCCCTTCGGTCTGGACCGGACTGCGACCGCCGGGATCGTGTCCGGCCTGGGCCGCGAGATCAAGGCGCCGAACGGCTACCAGATCGACGAGGTGATCCAGACCGACGCACCCATCAACCCGGGCAACTCCGGCGGCCCGCTGGTCGACGCGCGCGGGCGCGTGATCGGGGTCAACTCGCAGATCGCCACGGCCGGCGCCCAGGGCAACCTCGGCATCGGCTTCGCCGTGCCCGCCAGCGCGATCCAGCAGGTGGTGCCGCGGCTCTCCCGCGGGCAGACGGTCCAGCGGCCCTACCTGGGCCTCACCACCGCCCCGGCCTCGCAGGGAGCCGAGGTGCGCGAGGCCGAGACGAGCGGGCCGGCCGCGCAGGCGGGCCTGCAGCCGGGCGACAAGGTCACCTCGGTGGGCGGGCGGCCGGTGCGCGAGCCCGAGGACGTGGCGGCCGCGATCGCCCGCCGCCGGCCCGGCGAGCGGGTGAAGGTCGAGTACGAGCGCAACGGGCAGAAGAAGTCCACCGAGGTCACCCTCGGCCGCCGGCCCGAGCGGTCCTCCCCGTGAGCTTCGCCTCGCCCGGATGGCTGGTGGCGCTGCTGCTGGTCCCGCTGGCGGTCGGCGCCTACCTGCTGCTCGACCGCAACCGGCGCCGCGCGGCCGGCGGCGTTCGCCAGCCCGAAGCTGATGGACTCTGTCGCTCCCTCCCGCCCCGGGTGGCGGCGCCACGCCCCGATCGTGGTCTACGCGGTCGCCTTCACCGCGCTGGCGGTCGCGCTGGCCCGCCCCGAGGCGACGGTCTCGGTGCCCGACTCGCGCGCCTCGGTGATGCTCGCCACCGACATCTCGGGCTCGATGGAGGCCCGGGACGTCACGCCCACCCGCCTGGCCGCCGCCCGGCGCGCCGCGCTGGACTTCATGGACGAGGTCCCCGACGAGCTGCGCGTGGGCACGGTCACCTTCAACCACCGCGTCCGCAGCATCGAGGCCCCCACCACCGAGCGCGCCGGCGTGCTCGAGACCCTGCAGCGGCTGCGCTCCTCCGGCGGCACCGCGACCGGCGACGCCTTCGCCCTGTCGCTCGACCTGCTGGACCGCGCCCGCGCCCGCCGCGGGCAGAAGCCAGCCCCGGCCGCGATGGTGCTGCTGTCCGACGGCGCGGCCACCCACGGCGAGCCTCCCGGACCGGTGGCCGAGCGCGCGGCCCGGATCGGAATCCCCGTATACACCGTCGCCCTGGGCACCAACCGGGGCTCGATCCGCGTCCGCACCCGCGGCGGTGAGACGGTGCGCCGCTCGGTGCCGCCCGACCGCCAGACCATGCGCCAGATCGCCGAGACCACGGGAGGGCGCTACTACGAGACCGCCGACGACCTGAAGCTGAACGAGATCTACGAGCGGCTGGGCAAGGAGGTCGGGCGCAAGAAGCAGAAGCGCGAGATCACCGGCGCCTTCGCGGGCGCAGCCGGCCTGCTGCTGCTTCTCGGCGGCGCGATGTCCCTGCGCTGGTTCGGCCGCCTGCCCTAGCCGCCCCCGGCCACGCCTCCTGACAAGCTGCCGTGCCCGTGAGCGCGGACGGCGAGTTCCAGGACGTCCCGGGAGACGAGCAGCCGCCGCCGCCCCACAGCTCGCGCACCCCTGCCAAGGCCGGGCTCGCCGCCCTGACCCTGGGCGCGCTGGGGGTCGTCTTCGGCGACATCGGCACCAGCCCGCTGTACGCGATGAAGGAGACCTTCAGCACCGAGCACGGGCTGAAGCCGGAGCCGACGGCGGTGTTCGGCGTCCTCTCGCTGATCTTCTGGGCGATCACGATCGTCGTGACCTGCAAGTACGTCCTGTTCATCCTGCGCATGGACAACGAGGGCGAGGGCGGCGTCATGGCCCTCATCTCGCTCATCCGCCGGGCCCGGCTCGACACCCCGCGCGCCACCTGGGCGCTGGTGGCGATGGGCGCGTTCGGCGCGGCGCTGTTCTACGGCGACGGGATGATCACACCGGCCATCTCGGTGCTGTCCGCGGTCGAGGGCCTCGAGGTGGTGACGCCGAGCATGGAGACCATCGTGGTGCCCGCCACGCTGGTGATCCTGTCGACGCTGTTCTTCGTCCAGCGCTTCGGAACCGGCCCGCTGGGACGGTTCTTCGGGCCGGTCATGGGAGCGTGGTTCGGCTCGCTGGCCATCTTCGGCCTGGGCAAGGTCGTGGGCGACCCGTCCGTGCTGAAGGCGCTGTCGCCGACCTACGGCGTGCAGTTCTTCTTCGACCACGGAGGGGAGGCGTTCCTGGCGTTGGGCTCGGTGGTGCTGGCGATCACCGGCGCGGAGGCGCTGTACGCGGACATGGGTCACTTCGGGCGCGGTCCCATCCGCCGTGCCTGGTTCCTGCTCGTGCTTCCCGCCCTGTTCCTGAACTACCTCGGGCAGGGCGCGTTGCTGCTGTCCGAGCCGAACGCGATCGACAACCCGTTCTTCCGCCTGGTCCCGGAGTGGGCGCTGGTCCCGATGGTGGTGCTGGCCACGTCGGCCACGGTCATCGCCTCCCAGGCGGTGATCTCCGGCGCCTTCTCGGTCACCCGCCAGGCGGTGCAGCTCGGCTTCCTGCCGCTGCTGACCATCCGCCACACCTCCAGGCAGGCGATCGGCCAGATCTACGTGCCCGCGGTCAACTGGTCGCTGTTCGTGGCGATCGTCGGCGCTGGTGGTCGGCTTCGGCTCGTCCACCGCGCTGGCCTCGGCCTACGGGATCGCGGTCACCGGCACGCTGGCGATCGACACCATCCTGGCTTTCGTGGTGGTGCGCGCCCTGTGGCACAAGCCGCTGTGGCTGGCGATCGTCGGCGCGACCGGGTTCCTGATCGTCGACCTCGCCTTCTTCGCCGCCAACATCCCGAAGATCCCCACCGGCGGCTGGTTCCCCCTGCTGGTCGGGCTCGGAGTGTTCTCGATCCTGATGACCTGGCGCCGCGGCCGGGAGGTGGTCAGTGCGCGGCGCGCCGAGGAGGAAGGCCCGCTGCTGGACTTCGTGAAGGAGCTACAGGCCTCCGACGACCCGCCCCTCCGGGTGCCGGGGACGGCGATCTTCCTCAACGCCAAGGCGGACACCACGCCCCTGGCCATGCGCTACAACGTCGAGCACAACCACGTCCTGCATCAGCTCAACGTGGTGGTGTGCATCGAGTCGGTCGGGGTGCCCTACGTACCCGACGACGAGCGCTCCGAGGTCGACGACCTCTCCATTCCCGACGACGGGATCTCGCTCGTCGTCCTGCGCTTCGGCTTCCAGGACGAGCCCAACGTCCCCCGCGCGCTGCGGGGGGTCGAGTGCGACGGCCAGCCCGTCGACGTCGACAACGCCACCTACTTCCTCAGCCGGATCACCGTTAGCCCCGGCAAGGAGAAGACGATGATGCGCTGGCGAAAGCGACTCTTCGCGCTGATGACCCGCAACTCGGCCAGCCGCTGGGCCTACTTCGACCTGCCCGAGGACCGGGTGGTCGCCTTCGGCTCCAACATCGAGGTCTGACTAGGCGACTGCGGGCTGAGCGGCTCTCGCCGGCTGGGCGGCGTACTTGCCCGGCTCGAAGCGCCGCGTGCGACGGCGGAAGCGCCACGTGAAGTCCGGATAGATCACACCGTTGCGCCCGGTGGCGTCCAGGTACCAGCTCGAGCACCCGCCGGAGTTCCACACCGTGCCCGGCATGCGGTCGTCCAGGTCGCGGTTGTAGGCCTCCTGGACCTCCGGGCGCACCTCGACCGTGGCCAGGCCGCGGCGGTCCATGGTGCGGATCGCGTCCATCACGTACTCGATGTGCGACTCGATCATGAACACCTGCGACTGGTGGCCGGTGCCCGTGTTGGGCCCGCTCAGGAAGAACAGGTTGGGGAACCCGGCGACGGCGAGGCCGAGGTACGCCCGGGGGCTCCGCCCCCAGTGGTCGCGCAGAGTGAGGCCGTCGCGGCCACGGATCCACTCGGCCGCCTTGATGTCGGTGGCGTGGAAGCCGGTGCCGAAGACGATCGTGTCCACCTCGTGGCGCTCGCCGTCCTCGGTCACGATGGCGTCGGCCTGGATCTCGCGGATGCCGTCGCTGACCAGGTCGACGTTGGGCTCCTCGAGGGCGGGATAGAAGAGGTTCGAGGGCAGGATGCGCTTACAGCCCAGCCGGTAGTCGGGGGTCAGGCGGCGGCGCAGCTCCGGGTCCTTGATCTGCGACTCCCGGTGCCGCGTGGCCGCCCGCTCGAGCAGCTTCAGCCGCGCCGGCTTGTGGACGAGGCCGAACACCATCGCCTCGTGCATCCAGTAGACCATCGAGCGCACGGCCTTCTGGGCCGCGGGCAGCCGCCGGTACAGCCGCCGCTCCAGAGAGGTGATCGGCCGGTCGCTGTGCGGCACGATCCACGGCGGGGTGCGCATGAAGACCTTCAGCCGCTGCACCCGGGACTGGATGTTGGGCACGGTCTGGATGGCCGATGCGCCCGTGCCTATCACGGCCACCCGCTCGCCGGTCAGGTCGTGGTCGTCGTGCCAGGCCGCGGTGTGGAACGCCGGGCCCTCGAAGCTCTCCAGTCCGGGGATCGAGGGGATGGCCGGCTCGGACAGTCCGCCGGGGCCGGCCACCAGGACGTCGGCGGTGACCTCGCCCTGGCTGGTCACGACCCGCCAGTGCTGCTCGTCCTCGTTCCATTCCGCCCCGGTCACCTCGTGGTTGAGGCGGATGTAGGGCATCACGCCGGAGTCCTCGGCCACCCGGCGCATGTAGTCCCAGATCTCCTGCTGCTTGGAGTAGGTCCGGGTCCAGTTGGGATTGGGCGCGAACGAGAACGAGTAGAGGTGCGAGGGGATGTCGCACTGGCAGCCCGGGTAGCGGTTGGCCTGCCAGGTGCCGCCCACGTCGTCGGCCCGCTCGAGCACCACGAAGTCCGTCCTGCCTTCCTGCAGCAGGCGGATGGCCATCCCCATGCCGGAGAAGCCGGAGCCGATGATCGCGATGCCGTAGTCGCTCATGCCGGGCGAGCCCGCCCAAGCCTACGGGGCCGGCGTGGCCTCGCGGGGAGCGCCCGGCTCGCGGGCGCCCCGCGCCAGGCGCGAGGTGCCCCAGCCGAGGGCGAGCACGAAGCTGACCGAGATGACGAGCACGATCAGCGACGCGGCCCCCCACAGCCAGCCGGGGACGTCGTCCTTCAGCTCGCGCTGGAGGATCTTCGTCTCGTCGACGAGCGGGCGCTCGAAGCTGGGCCGGGCGGGGACCGCCGGCGCCGGGATGGCCGGGTCGGCCGGCAGGAACACCGGGATGCCGGCGAGCTCGCGCCCGCGGTGCAGGCGGACCAGCGTCTTCCAGTCGCCGCTCACGGGGATGGGCTCGGTGGTGCGGTAGACGCCCTCGCGGACCTTCTCGAGTTGCTCCACGCGCAGCCCGCCGCCCTGCCAGGCGGTGGTCTGCACCCACTGCGCGTCCTTGGCGGCGGAGGGCGGGTCGAACTTCACGGTCGCCGCCGCCTCGCCCGGCCCGGTCTTGCGCAGCTGCACGTCGGCGCGGACGCCCTGCGGGTCGGCGGTCACGAGGCCGTTGGCGATCAGCACGGCGATCACCGCCAGCCCCGCGGCGAACGCGGCGCGCGCGACGGCGCGGCTGGGCAGCTCGCGGTTCAGGCCCGCGCCCAGCAGTCCGCCGATCAGCCCGCCCGCGACGCCTGCCGCGGCGCCGAGCAGCAGGCCCTCCGGCAGCAGCTCGGTCGTCCAGGGGTTGACGAAGGCGACCTGGGTCCAGCCGTACTCGGCGAAGAAGCCGACCGTGCCGGCCAGCAGGCCGCCCAGGGCGCCGAAGACGACCGCCCCGCGGCGCAGCGCCACCAGCGCGACCAGCTCGAAGCAGAGCGCCTCGACCAGGTACAGCGGCATGGAGGCCACCGGCTCGCCCAGGACGGGGCCGACCAGGAGGGTCACCAGACCGCGGACCAGCAGGAAGAACAGCGCGGCGCCGAGCGCACCGCCGGGGCCGACCCAGAGGCGCGCGGCGGCCAGGCCGCAGCCGGCGGCGAAGGCGATCAGGATCGGGTGGAAGATCTGCGCGAACTGCTGGACGCCGAAGTCGTACTCCGCCTGGAAGGTCGAGAGCCCGATCAGCAGCCCGCCCATCAACGCCACGCGGCGGAGGTAGACCACCGTCGAGTCGCTGCCGAAGCCGAGCAGCAGCGCCCTGGCATTGCCCTCGGGCGGTGAGCCGGGCCGGCGGCGGCTGTACATGCCCTCCGCCAGAAGCACGGCCTGGCCGATGAGGCACATGCCGGCGCCCCCGATCAGCATCAGGTGGGTCGGGCCCCAGAGCGTCACGTCCTGTCCGAACAGGCGGTGCCACACGTCGTCGAGCGGGAAGCCGAGCAGGGCGAACGAGCCCGCCGCGGCCATCAGCACGCCGCCTATCGGCGCGCGCAGGCCGAGGACGTTCACCGGCGCGGGCCCCACCTGCTCGTCGTTGCGCGGCAGCGTGACCGACAGGCAGCCGGCGGAGAAGACCCCGAACAGCCCGACGAGGATCAGGTAGTGCGCCGGGTTGGCGAGCGGGCCCTCGTCGCGGCCGTCGGCGATGTGCAGCGAGATGTCCCAGTACATCCCGACGACGCGCGATGATCAGCGCTCCGCCCGCGATGCCGCTGGGCAGCGCGGCCCAGCCCGGAAGTCCGGAGATCCGCTCCGAGAAGGCGGCCAGGCGCGTGAGCGCGCCGTCGCCGCGATTTCGGTGGCGGGTGATCAGGTACAGCATCACCGCCGTGGCGATGCCTGCGCCGGCGGTGGCGATGACCACCTGGCCCAGCGCTGCGCCCCCTGCGGGCTTGGCTTGTGCGACGAGCGAGACGACGTCGGCGAAATCGGCCATTGCCCCTCCGTTGGTCGATTGCGGCAGAGACCGTAACACCATTTGGTGTCACATTGAACGCTGTACCCAAGATCTGTGATCTCACTCACGGAATACAGTCGCCGCCGCATGCATCGGGTGGTGGCCCTCTGCCGACGGATCGCCGGAACGCGCCGCTTCCTGGCGCTTACCTTCTCGGTGATCCTCGCCAACGCGCTGGTGATCGGCATCCAGACCTACGAGAAGGCCGAGGAGAGCTGGGGCGTGGTGCTCGACAAGCTCAACGCGATCTTCCTCGCGTTCTTCGTGGTCGAGCTGACAATCCGCATCACCGCGTACGGGAGGCGGCCGTGGCGCTTCTTCCGCGACGGCTGGAACGTCTTCGACTTCGCCATGACGGTCCCCGTGCTGATTCCCGGGGTCCGCGAGAGCACCACCGCGCTGCGGGTCGTGCGCTGCTGCGGGTCTTCCGGATCGTCAGCGCCCTCCCCGAGATGCGGGTGCTGGTGTCCGGCCTCGGGCGCAGTGTCGCGCCGCTGCTGAGCATGGGCGTGCTGGTGATCCTGCTCTTCTACGCCTACGGGATGGTGGGCTGGATCCTGTTCGACGACCACGACCCCGCCAACTGGGGCTCGCTGGGGCAGGCCATGCTCACGCTGTTCTCGATCCTGACCCTGGAGGGCTGGACCGAGATCCAGGACACGGCGCTCGAGCTCAGCAGCTGGTCGTGGGTGTACTTCGTGAGCTTCATCCTCGTCTCGTCGTTCGTCCTGATCAACATGGTCGTCGCCGTGCTCATCAACGGGGTCGAGGAGGCGCGGGCGGCCGGGGTCGCCGAGCGCCGCGCGCAGGAGCACGCCGAGGACGTGCCGCTGCTCGAGCGCCTGGCGGCGCTGCGCCAGGGGATCGACGACATCGAGCGCGAGCTGCTGAGCCGGAACGACCGGCCGGCGCCGGCGACTGACAAGATGGGCGCCGATGGCTGACGAGTTCCGGGTGGAGGTCAATCTCGACGACCCCGAGCACGGCTACGGGCTCGGGGAGCGCCTGCGCGCGCGGCACCTCGACGACGAGACGCGGGAGCGCCTCGGCAACCGCGTGGTGGTCACGCGGGACGGGCCGCGGCTGTTCCTCTACACGGCCACCCAGGACGAGGCCCACGCCGCCGAGGAAGTGGTCCGCGAGCTGATCGAGCAGGACGACCTGAGCGCCGAGGTGCACACGACCCGTGGCACCCCGACGAGGAGGCGTGGGAGGACGCGTCGCACCCCCTCCCCGCCAACGAGCAGCAGCGCGCCGAGGAGCGCGCCAAGGCCCAGGGTGAGGACTGGGAGGTGCGGATCGAGCTCTCGGGGCTCACGATCGCGGTGGAGATGGAGCGGGACCTGATCGACGAGGGGCTCTCCGTCGAGCGCCGCTTCTCGTACCTGATGGTGGGCGCCGCGACCGAGGAGAGCGCGCGCGAGCTGGCCGAGCGCTTCCGGGCGTCCCTGCCCGAGGGCACCCCCGTGCACGTGGAGCCGAACATGAGCGAAGTGCCCGACCCGCGCTTCGTGATGCTCGCGGGCCAGCCGGTCTCGCCCGACTGCGTCTGAGCTTCCTCGAGGACCTCGTAGGCGCGGCCGCCGGCCGGGCCGACTACGCCGACGCCCGACTCGTACGGACCCGGCACGAGCGCGTGGGGCTGCGCGACGGGGCGATCGAGACGCTGGAGCGTGGCGAGGACGAGGGGGTCGGCGTGCGCGTGCGCATGGGCGGGGCTTGGGGCTTCGCCGCCTGCGGGGCGCCGACCCGCGAAGCGGGGCGAGCAGGCGCTGGCGCGGGCATTGGAGGTGGCGCGGACCCAGCCGGCGGCGGGCGGCGGCGCGCTCGCGCCGGAGCCGCCGGCCCGGGGCGAGCGCTCGGGGCCCTGCGAGGAGGACCCCTTCGACGTATCGCTGGAGGAGAAGCTCGACCTGCTGGCCGCCGCCGACGTGGCGCTGCGGGCCCAGCCCGGGCTGGCCGTCGCGCGCGCCGAGCTGTCCGCGCTGTCCACCGACGTGGAGTTCGCCTCCACCGAGGGCGCGCTGTTCCGCCGCCGGCTGACCGAGTGCGGTGGCGGCCTGGCGGCCTCGGCGGTGAACGAGGAGGGCGCGCAGGTGCGCTCCTGGCCCGCCTCCCACGGCGGCAGCGTCGCCCAGGCCGGC
Source organism: uncultured Thermoleophilaceae bacterium (assembly GCA_963844805.1). Classification (GTDB taxonomy): domain Bacteria; phylum Actinomycetota; class Thermoleophilia; order Solirubrobacterales; family Thermoleophilaceae; genus JACCZR01. The sequence continues at coordinate 381,696 of CAWJPU010000001.1, forward strand.
TTCGAGCACGTGCGCCGGCTCGACCTGGCCGCAGCGGCGCCGCGGCTGGCCGAGGAGGCGGTCGCGCTGTTGAGCGCGCCCGACTGCCCGTCCGGCCCGCAGACGCTGATCCTGGCCGGCGAGCAGCTCGGCCTGCAGCTGCACGAGTCGGTGGGCCACGCGGTGGAGCTGGACCGGGTGCTGGGCCGCGAGGCCTCGTACGCGGGCACGAGCTTCGTCTCCGCGCACGACATCGGCTCGCTGCGCTACGGATCGGAGCTGATGAACGTGACCGCCGACGGCACCTCGCCCGGCGGCCTGGGGACGTTGCCGTGGGACGACGAGGGCGTCGAGGGCCAGGCCGTGCCGATCGTGCGCGAGGGCGTGCTGCGCGGCTTCCTCTCCTCGCGCGAGACCGCCGCGGAGATCGGCCTCGAGCGATCGGGCGGCTGCATGCGCGCCGACGGCTTCGCCCGCCAGCCGCTGGTGCGGATGACCAACGTGAACCTGGAGCCCGGCGGGGCCGGGACGCTCGAGGAGCTGATCGCCGACACCGACAGCGGCGTGCTGCTGGACACCAACCGCTCGTGGTCGATCGACTCGCGGCGGCTGCAGTTCCAGTTCGGCGCCGAGGCCGCGTGGGAGATCCGCGATGGGCGCCTCGGACGGCTGCTGCGCAACCCGAGCTACGCCGGCGTCACGCCGCGCTTCTGGGGGTCGATGGACGCCGTCTGCTCGGCCTCGGAATGGCGGCTCGCCTCGGTGGTCAACTGCGGCAAGGGCGAGCCCGGCCAGGTGGCCCGGGTCTCCCACGGCTCGGCCCCCGCGCGCTTTCGCGGGGTCGAGATGGGCATGGCGTGAGCGCCACCGCCGAGCTGGCCGAGCGCGCGCTGGCGGCGGTGCCCGCGGGCGACGACGCGCTGGCCCACGCCGAGAGCGAGCGCTCGCTGATGCTGCGCTTCGCCCGCTCGCGGCCCACGCAGTCCACCGCCGTCGCCGACGCCTCGGTGGAGGTCGCCGTGGTGCGTGACGGCCACGTCGGCCGCGCCACCACCAACGCCGCGGACGACGACGCGCTGGCGGATTGCGGCGCTCGTGCGGCGGCCGCCGCCGAAGCCGCCGCGCGCGCCGGCGGGCCGGGACCCTTCCCGGGCTTCGCACCAGGCCCGGCGCCGCGCGCCCACGAGGGCCACGACCGCGACACCGCCCGGCTCGATGCCGCCGCGGGCGCCGCGGCGCTGGAGACGGCCTTCGCCGCCGCCGCCGCACAGGGTGTCGAGGCACACGGCACCTGGACCGTCGGGGAGGTGGACCGCGCCGTCGCCTCGTCGCGGGGAAAAGCCTGGCGGAGCGGGTCACCGACGCCTTCATGAAGGTGGTCTGCATCGGCGCCCACCGGGCGCAGCGGCTACGCCTCCGGCGCCGCGCCGGCGGTGGCCGGCATCGACCCGCGGGCGCTCGCCGAGCGGGCCGCCGCGCTGGCGGCGGTGGAGGCGGACCCGGCCGAGCCGGCGCCGGGCGAGTACCCGGTCGTACTCGAAGCCGCCGCCGTCGGCGAGCTGCTCGACCTGCTGGGGCGGTGCGCCTTCAACGGGCTGCTGCACGCCGAGGGCCAGGGCGCGCTGGCGGGCCGGCTGGGCACGCGCGTGGCCGCCCCTGCGGTGAACCTGTCCGACTCGCCGCGGTTTGCCGCGACCCTCCCCCGCGCCTTTGACGCCGAGGGCGTGGCCAAGGCGCCGCTGCCGCTGATCCAGGACGGGGTGGCGCACGGCGTGGTGCACGACACCGCCACCGCGGCGCTGGCGGGCAAGCGCTCCACCGGACACGCCTCGGCGCCGGGGGGCGACCCCTCTGGCCCGGTGCCCTCGAACCTCGTGCTGGTGGGCGGCGGCGCCGCCGACGCGGCGGAGCTGGCGGCGCCGGTCGAGCGCGGCCTGTACGTGACGCGGCTCTGGTACGGCAACGTAGTGCGTCCCGACGAGGCCCTGGTCACCGCGGTCACCCGCGACGGGACCTTCCTGATCGAGGACGGCGAGATCACCCGCCCGGCGCACGACATGCGGCTGACCGACCATGCCCTGTCGGTGCTGGCGAGCGTGCAGGCACTCGGCGCCCGCCCCGAGCTGGTGAGCGACGGCGAGCTCTACGGCCGCCGGTTCGCGCGCGGCTCGGTGTGCCCGGCGATCCGCGCCGGCGGGGTGCGGTTCAGCGGCCATGCCGGCTGAAAGCCGGCGGGCTTAGAGCCGGCGGGCTAGATCTTCAGCAGGATCAGAACGTTCAGCACGAACAGCACCGAGAACGCGATGGTCCAGCGGGTGAGGTTGCGCTCAACCAGCGAGCCGCTGCCCACCGCCCCGGTGCCGACGCCGAAGGCGCCGGACAGGCCGGCGTCCTTGCCGGAGTGCAGCAGCACGAGCACGATCACGACCACCGCGAAGATGATCTGCAGGCCGCTGAGGATGGCTTCCACGGGGCTGGAGCCTAGCTAGTTGCGGGGGGCGCGCCCCTCCAGCGCGTCGAGCTCCCGCAGGATCTCCATCGCCTCGGCGCGCAGGTCGCGGTCGACCGCGCGGTGGTCCTCGTCGGAGAGCTTGCCCATGCGGTGGTCGAGCTCGGCATCGCGGATCTCGCGGTACTTCGCCTCCTTGGCCACCTCCAGCTCGGCGCGGCGCTCTTCGTCGCGCTCGAGCACCTCGCGCCCGCGGGCGAGCGGGCGGGCGACGATCAGGGCGACGACCACCGCGAGCACGATCAGGGCGGCCGCGTATTCCACGGGGCGAGGCTAGGAGCGCGGCTGGGTGAGCTCTCGCCCGAGGCGCGCCGAGTAGAGGGAGCGCACGCGCCGCAGCCTGGCCTCCGGCGAGGGCCAGGCGGCCACCAGGGCTCCCAGCACGACGAGCAGCCCTCCCAGCCAGATCCAGCTGACCAGCGGCGAGACGATCACGCGGAAGGTCGCCGGCGGGGGGTTGTTGCGGTAGTTCTCGAGCAGCGAGCCGACGATCAGCGCGAGCCCCTCGGAGCCGATGCGCGGAAAGCGGCGGTCGGCCTCGGCGATCGGCTTGTCCAGCGAGGAGATGTCCGGCCGGATCGCCGTCCACAGGTCGCGCCGCAGGCCCCAGCGCACGTCGACCTCGCTGTTGGCCTCGCCCTCGAAGTAGCGCGACACCACCCCCTTCCGGGGGTCGCGCGTCGGGTAGTAGTTGCGCGCCGGGTGGACCACGGTGGTCTCGTCGCCCTTGCGCACGAGCATCGTCGCCCCGAGCGAGATCGGCGCGCCGGTGCCCTCGCGGTCGTTGGACAGGGCGGCGGTGGGCTCGCGGTAGGTCAGCCGGTAGTCGCCCACCTTCACCGACTGGCCGGGCTCCAGCCGCACGTCGCGCTGCTTGAGGAAGGCCGACGAGGCCGCCACGCCGAGCAGGAGGATCGCGATCCCGAAGTGCACCATGTAGCCGCCGTAGCGCCGCCGGTTGCGTCCTATCAGCCGGCCGAGGGCGCGCGGGAAGGGCTCGCCGGTCATGGCGCGTCGGGCCGCGGCGCCGCGCCAGAACTCCTGGACGATCACCGCCACCACGAAGGCGACGAAGACGAACATCGCCAGCGACGTGGCGCTGTCGGCCGCGTTCGTCCCCAGCGCCAGCACCACGGCGACCAGCGCCGCGAAGGCCACCGGCCCGAACAGAACGCGGCGCACGCCCGACCACGTGGCGCGCCGCCAGGCGAGCACCGGCCCGATCCCCGCCAGCACCACCAGCACGAGCGCCAGCGGCGTGGTGATCGAGTTGAACCAGGGCGGCCCCACGCTCGCCTCGCGGCCGGTCACCGCCTCGGAGATGAGCGGGAAGAAGGTGCCCCACATGATCACCAGCGCGAGCGCGACCAGGACCAGGTTGTTGAGCAGGAAGAACGCCTCGCGGGAGACCAGCGAGTCCAGCCGGGCCTCGGACTGCAGCGAGTCCAGCCGGCTGATCACCAGCACCACCGAGAACACCACGACGATCCCGATGAAGGTCAGGAACTGCGGCCCGATCGTCGACGCGCCGAAGGCGTGGATCGAGGACAGGACGCCCGAGCGCACCAGGAACGTGCCCAGCAGGGCGAGGACGAACGTCGCCACGATCAGCGACGCGTTCCAGACCTTCAGCATCCCGCGCTTCTCCTGCACGATGATCGAGTGCAGGAACGCGGTGCCCACCAGCCACGGCATCAGGGCGGCGTTCTCGACCGGGTCCCAGGCCCAGTAGCCGCCCCACCCGAGCTCGGTGTACGACCACAGCGCGCCCAGGAGGATCCCCGTGCCGAGGAAGGTCCAGGCCACCAGCGCGAACCGCCGCGTGGCGCGGATCCAGTCGGCGCCGGTGCGGCGGGTGATCAGCGCCCCCACCGCGAACGCGAACGGGATCGTGAAGCCCACGTAGCCCGTGTAGAGCATGGGCGGGTGGATCATCATCGCCGGGTGGCGCAGCAGCGGGTTCAGCCCGCGGCCGTCCGGCGGCACCATCGCGGCGCTGACGGTGTCGAACGGGCTCTCCCAGCCGACCATGAGGATCAGGAAGAAGGCGGCCACCACCCCCAGCACGGCGGTGGCCCACGGCGTGATCTCGCGCAGCGAGTTGCGCGTGAGGAACAGCACCGCGCTGGAGAACAGCGACAGCAGCAGCACCCACAGCAGCAGCGACCCGTCCTGGGTCGACCACATGCCGGTGATCTTGTAGAAGGTCGGCGTGTCGGTGGAGGAGGACTCCTCCACCAGCGCGAACGAGAAGTCCGACCGCAGGTAGGCCGCCTCGAGGATCGCGAAGGCCAGCAGCAGCAGCGCGGCCAGGCAGTACATGGCCCGGCGCGAGGAGATCGCCAGGTCGCGGCGCCCGGTGCGGGCGGCGGCCAGCGACGCCCCCACCGCGTAGAGCGCGCACAGCAGGCCCACGAACAGGCAGGCGGCCCCTACCGGCGCCATTTGCCTAGGTCTTCTCTTTGGTGAACTTCGACGGGCACTTGGTGACGAGCGAGTCGCGCTCGGCCACGAACGTGCCGGCCTGGAGCGTGCCCGAGACGATCACCTCGCGGCCGTCGCGGAACGGGTCAGGCACCGCGCCCACGTAGCGCACGGGCACCGACTCGTTGCCGTAGCGGTCGCGGATGTGGAAGCGAAGCGCGTCACCGTCGCGCTTGACCGAGCCGTTCACCACCTTGCCGGTGAGCTCGTAGGAGCGCCCGGGCTCGGAGGCCTTCTTGACCTGCGAGGGCGTGCTCGCCTCCGTGGACGACGAGAAGCTCGTGTAGACCAGGGCGCCGGCCAGCGTGAGCGCGGCCGCCATGGCGACGATCAGCCGGACTCGGCGCTTGCGGGCGGGATCCACGCCCCGGAGTCTAGGAGCCGGACTAGGGCAGCCTGCGCCAGCGACGGCGCCTGGTCACGAGGACCGTTCCGCCGAGGATCGGGAAGGCGATGAACGTCCCCGAGCCGCAGCCACCGCCGTCGTCCTCGCCTTCCTCGCCGACCTCGTCCTCTTCGCCATCGGAGGACTTCTTGGACGACGAGCTGGACTTGCCACCACTCTTGCCCTTGGCCATGACCGGAGCGGCCGTGGCGAACACCAGTGTCAAGGAGAGAACGAGAGCCAGGAGGATTCGCATGCGGGCAATATACGCCCGCCTCAGGCGGCGGCGCTGGGGTGGCCCTCCCCGGGCCACGGCGCGAGGATCAGGATCACCAGGGCGTCCTCGGTGGCGCGGATCTCGCGCCGCTCGGCGGGCTCGAAGTGGGCCAGGAACCCGGGGCCGGCGTCGGCCACCTCACCCCCCTGGTCGACTTCCAGGCGCCCCGCGGTCACCACGAGGTAGGCCCGCTCGTGGGTCTCGTGCTCCTGCATGAGCTCGCCCGCCGGGAGGTTGATCGCGATCGCGCGCGTGTTCTTGTCGGAGTGCAGCACCTGCGGGTGGTGGGGCTGCACGTCCAGCGAGGCGATGTCCCAGCTCTCCAAGTGGTCCTCCTGTCAGGGGTGGCGGGCCTATGTAGTACCGGATGCGCGCCGGGCCATCCATTCCGCGCCCGCGTGGTCGGTCAGCCCGTGGACGATGATCGAGGCGAACACGGCCAGCGCGGCGAGGTTGAAGATCTGCCCAGCGCCGGCGATGCCCGAGCCCAGCACGATGAGCGCGAAGGTCATCGTGGCCACGCCCTTGGGCCCGAACCACGACATGAAGGCCTTCGTCGCGGTGTCCGTGCGCGTGCCGGTCAGCGACGCGAAGACCGCCACGGGACGAGCCACCAGGAACAGGAAGACGACGATGGCCACGGCGGCCCACCCGTCCTCGAACAGCCCGCCGAAGGTCAGCAGCGAGCCGAACACCACGAAGATCCCGAGCTTGACGATCTCGATCACGTCCTCTGAGCGGGCCTCGAAGCAGCCGCGGATGTCGGGCCGCAGGATGCCCAGGGCGATCGCCCCCACGAAGACGGCGATGAAGCCGTTGCCGTCGATCAGCACCGCCGCCCCGTAGGCCGCAAAGGCCACGCCCAGGCCGTACAGGGCCTTCTGGTGAGCGGAGATCTCGTGCCCGAGCGCCCGGTCGCGCGGCATCAGCCGCGACGCGAGCCAGCCCACGGCGAGGCCCGTCACCAGCCCCAGCCCCACGTCCTGGAGCACGAACCGCCACCAGACGAAGTCGTCCTGGGTGCCCAGGGCGGCCAGCAACGCCAGGACGGCCGGCAGCGCGAGGCCGTCGTTCATCCCCGACTCCAGGTTCAGCGAGTGGCGGATCAGCCGCGGGACCCGCGGGTTGGTCACCACCGAGGAGGAGAGCACGGGGTCGGTCGGCGACAGCAGCGCCCCCAGCAGGAAGGCCTCGGTCCAGCCGAGGTCGGTCAGCGCCTTGGCCGCGAGCGCCACCAGCACCGCCGTGAGCGGCATCGCGAGCACCAGCTTGCGGGCGGGCAGGTGCCAAGCCGTCTGCAGCATCTCGGCCTCCACCTCGAGCCCGTCGCGGAACAGGATCAGCACCAGGGCGACCACCGCGAGGGTGGCCACGAACCCTCCGCGGGGGTCGAAGTCCAGGACCTCCAGCCCCCCCTCCCCCAGCACGAAGCCCGCGACCACGAACAGCGCGGCGAGCGAGACGAAGCTGCGCCGGGCCACCCCGGCGAGCAGCGCGCCGATGATCAGCAGCGCGCCGAACACGGCGAGGACCTCGTCGGGGGCGGCGACCGCGAGCACCATCCGGGCAGAGGCTGTCAGACGAGGTGGAGCGCAACTCCGGGGCTCCTTCTACGTTTCTGCGCTAGCGATGCGGCCTCCCACAGGCCATATGCCCATGCTCGCGCGGCTGCTTGCTGCCGCGGCGGCTCTCGCCTGCCTGCTCCCGGTTGCGGCCAGCGCCGCGACCCCACGCGGCAAGACGCTCGGCAGCGGCTGGCAGATCCGCTCCCAGTCGGCTCAGCCCGGCGAGGTCCAGGACGCGCCGCCCGAGGAGGGCACCGGCGCGCCCAGCGCCCCCAACGCCCCGGCGACCCCCGCGCCTGAGGCCGGCCGCTACGTGAACACGAGGGTCCCGTCGGTCTTCGACCCGATCGCCAAGCGCAGCGCCTTCTCGGGCACCGTGCGCCGCTACAAGATCCGCTTTCGCGGCCCCCGCACCCCCAAGGGCTTCCGCTGGCTGCTGCGCTTCGAGGGCGTGCGCCGCAACGCGGGCGTGCTGCTCAACGGCAAGCGCATCGGGCGCAGCAAGACGCCGTACATCCCCTTCGAGCTCGAGGCCAAGGGCCTGCGCCCCAACCGGATGAACGAGCTGATCGTGATCGTCGACAACCGCAAGGACCGCCAGCTCCCCGAGGGCTGGTGGAACTGGGGCGGAATCATCCGCCCGGTCCGCCTGATCCCGGCCGGGCGCGCCTACATCAAGGACCTGGGCGTGATGTCGAAGGTCCGCTGCCACGGGCCGGCGACCGCCTGCTCGGCCAAGTTCCTGGTCGACGGCAACATGCAGAAGCTGGGCGGCAAGGGCGTCATCAAGCCGACCGTCGAGGCCTTTTTCCGCTCACCCTCCGGGCGGGTGACCAGGCGCAGGCTGCGACTGCGCACCCAGGGCAGGCGCAACAAGGCGCTGCGCTTCTCGGTCAACGTTCCTGCGCCGCAGCTGTGGAAGCCGGAGGACCCGCGCCTCTACCGGGCGATCATCAAGGTCCGGCTGGGCAAGACCGTGACCCAGCGCGTCTCGATGCTCACCGGCCTGCGCCAGGTGTCGGTCGTGAACGGCCGCCTTGCGCTCAACAACCGCGCGATCGACATGCGCGGCACCTCGATCCACGAGGACTTGCCGGGCTCCGGCACGGCCCTCACCGAGGCGGGCATGAACCGCATCGTCGCCGACCTCAAGGCGGTGGGCGCGAACGTCACGCGCACCCACTACTCGCTGAACGAGCGCCTGCTCCAGAAGCTCGACCGCGCGGGCATCCTGGTCTGGAACGAGGCGCCGGTCTGGCAGCGCGACCGCCTGCTCGGCCGCCAACTCGACCGCGCCAAGGCCTACCGCCAGGTCGAGGGGTCGGTCATCGCCGCCCGCAGCCACCCGTCTGTCATCACCCACTCGGTGGCCAACGAGCTCGTCCACTTCCCCGACGAGTCCACGACCACGAGCCTGTTCCTGCGCGGCGGCTCGGCACGGGCGCGCAAGCTCGACCCGACGCTGCCGATCTCCGTCGCCATCAAGACCGGCCCGCGCATCGGCCCGCAGCAGGTCTACTCCAAGTACTTCGACATCATCGGGCTCAACGAGTACTTCGGCTGGTACGGGCGCGCGCCGGACTTCGCGACCCTGCCCGACTACCTGAACTACATGCGCTCGACGTTCCCGCGCCAGGCGCTGGTGGTCACCGAGTTCGGCGCCGAGGCCCGGCCCGAGAACGCCAACGACCCCGATGACCAAGAAGGGCTCGTACGCCTTCCAGAGCAAGTTCGTCCGCGAGCACCTGGACATCCACGACCAGACGCCGTTCCTGTCCGGGTCGCTGTACTGGACGCTGCGCGAGTTCGAGATCTTCCCCGGCTGGACCGGCGGGGCGGGAGCGCGCGACCCGCGCTATCCCACCACCCGTCACAACAAGGGCCTGATGACCTACGACGGCGTGCTCAAGCCCGCCTGGATCATCGCGCGCGACCGCTTCCGCGCACGCCCGCTGTATCGCCCGTAACGCCGGGCGCTAGTCGCCGCCGGGCAGCCGGTCGGCCACGCGGCCCAGAGGGCCGACGGCCTGCTGAAGCGAGTCGACGCCCTCGTTCAGCCCGTTCAGCGACTGCATGAGCCGGTTTAGCAGCTGGGTCAGCTGGTCCAGGTTCTCGTTGAGGCTCTCGAGGGTGTCGGGCACGCGCGCCAGGTGCTGCTGGACCTCGACCAGGACCGGCATGGCCTCCTCGATGGTCGCCATGCGCTGGTCCATCGCCTCTATTGCGGCCGTCTGCTCGGCGACGGCCGACATGTCCTTCTCGAGGCTCTTGAGCGCCTCGGTGTCCTGACCGACCTTCTGGATCGCCTCCGACATCTCGGCGAGCCGCTGGGTGTTCTCGGCGATCTTGGGGAGCAGGAGGTCTTCGAGGGGTAGTCGCGGCGCCATCGGGCTGGCAATGTACGGGCAATGGCGACTCGGCAGCTCCCCGACGGCCCGCCCTGGCCCAGCCCCGTGCAGGCGGTGGCGTGGTTCACGCGCCCGGTGGCGTTCTTCGAGAACTGCCGGCGCCGCTACGGCAAGCGATTCACGATCCGCCTGCCGGCCCAGCTCCCGTTCGTGCACCTGTCCGACGTGGCCGAGTGCAAGCAGGTGCTCACCGCGCCGCCCGAGGTGCTGCACCCCGGCGAGGGCGCGCGGCTGCTCGAGCCGATCGTCGGGCGCAACTCGGTGATCCTCCTCGACGAGCAGCCCCACCTCTCCCAGCGCCGGCTTCTGCTTCCCGCCTTCCACGGCGAGCGCATCGAGCGCCTGACCGACCTCGTGGACTCGGTCGCCGAGCGCGAGGTGGCCTCGTGGCCGCGCGACAGCTCGTTCCGCCTCCAGCCCCGGCTCCAGAGCCTGACGCTGGAGATCATCCTGCGGGCAGTCTTCGGCCTCGACCCGGGCCCCCGGCTCGACCGGCTGCGCGAGCTCCTGAGCGGGGTCGTCGACTTCGTCGCAGGGCCGATCGGGAGCATCCCCCCACTCCAGCGCAACCTGGGCGGCCTCGGGCCCTGGGCGCGGTTCACGCGGATGCGCGCCGAGGCCGACTCGCTGATCTTCGAGCTGATCGACGAGCGCCGCGCCGAGGAGGGCGAGGAGCGCGACGACGTGCTCGCGATGCTGCTGGCCGCGCGCCACGAGGACGACTCCCAGATGTCGCCGCAGGAGCTTCGCGACGAGCTGATGACGATGCTGGTGGCCGGCCACGAGACCACGGCGTCGGAGCTCTCGTGGGCCTTCTCGGCCCTGTCGCGCGAGCCGGAGGTGCTGGCTCGGCTGAGGTCGGAGATCGCCGCCGACGACGGCGATGCGTACCTGACCGCGACGATCAACGAGACGCTGCGCCGCAAGCCGACGCTCCCCATCGCCGAGCCGCGGCTGGTGACTCAGCCGTTCGAGGTCGGAGGGTTCGAGTACCCGACCGGGGTGTGCCTGGCGGTGAACGCCTACCTCGTCCACCACGATCCCGAGGTCTACTCCGACCCCTACGCCTTCCGTCCCGAGCGCTTCCTCGACGAGAAGCCCGGCACCTACACCTTCCTGCCCTTCGGCGGCGGCCGCCGCCGCTGCATCGGAGCGAGCTTCGCGGTGCTCGAGATGAAGGCCGTGCTGCGCGCGGCGCTGCGCGACAGCACCCTCGAGCAAATACCCCGGCCGGAGACGGCCACCCGCCGGGCGATCACCATCAGTCCGGCCTCGGGCGGCGAGGTGACGTTGCGGGCCGCCCGCGCGCCGGCCCCGCCCCCCGCCGCGGAGAGCGTCACCGCCTAGCCGCTGCGGCCCTCGCCGGGGCCGCGATCAGCGTCACCGTTCGAGAAAAGCCGTCAGGCGGCTGACGAATTTTCCGAAGGGTGTGGGCGGCCTGCGCCTGGACGCGGACACTGCGGCATCTCATCGCGACGAGCCCAACCGCGCAAGGCCGCTACTCCGACAGCCCGACAGCTTCGAGGGCTTCCCGGCGGCTGCTGAAACTGCGAAATCGAACGATGTGCCCTTGGTCCACAGCCGCGACCCATGCCGCCGGCTCATCGAGGGCGATGTTGCTCCCGGGAGCGCGAGCGAAGGCTCGTCCCAGCACGAGTACCTCGCCGCCGAGGTCGCGGAACGCCTCGGGCGTTATGCGGAACTCCGTCCAGGCCGCATCGATATCGCCCCAGAACTGCCGGTTGCCCTCCCGGCCGCGATAAACGACTCCCTCGGGACCCCCGACGATGGCGGGCCGGATCTCGACTTCCGGGTGGAGCAGCTCGGCCGCGGCCGCGTGATCCCTGGCGGCGAACGCCTCGAACAGGGCCCTGACCAGCTCGACGTTCCCCTGCGACATCGCCTACTCCGACAGCCCGACGGCTTCGAGGGCTTCTTCCATCGTCAGGTAGCCGGCGACGCGGACGAGGAGTCCATCCCTGATCCAGTGGACACCCGCCCAGGTCGGCATTTGATCCACCAGCCCAGGCCGTGCGAGGCGGAGCCGCAGAACTCCGATCACACGGTCATCTCCCACGTCGATGATGTGCTCCACGTCCAAGCGAAGCCCGGGCGCGGCCTCCTCGAGGTCGGCCCACCATCGGCGCGCGCCTTCGTGTCCGAAGTACGGACCGGGGATGGGCGACTGAGGAATGTTGTCGATGCGGACCTCCGGGTGTGTCAGGTCGAAGGGCAGCACCCCATGGCCGAGGAAGTCGTCGTAGAGACGGCGCACAACCTCCACGTTCTGCTCCGACATCGCCCGCCCAGTATCCCGCTCCACCGGGTGGGGGACGCGCTTTCGCCGGTTCGCTGCTGCGCAAGCGCCCGCGCGGGGCGATCTGCGCCGTGGTGCGACCAGGATGCAACCGACTGCGCAAGCCAGGACACG
>CAWJPU010000002.1:0-192175 GCA_963844805.1 uncultured Thermoleophilaceae bacterium
CGGTGGGGGAGAGCTTCCGCTTCGGCCAGAAGGCAAAGGGCACGCCCGAGTTCCTGGCCTCCCACGACGAGTTCGAGACCCATGTCGTCCCGATGGTGGAGGTGGAGGGCGAGAGCGTGTCCTCGACCCAGATCCGCGGGCTGGTGGCCGCCGGCGAGGTTGACCAGGCCGCGCGATTCCTGGGCGGGCCGTTCCTGATGGAGGGCGAGGTGGTCCCCGGCGACCGGCGCGGGCGCGAGCTGGGCGTGCCCACCGCCAACATCGTCCCCGACGACCGCCTGGTGGCCCCCGGGCACGGGGTCTACGCCGCGTGGGCGCACGGCCATCCGGCCGCGGTGAACGTGGGCGTCAGGCCCACCTTCGAGGCCGGCCGCGGCCTGCTGGTGGAGAGCCATCTGATCGACTTCGAGGGCGATCTGTACGGGGAGACGATGCGGGTTGCGTTCGTGGAGCGGATGCGCGGAGAGCGGCGTTTCGAGTCGCCCCAGGCGCTGGTCGAGCAGATGTGGAAGGACGTCGAGCAGGCCCGGGAGATATGTCGGGCCGCTGCTACCGTCTCCCGCCGATGACCCTGACCGTCGAGGCCAAGCAGGAGATCGTCGCCAGCACGGGCGCGACCCCCAGGACACCGGCTCCACCGAGGTCCAGGTCGCCTTGCTCACGGCGCGGATCAACGAGCTCACCGAGCACCTGCGCGAGCACAAGCGCGACCACCACTCGCGCCGCGGCCTGTTGATGCTGGTGGGCAAGCGCCGCCGCCTCCTGAAGTACCTGTCGCGGACGGATATCGACCGCTACCGCGCCCTCATCGCCGAGCTCGGTCTCAGGCGCTAGCCATGATCGAGGCGGGCGCCAGGCGCCTGACTTCACCCTTCCCGACCAGGACGGGAACGAGGTGTCGCTGGCCGGCCTCAGGGGCCGGCGAGTGGTGCTGGTCTTCTACCCGTCCGACTTCTCGCCGGTCTGCACCGACCAGCTGAACGTCTACCAGGAGGTGGTGGGCGAGCTGAGGACGCGGGGGCCAAGCTGCTGGGCGTCTCGGTCGACTCCGCCTGGACCACAAGGCCTTCCGGGAACACCTCGGCGTCTCGATCCCGCTGCTGGCCGACTTCCACCCCAAGGGCGAGGTGGCCAAGGCGTACGGTGTCTGGGTCGACGACTACGGCGTAAGCGCCCGGGCGCTGGTGATGGTCGGCCCCGACGGCACCGTCGAATGGTCCTATCGCTCGCCCTCACCGCTGGAGATTCCCGGCGCCAACCTCATCTTCGACGCCCTGGAGGCGGTCTCGGCGCCCTCGCCGGGCGAGTCGGGCGCATCGGGCGCATCGGGCGTCCCTTCGGCGAGGCCGTAGGCGGATTCAGGCAACCGGTTGCACCCTGTGCAAGCGGTTGAGCCGGTGCACGCGGGTTGCCGATTACCGCCAGCGGTCCGCAGCGGGGGCGCCCCACCGCGGCCGTAGGGTGCGGATGTGGCCGACCAGCCCTGGACCAGCGCCGGCCCGCCTGAGCCGGGCCCGGACGACCACCGGCGCGGCGACGGCCCGCTGGTGGTGGAGTACGCCGACTTCGAGTGCCACCACTGCGCGCTCGCCCACCTCGGGCTACGCGAGCGGCCGGTGACGCGGGTGTTCCGCCACTTCCCGGTCAAGTCCAAGCACCCCGGGCCCGCGTGCTGGCCCACGCGGCCGAGGCCGCCGCCTGCAGGGGCGCTTCTGGGAGATGCACGACCTCTGCTGGAGGATCAGGCCCACCTCGACGACCCGCACCTGTGGGAGCGGGCCGAGCGCCTGGGCCTGGACCTCGACCGCTTCGAGGCGACCGCCGCTCGGAGGCAATCGCCGAGCGGGTGGAGCGCGACTTCCGCTCCGGGATCCGGGCGGGGGTGACCAGCACGCCCGCGTTCTTCGTCGAGGGCCCCGCGGGCTCTTGCGCGCGCCCGCTCCGGGTAGATACTCGCCCGAAGCCACTGTCTAGCGCGGGAGAGACATGAGCACAGGCATGAGCAGGTGGGCGCCCCTGACCGGGGCGGCCTTCTTCGTACTGGCGATCGCCTCGTTCGCGGTCACCGGAGAGACCCCTGACACCGACGACCCGGTGCGGGAGATCGTCCGGTTCTACGTGGACAACGAGGACTCGGTCGTCGTGGCAGCCATCCTCGCCACCCTCGCGGCGAGCTTCTTCGTGTTCTTCGCCGGGGTGGTGCGACGGGTGCTGCGCGACGCAGAAGGGCCCGGAGGCATCCTGTCGGCGGTGGCATTCGGCGGCGCGATCATCTTCGCCGGGGGCATCGCGCTCGACTCCACGATCAGCTTCGCGCTCGCCGACACGGCCAACAAGCTCCAGCCGGTCGGGGTGCAGGCGCTGAGCGCGCTCTACAGCTCCGACTTCCTGGTCTTCATCCTGGGCCTGCAGATCTTCCTTCTCGCGACAGGGATCTCCGTGGTGCGCCACGGCGCAATGCCGGCGTGGATCGGCTGGATCGCGATCGTGCTGGGAGTGCTAGCGGTGACGCCGATCGGGTTCTTCGCCTTCCTGGTCGCCGGGATCTTGATCCTCATCATCAGCGTGCTGCTCACCGTGCGTGCGCACCGGGGGCCGGCCGCCGCCACTTGAGGCGTTGCTACGCTCGATCCGACCCCCTACCGGAGAGTCTTAGACAAGTAGCCGCCAACCGGAGGCGGCCGAAAGGAAGCACATGAAGCCTGAAGCAACCCGCGTCTCTGTCGAGATCGGCGGTAGCGAGATCACTCTCGAGACCGGCAAGCTCGCCAAGCAGGCCAGCGGATCCGTCGTCATCCAGGCCGGCGACACCATGGTGCTCGGCACCGCCACCGCCGGCAACGAGCGCGACGTGGATTTCCTCCCGCTCACCGTCGACGTCGAGGAGCGCATGTACGCCGCGGGCAAGATCCCCGGCTCGTTCTTCCGTCGCGAGGGCAGGGCCGGAGAGAAGGCCACGCTCACCGCGCGCATGATCGACCGTCCGCTTCGCCCGCTCTTCCCCAAGGGCTGGCACCGCGAGACCCAGCTGGTGGCGATCCCCATGTCGATCGACCACGAGCACCCCTACGACATCCTCGCCATGAACGCGGCCTCCGCCGCGCTGGCGGTCTCCGACATCCCGTTCCCCGTGCCGGTCGGCGCCGTGCGCATCGGCCTCAGCGAGGACGGCGACATCCTGGTCAACCCCGAGGAGGAGACCCTTCAGGAGGGCTCGCTCGACCTGGTGGTCGCGGGCACCGAGGAGGCCATCCTGATGGTCGAGGCGGGCGCCAACGAGGTCTCCGAGGCGGAGATCCTCGACGCGCTGGACATCGCCCACGGTGAGATCAAGAAGCTCTGCCAGGCGCAGAACGAGCTGCGCGAGAAGGCCGGCAAGCAAAAGGTCGACATCGCGGCCCCACAGGTCGACGAGTCGATCCTCTCCGAGACCAAGGAGCGCTTCGGCGACGCTTTGAGCGAGGCCACCCAGGTGGAGGACAAGCTCGAGCGCCAGGATGCGACCAAGCGCGTGGAGGAGGAGATCCTCGCCGCGCTGGCGCCCGACGAGGACGACGCAGAGCGCCGCAAGGCGGTCCAGCTCGCGTTCGACAAGCTCGAGAAGGACACGATCCGCCAGCGCATCGCCGTCGACAAGAAGCGCCCCGACGGCCGCAGCGCCGACGAGATCCGCGAGATCTGGATCGAGGTCGGCGTCGCCCCGCGCACCCACGGCTCGGCCGTGTTCACCCGTGGCCAGACGCAGGCCTTGTCGGTCGCCGCGCTGGGCACCACCCGCGACGAGATGCGTCTCGACACGCTCGGCCTGGAGACGGCCAAGCGCTACTGGCACCACTACAACTTCCCGCCCTTCTCGGTCGGGGAGGCGGGCTTCATGCGCGGCCCCAAGCGCCGCGACATCGGCCACGGAGCGCTCGCCGAGCGCGCCCTGGTGCCCGTGGTGCCCGATCCGGAGGAGTTCCCGTACTCCGTCCGCGTCGTCTCCGACATCCTCGAGTCCAACGGCTCGAGCTCGATGGCCTCGGTGTGCGGCTCCAGCCTCGCGCTGATGGACGCCGGCGTGCAGATCAAGGCGCCGGTGGCCGGTATCGCCATGGGCCTGATCAAGGAGGGCGACGACTACATCGTCCTGTCCGACATCGCCGGCGTGGAGGACCACCTGGGCGACATGGACTTCAAGGTCGCGGGCACCGAGAAGGGCATCACCGCCCTGCAGATGGACATCAAGATCACGGGCGTGACCTTCGACATCCTGCGCGACGCGCTCTCGCAGGCCAAGGAGGGGCGCACCCACATCCTCGGTGAGATGGCCGACGCGATCGAGGGCCCGCGGCCCGAGCTCTCGCGCCACGCGCCGAGCATCGGCCAGATCCAGATCGACACCGAGAAGATCGGCATGATCATCGGCAAGGGCGGCGAGACCATCCGCGCCCTGTCCGAGGAGTTCGAGGCCACGATCGACGTCGACGACGACGGCATCGTCCGCGTGTTCGCCGCCAGCGGCGAGCAGGGCGACGCCCTGGTGGACCGTATCCGCCAGATGACCAAGGAGGTGGAGGTCGGCGACGAGTTCAGCGGCAAGGTCGTGAAGACCACGACCTTCGGCGCGTTCGTCGAGCTGGCCAAGGGCACCGACGGCCTGCTGCACATCTCGAACGTCTCGCCCGGCTCGCGGGTGGACACGGTCGAGGACGTGCTCAACCGCGGTGACGAGATCGAAGTGAAGGTCGTCGAGGTCGACAAGGAGCGCGGGCGCATCGGGCTGCGCCTCGCCGAGGACCCCGACGTGGCCGGCAAGTCGGCCGAGGAACTGGCCTCGGTGGGCACGGGCGACAAGGGCCCGCGCGGCGGAGGCGGAGGCGGCCGCGGACGTGACCGCGGCGGCAACGGCCGCGGCGGCCGGGGCCGCGACGGCGGTGGCCGCGGGCGCGACGCCCGCCGGGACCCCGACCGCGACTAGCGGTCGCCGACTTGGCTGACGCCCCCCAGACCCACGAGACAGCGGAGCTCGACTCCGGGCTTCGCGTGGTCACCGAGCGCATGCCCGGCGTGCGCTCGGTGGCGCTCGGGCTGTGGGTGCGCACCGGCTCCCGGGACGAGGTCATCGAGCAGGCGGGGATCTCGCATTTCCTCGAGCACCTGCTGTTCAAGGGGACCGAGCGCTTCTCCTCGGAGGAGATCGACCAGATCTTCGACGCGATGGGCGCCGAGGTAAATGCCGGCACCAGCAAGGAGACGACCTCGGTCTACGCCCGCTGCCTGGACCGCCACGCCGAGCGTGCCCTCGAGGTGATCTCGGACATGATGCTGGCGCCCGCCTACCGCGACGTGGACTCCGAGCGCCAGGTGGTGATCGAGGAGATCGCGATGTACGAGGACGAGCCCTCGGACAAGGTGCACGACGTGCTGGCCGGCGCGGTCTTCGGCGACCACCCGCTGGGGCGGCCGATCATCGGCTCGGCCGACGTGGTCGGCTCGGTGCCGGTCCCCGACATCGCCGCCTACCACAGCTCGCGCTACGTAGGCTCGAACCTCGTGCTGGCCGCTGCCGGCAACCTGGAACACGATCAGATCGTGGCCCAGGCCGAGCGCCTGCTCGGCGGGCACGACGGCAACGCCGGCAACGGCGCGGACCCGGTCAGCTTCGACGGGCCGTCGGTGCGCTTCCACACCAAGGACACCGAGCAGTACCACTTGGCCCTGGGGGGCCCGGGCCTGGCGCGCGGCGACGACCGCCGATTCGCCCTGCGCGTGCTGGACACGCTTCTGGGCGGCTCGAGCTCGTCCCGGCTGTTCCAGGAGGTGCGCGAGAAGCGCGGCCTGGCCTACGCCGTCTACTCGTACGCCAGCAGCTTCGTGGACATCGGCCAGGTCGGCGTCTACGTCGGCACCCGCCGCGACAACGTCGGCGAGGCGGTGGCGATCATCGGCGACCAGCTGCGCCTGCTGCGCGACGAGCGGATCCCGGCGGACGAGCTCGACCGGGCCAAGGAGAACGTGAAGGGCCGCACGGTGCTCTCGATGGAGTCCACGCTGGCTCGGATGAACCGGCTCGGGAGCTCGGTGCTGATGGACGTGCCGATCCTCAGCCTTGACGGGCTGCTGGCCAAGATCGACGCGGTCACCGCGGAGGACGTGGCAGAGCTCGCCCGCACCACCTACGGGCCCGAGCTCATGTCGGCCGCCGGGGTGGGGCCGGACGAGTCGGTCTTCCGCGACGCGCTCGCCGGAGCGGAGCTGGCCGCGGCGTGATCTCCGTGGCTGTCTCCGGCGCCGCCGGGCGCATGGGGCAGACCGTCTGCGCCGCCGTCGAGGGCGCCGACGACATGCAGCTGACCGGTCGCGCGGATCCTTCTCTGGGAACTTCCCTGAGCGAGGTCCTCGGCGACGCCGACGTGGTGGTCGACTTCACCACCCCCGACAGCGCCCTGGCCAATGCGCGCGAGTGCCTGGAGGCCGGCGTGCACTGCGTGGTGGGGACCACCGGCGCCGACCTCGCCGAGCTCGAGGGGGTGGGCTCCCTCGCTTCGCAAGGACAGGCGGCCAACCTCTTCTACGCGCCCAACTTCGCCATCGGCGCGGTGCTGATGATGGAGGCGGCCAAGCTCGCCGCGCCCCACATGCCCGAGTGCGAGATCGTCGAGCTGCACCACCCGGCGAAGCTCGACGCACCGTCGGGCACCGCCATCCGAACGGCCGAGCTGATCCGCGAGGCCGGGGGCGAGGTGCACGAGCCGATCCACTCGATCCGCCTGCCGGGCCTCGTCGCCCATCAGGAGGTCGTCTTCGGAGGAGAGGGCCAGACCCTGTCCATCCGCCACGACACCATCTCTCGGGAGTCGTTCATGCCTGGGGTACTGCTCGCGGTCAGGCGGGTGGGCGAGCTCGACCGCCCGCTCGTGATCGGGCTGGAAAACCTGCTCTAGACCGCGCCGCCGCTCGGCAGTTACGCAGCCGCTTCGCGCGCGGGCTTGCGCAGCGCGCGGGGCACCACGAACCGGATGCCGGACCGCTCGTCGTCGATCGAGCAGGTCTTGTTGTCGATCAGCCCGTGGCGCTTGCCGTGGGGGACCAGGGTCATCTGGTTGACGTAGCCCCCGAGACCGCGCTTGCGGGTGATCAGCCACATGCAGCCGGTGTCGCGCAGGCGGGGGCGGTACGCGGCGAAGGCCGCCTCGGCCTCCTCCAGCGTCTGGACCAGCACGATCGCGGCGTCCAGCTCGCCGGAGCGGACCAGGCCGCGGCCGATCGCCTCCTTGACGTCGCGGCGCAGGCCGGGGCCCACGTCACCGGCGACCTCGACCCGCTGATCAGGGGCCATGCCCAGCTTCTGGACGGTGCTGCGGTGGCTGTAATCGCGCTCCGTGGCCATCGGACCGACGCATCATTCTACGCGCCAAATTCGCTCAGCTATGGTGCGAGCTTCCAGAGGAAAGTGAGAGCCAGATGGGGTTCATGGACAAGGCCAAGAAGCTCGCCGACCAGGCGCAGCAGAAGATCGACGAGGCGCAGCAGAGCTTCAACGACAACCAGCGCCAGCAGGCCGGCGGCGGCACCGGGGGAGCGGTTCAGTACGACGACCACGGCCGCCAGGTCCCCCAGGAGGGCCAGCAGCCCGCTGCGTCCCCGCCACCGCCGTCGGCTCCGCCCATGCCCGGCACCGAGTCGGCCCCGGCCCAGCCGGCGCCGCCCGCGGCCCCCGTGGCTCCGCCCGGCGAAGTCGCCACCGGCGCCGAGCCGCCTCCCCAGCCCACCGAGCCGGAGGCCGAGGAGCAGGCGCCGTCGGTGCAGGGCGAGAACAACTCGACGCCGGACCCCTTCCGCCCGATCGAATGAGCGACGGGGCGGGGCTGTAGCCCGCGTACCCCGGTGACATAATCGCCCCGTGGCGATAGGCGGGATCCTCACCGCGATGGTCACCCCGTTCGGGGCGGACGGCGCGATCGACGAGGAGGCCTTCGTGTCCCTCGCCCGCCACCTGCTCCACGAGGGCGGCTCGGATGGCCTCGTGGTGGCCGGCACCACCGGCGAGGGCTCGACGATGAGCGACGACGAGAAGTGCCGCCTGTGGGAGCTCGCGGTGGCCGAGTCCGGGGACGCCCCCGTGATCGCCGGGACCGGCTCCAACGACACCAGGCACAGCGCCGAGCTGACCGAGCGGGCGAGCGGGCTCGGCGTGGACGCGGTCCTGGTGGTGACCCCGTACTACAACCGCCCCAACCGCCGTGGCCTGGTCGCCCACTTCCAGGCGGTCGCGGCCGCCACCGAGCTGCCGGTGGTGCTCTACAACATCCCGCAGCGCTGCGCGCTCGACATGCCGAACGACCTGCTGCGCGAGCTGGCCGAGATCGAGAACGTCGTGGCGGTCAAGCAGGCCCGCTACGAGGAGCTCGAGCCGATCGAGGGACTGGCCACCCTGGCCGGCAACGACGACATGCTCCCCGACGTGCTCGACATGGGCGGTCCCGGCGGGATCCTGGTGGCGTCCCACCTCGCCGGGCGCGAGATGCGGCGGATGATCGACGAGCCCGACAGCCGGCGCGAGATCCACGAGTCGCTGAAGCCGCTCTATCAGGCGCTGACCGTGGCGCCGGCCGCCTGCTCGGTGAAGGGCGCGCTCGGGCTGCTGGG
Organism: uncultured Thermoleophilaceae bacterium; assembly: GCA_963844805.1. Classification (GTDB taxonomy): domain Bacteria; phylum Actinomycetota; class Thermoleophilia; order Solirubrobacterales; family Thermoleophilaceae; genus JACCZR01. The sequence continues at coordinate 8,632 of CAWJPU010000002.1, forward strand.
TCGTGACGTGGGCGTGCCCCGCCTGCCCTACGTGGAGGTCAGCGAGGACGAGGCCGCGACCCTGCGCGACGCGCTCGAGCGACAAGGCCTGCTGAGCGCGGTTTGAGCTCCACCCTGCGAGTGCTCCCGCTCGGGGGCCTCGGCGAGATAGGCAAGAACATGACGGTCGTCGAGTACGACGGGCGGATCGTCGTCGTCGACACCGGGCTGATGTTCCCCACGCCCGACCAGCTCGGGGTCGACCTCGTCCTGCCCGACTTCACCTACCTGCGCGAGCGGGCGGACGACATCGAGGCCATCGTCCTGACCCACGGGCACGAGGACCACGTGGGGGCGCTGCCATTCGTCCTGCGCCAGCTCGACCGCACGCCGCCGATCTACGGCGGCCCGCTCACCGCGGCGATGGTGCGCTCCAAGCTCGACGAGCACCACCTCCGCGACGTGGACGTGACCGACGTCAGCGCAGGCGAGGAGCTCGACGCCGGCCCCTTCGGGGTCGAGCTGGTGAAGATGGCGCACTCGATCCCCGACGCCTTCGCCGTCGCCCTGAAGTGCGAGCTGGGGACCACGCTCGTCTCGGGCGACTACAAGTTCGACCAGACCCCGGTCGACGGCGTGACCGCCGACGTGTCGCGCCTGGCCGAGCTGGGCCGCGAGGGCCTGCTGCTGCTGTGCGGCGACTCGACCAACGCCGACCGCCCGGGGATGTCGCCCTCGGAGTCCAGCGTGGGCCCGCGGCTGGAGGAGGCCTTCAGCCGCTGCGAGGGCCGCATCGTGGTCACCTCCTTCGCCTCGAACATCCATCGCGTGCAGCAGGTGGTCGACGCCGCGTCGGCGCTGGGCCGCAAGGTGGCGCTGGTCGGCCGCTCGATGCGCAAGAACGTGAACATCGGCCGCAACCTCGGACACATCCAGATCCCCGAGGGCATGATCGTCGGCCCCAAGGAGATCGAGGACTTCCCCGACGAGAAGGTGGTGGTGATCTCCACCGGCTCCCAGGGCGAGCCGCTGTCGGCGCTACGGCGGATGGCGCACGGCGACCACCCCAACGTCTCGCTGCACGACGGCGACACGGTGATCTTCTCCGCCACCCCGATCCCGGGCAACGAGCGGGCGGTCAACGAGACCGTGGACCGGATCTTCCATCTGGGCGCCGACGTGGTCACCACGCGCGACGCGCCCATCCACGCCTCGGGTCACGGCTACGCCGAGGAGCTGAAGCTGATGGTCAACCTGACCAAGCCGCGCTACGTGCTGCCGATGCACGGCGACTACAAGCGGCTGCGCCTGCACTCCGAGCTGGCCACCGCCGTGGGAGTCCCGCCCAAGAACGTCTTCCGCGGCGAGAACGGGTTGCCGCTGGAGCTCACGGCGGACGGCGCCGGGTTCGGGTCGCGCGAGCAGGCCGGGCTGGTGTTCGTGGACGGCGTGGACGTGGGCGATCCGGAGGACATCGCCCTGCGCGACCGGCGCATGCTGTCGGCCGACGGCATCTTCATCGTGGTGGCCACGATCTCCGAGCAGGACGGGCGCTCGGTCGCCCCGCCGGAGATCATCTTCCGCGGGGTGCCCTTCATCGAGGACGGCGACGAGATGATCGACCAGCTGCGCGACGCGGTCGACGAGTCACTGGCCCGCTCGGCCGAGGAAGAGATCCGGGAGATCGACCTGCTCCAGGGCCACCTGCACGACGACCTGGCGGAGTTCGTCTACGACCGCCTGAAGCGCCGGCCGATGGTCTTGCCCGTCGTGGTCGAGGTCTAGCGGTACGACCTGAGGAACGCGGGGAGCACGCGCGGGATGTCCTTGCGCGAGCGAGCCAGCGCCTCCTCGAGCGCGGGGGTGGCGTCGGAGTGGATGGTCCGGCCGTGGCCCACGAACAAGGCGTCGGGCGAGAACCGGCGCAGCGTGCCCGGCGGCGTGAGCCTGAGCATCGGATGCACGCCCACGGGCTCGTCGCCCACCGCCATGTAGCCGTTGGTGCCCACCGACTCGGCGACCACCAATGCCCGGCGGTCCTCCCACCACAGGCACAGCTCCCGCCAGCGCGGCTTCCACACCATGCGGTGGACCTCGAACGGGCTGTCCGGCAGCCCGTGGTCGGGAAGGCGCAGGTGGGGGACCGAGAAGCGGGCGGCAATTTCCTCGCAGTCGCGCGGGTGGCGATCGAGCAGCTGCACCACCGCCGCGATCTCACCCAGCGCGACCGCCGCCCGCAGGGCCGCCTCGTCGGCGCAAGGGTCGATCAGCCAGACGCGGCCTTCGTGGGCCAGTGCGTGCGAGGAGCGCTCCATCGGCTCCTTCGCCGTCCAGCTGATCGCCCACGGGACGTGGTCGTCGATCTCGGCCGGGTTCACCCTTGCGCGGCTTCCGCCGGCGCCGCGGTGGGCGCCTGAGCGAGCGGCAGGCGCACGACGAACCGGGCGCCGCCGCCCCGGGCGTCGTCCAGCCGGACCGAGCCGCCATGCGCCTCGGCCACCGCGCGCACGATCGCCAGGCCGAGGCCGCTGCCCGTGACACGCCCGGTGTCGCCGCCGCCGCGCGAGAAGCGCTCGAACACCCGGTTGCGCAGCTCCTCGGGCACGCCCGGGCCGCGGTCGGAGACCTCCAGGCAGGCAAAGCCGTCCGCGCCGCGCGCGGACACGGTGACCGGCGTGCCCGACGGCGTGTGGGCCAGGGCGTTCTCGATCAGGTTGAGCGCGGCCCGGTGCAGGTCGTCGGGGACGCCGTCGACCCACAGCCGGCCGGGCGCGTCGAGCGCCAGCTGGTGCTCGACGGCGAGCGGCGCGGCCTCGGCCACCGCCTCGCGGGCCACCACGGCCAGGTCCACCGGCTTGCGCGGGGCCTGCCGCCCGGCGTCGGCGCGGGCCAGCAGCAGGAGGTCGGCCACCAGGCGCCGCATCCGGCGCGAGGAGCGCAGGGCGGAGCCGGCGATCTCGGCCTGCTCGCCCTTCAGCTCGGTCTCCAGCAGCTCGAGGTTCGCGAGGATGCTGGTCAGCGGCGTGCGCAGCTCGTGCGAGGCGTCGGCCACGAACTCGCGCTGGCGCGCCAGCGCGGCCTCGGTCTCCGCGCGCGCGGCGCCCAGCTCGCCGAGCATGTCCTCGAGCGTGTGCGCCAGGTCGGCCACCTCGTCGTTGGCCTCGGGCTTGGGCAGGGTGGTGGAGGGGTCGCGGGTCCGGGCCACCTCGCGCGCGGCTCCGGTGAGCCGGGTCACCGGTTGCATCGCGCGCCGCGCCACCGCCAGGCCGGCCAGGAAGGCGAGCGCGGTGCCGCCCAGCACGCCGAAGCCGAGGAACGCCTTCACGCGGGCCACGGTGGAGCTGAGGCCCCCGCGCGGACGCGCGTACTGCACGTAGCCCACGGGCTCGGCGAACCGGCCCTGCAGCGGACGCTGGAAGCTGCCGCCCCCGACGTTGCCCACCAGCAGTGGCCGCGAAGCCACGCGGAAGCCGCCCACGTCCCGCAGCTCGTCGCTGGGCGGCCCGAGGTCCTCGCCGTTCAGCGGCGCCGAGCCGATCACCCGGCCCGAGCGGTCCAGCACGCGGATCTCCGAGCCGCCGGCCGAGGCCGCGCTGAGCAGGTCCTCGGGCACCGTCGGCTCGGGGCGCAGCCTGATCCGGTCGGCCAGGCTCGCCGTCGCCGAGCGCAGCTCGGAGTCGAAGCTCGAGTTCAGCCGCCGGATCGTGAAGGTGCCGACCACCACGGCGAACAGCAGCAGGATCACGAAGGTCAGGCCGGCGGAGACCACCGCCAGCTTCAGCCGCACCGGCAGGCGCAGCCGTGCCTCGGACAGCAGGTTCACGCCGGTCTCAGCACGTAGCCCGCGCCGCGCACCGTGTGCAGCACCCGCGGCTCGCCGCCCTCCTCGAGCTTGCGGCGCAGGTTGGACACGAACACGTCCACGGTGTTGGTCTCCGCGTAGGGGTGGTAGTCCCACACCTCGTCGAGCAGGTTCTGCCGCGAGACCACCAGGCGCTCGTTGCGCACCATGTGCTCGAGCAGCTCGAACTCGCGGCTGGTGAGGTCCAGCGCCCGGTCGCCGCGGTAGACCTCGCGGGTGGCCGGGTTGAGCCGGATGTCCCCGCTGGTCAGGAACGCGCTGCCGCGCGGCGGCCGGCGGCGCAGCAGGGCGCGCAGCCGTGCCAGCAGCTCCTCGCGCTCGAACGGCTTGACCAGGTAGTCGTCGGCGCCGGAGTCCAGCCCCTCCACGCGGGAGTCGAGCGACTCGCGCGCGGTGAGGATCAGGATCGGGACGTCGCCGCCCTCGCGCAGGCGGCGCGAGACCTCGACGCCGTCGATCCCGGGCAGGCCGAGATCGAGCACCACGGCATCGGGCTCGAACACGGCGGCCTCCTCCAGTGCCTTCTCGCCGTCGGCTGCGATGCGCACCTCGTAGCCCTCCATTCCCAGCGAGCGGCGCAGCACGCCGGCGATGTCGCGGTCGTCCTCCACCACCAGGACTCGAGGCTCATCGCTCATTGGCCGCATGGTAGGGCGCAGGGGCGGGCGAACCGGCGTCGAAAGACGCTCCGAAGCCGTGGCAAGCCGCAAGCGCACCAAGGGCAAGCGCCGCAGGAGGGCCTCGCGCAGGTCGGGACCGTCCCTGCCGCGGCCCTCGCTGCCACGGCTCCAGCAGCACCAGCTGGACCTGATCGGCCTCGGCCTGGTGGCCTTCGCGGCCTTCTTCGCGTGCGTCTTCTATCTCGGCTGGGCCGGCGGGCAGGTGGGTGAGGCGATGGCCGACGGCTTCCTGCTCCTGTTCGGCGGCGCCGGCTATCTCGTCCCCGTGGCGCTGTTCGGTACCGGAGCGGTGCTGGTGCTGCGCCCGATGCTGCCCGCCGTCAACCCGTTCCGCACCGGCGCCCTATGCCTGGGTGCGGCCCTGTGCCTGGGCCTCGCGGCCGGCTCGCTGGGGCTCGGGCCCGGCGACACCCCCCGCAACGGCACGTTCGACCCCGAGTACCTGCGCTCCCACGGCGGCCTGGTCGGCGAGGCGCTGTTCTACGGCATCAGGACGCTGTTCCAGGAGGTCGGGGCCCACATCCTGTTCGTCTTCCTGCTGCTGGGCGGGCTGCTGCTGCTGACCGGCGCCTCGGTGGCGGGCATCGTCAAGGGAACACGCGAGAGCGTGGCCTCCACCACGCGGCGCGTGCGCAAGTCGACCGGCGAGTTCGCCTCGGTCATGCGCACCGAGCGCACCCAGCCACTGCCGCCCGAGGTGGAGCCGGTGGTGCGTGCCACCCACGTCGAGGTGCCGGCCGAGGAGGAAGACGAGGAGGGCTTCGAGCTCGAGGCGGACGAGGAGCCCGAGCTGATCGAGCCCGAGCCTGAGCCCGACCCGACCCCGGGGCTCGACGAGGAGGACGAAGGCGAGCCCGGTCAGGAGGAGCTCACGCCGATGGGCAACCGGCGCTCCCCGGTCACCGAGTCCGACGACCTCGACTACCGGCTCCCGCGCGACAAGTTCCTGACCCGCTCCAACGGCGGTCAGAAGACCGACGTGAAGGGCATCGAGCGCGGCGGGCGCCAGGTGGTCGAGGCGCTGGCCCACTTCAGCGTCGACGCCCAGGTGACCGGCACGGTCAGCGGCCCGCACGTCACGCGCTACGAGCTGCGCCTGGCCCCGGGCATCAAGATGTCCAAGGTCGCCAACCTCAAGGACGACCTCGCCTACGCGATGGCCGCCGAGCACGTGCGCATCCTCGCGCCGATACCCGGCAAGCAGGCCGTCGGCGTCGAGGTCCCCAACCGCGTGCGCAAGATGGTCCACCTGGGCGACGTCTTCCAGGAGGCCCCGGACAAGTGGTCGCCGCTCACCGTCTGGCTCGGCAAGGACATCGCGGGCAAGGCGATCGGGACCGACCTGGCCAAGCAGCCGCACGTGCTGGTGGCCGGCACCACGGGGTCGGGCAAGTCCGGCTGCGTGAACGCGATGCTCTCCTCGATCCTGCTGCGCGCCACGCCGAACGAGGTGCGGCTCGTCCTGGTGGACCCCAAGCGGGTCGAGCTCAACCACTACGAGCACATCCCGCACCTGCTCACGCCGGTGATCACCAGCCCGCGCCTGGCCGCCAACGCGCTGGCCAACCTGATCAAGGAGATGGAGGAGCGCTACGACGTGATGAGCGCGGCGCGCACGCGCAACCTGGAGGAGCTCAACCGCGCCCGCGCGCGGGCGCGGTGAGCCGCCGCTGCCCTACATCCTCTGCGTCATCGACGAGCTCGCGGACCTGATGATGATCGCCCCGGGCGAGGTCGAGGACTCGATCATCCGCCTGGCCCAGAAGTCGCGCGCCGTCGGCATCCACCTGCTGCTGGCCACCCAGCGCCCGAGCGCGGACGTGATCACGGGCATGATCAAGGCCAACGTGCCGGCCCGCATCGCCTTTGCCGTGGCCTCACAGACCGACTCGCGGGTGATCTTGGACCAGAACGGCGCGGAGTCCCTCCTGGGCCAGGGCGACATGCTCTTCCGGCCTGCGGGCGAGTCGCGCTCGGCGCGCATCCAGGGCGCCTTCATCGACGAGGACCAGATCCTCAAGCTCACCGACCACTGGCGCAAGCAGGGCGAGCCCGAGCTCCAGGAGGAGCTGCTGGAGGCCGTCGAGGGCGACGACGAGCCCGACTCCGACGAGGAGTTCAGCGCCGATCAGGACGACCTGCTGGCGGAGGCGATCTCCACGGTGGTCCAGATGGGCACCGCCTCCACCTCGATGCTCCAGCGGCGCCTGCGGGTGGGCTACACCCGCGCCGGGAGGCTGATCGACATGATGGAGCGCCGGGGCGTGATCTCCGGCTACGAGGGCTCGAAGGCGCGCCAGGTGCTGGTCACGGAGGCCGACCTGCCGCGGGTGCTCGAGCAGCTGGCAGACCCGCTGGTGGCCGCAGCTCCGACGAATAGACGCGCTTTCGCCAGAATAGGCGCCGTGCCACCCATAGGGGAGACGCTGCGCCAGGCGCGCATGCGTCACGAGCTGGACATCGCCGACGTCGAGGCGCGTACGAAGATCCGCGCCAAGTACCTCCGCGCCCTCGAGAACGAGGAGTTCGGCGTGCTCCCCGGACCCACGACGGTCCGCTCCTTCATCCGCACCTACGCCGAGCTGCTGGGGCTGGACCCGCATCCGCTGGTCGAGGAGTTCCGCAACAGCACGGAGGACCGCGAGGAGGCCGGACCCTCAGCCCATGCCCGCGCCCGCGGCGCGGGGACAACCGCCGCGAGCGCAGGGAGCGGCGCGAGCGCCGGCCGCCGCCGCCCCCGCGCACGGGCCGCGGCGGGCCGAGCCCGCTGGCGCTGATCGGCGGGACGATCGTCGTCGTGCTCGTGGCGCTGGCGATCATCGGCCTGATCGGCGGGGAGGAGGAGGGCGGCGGGGACAGGTCCTCCAACGACGGAGCAGGGCACGCAGGCCGGCAGCACCCAGCGGTCCAAGCCCAAGCCCCGCCGGCGCAACGCCGCGCGCAACGTGGCCGTGCTGAACATCGCGCCGACGGTCCCCACCTACGTGTGCGTGGACACCGGCCCCGGGACGGAGATCCTGTTCGAGGGAACGCTGGACTCCTCGCGCCGCTTCCGCGCCAAGCGGGTGCGGCTGAACCTGGGCAAGACCTCCGCGCGGCTGACCGCCAACGGCAAGGCGGTGCCGCTCGAGCCCTTGCCGACGCCCGTCGGCTACGACATCACGCCCACGCGGGTCCAGGAGCTCGAGGTCGGCCAGCGCCCATGCGCCTAGGCGCCTGATGCCCGCGCGCGCGGGCATCGTCGTCACCGGCACCGAGGTGCTCACGGGGCGGGTCCAGGACCGCAACGGGCCCTGGCTCTCCGACCGTCTCCGCGAGCTCGGCGTCGACCTGGCCCACATCACGATCTGCGGCGACCGCCCCGAGGACATGGAGGCCCAGCTCGCGTTCATGGCCGCGCAGGGGGTGGACCTGATCGTCACCAGCGGCGGCCTGGGGCCCACGGCGGACGACCTGACCACGGAGGTGGTCGCCGGCTTCACCGGGTCGCCCGCTGTTCCTCGACGCCGAGCTCGAGGAGCAGATCGCCGACATCCTGCGACCGCTCATGAAGCGCTGGCCCAACCTCGACTTCGAGGCCGTGCGGACGGCGAACCGCAAGCAGGCGATGGTCCCCGAGGGCGCGCGGGTGATCGCTCCCGCGGGCACCGCCCCCGGCCTCGTGGTGCCGCCGCTGGACGGCGCGGGGCCGACGGTCGTGGTGCTGCCCGGGCCCCCGCGGGAGCTGCACTCGATGTGGCGGGTGGCCACCGAGGCCGAGGAGTTCCGCGCGGCCGATCGGCGGCCGCACCGACTACGAGCAGCGGATGCTGCGCCTGTTCGGCATCCCCGAGTCGGAGATCGCGGAGACCCTGCGGGTCGCCGAGGGCTCGCTGGGAGACCTGTCCCCGCTCGAGATCACCACCTGCCTGCGGCGGGGCGAGGTGGAGGTGGTGACGCGCTACGAGCCCTCGCAGGCGGCCCTGTACGAGCGGCTGGCCGACCTCGTGGCCGAGCGCCACGGGGAGTTCCTGTTCTCCACCGACGGCAGCTCGATCGACGACCAGGTGGCCGAGCTGCTCGCGGGCCGGCGGATCGCGCTGGCGGAGTCGTGCACGGGAGGCCTGATGGCGGCGCCGGCTCACCGAGCGCGCCGGGTCGTCGGAGTACGTGGTGGGCGGAGCGGTGACCTACGCCGACGAGGCCAAGGTCGAGCAGCTCGGCGTCGACCCGGAGCTGATCAGGGCCCACGGGGCGGTGTCGCCCGAGGTCGCCGCGGAGATGGCCGGCGGCGCCCTGGAGCGCTTCGGCGCCGACACCGCGCTGTCGATCACCGGGATCGCCGGGCCGGGCGGAGGGAGCGAGGAGAAGCCGGTGGGAACGGTGTGCTGGTGCGCGCGGTCTGGGCGACGGCTCGATGCTGGCCCGCCAGACCCGGCTCCCCGGGCGACCGCGCCGAGGTGCGCGACCGCTCGACCACCGTGGGCATGCACCTGCTGAGGCGCCTGCTGCGTGGCGAAGACCCGGCCTTCTAAGGCGCGGCTGTTCGTCGCGCTGGAGCTCCCCGAGGCGACGCGCGCCCGGACGGCCGCGCTGCTTGCACCGCAGGAGGGGCTGCGGCCCGCGGCCGAGCGCTCCCTGCACGTGACGCTGGCCTTCCTGGGCTGGCAGGCGGAGGAGGACGTCGAGCGGATCGGCGGCGCTGACCGGAGAGGCGGTGGCCGGGCGGGCGCCGGTGCGCCTGGTGCCGGCCGAGGTGCGCGCCGTGCCGCCGCGGCGACCGCGGCTGTTCGCGCTCGACCTCGACGACCCCGACGGCGGGTGCACCGAGCATGCAGGCAGCGGTGGCGGACGCGCTCGCCGGCGCGGGGCTGTACGAGCCGGAGAAGCGGCCCTTCTGGCCCCACGTCACGCTGGCGCGCGTCCGGCGGGGCGAGCGCGTGCGGCGTGTCGCGGCCGGGGACCCGCCGGCGCCGTTCCGGGCGGACCGGGTCGTGCTCTACCGCTCGACCCTGCGGCCCGACGGGGCGGTCTACGAGCCCCAGCGTGGGTTTACGCTGGAGGCATGAGCGAGCCGATCGCCTGCAGCCTGACCGCCGGCGGCCAGGCGGTGCGCCGCGAGGAGGCCGCCGCGCTGATGCGGCGCGCGCTGGTGGGCCGCGAGCCGATCGAGGGCGGCGTGCGGCTGCGCTTCCGCGGGGAGTCCGAGGGCGAGCTGCGCGAGCTGGTGCGGCGCGAGCGCGAGTGCTGCCCCTTCTTCGGCTTCTCCCTCGCCGCCGGCGGGCCCGAGCTGGTGCTGGACGCGACCGCTCCCCCGGAGGCCCGCGAGCTCCTGGACGAGCTGTTCGCCGCCCCCTAGCGGGCGCCGGTGCCCCCGCTGCACTACCCCGATCCGCCGCTGGCCGAGGGCGAGGTGCGGCTGAGGCCCTACCGCTCGGGCGACCTCGAGGCGCTCGTGCGCGAGCTCGCCGACCCCGAGGTCCCGCGCTGGACCAACGTGCCGCCGGACTACGGCAGGGAGGAGGGGCAGGCATTCCTGAGCCAGGCCGAGCCCCAGCGGCTGGCGGGACGGGCGCTGACGCTGGCCATCGGCGACACCCTGCAGGGCGCGGTGGGCCTGACCGACGTGGACTGGCGCGACCGCCGGGCCGAGGTGGGCTACTGGGTGGCCGCCTCCTGCCGCGGTCGCGGGCTGGCCTCGCGCGCGGTGCGCCTTCTCTCCGGACTGGGCCCTGTCGCAGGCGGGCTTGGAGCGCCTCGACCTCTACGCGAACCCGGCCAACGAGGCCTCCCAGCGGGTGGCCGAGAAGGCGGGATACACGCGCGAGGGGCTGCTGCGCGAGCTGCGCTACCGCCAGGGCGAGCGCGAGACGCTGTACGCCTACTCCCTGCTGGCGACCGGACCGCTCGCTGGAGCGAGGCGCGACGCTCGGCCGTAGGGACGCCGTACGCCCCTTCCGGGGGGCGAGAAGCCGTCCGACGCCCCTCCTACGGTGCAGGTTCCAGAACTTCGCGTAGGAGAGGGCATGGACAAGGAACAGGAGAAGGCCGCCAAGGCCCGTGAGACCGCGCTGAGCGGGGCGCTCACGCAGATCGAGCGCCAGTTCGGCGCCGGCTCGATCATGAAGATGGGCGACGACGCGGCCCAGGTGCGCGTCTCCGCCGTGCCCACGGGTGCGCTGTCGCTCGACCTCGCGCTGGGCGTCGGCGGCCTGCCGCGCGGGCGCATCGTCGAGGTCTTCGGCCCGGAGTCCTCGGGCAAGACCACGCTGCTCTACCACGTGCTGGCCAACGCCCAGAAGATGGGCGGCATCTGCGCCTTCATCGACGCCGAGCACGCGATGGACCCCGCCTACGCGAAGCGCATCGGCGTGGACATCGACGAGCTGCTGGTCTCCCAGCCCGACCACGGCGAGCAGGCGCTGGAGATCGCGGACCTGCTGATCCGCTCCGGCGCGGTCGACGTGGTGGCGATCGACTCCGTCGCCGCGCTCACCCCCAAGGCCGAGCTCGAGGGCGCGATGGGCGACCAGACGGTCGGCATCCAGGCCCGGATGATGAGCCAGGCCATGCGCAAGCTGGCCGGCAACCTCAACCGCGCGAACACGATGTGCGTGTTCACCAACCAGATCCGCGAGAAGGTCGGCGTGATGTTCGGCTCGCCGGAGACGCAGCCCGGCGGCCGCGCGCTGAAGTTCTACTCGTCGGCCCGCCTGGACATCCGCCGCATCGAGACCCTCAAGGAGGGCACCGAGGCGGTCGGCAACCGGGTGCGGGTCAAGGTGGTCAAGAACAAGGTCGCGGCGCCGTTCCGCCAGGCCGAGTTCGACATCGAGTACGGCGAGGGCATCTCCGCCGAGGGATGCCTGATCGACCTCGGGCTCGAGCACGACATCGTGCGCAAGTCCGGCTCGTTCTTCTCCTACGGCGAGGAGCGCCTCGGCCAGGGCCGCAACAACGCCAAGGGCTACCTGCGCGAGCACCCCGAGGTGGCGGCGGAGATCGAGCGCAAGGTCTACGAGGCGGTGGGCGCCGAGCCCCCGATGCCGGTGGTGGGCCTGCCGGACCAGGAGGACGCGCCCGCCGCTCCGGAGGCCCCGGAGGAGGCCGAAGAGCAGGCCGCGTGATGGCGCCGTCGGCGGACTCCGAGCGTGCCGTCGCTCTGGCCTGGAAGGCCGTGAGCACGCGCGAGCGCACCGAGCACGAGCTCCGCGCGCTACCTCGAGAACAAGAAGGTCGAGCCGGCGGCCATCGAGGAGGCCGTCGCCGAGCTGGCCGAGGCGGGCTTCGTCGACGACGCCGCAGTACGCGCGGCGCTTCGCCGAGGACCGGCGGACGATCCAGAGCTGGGGGCGCGAGCGGATCGAGCGCGACCTGCTGCGCCGGGGCGTGGAGCCCCGCGCTCATGGAGCGCGCGGTGGCGCGAGGGCGAGGGGCACGACGAGCTCGAAGCGGCGATCGGGCTCTTGGCGAAGCGGTTTCCGGTTCCGCCCGTGGCCGACCGCGACCGCAATCGCGCCTGGCAGCTGCTCGTTCGGCGGGGTTACGACTCCGACGTCGCCTACGAAGCCGTGCGCTGCCGTGAGCGCGACGCGGCGTAGGCCTCTTCGGTCAGGAAGCGACAGAACGCGTCGGTGAGAGGGGCGCCCGTGAGCCCTCGAGGAAGAGGAACTGTCCCTGCTGGTTGACCTCCAGCCAGACGCACTCATCGTCATCGGCAACTTGAGATCTACGACGCCCATCCGCAGACCGAGCGCGGGGGGGGGGGGGGGCGCATCGACGTGATCAGCACGCATAGGTCTCGAAGCACTGGGCGAACGTGGCGGCGTGGGAACGCATTCTGGTAGATGGCCGGCGCCATTCAACGCCTCATCTGACTCAAATGGCGCTCCGGACGTTGCGTGAGCAATGGGGCCTGCCGGGTGCCCATCACGGGCTTGACGATGTGGCCTCGTTGGCGTCGCAGAAGGCCCTTATCTCTTCGGGACGCTGGCTGACCAGCGGGCGAGGCACGGAAAGGCCGCACGCCCGGGCGGCGCGAGCTGGAAGAGCTTGTTCTCCGCGTAGAGCCCTCGGACAGGGTCGTTGACCCACGCGCCTGAAACGGGTCAGCAGGGATCCGACGAGAGCTGCGCTGCAGTCCTTGTTCACCAGGTCGACCTGCGCGGGATCCTTCAGGGGCCACGGCAGCTGCTGCTCAGTCTGGACCGGCGCCACCAGAGGACGTCGAGCCGTCCGACGTCCATCGGTTCACCGGATCGCGAAGGTAGACGTCGGACCGCTCGTAGTCCGCCACGACAGCGTCGAATCGCGGAAGCTGGTCGACCTCGACGATGTCGCAGCGCCACCCCCATCTCCAGCCGCTTCTGCACGACCAGCGCGTGGAGGTCATCGGCCACAGTGGCGATCCCGATGCGGCCGTTTTCCATCAGGCGCTACGCCAGAGACCGGCTACAGCATGTCGCAGTCACACGCATTGGTCTTGCCGGGGCCGCAGGGGAGATCGGTCGGAAGCTGGTGGCGCGGCCAGCGGCCTTGCCGACCCCACCCTTGACCTTCATCCCGGTGAACTCCGTCAGCAGCCGCTCCCACTCGTCGAAGTCCTCTGGCGCAACCACCTCATACTCCTCCGGCGGGAACATGAGCACGACCGGCCCGGGCTCCTGCGGCCAAGGGTGGAGTTGAGGTCGTCCCCGGCGGTATCGACGTCATTCCGTAACGACGCCGGCAGTCGTCGCAGTCGCAGGGGTTCGGGTGGCCGTCGGGTTTCGTGCCGCAGAAGGACGTGGCGGCCAACCCTCCTACGGCGTCGTGAGCTCGCTCCGGCTTAAACCCCACGAGCTCAGCCATCTTGTCCTCCCATTCCCAGCCGTGCTGGGTTGTCCTCGACGTACTCGTAGCTGTCGGGCTTGCCCAGAACACGATCGGCTGGCCGCGTTCAGGCCATTCGCGGTAGCCGGAACCTGTCTCGGAACTCTGCTCTCCCACTGAGCGCGACCTACTACGCCCCGGCTTGCGGGACCACCCGGGCGGGGTTACCCTGATTGACGAGCGGCTGCCTTGGCCGCCGTGCCGTGATTTCCGTGCAAATGGCTGCTTTTATGCGACCTGACAGACACCCTCAACGACTTCACCGGCGGGTCCGAAAGGAGTAGAGCGACGGACCGCTGACCCTCGCGCGCCGCTCTGGCGCGTGCGCACAAGCCCTAGCCAGGAGCCGAAGTCCCACGGCGCCGAGCCGGACGCTCGACGACGAGACAGCTATGGCGCGTGCGCCGGACCGGAGGAGAGGGTTCGATGGAGATCGTCCTGGCGGCGTTGGTGGCAGCGGCAGTGTCCGCGGGGGTCGTGCTCGCCATGGGCCGCGCGCGCAGGCCGGCCGCCGGAGGCCCGGTGGGAGCCGCGGTCGCCCCGCCGCGCGAGACCGTGCCCCGCAGCGACGGCGACGGCGACGGCGCGGCGCGGGGCTCGCCGTCGAGCCGGTGGCCGTGGCTGACCGGGAGGCGGTGGAGGACGAGCTGACGGCCCGGCGCGCCGAGCTGGGGCGGCTCGAGGAGCGCCTGCGGGCGCGCGAGTCGGCCCAGAACGCCCGGGAGCAGTCGCTGGACGACCGCCAGCGCAACGTCGACCACGAGGGGCCAAGCTCAAGGAGGCGCGCGGCCAGCAGGTGCGCGAGCTCGAGCGCGTGGCCGGCCTCAGCGCGGGCCAGGCCAAGCAGCTGCTCATGCGCGAGCTGGAGGACGAGCTGCGCCACGAGTCGGCGCGCGTGATCCGCCAGGTGGAGGAGGAGACCAAGCACGACGCCGAGCGCCGCGCCCGCAGCATCCTGTCCACGGTGATGCAGCGGGTGGCCGGGGGCCACGCGATCGAGACCACGGTGTCGGTGGTCGAGCTGCGCTCCGACGAGCTGAAGGGCCGCATCATCGGCCGCGAGGGGCGCAACATCCGGACCCTCGAGACCCTCACCGGGATCGACTTCATCATCGACGACACGCCCGGAGCGGTGCTGCTGTCGGGCTTCGACGGCGTGCGCCGTGAGATCGCGCGCCTGACGCTGGAGAAGCTGCTGTCCGACGGCCGCATCCATCCGGCCCGCATCGAGGAGGCCTACGGCCAGGCCCAGTCGGAGATCGACCAGTACGTGGTCGAGGTGGGGGAGAAGGCGGTGTACGAGGCCAACGTGGGCACGCTGCATCCCGAGCTGACCCGCCTGCTGGGGCGGCTGCACTACCGCACCAGCTACGGGCAGAACGTGCTGGCGCACTCGGTCGAGTGCGCGCGGCTGGCCTCGCTGCTGGCCGCCGAGCTCGGCGCCAGCCCCAAGACCGCCGCCCGCGCGGCGCTGCTGCACGACATCGGCAAGGCGGTGTCGCACGAGGTCGAGGGCCCGCACGCGCTGGTGGGCGGCGAGCTGGCCCGCCGCTACGAGGAGACCGAGGCCGTGGCGCACGCGATGGAGTCCCACCACAACGAGGTCGAGCCCCAGACGGTGGAGGCGGTGATCGTGCAGATCGTCGACTCGCTGTCGGGCGCGCGTCCCGGGCGCGCGCGGCGAGTCGCTGGAGCAGTACGTGACCCGGCTGCACGACCTCGAAGCCGTGGCCACGCGCCACGAGGGCGTCGAGAAGGCCTACGCCATGCACGCGGGCCGCGAGATCCGCGTGATCGTCGAGCCCGGCAAGCTCGACGACGACGGCGCTGCGCTGCTCTCCCACCAGATCGCCCGCGACGTGGAGCGCGAGCTGGAGTACCCGGGCCAGATCAAGATCACGGTCATCCGCGAGAGCCGGGCGACGGACTTCGCCAAGTGAGGCGGGTGCCGGCGCGCGTCAGCGACGAACCTGCCGGGCCGCCGGAGCAGGTCTTCGAGCGGGTGGCGCCGATCGACCTGCGCCACGATCTTCAAGGGCTGGGGCCCGTTGCCCGCCGTCACCGGCACGCGCGACCAGACCGGCGACTGGGATCACGTCGGGGTCTCGCGCACCGTCCTGCTGGCCGACGGCTCGTCGGCGACCGAGGAGCTCGTCGCCTACAACCCGCCGCACCACTTCGGCTACACGGTGACCTTCGGCAGCCCGTTGAGCACCGCGATCTCCGACGCCGCGGGCACGTGGTGGTTCGAGCCTTCGGTGACGGGCGCACGGAGGTCGAGTGGACCTACGCCTTCGCGCCGCGGCCCGGCGCGGGGCTGCTGGTGGAGCTCGGGCTGGCGCGCCTGTGGCGCCGGTACGCCGATCAGATCCTGGCCGAGGTGGCCCGGGTGCCGGCCTAGCCGGAGAGCAGGCGCTCGAGCTTGGCGAAGCTCTGGCTCCAGCCCCCGTCGTGCAGCGCCTGCCGTTCCTCGGTGGCGAACGGTCCCTGACGGAACCGCACCTCCGTGGAGCCGTCGTGGTCGTCGAGGTCCAGCTCGGCCAGCGTCTCCCGGTCGTCGGTGGTGGGCGGGTCCCAGACGAAGGTGAAGGCCAGCCGGGCCGGGGGCGCCACCTCGCGAAAGTCGCCGGTGAGGTGGAAGCGCTCGCCCTCGGGCGGCTGCATCGCGATCCGGTAGGAGTTGCCCTCCCGCGCAACGAAGTCGATCTCGGGGATCGTGAAGCCGTCGGGTCCCCACCACCGCGGGAGCTCGCCGGGGTCGGTCAGCGCGCGGAACACCCGCTCGCGCGGCGCGGGCAGGACGTGGGTCTGATGGACGACGAGCTCGCCCATGGGAGGACTATCCTCGATCCGGCCGTGGAGGGGAAGCGCGAGACCCAAGCGGCGGCTCGGCGGCCACCCCTGCGTCCGGCGCGAGACCCAACCGAGCGGCGGTGCTCGGCCGGCCAACGCCCGGCCTGCGCTCCGGCGCTACCACCTGACCACCTTCGGGTGCCAGATGAACGAGCACGACTCCGAGCGCATGAAGGGCATGCTCGAGTCGCTGGGCTACAGCGAGGCGCCGGCGCGCGACGGCGCCGACCTGATCCTGTTCAACACCTGCTCCATCCGCGAGTCGGCCGACAACCGCTTCGTCGGCCACCTGGGCGAGGCCAAGCGGCTGAAGTCCGAGGACCCCAGCCGGGTGATCGGCGTGGGCGGCTGCTGGTCGCAGTCGCTCAAGGACAAGGTGTTCGAGATGTTCCCGTTCGTGGACGTGGCCTTCGGCCCCGGCCAGATCCACCGCCTGGCCGAGTTCCTGACCAGCGACTCGCTCACGGCGCAGGGCTACTTCGACTTCGAGGGCTTCCCCGGCCACCTGCCCGCCCGGCGCGAGCGCGAGTTCCAGGCCTGGGTGCAGATCTCCGTCGGCTGCAACTGCCGTTGCTCGTACTGCATCGTGCCCTCCACGCGCGGGCGCGAGGCCTCGCGCCCCCGGCGCGAGCTGCACGAGGAGCTGAAGCGGCTGGCGGCCGACGGGGTCAGCGAGGTCACCCTCCTCGGCCAGAACGTCAACTCCTACGGCCGCGACCTGCCCAAGGGCGAGAAGACCACCTTCGCCGAACTGCTCGGCGCTGGCCGACTCCGTCGAGGGCATCGAGCGGATCCGCTACACGAGCCCACACCCCAAGGACATGAAGGAGGACGTGCTGCGCGCTCACGCCGAGCTCCCGAGCGTGTGCGAGCACATCCACCTGCCGCTGCAGGCCGGCTCCAGCCGGATCCTCAAGGCGATGCGGCGCACCTACAACAAGGAGCGCTACCTCGACCGCGTGGCGATGATCCGCGAGCACGTCCCCGACGTGGCGCTGACCACCGACATCATCGTCGGCTTTCCCGGGGAGACCGAGGACGAGTTCGAGGAGACGCTCGAGGTGGTGGACCAGCGTCGGCTACGACTCGGCCTTCACGTTCGTCTTCTCGCCGCGGCGGGGGACCGAGGCCGCCGAGCTGCCCGGCCAGCTGCCGCACGCGGTCAAGCGCGCGCGTATGGAGCGCCTGGTCGAGCTGGTGCAGCGGCGGGCCACCGAGCGCTCGCAGCGGTTCGTCGGGCCGCGAGATGGAAGTGCTCGTGGAGGGCGAGTCGCGCACCGATCCCGACCGCCTGCGGGGGCGGATCCGCCACAACAAGACCGTCAACTTCGCCGGCGTGGCCGAGCCGGGCGAGCTGGCGCGGGTGGAGATCGAGTCGGCCACCTCCACCACGCTGGCGGGCTCGGAGAGCCTGCTGTCGCGGGTGGCCTGAAGCTCCTAGCTCTCTTCGGGCCCACCGGGGTGGGCAAGACGGCCGTGGCGGTGGCCGTGGCGCAGCAGCTGCGCGAGCGCGGCGAGGACCCCGTCGCGATCTCCGCCGACGCCTTGCAGGTCTACCGCGGCCTGGAGACCATCACCGGCGCGCATCCGGGCGACCGGCTGGTGGGGATCCTGCCGGTCTCGCCAGAGCTTCTCCGCGGGCGAGTACGCAGGGCTCGCGCACCAGGAGATCGATACGGCGCTGGAGGCGGGGCGCCGTCCGATCGTGGTCGGCGGCACCGGCCTCTATCTCCAGGCCGCCCTCACCGACCTCGAGCTCCGCCCGCCGCCTCCGGAGGGCCTGCGGGACAGCATCCGGCGGCGCCTGGACGAGGAGGGCGCGGAGGCGCTGCACGAAGAGCTGGCCCGGCGCGCGCCCGAGGCCGCCGCCGCGGTGACGGCGACCGACCGCACGCGCTTGGTGCGCGCGCTCGAGCTGGTGGAGATGGGCCAGCCGCCGGCCCCGGCGGGGGAGGGCTCGCGGCTGTGGACGGCCCGCCTGCGCCACCCGACGCTGTTGTGCGGGCTGACGATGGAGCGCGAGGCGCTCTACCGCGCGATCGACGCGCGGGTGGCGGGATGGTCGCCGCGGGCGCCGAGGAGGAGGTGCGCCGGGCCGACACCGCCGGCGCGAGCAGGACGGCGCGGGCGGCATTGGGGTTCGAGGAGCTCCTGCGCGGCGACCGGGACGCGATGGCCCGCAACACGCGCAGGCTGGCCAAGCGGCAGCTCACGTGGCTGCGCCGCCTCGACCCCGAGCTGCTGCTCGACGCCACGGGGCGGGAGGCCGACGACCTGGCGGGCGAGATCGTGCGCCGGCTCGAACCCTTGTGACATTTGCCACCTTCGGGTGTACTTTGGGAGGCAAGGAAAGCCGAACCAAAGGAGGTTCGATGGGCTTTTCGGACTCGCACCACTTCCGCAAGACGGTGGCGGGCTTCTGCATGGTGGTCGCCCCGCTGCTGGCTCTGGCGGCGTTCATCGTCTCACCGGCGATCAAGAGCGACAGTGCGGCTCAGGTCGCCGAGGTGGCGGCCAATCAGGACCGCTTCCTGGCATCGGTGCTCCTCTCGCTGGTGGCCGTGCTGCTGGCGACGGCCGCGACGATGGGCCTCATGCACATGCTCCGGGAGCGCGAGGTCGCTCTCGGGCACATCGGCGGCGCGCTGGCCCTGATCGGCCTGCTGGCCACGATGGCCCAGATCGGCACGCAGTTCGCGCTGTGGCCGATGGTCCAGGACGGCGTCCAGGCCGCTGACGTCGCCTCATGGCGCGCGATCACGGACGACGCGGCCACCGTCATTCCGCTGTTCATCGTCCCCTGGGCCGCGGTCCTGGGCTTCGCCCTGCTGGGGCTCGGCCTGTACCGGGCGCACGCGGTGGACTCCTGGATGGCGGCGATGGTGATGCTCGGTGTGCTGGGCATCACCCTGGCGGGGCCGCTGGCCAGCGTGGCCGTCGGCATCGTCGGCGCCGCTCTGTTCCTGGTGGGACTCGGCTCGATCGGGGTCTACGTGCTCCGCGAGTCCGACGCCGACTGGGAGCACACCCCCGACTACCGGGGCATCCGCCCCGCGGCAGGAATGGGCTAGACGGAAGGAGAGGAAGGGCGGGCGCCCCACGCGGGGCGCCCGCTTCGCCCGACCTCGCCGGGAAGTGCTGCCTTACTTCGCGTGAGCATGTAGGGTGCCCGCCGGGGAAGGAGGGCGTGGTCGGAAGGTTCGCCAAAGCTGGGCTGATTGCGACGACGGTCGCGCTGCTCGTGCCGGCTGCAGCGCCGGCGCGCGACTACGCCGATACCGCGCTCAACATCCTTCCGGCGGGCCAGTACGGCAGCATCCCTCCGCCGCCGGGCGCGGATCGCCAGGCCAAGATGTACGACGGCCTGACGCCGCTGTTCAACCGCGTGACCCAGAGCGACCTGACGCGCTTCTTCAAGTCCGCGGCACTGGGCCGGGCGCCCGGCGCCACCCGCGAGGAGCGGATCCCCGGCCATCCGGGCATCAGCATCCAGCGCGACGAGTTCAATGTGCCCCACATCCGGGGCGCCACCGAGGACGACGTGACCTTCGCCGTGGCCTGGGTATCCGCCGAGGACCGCAGTCTGCTGTTCGAGCAGGCGCGGTACAACGCCCGCGCCGCTGCGGTGGACGCCCCTGGCCTCAGCGCCCTCGAGCTGACCGCCCAGCTGCTGAACTTCCAGCCGTCGGCGCGGACCGAGGCGGAGGTGGCCAAGCAGTCCCAGGTGCTGGAGTCGAAGGGCGAGAAGGGCCGGCAGGTGCTCCACGACATCGACGTCTATCTGGCCGGCGCCAACGCGTACCGACGGTTCTCCGGCTCCAACGCCAAGCCCGTCACCCGCAACGACATCTTCGCCCTCAACGCCCTGAAGGGCCAGTTCGTGGGCCAGGGCGGGGGCCGGGAGACGTCGGCGTCGATGCTCCTCGACGGCCTGCAGCAGAAGCTGGGCTCGCGCAAGGGCGTGTCGGTGTTCAACGACCTGCGCCAACGGCGCGTGGCGGGCACGTCGGTGTCGGTCGACGGGCGCTTCCCCTACGCGCCGATCCCGAAGCGCCGCAGGGGCAACGTGATCGTGGACAACGGCTCCTTCCAGTCCACCGCCGTGGCCGGCGCGCCCTCGGGCCGGTGGGGCGACCCAGGCCAGCAACGTGATCATGGCGACTCCCAAGCGCTCGACCAGCGGCCACGCCCTCATGACCGGGGGCCCGCAGATCGGCTACTTCTACCCGGGCTTCGTGCTCGAGGTCGACATCGCCGGACCGGGCTACGAGGCGCGCGGCGTCACCACCGCGCCCTTCCCCGGTTACGTGTTCATCGGCCGCCGCGAGGACTTCGCATTCACGCTGACCTCGGCGGGCGCCGACATCATCGACCACTACGTCGAGACGCTGTGCGGCAGCGACACGAAGTACGAGTACCGCGGCCGGTGCATCGACATGGAGCGCTTCGACGCGGGCAAGCTCACCGGCACCGACGGCGTGACGCGCCCGGTGGTCTTCAACAAGACAGTGCATGGGCCGGTGATCGGCTACGCGACGGTGGACGGGCGCCGGGTGGCCATCTCGCGCAAGCGGTCGAGCTACGGCCGCGATGTCGAGGATCAGCTGCTCTACCGCGACATCACCAAGGGAGACATCGACGGCCCCCGTGACCTCTTCCGCGCGGCCAGCCAGAGCCCGCAGACGTTCAACACCTTCTACGTCGACCACCGCAACGTCGCGATGTACACCTCGGGCAGCCTGCCGGTGCGGCCCAAGTCGGTCGACTCGGGCCTGCCGGTTGACGGGCGCGGCGACTACGAGTGGACCGGCAAGCTGCCCGCCAGCAAGCACCCGCAGGGCATGAACCCGCGCAGCGGCCTGCTGGTCAACTGGAACAACAAGCCCGCTGCCGAGTTCCCCGGCGCCGACGACCAGTTCGGATACGGGACGATCGGGCGCGTCGATCTGCTGAACGGCCGGCTGAAGAACCGGCGCAGGCACGACACCGCATCGCTTGTCTCCGCCATCAACGCTGCCGCCACCCAGGACGTCCGGCAGCGGGTGGTGCCCGTGCTCGCGCGGGTACTCCGCACCGGTCCAGCCCCAAGCGCTCGTGCGGAGCGGATGCTCGAGCTGCTCGAGCAGTGGCGAAGCCGCGGCTCGAGCCGGCTGGACGTGGACCTCGACGGCAAGATCGACGATCCCGGGGCGGCGGTGATGGACGCGGCGTGGCCGAAGATGGCCGACGCGCTGATCAAGCCGCTGCTGGGCGGGAAGCTCGCAAACCAGCTCAACAGCTTGTTCAGTCGCTTCTCGGCCCCACCCGGAGGCCAGTTCAGCGGCTGGCACCAGTACCTCGACCGCGACCTGCGCAAGCTGCTGCGCCTGCACATCACGGACCCGTTCCGCAACCGCTTCTGCGGCCGGGGCAACCTGACCCGCTGCCGCGAGTCGCTTTGGAGCGCCGCTCGAGCGCGCCGGTGACGAGCTCGCGAGCCAGCAAGGGCCGAGTCCCGAGGCCTGGCGGTCGAACGCCCGGCGCGAGCGGATCGTGTTCCGGCCCGGGCTGCTGTCAACCACGCTGCGCTACACGAACCGTGCGACGGGAATCCACCAGGTCATCGAGTTCGACGGGCCACAGGTAGGCCCGTCGCGGGCCTAGCCGGGCAACGGGCAGGCCATACCGAAGACCGAATGGGCGCGGTAGCGCCCGCTCGCGCTCGACCCCAGTCCCTCGGCAGGCGCCTCGACCGTGGCGGTGCTTGCGCCGCGGTCGATGTGCAGAACGTCGATCCCTCCGGCGGTGTCGAGGCCGTAGACGACCTCGCGCTCGGGGTCGGTGGGAGCGAAGTACGCCGCCCAGAAGGTGCCCGCAGTGGCCCAGTAGCCCACCTGGCGGATCCGGCGCGGGTCGGAGATGTCCAGGAAGCGCACGCCTTGGTCGTACCAGCCCTGGGCCACCAGCCCGCGGTCCTCGTCGAACCAGTGCGCCGAGCAGTTGGCCGTGGCCGGGGAGCGACCCTCCAGCGAGGCGAGCTCGTTCAGCTCGGTGGTCCACAGGTCCAGCAGCTCGAGCTTGGCCGTGCCGTCGGAGTTGCGCTCGCCGGTGATCTGCCAGGTCTGCAGCGAGCCCTGGCCCTGACAGCCGGGCCGGGTGTAGTCCTCCTCGGTGACCGCCATCACGTTGCCGGTGCCGCCGTGGCCGGGGGACTCTGGCCCGACCGTCGCCGGGCCGTCGCCGGAGGTGGTCAGGCCCGTGCGCATCGAGTTGTGGTGCAGGAAGTCGAGCGGCCCGGTCTCCGCTGTCTCGGGGCTGGCCGGGCCGGAGTTGCCGGAGTTGGTCACGTTCTCGTCGCTGCGGAAGACCAGCCTGGGCCTCAGCGGATCCTCGGTGGTGTAGCCGAACGTGCCGTCCTCGCCGGTGATCCAGGCCACTCCGGACCGGTCCACGAACACGTCGTGGGTGAAGCCCCCGGACTCCGCGGGCTCACCGGCCCGCGACTTCGGCGTGGGCGCCTTGAAGGTGCCCATCAGCTCGGGGTCCTGCTGGTCGCGCAGGTCGTAGACCGCGATGCCCTCCTCGGTGCCGGTGGTCCACAGGTACCGGCAGCCGTTGATGCAGTTGGCGATGTGGCCGTTGTTGGTGCCCTTCACGCCCGCCGCGTCGTTCAGCGGGCCGGCCGGCAACTGCGTGGGGGTGACCGAGCGCAACGTGGGCTTGGTCGGGTCCTTCACGTCGATGACGTACAGCGCGCCGACCGTGCTGAAGCTCGGGTCGTTGGAGATCACCACGATCCCGTCGCCCACGTCCACGTCCTCGTTCTCGAAGTGCGGCAGGGGCAGGAAGCCCTGCAGGTCGGGGTTCTCGGGCGCGGTCACGTCGTAGACGAACAGCCCGGTGGCCGCGGTGACGTACATCGTCTTGCCGTCGGGGCTGAAGCGCGCGCCGATGGCGCCGGCGGCCTCGGGGCGCTTGCCGAGCAGCCGGACGTTGTCCGAGTGCAGCGGCGCGGCGGACGCGGGCATCGCCATCAGACCCGCGATGGCGAGCGTCAGAAGCGCGAGCGTGACGGCATTTCGAGTCATCCCCTGCGCGACGGAGCCTCCCGACCTCCGACCCGCCGTTGCGGTGGTACCCGGAAACCGATGAGACTGAACCCCTAGAGTGGCCGCCGCGTGCGATTCGAGAAGTGGCAGGCCCTGGGCAACGACTACGCGATCGTCGAGCAGCGCGAGCTCGGCGTCGAGCTCACGCCCGCGCGCGTGCGCGCGCTGTGCGCGCCCCATACGGGGATCGGCAGCGACGGCGTGCTGCTGCTGGACGAGCCCTCCGACAGCGGCTTCGTCGCCGACCTGCGCATTTTCAACCCCGACGGCTCGGAGGCCGAGCTGTCTGGCAACGGCGTGCGGGAGGCGGTGATGTACCTGCGCCGCAGCGGCTGGACCGACCACGACACCTTCTCCGTCTCCACCGCCGCCGGTGAGGTGCGCCCCCGCATCACGGGCGAGCGCACCTGCACGGTGGACATGGGCCGCGCGCGGCTGACCGCGCCCGACTTCCCCTCCGGGGGCGCGGACGGCCGCGGCACGCTCGAGGCCGCCGGGCGCACGCTCGAGTTCCAGTTCGTGTCGATCGGCAATCCGCAGTGCGCCATCGAGGTGGGCGACGAGCTCGTGGAGCTCGACCTCCCCGAGCTGGGCGCGCCGATCGAGCGCCACGAGCTGTTTCCCAACCGAACCAACGTGTCGTTCTGGCGCCGCGAGGGCGACGACCACATCCGCGCCCGCATCTTCGAGCGCGGCGTGGGCGAGACGATGTCCTCCGGGACCGGCGCGACGGGCGCCGCCGTCGCGGCCGTGCTGCGCGGCGCCGACAGCCCGGTGACCGTCGCGCTCGACGGCGGAGAGCTCGAGGTGGAGGTGGGCGAGGACATGCACGTGGACCTGACCGGCTGGGCCGTGCCCGTGTACAGCGGCACGCTCAGCGACGAGTTCGTAGAGGAGCTGAATGCAGTCCAGTAACGAAGGAGCGCAGCCCGAGCGTCGGTCGGGCGAGCACCGCACGTTCGAAGGCTCGAGCCGTCTCGACCGCCTGCCGCCCTACCTCTTCGCGGAGCTGGAGCGCAAGATCGCCGCGAAGAAGGCCGAGGGGGTGGACGTCATCTCGCTGGGGATCGGCGACCCCGACACGCCCACGCCGCCGCTGGCCGCCGAGGCGCTCGCCGCCGCTGCGGCGGATCCGGGCACGCACCAGTACCCGTCCAACCGCGGCCGGCCCGAGCTGCGCCAGGCGCTGGCGCGCTTCTACGACCGCCGCTTCGGGGTCGAGCTCGACACCGAGACGGAGATCGTCCCCGCGCTGGGGGCCAAGGAGTGCGTGTTCAACCTCAACCTGGCCTTCCTGGACCCGGGTACGGCGGCCCTGGCGGCCGACCCCGGCTACCCCGTCTACACCGGCGGCCCGCTGCTGGCCGGCGCCGAGCCCGTGCTGATGCCGCTGCTGCCCGAGCGCGGCTTCGCCCCCGATCTGAGCGCCATCTCCGCCGAGGACGCCGAGCGCGCGCGGCTGATGTACCTCAACTACCCCAACAACCCGACCGGGGCGGTGGTGCCGGACGGGCTGTTCGAGGAGGCGATCGAGTTCGCCCGGGCCAACGACGTGCTGATCGTGCACGACGCCTCCTACACCGAGACCACCTTCGACGGCTACGTGGCGCCCAGCTTCCTCGCCACGCCCGGCGCCAAGGAGGTCGGGGTGGAGGTCTTCTCGCTGTCCAAGGGCTACAACATGACCGGCTGGCGGACCGCCGCGATCGTGGGGAACGCCGAGGCCGTCGAGACCTACTGGAAGCTGAAGACCAACATCGACTCGGGCATGTTCGAGGCGGTGCAGCTGGCTCAGGCCGCGGTGCTCGACGAGGGCGACGACGTGCCACGCGAGATGAACACCATCTACGCGCGCCGCCGAGACCTGGTCTGCTCTGCGCTCGAGGAGATCGGCGTCGACGTGACCCGTCCCAAGGGCACGATCTACGTCTGGGCGCCGGTGCCCGAGGGCCACACGTCGGCCTCCTACTGCGAGATGGTGCTCGACGAGTCCGGCGTGGTGGTGTCGCCCGGCGGCGCCTACGGCCCCAACGGCGAGGGCTTCTTCCGCATCTCGCTGACGATCGACGACGAGCGGCTGGCCGAGGCCGTGGAGCGGCTGCGCTCGTCGTTGCAACCGAGCGGCGGTGCTCGGCCGGCCAACCCCCGGCCTGCGCTCCGGCGCCATGGCTCCGCCTGATGCGCTACGGCGGCGTAGTCGCGCTGGGGCCGAGCCACCTCCAGCTGGTGGTGGTGGAGGAGCTGCGCGATCCCGACCCGCCGATCCGGCTGGTGGCCAGCTTCTTCGAACCCGGATCGGCCGACGCGGTGGCCGCCCAGCTGCGCCTGTGGGAGGACGAGCTGGTGGTGGCCGCCGGCGGGCCGCTGGACGCCGAGGCCGGAGAGCGGTCGTGTGACCGGATGCTCGCCGCGCTCGGCGTCGCCCCGGTGCCGCCCTCGCCCGAGCTGGCGGCGCTCGCCTCGCAGCTCGACTCGCTTGCGCGCTTCTCGGTCGAGCAGGAGGGGGCCGGCACGGTGGGAGACGGCGCCTACTCGGAGTCGCCGATGATCGAGACGAACGCCGACGGCGTCTTCTGCGCCCTGCAGAACCGCCGCCTGCCCGCACGGCGGCACCCGCTGGGGATCCAGATGCGCATCGAGGAGCTCGAGGCCGAGCAGGTCATCGACGACGGCGGCGACCTGGGGCACCGCCGCATCGAGGAGCTCGAGGCCGCGGCGGCCGCGCTGTGCGCGCACCGCTACGCCGTCGGACACGCTTCCTGGCTGGGCGGCCCGGACGGCGCGATCGTGCTGCCGGGCAGCTCGCCGCCAGAGCAGTTCGAGACCAGGGGCGTGGTGCCTCCGGTCGAGCGGCTGCCGCTTGCCGGCTCCTAGCCCGCCGCCGCCAGAGTCTCCTTGAGGCCGGTGTCCAGGTCGCGCGGCTGGAAGCCGAGCTCGCGCCGGGCCTTGTCGTCGCTCGCCCAGTAGGTGACGCCGGACGAGACGCTGATCAGCTCGCCCAGGTTGGGCGGGAACCCGAGCGCCGGGCCGACGAGCGGTCCCAGCGGCGCCGTGGCCTTGATCAGCGGGGTGGGCATCGTCATCCGGGGCGGCTTGCGGCCCGCCAGCTCCGCGGTGCGGCTGATGATGTCGTCCATGGTCGTCTGCTCGCCGGCGAGCACGTACGACTCGCCGATCTCGCCCTTGTCGTAGGCGAGCAGCACCCCGTCGGCCACGTCCTCGACGTGCACGAGCATCATCCCCATCTCCGGGAAGGCCTTGGCCTTGAGCTTGCCGGTCCGCACCTGCTCGATCACGTTGCCGACCTCGGAGTGGTCGCCGGGGCCGTACACGCCGCCGGGCTGGACGATCACGATCGGGTAGCCCCGGGCGATGCGGTCCTCGGCGACCTGGTGGGAGCGGTACTTGGACTCGTCGTAGCAGGAGAGGAAGCCCTCCGACTCGTCGCGCCGGTAGCTCTCGTCGACGAGCTTGCCGCCGGTGTTGCCGAACACGTTGACGGTGGAGACGTAGACGATCCGCGGGACGCCGGCCTCGTGCGCGGCGTCGAGCACCCGCTCGGTGCCGTGCACGTTGGTGTCGATCATGCCCTCGCGGTCCTTCTTGGGGATGCCCACCTTGTAGATCGCGCCGACGTGGAAGACGGCGTCGGCGCCCTCGACGCCGCGCTTGATGGCCTCCACGTCGGACAGGTCGCCCTCGACCAGCTCCGCGCCCTGCTCGCGCAGGGCGTCGGCCTTGTCGGGGGACCTCACAAGGGCGACCACCTGGTCGCCCCGCTCGGACAGCTTTCGGGCCACGTGGGCGCCGATGAATCCGGTTGCTCCGGTGACGAATGCGCGCATGGCGGGAACCTACACTGGACGAGATGGAGAACGGCGACCGCAACCCCCGCGCGCGGCAGCGGGCGCTGCTGGTCGCCGCCGGGCCCGACGAGCCCGAGCTGGCCGAGCTCTCCGAGCTGCTGCGCACCGCCGGCGTGGCCGCCGCGGGCGAGCTGACCCAGCGGCGCGAGCAGCCCGACCCCGACCGCTACCTGGGCAAGGGCAAGCTGGACGAGCTCAAGACGCGCGATCGGCGAGGCCGACGCCAACCTCGTCGCGGTCGACGACGAGCTGGCGCCGCGCCAGGAGCGCAACCTCGAGCAGTCGCTCGGGGTCCCGGTGATCGACCGCACCGCGGTGATCCTCGACATCTTCGCCGACCACGCCAGCTCGGCCGAGGGCAAGCTGCAGGTGGAGCTGGCCCAGCTCGAGTACAACCTCGCGCGCATGAGGGGGCTGTGGACCCACCTCGAGCGCCTGGGCGCCGGCATCGGCACCAGGGGCCCGGGCGAGTCGCAGATCGAGACCGACCGCCGCCTGGCGCGCGACCGCATCGCGGCCCTGCGCCGGCGCCTGGAGGGGACGAAGGCCACCCGCGCGACGATGCGCCGCGAGCGCGAGCGCGCGGGCATGCCGACGGTGGCGCTGGCCGGCTACACCAACGCGGGCAAGTCCACGCTGCTCAACGCGCTCACCGGCGCCGAGGTGGGGGTCCGGGACCGCCTCTTCCACACGCTCGACCCGACCACGCGCTCGTTCGAGGTCGGCGGGCGCACCTTCCTGCTGACCGACACCGTCGGCTTCATCCGCAAGCTGCCCCACCAGCTGGTGGAGGCGTTCGCCGCCACCCTCGAGGAGGCGCTGGAGGCGGACCTGATCGTGCACGTGGCCGACGCCTCGGTGCCCGAAGCCGAGCTGGTGGAGATGCTCGACGCCGTCGAGCAGGTGCTGGGGGAGATCGACGCCGCCGAGCGCCCGCGGCTGCTCGCGCTGAACAAGGTGGACCAGCTCGACGACGAGGCGCGCCGCGCGCTGAGCTTCCGCTACCCGGACGCCGTCCAGGTGTCGGCGGAGACGGGGGAGGGGCTGGAAGAGCTGCGCACCGCGCTTGAGACGCGCTTCCTGGCCACGCTGCGGCCCATGGACCTGCTCCTGCCCTACGACGAGGGCGGGCGCCTGTCCGAGCTGCACGAGCTGGCCGGGGACGTGGAGCGCGAGGACACGCCGGAAGGGGTGCGCGTGCGCGCCCGGGTGCCGGTCGCCGCGGTGCCGCGCTTCGAGCGCTTCTCCGCCAACGGCGCGCACGAGTGACGCTGCGCTTCCGCCGGCTCTCGCCGGCCGCCCGGCCGCCCGCGAGGGCCCACGACGGCGACGCGGGCTTCGACCTCCACGCCGCCGAGGCCGCGTCGCTCGGCCCGGGCGAGCGGGCCAGCGTCGGCACCGGCCTGGCGGTGGCCATCCCCGACGGGTTCGCCGGGCTGGTGCTGCCGCGCTCGGGCCTGGCCGCCCGCCACGGCATCGCGCTGGTCAACGCGCCGGGCCTGATCGACTCCGGCTATCGGGGCGAGCTACGGGTGCTGCTGCTGAACACCGACCGCGCGGAGGCGTTCGAGGTCGCCGAGGGCGACCGGATCGCCCAGCTGGTGCTGGTGCGCGCCGAGGCGCCCGAAGCTGGAGGAGGCCGAGGAGCTCGACGAGACCACCCGCGGCGGCGAAGGATTCGGCTCCAGCGGCCGCTGATCGGGGTTACGATCGCCCCGTGGCTTCCTCCGTAGAGACGGTCACGATCGTCATCACCGACTGGTGGGCTCCACGGGCCTCGCGTCCCGGGTAGGCCCCGCGGTGGCCGACGAGCTGCGCCACGAGCACTTCGCGCTGCTCCGCGACGGCATCGAGGACAGTGGCGGGCGCGAGGTCAAGAACATGGGCGACGGCCTCATGTTCGTGTTCCCGAGCACCACCGGTGCCGTCGACAGCGCGATCGCAATGCAGCAGCGCCTGGAGAAGCGCAACCGGGGCGCCGGCGAACAGCTGCTGGTGCGCATCGGCATCGGGATGGGGGAGGCGACCGTCGAGGACGGCGATTACTTCGGCATGCCCACCATCGAGGCGGCACGGCTGTGCGACAAGGCCGGGGCGGCTCAGATCCTCACCGGCCAGCTCGTGAAGATGATGACCTCGAGCCGGAAGGACTGCTTCGAGTCGATTGGCACGCTCGACCTGAAGGGCATCCCCGACGACTACGAGGCCTTCGAAGTCACGTGGCAGTCGGAGGCGCCCGAAGCCTCCGACATCCCGTTGCCCGCGCTGCTGCGCGGTGTGCCCCGGTGGGCTACGTGGGCCGCGACGAGCAGCGGGAGCTGATGGGCCGGATGCGGGAAGAGGCGGACGATTCACGCCGGCTGGTCCTGCTCTCGGGTGAGCCCGGGATCGGCAAGACCCGCCTGTCCTCGCACACCGCGCTGGAGGCCACGGCCAGGGTGACGCGGTGCTGTTCGGCCGCTGCACCGAGGAGATGGGCGCCCCCTACGCGCCCTGGATCGACGGGCTGAGCCATCTCGTCGCCCACGCGCCGGAGGACGTCCTGAAAACGCACGTGGAGCGCCACGGGGGCGAGCTGACGAGGCTGGTGCCGCAGCTCGCGAGCCGGGTGGACGACGTGCCGGACCCCAAGACCAGCGACCCCGACACAGAGCGCTACCTGCTCTTCGGAGCCGTGCTGGGGCTGCTCGAGGAAGCCTGCGGGCAGACGTCGATGGTCTTCATCCTCGACGACCTGCACTGGGCGGACGCCCAGACGCTGTCGCTGCTGCGGCACGTGGTCTCCGGCGGTCCCAACCTTCCCTTGCTGCTGATCGGGACCTTCCGGACTCCGAGGTGAGCCACAACAGCGCTCTGTCCGAGGCTCTGGCGGCGTTGCGCCGCGAACAGGGGGTTGAGCGGGTCGCTCTCACGGGGCTAAGCCAGGGGGACGTAAGTCGAGCTGATGGAGGCCGCCGCCGGTCACGAGATGGACGAGCTCGGGCTGAAGCTGGCCGGTGAGATCGCGAGCGAGACCGACGGGAACCCGTTCTTCGTGGCGGAGATGCTCCGGCACCTGATCGAGTCGGACACCCTGGTGCGCCGCGACGACGGCCGCTGGGAGCTCAAACAGGGCATGGACCAGCTCGGCCTGCCTCAGAGCGTGCGCGAGGTGGTAGCGCAGCGCGTCGAGCGCCTGGGCGAGCAGGCGGTGTCGGTGCTGAGCCTCGCCGCCCTGATCGGCCGGGAGTTCGACCTCGACCTGCTCGAGCGGGTGGCCAGGGACACCGTGGAGGATGTCCTCGACATCCTCGAGTCGGCGGTCGAGGCGTCGATCCTCGTCGAGTCCGGCGACCGGGCCGGGCGCTTCCAGTTCGCGCACGCGCTGATCTCGCACACCCTCTACGAGGACATCGGGGCAACCCGCCGTGCGCGCATGCACCAGCGTGTCGCCGAGGCGCTGGAGGAGATCTGCGGGACCGATCCCGGCGCCCGCTGGGCGAGCTGGCCTACCACTGGTCGGCGGCAACCGTGAGCGTCGACGTGAACAAGGCGGTGGACTACAGCCGCAGGGCGGGGGAGAGGGCGCTCAGCCGAGCTCGCCCCCGGCGAGGCCGTGCGCTGGTTCAGCCAGGCGCTCGAGCTCGAGTCCCAGCAGCCGGAGGCGATCCTGTCGCCCACACCGACCTCCTCATCGGCCTGGGGATGGCTCAGCGCCAGGATGGGGACGCCGGGTACCGCGACACCCTCCTGAAGGCCGCCGGACTGGCGCGCGAGCGCGGCGACGGCGACCGCTGGCCGCCGCCGTGCTGGCCAACAGCCGCGGGTACACCAGCGAGGTCGGGATGGTCGACGACGAGCGCGTCGCGATGCTGCGGGCGGCGATCGAGACCCTCCCCGATGGCGACGCGCGCGCAGACCGGCTGCGTTCGCTGCTGGCCATGGAGATCCAGTACGGCGGGGCGATGGAGGAGCGCCGGGAGCTGTCCGACCGCGCTGTCGCCGATGCCCGGGAGCTCGGCGAGCCGGCCAACCTCGCGCACGTGATGATCGAGCGCTGGTTCGCGCTCTGGACCACCTCGACCATCGACGAGCGCAACGAGTTGCGCGCCGAGATCGGGTCCGTCGCGGAGGGTCTCAGCGACCCGCTGATCGACTACTGGCTCGTACTGCTCGACTCTCACCTGGGCCACGACACCGGCGACCAGGAGCGCTTGGTGCACGCGCTCGCCCGCTGCCAGGAGGTCAGTGAGACGGTGGGCGAGCCTTTCCTGCTCTGGTTGACGATGTGGGTGCAGGGCTCGTGGGCGATAGCCGAGGGCCGCCTCGAGGAGGGCGAGCAGCTCATGGAGGAGGGTGTCGCGTACGGCATGGAGAACGACCAGAGCGACGCGATGATCATCTACGCCGCGCAGCTGTCCTGCCTGCGGCGAGAGCAGGGGCGCATGGACGAGGTGATCGACCTACTCGTGTCCACAGTGGAGGACAACCCCAATCTGCGTACCGCTTCGGCATTCCTGCGCGCACGCGTACCTGGAGAGCGGCCAGCCCGACGAAGCGCGCGAAGTCCTGGACTGCGTGCTCGAGGGCGGCCTGGACGACTGGACGGTCGAGCTGACGTGGGGAACAGGCATGTGCCTGGTCGCGGAGGTCTCGGCCCGCCTCGGCCACGCCGAGGGGGCGGCGGCTGCCCACGCACTGCTCGAGCCCCACGCCGGCTTCTCGGCTTGGAACGGGGCCTCCGAGCTGGGCTCGATCAACCACTACGTCGGGATGACGGCGGCCACGCTCGGCCGACCCGCCGAGGCCGGAGAGCGCCTTCGCGCGGCCGTCGAGGCCAACGAGCGCCTCGGTCTGCCGCTGTTCGCCGCCCGCAGTCGCATCGAGTGGGCTCGCTCGCTGCTCACGAGCGGCGGCGACGCGCCGCGGGCGCGAGAGCTGATCGAGCAGGCGCTGCAGACGGCGCGCGAGCTCGGCTCCCCCAGCACCGAGCGCCAGGCCGAGGAGCTCCTGGCCACCGCGCCGGCCGCTCACGCGGGTAGATCTCGACGCCCTCCTCGGACCGCACGGGTCTAGGTCAACGGCGGTCAGAGGGCGGCGAGGCCCGCCTCGACGGAGATCACCGGCCCGTAGCCCAGCTCGGTGCGGGCCTTGCGTGGTGTCGATCGTGCACTCCAGCGAGGTCAGCCACAGCGCGAGCCGGGTCAGCGGGCGGCGCTCCGCTCAGCGGCAGCGCGCGCCACAGCGCCTCGCCGCCGCGGGCCAGCGGCGGCGGCCACGACGGCGCGGGATCTCACGCTCGCCGGGCTCCTCGCCCTGGGTGGCCAGCAGCCGGGTCACGAAGTCGCGGAACTCGAGCGGCTCGCCGTCGGTGACGAAGTAGGCCTCGCCGGGGCGCCCCTCGCGGGCGCCGAGCACCAGGCCCTCGATCACGTTGTCCACGTGGGTGGTGGAGGTGCGGTGGCGCCCGCCGCCGATCCAGGCGAACTGGCCGGAGCGCACGGCGTCGAGCAGGCCCGGGCAGCACCGTGGTGTCGCCGGGGCCCCACACCAGCCGGGGGCGGACCACCACCGTCTCCATGCCCTCGAAGCGCCGCACCAGGCGCTCGGCCATCGCCTTGGTGGCCGGGTAGTAGGCGGGCGAGTCGGGGCGCAGCTCGGCGGTCTCGTCGGCGTTCACCAGCGGCTGGCCGGCCAGCAGCGCGGCCTCGGTGCCCACGTGCACGAAGCGCCGCACGCCCGCGTCGCGGCAGCCGCCCAGCGCGTTGAGCGTGCCCAGCACGTTGCCGCGCACGAAGTCCTCCCACGGGCCCCACTCCTCGACCTCGGCCGCGGCGTGGAAGGCCAGCTCGCAGCCCGCCGCGCGCGGCGGCCAGCGAGGCGCGGTCGCCGAGGTCGCCCTTCACCGGCTCGGCGCCCGAGCTCGCGCACCTTCTGCGCCGAGCGGTCGGAGCGCGCCAGCGCGCGGACCTCGTGCCCGTCGGCCGACCAGGCGGCGGATCAGGGCGCCGCCGATGAAGCCCGACCCGCCGGTGACGAACGCGCGCTCGGCCATCGCGTCCGACCCTAGACGCCCGCCGCCCGGCGGGC
Organism: uncultured Thermoleophilaceae bacterium; assembly: GCA_963844805.1. Taxonomy (GTDB): domain Bacteria; phylum Actinomycetota; class Thermoleophilia; order Solirubrobacterales; family Thermoleophilaceae; genus JACCZR01. The sequence continues at coordinate 41,879 of CAWJPU010000002.1, forward strand.
AGAGCCGTGCGCGGCGTCCTCGAGGCGGTCGTCGAGCGGCTCGAGCTCGACGCCCAGCGCCAGCTCGATCAGGCGGTCGGCCAGCCACGCGTTCTTGGGCAGCAGCGGGCCGTGCAGGTAGGTGCCGATCACGTTGCCGCGCCGGACGCCCTCGTAGCCGTCCTTGCCGTTGTTGCCGTGTCCGCTCAGGACCTTCCCGAGGGGCTTCTCGCCGGGGCCCAGGTAGGTGCGCCCGCCGTGGTTCTCGAAGCCGGCGATCACGCCCGAAGTCGGACTCGATCGCGCAGTTGCCGATCAGCCGCGGGCCCTCCTCGCGCACGGTGTGCAGGTCCACCAGCCCGACACCCGGGAGGGTCTCGTCGCCGAGCTCGTAGGAGTGCCCCAGCAGCTGGTAGCCCCCGCACACCGCCAGCACGACGGCGCCGCGATCCACCGCGGCGTGGATGGCGTCGCGCTTGGTCGCCGCCATGTCCTCGGAAACCGCGATCTGGTCGCGGTCCTGGCCGCCGCCCATGTAGAGCAGGTCGTGCGCCTCCGGGATCCAGCTCGTCCCCGATCGAGGCCGCGCCCAGCTCGAACCCGAGCCCGCGCCACTCGCAGCGCGACCGCAGGATCGCGATGTTCCCGCGGTCGGCGTAGATGTTCATCAGCTCGGGGTAGAGCGCCCCCACGCGCAACGTGGTCACGGGCGCTCCAGCATCACGATCGTGCTGCCCACGTAGTCCTCGGTCGCCTCGACCCGCCGCCGCGCCAGGGCGCGGAACCCGTGCTCGGCCGCTTCGTCCTCCAACTCGCCGGGCGCCACGTGGTCGAGCACGATCGTCACCAGCTCCTCGTTCATCTCGCCCTCCGGGGAGACGGCCTGGCGGACGCGGTCGATGGCCACCCCGTGCTCCTCGACCCGCACCGCGACGGGCTGGCTGGACAGCACCCATTCGTCGCGCTCGCGCACGTCGGGGAGGGGGAGGAGGGCGTCCTGGGGCGGCAGCTCCTCGAACGGGTCGGCCAGCGCCACGGCGAAGCGGCCGCCGGGCTCCAGGTGGCGCGCGACGGCCGTCAGCAGGCCGGCCCGGCCGTCCGGGCCGCCCATGAGCTGGACCACCTGCATGGGGGCGATGGCCAGCGGGAAGCGCCGGCCGAGGTCCAGGGAGCGCGCGTCGGCGGTCTCGGCGCGAACCGGGAGCTCCCCGGCCCGGTGGCGCAGCGCGCCCACCAGCGGCGCCTCGGAGTCGACCCCGGCCACCTCGTAGCCCGCGCTCGGCCAGGTCCAGGGCCACCCTGCCCGAGCCGCAGCCGACGTCCAGCACCGGCCCGCCCGCCTCCTCGGCCAGCTCGCGCCACAGGGGGAGGTCGGCCTGGTAGCCGCCGCACTCGGCGTCGTGCCAGGCCACCACCAGGCCCTCGGCGGTCAGGGAGCTCACTCCGACCACCTCCGGGCCAGGCCGCGGCGCGCGAGCAGGTCGCGCAGCTCCAGCATCGCCGTGTAGGTGGGGAGGGCGAACAGGGGCCGGCCGCCGTCGCGGTCGGCCACCGCCGACTCCAGCGAGCGCTCGAGGTCGCGGTCCACGACCGGCTCGGCGTCCACGCCGGCGTACTTCAGCCGCAGCGCCATCTCCTCGGCACGGGTGCCCGAGCAGGTGACCCGCCGCGTGCGGCCCGCCAGCAGCTCGAAGTCGGCGTCCCAGACCCAGGAGACGTCGCGGCCGTCGGCGATGTTGTCGTTCAGGGCGAGCCACAGGTCCAGCTCGCCCTCCTCCGAGCGCCAGGGTGCGCAGCACCTCGTTCGCTCCGGCCGGGTTCTTGACCAGCAGGATGGAGACGTCGCGCCCGTCCACGGGGATCGTCTCGACCCGGCCGAAGGCGGCGCCGAAGCCCTCCAGCGCGGCCTGCACCGCCGAGGGCGCCACCCCGAGCTCCAGCGCGGTCGCCGCCGCGGCCACGGCGTTGTAGACGTTGTACAGGCCGGGCACCGGCAGGCGCGCGGAGATGTCCCCGGCCGGCGTGGACAGCTCCAGCCGGGAGCCGGTCATGCCCTCCAGCACGCACCCGGCGCGCCACCACCTGCGGCTGGGGCCGCGCGCGGCCGCAGTTGGGGCAGTGCCAGCGGCCCAGGTGGCCGAGGTAGACCGCGTCGTAGACGTAGGCGTGCCCGCAGTTGCGGCAGTGCTTGGAGTCGGCGGCGTGCTGGAGCTCCGGGCAGGGCCTGGGAGTCGTCCTCGAGCCCGAAGTACGTGACGCCCTCGCGCTCGCGGCCGAGGTCGGCCACCAGGGGGTCGTCGGCGCACAGCACGAAGCGGGCGCGGCCCTCGTGCGCGGCCACCACCTCGGCCCAGCGGTCGGCCAGCAGCTCGAGCTCGCCGTAGCGGTCGAGCTGGTCGCGGAACAGGTTGGAGAGGAGGATCAGCTTGGGGTCGACCTGCTGGGCCACGCGCGGCAGCCAGGCCTCGTCGACCTCGAACAGCCCGAGCTGCCCGCTGCCCTGCTCGGCGTCCAGCAGCGCGGTGCCCACGCCCCAGGCCATGTTCGACCCGGCGCGGTTGTGCACCACGGCGCGGCCCTCCTCGGCCCAGGCAGGCCGACAGCATCGCCGAGGTGGTGGTCTTGCCGTTGGTGGCCGAGACGAGCACCGAGCCCTCGTCCAAGCGCCGCGACAGGCCGGCCAGGGCCTCGGGGTCGGCGCGCAGCAGCAGCCGCCCGGGGACGGTGGTGCCGCCGGTGCGGCCGATGACGCGGCTCAGCCCGCGCGCCAGGCGGGCGAGCAGGCGGCCGAAGGCCAGCCTCACGCCGGCACCAGCACGCGCAGGCAGCGCGGCTCGACGGTGACCCGGGTGGGCGTGCGCCCGATCGGGTCGCCGTCGGCGAAGACGTCGTAGGGCGGGGCGGAGTCGATCTCCACCTCGGAGGCGCGCATGACCTCGGTGTAGCGGGGGTCGAGGTGCTTGCCGCTGAACACCTGCGTGAGGCCGCGCGCGTAGCGCCATTTCGAGCTCGACTTCGTGAGCAGCACGTCGAGCTGCCCGTCGTCGACCTCGGCCATCGGCAGCAGCTCCATGCCGCCGCCGAACACGCCGGTGTTGGCCACCGCGGCCGCGTAGCCCTCGTAGGTGCGCTTCTGGCCGTCGGCGACGACGCTGAAGCTCGCGCCCTGCCACTGCTTCAGCGCGCGCAGGATCCCGTACAGGTAGACCAGGCCGCCGCGCACGATCTTCGCCTTGTTGGCGAAGTGCTGGCAGTTGGAGTCGATCCCGTAGCTGGCGACGCCCAGGAACGGCTCGTCGCCCACGAAGCCCACGTCGACCATGCGCTCCCGGCCCTCCACCGCGACGCGCGCGGCGCCTGCGGGATCGCGCGGGATGCCCAGGGAGCGGGCGAAGTCGTTGCCGCGCCCGCCGGGCAGCACCGCGAGCCGGGCCTCGGAGTCGCGCAGCGCTCCGGCCAGCGGGCGCACGAAGCCGTCGCCGCCTATCGCGCCCAGCGTCCCGCCCTCGCGGGCCACCACCTCCGCCTCCTCGCGCGCGTGGTCGAGGGAGCGGGTCTGGGTGACCACCGGGTCCACGCCCAGCCGGCGCAGCTCGTCGGTGACCGCGGGCAGGCGGCGCAGGGCGCGGCCGTTGGCGGCCGCGGGGTTGACCAGCAGGCGGAAGCTCACGGGTGGTCCACCCGCTTCAGGTCCCAGACGGGCAGCGTGCCCAGCTCGGTGCTCTCGCGGAAGGCGCGGTGCTCCGCGTCGCCCAGCCGCCGAAAGCCATCCTCGACGCCCTCCAGGTAGGCCCGGCTGATCACCGCCTCTCCCTCGTGGCGCCGGCGGCGGCCCTCGGGCGAGCCGAAGTACGCCCACACCCGGCCCTCGGCTCCCTCGATCAGCTCGGTCACGTCAGAACGAACGTAGTTGCGCTCGCGGGCGTCGAGCTGTTCGGGCCGCTCCACGGGCACCAGCACCCCGTTCACGGTGGTTCCCTGCGCGGGCTCGAGGTCGAGGAAGCAGACCCGGACGTCGGGCCTGCTCCCGTCCGGGGTCTCGTAGTGCTTGTAGCCGGGGATGTCCACGCTGTTGTCCATCGCCACGCCCCAGGTGCGCCGGTGGCCGCGCAGGCGGGCGAGCTTCCCCCCGGAGTCTCCGGTCAGGGATCCGTAGCCGAAGACGAACTCAGCGGCCGGCGGCAATGCGCTGGGCGCGCTCGGCGGCGAAGCGCCCGCGGTCCTCGCCGGTGAGCTCCGCGCCCTCGTTGAGGGGGTCCAGGCGAGCCGTCGCCGCCAGCTCGTCGCCCAGCAGGCGCTCGCCGTGCGGCTCGCCCAGCCGCTGGCCGGGCTCGACCACCAGCAGCACGTCCTGCTCCACGGTGTGCCACTCCTCGTCGTCGGTCACCTTCTCCGAGGAGACGATCAGCTGGCCCGGGCGCGCGAGCCAGAACAGGTCGAACAGGCCGAAGCGGTAGGCGTACAGGCGAAAGCCGTCGGAGAACAGGAAGTTCAGCCCGGAGAAGACCGACGCCTCGACCGCCGCGGCCACCATCCGGCGCAGCGAGCCGATCGTGTCGCGCGGGTCGAAGTGCGCCACCAGGTAGCGGAACAGGTGCTCGGAGTCGGTGTCGCCCTCGGCGTCGGTGACGCCCAGCAGCGGGTAGTCGATGACGGTCCCGTTGTGGCCGAAGGACAGGCTGCCCAGGGTGAACGGGTGCGTGTTCTCGAGCGTCAGCCCGCCGACCGTCGCGCGGCGCACGTGGACGTTGAAGATGCGCCCCGTGGCCTCGGTCGCGCGCGCGAAGTCGCTCGCCCGCGTGGGCGGCCTCGGGGATGCGGATAAGGGTGGGGTCGGCGCCCTCCGCGCGGTCGTAGACCGCCATGCCCCATCCCGAGTCGTGGTGCTCTGACTGGCGGATGAGCGGGTTCGGAGCGTCGAGCAGCTCGTGACGCAGCGAAACCGGCTCGGCCGCCACGCAGCCGAAGATCCTGCACACCGGCGAGAGTCTATGGCCGTGAGCCGACGAGCCGACCTCGTCCTGGAGCGCGTCCGCGCGACCCCCGAGGGCTTCGTGCGCACCTACGGCGACGTCTCGCCGGGGGCGCCTCGCTTCGCCGGGCAGCGTGCTGTTCGCCTGCGACGACCCGACCGTCCCCTGGCACCGCATCGTCCGGGCCGACGGCTCGCTGGCCAAGGGCGAGCGCCAGCGGCGGCTGCTGGAGGCCGAGGGCATCCCCTTCCGCGGCGAGCGCGTGGACATGCGGGCGGCGCGGCTGTTCTGAGGGGGCGAGGTTCCGTGCCGCCGGCGCTCAGGGAGGCATGGAACCCAAGCGAATCTGGTGGGCGCGGCCCCGCAAGCTCTGTCTCCTCGAACGGCCGGGCGGCGGAGGGCGCAGCCACCGGCCCGAGCGCAGGGAGGCGGAGATCGCGTGGCTGCGCGAGTCGGGCGTCCGGCTGGTGATCTCCTGCATGACCACGCGCCACAACCTCGGCGCCTACGAGCAGGCCGGCCTGGACTGGCACCACGTGCCGGTGGTGTCCACCGAGCGCGGCTCCGCGGCGTTGGACGAGCTGCTGCCCTTCCTCAAGCGCGAGCTGCGCCGGGCAGGCGCGATCGCGGTGCACGGCAACCGCCACACGGACTTCGTGGCCGCCTTGGGCGCCGCGCACCTGCACCACGCGCGCGGGGTGGACCCGGCGGAGGGTTTGCGGCGGGCGGCCGAAGCGGGGCTGGCGGTGACGCCGGAGGCGTGCGCGCTGCTGGGCGTGGAGGCCGTGGCGGCATAGGGCAGGGCTGGTCCGGTTCACCCTGAGGGTTCCTTCCCGGCGGCCCGCCGCGCGCCGAGCATCCCCGAGGCAAGGCAAACCCCACCGGAGGAGACCCACATGCCCAGCCTCAAGCCCCGTATCGCCCTCGCCGCTCTAGCCGCGACCGTCGCGGTCGCCGGCCTCGGCGCCGGGACCGCCGACGCCCGCATGGCCGCGACGAGCTTCGACGACGCGCCCACGTTCGAGCAGGTCCAGCAGCCCGACCGCGTGATGGACCTCGAGGTGTTCCCCACGGGCGACGGCCCCGGCGACGAGGAGGTCTGCGGGGGCTTCGAGAACCGCATAGAGGAGGTGCAGCACGACCTGAAGGAGGCCTTCGTCGAGGGCGACGGCGACGCCGCCCTTCAGCAGGCCGAGGCCCTCGACAACCTCGAGGACATGGCGATGGACGCCGGCTGCGCGATCATCTACTGACGCCCCCCGCCCGCCCGCCCGCCGCCCCGGGCGGGCGGCGGCAACCCGCGCACCCTCTCAAGAAACTCGTCAGCGGCTGACGAATTTCCCGCGGGGGTGTGCGGGCCTCGCTGCCGCCCCACCCGCGGGTGGCGGCGGAAGCAACTTGCCCGCGCCCGAAGGGCGCGAGTGCAAGGAAGTTCCGCCGACAGGACCCGCGGCCGCGCGCCGGGGCCCTGGCCGATTGGCTCAGCCCCGGCCCCGGCCCCCGGCCCGGGGCTCAGCCCTTGGTCCAGCCCCGCTCGGCCATCGCCGCCGCGACCTCGTCCGGGCGGTCGGTGACCACGTAGGCGTCGATGATCGCGCCGTCGGTGTTGATCGTGATCGACAGGCCCGACTCGGTTCGACGGACCTTGGAGATCGGGGCGATCGGCCGCCCGGAGCCCATGCGCGGCTTCACGCGGCCGGTCGCCACCCGGTGCACGCCGTCGAGGGCGGCGAGCGAGTCGAGCAGCTTGCGGTAGCCCTTGGAGGACGAATGCTTGTGGTGGGTCTTCTTGGCCATCAGGGCCTGCCGCCGTTGACCAGCGAGGCCAGGTCGTCGGCCACCTCGACCGCGACGGGGCCCTCGGCCGAGCGCTGCGCTGCCTCCGCCTGCGACCGCGAGGTCCCCCCGCTCAGCACCAGCGCGGCGTCCAGGCCGGCGGCCGCGGCCGCGGCGACGTCGGTGTCGATGCGGTCGCCCACCACGAGCGTCCTGCCGTCGCCCAGGCGGTCGAGGGCAGTCATGAACAGCTGCGGCTCGGGCTTGCCCACCAGCGTCGGCGGTGGCGCCGCTCGCGGTCTCGATGGCGGCCAGCAGCGCGCCGGTGCCCGGCCACAGGCCGTCGGGCATCGGGTGGGTCGGGTCGCGGGCGGTGGCCAGCAGGTCGGCGCCGCGCTGGACGGCCAGCGACGCGGTGCGCAGGTCGTCGTAGGTGAAGTGCTCGGTCGCCGCGACCACTACCACCTCGGCTCGCGAGGCCAGGTCGGTGCCGTTCATGATCTTCAGCCCGGCCTCCTCGACGTGGCGGTGTATCGCCTCGGTGCCGACCACGAAAGCCGTCCGTCCCGTGCGCGTGTCGGCGAGCAGGTGCTGCATCGCCCCGCCCGAGGTCACGACGTCGGCGAGAGAGGCCTGGACGCCCGCCTTCCACAGCTGGGCCACGTAGTCCTCGGTGCTCGAGCGCGAGTTGTTGGTGGCGAAGGCCACCCGCAGGCCCGCGGAGCGCAGGGCCTCGATGGCCGCGGGCGAGCCGTCGATCGGCTCCCCGCCGGTCCACACGCAGCCGTCCAGGTCCAAGATCACCTGCTCATAGCGGGAAACGAGGGGGGCGAGGGACACGGCGTATCGATCGTAAAGCGGTAGCTACCCTGCGCGACCGTGCGCTGGCCCGTCACCGTCATCCTCGTGCTGCTCTGCCTCGCCGCCGGCTGCGGCTCCGACGGCGACGAGAAGAAGGGCGACACGGGCGCCGCCGCGCCGCCCCAGCAGACCACCACCCGCGGTGGCTGCAAGGACGTCAAGGCGCCCAGGAAGAAGCCCGACGGCGGCGCGCAGCGCCCCTCGGGCCCGCTGGCCTCCGGAAAGACCTACACGGTCAAGCTGGAGACCAGCTGCGGCGACTTCACGATCGGGCTCGACCCGCGCGCCGCGCCCCGGTCCTCGGCCTCCTTCGCCTCGCTGGCACGCGACGGCTTCTTCGACGACACCGTCTTCCATCGGATCGTGCCCGGGTTCGTGATCCAGGGCGGCGACCCGACCGGCAGCGGCATGGGCGGGCCCGGATACAGCACGCGCGACGTCCCGCCGCCCGGCACCCGGTACACACGCGGGGTGGTCGCCATGGCCAAGACCGCGGACGAGCCCGCCGGGACCGCGGGGAGCCAGTTCTACGTGGTCACGGGGGCCGACGCCGGCTTGCCCGCGGAGTACGCGCTGCTGGGCAGGGTGACCAAGGGGATGGACACCGTCGCGCGCATCGGCAGGCTGGGGGATCCCAACAGCGGCGAGGCGGGCACACCCAGCCAGCCGGTGGTGATCGAGCGCACCACGGTGACCGTGACCGATGCGCCGGCGCAGCCCAAGCAGAAGACGCGCAAGCCCGCCCGCAAGGGCTGAGTACCGTCAAAGGCAGTGGAAGGATCGACTGCCGTCATCCACGACGTCGAGGAGGCGGGTTTCGCCACACAGGTCGTCGAGCGCTCGAAGCAGGTGCCGGTGGTCGTGGACTTCTGGGCGGAGTGGTGCGGCCCGTGCCGCCAGCTGACCCCGGCGCTGGAGCGAGCCGTCGGCGCGCGGCCGGGGAAGGTGGAGCTGGCCAAGGTCGACACCGACGGCAATCCAGGGCCTCGCCCAGCGCTACCAGGTCCAGGGGATCCCGGCGGTCAAGGCCTTCCGCGACGGCGAGGTGGCAGCGGAGTTCACCGGCGCCATCCCGCCCGCCGAGGTGGAGCGCTTCTTCGACTCGCTGGTGCCCTCGGAGGCCGACGAGCTGACCCGGGCCGGCGACGAGGCGTCGCTACGGCGCGCGCTGGAGCTGGATCCGCGCCACACCGGCGCCCGGCGCGAGCTGGGCCGCATCCTGCTCCGGCGCGGTGACGCCGACGAGGCCCGGGAGCTGCTGGACGGCGTGGCGGGCGACTTCGAGGCCGAGGGCCTCGCCGCGCGGGCGAACCTGGACGGCCCGGCCGAGGCCTTCGCCGCCTGGGACGAGGGCGACCTCGAGCGCGCGCTCGAGCTGCTGCAGGAGGAGATCGCCAACGAGCAGGACGCCGAGCGCCGCGACCGCCTGCGCGCGGTGATGGTCGCGATCTTCACCGAGCTCGGCCCGGACAGCGAGCTCGCGCGCACGCACCGCCGCCGCCTGGCGGCCGCGCTCTAGCGCCGCTGCTGGGCGAGCGCCGCGGCCTGCGCCGAGCGGTCGGCCTTGGCCTTGGCCTGGCGCTTTCGGCCGAAGAAGACCAGCGCGCCGATGACGATGCCCACGATGACCAGGCCTATGAGCGCCGCCAGGCCGGGCGAGAAGCCGCCGAACGGCAGGCCGATCAGTGTCGCGAGCCCGAAGCCGAGCGCGAGCACCACAACGACCAGGACGATCAGCAGCAGGATCCCGCGCACGCGCGCGACGATTCCCGCGCCGGCGGGCGGGGCGATCAGGCCCATGGCGCGCAGCAGGAACAGCTGGCGCCCGGAGGGGGCCTCCTGGCCCATCTTCTCCATGGCGTCGCGCAGCTCGTCCGGGCGGCGCTCAGCCAGCGCGAGCGAGGCCTTCATCATCTGGCGCAGCGCCGGGCGCTCCTGCGGGTGCACGCCGGCCATCGCCTGGTTGAAGTAGGCCTTGGCGGCGGGGACGTCGTAGCGCTCGGCCGCGCGGGCGCCGAGGATGGCCTTGGCCGCTACGCGGTGCTTGGACTCGCTCTCGAGCTGCTCGTCGGTGCGGGACTCGAGCGAGGGGATGGCCGCCAGCGCGCCGACCTGCATCTGCATCTTGACCTGCTTCTGCTTGGCCATCGCGGGGCCATTCTAGAGCTCGATCAGGGCCAGCAGGCGGCGTCCCAGCAGCTTCGATCCCTCCAGCCGCACCCCGCCGCGCGCGATGGCGGCCAGGGCCGCGCGGCCGCGCGGGTCGCGGAAGCTGGGCAGGCCCGCGGCGCGTGGGACGGTGGCCAGCCCGAGCACCGACGGGCAGCGGGCCCGTGACCACGAGCTCGGGCGGGGCGACTCGTCGTGGGCGTCCTCGACCACCAGGCCGCCCTCGGCGTCGGGGGCCACGGTGATGGGTGGATAGCCCTCGTCGAAGCGCAGCTCCACCCGTCCGCGCAGCTCGCGGGCGGCGTGGGGAGAGCGCGCGGCGCCGCGCTCTACGAGGGCGAACAGGGCGGGCGCGATGCTGCCCTCGGCCTGGTGGCCGAGGCGTACGGGCGCGCGCTCGCGGCTCACCCCGAGGCGGGCGTGATGTCGGTGGCGGCGAGCGCCTTGGACACATCGACCCCGTGACCGCCGGCGCGCCGTCGTGCTGGCCGCTCCTGAGGTCACCCGTCCAGCGGGCGTCTGCCTTTCGCTCTGCCATCGGTTCCTCCGTTTTCGGGACCCCTTGGGGTCCGGGTCTTTCTCAGCCCTGCCTGCGCTCCGGGCCGACGCGCCGGACGGCGGGCTGCTCGTCGGTGTCCCCCTCGGGGTTCTGGGGCGGGATGTCGAGCGGATCACCGATGGGCCCGACGGTCTTGCGCTTGGGCGGGCCCTCGGGTACCTCCTCGCCGCCGTTGGCAGACGACGCGGGGGAGTCGGCCTCCTGGGCGCCCTCGGCATCCGCGGGCTCCTCGCCGGCGGCCGCGGGAGCATCTTCGGGCTGTGCCCCGCCGGCCTGCGGCTCGGGCGCTTCGGCCTCGGCGCGCCTCGGGCTGGGGCGGCTCGGGCTGGGGCGGCTGTCCGGCCTTGTGCTCCTCGGGCGGCTCGATGCGCTCCAGGGCGTCGTCGGCCACCGTCAGCACCTCGTCGGACAGGCGGCGCAGCTCCTCGATCAGGCGGGAGCGCTGCTGCCACACGCCGCGGGCGTCGGTGCGGATCCGCTGCGCCTCGGCCTCGGCGTCGGCGACCATCTGCTCGGCCTCGCGCTCGGCCCGGGCCATCCGCCCCTCCGCCTGGGCGCGCGAATGCGACGAGATCTCCTCGGCCGACTCGTGGGCCTGCTGCAGGATGCGGCTGGTCTGCTCGCCGACCTCCTCGAGCGCTCGCTGGACGGTGCCCTCGCGGGTCTGGGTGGCCTCGAGCTCGGTGATCAGCTCGATCACCGAGGCGACGTAGCGGTCGACCGCCTCGCGTTCGTAGCCGCGGAAGACCATCTGGAACTCGGGGTTTCGAGCATGCTCGAGGCCGAAGCGCTTGCGCTGCGGCCGCTGGCGTTGCCGCGCAGGCCCCTGCGGACGCTGGGGCTGCGGCTTTCGCTGGGGGGGCCGCTGCGCAGGTACGGCCTGGGTCGGCTGGTCCTCGGGGGCCTGGCGATCGCCCGTTCCTCGCTCCATGGACAGGAGTATGAACGAACGGAGGACGGCAGCTTGCGTACCTCTCGGTATTCCGATACCGTCCGGTATCTAAGTGGCGGGCGGCACGCACACTTTCCTCTTCACCGACCTCGTGGGCTTCACGGCCCTGGCGGCCAGCGAGGGCGACGACCGCGCCGCCGACGTGGCGCTCGCGTTCGCCCGCTGCGTGGAGCCGCTGGCCGGCAGCCACGGCGCCGAGGTGGTCAAGCGCCTGGGGGACGGCCTCATGGTGCGCTGCCCCGACGCGGGCTGCGCGGTGCGCCTGGGCCTGGAGATCGTGGCCGAGCAGAACGAGCGCGTTCCGGTCCGGGTGGGCATGCACACCGGCCCGGCCGTCGAGCGCGGCGGCGACTGGTACGGGACCACCGTCAACGTGGCCGCGCGGCTGTGCGCGGCGGCGGGTGGGGGAGAGGTGCTGATCAGCGAGACCACGCGCGAGCGCGCCGGCCGGCTGCGCAAGCTCGAGGTGGGAGACCACCGCCTGCACTGGCTCAAGAACCTGGACGAGCCCGTGGGTGCGCGCACCGTCGCCACCCCCGAGCCCCGCGGCGCGCTTCGCCTTCAAGGAGCAGGCGCTCGGCCTTCTCTGCCCGTCACCCCGTCAGATGAAGGAGGCCGTGTGACCCAGCCCGACCCTGCCGCCCGGCCCGCGCCTGCCGCGCGCGGCCCAGACCCTCGGCTGGGTGACCCGTCCGGGGCCGTTCCTGGCCAAGGCGCGCAAGGCGCTACGGCGACACCTTCAGCGTGAAGATCGCCCAGGAGGGCAACTGGGTGATGCTCACCGACCCCGACGACGTGCAGAAGGTCTTCACCGGAGACCCGCGGCTGCTGCACGCCGGCGCGGCCAACGTGATCCTGCTGCCGGTGCTCGGCCACCACTCGGTGCTGCTGCTCGACGGCGAGCGCCACATGACCCAGCGCAAGCTGCTGCTGCCGCCGTTCCACGGCAAGCGCATGCGCGGCTACGAGGACCTGATGAAGACGGTGGCGCAGCGGGAGCTCGAGAGCTGGCCCCGCGGCGAGGCCTTCCCGCTGTGGCCGCGCATGCAGGCCGTGACCCTCGAGGTGATCATCCGCGCGGTGTTCGGCGTGCGGGGCGAGGACCGCCTGGAGCGCATGCGCACGCGACTGCGGGAGGCGCTGGAGATCACCACCGACATGAAGAGCTTCCTGGCCGTGGCCGTCCTGGGCCCGCACCGGATCAGCCGCATGCGCCTGCTTCCAGCGCCAGCTCGACCCGGTCAACGAGGTGCTGCTGGACGAGATCCGCGACCGCCGCGGCTCCGCCGACCTCGACGAGCGCGACGACATCCTCTCCATGCTGCTCGGGGCCACCCACGAGGACGGCTCGCCGATGACCGACCAGGAGCTGCGCGACGAGCTGATGACGCTGCTGGTCGCAGGCCACGAGACCACCGCGACAGCGCTGGCCTGGGCGATCGAGCGGCTGGTCCGCCATCCCGACAAGCTGCGCCGCCTGGCCGAGGAGGCCGAGGCCGGCGAGGACGAGTACGCCGACGCGGTGGTCAAGGAGACGCTGCGGCTGCGGCCGGTGATCCCGCTGGTGGTGCGCGAGCTGCAGGAGCCGATGGAGTTCGGCGGCCACCTGCTGCCGGCGGGCGCGCGCGTGACCCCGTGCATCCTGCTCATGCACCGGCGCGAGGACATCTACCCCGACCCCAACCGGTTCCGCCCCGAGCGCTTCCTCGAGCAGCCGGCGGGCACGTACACGTGGATCCCGTTCGGCGGCGGCGTGCGGCGCTGCCTGGGCGCGAGCTTCGCCATGTTCGAGATGAAGACCGTCCTTCAGGCCATGGCCACCCAGCTGACCCTGGCCCCGGCGCAGCCCGAGTCCGAGCGCATCCGCCGCCGCGCGATCACGCTGACGCCCAGCGCCGGCGCCCAGGTGGTGGCCGCCTGATGCCCCGGCTGACGCGTAAGCAGAAGCAGGAGCAGACCCGCTCCTGCCTGATGAAGTCGGCCGCGCGGGTGTTCGCCCGCCGCGGCATGTCGGGCGCCTCGATCGACGAGGTGGCCGAGGACGCCGGCTACACCAAGGGCGCCTTCTACGCGAACTTCAAGAGCAAGGAGGAGCTGTTCCTGGCGATGCTCGACGAGAGCTTCTCCGAGCGCATCGCCGAGACCGACCGGGCCTTCTCCACCGACGAGTCCCCGCCGGAGCAGGCCCGCCACTCGGCGGCGGACTTCGCCGCGGCCATGCGGTCGGACCCCGACAAGTCGCGCCTGGGCTTCGAGTTCGCCGCCCACGCGATGCGCAGCGAGCCCTTCCGCGAGGAGCTGCTCACCCGCTTCGCCACCCTGCGGGGGCGCATGGAGGCGATCTTCCGCCGCCGCATGGAGGACCTGGGGCTCGAGCCCGTGGTGGCGCTCGATCGCATGGTGCTGATGATCATCGCCATGGCCGAGGGCTGGAAGATCTGGCAGATGCTCGACCCCGAGGCGGTGGACGATGCGATGCTCGAGGAGATGATGGAGATCTTCGTGACGGGCTTCGGCGTCATGTCGGGCGCGCTCGAGGTACAGCCCACGCGGGCGTAGATACCCCGTTCGCCGGGTAGACCCTCGACTGGGAGGGTTCCATGGCGAAGACGCAGCAGCAGTCCCGCAAGCGGGGAAGCAAGAACGGCAGCCACTCGCAGGCCGAGCAGCAGGCCGCGCGTGCGAAGAAGAAGGCCGACGAGCGCCGCGAGAAGGCCGACGGCGCGGCGGGCTGGATCGCGGACCGCGCGGGCCAGTGGAGCCTGGAAGGTCCCGACCACGGGTTCATGCACAAGCAGAAGTACTTCTGGAACCCGCTCATGGACCTCTACTTCCGGATGGAGATCGAGGGCTGGGAGCGGATTCCCGAGCCGCCGGCGCTGCTGGTCGGCATCCACTCCGGCGCGCCGTTCGTGTGGGACGCGTGGACCGTCGGCATCCAGTGGTGGCGGCACTTCGGCCAGGAGCGCCCGCTGCACGGCACCGCGCACGACGCGCTCATGGCCGCCCCCGGCGTCGGCTCCTATTTCCGCAAGATGGGCGTGCTGCCCGCGGCGCCCGACAGCATGTCGGCGGCGCTGGCCGCCGGACGCGACGTGGCCCTGTGGCCGGGCGGCGAGGTCGACTCGCTGCGGCCCTGGTCCAAGCGCGACAGGCCGTGCTCGCCGGGCGCACGGGCTTCATCCGGCTGGCGATCGCCTCGGGCGTGCCGATCGTCCCCATCGCGACGGTGGGCGGGCCGGACTCGATGCCGGTCCTGTTCAGCGGCCGGCGGCTGGCCAAGGCGCTGCAGCTGGACAAGGTCGCGCGGCTGAAGGTGTTCCCCTTCGCCATCAGCGCGCCGTGGGGCATCGCCCCGGCGGCCCTGCCGGAGATCCCCCTGCCGACCAAGATCCGAACGGCCTTCCAGGAGCCGGTGAAGATCGCCAACGACCCGGCCAAGGCCAAGGACGACGACTACGTCGACCGCAAGTACGACGAGGTCCAGAAGAGCATCCAGCGCGGAATGGACGAGCTCGCCCGCCGGCGCCGTTTCCCCCTGTTCGGATGAGCACCCAGGAGACCACGGCCACGATGGCCGATCTGGTGCTCGGGGGCGCCGAGCGCTACGGCGACAGCACCCTAAGAACAAGAGGGGGCCCCGCCGGTCGCAGGGCGGCTAACCGCCGTTCTTGAAGCCGGGGGTCTCCCGGCTGAACTCGGTGGTCTCGATCACGCGGTCGATCAGGCCGTACTCCTGGGCCTGGTCGGCGGTGAAGAAGCGGTCGCGCTCCATGTCCTCGTGCACCTGCTCGACCGTCAGGCCGGTGTGCTCGGCGTAGATCTCGTCGACCCGCTGGCGGGTGGCCAGGATCTCGCGGGCGTGGATCTCGATGTCCGCCGCTTGGCCCTGGAAGCCGGCCGGTGGGCTGGTGAATGAGGATGCGGCTGTTGGGGAGGGCCATGCGCTTGCCCTTGGCGCCGCCCACCAGCAGCAGCGAGCCCATGCTCATCGCGATCCCGAAGCAGATCGTCTGGACCTGCGGCTTGATGTACTGCATCGTGTCGTAGATCGCCAGGCCCGCCGAGATCGACCCGCCGGGCGAGTTGATGTACAGCGAGATGTCCTTGTCGGGGTCCTCGGCCTGCAGGTGCAGGAGTTGGGCCACGATCAGGTTGGCGATCTGGTCGTCGACCTCCTGGCCAAGGAAGACGATCCGCTCGCCCAGCAGCCGGGAGTAGATGTCGTAGGCGCGCTCGCCCCGGGCGCTCTGCTCGACGACGGTGGGGACCAATGGCATTGCGAGCTTCTCCTCTCGGGTCCTGATGTGCAACTATTCGGTTGCACATTACAGGAGGGCGGACGTGAACAAGGTTGAACGCGAGATCACTGTGGCAGCCCGGCCGAAGGACGTCTGGCGCGCGCTGACCGACGAGGCCCTGCTGAGCGAGTGGCTGGCGCCCGAGGTCGAGCTCGACCCCGAGGAGGGCGGCGAGCTGTTCGTTCGCACCGAGGACGGCGAGGAGCGGTGGGGCACGGTGGACGCGGTGGAGGAGGGCCGGCGGCTGGCCTTCACCTGGGGCGACAGCAGCGTCGAGCTGACCGTGGACGCCGTCAGCGACGGCCGCACCCGCGTGAGGGTGGTCGAGACCGCCGCCTTGCCGGTGGGCGACTGGGGCCCGCGCCTGAGCGCACTGGCCTCGGCGAGCGCGCTCGCCTTCGCGTGAACGACGCCGTCGGGCCCGTCTTCGCCGCGCTGGCCGACGGCACCCGGCGCCAGGTGGTGCAGACGCTGGCCACCGGCCGCGGCGCCACCGCCACCTCGCTGGCCGCCGAGCTGCCGATGACCCGCCAGGCGGTGGCCAAGCACCTGGCCGCGCTGCAGCGCGCGGAGCTCGTGCGCTCGGCCCGGCGCGGGCGCGAGACGGTCTACGAGCTGGAGCCCGGGCGCGCTCACCGAGGCGGCCTCGTGGCTCGCCGCCGTGGGCGGGGAGTGGGACCGACCGCCTGGCTAGCGCCTCGGGCGGATGCTCTCGGCCGAGCGCCGGCGGCGGGCCCGGCGCAGCCGCGGGCCGACGCGCTTGCGCACGGTCCGCTTGTTGCCCGCCGGGTCCTGGACCCGCGCGGCCAGCCGCAGCGACAGCCGGCCGCGGCGCACCAGGAGGCGGCGCAGCGAGCGCGGCAGGCGCAGCCGCACCGTGCGGCGGTTTCCGGCCTCGACCGTGAACGCGCGCGAGCTGGGCAGCTTGACGAGCCGGCGCGGGCGGCCGCGGCGCGTGCGGTAGCGCTTCGTGGTCTGGCCGGCGAGGCGGCCGCGGATGCGGAATGAGTTGCCGTTCGCGATCCGCACCGGCAGCGGACCCCGCGAGCGGATGCGCCGCGCGGCCAGCGTGATCGTCACGCGGGTGCGCGTGCCGAAGGCCGGCGGCGCGTCCGCGCCTCCGCCGGGGGCCGGCGGGCCGCGCCGGGGCCTGGCGCTCCACCGCGCCGATGTCCGACGCGTCGCCGAAGTTGGCGACTCCAGGGAGATCCGAGGGCCGGGCGAGGCCGCGCTGGTCGCGGTTGAGGCCGAACGCCGCGCCGGCGTCGATCGGCGGGGCTGTTGGCGGCCGGTGCCATGGTGGGAGTGGGGCCACCGTTGTTTCCGAGCGGCCCCAGCAGGGGGTCGCCGGTCAGCGCCGTGCCCGTGATCGTGGCGCCGCCGAGCGCGCTGCTGCCGCGCACGATGTTGCGCTCGCCGACGGTCGCCGTTGCGGTGCCGAGGTTCGGCGAGGGGGTGATGAGCGTCGAGCGGTCAGACACCAGTGCGTCGTCGCCGGTGCCCTGGTCGAGGATCGTGTTGCGCAGCGTGACCCGCCCGGTGCGCGCCATGTTGGCGTCGTAGGCGAGGTTGTAGACCGCCGTGCCCTCGCCGCCGGTGGTGTTCGGCGCCGCCGTGTTGCCCGCCAGCGTCGACCCGGTGGCCGCCAGGTTGCCGTTGAGGTTGAAGACCGCGCCGCCGAAGCCCTTGGCGACGTCGGTCGAGGGGTTCGCGCCGCCCTGCTCGCCGCCGCGGGCGGTGTTGGCCGCCAGCGTGGAGTTGCGGATGGTGAGCGAGCCCTGCATGTTGAACACGGCGCCGCCCATGCCCGCGCCGGCGCCGCCGCGCGCAGGGGTCACCGAAGCCGCGGCGCCGCCGCCGAAGCCGGGCTGGCCGGCGGGGCCGGTGGCGCCGGTGTCGCCCGCGCCGCCGCCGAAGCCGCCGCTTCCGCCGCCCACGAGGCCCCAGCCGCCGCCGCCGCCGAAGCCGCCTCCGCCGCCGCTGGCGCCCGGGCCGCCCGTGGAGCCGCCGCCGCCGCCGACGCCGCCTCCGCCGCCGCGAGTTGGGGCCGGCTGCCGCCGCGGCCGAAGTCGCCGCCAGCTGCCGCCGATCAGCGCGCCGGTTCCGTTGCCGTTGCCGCCGCCGCCGCTGCCGTCTCCGGCCGCGACGTTGCCGCCGCTCACTCCGCCCAGGCCGGTCGCCGGGCCGCCGCCGGGGCTGCCCGAGGAGCCGCCGCCGGGCGCGCCGTTCTCGCCGGTCCGGAAGCCCGCCCCTCCGCCGGCGCCGCCGCCGACGGGACCGCCGCCTCCGCCCTGGGGAGGATTCGGGAAGGGCCCGCCGCCCATGCCGCCGCCGGAGCTGCCGTTCGAGTTGACGCCCAGCCCGCCTCCGCCGTTGCCGCCGACGGTCCCGCCGGCGTCGCCGCCCTGCGCGGTGTTCGCGTGCAGCGTGCTGTTCTCGATCACCAGCTGGCCCTGGCTGAAGACCGCGCCGCCCAGCCCGGCACCGCCGCCGCCCGCGGTCGCCGAGCCGCCCTCGGCGAGGCCGCCGCGCAGGGTGACGTTGCGCAGCGTGAGCTTGCCTGCGCCCGGCGTGACGTAGTTCTGCGTGGCGGGCGCGGAGGGGTCCGCGCCCACGAAGAAGAAGCGCTGGGGCGGGGCCGTCGCGGCGCGGGTGATCGTGGCGCCGTTGCCCTCGATCGTCACGTCGCTGGCGATGGGCGGCAGCCCGGTCTGGCCGTACCAGCCGTTGTCGGGGTTGCTCGAGCTCGTAGGTGCAGCCGCGGCTCAGCCGGACGACGTCCGGGCCTCCGGCGGTGTTCGCGCTGCGGATGGCGGTCTTCAGCGACTCGGGGTTGCACGAGGCGTCGAAGTTGGCTGCCGAGGCGGGCGCTGCGGAGGATGCGAGCGCCAGGGCCGAGACGAACACTGCTGCGAGGTAGGGCTTCATGCACCGATCATCGGCGGGCGAAGCGGCGCTTTCGATGACCCTGAGGGTGGGCCGCCTCACCCGTCGCCGATCAGCGCACGACGCGGTACCTGAGGTGGGTCACGGCGGGTGGAGGGAGATCGAGATGTCGAGCGTGAGCTTGGTCATGTGGAGCGTCGAGCGAGCGGCGCATGTTCGACACGATTCGATCAGATAGAGATTCGCCATGACCTGGTCGCCCGGCTGGTACCCCGATCCGTGGAACCCCGGCAGCAATCGCTGGTGGGACGGACAGCAGTGGACGCACCAGACGAGTGCCGCGGACCGCCCCGCAGGAGCGCGCAAGCGACGCGTCTGGCCGTGGCTGGTGGGCGGCGCGCTGCTGCTTCTGCTGATGGCGGGCGGGGCGGTTGCCCTGATAGCGGCCATCGCCTCCGATGACGAGGAGGTTGCGCGGCCGGCGCGGCCGCAGCGGGCGGTGCCCCCTGACGGGGAGCCCAGGAGCAACCGGCTGCCGCCCGTCGACCTCGGCGAGTCCGTGACGCTGCGCGATCAGGACGGGCAGCGCGTCCGTGTGACCGTGACCGGCGTGAAGGACCCGGTGCCGCGCGGCGACTACTTCCGCGGGCCCAAGCGCGGCACGCGCTGGGTCGGCGTGCAGATGCGCTTCCAAGGCGAGGGTCCAGGCGTCTACGACGACAGCGTGTCGAACGGGCTGCGCGTGGCGACCGGCCAGGGCAGCTACGAGGCGGACTTCTCGGAGCTCGCGGCGTGCCGGCCGGTGCGCGGCGGCAACCTCAACCTGTCGCCGGGTGAGTCCACCGCGGGCTGCATCGTGATCCCGGTGCCGCGGGGCGAGGACCCCGAGACGGTGCGCTTCACGCCCTCCAGCGGCTTCTCGCCCGACGTGGGGACCTGGCGCGTCCCCTGACGATCACGCGCTCAGGTTCACATAAGCGATGTTATGAGGCACTCGTTTCGCGTTCTCGGAGCTCGCGCCGCAGCAGCTTCCCCGTGACGGTCTTGGGCAGCTCCTCGACGATCTCGACCTGGCGCGGGTACTTGTAGGCGGCCATCCGCTCCTTGCAGAACGCGATCAGCTCGTCCGGGCTGACCTCGGCGCGCAGCGACACGAACGCCTTGACGCTCTCGCCGCGGTACTCGTCGGGGATGCCGATCACGGCGGCCTCCTTGACGGCGTCGTGCTCGAGCAGGCCGTCCTCGACCTCGCGCGGCCACACCTTGTAGCCGGCCGCGTTGATCTGGTCCTTGGCGCGGTCCACCAGGTAGAAGAACCCGTCCTCGTCCATGAAGCCGACGTCGCCGGTGCGCAGCTCGCCGCCGGGCAGGGCGTTCTCGGTCTCCTCGGGCTTCTCCCAATAACCGGGGACAACCTGCGGCCCGCTGGTGCAGATCTCGCCGACCTCGCCGCCCTCGACCTCTTCGCCGTCGTCGAGGATCCGGACCCTCGTGTTGAAGATCGGGATCCCGACCGCCAGCGCTCCGCTGTCGGGATCGACCGGCGCGCGAGTGCCGAACGGCACCCCGTGCGACGGCGACGTCGTCTCGGTCAGCCCGTAGATGTTGTGGATGTAGGCGCCGGTGAGCTCCTCGAAGCGCTCCACGATCGCCGGGGCGATCGGTGCTCCGCCCGAGTAGACCCGCGTCAGCGACGAGAAGTCGCGCGAGTCGGCCGACGGGTCGTTCATCAGCGCCGTGAACACGGTGATCGCACCGACGGTGAAAGTGCACCGGTGACGCTCGATCAGGTCGAGAGTGGCCGCCGGCTCGAACCGGAAGCCCAGCACCAGCGGCATGCGGGTCAGCACGCAGACCGCGATGTGGCCCACGAGCCCGGTTATGTGAAACAGGGGGGCGACGCCCAGGCAGACGTCGTCCTCCCCCAGCCCGATCCAGTCCCGGTAGGCCTGGGCGTTGAAGGTCACGTTGGCGTGCGTGTTCATCGCGCCCTTGGGCGGGCCGGTGGTGCCCGAGGTGTAGGTGAGGAACGCGATGTCGTCGCCCGCGAGCTCGACCGGCTCGGGCCGCTCTCCGGCGTGGCGCTCGGCCAGCTCGAGCAGGTCGTGGGTCCCCGAAGGCCGATCGCGCCGCGAGTCGCCCAGCGGCGCGGGCGGGTCGCCGTCGACGAAGTCCAGCTCGGAGGTCGTGACCACCTCCTGCACCGGGCTGTCGCCCACGGTGTCGGCCGCGACCGAGTGGTACAGCGACTCCAGGCAGACGAGCACCTTCGAGCCCGAGTCGTCGAGCAGCTCGCCCAGCTCGCGGCCCTTGTACATCGGGTTGGCCGACACGAGGATCGCGCCGAGCTTCCAGGCCGCGACCATCGTGATCAGGAACTGCGGCACGTTCTGCATGTAGGCGGCCACCCGGTCGCCGCGCTCCACGCCCAGCTCCTTCAGCCCCAGCGCCAGGCCGTCGCTCAGGCGTCCGGCCTCGGCGAAGCTCAGCGAGGTGTCGAAGTACTGCACGGCCGTGCGGTCGCCGGCCGCCTCCACCGCGGCGTCGAACATCGCGAGCGCGCTGGTGAACTCGGGCTCGATCTCGGCCGGCTTGTCGCCGTAGAGCGCCAGCCAGGGCTTGTCGTCGTAGATCCCCATGACCGCCTCTCAGATCACTGCCACCGGCGCCGCCATCGCCCCGGTAGAGCCCTTTGACTTCTGCGGCGTGAGGCAGAACAGGAACTCCGAGCGCCCGGTCTCGAGGAGCTCCTGCGTCTTGATGTTCTCCAGGATGTGCGTGCCGGCCTCGGCAAGCAGGTGCTGGTGGACGGCGAAGATCGCCTCCTCGCGCTCGAAGGGGATCACCTCGAAGGCCCAGTTGTCGGCGCCGACCAGCGACACGCGCCGCTCGGTGAGCCAGTGGGCCGCGTCCCAGCCCGCGCCCGGCTCGACCTCCTCGTACTCGTGGATGTCCTGGTCCCACTTGACGCCCCAGCCGGTGTGCAGGAGGGCCACGTCGCCGGGCCGGACCTCGACCCCCTGGTTCGCGCAGGCCTTCTCGAGGTCGTCCGGCGTGATCACATGGCCGCCCTGCAGCTGCTCGGTCCCGACCACGTCGGCGATGTTGAGCAGCACGCCGCGGCAGATCCAGGGCGTCATCGTCTCGGTGCCGAACTTCGTGAGCCCCTTGGGCGTGTAGAAGTCCTTGTAGTGGTGGCCGTTGTAGAAGTGGCCGTTGATGCCGACGTGCCCGAGGCCGTCCACGTGACAGCCGATGTGGTAGGTGCCCGTGACCTGCTCCTCGAAGTAGGTCATGTCGCTGCCGCCGGGCCCCATGCGGGTCTCGTGCAGGGTCCCGTGGGCGAGCACGTTCTGCTTCCAGAAGCGAGGCGGGAATGCGGGCACGTCCTCGGTGAGGAGCTGCGCGAGCTCGATCTTGCGCCCTTCCTGCGGTAGCCGCAGTGCCTCGAGCGTCCGTTCGGAGGTCAGCTCGTTGGCGGCGCCGATGAGGTCGTCCGGTCCGTAGCGAGAGGGCCACCACTGCGGGCTCTGGGCCCCGTTTCCGTCGTAGGCGCCAGGTCCGTCGTCGGGCATGCGATGCCTCCCGTTCTCGCTTTCTCCTCTTCCCCGCGCCCGGGTGGGGCGCTAATTGGATCTGTTCCCGGTTCGGGCCCCTTCCATCCCCCGCCCGATGTCTCTGACTAAGATCAGAGAATGGCCGAGGCCGAGCTGCAGCAGGTGCGGCGCTTCAACCGGGCGGTCACCCAGCGGGTCGGGCGCGCTGGACGACCGCTTCCTGGGCCGCGCGCGGCCGCTGGGCGAAGCGCGCGTGCTGTGGGAGATCGGAGTCGAGGGCTGCGAGGTGCGCTCGCTGCGCTCCCGGCTCGCGCTCGACTCGGGCCACCTGAGCCGGCTGCTTCGCTCGCTGGAGTCCGACGGGCTCGTCCGGGTCGAGCCCAGCCCGTCGGACCGGCGTGTGCGCGTCGCGCGCCTGACCGCCGGCGGCCTGGCCGAGCGCGAGGAGCTCGAGGAGCGCAGCGACGGGGTCGCCTCGTCGATCCTCGCCTCCGTCGGCCCCGAGCACCGCGGCGAGCTCGTGAGCGCGATGCACACCGTCGAGCGGCTCCTGATGCACGGAAACGTGCAGCTGCGCGAGGTCGATCCCGCCGGCAGCGACGCCCGCGCCTGCATCCGCGCCTACTTCGCGGAGCTCGATCGCCGTTCGGACACCGGCTTCGACCCTGGTTCGAGCCTGCCGGCGGACCCCGAGGACTTCACGCCGCCCCGCGGCGCGTTCCTGGGCGCCTACCAGCAGGACGAGCCCGTGGGCTGCGGCGGCGTGCGGCACCTCGACGGCGGGATCTCGGAGATCAAGCGCATGTGGGTCGCGGAGTCCGTCCGCGGCCTGGGCATCGGTCGCCGGCTGCTGGCCGAGCTGGAGTCGCGCGCGCGTGAGGCGGGCTCCTCCGCCGTCCGGCTGGACACCAACCGGCTCGCTGGTCGAGGCCATCTCCATGTACCGGTCGGCCGGCTACGCCGAGGTGGCGCCCTTCAACGACGAGTACTTCGCCCACCACTGGTTTCGCAGGGAGCTGGCCGTAGACTGACATCCGAGATGGACCTGAAGCTGGAGCTCCTTCCCGTCCCGGTCAGCGACGTGGACCGGGCCAAGGCCTTCTACTCCGAGCGGGCGGGCTTCAACGTGGACAACGACGTAACCGTCCGAGAAGGCCTGCGGTTCGTCCAGCTGACGCCCCCGGGCTCGGCGTGCTCGATCTCGATCGGCGAGGGGATCACCGAGATGGAGCCGGGCTCACTGGAGGGCCTCCAGCTGGTGGTGGACGACATCGAGTCCTCCCGGGACGAGCTCTCGGCCCGAGGGCTGGAGGTGTCGGAGATCCAGGACTTCCCCTGGGGCCGGTTCGTGTTCTTCAGCGACCCCGACGGCAACGGCTGGGCCGTCCAGCAGATCCCCGACTACGGCGAGGGACGCACTCAGCCCGAGGGCTTCTGACCCACCGCTCGTAGCCGCCGCTCCAGCAGGCGGCGCTCGGCCGGGTCGTCGGCCAGCTCCAGCGCGCGGGACAGCTCCGCCCGGGCCTCGTCCGCGCGTCCGAGGCGCCGCAGCAGCTCCCCCCGTGTCGCGTGGAAGTACTGGTAGCCCGGGAGGTCGAGGCGCTCCACGATCCCGAGCGCCGCCGCGGGGTTCACCGCCTCGGCCACGGCAACCGCCCGGCTCAGCTCCACGACGGGCGACCCGGTCGCGGCCGCCAGCTCCCCGTACAGCGCCGCGATCTGGGGCCAGTCGCGCGGCTCCGAGGCGTGCAGCGAGGCGATCGCGGCCTGCAGCACGTAGGGGCCACGGCCCCGCAGGGCCAGCGCCCGGTCGAGCGATGCACGGCCGGCCTCGATCTCCTTCCGGTCCCAGGCCGAGCTGTCCTGGTCGGCCAGGAGGACGAGCTCGTCGCCGCTGAAGCGCGCCGGCTCCCGTGCGTCGTGCAGCAGCATCAGCGCCAGGAGGCCGTGGGCCTCGGGCTCGTCGGGCATCAGCTCGCACACCGCGCGGCCCAGCCACAGGGCCTCCTCGGTGAGCTCGGCCTCGCCGCCGTATCCCTCGTTGAAGATCAGGTAGACGACGGCGAGCACGGCGCCCAGCCGCTCGGGCAGCAGGTGGTCGGGCGGGACCCGGAAGGGGATGCCGGCTGCCTTGATCTTCCGCTTGGCGCGCACCAGCCGCTGGGCCATCGTCGCCTCGGGCACCAGGAACGCGCTCGCGATCTGGGGCGTGGTCAGGCCGCCCAGCGTCCGCAGCGTGAGCGCGACCTGCGCCTCGGTGGACAGGGCCGGGTGGCAGCAGGTGAAGAGCAGCTCCAGGCGCTCGTCGGCGAACGTGTCCTCCTCCATCTCGGCCTCCACGGGCTCCGGGACCTCCAGCAAGCGGGTCTTCTCGGCCAGGGTCCGGTCGCGGCGGGTGCGGTCGATCGCCCGGTTGCGGGCCGTGGTGACCAGCCAGCTGCGCGGGTTGGACGGCACGCCGTCACGCGGCCACCGCTCCGCCGCGGTGGCGAACGCCTCCTGCGCGGCCTCCTCGGCGAGCTCGAAGTCGCCGAGGAGGCCGATGAGCGTGGCGAGGACCCGCCCCCACTCGTCGCGGAAGACCTCGTCGAGCGTCACCCGGCGATCGGGCGCACCTCGACCGCCCCACCCATGCTCGCCGCCGGGATGCGCGCGGCGACCGCGAGCGCGGCGTCGAGGTCGTCGGCCTCGAGGAATCCGTAGCCCCCGATCGCCTCCTTGAGCTCGGCGAAGGGCCCGTCGGTGGTCAGCGTCTCACCGTCGCGAACGCGCACGGTCGTGGCGGTCTCGGGGCCCTGCATCCGCTCCCCGGGCGTGAACCCGGGAGTCTCGTTGAGCTCCTTGTAGGCCGCGTACACCTTGCCCTGCTCCTCCTGGGACAGCTGGTCCCAGGCCTCGGTGCCGGGCACCGGGGTCGTGCCCTGATGAATCAGCAGCATGTACTTCATGGCTCTCTCCTGTTTTCGGGAACGTCCCTCAGACGAACGGGAAGCGCCGAAATCGACAGCTACCGCGTCCGGTATAGGCGGGTCGTCAGCGGAGCGAACACCGCGGTGAGCACCAGCGCGGTCGCCAGCACGATCAGGATGTCGCCGCCCTCGGCGTTGCCCTCCATCAGACCACGCGAGGACGTGGCGAGCACGGAGATCGGGTTCACGTCGACGAAGGCCTCCAGGCCCTTGGGCAGCGTCTCGGGATCCACGAACACGTTGGACAGGAAGGTCAGCGGGAAGATGGCCATGAAGCCGGCGTTCATGACCGCGTTGGGCGATCGCATCAGCAGCCCCAGCGTGGTGAACACCCACGACAGGCCGAAGGCGAACACCACCACGAGCCCCAGCGCCGCCAGCACTCCCGGCACCCCGGCGCCGGGGCGGAAGCCGAGGATCACGCCGAGCACGATGATCACCGTGCCGGCGAGCACGTAGCGCACGCTGTCGCCCAGGAGCGACCCCACGAGCGGCGCGGGCCGCCAGACCGGCAGGGAGCGGAAGCGGTCCACCACGCCCTTGGTGAGGTCGGTGTTCAGCGCGATGCCGGAGTAGACCGTCGTGAACAGCACCGACATGACGAGGATGCCGGGCAGGATGTAGTCGAGGTACTCGCCCGTGGAGCCCGAGATCGCGCCGCCGAACAGGTAGGTGAACATCAGGACGAACATCACCGGGGTGATGGTCACGTCCAGCAGCTGCTCGGGCACGTGCTTGACCTTGAGCATCCCCCGCCAGCCGAAGGTCAGCGCGGCCGACAGGGCGCTCGCGCGTTGCGGGCGTGCCGGTGGAGGCGATCGCCTTGCGGACCGCCTCCTGGTCGGCGCCGGGCGAGGGCGCGGCGCCGGTGGCCGGAACGGTGCTCATGCGGCCTCCTCCTGATCGAGCTCTTGGTCTTCGGCCGGGCGGCCCGTGAGGGCGAGGAACACCTCGTCCAGGCTGGGCTGGCCCAGCGAGAAGTCGGCGATCCCCACCCCCGCCCGCGCCAGCTGGGCAACAGCCTCTGCCCCGCGGTCGGGGTCTGCGCACTGGACCGACAGCGCCGCCGGGTCCGGCTCCAGGTGGACCGCTCCCAGCTCGCGGCTCAGCAGCCGCTCGGCCTCGGGACGCTGGCCGGGGTCCAGCAGCCGAACGTGCAGCGCGCCGCTGCCCACGGACGCCTTCAGCTGACCCGGCGTCCCCTCGGCGATGACCTTGCCGTGGTCGATCACGGCGATGCCGTCGGCCAGCTGGTCCGCCTCCTCGAGGTACTGGGTGCAGAGCACGATCGTCGTGCCGCCGGCGACCAGCGCGCGGATGATGTCCCACACCTGGTTTCGGGACCGTGGGTCGAGACCGGTGGTGGGCTCGTCGAGGAACATGAGCTCCGGCGTGACCACGATGCTCGCCGCGATGTCCAGCCGGCGCCGCATCCCGCCCGAGTAGTTCTTGACCAGCTTGACCGCCGCGTCGGCCAGCCCGAATGCCTCCAGCAGCTCGCCCGCACGCGCCTTGGCCGCGGCGCGGCTCAGGCCGAGCAGGCGACCGATCAGGATCAGGTTCTCGCGCCCGGTCAGGTCCTCGTCCACCGAGGCGAGCTGGCCGGTGAGGCTCACCACCCCGCGGACGGCGTCCGCCTCGGCGACGATGTCGTGGCCCAGCACGCGGGCATTGCCGGCGTCGGGCCGCAGCAGGGTGGCGAGCATCCGGATGGTCGTGGTCTTGCCGGCGCCGTTGGGCCCGAGCACGCCGTAGACGGACCCGCGCCGCACGGCCAGGTCCACCCCGTCCACCGCGCGCGTCTCGCCGAAGACCTTGACCAGGCCATTGGCCTCCACCGCGAGCGAACCGCTTTGCTCCATGGGAAAGACTTAGCAACCCGGCACGTACGAACAGGAGGTTGAGTGATGGGTCAGCCAGTGGTGCACTTCGAGGTGATCGGCCAGGACGGCGAGAAGCTCCGCAGCTACTACGCGGAGCTGTTCGGCTGGGAGATCGACGCGAGCAACCCGATGAACTACGGGACGGTCCAGCGCGAGGGGAACACGACCGAGGACGGCACCGGCATCGGAGGCGGGGTCGCCGGCTACGAGGGCATGGAGGGTCACGTCACCTTCTACGTCCAGGTGCCCGACGTCGAGGCGGCGCTTCAGAAGGCGGAGGAGCTCGGCGGCAAGCGCCTGATGGGGCCCGACGAGGTCGAGGGCGCCGGGATCACGCTCGGCCACCTGGCCGACCCCGAGGGCCACATGATCGGGCTCATCCAGGGCTCCTGAGCGACCAGCCGACGCGCAGCATGGCGTCGGCCTCCTCGGCGTCGAAGGGATCCATCTCGAGGCTGATGTAGCCGTCGGGGCGCACGAGGTAGCCGGTCTGGGGCCGCAGGCCGGCCGCCTCGGCCCCGTCCCCCCACGGCAGCTCACACAGCTCGACCAGCCCCTGCCGGCGGCGCAGCCACTCGTGGGCCGCCTCGGGCGCGGGCCCGTAGAAGTGCAGCTGCGGACGGGCGCTGCGCAGCGGCGCGAAGTTGTCGCCGCTCCAGGGCAGCCGCCGCCCGGCGCCCAGCACGCTGTCGTACTCGACGTGCGTCTGGGAGATGAGGCCGAAGAACCTCGGGCCCAGCGTGGGCGTCTTGGCCAGGTGCGGCAGCAGCTCGGGCACCACACGCTCGCGCAGGGCCGCGACCAGCGGGTTGTCGTCGGTGGCCAGGCCGAAGAGGCGGTCGGTGGACTTGATCAGCCCCTCGGCGAAGGGCCGGCGCTCGGCGTCGTAGGTGTCGAGCAGCTCGTCCTCGCAGCGTCCGGAGGAGGTCATCGCGAGCTTCCAGGCCAGGTTGTGGGCGTCGCACAGGCCGGTGTTCATGCCCTGGCCGCCCACCGGGCTGTGGATGTGGCCGGCGTCGCCCACCAGGAACACCGGCCCCTCGCGGAAGCTCCCGGCGACCCGGTGGTGGACGCGGTAGCCGGCGAACCAGCGCACCTCGCTCACCTCGACGCCGAAGCTCTCGCGCACGACCGGGCGCACGTCCTCGAAGCTCGGTTCGGTCGTCGTCGAGCACGTTCTCCGGGACCACGCCGATGATGCGCCAGCGGCCCTCCTCGGGCATCGGGACCACGATGGCCAGCGTGCCGGTGGCGAGCTTCATGTTGAAGTCGCCCTCGCCGAGCGAGCCGTCGGCGAAGACGTCGGCCACATAGAAGCGGTGCGGGTTGGTGCTGCCCTCGAACGACACCCCGAGGGCCTCGCGGACGGGGCTCGAGGCCCCGTCGGCGGCGCACAGGTAGCCGGCCCGCAGCTCGCGCTCCTCGCCGGCCGGCGAGGCGAGCGTGGCGACGACCCCTTCATCCGTGGGCTCCCACCGCTCCAGCGACGTCCCCCAGTCCACCTCTCCCCCCTGCGCGCGCAGGTGGGCCAGCAACAGCTCCTCGTTGCGGCTCTGCTCGAGCGTGAAGATGTACGGGTGCGGCGTCAGGCCGGTGCCCCAGGCGCCGATCTCGATGTGGGCGGCCTGTTCTGGGCCCTGCCACAGGCTGGCCGACGTCACGTGGCGCCCGGCAGCGTCGACCTCCTCCCCCATCCCGAGCTGGTCGTAGATCTCCAGGCTGCGGGCCTGGACTATCAGCGCCCGGGACTCGCGCGTGGGGCCCTCCTTGGGGTCCACCACCACGCAATCCACCCCCATGCGGGTGAGCCAGTTGGCGAGCATGAGCCCGGCGGGACCGGCGCCGGCCACCAGGACGTCGGTCGACTCGCTCATGCGGGAAGCGTCGCAGGGCGATGAGACCCACAAGTCCCGTGCCCGCGTCACGCCGCTCTGATGGCCCGCGCGGACGGCGTCCCCTACGCCGACAAGCGCGCGCAGCCGGCTTCTCAGCCGTCCGGGTAGGGCTGGATCTCCATGCCGTGGTCGCGCTCGCGCATGCCGAGCTCGTAGACGCCGCCGGCCGGCGCTCTGAGGGTGAACGGGCCGCCGTCCTTCGGCGTCACCTGGAGGTCCACGTCGGCGGCAGAGCAGTTGACGGTGTGGTGCTCCGACCCGTCCGGGTCGGCGTAGACCCAGCCCACGAAGGCCTCCCGGGGCGCCGTCACCGATCCCTCGACGCGCACGTCACCGCCCGACAGGCGGAACCGCACGCCGGTGGGCGTCTCCTCGATGACGGTCCCGCGCACCCGGCCCGGGCCGCCGAGCCCAAAGCGCCGGCCGTCGAGCGACAGCGCCCCGTTGGCGATCCAGGGGACGGTGAAGCGGCCCATCTTGATGCGGCCGATGCCCAGGTCCAGCCAGGTGGCCTGCGAGCGCCCCTCGAAGCCGGCCGCGTGCAGCCAGATCCACCGCTCGGCGTGCTCGGCGCCCCAGTTGTGGCCGACCATGCCCGTCCACCCGTCGAGGCGGAGCTCGCGGCCGTCGAGATCCGCGGTGCCGGAGAAGCGGGCCGCCGGCAGCGGGGTGAGCAGCTTCGTCTTGGGCAGCGGGGCCGTGTACATGAAGTCACGCGGTAGATGGTGCAGCGGCGCCTCCGAGGTCTCGAAGCGCAGGTCCCAGCCCCCCTCGCGGCCGCCGGCCTCGACGTGAGCGCTCGCCTCTCCGCGGCCGAAGCGCGCGTTGCCGATCCGCAGCAGCTCGTCTCCGCCCGTGCGGGGCGACTCCAGCGTCTGCTTGATCGCCGCCGGCGGCCCCGCGTCGCGGTCGAAGAAGGTGCACCACAGCGAGCCGGTCGGCTGCGCTCCGGGCCGCTTGTGCACCGTGTGGCGGATCCACACGGCCTTCGGCTCGCTGGGGTGCGCGGCCTTGAGGTAGTAGCTCTCGTACCCGCCGTCGCCGTGGGCGAACGACGGGAAGCGCGGCTCGATCAGGTCCTCCACAGCGGCGGCAGCCTAACCTGCCCGGCATGTCCGACTCCCCCGTGCTGCTCATCACCGGCGCCAGCAGCGGCATCGGCGCCGCCACCGCCCGCCACGCCGTCGAGGCCGGTTGGAGGGTGGTGCTGACCGCCCGCCGCGAGGACCGCCTCACCGGCCTGGCGACCGAGCTCGGAGGCGACGACCACGCGATCGCCCTGCGCTGCGACGTGACCTCGTTCGATGACCAGGAGGCCGCCGTGGCCGCCGCGGTGGACCGCTTCGGCCGCCTCGACGCCTTCCTGGCCAACGCCGGCTTCGGCGCCAAGCGCGGCTTCCTCGAGGAGTCGGTCGAGCACTGGAAGGCGATGGTCGACACCAACGTGCTCGGCGCCGCCTACTCGATCCGGGCCGCGCTGGCCCATTTCCGCGAGCAGAACGCCGGCCACATGCTGCTGATGAGCTCGGTGGCCGGCCGGCGGGTCCTCCCCGGCTCGCTCTACGCGGCGACCAAGTGGGCGGTGACCGCCATGGGCGAGGGCCTGCGCGCGGAGATCGCCGAGGCCCCGATCAAGGTCACCCTGATCGAGCCGGGCATGGTCGACACGGAGTTCTTCGACGACCGGCCCCAGAACGCCCTGGAGGCCGACGACATCGCCCGTGCGATCCTGTTCGCGCTCAGCCAGCCGGACCACGTCGACGTGAACGAGGTGCTCGTCCGGCCGGTCACCCAGCCCACCTGATGCGACGCCTCACGCCGCGCTTCTACCCCGGTTAGGAGGCGCTTTCCTCGCTGCCCTCGCCGTCGGAGGGCATGGAGAACTTCACGCCCTCCTCCGGGCGCTCGGGCCCCGAGCCGGTCGGGCCGGTGCTGCCGTTGGAGCTGCCGTGGCCGTTGCTCGAGGCGGGCTCGGTGTCGTCGCCCTGGTAGGGGCCGGGCTTGGGCCGCGGCTTGCCGCCGGGGAAGGCCAGCCGGGCGATCGTGCGGTGCACCATGAACAGCTGCTTGCTGAAGGGGCCCGTGTTGTAGGGCAGCCCGTAGCGCTTGCAGATGTCCTTCACGCGCGGCGCGATCTCCGCGTAGCGCGTGCTCGGCATGTCCGGGTAGAGGTGGTGCTCCACCTGGTAGCCGAGGTTCCCGCTGGCCACGTGGAACATCGGGCCGCCTTCGATGTTGGCGGCACCGGTGAGCTGGCGCACGTACCAGGCGCCGCGACTCTCGTCCTCCGTCTCCCTCTGGCTGAAGGTGTAGGTCTGGTCGGGGAAGTGCCCGCAGAAGATGATCGAGTGCGACCACACGTTGCGGATCACGTTGGCGATGGCGTTGGCGATCAGGGTGGACTTGAACTGGCGCCCGCCGCTCTGCACGGCGATCGCGAGCGCGTCCTGCACCATGCGCTCGGTGCGGCTGGTGCGAACGCGGCCCAGGCGTGACTTGAGCCGCCCGAGCCTCCCCCGCGCTCCGCGGCGCCGAGCTCCTTCGCGTTGAGGGCGACGTCCAGGGCCGTCATCGCGAGCGCGCTCAGCAGCGGCCAGGCGATGTAGTCCTTCTGGATCTGCAGGCGCGCCTTGCCGGCGATGCCCTTGAGGTCCTTGAGGACCTCCTTCTGGGACTTCTCGCCGCTGCGCACGGCCTCGAGGTCGAGATCGTGGAAGGCCACCCCCCACTCGAACAGCAACATCAGCAGCGCGTTGTAGGCCGGCTGGAAGAGGTAGACCGGATGCCACTTCTGGTGCGGGTCGATCCGCATGATCTCGTAGCCGAGATCCTTGTCCTTGCCACGGATGTTCGTGTAGGTGTGATGGATGTAGTTGTGGGAGTGCTTCCAGGCCTCCTTGGTGGAGGCGGTGTCCCAGTCCCAGGTCGACGAGTGGATCTTGGGGTCGTTCATCCAGTCCCACTGGCCGTGCATCACGTTGTGGCCGATCTCCATGTTCTCCAGGATCTTGGCCGCGGAGAGGGAAGCGGTTCCCAGCAGCCACGCCGGCTTGTAACGGGAGGCGAGCAGCATCACCCGGCCGAACACGGCGATCCGCCGGTGCATCTCGATCATGTTGGTGATGTACGCCCGGTCGCGGTCGCCGAGGTCCGCGAAGACGTCGTCGTGGATCGCGTCGAACTCCTGGCCGAGCTGGTCGATCTGCTCCTTGCTCAGCTTGGCCAGCGGGCTCTCGATCTCGGTGGTGCTCAAGTGGTTGCTCCTTCTCGTTCTTAGAGGTCGACTTCGACGGGGCCCTCCGGCGCGCTGATGCACACGCGGATGGACTCGCCCTCCGTGCCGTACACGTTCCCGTTTCTCAGATCGCGAACCTTGCCGGACTTCAACGTGCCGGTGCACGTGTGGCAGATGCCCTCGCGACAGCCGTAGGCGAGGTTGAGCCCGCACTCCTCTCCGGCCACGAGGATCGGGGTGCCCCCGTCGGCCTCGGTGGTGGTGTCGCTGGCCAGGAACTTGATCTCGCCGCCCTCGCCCTCCTCGACCAGCCCCTGCTTCGGCTGGAAGCGCTCGGCGTGGAGGAGGTCGACGTCGCCCTCCTTCTCCCAGTACTCCTCCATCGTGTCCAGCATCTCGGTGGGGCCCGAGTGGAAGGCCTCGCGCTCGCGCCAGTCCGGGCAGATCTCCTCGAGGTCCTCGGGCTTGACGCGGCCCATCTCGCCGGTCAGCTGCAGGTGCATGCGAAAGCCGTCGGAGCGCTGGTCGAGCTCCTCGAGCCAGTCGCCGAAGATCACGTGGTCCTTGTCGTGGGCGGAGTGGACCAGCACGACGTCGTTGACCCCGCCCTCCTGCTCCAGCGCGCGCAGCATGCTCATGATCGGCGTGATGCCGCTGCCCGCGCTGATGAAGAGCAGCTTGTCCGGCCGGGGGTCGGGGAGCGTGAAGTCGCCCTCGACGCCGCCCAGGCGCACGATCGTGCCGGGCTCGAGCGTCTTCGTGAGGTGCGGCGAGACCTTGCCCTCGGGCACCAGCTTCGGGGTGATGGAGATGAAGTCGTCCGAGGGCTCGGAGGTGAGCGAGTACGCGCGCCAGTGGTGCACGCCGTCGACGATCACCCCCACGCGGAGGTACTGCCCCGGCTCGTGGCGCTCCCAGTCGGCGCCGGGCTTGATGATGATCGTGACCGCGTCCTCGGTCCGGCGCTCGAGCTTCTGGACCTTTCCGCGCAGCTCCTCGGTCGACCACAGCGGGTTGATCATGTCGAGGTAGTCGTCGGGCATCAGCGGCGTGAAGAACGTGCCCAGGGCACGCATCACCTTCCGCCGCGCCGACGAGACCTTTGGGCGCGCTCCCACCTCTGCCATGGCGGGAGCGTAGCGAACAGGTGAGAACGAGTGTCAACCGTGTGTTCTCAATCACGTAAGCTGGAGCCGTGGCGACTTCGCTACGGCAGGTGCGGGAACGCGAGCTGGTGGCCGCCACGCGCGCCGCTGTTCGATGAGCGGGGCATGCAGGAGGCCCCGATCGAGGAGATCGCCAAGGCCGTCGGGATCGCTCGCGGCCTGGTCTACCGCCACTTCTCCTCCAAGGAAGAGCTGTTCGTCCTCACGGTCACCGACTACCTGGGCGAGCTCGGCGACCTCCTCGAGGAGGGGGTCGCGGGCGAGGCCGAGCCGACGGGCCAGCTCGAGCGCCTGACGGAGGCCTTCGCCGGCTACTGCATGCGCTACCCGGCGTTCCTGGACTGCTCCCTTGCCCTGATGCGCCGCCCGGCGCGGGACCTGCGCGACACGGTCTCGGAGTCCGTCTGGCTGCGATTGGGTCAGGGCATGGGCCGCTGCATCGGCTGCCTCGCCGGCGTGCTCGCGACCGGGCGCGCGGACGGCTCCTTCGACGTGGGTGATCCCGACTACGCCGCCAACGTGCTGTGGACCCAGGGCCTGGGCATCATGCACCTCGGCCGCATCCGGGTCGGGCTGCGCCAGGGCGACGGCGACCTGCCGGAGCTCTTCGACGTCAGCCCGGACGACGTCACGCGCTCGTGCGTGGAGAGCGCGCTGAACCTGGCGGGTGCGGGGGCGGCCGTACGGCCGCCCCCGTCCGCCTAGTTGTCCGGCTACGTCAGGGAGTGACGATCGGGATGCCGGTGTTGCTCAACAGATCGTTGTCGAGCAACCGCAGCCCGATGTCCGGCACGATCTGGATCGGGTCGAGCGCTTCCGCGCTGGCGGCTGCGCCGCCTCCGCCTCCGCCCTTTGACGCCAGGGAGTCGGCGGTCGCCTCGCAGGCGGCCGCGTCATCCGCCACCTCGGCGAGGACGGCCACGTTCAGGTCGCAGACGTTGGCGGCGATCGCCACCGGCACCTGCACGACGACATCGTCGAGCAGCACGTTGACGAGGCCCTCCTGGCGAGCGGGAGGCCCGCCCGAGGCACCTGCCGACGCGGCCGAGTCGGCGGTCGCCTCGCACTGGCGCGCCTGATCCTGGATGCGGGCGAGGACGCCGACGTTCACATCGCAGATGTTGGCTGCGACGGAAATCGGTACCTGGACCGTCACGTCCTCGACGAGGACGTTCACGAGGCCCTCCTGCTGATTCTGAGCCGAGGCCGGCGCTGCGAATACCGCAGCCACGGCGACGGTCGCCGTCAGAGCGGCGAGAGTGCGTCGGATTGACACTTGGGATCCTTCCCTTCCCCCTGCCATTGGGGTGTGCTTCGGTCGCCGTACCCCGATCCGCGCCGGCTTACTCGTGCAAGAAGGGCTGTTCTTAATGCGTCCCCAACACTCGGCGGCCACTCGTTGGGTAACCCGCGAACCTCGGGACGGGCGGGGCGTTCTTTAAGGGCAGAGGCGCCGGTCGCGATGTGTCTACGCGCCCGTCGCCGCCGCCATGGAAGGCGGTGGCGGCGGACGCGGCGAGCCGCGGGCCACACAGCAAGCGAGCACCGAGAGGACCGGCTTGAGACTCCACTTTGCCATCTCCCTGACCCTCGTCGCCGGCGTGGCGCTGCCCGCCGCGGCGGACGCCACCCACAAGCCCGGGCACCAGGGTGGAGGCGGCCAGCAGGCAAGCCTCCGCGCCGCACCCAACCCGGTCGTGTTCGGCAGCTCCACCGCCCTCTCGGGGCGGCTCCAGGGAGGCGGCAACAACGGGGGGAGGACCGTTGTCCTGCAGGGCGCGCCCCACCCCTTCTCCGCCTTCAACAACAACGTGGCGACCACCCTGACGAACTCGGCGGGCCGCTTCTCGTTCACCCGCCGGCCGCGCCTGCACACGCGCTATCGGGTCACCATCGGCGGAGTCCAGAGCCCCCTTGTGACCGTGCTGGTTCGCCAGCGGGTGAGCCTCTACCTCAGCGACCGCACCCCACGCCGCGGCCAGCTCGTGCGCTTCTCGGGCCGCTCCTGCCCGCAGCACGACGGCCGCACGGTGTCGATCCAGAAGCGCACCAGCACGGGCGGCTGGCGCACGGTCCGCCGCACCCGCCTGCGTGACGCGCGCCGGTGCTCGGTCTACTCGCGTCGGCTCCGGGTCTTCAACGACGGTACCTTCCGCACGGTGGTGGCCTCCGACGCCGACCACGCGCGCGGCTTCAGCCGGCTGCGCTCAGCCGACGCCCACCGCTAGGGCGACAGCCTCAGGCGCCTGCCCGTGTCCAGCAGCCCGAGCAGGTGCCGGACCGGGCCCGCTGGGCAGACCACGAGCATCTCGCCGTGGTGCGAGTCCACCTTGCGGTGCGCATTGAGCAGCGCGGCGTAGCCCTTCAGGTCGATGAACTCGATGCGGGAAAGGTCGACGACCAGCTTGCCGTCAGGGTGGTCGGCCGCCTTGCTCAGGACCCCGGCGAAGTGGGGCGCGGTCGCGGCGTCGACCTCTCCGCTTGCGTGCAGGGTCAGGCCCTCCGGCGATCGCTCCTCCGTGAGCGACAGGTGGGTAGCCATCACCATCCAACCTGTACAACGCCGCGCGCGGGCAAAGGTTCTCGGGTCATGGCACCTCTACCGAGGGTGGGGTCGGAGGCAGCGGCGGGGTCTCGGTCGTCGTGCCCTCTGAGGCATCGCAGCGTGCGCCCACCATCGTCTGCGGCGCCCGACGAGGAACCGTCCGCGGTACATGGATTCACTTTCAGCCCGAAACCACGAAGCGTCAAGCGGCCGAGCGGGCTGGTTCTTGGCACGGCCGGCCTCTCAGGGCCGACTTCGGACCGGCCTCGGCTGAGGGGGGCTGAAGCCGCTGGACAGCCGCCGTTCCCTCCAATGCCCGCAGCCGCGCCGAGCGAGGCTGGTCGGAAAGAACTTCGATCTGCTGGATGGGCGCCGGGCGGTCCGGCTGACCGCCTCCGCGGGCTAGGGATGTGTTGAGAGGCGGCCAAGCTCTTTCGCCCGAGCCACCCGGCGCAGCGGAACCTTCGACGAGGGCCTGGCTCGCCCTGCCGCCGCCGAATCCTTGGGACAGAGCTGTCAGTCCACGTGCCATCGGCTGGCCGTGAGGCGCGTCGCCCCGCGAGGGCCGGTCCCAGGCCAGCCTCGGAACCCCCCCGCGGGCTGTCTAGCCATTTACCCAGTAGGGCCGGTCCTCCTAGCAAGCGGTCGTCGGCACGGGCTGTGGACTCGTGGCGGGCCGTGTGTCGCCCAGCCGTCCCGCGAGGAGCCGTCCTTCGAACTGACCCACCATCACGAGACGGCTGCGCGACACGGCCCTGCCCGCCCGTACCGAGTAGAACACGGATTTGGCCCCGGGGGTGCGGTCCAGCTTCATCCCGTTCCTCGCAGCTGCTTCGGGTCCGCATCGGCTCGTCGTCCTCTTGCATCTGGAGGGGCCGCGGACATGGACGTATAGGCTCTTCTCGCCATGCTCGCGCAGGCTGGGTGTCTTGCTTGGAGCGGTCGGAACGTGGCCGTACCACGTCGTTGACTAGGCGGTAGACCGAACGGCCGAAACCGTGGAGTTCGTCGTCAAGGGCAAGCTGATCTCGCTAGATCGAGAGGATGTTCTGAACGCCTGGAGGGCGAGCGACCACAGCCGATTCGGGGCCACGCCGTGGCAGTGGGCGGCGTCGGAGATATCCGGTCAACCAAGTCTTCGCCAAGGCCACGGGGCTGGCGAAGTCGCGACTTCACGAAGCTCGGTGGCCCGCCGCCAGCGGGCCCGGACTGGCTTCGACCTCGAAGCGTCGCCACGCAATGACCGGGGTGCGAGCGCACTCTGAGCGCGCGGCGGCGCCAGAGCGACGCGGATATGCGCCAGTCCCTGACGCCGGCTGACGGCTGAGACGACGCTCCGCACCAACCGTCGAGGAGATCGACGGGAGCACAGCCTGCTCCAGTCGTACAGCACCGGCACCTGACACTCTGACAAGCCAGACCCACTCTCGCTCGCCTCAAGCTGCTTGGCCTATCCTCGACCCAGCCTCGTCCTCGCCGGCCCGAACAGGATGCGTCGGCCCGGGTAGCGGTCGCTTGCGGGACTCGTTCTGGCTGGCTGCAGGAGCGGCACCTTGCGGCCCGTGCCCTGCTCGACCAGGGCACTTGAACTGCTCGGCCATGATCTGCTGGAAGTTGCGGCGGATCTCCTGGATGCCCGCGGACTGACCCTGCGCGATGAGCGTGCCTCGGCGGCGTGAAGGTCTCCTCCATCACGACGAC
Organism: uncultured Thermoleophilaceae bacterium; assembly: GCA_963844805.1. Lineage (GTDB taxonomy): Bacteria > Actinomycetota > Thermoleophilia > Solirubrobacterales > Thermoleophilaceae > JACCZR01. The sequence goes on from CAWJPU010000002.1 coordinate 79,286, forward strand.
CACGATGTCGCCCTCGGCGTACACCTTGCACTTGGTGGGACTCGCGGCTCGTAGTACTTGCTGTGGAGGCTGACGAAGCCTGAGGCGATCTCTGCGCGGGCTTGCCCGGTGAGCATCTCCTGGCGCGGTCTTAGCGTTCGCCCGGCCCTGTGGTGCGGCGGGCGCGGTCGGCCACGACTCGACCAGCGCCTGCTCGAACTCGGGCAAGCTACGGAGGCTTGGCCTCGCCCTGAGCGGCGAGGCGCAGCGCGGGCACTCGCGGTCCGGGCGAGGCTGGCCTGGCTGTGGACGGTCATGTGGCAGTGGGTGCAGTCGAGGAGCAGAGGACAGGCCCCTTCGGGATGTCCCGGCGTCAAGCTCGCAGCTAGGCCCCGGAGAGGCCCTGGACTGTCTCTTGAGGCGACGAGGGACGAATTCCTCACCCGCTCAACCGGCTCCTCCTCGGCGAGGGTCGGTGACCCCTTCATAGCGCCGTATGGTCGCGCACGCTGGTTGGCCCTCCCTGGGGCCTCTGGGGCGTCCTCCCACCGAACGCCCCCGATAGCGTCACCCGGCCTAGCTGCGGCGGCCCGCCTCCGGGTTGATCCCCCGGCGTAGACTGAGGAATCGGCGGGAACTGCGCCGGTGGGCAGCGCGTGGAGACTCCGACACGGGACCGCCCTTCGCCGGAAGGTCGTTTTTGCTCGGCGTCGAGAACCTTGTCCGCCGGGCGCGCCCTCAAAAGAACGCCCCTCGTAGCTACTCCGACAGTCCCACGGGCACGCGCGGGTTGTGTCGGCCCCGGCTACGGGGCGTGCGCGGCTACCGAGGGGCGGCTCCCAGTCCGGGGCCGGACATACGCTTCCGGCGTGAGCTTCGCCGACTGGCCCCGTGTCTACGCACATGTCGACATGGACGCCTTCTACGTGAGCGTGGAGCTGCAGCGCCGCCCAGAGCTGCGCGGACTGCCCGTCGTGGTCGCGGGCAGCGGGCCGCGCGCCGTGGTGACCACCGCGTCCTACGAGGCGCGCCGGTTCGGGATCTACTCGGCCACGCCGGCGGCGCGGGCGCGGCGGCTGTGCCCGCAGGCGGTGTTCGTGGCGCCGGACTTCGACCACTACCGCGCGCGGTCGCGCGAGGTGATGCAGGTGCTGCGCTCTCAGGTGGAGCGTGTCGAGGTGGTGGGCCTGGACGAGGCCTACCTGGACCTGAGCGGGCTTGGCCGCCCCAAGGCGGCGGCGCGGCGAGTGAAGGCCGGGGTTCAGCAGGCGACAGGGCTGTGCAGCTCGATCGGGATCGGCCCCAGCAAGCTGGTGGCCAAGGTGGCCTCCGACGCCGACAAGCCGGACGGCTTCGTGATGCTCAGTCAGGCCGAGGCCCGCGAGCGCTTCGCCGGCGCGTCCCCGGCGCTGATTCCCGGCATCGGGCCCAAGTCGGTCGAGCGCCTGCGCCGGCAGGGCATCGAGACGCTCGGCCAGCTCGCCGATGCGCCCCAGGCGCCCGAGGGCCTGCGCCGCCTGGCGCGGTTCGACGACGAGCGCGAGCTGGAGCTGGACCGCGTGCGCAAGTCCGAGTCGCGCGAGACGACCTTCGACCACGACCTGCGCGGGGTGACGGCGCTGATGCCGGTGCTCGAGCGCCTCAGCGAGGAGCTATGCGCCGGCCTCGGGCGCCACGAGCGCCGCGGGCGCACGATCGGGATCAAGGTGCGCCTGGACGACTTCTCCACGCACACACGCGCGCGCAGCGTGGCCGCCCCGATCAACGACCTGGCGACCGTCCGGCGCGTGGCGGGCGAGCTCCTCGCAGAGCTCGACCCGCCGCGGCCGGTGCGGCTGCTCGGGGTGCGGGTGGCGGGCCTGGACGAGGCCGCCCCCGCCCCGAGCGATCAGATGTCGCTCACGCTCTAGCAGGCGCGAGCGAGCAGGGCTACTTCGAGGTCCAGACCGTGCCGGTGGAGCCGAAGCCGAGCTTGCGCTTCGCGGCGGCGGTCAGGTCCCAGTCGCGACCGCCCACGTAGGGGCCGCGGTCGACCACGCGGATCGTGGCGGTGCGGCCCTTGTAACGGAACACGACCTTCGTGCCGCAGGGGAGGCTCTTGTTGGCCACGCCCACGGTGCTCGGCGACAGCGTGCCGCCGCAGCCGAGCTTGTTGCCGTACAGGCCCGGGCCGTACCACGAGGCGTGGCCGGGGCGCAGCACGTAGGTCTTGCCGCGCAGAGTGCGGCTGACGCCGGCGTTGCGGCCGTCGCCGCGGAAGCGCACGCGCAGGCGGTACGAGCCGACCTTGCGCGGGCGGAACGCCGCGGTGAAGCGGCCGCCACGGCGCGTGCGGGCGGTGTCGACCGTCTTCCAACGACGGCCCGAGCGCCGCTGCAGCGACACGCGCCGGCCACGCAGGCCGGGGCGCAGGCGGCCCTTGACGCGCACGGACGAGCCGCGCTTGACGTAGCGCGAGCCGCGGCCGCTGAGGCGCGCGACCACGGTCACGCGCTTCTCGGACGAGGTGCCGGCGCCCTGGGACACGGCCCGGTAGGAGCCGGACTGCTCGGCCTTGACGTCGAACCGATACGAGCCGCCCGAGGCGGTCGAGGTGGTCTTGACGGTGCGCCAGTGCTCACCGCGCGGGGCGTGCTCGAGGCGCACGGACTGGCCGGCCTGTGCCTGGGGCACCGAGCCGGTCAGGTCGACGTTCTCGCCGAAGCGCACGCGCTCGGTCGAGCCCGCACCGGCCATCTGGACGGTCGGGGCGGCCGGCGCGGCGGCGGCCAGGGAACCTGCGGATACGAGTGCGGCGGCGACGCCCAGCGTCGCGCGACCGCGCATGCGAGTCCATCGCACGGTGCAACTCCGTTTCCCGGCCCTTGCCTACGGGGTTAGCTGACGGGCTCGCACGGGCATGTGCCTCGCGCTACGGACGGGGTGCGCCCAGCGCACCGCGACCGACTCGCCCCGGCCGCGCAACTGGCGCGGCGGTGGTTCCCCCGCCCGGCATACGCGTATGCGCGCAGCCGGCTCGGTAGGCCGATCGAACAACTGTTCGTGGACCTTACCCCGAGTCAAGTCGCCTAATGTGAGCCTCGTCACAGTGGCCGACGACCGCCTGAGCGCTCTGGATGCGTCCTTCCTCCACCTCGAGGACGCGTCGGCTCACATGCACGTGGCCTCGGTGATGCTGTTCGAGGGCGACCCGCCCAGCCACGAGGAGCTGGTGGCCGAGGTCGAGCGGCGGCTGCACCTGGTCCCCCGCTACCGCCAGCGGCTGGCGCCCGTCCCGCTGGGGCAGGGGCGCCCGAAGTGGGTCGACGACCCTCACCTCAACCTCGAGTACCACGTGCGCGCGACCGCGCTGCCCACGCCGGGCACCGAGGAGCAGCTGCGCGCCCTGGCAGGGCGGGTCTTCTCGCAGCCGCTGGACCGCGACAAGCCGCTGTGGGAGCTGTGGCTGGCCGAGGGCCTGGAGGACGGCCGCTTCGTCCTGCTGTCCAAGACCCACCACGCGCTGGTGGACGGGGTCTCCGGCGTGGACCTGGTGACGGTTCTGTTCGACAGCTCGTCCGACCCCGCGGCCCCCACCGACCCGGGCCGGGGCTGGCTGCCGCGCCCCCTCCCCTCCCCTGCGCAGCTGCTCGGCGAGGCGCTGGTCGAGCGCGCCTCGCCGCGGGAGGTGTCGCGCACCGCCCGGGCAATCCTGCGGACCCCGCGCGGGATCGCTGCCGGGGTGCGAGACCGCGCCGTGGCCGCCGGGGCGCTGTCCTGGGCAGGGGTCAGGCCCGCCCCGCCGAGCCCCTACAACCGCCCGATCAGCCCCCATCGGCGGTTCACCTGGGTGCGCGCCTCGCTGGAGGACTTCAAGGCGATCAAGGACCGGCTGGGTGGCACGGTCAACGACGTGGTGGTGGCCATCGTGACCGGGGCGCTGGGCCGCCACCTGCGCCGCCGGGGGATCCGCACCGACGACATCGAGCTCCAGGGCCTGATCCCGCTGAGCGTCGAGCACGAGGAGGCCGGCACCCGCGTGGAGGCCATCGACGCCCCCCTGCCGGTCTGGTGCCAGGACCCGGTCGACCGCCTCGAGCTCGTGCACGAGGAGCTGAAGGACCTCAAGGAGGAGGGCGGCGCGGTGGGTGCCGAGGTGATCAGCGAGATGGGCGGCTTCGCGGCGGCAACGATCATGGGCCAGGCGGCGCGCGCGTTCGCCCGTAGGCGGTACTTCAACGTGGTGGTCACCAACGTCCCGGGGCCTCAGAACCCCCTCTACCTGCTGGGACGGGAGCTGGTCGACTGCTTCCCGATGGTCCCGCTGGCCCGCGACCAGGGACTTGGCGTGGCGATCCTGAGCTACCACGGGCACCTGAACTTCGGCCTGGTCGGCGACTACGACGTGATGTTCGACCTCGAGGACTTCGCCGAGGACGTGCATGCTCAGCCTCGAGGAGCTCGCCCAGGCGGCCGATGTTCTTCTCGACTCCACACTGGCTTAACGAAAACGGGGTTACGATTCGTTCGTGCGCGACAAGGTGATCGAGAGCGCCCGCCGGCTGGGCCTCGAAGTGGACGTGCGCAAGCTGGATTCCTCCACCGCCACGGTGGGCGAGGCCGCCCAGGCGGTGGGCTGCCAGGACGCTCAGATCGCCAAGTCGCTGGTCTTCGTCTGCGACGGGGATCCCGTGGTGTGCATCGCCTCGGGAGCCCACCGCGTGGACACAGACCGGCTCGCCGACATCTTCGACTGCGCCGAGGTGCGCAAGGCCTCGCCCGACGAGGTCCGCGCCGCCACCGGCTATCGCAGTGGGCGGAGTCGCACCCTTCGGGTACGACCTGCCGACGGTCATGGACGAGGACCTGCTGGAGCACGACTGCGTCTGGGCCGCCGCGGGCGACGGGCACAGCCTGTTCGAGGTCAACCCCCGCAAGCTGCTCAATTGCACCGGCGCGCAGCTGGCGCGGGTCTCCTAGCGCTCGCGCCGCTAGCGCCGGCGCCCGGTTCGCGCGGCGCCCGACCGGCGCGCGACGCGCGGGCTACTCGTTCGGACAGACGCTCAGTCGCGCTGACGAATTTTCCGTAGGCGCTGCCGGCGTGCGCGGCCGCGCCCGCCGCCGATCGGATCCGGCTCTCGCCCCGCGCCCGCGTGCGCTAGGCGAAGAAGGCCCGCGCGCGGTCGGCCACCAGCTCGGGCACCTCGTCGGCGACGAAGTGGGTCACCCCCTCCACCGGCTCGACGCGGGCGTCGTCGGCGTGCCGGGGCAGGTCGGAGACCGTCTCGATCGGCAGCACCGGGTCGTCGGTGCCGTGCAGGGCCAGGACCGGCTGGCGCAGCCGCTTGCCGCGGTAGTCCCCGCGCAGGATCGAGCGCATGTCACGCATCAGGAAGGTCCGGTAGATCTCGCGCGCCGCGCGTGCGCGCGCGGGCTCGAGGAACTGGTCGAGGTAGATCCGGGCCTCCTCCTCGCTCCACACCCGCGGGACCAGCTGGGCGGTCATGACCTTGGCCAGCCGCCCCGACGTCATCACCCGATCGCCCGCCCACGGAGTGCCCAGCACCGCCGCATACCAGAAGCGGAACAGGCCCAGCCCCCGGCGGGCGCTGGGGTCGCTGAGCGGGTGTCCGGTGTTCAGCGCGATGAGACGCTCGACGCGGTCGGGGTGGCGCAGGCACATGAGGAAGCCCGCATAGCCGCCCCAGTCGTGGCCCAGGAGCCCCACGCGGTCGATCTCCAGCGCGTCGAGCAGGGCGATCGCGTCGGCGGCCATGCTCTCCTTCTCGTAGCCCCACGGCGGCGCGTCGCTCCAGCCCAGGCCGCGCAGGTCCGGGCAGACCACGCGGTGGCTCTCGGCCAGCGCCGGGATCACGCCCTTCCACATCCACCAGTGCTGCGGCCAGCCGTGCAGCAGCAGCAGCGCCGGGCCCTCCCCGGCCTCGGCCACGTGCACGCGCAGGCCGTCCGGGAGCTGCACCCAATCGTGCCGCACGCCTTCGACCTCGGGCATGGAACGCTCCGCCACGGCGGGGCGAGCATAATTGGGTCAGACCATGGCTCCCCTCCGCGTCGCCCTCGCCCAGATCAACCCGACCGTCGGTGACATCGCCGGCAACGCGCGGCTGATCAACGAGTACACGGCGATGGCCCGCAGCGAGGAGGCCAGCATCGTCGTGTTCCCGGAGCTGGCCCTCACCGGCTACCCGCCCGAGGACCTGCTGCTGAAGACCCACTTCCTCGACGCGGTGGGCGATGCGCTGCAGGACATCGCCGCTCAGACGCAGGGGATCGTGGCCCTGGTGGGCTTCCCCGAGCGCGCCGACGACGTCTACAACGCCGCCGCGCTGCTGGCCGACGGCCAGGTGAGCGCGGTCTACCGCAAGATGTACCTGCCCAACTACGGCGTCTTCGACGAGCAGCGCTACTTCCAGAACGGCCAGCGCCCCGCGGTCTTCGGGCTCGACGGGGAGACCGTGGGCGTCACGGTCTGCGACGACATCTGGGAGCCCGGCCCGCCCGGGACCACCGAGGCCCTGGCCGGCGCCCAGCTGATCGTCAATCTCTCCGCTTCGCCCTACCACTCGGGCAAGGGCAAGACACGCGAGCGCATGCTCGCCCAGCGCGCCCGCGACAACCTGGCCGCGGTGGCGTTCTGCAACAGCGTCGGCGGCCAAGACGAGCTCGTCTTCGACGGCCACAGCCTCCTGCTCGACTGGGACGGCAGCGTGGTGGCCCGCGCGCCGCAGTTCGAGGAGTCGCTGACCATCGGGATCATCGACCCCGCGGCGGCCGCGGGAGGGCGGCTGCGCGACCCGCGGCACCGCACCAACGTGCGCCGCCGCCGCCGCCGGGCCGACGCCGGCATTCCCCAGTTCGAGGTCGAGCGGCTGGCCGACCTGACGGTCGAGGCCCCCGCCCCCGAGGAGGTCACGACCGGTCCGGTGGACGACCCGCTGGAGCTCGAGGCCGAGATCTATGCCGCGCTCGAGCTCGGGGTGCGCGACTACGTGGACAAGAACGACTTCTCGTCGGTGGTGATCGCCCTCTCGGGCGGCATCGACTCCGCGCTGGTCGCGCTGGTGGCCGCGGACGCGCTGGGCGCCGGGCGCGTGAACTGCGTGTCGATGCCCTCGCCTTACTCGTCGGAAGGCACGCGCGCAGACGCCCGCGCCATCGCCGAGAACCTCGGCACGGAGTTCATGGAGCTGGAGATCGAGCCCGCGATGAAGGCCTACGACGAGCTGCTCGCCGGGCCGTTCGAGGGCCACGAGAACGACCTGACCGAGGAGAACGTGCAGGCCCGCATCCGCGGCAACATGGTGATGGCGCTGTCGAACAAGTTCGGCTCGCTCGGTGCTCACCACCGGCAACAAGTCCGAGCTGTCGGTGGGCTACTCGACGCTCTACGGGGACATGGCGGGTGGGTTCGCGGTGCTCAAGGACGTCTACAAGGGCTGGGTGTACCGGTTCGTGCGCTGGCGCAACGCGCAAAGCGACGGCGAGCTCGTGCCCGAGTCGGTGCTGGAGCGCCCGCCGTCGGCCGAGCTGCGCGAGGAGCAGCTGGACGAGGACTCACTGCCCCCCTACGAGGTGCTGGACGAGATCCTCGAGGACTACATCGAGGGCGACCTGGACGCGGGCGAGCTGGTCCGCCGAGGGCTGCCCGCGGAGGACGTGGAGCGGGTGGTCCGCATGGTCGACGGCGCGGAGTACAAGCGCCGCCAGGCCCCGCCCGGCATCCGCATCTCCACCCGCGCGTTCGGACGCGATCGCAGGCTGCCGATCACCAATCGCTACGAGTCGCGCGTGGAGCCCCGCGAGCGCTCGCGGCGGCTGCGGGCCCTCTAGCTCAGGCCGGAGCCGGGCGCACGGCCATCGTCACCCGCGTGGTGGCGCACAGGCGGCCCTCGCCGTCGGTGAAGTCCACGTCCCAGACCCAGGTCGTGCGGCCGCGGTGCCGGCGCCGGGCGGTCGCCTCCACCAGGCCCTCGGACACCGGGCGCAGGAAGCTCGTCGCGTTGGACTGCCCCATCGCCACCGACTCGGGGCTCACCGCGGCGAACGTCGCGACCGAGCACAGGCTCTCCGCGAGAGCGGCGTAGGCGCCTCCGTGCACGATTCCCATGGGCTGGCGGTGGTGGGCCGCCACCTCGAACCGGGCGTGGGCCTCCTCGTCGCCGATATCGAGGAACTCGAAGCCCAGGACGTCGTCGAGCGTTCCCGCCAGCTGCTGTGGGTCGGCGGCCAAGCTCCGCAGGCTACAGTTCCGCCCCAGCGTGGCGACCTTCGACCAGCTTTCCGCCGACCAGAAGGCAATCGTCGAGCTGATCCTCAAGCGAGGGCAGTCCTACGAGGAGCTCTCCGAGATGCTGGGGATGCCGGAGGACCGCGTGCGCGAGCTCGCGCAGACCGCGCTGGTGGAGCTCGCGCCGGCCACCGCCCAGGCCGTCGACGAGGACTGGCGCGGCCAGCTGGCCGACTACGTGCTGGGCCAGCAGACCGGCCCCGAGTCCACCGCCACCCGTGGCCACCTGCGCCGCTCCGAGGCGGCCCGCGCCTGGGCCCGTTCGCTCCTGGACTCGCTCGACGACCTGTACGAGGGCGACGGCCGCCCCTCCATCCCCGAGGGCGACCGCTCCGCGGCCCGTGCCGAGCGCAAGCCCCGCCGCGAGCGCGCCCGCGCCGCAGCCGACGACGACGAGGACGACCGCCCGCGCGGCCCGCTCTCGCCCGAGGCCCGCGCCGCCGTGCGCCGCCGCCGCCTGATCGGCGGACTGGCCGCGGCGCTGGTGCTGATCGCGCTTGATCGTGCTGGTGTGGCCGGTGGGCTTGCTCACCGGCGACGACGAGGAGCCCGCGCAGCGGGCTGCCAACAGCAACCAGCCCCGCCTGGTCGGCCAGACCGTGCTGCGGCCCACCGGCGGCAACAAGCAGGGCGGCGGCGTGGCCGTGGTGGCCGAGCGCGGCAAGCAGCGCCAGCTGATCGTCCAGGCCCAGCTTCCGCCCAGCCCCCGCCGCACCGCCTACGAGGTCTGGCTCTACAACTCCGACGGCGACGCCCAGTCGATCGGGGCCCAGGTGACCGACCGCCAGGGCCGCTACCAGGGCGCGGGCCCGCTGCCGGCCGACTTCGACAAGTTCAAGTACATCGACATCTCGCGCGAGCCGATCGACCGCAACGCCAAGCACTCCGGCCAGTCGATCCTGCGCGGGCCCACCGCGCCGCTGAAGGGCGGTCCCCAGCCGCAGGTCCCCGGCCAGGGCGCGCAGCAGCAGCAGCCGCAGCCGCAGCCCCAGCAGCCGCGCTAGCCGGGCTCGGCCACCAGCTTTCCGGGGTTCATGATCCCCTTCGGGTCGAGCTCGTCCTTGGTCGCGCGCAGCAGCGCCAGACCGAGGTCCCCCACCTCGTCGCGCATCCAGGGCAGGTGGTCCCGCCCTACCGCGTGGTGGTGGGTGATGGTGCCGCCCGCGGCGACGATCGCCTCGCTGGCTGCGCTCTTGGCCGCGCTCCACTGCTCCAGCTCGGCCCCCTCCTCCTGGCGCGCCAGGAACGTGAAGTAGAGCGAGGCGCCCGACGGGTAGAGGTGGGACACGTGGCACATCACCAGCGGCGGGGTGCCGCGATCGGTGAGGGTGTCGCGCAGGGCGGCCGCGACGGCCTCGCGCAGCCCCGCGAGGGCGCTCCAGGAGGTGGCGGTCTCCAGCGTCTCGGCCATGATGCCCCGGTCCATCAGGACATCGCGAAGGTACGGGCCCGCGAAGCGCCCATGCTCCCAGGAGCGGCCCGGGCGCCCGCCCAGCGAGACGCCGCCGGCTGCCCGCAATAACGAGCCGGTGCGCTTCTGGCGCTGGGAGACGTCATCCGAGCTGCCCTCGTAGCCCACGATGGCCAGGCAGCCGCCTTCGTGGCCACGGGCCTTCAGGTAGGCGCGCCCCAGGCGCTGGGTGCGCCCCGCGCCGGCCTGGGCCAGCGACAGCCGCGTCTCCTCCTCGTCGGACAGGCGCGCCACGTCTGGGGACGCGCCGCGCTGCTCCAGCGCCCGGAAGGCCTCGCAGCCGTCGGCGAAGGAGGCGAACGACCAGCCCTCGTAGATGCGCTCGGCCGGAGCGGGGCGCACGCGCAGGGTCGCCTCGGTGATCACGCCCAGCGCGCCCTCGGACCCCACCACCAGCTCGAGCAGGGACGGCCCCGCCGCGGTGGCGGGCACCGGGCCGAGCACCAGCTCGCCGGCGGGCGCGCACAGGCGCAGCCCCTCGACCAGCTCATCGATGCGCCCGTAGCCCGTGGAGGCCTGGCCTGCCGACCGGGTGGCCACCCAGCCGCCGACCGTCGAGTACTCGAACGACTGCGGGAAGTGGCCCAGCGTCAGCCCCCGGGCGCCCAGCTCGGCCTCGGCACTCGGGCCGAACAGGCCGGCGCCCAGCGTCGCGGTCAGCGACACGTCGTCGACGTCGGCCACGGCGTCGAGGTTGGCCAGGTCGAGTGTGATCACCGCGTCGTGGGGCCCGCGCAGCGGCTCGACGCCGCCGACGACGCTGGTTCCACCGCCGAAGGGCACCACCGCCACGCCGTGCTCGGCGCAGGCGGCCAGCACGGCGGGCAGCTGGGCGGCGGAATCCGGCACCAGGACCGCGTCGGGGGCGCCGGAGAAGTCGGCGGCGCGAAGGCGCACCAGATCGGCGTAGCCACGGCCCGCGGCGTGGCCGACGCGCGTCTCGAGGTCGATGCGCAGCGCCTCGGGGCCCGAGGCCGCCACCAGCGCCGCGTGGGCTGCGGGGGTGAGCCGCGGGGCCTGCAGCTCGACCCCTTCCAGGGAGGCGCGTCCGCGCCGGACCTCCAGATCGGCCCCCAGCTCGTCGCGCAGCAGCGCCTCGGCCGCCGGCGTCAGCTCGGGGTCGTGCCCGTCCTCGCCCCAGCCCCACCAGCGCATCAGCTGCCCTCCGCCAGGGTCGCCAGCCCCTCCAGGGCCCGGTCGAGCGTCTTGCGCGTGGCCAGCCGGATCTGGATCACGCCGAAGCGCGCGAAGCCGCGCAAGCGGGTGCGGTGGGCCAGCTCCACCCTGGTGCCGTCTCCCTCGGGCTCCAGCACCAGCTGGTAGCGCGAGTCGCTCATGATGCGCTCGAAGGGCGACTCCTCCAGCTCGTGGCGCCACACCAGCCGCTCGGGCTCGACCGACTCGAGCACCGTGTAGTCCGCGCGCAGGGTCTTGCCGCGCGCGGTCGTCATGACCGTCGTCCATGCGCCCTGGTCGGCCTCCTCCACCCGGCTGACCAAGGGCCACCACTGCGGCAGGCGCTCGGGGTCGCGGGCCACCGCCCACACCCTTTCAGGCGGTGCGCTCAGCGCCCGCTCTCGCTTGACGGTGGGCACTACTCGCTCCCGTAGGCGACCAGGCTGTGCACGTCGCGGCCCGCAAGGCGCTCGCGCCCGTTCAGGAACTCGAGCTCGACCAGGAACGCGCAGCCCACCACCTGGCCGCCCGCCCGCTCGACCAGGCCGCAGAGTGCCTCCGCGGTCCCGCCGGTGGCCAGCAGGTCGTCGTGGACGAGCACGCGCGCTCCGCCCCGCATCGCGTCGCTGTGCACCTCCAGCGCGTCCACGCCGTACTCGAGCTCGTACTCCTCCGAGGACACCTCGCGCGGGAGCTTGCCGGGTTTGCGAGCGAGGACGAAGCCCGCCCCGGCGGCCACCGCCACCGCCCCGCCCAGGACGAAGCCGCGCGCCTCGGCGGAGACCACGTACTCCACCTCGCGCGAGCGCGCGTAGTCGGCCAGCCGGCTCGACGGCGCACGCCAGCGCCGCGGCGTCGAGCAGCAAGGGCGTGATGTCCTTGAAGACGATCCCCGGGCGCGGGAAGTCGGGGACGTCCTGGATGTGCGACCGGAGGTCCGGCGCCGCGCTCACCGCGTGAGCTTGCGAAGGTCCCGTATGAGCAGCAGGTGCTTGAGGTTGGAGGCGATCGCGGCCAGGTTCTCCAGCGCCTCCACCGCCTCGCGGCGGCGCGCCGGATTCCGCGAGCGCAGCGCCGGGGCCAGGATCTGCTCCAGCAGGGCGGCCTCGCGGTCGGCCGAGGTGCGAAAGACGCGCAGGTTGCGCCCGCCCACGCCGAAGCGCTTCAGCTCCTGGGTGGCGCGCACGATCTCGCGGTCGGTGTCGTCGTAGAGCGTCTCGCCGTCGACCTTCTCGCCCTTGATCACGCCGTATTCCTCGAGCTCCTTGACCAGCCCGCGGTCGGCGCCGGTCTCCTCGAGCACGTCCTCCAGGCGGTACTGGGCCTCGTGGCCGCCCTCCACGCTCGCGCGCCGCAGCGCCCCGCGCTGGTCGCCGGACTTGGGGCTCGACTTGGCGATCTCCTGGTCGGCGCGCCCCGCCGCGAGCTCCTGGCGAATCACGCGCAGGGGTAGGAACTCGTCGCGCTGCAGGCGCAGGATGGTGCGCAGCCGGGCCACGTCGGCCGGCGCGTAGAGCCGGTAGCCGCCCTGCGTGCGGCGCGGCGACAGCAGCTTCTGGTCCTCCAGGTAGCGCACCTTGGAGATCGAGATGTCGGGGAACTCGCGCTCGAGCTGCTTGACGACCGCGCCGATGGTCAGCGCCTTCGTGGGCCGTACCGCGGGGACTTCCGTGCTCACCGCTCGAGGTAGGTGAGCTTGTACTTGCCCACCTGCAGCTCGTCGCCGTTGGCCAGCCGGTGGGACTCGATCCGGCGCCGGTTGACGTAGGTGCCGTTGAGCGAGCCCAGGTCGTCGATGTACAGCCCGTCCCGGCGCCGCACCAGCAGCGCATGGTTGCGCGACACCGTCACGTCGTCGAGGAACACCTCGGCGTCCGGGCTGCGCCCGATCGTCATCCGGTCGCCGGCCACGTTGAACAGCTCCCCCGAGCGCCCGCCGCCGGCCCGGATGACCAGGGTCGCCCCCTCGCCCGCGACCTCCTCGAGGTCGACCGGCCTCAGCTCCCCGGTCTCGTCGACCTGGTAGGTCTCGGTGGTGTCACCGCCGCCCGAGGGCTTGGTGTCGCCCAGGAAGGCGCCGCACTTCGAGCAGTAGTTGGCGCCCTCGGCGTTGACAAATCCACATTCGGGGCAGTGCACCCTCGGACTACTCGCCTTCGGGATGGCCTTGCCGGAGAGGATGTCGCTGAGCTGCTGGACGTCGTTGCCGGGATGACGGCCTCGCCCTCCTCGTGCTTCGCGCAGCCGGTTGACCAGCTCCGCGCGCAGGATGTCGATCTTGCCGTGCAGGAGCCGGCGCTGGTAGAGACCTCCTGCTCGTCTCGGAGCTCGATATACTCGAGCTCCTGGTCGGAGAGGGCGCCTGGATCGGGGGACGTGTCCATTTTGCGGGTCAGGTCCTTTCGTGCGGAGGCCGGGCGAGTCTACAGGTAGGCATCAAGTCGAGCTTGAGGGTCGGCCGCGTAAATGACGCACGCCGTCTCTCAGGTAGAGGAACGTGGCGCCAAGGGTCATCGCGAGCCCCACGTAGAGCATCGCCTCGGGAAGCCAGCTGTCGATCACCAGGGCGAGACCGAGCGCGCCCATCGTGGGCCAGACCGCCCAGCGGCCCAGCATGTTCACCGAGATGTCCACCCCGCGCTTCAGCGAGATCTGCGTCAGCACCAGCATCAGCACCTCCCGGGCGGCCAGCACCACCAGCGCCCACCGGGGCAGCAGCTCGAAGTGGAAGCAGACCACGACTCCCGAGACCACCAGGAGCCGGTCGGTGAGCGGGTCCATGAGGGCGCCGAGGCGGCTGTACTGGCCGGTCAGGCGGGCGGTGAGGCCATCGAGGTAGTCGGTCGCGGAGATGAAGGCGAACAGGAGGAACGCCTGGGTGCTGCGGCCGTCGGGGTCCGAGAAGGCCAGCACCACGAACAGCGGGATCAGCGCCAGGCGCACGAAGCCGATGGCGTTCGGCAGCGTGAACGGGTGCAACGGCATCTGGCGCAAGGTCTCCGGCGGCGGGGGCCCCGAGCGGTCCAGGCCGAGCAGGCGCCTGCGGGTGCGCTCGCGGACGGCCTCCGTGCGCTCCTTGACCGCCTCCACGCGCTCCTCGACCTTCTCCCGGGCCGCCTCGCCGCGGGTCTTGCCTACGGGAGCGTCAGCCATAGGTCCTTCGCCGCCCTCGCCGCGCCCTCCAAGGGCAGCTCGCGCTTCTCCTGCCCGCGCCGGATCTGGGCCTCGACCTCGCCCTTCTCGACCCCGCGCTTGCCCACCGTCAGTCGCAGCGGGCAGCCGAGCAGCTCGGCGTCGGCGAACTTCTCCCCCGCCCCGGCCTCGCGGTCGTCGTAGATCACGTCCAGCCCCTCGTCCCGGAGGCCGGAGTAGAGGCCGTCGGCCACCTCTCGCGCCGGCTCGCCGTCGCGGCCCAGCGTCACCAGCTCGACGTCGAATGGGGCGAGCGCCCTGGGCCAGGAGATCCCCTGCTCGTCGGCGTGCTGCTCGATCGCGGCCGCGACGATGCGCGCCGGCCCGATCCCGTAGGAGCCCATCCAGATCGGGTGCTCGGTGCCCGACTCGTCCAGGTAGCGGGCGCCCAGCGGCTCGGAAAAGCGGGTGCCGAGCTTGAAGATGTTGCCCACCTCGATGGCGGGCTCGATGCGGATGGTCGCGCCGCCGGGGCAGGTGTCGCCGGCCTCGACGGTGCGCACGTCGGCCCAGGTGGGGTCGAAGTCGCGCCCCGGCTCTACGCCTCGGAGGTGCATGTCGGGCTCGGTTGGCGCCGGTCACCAGGCCGCGCAGGCCGCGCAGGGCCTCGTCGGCCACCACCTCGACCCGCGCGCCGACCGGCCCGATGTAGCCCGCCACGGTGCCGAACAGGTCGCGTACCTCCTCCTCGTGGGCCGGGCGCGCCTCGGCGCCCAGCGAGTTGGCGAGCTTGATCGGGTTCAGCCGGTGGTCGCCGCGCAGGACCACCAGCACCGGGCCGCGATCCTCCACCACCATCGGCATCGCCTTGATCAGCGCGGTGGCGGGCACGCTCAGCAGCCGCGAGACCGCCTCGATGCTGGTGGCGGCCGGGGTGTCGACCTCCTCCGGGGCGTCCAGCGGCTCGGGCAGGGCCTCGGGCGGCGCGGGCGTCGCACTCGCGACCTCGACGTTGGCGGCGTAGCCGGCGTCCGACAGCGCCACATCGTTCTCGCCGGCCGGCGCAAGGCGCCATGTACTCGTGGGCGCCGAAGCCGCCCATCATCCCCACGTCGGACTCCACCCGGTACCACTCGAGCCCGGCCCGGTCGAAGACGCGGTCATAGGCGCCGGCGTACAGGTCGTAGGAGCGGTCGAGGCCCTCGCGGTCGCGGTCGAACGAGTAGGCGTCCTTCATGATGAACTCGCGCGTGCGCAGGACCCCCGCGCGCGGGCGCGGCTCGTCGCGCTCCTTGGTCTGGAAGTGGTAGAGGAGCTTGGGGAGGTCGCGGTAGGAGCGCACCTCACGGGCCATGTGGAAGGTCAGGGCCTCCTCGTGGGTCATGGCCAGGACCAGGTCGGCGCCCCTGCGGTCCTGGAGCTTGAACAGCTCGTCGATGTCGTAGCGGCCCGAGGCTCGCCAGAGCTCGGCCGGCTGGAGCACGGGCATCAGCATCTCCTGGGCGCCGATGGCGTCCATCTCCTCGCGCACGATCTGCTCGGCGTTGCGGTGGGCGCGCCAGCCCGCCGGCAGCCAGGACCACATCCCCGCTCCCAGCTGGCGCGCCATGCCCGCCCGGACCAGCAGCCGGTGGGAGACGGCCTCGGCGTCGGCCGGCGCCTCCTTGGTGGTGGGAAGGAAGTACTGAGTGAGGCGCGTCACGCTGCTCCGAGTCTAGGTTCCGGGTGCCGCGCGCATGCCTCCCCAGCCGAGGCCGCCTCGGCGCCGGACAGCTCTAAGCCCGCGTGAAGCGCCGGCCGGCGGTCGGCGAGACGTCCTCGCCGAGCCGCTTGCGGTCGGTCTTGGGCGCGCCCGCCATCGGGAGGGAGTCGCCCTCGGCCATGGCCTGCTCGCTGGCGGCCGCGGCCTCCATGGCCGCCATCCGCTCGGGCGTCATCTCGCCCGCGTTCTCCTCTTCGATCTTCTGGAGCCACTCGGCGCCCTCGGCGGCCTTCGCGTCGTCGCGCTGCACGCGGCCGAGCTTCAGCGACCGGTCGATCTCGGTGAACAGCTCCTCCACCAGGCGCTCCTGGGGCACCTTCCGCAGCGGCTCGCCGCCGGCGAAGATCAAGCCCTCGTTCTTGGCGCCCGTGATGCCGAAGTCGGCGTGGGAAGCCTCGCCGATCCCGTTGACGGCGCAGCCCAGCACCGCGACTTCGATCGGCTCGTCGTAGGCCTCGAGCCGGGTCTCGACCTCGGCCACCACGGTGTCCATGTCGAACTGGAGCCGGCCGCAGGTCGGGCAGGCGATCAGGACCGGGCCCTTCTCGCGTAGCTTGAGCGCCTTCAGGATCTCCCAGGCGACCTTGACCTCCTCCTCGGCGTGGAAGGTCGACAGCGAGATGCGCACGGTGTCGCCGATGCCGTCGGCCAGCAGGGTCCCGAGGCCAACGGCGGACTTCAGCGAGCCGGTCCACTTGGTGCCGGCCTCGGTGATGCCGAGGTGCAGCGGGTAGGGGATCCGTTCGGCCAGCAGCCGGTTGGAGGCGATCGTGTTCGGCACGCTGGTGGACTTGATCGACACCTTGAAGTCCTCGAAGTCCAGCCGCTCCATCAGCTCGACGTACTCCACCGCGGCCTGGACCAGCGCCTCGACCGAGTTCTCGCGCTCGAGCTCGTGCAGGTGCTTGGGCAGCGAGCCGGAGTTGACCCCGATGCGCAGCGGGGTCCCGGCGGCCTTGGCGCGCTCGGTCACCTCGCCGGTCTTCTCGTGGCCGCCGATGTTGCCCGGGTTGATGCGCACGCAGTGCGCGCCGGCGTCGATCGCCTTCAGCGCCAGGGTGTGGTTGAAGTGGATGTCGGCGATCACCGGGATCGGCGACTCGACCACGAGGCGCTTGAGCGCGTCCACGTCCTTGTCGCGCGGGACGGCACAGCGGACGATGTCGCCGCCGGCGTCCGCGATCGCGCGAATCTGCTTGAGCGTGGCGTCGTAGTCGGCCGTCTCGGTCTTGGTCATCGACTGCACGGCGACCGGCGCGCCGCCGCCGATCTTCACGCCGCCGACATCGATCTGGCGCTCGGAAGGCACGCCCTGAGGTTAGCTAGGCGAGCAGGGCGCCCATGCGCCGCAGGCGCCAGTCGGCCTCCTCCGGCCAGCTGTCGGGATCGGGCGGCCACCAGGCGAACTCGTCGTGCTCGGCGTCGGGCACGGGCCGGGCGTCTGAGGGGACCACGGCCTGGCCCACGAGCATCGCCACGCCGTTGGGAAGCCGCACCAGCGCCTCCACCGTGGTGCGGGTGGGCCTGCAGCTGCCACTCCTCCTCCAGCTCGCGCGTGAGGGTCTCCACCGGGCTCTCCCCCACCTCCACGGCGCCGCCCGCGCCCAGCGCCCAGCGCTCGGCCCAGGTGGCCAGCCAAGCCGCGCGGCGGCCGGCAAGCCAGAAGCCGTCCTCGCGCCGCACCACGCACAGGGCGGTGAGGGAGTCGCAGGCCTCGCCCTCCACCAGCCGCAGCGCCCAGCGCGCCGGCTGGAGCTCGAGCCACAGGCCGCCGTCGCTGGCCTCGTGGTCGCGCATCCGCGCGGCCATGCCGTCGTGGGCCGGCGAGCCGCGCTCGCTGAGGGCGGCCACGTGGGCGTCGGCGGCCTCGCTCAGCTCCGGGGAGGGCTCGTAGGCCGCCTGGTGCCAGCGCACGTCGACGTCCCGTGGATCCCAGGGCCCCCGGGCCAGCAGTGCTGCGGAAGACGACTCCACCCCACCCATGATGTCGATTCCGCGATCCGGCGTTCGTGTAGGAGGTGAGAGCGATCGAAGGGAGACCGAGATGGCGCAGATCAAGGCAGTCGAGAACCTCACGCTGGACGGGGTGATGGAGGAGCCCGAGACCTGGGCCCCGCCCTACCAGGACGACGTGCTGGCCCAGGCGATGGCCCAGGACATGGCCAAGGGGGGCGGGCTGCTGTTCGGACGCCGGACCTACGAGGAGTTCATCCGCGCGTGGGCCGGGCGGGACGACAACCCGTTCACGCCGGTGCTCGAGGCGCGGCGGAAGTACGTCGTCTCGCGGACCCTGTCCGAGCCGCTTCCGTGGCAGAACTCGACGCTCGTGACCGGCGACGTGGCCGAGCTCAGGCGCACGGCGCCCGAGGACGAGCTGGTGGTGCTGGGCAGCGGCGAGCTGGTTCGCGCCCTGCTGCGCGAGGGGCTGGTGGACGAGCTGCTGCTGACGGTCCACCCGCTGGTGCTCGGGTCGGGCACGCGCCTGTTCGAGGACGGCGGGCCCCGGCTGGAGCTGGAGCTGTCCAGCTCGGTCACGACCACGACGGGCGTGACTGTCGCGACCTACCATCGGGCGGGCGCATGACCCGCTACCTGCTGAGCGTCTACCAGCCCTATGGCGAGGGCCCGCCGCCCGAGAACCTCGACCAGATCATGGCCGACACGCGCGCCGTCGACCAGGAGATGAGGGCCGCGGGGGTGTGGGTGTTCTCCGGTGGGCTGCACCCGCCCGACACGGCCTCGGTCGTGCGTGACGACCTGGTCACCGACGGGCCGTTCATCGAGGCCAAGGAGCACCTCGGCGGCTTCACGGTGATCGACGCCCCCGACCTCGACGCGGCGCTGGAGTGGGCGCGGAGGGCCTCGCGCGCGACCACGCTCCCGATCGAGGTGCGCCCCTTCCGGTAGCGCAGGTGAGCGGAGGTCGACCGTGTGTTCCGCGAGGAGCACGGCCGCGCGGTCGCGGTCCTGGTGCGGATGCTGGGCGACATCGACCTCGCCGAGGAGGCCGTGCAGGAGGCCTGGGTCGCGGCGGCCGAGCAGTGGCCGCGCACCGGCCTGCCGCCCAGCCCGGCGGGCTGGATCATCACGACCGCGCGCAACCGCGCGATCGACCGCCACCGGCGCGAGTCGCGCCGCGAGGAGCTGCAGGCCGAGCAGGCCCGGCTGCGCCCGCCGGTGCCCGAACCGCCGCTGGAGGAAGGCGCGATGCGCGACGACGAGCTGCGGCTGATCTTCACCTGCTGCCATCCCGCCCTCTCCGCGCAGGCGCAGGTGGCGCTGACGCTCAGGCTGCTGGGCGGGCTGACCACGCCCGAGATCGCGCGAGCCTTCCTCGTCCCCGAGCCGGCCATGGCGCAGCGGCTGGTGCGGGCCAAGGCGAAGATCCGCGCCGCAGCGATCCCCTACCGGGTTCCGGACGCCGCCGAGCTGCCCGGGCGCCTGCGCGCGGTGCTGGCGGTCGTCTACCTGGTCTTCAACGAGGGCCACACGGCCAGCGAGGGCGAGGAGCTGGTGCGCGCCGGGCTGTGCGCAGAGGCGATCCGGCTCGGGCGGCTGCTGGCCGGGCTGATGCCCGACGAGCCTGAGGTCCTCGGGCTGCTGGCGCTGATGCTGCTCACCGACGCCCGCCGCGAGGCGCGCTCGGGCCCCGAGCTGGTCCCCTTCGCCGAGCAGGACCGCACGCTGTGGGACCGCGAGCTGATCGAGGAGGGCCAGGCGCTGGTGCGGCGCTGCCTACGCCGCGGGCAACCGGGCCCGTACCAGCTGCAGGCCGCCATCAACGCGGTCCACAGCGACGCCCCGGACGCCGAGAGCACCGACTGGGGCCAGGTGGTCGCGCTGTATGACCAGCTGCACGCGCTCCAGCCCAGCCCGATCGTCGCGCTGAACCGGGCCGTCGCCGTGGCCGAGCTGAACGGGCCCGCGGAGGGGCTGGCCCTGGTCGACGAGCTGGACCTGGGCGGCCACCACCGCCTGCACGTCGTCCGGGCCGACCTCCTGCGCCGCCTCGGCCGCACCGACGAGGCGGCCGAGGCCCTGCGCTCGGCGATCGCCGGCGCGGAGAACCGCGTGGAGCGGGCCTACCTCGAGGGCCGCCTCGCGGCGCTCTAGCTGTAGAGCTCCTCGATCTCGTCCTTGTACTTCTCGGCGATCGGCTTGCGCTTGAGCTTCATCGTCGGGGTCAGCTCGTCGCCTCCCGGCTGCCAGTCGGTGGGCAGGATCCTGAACTTCTTGATCTGCTCCACGCGGGCCAGCTGCTCGTTGGCGGCGTCGATCTCCTCCTGCACCGCGGCGATCACGTTCTCGTTGCCGGCCAGCTCGGCCGGGTCGGGCGGGGCTCCGACCTTCTCGGCGAGGCTCGGGATCGCATCGGGGTCCAGCGTGACCAGCGCGCTGTTGAACTGACGCGCGTCGCCGATCGTCACCGCCTGCCCGATCAGAGGCCCGGCGGCCTTGACCTTGGACTCGATGTTGGCCGGCGACATGTTCTTGCCGGCCGCGCTGATGATCAGCTCCTTCTTGCGGTCGACGATCTTCAGGTAGCCGTCCTCGTCGAACTCGCCGATGTCACCGGTGCGCAGGAAGCCGTCATCGGTGAACGTCTCGGCCGTCTTCTCGGGGAGGTTGCGGTAGCCGGGCATGACCACCGGTCCGCGGATCAGCACCTCGCCGTCCTCGTCGAGCTTGATCTCGCAATCGGGCGCCGGGGGGCCGACCGTGCCGATCTTGATCTTCTCGGGCGGGTTGCAGGTGCCGGCCCCGGTGGTCTCCGACATCCCCCACAGCTCGGCCAGGGGTACGCCGAGCGCGTGGAAGAACTCGATCACCTCGGGCGGCGTGGGTGCGGCGCCGACGTTGCAGGCCTCGACCTGGTCCAGGCCGAGCATGGCGCGCACGTTGGAGAGCACCTGCTCGTCGGCCTGCTTCCACTGCTCCTCGAGCTCCCCGGGCACGTCCTCGCCGGCCTGGATGGCCTTGACGCGCTTGAGCGAGACCGCGAGGGCGCCCTCCATCGCCTCCTTCTGAGGGCCCTCGTCGAGCCCCGCGAGCATGGCCTCGAGCCCGGCCTTCATCTTCTCCCAGATCCGCGGCACCGCGAAGAACCACGACGGCCGGACCTCGGGAAGGTACTTGGACACCTGCCGCGCGTCGGGGCAGTCGGTGACGTTGAAGCCGCACAGCATCGGCAGGTACTGGCTGACGTTGCGCTCGGCGACGTGGGCCATCGGCAGGTAGGAGACGATCCGCCCGCCGTACGGGAAGCCGATGATCTTGTCGTAGGAGCGGACGCAGCCGGTCATGTTGCCGTGGGTGATCTGCACTCCCTTGGGCGGCCCGGTGGTGCCCGACGTGTAGATGAGCGTGAGCACGTCGTCGGGCTGCACGGCCTTCCAGGCCGCCTCGAAGTCGAAGTCGTCGGCCCCCTTGGCCTCCAGGTCGGCCAGCGACATCGCGCCTTCGGGCGGATCGCCGTCGATCACCACGACGTGCTCGAGCGAGTTGTCGGCGTCCTTCGCGGCCATGATGCGGTCCAGGAAGGCCTGCTCGGTGATCACCACGGAGTTCCCGGCGTCGCCCACCAGGTACTCGATCTGCTCGGCCGTGTAGGTGTTGTAGATCGAGAACGGGGTGGCGCCCAGGTGCATCGCGCCGGCGTCGGCGTAGTGGAACTCCGGCCGGTTGGTGAGCATGACCGCCACCGTGTCGCCCCGGCCCACGCCGAGAGCGGCCAGGCCGGCGGCGATCTTCCTCACGTGATCCGCGTACTCCGACCACGTGAGCGCGACCTCGTCGTCCTTGGTACGCAGCGCGACCTGGTCGGCCGTCGCCTCGGCGGTGATCTGGAACGCCTCGCACATCGTCGCGGCGTCGAGCGCGGGCGGGCGCTCGGTCTTGCGCTCTACGGTGCTGCTCTCCAAGGGGGCTCCTCTCTCGTCTCCCTGACGAGGTGAGCCTAATGCGCGACCGCGAAGCGGTCTAGCGCCGGAGCCCAGCCGGGGCGTCGGCCCGGCGAGCACCGCCGAGCACCGCCGCTCGGTGGATTACCTGACTTGGAAGCCCTCGCCGGTCAGCCGACCGATGTCGTTCGTCAACCCCAGGACGAACAGGCCCATCACGAGCAGGAAGCCGATGACGCTCGACTGCTCCATCAGCCGGTAGGAGACCGGCTTGCGGCGCACGAGCTCCACCAGCGCCCAGAAGATGTGCCCGCCGTCGAGTGGCAGGAACGGGAACAGGTTCACGATCGCCAGCGAGAGCGAGATCACGGCGAGGATCAGCACCACCTCGGAGATGTCCTCGATGATCGTCTGGCGCGTGACCTCGTAGGAGCCCACCACGCCCGAGATCTCCTTGCGCTTCTGGGCGTCGAACAGCCGCGCCGGCAGGCTCAGCGTCTGGCCGGAGATGAAGGTGAACTGGTCGAAGGTGCGCGTGAAGGCCTTCCCCGGCGCCAGGGTCTTGCGCGGCCCGGGCTGGTACCCGAAGCCGAGCCGGGTCTTGCGCGCGTCGGGGTCGTAGACGGGCGTCAGCTCGAGGCGCTGCTCGCGCCCGTTGCGGCTGATCAGCACGATTCGCCGGCTCGGTGGCCGTGCAGCGAGCCTTCGGCAGGCTGCTCCGCGCAGCGGTGCGAGGAGATCTGGCGCGGAGAGCGTGCGCACCTCGCCGCGCTTGCCGTCGACGGCGACGATGCGGTCGTCCGGGCCGCAGCTGGCCAGCTGCGGGGTAGCTGCGCTCGACCACGTCCACCTTCGCCTGCTTGGGCGCGGTCTCCGCGCCGATCCCGGCGAAGAACACGAACATCAGCAGGAAGGCGATCACCAGGTTCACCGCCGGCCCCGCCGCGATCACCACGATCCGCTTCCAGACCGGCTGCGAGTAGTACGCCCGCGTGCGGGCCTCGTCGGGGAGGTCCTCGCTGGGGTTCATCCCGGTGATCTTCACGTAGCCCCCGAGGGGGATCGCGCCGATGGCGTACTCGGTCTCGCCGCGCTTGCGCGAGACCAGGTTGGGCGGGAAGAACAGCGAGAACTTCTCCACCCGCATCCCCACCGCCTTGGCGGCCGCGAAGTGGCCCAGCTCGTGGAAGACGATCAGGAACATGAAGCCCAGGGCCGCGAGGACGATCGACAGCAGCGTCATACGGCGGCTCCGGCGGCGTGGCGGCGGGCCTCGGTGTCGGCCTCGGCCAGGTTCGAGAAGTCCCGCAGCGGCCGGGCAGGAACAGCCTCCAGGGTGTCCTCGATCACCCGCGGGATGCCGGTGAAGGGCAGGTCGCCGTTGAGGAACGCGTGCACGGCCACCTCGTCGGCAGCGTTCAGCACGCACGGTGCGGTCCCGCCCGCCTGGGCGGCCTCGCGCGCCAGGCGCAGGCAGGGGAAGGCCTCCTCGTCGGGGGCCTCGAACTCCAGCGATCCGACGGAGGCGAGGTCGAGCGTGGGCACCGGGACGTCCGCGCGTTCGGGGTGGTGGAGCGCGTAGGAGATCGGCACCCGCATGTCGGGGTGGCCGAGGTGGGCGAGCGAGGCGCCGTCGTTGAGCGCGACCATGCCGTGGACGATCGACTGCGGATGGACCACCACGTCGATCTGCTCGTACGGCGTGCCGAACAGGTGGTGGGCCTCGATCACCTCGAGGCCCTTGTTGAACAGCGTGGCGGAGTCGATCGTGATGCGCCCGCCCATGTCCCAGGTCGGGTGCGCGAGCGCCTGCTCGACGGTCACGTCCTCGAGCTCGTCGCGCGGGCGCCCCCGGAAGGGCCCGCCGGACGCGGTGAGCACCAGGCGGTCGACGGTGCCGGGGGCTTCGCCGGCCACCAGCTGATGAAGCGCGGAGTGCTCGGAGTCGACGGGGATCACCTGCGCGCCGGTGGCCTCGGCGAGCGCCATCACCAGCTCGCCCCCCACCACCAGGCTCTCCTTGTTGGCCAGCGCAAGGTCGATTCCCTCTCCGAGAGTCGCCACGGTCGGCCCGAGGCCCGCCGACCCGGTAAGGGCGTTGAGCACGAGGTCCGCCCCTGATTCGACGATCAGCTCGACCAGCCCCTCGCTGCCGGCCAGCACCTCGCCGTCGGTCCAGGCCTCCGCGGCGCGCGCGGCGGCCGCCTCGTCGGACAGCGCGATGCGGCCCACGCCGAGGGCGCGCGTCTGCTCCAGCAGCAGCTCGTGATTTGAGCCCGCCGCGAGGGCGACGACCTGCAGCTCGTCACTGCCCTGTACGACCTCTATGGCCTGGGTTCCGATCGAGCCCGTGCAGCCCGCGATGACGACTTTGCGCACCCGCCTGAGACTAGACAGGCCCGGAGCGGCGATCTAGCCCAAGCCGAGCGCCAGCGCCACGTAGAAGGCGACCGGCACGCTGAAGAAGACTCCGTCCAGGCGGTCGAGCACGCCTCCGTGGGGCCCGAACAGGCCTCCCGTGTCCTTGACGTCGAGGTCGCGCTTGATCAGCGACTCGAACAGGTCGCCGAGGGGCGCGGCGAGGGCCACCGCCACGCCGAGGATGAGCGCCTCGCCGTGGGTGAGCCAGTCCTGGTAGAGCCCGGCGAACCAGAACGCCGCGGTGCCCCCGATCACGCCGACGATCAGGCCCTCGAGCGTCTTGTTCGGCGATATCTCCGGCGCCAGCGGCCGGCGCCCGTACAGCCGGCCGCCGAAGTAGGCGCACGTGTCGCCGATGAACGTGGCCACCAGCACGTCGATCAGGAGCCCGAGGCCCTCGGGCAGCTCGCGCAGGAAGATCGCGTGCGCCATCGCCAGGCCGATCCAGAGCAGCCCGAAGAGGGTCACGGCGATGGCCCAGGACACGTTCTCGCGCCGCGGGCGCAGCAACGCGCCGGCGAAGACCAGCGGGAACGCGCATACGAGCGCGAGCAGCACCTGGCGGTCGCCGCCGTAGAGCGCGGCCATGACCATTCCCGCCAGGGTCAGGAAGCCGACGACGTCCACCGGGCGGACCCGGCGCATCATCGAGTAGACCTCGTGCAAGGCGGCGACGCCCAGCCCGATCAGGCCGATGGCGAACACCAGTCCTCCGTAGATCACGATGAACAGCGCGAAGGCGATCGCCGGGATCGCGTAGAGCACGCGGGAGGGGGTGTCCGAGCGGCGCTCCGGGGCTCGCGCGGCTCGCGACGGGTGGGCCGGGAGGCCACCTAGCGGCCCCCGAACCGCCGCCCGCGGGCGGCGTACTCGTCGAGCGCGCCGGTGAACGCCTCGCGGGTGAAGTCCGGCCACAGCTCCTCGGCGAACACGAACTCCGAGTAGGCCACCTGCCACAGCAGGTAGTTGGACACCCGCAGCTCCCCGCTGGTGCGGATCAACAGGTCGGGATCGTGCATCTCGGGCGCGTACAGCAGCCGGGCGAACTCCTCCTCGGTCTCGCCGTCGAACCGGCGTGCGGCGTCCACGATCTCCGCGCGCGAGCCGTAGTTGAAGGCCACGAACAGCGTGATCCGCTCGTTGGAGGCCGTCTTCTCCTCGGCCCACTCCATCCGCCGCCGCAGCTCGGCGGCCACCCCGTCACGGCGCCCGATGAAGCGCATGCGCACGCCCTCCTCGTCCAGCTCGGGCGTCTCGCGGTCGATGCGCTCGGCGAACATCGCCATCAGCGCGTCCACCTCCTCGCGCGGGCGCGACCAGTTCTCGGTCGAGAACGAGTAGACGGTGAGCTCGCGGATGCCGAACTCGACCGCGTCGCGCAGCCGCGCCTTGACCACGTCGGCGCCCGCCTCGTGCCCGGCGACCGGCGGCAGCCCGCGCTCCTTGGCCCAGCGCCCGTTGCCGTCGGTGATGATCGCGACGTAGCGGGCCGCCGCCTCGGCGGCCATCAGACCTCGAGGATCTCTGCCTCTTTGCCCGCGAGCGCCTGGTCGATCTCGCTCACGCGGGCGTCGGTGAGCTTCTGCAGCTCGTCCTCGGCGCGGTGCTCGTCGTCCGAGCCGACCTCGCCCTCGCTCTTGAGCTCGCGCAGGTCGTGCATGGTGTCGCGGCGGATGTTGCGCACCGCCACGCGGCCCTGCTCCGCGATCCCGTGCGCGACCTTGACCAGCTCGCGACGGCGCTCCTCGGTCAGCTCGGGGATGCTCAGCCGGATCACGTTGCCGTCGTTGGAGGGCGTGAGCCCGACGTCGGACTCGATGATCGCCTTCTCGATCGCCTTGATCGAGCCCGGGTCGAAGGGCGTGACGGTCAGCAGCCGCGCCTCGGAGGCCGAGATCTGGGCCAGCTGTCGCAGCGCGGTCTGGGCGCCGTAGTAGTCGACGTTGATCCGGTCCAGCAGGTGCGGCGTGGCGCGGCCGGTGCGCACGCTGCTGAACTCGCCGCGCGTGGACTCGACGGACTTGGCCATCCGCTCCGCCGCGTCGTCGATGAACTCCTTGAGGACGCCGTCGCTCATTGGGTCGATACCACCGTCCCCACCCTCTCGCCGCACACTATCCGGTCGATGTTGCCCTCGTCGTCCATGTTGAAGACGTGGATCGGCAGCTTGTTGTCCATGCACAGCGACAGCGCGGTCGAGTCCATGACCTTCAGGTCGCGCTCCAGCGCCTCGCGGTGGCTGATCTCGGGGATGAAGGCGGCGTCGGGGTTGGTCCGCGGGTCGGAGTCCATGACGCCCTCGACGCCGTTCTTGGCCATGAGGATGGCGTCGGCCCGCATCTCCAGCGCGCGCAGCGCCGCCGCGGTGTCGGTGGTGAAGAACGGGTTGCCGGTGCCCGCGGCGAAGATGACCACGCGGCCGTGCTCGAGGTGGCGCATGGCGCGCCGGCGGATGTAGGGCTCGGCCACCTCGGAGATGGTGATCGCCGACTGCACCCGCGTGACCGCGCCCACCTTCTCCAGCGCATCCTGCAGCGCCAGGGCGTTGAGCACCGTGGCGAGCATGCCCATGTAGTCGCCGGTGGCGCGGTCCATGCCCTCGGCCGCGCCGGCCAGCCCGCGGTAGATGTTGCCGCCGCCCACCACCACGGCCACCTCCACCCCGCGGTCGGCCACCTGCTTGACCTGCGTCGCGATGGCGGCGATCCGGTCGGGGTCGGCGCCGTAGTCCAGCCCGCCCATCAGGGCCTCGCCCGACAGCTTGAGCAAAACCCGGTGGAAGGCGGCTTCGGGTACGGCTACTCCTCCCCTACGTCGAAGCGCTGGAAGCGGCGGACCACCACGTTCTCGCCGGTGTTGGCGGCGAGCTCGGAGCGCATCTCCTCGATGGTCTTGCCGCCGTGCTTGTCCTCGTTGACGTGCACCTGGTTGAGGAGGACGCTCTCCTCCAGCCACTTGCGCAGCCGGCCCTCGGCCATCTTCTCCTGCACCTGCTCGGGCTTGCCCTCAGCGGCGGCCTGGTCGCGCAGCACGCGCAGCTCGGACTCGCGCGCCTCCTCGGGCACGTCCGACTCGGACACGTAGCTTGGCGCCGCGGCGGCCACGTGGAGCGCCACGTCGCGGGCGAACTCGCGGAAGTCGTCGGTGCGAGCCACGAAGTCGGTCTCGCAGTCGACCTCCACCATCGCGCCGATCTTGCCGGTGGCGTGCACGTAGCTCTCCACCACGCCCTCGCTCACCGCGCGCTCGCCGCGCTTGGCCGCCTTGGCCTGGCCCTTGACGCGCAGGACCTCGATCGCCTGGTCGAGGTCGCCGCCGGCCTCCTGCAGGGCCGCCTTGCACTCCATCATCCCCGCGCCGGTGCGATCGCGCAGGGCCTTCACGTCCTTCGCCGAGATGTCCGCCACGGGGCTCTAACCCTCCTCGTCCGGATCGAAGGTCCGCCGTGCGCGGCCCGCCTCGGTGGGCTCGGGCTCCGGCGCCGGCGCCTGCTGGGGCTGGCCGCTCTCGCCCTCCGCCGCGGCGGCCTCGGCACGGGCGGCCTCCTCGGCCTCCTTGCGGGCCTGCTCCTCGGCCTCCTGGCGGGCGCGTTCCTCGGCCTCCTGGCGGGCGGCCTCCTCGCGCTCGCGGCGGGCCTCCTCCTCCTCGAAGCGAAAGCGGCTCCCCCGCTCGGCCACCACGTCGGCGATCGCCTCGGTGATGAGCTTGCAGGAGCGGATCGCATCGTCGTTGCCCGGGATCACGTAGCTCACCGGGTCGGGGTCGCAGTTGGAGTCGACCAGCCCGATGATCGGGATCTTCAGGCGCTGGGCCTCGCGCACGGCGATGACCTCGGTCTTGAGGTCGACCACGAACATCGCGTCGGGCTGGCGCTGCATGTCGGCCACGCCGCCCAGGTTGATCTCGAGCTTGTCGCGCTCGGCGATCGCCGCGATCCGCTCGCGCGTGGGCAGCAGGTCCATGGTCCCGCTCTCGGTCCACTCCCGCAGCTCGTGCAGGCGCTCGATGCGCTTGGAGATCGTGTTCCAGTTGGTCAGCAGGCCCCCCAGCCAGCGCTGATTGACGTAGGGCATGCCGGCGGCCTGGGCCGCCTCGGAGATCGTGTCGCGGGCCTGCTTCTTGGTGCCGACGAACAGCACCGTCCCGCCCCGGCCGGCCACCTCGCCCACGAACTCCTGGGCCCTGGCCAGCAGGCGCTCGGTCTGCTGGAGGTCGATGATGTGGATGCCGCTGCGCTCCCCGAAGAGGTAGCGCCGCATCTTGGGGTTCCATCGCTGCGTCTGGTGGCCGAAGTGCACCCCGGCCTCGAGCAGCTCCTTGACTCCTACTTCCGCCATCTGTGCTCCCTTGTCGTACTGCGTGTCCTCCGGGCGCACGCGGGACCCGGACCGTGTCGTCCGGGCAGGGCCCGCGCCGTGATCCGGCGGGTTTGCCGTTTGCGGCAGGGAGACTAGAGGCCTGAAGGCAAGACGGGGCGGCCCGAAAGCCGCCCCGCTCGCGTCCAAGGCGGGGCCGGTCCACCGGAGGTAGGGGAAGGAGGGCCGGCCCTCACAGGCGGGGAACGCACCGGGCGGGGAAATCTTGCGCCCCACGGCGGGCAGCGGGCCCGTAGAGCGAGGAAGGGCCCCAGACAGCAAACGAGGCGCCCGGAGGCGCCTCGCTTGAGTCAGCCTCCGTCTGGCCCTCCGGAGACTGGCGCCCGCCTGGCCACGTCGAGTGCGCGACGCAGATCAGCGGGTGGTTTGGACTCGCAGGAAAATCGTTCCCCCGATATGGGGTGACCAAACTCCAGACGGGTACTGTGCAGGAATTGGCGCAATAACCCAAGTCTTCCTCCGCAACCTCGCCCCCCGTATGCGGTATCGCCGCAAATCGGGTGGCCGATCTCGGACAGATGCACCCGTATCTGGTGGGTGCGCCCGGTCTCCAGCCGCACCTCCAGCAGGGTGGTGGTGGGCAGCTCCTCGACCACCGTGAAGTGGGTCACCGCGGCCTTGGCGCGCGCGCTGTCGGTGGAGCGCAGCGCGCGCCTGCGGCGGTCCCGCCCGAGCGGGGCGTCGATGGTGCCCGACGCCGAGGGTGGGCGTCCCTCGACCAGCGCCAGGTAGGTGCGGCCCAGCTCCCGGGCGGCGATCGCCTCCTGCAGCGCGGTGAAGGCCGCTTCGGACTTGGCCACCACCATCAGCCCCGACGTGTCGCGGTCCAGCCGCTGGACGATCCCCGGGCGCATCGGGTCGTCGCCCCCCGCCGCTCGCCCGGCCAATGCGCCGGCCAGGGTCGGCCCGCGGTGCCCCGCCGCGGGGTGCACCACCAGGCCGGCGGGCTTGTCGACCACCAGCAGGTGCTCGTCCTCGTAGGGCACCTCGAACTCCGGCGCCTCGGCGGGCTCCTCGGCGCCCTCGAGGCTGAACTCCACCTCCTCCCCCACGCCGAGCACGTGCGACTTGGCCCGCGGCTGGCCGTCCACCAGCACCCGCCCGGCGTCGATCAGGCGCTGTGCCTCGGCGCGTGAGCTCACCTCCTCGCGGGCCGCCAGCGTCACGTCCAGGCGCTCGCCGGCCTCGTCCTCGCCCGCGCGGAACCTCATCGCTCGGCGACGTAGAGCAGCCCGAGCACCCCCACCACGATCGAGGCGTCGGCCAGGTTGAAGGCGGGCCAGAAGGAGGGGTCGATGAAGTCGATCACCGCGCCGTCCCGGGCGCGGTCGGCCAGGTTGCCCAGCGCGCCCCCGAGCAGCATGCCCGTGGGCAGCCACAGCCAGGGCAGCGAGGTGTGGGTGGCGAAGAAGGCCAGCAGGGCGATCAGCGCCACCGCGATCAGGATCGCCACCAGGATCGCCGCCCTCGGGGAACACCCCGAAGGCGACGCCGGTGTTGCGCGTGTTGGTCAGGTCGATGCCGAAGAAGACGTTCTCGCTGCGCCCCGGCTGCACCGAGGCGATCGCGATCTGCTTCAGCGCCTGGTCGGCCGCCACGACCACGCCGGTCGTGGCCGCCACGCGCGCCCAGGCGGCCACCCGCGGGCCCACGGCCGCTACGCGCCGCGGATGAGGTCGGCGAGGAGCGGGCCGACGATCAGCAGTACGAAGGTGCCGACCATCGGGCTGAGGTCCAGCGCGCCCGGGCCGAGCTTGATCATCGGCAGGAAGCGGCGGAACAGGCCCAGGTAGGGGCCCGTCACGTCGCGGACGAAGGTGAGGAACATGTCCAGGTAGCGGTTGTAGGGGACCCGCGGCAGGAAGCTCATCAGCACCGCGACGAAGATCAGCGCCACGTAGACGTAGGTCAGCGTCTCGACGTAGTCGCCGATCTCCCCCCGCACCGACGCCAGCACCGTCACCGCACCGCCTCCACGATCTCGTCCACCGCGGCGGTCAGCGCGCCGGGCAGTCCCTCGCGCTCCAGCGTCTTCAGGCCCTGCTCGGTCAGGCCGCCGGGGGTGGCCACGCGCTCGCGCAGGTCCGCTGTGTCGTCGCCGTGCGCCCGCAGCCAGGTGGCGGTGCCGGCCATGGTCTCGACCACCATGCGGCGGGCCTGGTCGGCCTCCAGCCCCTGGCCCGCGCCGGCGGTGGCCAGCGACTCGGCCACCAGGGCGAGGAAGGCGGGCCCGCAGCTCATGACCGCCATGGCGGGCTCGAGCTGGGCCTCCTCCAGGGGCACGACCACACCGGCCCGGGCGAGCAGCTCGAGCAGCTCGGGCTCCCCGTGGCCGGCGTGACAGATCACTCCCGCGGAGTGCTCGACGGGCAGGTTGGGCATGAGCCGAAGGACGGGCCGGTCGGGATAGGCCGCCTCGAGCTGGGCCAGCTTGACCCCGGCGAGCACGGACGCGATCGCCTTGGCCTTCGGCGCCACCTCCGCGGCCACCTCGTCCAGCTGCTTGGGCTTGTGGCAGAGCAGCACCACGTCCGCGCGCTCGGCCACCTCGGCGTTGGAGGCCGCCGCCTCTCCTCCGGTGGCCTCGGCCAGGCGCCGCGCCTTGGCGGGATCGACGTCCGAGACGAGCACGGGCTCGTCCATGCCGCGCGCCAGCGCGCTCGCCATGTTCCCCGCCCCGATCAGCCCCAGTTTCACGGGGTCACACTAGCCCGCGGAGCGCAGCCCGGGCGCCGGCCGGCGCGCACTGAGTCCCTAGCTCTGGTTGAAGAAGCCCTTCTCGATCAGGCGGGCGCGTTCCTCGGCCGAGACGTCGACGTTGCGCGGGGTCAGCAGGAACACCTTGTCGGCGATCCGCTGCATGCCGCCGTCGAGCGCGTAGGTGAGGCCGGAGGAGAAGTCGATCAGCCGCTTGGAGAGATCCGTGTCGGTGCCCTGGAGGTTCAGGATGACCGGGATCGCGTCCTTGAACTGGTCGGCGATCTGCTGGGCGTCGTTGAAGCTCTTGGGCACCACGAGGTGGACCTGGAGGTCGCCCCCGTTGGCCCGGCCGTTGGTCTCCACCGGGCGCAGGACGCGGGTCTCGCCGCGGCCGCCGGACGGGGAGTCGTCGGCGAAGATGTCGTCGAAGTCGTCGCGGCGGCGGCGGGACAGGCGGCGGACGTTGGGCCGCTCGCGGTAGGTGTCCTCCATCTCGGCCTCGGGCTCGCGCGGCGGGCGCTCGCGCTCCCGGTCGCGGACGGGCTCGGCGTAGGCCTCCTCGTCCTCAGCGAGGCCGAAGTAGACGAGAGCACGGTGCCAGGTGTCGCGAAGCGCCATATCGAGGGGTCCTTTCGCCCATAACGAGAGAAACCCTCTCGAAACGGTATCGCTTAGATAAGGGCCTTCCGCCGTGTCCACGCACCTTCCCACCTCGACGGAGATCGAACTCGAGCTGCCCTCGGGGGTGACGCTGCGGGGGGAGGACGCCGGCGCGGGCCCCGCCATCGTCCTCCTGCACGGGCTGTCGGCCACCCGCCGCCACGTGGTGCAGGGCTCCAACTACCTGCTGCGCCATGGCTACCGGCTGATCGGCTACGACGCGCGTGGGCACGGCATCTCGGGCGCGGCGCCGGATCCCAAGGCCTATGGGTACTCCGACCTCAGCGAGGACCTCGATGCGGTCCTCGACCGCCTGGAGCTGGAGAGCTTCGTGCTGGCCGGCAGCTCCATGGGGGCCGCCACCGCGATGGCGTTCGCCCTGCGCGAGCCCGAGCGGGTGCGCGCGCTGGTCCAGATCACCCCCGCCTACGGCGGCGCTCCGCGCACGGACGGGATCGACAAGGACCACATCTGGATCGAGATGGCCGACGCCCTGGCCGATGGCCCGGAGGCCTTCGCCGAGGCGGCGATCCCGCGCGACATGCCCGAGAAGTGGCGCGACACCGCCAAGGAGGCCACGATCCAGCGCATGGAGGCCCACACCGACCTGGAGGCGGTGGCCAACGCCATGCGGGTGGTCCCGTGGTCGACGGCGTTCGACGGGATGGAGCAGCTGGAGGACCTGCAGGTGCCCACCCTGGTGGTCGCCAGCCGCGACGAGGCCGACGGGCTGCACCCCTACGAGGTCGCCGAGGAGTACGCCGAGCGCCTTCCCCGGGCCGAGCTGCTCGTGGAGGACGAGGACCAGTCGCCGATCGCCTGGCAGGGCGCCCGCCTGTCGCGGGCGATCGAGGACTTCCTACGCCGGGAAGGGGTCGAATAGGACCGACCCCAGCCGGACGATGGTCGCGCCCTCCTGCGCGGCCACCTCGTAGTCCTGGCTGGTCCCCATCGACAGCTCGCGCAGGCCATGCTCGGCCGCGAGCTCGGCCAAGCGGGCGAAGTAGCGGCGGTTGTCCTCGGCCCTCTCCACGAACGGGGGCATGGTCGCCAGGCCCCTGACCGGGACCGGGCAGCGCTCGATGTAGCCGCCGAGCTCGGCGGGGTCGATGCCCGCCTTGCTGTCCTCGCCCGCGACGTTGACCTGGATCAGGGCCTCCACCCCTCCAGTCGCTTCAGCGCCGACTCGCTGGCCACGGAGTGGATCAGCCGCACGCGGGGCGCCACGTCCTTGACCTTGCGGCTCTGCAGCGCGCCGATGAAGTCCCAGTGCTCGAACAGGTCCCCGTGGGCGTCCTGCTTGGCCACCAGGGCCTGCGCGCGGTTCTCCCCCACCACGGTCACGCCGCCCTCGGCCAGCGCCGGCAGGTCGCCGGCGTCCAGGTACTTGATCGCCGCCAGCCACCTCGACGTCGGGCCCGATCGCCTCGCGAACGCGATCCAGGTTCGCGCGCACGCCGTCAGGGTCCATCGCGAACGACCACCCCCGCCTGGCGGCCGGTCACGCCGTTGTCGCGCCGGTGCGAGAAGAACAGCTCGGGGTGGCAGCTGGTGCACAGGTCGACCTCCAGGATCCGCGTGACACCCATGGCCTCCAGCTGCTCGCGGACGATCCCGCGCAGGTCGAGGTGGGTCTGCGCCCGAGCGGCCGAGCTCTGCGGCCACCTCCTCGCCCACCTCGTAACAGCACTTCCCGATGCCCGGGCCGATGGCCGCCGCGGGCGTGGGGTCGAAGTGCTCCAGCGCCCTGCCGATGATTCCCCCCGCCAGGCCGCGCCAGCCGCAGTGCAGCATCGCGACCTGGTCCTCGCCGGCGAGCGCCACCGGCAGGCAGTCCGCCACCTGCACCAAGAGGCCGAGGCCGCGCTCGCGGGTCAGGTGGCCGTCGACCTCGGGCGGGTCGCCGCCCCCGTCCGGCGGGCCCGGACCACTCCCGCAGCTCCACGCCGTGCACCTGGCGGCCGAGCGCGGTGTGCTCGGCCCCGGTGTGGCGCTCCAGCCGGCGCCGGTTCTCGAACACCCGCTCGGCCTCGTCGTCGGTCCACAAGGCCGAGGTTGAGCGAGCTGAACGGGCCCTCGCTGACGCCGCCCCGGCGGGTCGAGAAGGTCACGCGCGCGCCGGGGAGCGCGAGGTCGAAGTGGTCGCTCACGATCCCTCCCGGGCCACCCGCAGGGCGAGGTCGAGCTGCTCCTCGCGGCTCGCGACGTCGCCGTCCAGGGTTCGCCGCAGCGTCTCCTCCAGCGCGGCGCCCACGGCGGGGCCGGGGGCCACGCCGGCGTCGATCAAGTCGTCGCCGGAGATCGCCAGCCGCGTGTGGCGCAGGTCGCCGACCCAGCGCAGCACGGGCTCGGCCGGGGCGCCCAGCGCCAGGGCGAGCGCCAGCGCCTCCGGCGGCTCCCGGCGCAGCAGCGCGCGGAGCTCAGACGGCCGAAGCGGGCGCCGCAGCTCGGCGGCCAGCAGGGGAGCGGTGCGCGCCGCCCGCGCGGCCGCGTCGCGCCGCGAGGCGTCGAGGCCCAGCGTGCCGATCCAGTCGCCCAGCCGGGAGGGCGAGCGAACGGCCAGCGCGGCGAGGCCGGCCAGGGCGCGGTCGGCGCCGGTCTCCAGGGCGGCAAGCTCGGTCGCGGCCACCAGCTCGCCCTCGGCGTGCAGCTCGGGGTGCATGGCCTCGTCGACACCCAGGTCGCCGAGGCGGTCGACGGCCTTGCCGGCCTCGGTCTCCGCCAGCAGCCGCAGCAGCTCGTGCGCCACGCGCTCGTTGGACACGGTGGCCATCGCGCCGCCCTTGACCGCGTCCCGCGCCAGCCCTTCGCTGTCTCCGTCCAGGGCGAAGCCCAGCCTCGGCTCGTAGCGCGCGGCGCGCAGGATGCGCGTGGGGTCGTCGATGAACGAGTCCCTCGTGCAGGACGCGCAGGACGGCCTCCTCCAGGTCGCCCATGCCGCCGAGCGGGTCGCGCAGGTGGCCCAGGTCGTCACCGCTCAGGCCGACCGCCATGGCGTTGATCGCGAAGTCCCGGCGGGCCAGGTCCTCCTCCAGCGGGGCCGGCTCCACGCGCGGCAGCGCGCCGGGCCGCGGGTAGGTCTCGCGCCGGGTGGCGGCGAGGTCGAAGGTGAAGCCGTCGGCCGCCGTCACGGTCGCCGTTCCGAAGCGCTCGTGGCGCACCGAGCGCCCGCCCAGCTGGTCGGCCAGCACCTGCGCCGCGCCGACGGCGTCGCCCTCGACCGCCAGGTCCAGGTCGA
Source organism: uncultured Thermoleophilaceae bacterium (assembly GCA_963844805.1). Classification (GTDB taxonomy): domain Bacteria; phylum Actinomycetota; class Thermoleophilia; order Solirubrobacterales; family Thermoleophilaceae; genus JACCZR01. The sequence continues at coordinate 114,388 of CAWJPU010000002.1, forward strand.
CCGCCGGCTCCTCGAGCAGCAGGTCGCGCACCGCTCCGCCGACCAGGTGCACCGGAGGAAGGCCGGTCAGCAGCGGCAGCAGGCGCTCCATGCCGGGCACCGCCCGCAGCCGTTCGCGCAGCGCGTCCATCACGAGCCGGACGGGTACCCCCGCGTCGCGCATGCGCTCCTTGGCCTCGCGCACGGTGGTCTGGCCGTAGTGGAAGATCGAGGCCGCCAGCACGGCGTCGGCGCCGCCCTCCTCGACCGCCTCGACGAGGTGCTCGGCCGATCCCGCACCGCCGCTGGCGATCACCGGCACCTCCACGGCGTCCGCCACCCGGCGGGTGAGCTCGAGCTCGAAGCCGTCCTCGGTGCCGTCGCGATCCATGCTGGTCAGCAGGATCTCCCCCGCTCCCCGCTCGGCGCCCTCGCGCGCCCACTCCACCGCCTCGCGGCCGGTCGGCGTGCGGCCTCCGTTGACGAGCACGTCGTAGTTCCCGTCCTCGCGCCGGCGGGCGTCGATGGCCAGCACCACGCATTGGGCGCCGAACACGTCGGCCATCCGGTCGATCAGCGAGGGGTCGCTCACCGCCGCCGAGTTCACCGAGGTCTTGTCGCAGCCGGCGTCCAGGACCGCCTGGGCGTCCGCCGGCGAGCGCACGCCGCCGCCGATCGTGAACGGGATGAAGATCTCGTCCGCGCAGCGGCGGGCCAGCGCGGCCACGGTCTCGCGCTTCTCGTGCGAGGCGGTGATGTCCAGGAAGCACAGCTCGTCGGCGCCCTCCTCCTGGTAGCGGGCGGCGAGCTCCACCGGATCGCCGGCGTCGCGGATGTCGACGAAGTTGGTGCCCTTCACCACCCGGCCCTTGTCCACGTCCAGGCAGGGAATCACTCGCCTCAGGAGCATCAGTCCAGCACCTCCTGGGCCTCGCCCACCTCGAAGCGGCCCTCGTACAGCGCCTTGCCGGAGATCACGCCGACCAGGTTCGCGAGGCCGAGGCCCTTCAGCCCGCGCAGGTCGTCGAGCGAGCCGATCCCACCGGAGTAGACGACCTCGCCCGGGAAAGCGGAGCAGACGCGCTCGACCTCGGCGAGGTCCGGCCCCTCCAGCATCCCGTCGCGCTCGACCGAGGTGTAGACCACCCGCTACACGCCGCGCCGATCGAGGTCGCGCAGCACCTGCTCGGGCTCGCCCGCGGTCTCCTCGGTCCAGCCCCTGACCGCCACGCGGCCCCCGCGCACGTCGACGCCCACCGCCACCTGCGTCGCGGAAGTCGCCCAGCGCCTGCTCGAGGAAGTCCACGTCGGTCAGGGCCGCCGTGCCCAGGATCACCCGCTCCACGCCGGCCTCCAGCGCGCGGCGGATCGCCTTCAGCGAGCGCAGCCCGCCGCCGTACTGCACCGGCAGGCCCAGCTCGCGCACGATGCGCTCCGGCGTGGCCCAGGTTGGCCGGCTCGCCCTCGCGGGCGCCGTCGAGGTCCACCACGTGAAGAGCGCGGGCGCCGGCCACGCCGAAGTCGCGGGCGGCCTCCACCGGATCCTCGCCGTACACGGTCTCGCGCGCGAAGTCGCCCTGCTGCAGGCGCACGGCCCGGCCGTCGCGGATGTCCACCGCCGGCAGGAGGATCATGCGGCGCACAGGCGGGCGAAGTTGCCCAGCAGCGCGAGCCCGTCGGGCCCCGACTTCTCGGGGTGGAACTGCACCCCGTACACGGGCGGGCGCGCGACCACGCTGGCGAACTCCCCGCCGTAGGTGGCGGTGCCCACCACGTCGCCGTTCAGCGGCCGTGGGGCGAACGAGTGCACGTGGTAGAAGGGGCACGGGTCGGGCAGGCCCTGCGCCAGCGGGCTCGGCTGCCGCCAGGAGACGGGATTCCAGCCGATCTGCGGCACCTTCAGGCCGTCGGCGTCCAGCGCCCGGACCTCGCCGCCCAGCAGCCCGATCCCCTCCGCGCCGCCCAGCTCGGTCGAGGACTCGAACAGCAGCTGCATGCCCACGCACAGGCCGATCACCGGCACTCCGGCCTCCACGCGCTCGCGCAGCAGCTCGTCGAAGCCCAGCTCGCGCACGCCCTCCATCGCGCGCGGGAACGCCCCTACGCCGGGGAGCACCACGCCGTCGGCGGCGCGCACCTCGCCGTGGTCGCGCGTGCGCACGGCGCGCACGCCCACGTGCTCGAGCGCCTTCTCCACCGAGCGCAGGTTGCCCATGCCGTAGTCGAGGACGGCGATCGTCGTCTCAGGGAGGAGCGCAGCCCGAGCGTTGGTCGGGCGAGCACCGGACCTCGTGGTCATAACACGCCCTTGGTCGAGGGCACCCCGCCGGAGCCGGTCTCGGCCACGGCGGCGCGCAGCGCCCGGGCGAAGGCCTTGAACAGCGCCTCCACGATGTGGTGGGTGTTGCTGCCCGCCTCCAGGCGCAGGTGCAGCGTGAGCTTCGCCGTGTTGGCCACCGCGCGGAAGAACTCCTCGGCCAGGTCGGCGTCGAAGTCGCCGATGCGCACCGGCGGCACATCGGCCTCGAAGGCCGTGAACGGCCGGCCCGACAGGTCGATCGCCGCGCTCGCCCGCGCCTCGTCCATCGGCACCACCGCGTGGCCGTAGCGCTCGATGCCGGCGCGGTCGCCCAGCGCCTCGTCCAGCGCGGCCCCCAAGGCCAGGCCCGTGTCCTCGACGGTGTGGTGCGGGCCGGTCTCCAGGTCGCCCTCGACGCGCACGTCGAGGTCGAAGCCGCCGTGGCGCGCGATGGCGTCCAGCATGTGGTCGAAGAAGCCGACGCCGGTCTCGCGCACGCCCTCGCCGACGCCGTCGAGCTCGAGCAGCAGCCGAACGTCGGTCTCGCCGGTCTTGCGGGCGATGTCGGCGCGGCGGCTCACGCCCGCCGCTCCATCGACTCGGCGTGGACGGGAAATCCCTCGGCCCGCGCCACGGCGGCCCCCGCGCGCGCCAGCTTGCCGGCGGCCCCGTCGGGGAGCGAGACGCGCGCCATCCGGCGGCGGAAGGTCGCGGGCGACAGCGCGGACGAGAACCGCGCCGCGCCGCCGGTGGGCAGCACGTGGTTCGAGCCGGCCACGTAGTCGCCGAACGCGGTGGCCGCGTTCGCGCCCACGAACAGGCAGCCGGCGCTGCGCACGCGGTCGGCGAGCGCCTCGGCCTCCTCGCCCATCAGCTGCAGGTGCTCGGGCGCCAGCGCGTCGGCCCGGTTCACGGCGTCGAGCGCGTCCTCCGCTTCGATCACGCGCAGCGCGGGCTCGCCGGGCGCCCGCTCGGCGTAGGCACGGGCCACCGCCTCGCGGAGGTCGGCGTCGGGCGAGACCAGCGTCAGAAGCGAGTCCTCCCCGTGCTCGGCCTGGGCCAGAAGGTCCAAGGCGATCAGCTCGGGGTCGGCCCCCTCGGTCGCCACCACCGCGAGCTCGCTGGGGCCGGCCAGGCTGTCGATGCCCACCTCGCCGGCCACCTGGCGCTTGGCCTCGCGCACGTAGGCGTTGCCGGGGCCGACGACCACGTCGACCGGGGGCACGGACTCGGTCCCGTAGGCCAGCGCGCCGATGGCCTGCGCCCCGCCCATCCGGTACACCTCGACCACCCCGCAGAGCACGCAGGCGGCCAGGATCACCGGGTGCGCGCGACCGCCGGGCCCCGGCGGGGCGCACACCGCCACCTCCTCGACACCGGCCGCGCGCGCGGTCACAGCGCACATGATCACGGTCGACGGGTACGCCGCGCGGCCGCCCGGGGCGTAGACACCCGCGCGGCGCACCGGCAGCTCGGCGATCTCCACCCGCTGACCCTGCTCCAGCGTCGCGCTGACCGGGTCGCGCAGCTGCGCTCGAGCCACCGCGCGCACGTTGTCGACCGCCAGCCGCAGGCCCTCGACCACCGCCGGCTCCAGCACGCCGAGCGAGCCCTCCAGCTCGCGGGCGTCCACCCGCAGCTCGTCGGGGGCCAGCTCGGCCTGGTCGAAGCGGCGGGTCAGGCGCAGCACGGCGGCGTCGCCGTCGCGGCGGACCTCGTCCAGGATCGCGCGGACGTCGGCCTCGACGCTCATTCCAGCCCCCGGATGCGGGCCACCAGCGCGTCGATCGCCTCCGCCTTCAGCTTGTGCGCCACCGGGTTGGCCACCAGCCGCGCGGTGCTCGGCGCGATCTCCTCGATGATCTCCAGGCCGTTCTCCACCAGCGTGCGTCCCGTCGCGGTGAGGTCCACGATGCCGTCGGCCAGCCCGCACAGCGGCGCCAGCTCCACCGAGCCCTTGACCTCCACCACCTCGGCCTGGCGGCCGGTGCGCGCGAACCACTCGGTCGCGGTGCGCGGGTACTTGGTCGCGATCCGAACGCGCCCCAGCCGCCGCAGCGACTCGCCCAGCGCGTCCTCGCCCTCGCGCGCGGCGACCACCATGCGGCAGTAGCCGAAGCCCAGGTCGAGCAGCTCGTAGACGTCGGCGTCGACCCGCTCGGCCAGCACGTCCTTGCCGGTGATGCCGAGATCGGCCGCGCCGTGCTCGACGTAGGTGGGCACGTCGCTGGGCCGGACGGTCACGATGCCCGCGTCGGCGAACAGCAGCTTGCGGTCGTTGCCGCGCACGTCGGCGGTGTCGATCGCCAGGCTGTCGAGCAGGTCGAGCGCCTCGGCGAACAGCGCCCCGCGGGGGACGGCCACGGTCAGCGGCGCGCTCACGCCAGCCGCTCCTCGGCCGCTTGGGCGAGGTGCACCCGGCCGACGTCCAGGGCGATCCCGCACGCGGGCAGGGAGCGCCCGAAGCGGCCGATCAGGTCGTCGTAGCGCCCGCCGCCGCCCAGCGCGAAGCCAACGGCCGGGTCGTAGATCTCGAACACCGGGCCGGTGTAGTAGCTCAGCGCCCGCACCAGCCCGAGGTCGAAGATCACCCGGTCGGCGATGCCCTGCTCGGCCAGCAGCTCGTGAAGCTCGCGCAGGTCGTCGGTCGCCTCGCCCGCGGACTCCAGCACGTCCGCCCCGCCGCGCATGGACGGGATCCGCACCAGGCGCTCGCACGCCGCCGGGCTGAGGCCCAGGGCCTCGACCCGGCGCTCCAGGCCGACCAGGTCGCGCGCGGAGAGGAGCCCGATCAGCTCGGCCCGCGTCTCCTCGGGCACCTCGGCCTCGTCCAACAGGCGGGCGAACAGGGTCCCGTCCCCCACGCCCACCCGGTGGCGGCGAAGCCCGGCCCGGTCCAGCGAGTCCTCGATCAGCGCGATCACCTCGGCCTCGCCCTCGGCCCCGGGCAGGCCGATCAGCTCGATCCCGCCCTGGAGGAACTCGCGCAGCTCGGCGGTGCGGCGCTCGGCGGCCCGGTAGGCGTGGCCGAAGTAGCAGAGGCGCAGCGGCGGCTCGGCCTCGCCCAGCCGGGTGGCGACCACCCGCGCGATCGGGATGGTCATGTCCGAGCGCAGCGCCAGCACCTCGCCCTGCTCGTCGAACAGGCGGTAGCCGGCCCCGGCGCCGGTCTCGTCGCCGGTGCGCAGCGTCTGCTCGTACTCGAGCGCGGGCGTCCACACCTCGCCGTAGCCGGCTTCGCGGAAGGCGGTGCTGAGGCGCTCGGTGAGCTGGCGCAGCTCGAGCATCTCGTCGGGCAGGACGTCGCGCGTCCCGGGCGGGATCGGGTGGCTCATTGGGAGCCTCTGAATCTAGGCGGGAACGCGCTCGGCGGCGACGCGCTCGATGTGCGCGCCCAGGGTCCGCAGCCGCTCATCGATGCGCTCGTAGCCGCGGTCGATCTGGCGGACGTTGCCGATCTCCGAGGTGCCCTCGGCGCACATCGCGGCGATGAGCATCGCCATGCCGGCCCGGATGTCCGGGCTCTCCATGCGCTCGCCGTGAAGCCGGCTCGGGCCGCTGACGACCGCGCGGTGCGGATCGCAGAGCAGTACCCGAGCGCCCATGGAGACGAGCTTGTCGACGAAGAACAAGCGGTTCTCGAACATCTTCTCGTGGATCAGGATCAGGCCTTCCGACTGCGTGGCGATGGCCAGCGCGATGGAGGTGAGGTCGGCGGGGAAGGCCGGCCAGGGGCCATCCTCGATCTTCGAGACGGCGTCGCCCTCGTCGTCGCGGATGCGCAGGCGCTGGGTGCCGGGCACCAGCACGTCGTCGCCGTCGAACTCCAACTGCACCCCCAGCCGCTGGAAGGCCAGCCGCGTCATGCGCAGGTCGTCGGGGCGGCAGTCGCGAACGCGCAGCTCGCCGCCGGTGCACGCTGCCAGGGCGATGAACGAGGCGACCTCGATGTAGTCGGGCCCGATCGCGAAGTCGGCGCCGCCGAGCGACTCCTGGCCGTGGACGACCAGTTGGTTGGTTCCGATCCCCTCCACGCGCGCGCCCATCTGGAGCAGCAGGCGGCACAGGTCCTGGACGTGGGGCTCCGACGCCGCGTTGCGGATCACGGTGGCGCCGGGCGTCAGCGCGGCGGCCATGAGCGCGTTCTCGGTGCCCATCACCGAGGGCTCGTCCATGAAGAAGTCACAGGCGCGCAGGCCGCCCGTGGGCGCCTCCAGGCGGAAGCGACCGTTGGCGGAGACGTCGGCGCCGAGCGCCCGGAAGGCGTCGAGGTGGGGATCCAACCGCCGGCGGCCGATCACGTCGCCGCCGGGCGGGGGCATCTCGCAGTGCCCGAAGCGCGCCAGCAGCGGCCCGGCGAGCAGGAAGGACGCGCGGATGCGCTCGGAGAGCTCGGGGTCGGCCTCGGTCCCCGTGACCTTGTCGGCCTGCAGGGCGAGCACGTTGTCCGCGCGCCACTCGACCGACACGCCGAGCCGCGACAGCAGCTCCGCCATCGCCTCCACGTCGCGGATGCGCGGGACGTTGCGCAGCACGACTTCCTCCTCGGTGAGGAGCGTGGCTGCCAGCACCGGCAGGGCGGCGTTCTTGTTGCCTGCCGGATCCACCGTGCCGGACAGCGGATAGCCGCCTTCGATCACGAACTTTTCCATGGTGCGCGCGGGAGCGAGGGTACCGAAGGACACGCTGTCCAAGGGTTCGCGGCCAGGTGGGGATACCCTGCCGTCGCGATGCCGCAGCCCACACGCGAAGAGGCCTGGGAGCTGGTCACCGAGTGGGTCCAGAGCGACTCGTTGCGCAAGCACCTCCTGGGCGTCGAGGCCTGCATGGTCGCCTACGCCCGCGACGGCGGCGAGGACGAGGAGCTGTGGGCCGCGACCGGACTCCTGCACGACCTCGACTACGAGCGCTACCCCGACCTCGACACCGGCCACCCGCGCAAGGCGCTGGAGCTGTTCGAGGAGCGGGAGTACCCCCAGGAGCTGATCGACGCCGTGGCCGGCCACGCGACCTTCCTCGGGGTGCCGCGGGAGACCCCGCTGGCCAAGACGCTGTACGCGGTCGACGAGCTTTCGGGGTTCGTGGCCGCCTGCGCGTACGTCCGCCCCACGGGCATCCACGGGATGACGCCGAAGTCGGTGAAGAAGAAGCTCAAGCAGCCCAGCTTCGCCGCCGCGGTGAACCGCGACGAGGTGCGTGACGGCGCCGAGGAGCTCGGCGTGGACTTCGACCAGCACACCGCCTTCGTCATCGCCGCGATGGAGGAGCGCTCCACCGAGCTCGGCCTGGACGGCGATGGCTGACGGGCTGCGCATCGTCGTCCTGGAGGGCGACGAGACCGGGCAGGAGCTGCTGGAGGCCGCGCTGCGGGCGCTCGACCCCGACGTGCTGGGGCTGGAGATCGAGCTCGAGCGCTTCGACCTGTCGCTCGACAACCGCCGCGAGACCGACAACGGCGTGGTCACCGAGGCCGCCGAGGCCATGGCGAAGGCCCGCTTCGGGCTCAAGGCGGCCACCGTCACGCCCGAGGGCAAGGACGACGTCGGCAGCCCCAACCGCATCCTGCGCGAGGCGATCGGCGGAAAGGTGATCATCCGCACCGGCCGGCGCATCCCCGGCGTGAACCCGGTGGCGGGCCTGCACCACCCGGTGTCGGTGGTGCGGATGGCGGTGGGCGACGCCTACGGCGCCGAGCAGTGGCGCGAGGAGGAGGACGGCGACGAGTACGCGCTGCGCACCGAGAAGATCTCCCGCTCGGTGTGCAAGGCGGTCGCGGAGTACTCCTTCCGCACCGCCGAGCGGATCGAGGGCAAGGTCTACGGCGGGCCGAAGTGGACCGTCAGCCCGGTGTACGAGGGCATGCTCAAGGAGGAGCTGGACGCGGCCGCCGAGCGCCACTCCGAGGTCGAGTACGAGCCGGTCCTGATCGACGCCACCTACGCGGGGCTGATCACCGGGGCGGGCGACAGCCCGCTGGTCATCCCGGCCCTGAACCGCGACGGCGACTGCCTGTCGGACCTGGTCATGCCCATGTACGGCTCGATCGCGGGCGCGGAGTCGGTGCTGCTGGCACTGGACGACGACTACGAGCCCAGCGCCGTCATGGCCGAGGCCCCGCACGGCACCGCGCCGGGCCTGCAGGGCAAGGACGTGGCCAACCCGATGGCCATGCTGCTGGCCGAGGGCGCCTTGCTGGCCTACGCCGCGACGATGGGCTACGAGGGCGCGGACAAAGCCGCCCGCGCGCTGCGCGAGTCGGTGCTGGAGACGACCGGCGCGGGCGTCCGGACCGCCGACCTCGGCGGCCACGCCTCGACCACCGAGTTCACCGACGCGGTCATCGAGAGGGTTCGCTCGAAGCTGGACGCTTGGTCTTCTCTTTGAGGCTGTGCCCCAGCGGAAGGTCCGCCTCCGCGCGCGCGGGATCCTGGAGGTGCTTGCGGCGCCGCCGCACGTAGAGGCGCCGCTGGATGTAGAGGGTGCAGACGCCGGCGAAGACGATCGTGATCAGGTTGATCGCGAGCTGAATCGCCGCGCTCGGCCGCCTCGCTCCGCGCGCCGTAGGCCGCCGCGACGCCGATGTTGGCCGCCGCGGGGATGGTGGTCACCGACACCAGCACGCCGATCAGCGCGCCCGACTTGGCCGAGGTGAGCGACATGACGCCGGCGATGCCCGCCACGAACGCCACGAAGAAGGAGAAGAAGCCGGGCTCGGTGATGAACGAGGTCTGCGGGTGCTGCTCGGGGTCGAAGTCGTCGGGCACCACCCCGAGGCCCTTGAAGGCCAGGGTGGCGAGCAGCGCGGCGACCATGCCGAGCGGGAAGCCGACCGCCAGCGCGGTCAGCGAGCGTTTGGCCAGCTTCGCGCGCAGCTCCACCAGCGCCACCGAGAGGCCGGCGAGCGGACCGAACTCCGGCCCCACCACCATCGCCCCGACGATCAGGATCGGCTGGTCCTCGAGGATGCCCGCCGAGGCGATCAGGCAGGCCAGGACCATGAAGGCGAGGAAGGCCCCGCTCAGCTCGGTGTTCTCGGCGGTGCGGGACTCGACCTCCTCCCACACCACCGCGTCGGAGGCCAGCCCCGGGGCGTGCCGCTCGGCCTCTCTGGCCCCTTCCGACAGCTGGGTGTCGATGAAGTCGAGCGTGATCGAGCCGGTCTCGGGGATGTCCAGCTCCTTGAGGTCGTGAATCACCACGCTGGCGTCCTCGCTCGCGACGTCGGCCAGGATCACGTCGCCCTCGGGCTTCTCGGACACGCCCGGGAGGTGGATCACGTTGGAGACCGAGCGCTCGGCGCACAGCAGGTCCATGGCCTTGGCCGCCGCATCCTTCGGAGCCACGATGCGGAGGTGGATCAAGCCACGGCCTCCGCGAGGTAGGGCTCGAGCGCGGCCCGGACGTCGTCGGGGATCGGCTTCTTGGCCTTCGTGGCCAGGTCGATGAAGACGTGGCGTAGGTGCCCCTCGGCCAGGGGCCGGCCGTCCCGCAGGACCTCGATGCGGGTGGTCATGCCGGTGGTGCCCAGCCGGCTGACCGTCGCGCGCAGCTCGATCTCGTCGTCGAAGTGGGCTCCGTCCAGGTAGCGGACGTTCACCTCGGCCACGACCATGTCCGTGCCCGTTTCCATCATCCCCGCGTACCCTCCCGGGACCTCGCGCCAGAGCTCCGTCAGCACCACGTCGAACCAGGCCACGTAGTGAGAGTTGAACACCACGTTCTGCGGGTCGCACTCCGAGTACCGCACGCGCAGGCGGTGGGAGAAGCTGCGGGCCACGGCCCGAGCCTATCCCCGAGCCGCGACTTTCCCTCCCAGCCCGGGTTCTAGCGCCGGAATGAGCCGCCGGTCCCTCCTGCCCACGCTCCTGTGCGCCCTGATCGCGGGGCTGCTGGCCCCGTCCCCGGCCGCCGCCGGCGGGCGGCGCCGAGGTCTCGATCATGGACGACCAGCTGCTGCTGGGCCGCTCCCAGGGCCACGTCGACCGCCAGATGCGGCTCTTCCGCCGTCTGGGGATCGATCGCGTGCGGGTGTCGGCCTTCTGGAACGGGGCCACCTCGCCGAGCGCGGGCTCGAGCACCAAGCCCGCCGGCTTCGACACGTCGAACCCGAACGACCCCAACTACACCTTCGGCGCCCTGGACCGCGTGGTCGACTCCGCGCGAAGCCACGGGCTGAAGGTGATGCTCTCGATCACCACCCCCGCCCCGCGCTGGGCTGCCAACGGCGGCGACCCGCTGTCGCCGCGGCCGGGCGAGTTCGCCGCCTACTCCGAGGCGGTCGCCGCGCCGCTACGCCAGCCGGGTGGACCACTACGGGGCCGCCAACGAGCCCAACCAGCCGGGCTGGCTGCGGCCTCAGACCGACTCGCGCGGGCTGGTCTCGCCGCACTACTACCGCTCGCTGCTCCAGGCCGCCTACCCGCGCATCAAGGCCGCCGACCCCAGCTCCGTCGTGCTTGCGGGCAACCTGGCCGGCAGCGGCAACGACCGCCCCTCGCCCTCCAAGGGCATCCGCCCGCTGGCCTTCCTGCGCGCCATGGCCTGCGTGGACCGCAGCCTGCGCCCCATCACCACCGGACGCTGCGCGGGCTTCCGCCCCGTCCCGGCCGACGCCTTCGGCCACCACCCCTACAAGTTCTTCGGCCCGCCGCGACAGCGGTCGCGCAAGGCCGACGACGCGGCGATCGGCGACGGGCGCCGTCTCCTGCGCACGCTCGACCGCCTGCAGGCCCGCGGGCGCATCGTCAAGTCCACGCGCGGGCGCTTCTCGGTCTTCTACACCGAGTTCGGCTACCAGACCGATCCCCCGGACCCCTTCGCCGGGATCTCCCTGCGAAGCCACAACCGGTTCCTCCAAGACGCTGCCTACCTGGTCTGGCGCACCCCGCGCCTGCGGGCCTTCAACCAGTTCCGGCTCACCGACGGGCCGCTCCGCCGCGCGCGCGGCCTGCGCCGCTACGCGGAGTTCCAGAGCGGCCTGCTGTTCGCCAACCGCCGCAAGAAGCCCGCCTACCGGTCCTTCTCCGACCCGTTCGTCATCGACGGCAGCCGCTTCTGGGGCCAGGTGCGCCCCGGCGGCCGTCACACGGTGAGGCTCCAGTACCGCCGCCGCGGCGGCCGCTTCCGCACCATCAAGCGCGCGCGAACCGACCGCGCGGGCTACTTCCGCGTGCGCGCCAAGCGCCGCAAGGGCCAGTACCGGTACACCTACCGGGGCCCCAGCGGCGCGTCGGACACCCTCTCGATCCGCTAGATCCCGGCCCGCGCCTGGCCCGCGCCCGGCCGGCGCGCACCGCTCACGCGGCTCGAAAAAGTCGTCAGCGGCGCTGACGGTTTCTTGGGGGAGCGGACGCGATGCTTCGGCTCCCCGGCGCCCTCGCCCCGCGCCCCACCCGCGGTGCGCCCCGCTTCCCGGCCCGTGCAAGACATCTTGCAACCTGAGCGCACTTCCGTCCGCGCGCCTTCGTACCTTGCCGAACGCATGTTCGCTGCCCTCAAACAGCGCCTCGCCGCCGCCGCGGACCTCGCGGTGGAGGCCGGCACACTCGGGGAGTACGGCCTCGGGCCGGACGGGTTCGTCGAGCTGCGTGACTGCCCGCCGCCGCCCGCGGCCTGCGATCAGACCGCGCCCCTGCGGCGCAGCTCCTCCTCCAGCCAGCGCACGGGCTCGGGGTTCTTGCCCTCGGTGGAGCCGTCCAGCTCTACGAAGCGCAGGAACAGCGGCGGATCCGCCAGCCGCTCGAACATGCGGGCGAAGCCCTTCTCGTCGAGCTTGCCCTTGCGCCGCATGCGCCGCCAGAGCGAGTAGGGCCGGTCGTGCAGCTCCAGCGTCGACAGCAGGCGCTCGTCGCCGGTGTAGCGCTCGGCGTGCCGGCGCGCGCGCATCGCGTGGTGGTTCTCGCCGGTCCGCGGTAGCCAGTCGCGCACCTCGTGCTTGAGCGCGTCGTGCACCAGCGCCAGGAAGCGCAGGTCGCGCCGGCGCCGGCCCGTCTCACCCCATTCGTCGATCTCGTCGAGCAGGTGGCCGACGTGGGCGCCCACCGCGCCCTCGGGGTGGCCCTGGCGCGGCTTGCCCCAGCCCCAGCCCTCGCGCAGCGTGGGGTCGGACGCGAGCTCGCGTTCGAGGTCGGTCTCGGGCTCGAAGCCCGGTATCGGAGGGGCGGTCGCGCTCAGCCCACGACCTGCGCCGACCAGTGCCCGCCCTCGTGGCGCGAGAGCACGATCCGGATCCGCTCGTCGGCGTCCATGGCCACCAGGTGCGCCCGGTCCTCGGTCACCCCGGGCCGGTCGTCCACCAGGACGATCTCGAACCGCTGGGGCTCCCACCCCGGCCGGGCATCCTCCAGCGCCCGCCGGGCCGCCTGCTCGAGCAGCTCGCGGTCCCAGCCCCGGTCCTCCGCGCGGGCCGTCTCCAGCGCGCTGTCAGCCTCCTCGAGGTTGCGGGCGTAAGTGCCGGCGTAGCGCCGGTCATGCCTTCGCCGGGCGAGGTAGCCCCCGATGAAGAGCGCCACGACGGCGACCCCGAGCACGACCGCGGCTATGGCCAGCACGGACACGGAGCCCCGGAACATAGAAGAGCCCGCCCCGGCCGGGTGGCCGAGACGGGCTCAGATAAGAACGGCGGCGACCTACTCTCCCAGGGCCGTGAGGCCCAAGTACCATCGGCGCTGAGGGGCTTAACTGCTCTGTTCGGAATGGGAAGAGGTGTGGCCCCCTCGCTATCACCACCGAAAGTGGCGAGGCACCGAGCTCCCGCCGGAGCTTGAAAACCGCACTGTTGGCCGGCGCCGAAGCGCCCACGATCAAAATATCCGTCAAGCCCTCGGAGCATTAGTACCGGTCTGCTGAGCACATTGCTGTGCTTACACATCCGGCCTATCACCTGGTGGTCTTCCAGGGCCCTTACTCCCTCGAGGGGATGGGAGAGCTCATCTCGAGGTCGGCTTCCCGCTTAGATGCCTTCAGCGGTTATCCGATCCGGACGTAGCTAACCAGCGCTGCCCCTGGCGGGACAACTGGTACACCAGAGGTCCGTTCGTCCCGGTCCTCTCGTACTAGGGACGACTCCTCTCAACTCTCCAACGCGCACGGCAGATAGGGACCGAACTGTCTCACGACGTTCTGAACCCAGCTCGCGTACCGCTTTAATGGGCGAACAGCCCAACCCTTGGGACCTACTTCAGCCCCAGGATGCGACGAGCCGACATCGAGGTGCCAAACCGGGCCGTCGATGTGGACTCTTGGGCCCGATAAGCCTGTTATCCCCGGAGTACCTTTTATCCGTTGAGCGACGGCGCTTCCACTTGCTACCGCCGGATCACTAAAGCCTGCTTTCGCACCTGCTCGACATGTCTGTCTCGCAGTCAAGCTCCCTTGATGCTTTTACACTCTTCGCACGATTTCCAACCGTGCTGAGGGAACCTTTGCGCGCCTCCGTTACATTTTGGGAGGCGACCGCCCCAGTCAAACTACCCGCCTGACACTGTTCACTCCCCGGATTCACGGCGGAGTGTTAGAAGCCCAAAGCACCAAGGGTGGTATCTCAAGGGTGGCTCCACAGGGACCGCAGTCCCTGCTTCGCAGCCTCCCACCTATCCTGAACGAGATGCTTCGAACTCCAATATCAAGTTGTAGTAAAGGTTCACGGGGTCTTTCCGTCTGGCCGCGCGTACTCGGCATCTTCACCGAGACTGCAATTTCACCGAGCCCCTCGTTGAGACAGCGTCCAACTCGTTACGCCATTCGTGCAGGTCGGAACTTACCCGACAAGGAATTTCGCTACCTTAGGACGGTTATAGTTACCGCCGCCGTTTACCGGGGCTTGGTTTCGGTGCTTTGCGCTCCGAAGAGCGCTAACACGTCCACGTAACCTTCCGGCACCGGGCAGGCGTCAGCCCCTATACGTCGTCTTGCGACTTAGCAGAGACCTGTGTTTTTGGTAAACAGTCGGTTGGACCGGTTCACTGCGGCCCCCTCGGCCTTCCACCGCGAGGGTGGTCAACCTACCGGGGCGCCCCTTCTCCCGAAGTTACGGGGCCAATTTGCCGAGTTCCTTAACGAGGGTTATCTCGATCACCTTAGTATCTTCTACTTGCGCACCTGTGTCGGTTTTGGTACGGGCACGTGCATCCTGCCTAGAGGATTTTCTCGGAGGCATGGCGTCAAGGACTCGCCGGCCTTCCGGCCGGCTGGCATCGCGCCTCGCGTAAACGAGCTCTCGGATTTACCTGGGAGCTCTGGCTACACGCTTACCCCTGGACAACCGTCGCCAGGGATCCCTTAGCCTTCCTCGTCCCCCCATCGGTCATAGCGGACGCGACGTGGTACGGGAATATCAACCCGTTGGCCATCGGCTACGCCTTTCGGCCTCGCCTTAGGTCCCGACTGACCCTGAGCCGAAGAACGTTGCTCAGGAAACCTTGCGCAATCGGTGGAGGGGATTCTCGCCCCTCTTTCGTTACTCATGCCGGCATTCTCACTCCGCGAACCTCCACGACTGGCTTTCGCCGCCGCTTCGCAGGGTCGCGGACGCTCTCCTACCGCGCGCAGGACCCGAAGGACCTACGCACCCGCAGCTTCGGTGACTAGCTTGAGCCCCGTTACATTTTCCGCGCCCGAACACTTGACCAGTGAGCTGTTACGCACTCTTTCAAGGATGGCTGCCTCTAAGCCAACCTCCTGGTTGTCTCGGCACTCGGACATCGTTTCCCACTTAGCTAGTACTTGGGGACCTTAGCTGGCGGTCTGGGCTGTTCCCCTTTTGCCTACGAAGTTTATCCCCCGCAGACTGACTCCCCGGATAGTCACATCGGTCTTCGGAGTTTGCCTGAAGTCGGTAACCTGGTAGGGCCCCTAGTCCAAGCAGTAGCTCTACGGCCGATGTGTAGTTGACCGGAGGCTATACCTAAATATATTTCGGAGAGAACCAGATATCTCCGGGCTTGATTAGCCTTTCACTCCGACCCACAGGTCATCCGCCCAGTTTTCAACCTAGGTCGGTTCGGTCCTCCACGAGGTCTTACCCCCGCTTCAACCTGCCCATGGGTAGCTCGCCCGGTTTCGGGTCTACCGCCACTGACTGATTCGCCCTGTTCGGACTCGCTTTCGCTGCGGCTCCGCTCATCGCTTAACCTCGCCAGTGACGAGTAACTCGCCGGCTCGTTATGCAAAAAGCACGCCGTCACATCCGAAGATGCTCCGACCGCTTGTAGGCACGCGGTTTCAGGTACTATTTCACTCCCCTTCTGGGGTACTTTTCACCTTTCCCTCACGGTACTAGTCCGCTATCGGTCATCTGGGAGTACTTAGCCTTGGAGGGTGGTCCCCCCGGGTTCAGACCGCGTTTCACGGGAGCGGTCCTACTCAGGAACGAACTACGGGAGGCCAGGTGCTTTCGCCTACGGGACTATTACCCTCTGTGGTGTCTGTGTTCCACTGTTCTTCGGCTAGCGCCTGACTTTGTGACTCCCGCCGGGCCATGCAGGGCCCGGAAAGAACGTCCTACAACCCCAACCAGCCAACGCCTGCACGCTTGCAGCTGGTCGGTTTGGGCTGGTCCCCTTTCGCTCGCCGCTACTCGGGGAGTCTCGGTTGATTTCCTTTCCTCGAGGTACTGAGATGTTTCAGTTCCCTCGCTTGCCTCCCCGGCCCTATGTATTCAGGCCGGGGTGATGCCGCACTACCGGCATTCGGGTTTCCCCATTCGGGAATCCGCGGGTCAAAGGCCGTTCAGCGCCTCACCGCGGCTTATCGCAGCCGTCCACGCCCTTCTTCGACTCCAGATGCCAAGGCATCCACCGTGTGCCCTTCATATCTTGACGGTGATCCAGATCGACCGAACGCGCGAGGCGCCAGGTCGAACCGGTGATCGTCTTGCTGAGGAGCCTCAGGCACGAATGCCCGAGAGCTCGCTCGATGTTTGGCCAACTGTGCGGTTTTCAAGGTCCGGCGGGAGACGGCCGGGAGGACTTCCCGGCCCGGTCCCTCAAAACTCAGCAGCGCGCCGGCGGCCGCGAACGGCCGCCGGACTCCAGGTCCGGTCGACATTCAAGGGATGACTCCCTAGAAAGGAGGTGATCCAGCCGCACCTTCCGGTACGGCTACCTTGTTACGACTTCACCCCAATCACGAGCCCCACCTTCGACGGCTCCCTCCCAGAGGGTTGGGTCACCGGCTTCGGGTGTTGCCCGCTTTCGTGGTGTGACGGGCGGTGTGTACAAGGCCCGGGAACGTATTCACCCCGGCATTGCTGATCCGGGATTACTAGCAACTCCGACTTCATGGAGGCGAGTTTCAGCCTCCAATCCGAACTAAGACCGGCTTTTTGGGATTCGCTCCACCTCGCGGTTTCGCAACCCTTTGTACCGGCCAATGTAGCACGTGTGTAGCCCTGGACATAAGGGGCATGATGACTTGACGTCATCCCCACCTTCCTCCGGTTTGTCACCGGCAGTCTCGCATGAGTCCCCAACTAAATGCTGGCAACATGCGACGGGGGTTGCGCTCGTTGCGGGACTTAACCCAACATCTCACGACACGAGCTGACGACAGCCATGCACCACCTGTGTAAGTGCCCCGAAGGGAGACCGTGTTTCCACGGCTGTCACCTACATGTCAAGCCCAGGTAAGGTTCTTCGCGTTGCGTCGAATTAAACCACATGCTCCGCTGCTTGTGCGGGCCCCCGTCAATTCCTTTGAGTTTTAGCCTTGCGGCCGTACTCCCCAGGCGGGGCACTTAATGCGTTAGCTTCGGCACGGAAGGAGTCGACACCTCCCACACCTAGTGCCCATCGTTTACGGCGTGGACTACCAGGGTATCTAATCCTGTTTGCTCCCCACGCTTTCGCGTCTCAGCGTCAGTTCCGTCCCAGCAAGCTGCCTTCGCCATAGGTGTTCCTCCCGATATCTGCGCATTTCACCGCTACACCGGGAATTCCACTTGCCTCTTCCGGACTCTAGCCCGACAGTATCCGCCGGCATTCAAGGGTTGAGCCCTTGACTTTCACAACGGACTTACCGGACCGCCTACACGCTCTTTACGCCCAATGATTCCGGACAACGCTAGCCCCCTACGTATTACCGCGGCTGCTGGCACGTAGTTAGCCGGGGCTTCTTGTGGAGGTACCGTCAGTCGGAACGGCTGTTCACCGCCCGACCTTCGTCCCTCCTGAAAGGGGTTTACAACCCGAAGGCCGTCTTCCCCCACGCGGCGTTGCTGCGTCACGCTTTCGCGCATTGCGCAAGATTCCCCACTGCTGCCTCCCGTAGGAGTCTGGGCCGTGTCTCAGTCCCAGTGTGGCTGATCGTCCTCTCAGACCAGCTACCCATCGTTGCCTTGGTGAGCCGTTACCTCACCAACAAGCTAATGGGCCGCGGGCCCATCCCGATGCGGAGGCCGAAGCTTCCTTTCCCCGTCGTCCTTATGGACGGAGGGCACATTCGGTATTAGCCCGGGTTTCCCCGGGTTGTCCCGATCATCAGGGCAGGTTACCCACGTGTTACTCACCCGTTCGCGGCTCTGCCCCAGGCCGAAGCCTGGTTCGTCGCTCCACTTGCATGTGTTAAGCACGCCGCCAGCGTTCGTCCTGAGCCAGGATCAAACTCTCCGTGAAAGACTTGCGTGTCAATCCGAATGCCCGAAGGCGCTCGGTTTTCACTGTCTAGTTCATACAGAGAGCGTTGTCAAAGATCCATACGGGCCCGGCGGTACACAGTGCCGGATCCCATCTTCGACGGGTGCTCAGTCAAGCCCTCGCGCTCCGAAGAGCCGAGGGGTCGAACCTGGACGCGTGACCTCTCTCGAGATCACGCACGCTGCTGAGTTTTCAAGGACCGTCTCGGCCTCCCGGGCGGGGTCTCCGCCTGACAGATCGTTCCCCCGACATAGAAAAGGCCTCCCAAGGAGACCCGGCAAGCCTTCTCGTGCGGGGGGACCGGGCAGTATAGCGCGGGATCGGCCCGTCCGGAAGCTTTTCGATCAGCCCCGGACGAGGCGGCGAAACCGCCGCTTGCCCACCTGAAGCAGGGTGCCGTCCAGGCGCTCGGTGGGGACGTCCAGTTCCCCGCTCACAGGCTCTCCGTCCAGCTTCACGCCGCCCTGCTCGAGCAGCCGGCGGGCCTCCGAGCGCGACAGCCCGAACGCCTCCCCCATCAGCGCGGGCAGGTGCACCTCGCCGTCGCCGGCGGGGAGCACGAAGTCCTCCACCTCCTCCGGAGCCTCGCGCTTGACGTGGAGGCGGTCGAAGTGCTCCTCCGCGGCCGTGGCCGCCTCCTCTCCGTGAAAGCGCGCCGTGAGCTCGCGGGCCATCGCCCGCTTGAGCTCCACCGCCGGCCGGCCGTCCTCGGGCGCCCCGTCCAGGAGCAACTCGTAGTACACGGGCATCGCCGAGTCGGGGACCCGCATGAGCTTCCCGAACACCTCATCCGGCGGCTCGGTGACCCCCACGTAGTTGTCGAGCGACTTGGACATCCGCCGTTCCCCGTCGGTGCCCGGCAGGATCGGCATGGTCAGGATCGACTGGGGCGCCGCGCCGTAGGCCTGCTGGATCGCCCGCCCGAGCAGCAGGTTGAACTTCTGGTCGGTGCCGCCGAGCTCGACATCGGCCTCGACCTTCACCGAGTCGTAGCCCTGCAGCAGCGGGTAGAGCAGCTCGAGGATGGAGATCGGCTGGCGGTCGGCGTAGCGGCGGGCGAAGTCGTCGCGCTCCAGCAGCTGGGCGACCGTGGCGGTGCGGGCCAGGGCGAACAGCTCCACCATCTGCATGTCCAGCCACTCGCCGTTGCGCCTCACCTCGGTGCGGTCGGGGTCCAGGACGGTGAACGCCTGGCGCTGGAAGGTCTCGGCGTTGGCGTCGATCTGGGCGGAGTCCAGCTGGGGCCGGGTGCTGGAGCGCCCGCTGGGATCCCCTACCCGCGCGGTGAAGTCACCGATGATGAGCACGACGGTGTGCCCGAGGTCCTGGAACTCGCGCAGCTTGCGCAGCACCACCGTGTGGCCCAGGTGGATGTCGGGCGCGGTGGGATCGATGCCCAGCTTGACCCGCAGCGGGCGGCCTTCGGCGAGCTGCTTCTCCAGGGCGCCCTCGGGCAGGGCGTCAACAGCGTTGCGCACCAAGAATCGAGCGTCCTCTGCGGCCCGATCCGTCACGGCCCCGATGCTAGTCCGGAACGAGTGCGCGATGCGCGCCCGGCATCCGCTCCTTCGCTAGAGTGCAGCCCCTCGGCGGGGTCCGCGGGGGAGCTCCCGGGGCGTCGCCGGCCGTCCGCGTACCGCTGGCGCCCGCGCGGGCGAACCCCGCTAGATCGATGTCCGCTTCGGTGACACCTCGCAGACCCGCACGCCCGCGTCCGGCGGGGCCTCCGGGACCGCAGAGGCCGAAGCTCAAGCGCCTGCGGCTCGCCCTCATCCTCGTCGGCCTGGGGGTCCTCGCCCTGGTCTCCACCGTGTTCGGGATGCTGACTGCGGTCTCCAGCGACCTGCCCGCGCTGGAGAACGTGGCCGAGTACCGCGCCGCCCGCAACTCGCTGCTGCTGGCCGACGACAAGCGCCGCACCCCCATCGCCAAGCTGACGGGCAACAACAACCGCATCCTGCTCAACGAGCAGCAGATCTCGCCGACGCTCGAGAACGCCGTGGTGGCGATGGAGGACCGCCGCTTCTACCGCCACGGGGGCGTGGACTACAAGGGCATCGCCCGCGCCTTCGGCCAGGACCTCCTGCGCCGGCGCGCAGCCCAGGGCGGCTCGACCATCACCCAGCAGTTCGTCAAGAACGCGCTGTCTGCCCAGGGCGACCGGTCCGTGTTCCAGAAGCTGCGTGAGGCAGCGCTGGCCTACCACCTCGAGCGCAAGTGGAGCAAGCAGAAGGTCCTCACCCAGTACCTCAACAGCGTCTACTTCGGCAACGGCGCATACGGCGTCGAGTCGGCGGTGCGCACCTACTTCGGCAAGACCCCGGGGCCGGGTGGCGACCCCGCCGCCGAGCACGTGGAGCCGGCCGAGGCGGCGCTGCTCGCGGGGATGATCGCCTCGCCGAGCATGTACGACCCGATCGAGAACCCCGAGAAGGCGCGCGAGCGGCGCGACCAGGTGCTCAAGCGCATGCTCGAGGAGCGGATGATCGGCCCGTCGGAGTACCAGACGGCGCTGCGCCGGGCCCTTCCGGCACGCGGCGAGGTCAAGCCCCCGCGCCCGGACTCCCGCCAGCCCTACTTCTCCAGCTGGCTCACCCAGCAGCTCGTGGACCGCTACCGCCCCGGCGTGGTGTTCGGCGGCGGGCTGCGCATCAAGACCACGCTCGACCCCGAGCTCCAGCAGGCCGCGGAGGTCTCGGTCCGCTCCACGATGGGCGGGATCGGCCCCGACGCGTCGCTGGTGGCGATCGAGAACAAGACCGGCGAGGTCAAGGCCATGGTGGGCGGCGAGGGCTTCGACAAGACGCCGTTCAACCTGGCCACCAACGGCCACCGCCAGCCCGGCTCGGCCTTCAAGCCCTTCACCCTGATCGCCGCGCTTCAGAAGGGGATCAGCCCCGACGCCACTTTCACCTCCAAGAAGAAGGTGCTGGGCAGCGACTTCGTGGTCAACAACTACGAGGACTCCTACGCGGGCACCGCGAGCCTGCGCTCGGCCACCGCCACCTCCGACAACTCGGTGTACGCCGAGCTCGGGCTCAAGGTCGGCACGGGTCGCATCGCGCGCCTGGCGCGCCGGATGGGCGTCCGCACGCCGGTGTCCACCAACAAGGCCATGACCCTGGGCGGCCTGGAGCAGGGCCTGACCCCGCTGGAGCTCGCCTACGCGTACTCGACGATCGCCAACAACGGCGTCCGCGTGTCCGGCAGCCTGGCCGGCCAGCGCGGGGGACCGGTGGGCGTCGAGCGGGTCGTCGGGTCCGACGTCGAGGAGAAGAACAAGCCCGTCCGCAAGCGGGTCTACCCCGCCGCGGTGGGCTCGACCGCCAAGGAGATGCTGGCCGGCGTGATCTCGGGCGGCACCGGCAAGGCGGCCTCGATCGGCGAGTTCGCCGCCGGCAAGACCGGCACCACCGAGAACTACGGCGACGCCTGGTTCGTGGGCTTCAACGAGGAGCTGACCGTGGCCGTGTGGGTCGGCTACGCGACCAAGCTGCGGCAGATGAAGACCGAGTACAACGGCTCGCCGGTGGCGGGCGGCACCTACCCGGCGGAGATCTGGCACGACTTCATGACGGACTGGATCCGGATCCGCGACGAGCGCAAGCCGGGACCCGAGGAGCCGCCGCCCAGCACCGTCCCCATCACGCCGCCGACCACCACTCCGGGCGCTCCGGCTCCGACGACCCCCACCGGCCCACCGGCTCAGACCGCGCCGCAGCCCACCGCGCCCCAGCAACCGCCCCCCCAGCAGCAGGCCCCGGCGCCCCAGCAGCCGGCCGCTCCGCAGCAGCAGACCCCGGCCCCGCCCACCACCGGCGGCGGCAACGGGGGCGGCTCGGCGCCCGGCTAGGCCGCTCGGGCGCGGCGCATCGCCGGCGGCCACGGCCGCGAGACGTGCCGGCTGTCGGCGTCGCAGAAGCGCCACGGCAGCTCGGCCGCCTTGGTGATGCCGATTCGGCTGCCCTCCACCAGGCGGGGAGCGTGCTCGCGGGGCTCGATCGAGACCGGGCCGCCGGTCAGCGGGGTGCCGTTCAGATCCAGCCCGATTCCCAGCGCCTGGGTCAGCTTGCCCGGGCCGGAGCAGAGGTCCTCGGCGCGGCCGAGCGCGCGGCGCTCGCGCATCACGTCCAGCCCGTCCAGCGGCTCCAGCGCGCGGATGAGCACCGCCGCACCCACCCCTTCGGGCTCGCACACCGCGTTGAGCAGGGCGTGGATGCCGTAGGAGCGGTAGACGTAGGCCACGCCGGGTTCGCGGAACAGCGTGTGGGTGCGGGCGGTCAGGCCCACGTGGGCGTGGCAGGCCGGCTCGGACTCGTGGTAGCTCTCGGTCTCCACGATCCGCCCGGCAGCCGGTCCGTGGTGCAGCACGCAGCCGACGAGGTCGCGCGCCACCTCGTGCACCGAGCGGGCGTAGAAGTCCGGGCCGATCACGTCTCGGCGAGCGCCGCGCGGGCGCGGTCCAGCTGCTCGCGCACGCGCGCCTGTGAGGTGCCGCCCGCCGAGATCTTCGACTCCAGCACCCCGCCGCCGGACACCAGCTCGCGCAGCGCCTCTGCCTCGAGGCCGGGCGCCAGGCGCTCCAGCTCCTGGGGCGTCAGCTCGGACAGCCCGCGACCGCTGGCCAGCGCCTCGCGCACAAGGCCGCCGACGATCCCGTGGGCCTCCCGGAAGGGCGTGCCGCGGCGCACCAGCAGGTCGGCGACGTCGGTCGCCGCCACCAGCTCGTCCGCCGCCGCGGCGGCCATCCGCTCGCGGTCGAAGGTGGCGCCGGCGACCATCGGGGCGGCGACCCGCAGGCACAGCTCGACCGTGTCGACGGCCTCGAACAGTTGCTCCTTGTCCTCCTGCAGGTCCTTGTTGTAGGCCAGCGGCAGGGCGTGCAGCACGCCGTGGAGCGTCGCCAGGCGGCCCACCACGCGCGGCGCCTTCGCCCTGAGCAGCTCCGCGGCGTCGGGGTTCTTCTTCTGGGGCATCAGGCTCGAGCCCGAGGAGAAAGCGTCGGCCACCTCGCAGAAGCCGAACTCCTCGCTGGACCACAGCACCAGCTCGGCTCCGAGCTGCGACAGGTGGGTCGCGCACGTGGATGCGGCGGACAGCAGGTCGAGCACGTGGTCGCGGTTGGACACCGCGTCGAGCGAGTTCTCGGACACGCGCGGGAAGCCGAGCTGCTCGGCCAGGAAGTCGCGGTCGGTCTCGAAGTTGGTGCCCGCCAGCGCGCCGGAGCCCAGTGGCAGGTCGCCGGCGGCCTCGAAGGCGAAGGCGAACCGCAGCCGGTCGCGGCGCAGGCGCCAGAAGTGCGCCAGCAGATGGTGCGACAGGTAGACGGGCTGCGCGCGCTGCAGGTGCGTGTAGGCGGGCATGGCCCAGTCCAAGTGGCGCTCGGCCTGGTCGAGCAGCGCCGCCATCAGGTCGCCGGTCAGCCGCCCGGCGGCCAACGCGCGGTCGCGCACGTACAGGGCCATGTCGGTGGCGACCTGGTCGTTGCGCGAGCGGGCCGTGTGCAGGCGCCCGCCCGCGGGCCCGATCAGCTCGGTCAGGCGGCGTTCGATGGCCATGTGCACGTCCTCGTCGTGCTCGTGGACCTCGAAGCGGCCCTGCTCGACCTCCTCTTGCACCTCAGCCAGCCCGCGCTCCATGGCGGCGAGGTCGTCCTCGCCGATGATCCCCTGGTGGGCCAGCATCCGCGCGTGGGCCAGCGAGCCGCGGATGTCCTGCGGCGCCAGCCGGAAATCGAACTCCACCGAGGAGTTCAGCGCGCGGAACAGCGGATCCTGCGGATCGGGCAGCCGAGCCATGCCCGCGAGCCTAAGCGACGGAGCGCAGGCCGGGCGTTGGCCGGCCGCTGTCCTACCGGAGGTAGGGAGCACCGCCGCTTCGATCAAATCACGGGGTCGGGTGCAAGCCGGTGACCGCTGCAACCTGGCTGGCGAGGATGATCCCCAGCAGGTACAGGCTCACGCCCCAGCCCGCGTAGGCGTTGCGGCTGCGGGGATAGAGCCGGCTCTCGGGATTGCGGCCGATGGAGACCAGCACCGGCACGAAGAACAGCAACCCCAGGCCGATCAGCCCGTAGCCGGTCCAGCCCGTCACCAGGTACTCGACCTCGAAGCGGAAGTCGGAGGCGATCGCCGAGATCGAGCGATGCCAGAGCAGGACGGGCGTGACCGCGGCGGCGAGAAACCCCAGCAGCCCCACCCAGCGAGCCCGGCGACGCGACAGGACGTGCTTCTCGGTTCTGGTCGGCACTCTGCCGGGCACGTAGCAAGGATAAGCCCCGCGCGGCACATAGCCTGCGGGATGTGGAGCCGCTGATTCGCAGGGCGCGGCCGGACGACGCCGAGGCGGCCGCGCGGCTGGTGCACGAGAGCGCCGGCGGCGTCTACGACAAGTTCGCGGGCGGCCCGGAGCGGGCCCAGCGGGTGCTCCGCAAGGCCTTCGGCCGCCCGGGCAGCAACGCCAGCGCCGAGGTGATCTGGGTTGCCGAGCTCGACGACGCCGTGGCCGCCGCGATGGCCGCGTTTCCCGTCGAGCAGACCCCCCGGCGGGCACGCGCGTTCCTCAGCCTCACACTGCTCTCGCTGCCGCCGTGGCGCTGGCCCGCCACCATGCGCCTCTACTACGCGGGCGCCCGCGCGGCCCCTCCCCCGCCGCCGCGGTCCTTCTACGTAGACGCGCTGGCCACCGAGCCGGGCAAGCGGCGCCGGGGCGCGGCGCGGGCGCTGCTGGAGGCCGCCGCCGTCCGGGCAAGCTCGCTGGGGCTGACCGCGGTGAGCATCGACACCGGCCTGGACAACGAGGCCGCGCGCGCGCTGTACCGCCGCGCGGGGTTCGAGGAGATGGCCTCGCGGCCGGGCAGCGGCGGGCTGCCCGGGTTCGTGTCGCTGGTCAGGCCGCTCGAGTAGGCGACGTCGAGCACGGCGCCGAGGGATTCGGCCACCTGGGCCACCTCGCCCTCGGTCAGGGCGCCGAAGAACGGCAGCGCCAGCGAGCGCGCGGACACGTCCTCGCACACCGGGAACTCGCCCTCGCGGTGCCCGAAGCGCTCGCGGTAGAACCGGTTGAGGTGGATGGCGGGCAGGTAGGGCTTGGAGTCCACGCCCCGCTCGCGCAGAGCGAGCATCACGGCGTCGCGGTCGGTCTCGCGCGGGAGCTGCACCACGTAGACGAACCACGAGCGCCGGTCGCCGCCCTCGTCGGGGCACGGGAGCTGGAGCTCCTCCAGCCCGGCCAGCGCCTCGCCGTAGAGCGCGGCCACGCGGGCCCGGTCGGCCAGCAGCTGGTCGATCCGCTCGAGCTGGGCAACCCCAAGCGCGCAGCTGAGGTCGTCCAGGCGGTAGTTGAACCCGAGCCGGTCGTGGTCGAGCCAGCCCATGTCCGGGGCCCGGCCCTGGTTGCGCTCGGAGTCGATCCGATCCCCGATCTCGGGCGAGGGGCACACGACCGCGCCTCCCTCGCCGGTCGTGAGCTGCTTGTTGGGGTAGAAGCCGAAGGTCGCCAGGTTGCCGCGGGCGCCCACCGGCCGGCCGTCGGCGTGCGCCGCGCCCAGCGCCTCGCAGGCGTCCTCCACCACCCACAACCCGCGCTCGGCGGCGAGCGCCTCGAAGGCGGGCATGTCGGCCGGGTAGCCGAAGATGTGGACGGGCAGCAGGCCCACGGTGCGGTCGTCGATGGCCGCGGCCGCTGCGGCGGGGTCGATGTTCAGCGTGCGCGGATCGATGTCGCAGAACACCGGCTCGGCGCCCTCGTAGACCACGCAGTTGGCCGAGGCCACGAAGGAGAAGGGCGAGGTGATGACGCGGTCCCCCGGCCCGATGCCCGCGGCGCGCACGCTCAGGTGCAGCGCGGCGGTGCCGCTGGAGACCGCCGACACCCGCTCGACGCCCAGCTGCGCGGCCAGGCCCGACTCGAACTCACCCAGCCGCGGCCCCAGGGCGAGGCGGCCGTTCTCGAGCGTCTCGAGCACCAGCTCGCGCTCCAGCGGCCCCAGGTCCGGGCGCGCCAGCGGGATCAAGCGCCCGCCCGCTCCGCCCGCGCGGGCAGCATCCCCGCCTCCAGCGAGTCGACCAGGGCCTCCCAGCTGGCCTCGATGATGTTCTGCGACACGCCTATCGAGCCCCACGTGTCCGTGCCGTCGCTGGCGTCGAGCAGGACGCGCGTGACCGCGCCCGAGCCGCGGTTCTCGTCGAGGATCCGGACCTTGAAGTTCACCAGCGAGATGTCGCGGAGGTGCGGGTAGGTCTCGCCGATCGCGTCCCGCAGGGCCCGATCCAGCGCGTGCACCGGCCCGTTGCCCTCGGCGGTCTTCACGAACCGCTCGCCGTCCACGTAGATCTTGATCGTCGCCTCGGTCTCGACCCGGCCGTCGGCGCGCTTCTCCACGATCACCCGCCACGCCTCCAGCGTGAACAGCGGCTCGTAGTCGCCGGCCTCCTTGCGGATCAGCAGGTCGAACGAGCCGTCGGCGGCCTCCAGCTGGTAGCCCTGGTGCTCGAGCTCCTTCACCCGCTCGACCACCCTCGCGGCGGTGCCGTCGTCCACGTCGGCGCGGGCCTGCACCGAGCCCTTGCCGGCCAGCTCGGAGATAAGCACCCGGCGGTCGGCCCCCACCTCGGCCGGGTCGACGTGCTCGAAAGTGCTCGCGTCGCGGTTCACCGCCGCCACGTGCATGCCGCCCTTGTGGGCGAAGGCGTTCTGGCCCACGTAGGGCTGATCGGGGTGGGGGGTCACGTTGCACAGCTCGTCGACCCGGTGGGCCACCTCGGTCAGCCGCGCCAGGCGCTCGGGCTCGAGCACATCGGCGCCCATCTTCAGCTGAAGGTCGGGAACGATCGTCATCAGGTTGGCGTTCCCGCAGCGTTCGCCGTAGCCGTTTACCGTGCCCTGCACCAGCGAGGCGCCGGCCTCCACGGCCACCAGCGAGTTGGCCACGCCGCAGCCGGCGTCGTCGTGGGTGTGGATGCCGATCTCGACGCCGGGCAGCTCCTCCCGCACACGCGCCGTGGCCGCGGCCACCTGGCCCGGGAGGGAGGACCCGTTGGTGTCGCACAGGGTCACGTTCTCGGCGCCGGCCTCGGATGCCGCCCGCAGACAGCCCAGCGCGTAGGCGGGGTCGTCGCGGAAGGCGTCGAAGAAGTGCTCGGCGTCGTAGACCACCCGCTTGCCCTGGCCGCACAAGAAGCCGACCGAGTCGGCGATCATGCGCAGGTTCTCGTCGGGATCGACCTTGGTGACCTTCTCCAGGTGCAGGCTCCAGGTCTTGCCCACCAGCGTGCAGACCGGGGCGAAGCAGTCGGCCAGCAGGCGCAGCGCCGGGTCGTCGGAGGCGGCGACGTCGCGCCGGCGGGTCATGCCGAAGGCGACGATCTCCGTGCGGTCGAACGCCTCGCGCGAGAGGAGGTCGAAGACGGCCTCCTCCTTGGGGTTCGACGAGGGAAACCCGGCCTCGACGAAGTGCACGCCGAGGTCGTCGAGCGCGTGCGCGATGCGCAGCTTCTCGTCGACGGAGACCGACATGCCCTCGCCCTGCATTCCGTCGCGGAGCGTGGTGTCGTATACGAGGACCTTCACGGGTGGAGCGCCTTTCTGGCAGAGGAGCGGGGAAAGCGAAGGGGACGGCCGGACGGCCGCCTAGATAATTCGCTCGCCGCGGGGCGCGCTCACGCCCGTGATGGTACCGGCACCACGTCGAGCCAGTCCGCGTAGCGCTCGTCGCGCCCGTGCAGGGCATCGTCGAAAGTCTCCTGCACAACGCGGGTTATCGGGCCGGGCTTGCCGATCTCGATGTCGTCGATCTCGCGCACGGGCACGACCTCGGCCGCGGTGCCGGTCAGGAACACCTCGTCGGCCAGGGCGAGCTCGGCGCGCGCCAGGTTGCGCTCGACCACCTCGTGGCCGGCGTCGGCCAGGATCTTGATCACCGACTTGCGGTTGATGCCGTCGAGGATGCTCGCCGACTGTGGCGGGGTCACGACCTCGCCGTTGCGCACGACGAACACGTTCTCGCCGGTGCCCTCGCACACGTGGCTCTGGTCGTCGAGCAGGATCGCCTCGTCGTAGCCGGCCTTGACCGACTCGACCTTGGCCAGCACGGAGTTCAGGTACTGGCCGCTGGCCTTCGCGTGCGGGATCAGCGAGTCGGGCGAGATGCGCCGCCAGGACGAGGTCTTGGCGCGCACGCCGTTGGCCTTGCCGTCCTCGCCGAGGTAGGCCCCCCACTCCCACACCGCGATCGACACCTCGACCGGGTTGTCCAGCGGGTTGAGGCCCATCGGGCCGTGGCCGCGGTAGACGAGCGGGCGGATGTAGCAAGAGCGCAGGCCGCAGCGTCCGATCAGCTCGTGGGTGGCCTCCCGCAGCTGCTCCAGCGAGAACGGGAGGTCCATGTAGTACAGCTTCGACGAGGCCTGGAGGCGCTCCAGGTGGTCGCGGTGGCGGAAGATCGCCGGGCCGCGGTCGGTCGGGTACGCCCGGATCCCCTCGAAGACCCCGGTGCCGTAGTGCAGGCCGTGGGTGAGTACGTGCACCTTCGCGTCCTCCCACTCGACGAACTCGCCGTTCATCCAGATGAGATCCGCTGTGGCCACGTGCCTCCTACAGGTTCCCGAGGACCGCCCTGGTGGCTTCCTCTGTGGTCGCCTCGCCGCCGAGGTCCCGGGTCCGCAGACCCTCCTCGAGCGCCTTGTCGACGGCCGATTCTAGGGCAGCCGCCTCGCTCTCCATAGCCAATCCGTGGCGCAGCATGAGCGCTACCGAGCCGAACATGGCCAGCGGATTCGCCGCTCCGGTGCCCGCGATGTCGGGCGCCGAGCCGTGCACGGGCTCGAACAGGCCGGGCGTGCCGGGCTCGCCGAGCGAGGCGCTGGGGAGCATCCCGAGCGAGCCGGTGAGCATCGCCGCCTCGTCGCTGAGGATGTCGCCGAACAGGTTCTCGGTGACGATCACGTCGAAGTCCGACGGCCGCGAGACGAGCTGCATGGCCGCGTTGTCGACCAGCAGGTGCTCGAGCGGGACCTCGCCGAACTCCTCGGCCCCCACGCGCGAGACCGTCTCGCGCCAGAGCCGCGAGGTCTCCATCACGTTGGCCTTGTCGACGCTGGTGACCTTCGTGCGCGCGGAGTCGAAGCCCACGCGCGCGATGCGCTCGACCTCCTCGACGCTGTAGGCGCAGTCGTCGTGCGCGCGGTCGCCGTCGCGGCCCGAGTCGCCGAAGTAGATGCCGCCGGTGAGCTCGCGGACCACCAGCAGGTCGGTGCCCTCGATGCGGTCGCGCTTCAGCGGGCTGGCATCCAGCAGCGCCGGGCTGGGCCGCACCGGCCGCAGGTTGGCGAACAGCCCCAGCCCCTTGCGCAGGCCCAGCAGGCCCTGCTCGGGCCGCGGGGCGTTCGGGGTCGACGGTGTCCCACTTCGGGCCGCCGACGGCGGCCAGCAGCACGGCGTCGGCCCCCCGGCAGGCGTCCAGCACCTCGTCGGTGAGCGCGGTGCCGTGCTCGTCGATCGAGGCGCCGCCCACCAGGCGCTCGTCCAGCTCGAAGTCGCCGAGCCGGTCGAGCACCTCCGCGGCCGCCGCCAGGATCTCGGGCCCGATACCGTCGCCGGGAAGGGTGACGATGTGCGCGGCCATGGCGGCCGCGCACGCTATCGGCTCGCGGCTCAGCCCGCGCCGAGCACGGCGCCCACGGTGTCGGGCGTGAACGCCTCGGTCCCGTTGACCAGCGTCAGCCCGCTGAAGCCGTGGGAGCGCGCGTAGCGCGAGCTCCTTGCCGATGTCCGCGACCCCGTTCGAGGCCGGTGTCGGCGCGATGGCCACCGTGCTGAGCGTCCCGAGGGCCTGCCCGGTGGCATTCAGGAAGCCGCTGCCCGAGTCGCCCGGGATGCCCGGGGTGACCGTGTAGACGGTCCGACTCCAGCCGTCGCCGTCGACGCTCACGACCTTGCCCTGCTTCGGGCTGGTCTGGGTGAGGCCCAGGCGCAGCGAGGAGTTGCCATAGGAGAACACGTCCGAGCCCGGGTTGGCTGCCGCCCACGCCGCTCGGGCCTCCGAAGCCCGGCACGGAGGGGTTGACCTTGCCCACGTCGGCGGGATCGAGCTTGACCAGGGCGAGGTCGTTGTAGTCACAGGTGTTCGCGTCGTTCTCGTCGGCGGCCTGCATCGCCAGCCACGAGTTGTAGACCATGGTCCCGGGACTGGCTGGCGCCGTCACGTCGACCTGGGTGCCCAGCGGAAGGGAGCCCGAGTCGCAGCCGTTGGTCTCGGTGGCCGCGCCGGTGCCCGAGCAGTGGGCGGCCTGGCCGATGAGGACATCGGAGCCGTTCTGGTAGATGAAGTTCGCGGTGCACTGCCCGCCGTCGGTGTCCGTCTGGACGCCCGGATGGATGGTCGCGCTGCCCGCGGGCGCCCACGCGGATGCGGTCGCAGGTACGAGCGCCATGGCGGCGATCGCGGCGAACAGGGCCAGTGTCCGGCGGTGCTTCACAGTGAGTCCTCCCGGGGTAAGGCGTCCGGCTCCCCTGCCGAACGGGATGCGCGCGGTCATACCCCCAGGCCCGCGCGAGCTAAACCTCGGGGCGCCGCGCGCTGATGTTCAGCCGCACGTAGTCGAGCTCCAGGGGACTGCCGCACGCCGCCACGACGGCCGCGGGCGTAGGGCTCGCGCAGCTCCTCCGGCAGCCGCTCCAGATGGTGTCCCAGGCAGACGGTGCGGACGAAGTCCAGCGGCTCGTCGGGAATCACGGGCCAGGGCTCGAGGCCGGTCTCCACCTCCGCGAAGCCGGCCCGCTCCAGCCGGCTCCGCCGTCTGATCGGGCGAGGCGAAGTTCCACGGCCCCGTCCAGCCCGCCAGGAACTCGGCGTACGGCGCGCGCTCTCCCACCGCGCGGGCGTGCTCGTGGAAGCGCTCGACGTTGCCCTGCCCCCCACACTGCGCGATCAGCCGCCCGCCGGGGCGCAGCGCGGCGAACATGCGCGCGAACAGGGCGTCGTGGTCGGGGACCCAGTGGAAGACGGCGTTGGAGAAGGCGGCGTCCACCGGCGCTTCGAGCACCAGCTCGGCCAGGTCGGCCTGGAAGACCGTCGTCCGGGCCGGGTCGAGCGCCTCGCGTGCCTGCGCCACCATCGAGGGCGCCGCGTCTACGGCCACCACGTGGCCGTCCGGCAGGCGCTCCAGCAGCATCCGGGTCACTCGGCCGGTGCCACAGCCGGCGTCCAGCACGGTCTCGCCGCCCTCGAGGGGAAGGCGGTCCAGCACCTCCTCGGCCCAGCGCGCCTGCGGTCCCGAGACGCGCTCGTAGGTGCGCGCGTCCCAGTCGCGCGCGGTCATGTCAGCGCCGTGGTCACCGGGCCCTCGCGCTCGCGCTCGGCTTCGTAGGCCTCGATCGCCTCTTGCTCCTGGAGCGTCACGCCGATGTCGTCGAGGCCCTCGAGCAGCCGGCGCTTGGTCTCCTTGTGGATGTCGAAGGGCACATCGCGGCCGTCGAAGCGCACCACCTGGTGCTCGAGGTCGACCTCGGCCTCGTCGGCCTCCATCAGCGCCTCCACCTCCTCCTCGGGCAGGGGCACCGGCAGCAGCCCGATCTTGGTGCAGTTGGAGTAGAAGATGTCGGCGAACGAGGGCGCGATCAGCACCTTGAAGCCGAAGTCCTCCAGCGCCCACGGGGCGTGCTCGCGCGAGGAGCCGCAGCCGAAGTTGCGCCCGGTCACGAGGATCGGGTTGGGGTCGAGGTCCCAGCCGGGCTCCTTGGCCCAGTCGTAGAACAGGTACTCGCCGAAGCCCGAGCGCTCAACCCGCTTGAGGAACTGCTTGGGGATGATCTGGTCGGTGTCGACGTCGTGGCGGTACAGGACGCTGATCGGGCCCGAAATCTTGCCGATGGGGTTCATGACGTAGCTCCTCTCCAGTCCCCAGTCGCCAGTCCCCAGGGATGAGCCCCAGGCCTGGGCACCGGGCTCCTGGAGGGGACTTCACTCCCACTCCCTGATGTCGACGAAGTGGCCCTCGATGGCGGCGGCCGCGGCCATCTTGGGCGAGACGAGGTGCGAGCGGGCGCCGCGGCCCTGCCGGCCCTCGAAGTTGCGGTTGGAGGTCGAGGCCACGCGCTCACCCGGGGCCGCGATGTCGGGGTTCATGCCCAGGCACATCGAGCAGCCGGCCGAGCGCCAGTCGAACCCAGCCGCGCGGAAGACGTCGTCGAGGCCCTCGGACTCGGCCTGCGCCTTCACCTGCTGGGAGCCGGGCACCACCATCGCGTGCACGCTGCCCGCCACCCGGCGGCCCTTGACCACCTCGGCGGCCTCGCGCAGGTCCCCGATGCGGGAGTTGGTGCAGGACCCGATGAAGACGCGGTCGAGCTCGATCTCCTGCATCGGCGTGCCGGCCTCGAGCGCCATGTACTCCAGCGCCCGCTCATCGCCCTCTGTCCGCGGCTCGGGGACGACTTCGGTCACCTGCGTGACCATCCCCGGCGTCGTGCCCCACGTGACCTGAGGCGAGACGGCCGAGGCGTCGATCTCGTGCTGGAGGTCGAACTCGGCGCCGTCGTCGGTGCGCAGGCCCAGCCACTCGTCGGCGGGGAGCGGATCCGGGGCGGCGGGCCTGCCCCCGACCCACTCGAGCGTGGTCTCGTCGGGCGCGACCATGCCCGCCCGGCCGCCGGCCTCGATGGTCATGTTGCACATGGTCATCCGGCCCTCCATCGACAGCGCCTCGATCGGCGGGCCGGCGTACTCGATCGCGTAGCCGACGCCGCCGGCGACCCCGATGTGGCCGATGGTGGCCAGCATCAGGTCCTTGGCGGTGACGCCGTAGCCCAGCTCGCCGGAGTACAGGACGCGCATCGACTTCGGCTTGCGCTGCTGCATCGTCTGGGTGGCCAGCACGTGCTCGACCTCGCTGGTGCCGATGCCGAAGGCCAGCGCGCCGAAGGCGCCGTGGGTGGAGGTGTGCGAGTCGCCGCAGACGATGGTCATGCCGGGCTGGGTGACCCCCAGCTCCGGCCCGATCACGTGGACGATGCCCTGGTGCGCGGAGCCCAGCGAGTAGATGGGGACGCCGAACTCCCTGCAGTTGGTCTCGAGCGTCTCGACCTGCACCCGCGACAGCTCGTCGCGGATCTGGGCCGCCACCACCGAGCCGTCGGTGGGCACATTGTGGTCGGCGGTGGCCAGCGTGCGATCCGGCCGGCGCACCTGGCGCCCGGCGATGCGCAGCGCCTCGAAGGCCTGGGGCGAGGTGACCTCGTGGACGAGGTGGAGATCGATGTAGAGGATTCCCTCGCTGACCTCGTGGCGGTCCCAGATCTTGCTGAACAAGGTGTCGGGCATCAGCGGTTCCTCCTCGAAGTCCTGACTCGCTTTGGCGAGCGACTGGGCGTGGCTGGCGAGTCCGAGGGCACAGCCAATGCCGAGGTATTGGCGAGCATCGCGGGCGACGCCAGGCGCGTCCAGGCGCCGCCAAACGGGTCAGGAATGAGAGGAGGGGCCGCCAAAATCAGCTCCTTCTCAGTCCGGCGGAGACCACGGCCAGCATCCGGGCCTCGTCCTCGGTGGGGTTCTCGAAGTGGTGCGGGAGATCGGCGTCGAAGGTGACGGCGTCCCCCTCGTGCAGGTCGTGGGCTATGCCGTCGCAGACCAGCCGCAGCGTTCCCGCCGTCACCACCGCCGTCTCGCGGGCGCCGGGCTCGTGCATCGGCGGGTCGTCGGGGCCGCCGGTCGCGGCGCCGGGCTGAAGCAGGTGCTCCGACAGCTCGGCGCGCTGGCCCGGCAGCGGCGGGCTCAGCACCTCGTAGCGGTGGCCGGCACGACGGGAGCCGCCCTCGCGCCGCCGCTCGCGGCGCACCACCGAGACGCCCTCGGCCTCGTCCAGGCGCAGCAGCTGCGATAGCGACAGCTCCAGGCCGGAAGCCATGCGCGTCGCCACCGACAGCGTCGGGCTGGTCTCGCCCCGCTCGACCTGGGACAGCATCGGCGCCGAGACGCCGCTGCGCGCGGCCAGCTCGCGCAGCGAGAGGCCCATCCCCTCGCGCAGGGCGCGCACCCGCGGCCCGACGGCGGGCTCGGCTGCGGTGGGTGACACGGCGACTGCCACTGACAGCGTACGTTATCACGTACGTTTGTTCGCAGCGTTTGTCCGGCGCCCCCCGGCTGTGGGAGTGTCGGATGGACAACCGCAGAGGAGGCCCCATGCCCAAGTTCCTGTTCGAGGCGTCCTACCCCATCGAGGGGGTGAGAGGCATCCAGGCCGGAGGGGGCTCGGCTCGGAGCGAGGCCATCGGCCGCGTGGCGGAGAGCGTCGGCGGACAGATGGAGGCCTTCTACTTCGCGTTCGGCGACAGCGACGCGCTGGTGATCCTGGACCTGCCCGACAACGAGACCGCCGCCGCGATTGCGCTCGCGGTCAACGCGTCCGGGGGGGCCAACGTCAAGACGACCGTCCTGCTCACCCCGGAGGAAATCGACAACGCCGCGGCAGAGTCGGTGGCCTACACCCCGCCCGGCGGCTAGAGCCCGGGCCGGGCGCTCAGACCTCGTCGAGGATGCGCTTGCGGTACTCCTGCAGCTCCTCGTCGGTGATCAGGTTCGCCGCCCGCAGCTGCATCAGCTTCGTCAGGCGGTCGAGCGGCTCGCCCTTCTTCTCGGAGGACACCGAGGTGGCGGGGTTCGCCGCCGCCTCGCCGTGGGCGGCGTCGATGCCGTGCTTGCGCAGCGCCTCGACCACGGCGGCCCGGGCCTCGGGGTTCGAGCGCAGGTCTACCTCCCCGCTCGGCTCGATGCCGTGGTCGCGCATCGCCTGCATCGCCGCCTCGCGCGCGGCCGGATTGGCGTTGAGGTCGATCGGCGGCCCGCCGGCGGGCGAGAGGGTCGCGGGCGCAGCGCCGCTGCCGCCCCAGTCGATCGCGATCTTGTCGCGGTCGCCGGGGTCGATCGCCACCGCCAGCGGCCGCCCGCTGGAGAGGGTCCCGAGCGCGATGAGCGGAACGGTCACGCGCTTCTCCAGCTCGTAGGCCGGTACTCCGGGCGCCTCGATGCGCAGCCTGAGCTTGACCTGCGGCTGGTTGTTCACGTACATGCCGGTCTGCTCGGACCTCGAGCACCTGCGCGGTGCCGTGGATCCCGTCGCGCCTGAGCTCCCGGTTGGCCTGCTGGCGCCGCCCCAGGAAGGCGAAGAGCGCGATGAGGAACACCGCGACGACCACCCAGATCTGGCCGATGCCGATCCCCGGCATCGCGATCCAGAAGATGATCCCGCCGATCAGAAAGAACAGCGCCAGCGGGAAGCCCGCCGGGTTGCGCAAGAACCCGATCAGCGTTGCTGGCCCGTCGGCCGCACGAGCACCTCGTTCACGCTGACGTGCTTCGGCTGCGCCAGCACGTAGGTGACGGCGCGGGCGATGTCCTCGGCCGCCAGGACGTCGCCGGTCCTCTCCCGCATGGTCTCGATGGCCCGGGTCACGTTCGGGTCCTTGTTGTGGCCCTGCAGCTCGGTGTCCACGAAGCCGGGCTCCACGCAGGAGACGCGGATGCCGCTGTGCAGAGCCTCCTGGCGCAGCGCCTCGGAGAAGGCGGTGACGCCGAACTTGGTCAGGTTGTAGACCGCCGAGCCCGCATTGGCGCTACGGCCGGCCACCGAGGAGACGTTGACGATGTCCCCTCCCCCGCCCTCGCGCAGCACCGGCAGCGCGGCGTGGGTGCAGTAGAGGAGGCCGAGCAGGTTGACGTCGACCATCCGCTTCCAGTGCTCGGTGTCGGCGTTCTCGACGGGGCCGAGCAACATCACGCCCGCGTTGTTGACCAGGCCGTCGAGCCCGCCAAGGCGGTCGTGGGCGGCGTGGACGAAGTCGTTGGCCTGCTGCTCGTCGCCGACGTCGACCTGCAGGGCGACGCCCGCGTCACCGAGCTCCTCCGCGAGCGCCTCGATGCGATCGCTGCGCCGGGCGCCCAGCGCGACCTTCGCGCCGTCGGCGGCCGCCATGCGGGCGATCGCCTCGCCGATGCCCGACGAGGCGCCGGTGATGGCGATTGCGCGGCCGGCTAGCGCACCCTCGGGCACGCCAGCGAGCGTACTACCCGCCGTAACGCGCCTTCAAAGCCATCACGTTGGCGACGTACTGCTGGGTGTCGGCGAACAGGCCGTGCTGGCGCACGGACGCCGCGCCCTGGTAGTAGGCGGCCGCCGCGGAGTGCTGGTCGCCGCCGAACTCGCGCAGCAGCTGGCGCAGGTACAGGACCCCGGCGGTGGTGTTCTGGTGCGGCGACGAGGGGTCCTGGGGGCCGGCGCCGAGCACGTCGTCGACGTAGGCGAAGGTGTCGGGCATCACCTGCATCACGCCGCGCGCGCCCGTCGGGGAGACCATGGTGTTGTTGAACCCGCTCTCCTGATGGGCGATCGCCGTCGCGAGAGCCGGCGGCACGCCGAACTGCGAGGCGATGGCGCTGACGCCGGAGGCACCCGAGGACGCGGTGGCCGCCGGGGCGGCCGGCGCGCCCGTCCCCGCGCTTGGCACCTGCAGCGTGTTCCCGATCACCACGTGCGCCTCGGAGGAGATGCCGTTGGCGGCGGCCAGGGTCTGGGTGCTCACGCCGTTGGCCGAGGCGATCGACCACAGCGTCTCCCCGGGTTCGACGGTGTGCGGCACCGAGGCGTGGGCCGTGGCGGGGACGAGAGCGAGCAGGGCGACCGCCAGCAGGCAGGCGCGTAGGGCGTTCGGGCGCATAGGACCCGGGGCTTCGCCTCCGCGCGGCTCGCCCCCTTCCCGTCGCGCGGCGCTATGTAGACCTGCAAGTTCGCGTGCGCGGCTAAAGCGCCCCGCGCAGGAGGCCGAGGAGCTCCTCTTCGCCCGGCGGGTCGGGCGTCACGGCCAGGCCCGGGTGCTCGAGCACGCGGGCGGCAATCGCCTCCAGGCGGCTCTCCTCCACCCCGAGGGTCGACAGCCGCGTGTGGCCCGAGCGGGCCGCCAGCTTGGCCACGCGGCCGGCCGCGGCCTCGGGATCCCCCTCGGGGTCGCCGAGGGCGCCGGCCAGCAGCCCCATCTTGTCCGGCGCGCGCAGGCTCATCAGCCGCACGCTGTGCGGCAGCATCACCGCGTTGGTCTGGGCGTGCGGCGTGTCGTCCATGCGCACGATCGTCTGGCAGACCGCATGGTGCACCGCCAGCCCGGCGGTCCCCACCGCGTAGCCGGCCAGGAAGGCCGCCTCGGCCAGCTCGGCCGCGGGGGTGCTGCCCCGTGGCAGGGCGTCGGCGAACAGACGGGCCGCGCGCAACGACGCCTCTTCCGTGACGGGGTTGGCAAAGGGCGCGTACAGCGCCTCGGTCGCGTGCGCGAGCGCGTTCATGGCCGTGGCCGCGAGCAGCGGCGCGTCGACGGGCACCATCGCCCGCGGCTCGCAGACCGCGAGCGAAGGGCGGTGCGGCTGGGCCTGCACCCCCTCGGGAAGCCGGTGGAAGGGGGTGAAGGTGGAGCCCGCGAGCGTGGTCGGGATGGCGGCGGCCTCGGTGCCGTGCACGGCGCTCACGGCCTTGGCCACGTCCACCACCCGGCCGCCGCCCAGGCCCACCACCGGCCGCTCGCCCGCGGGCTCGAGCAGGCCGGCGGCGAGGTCGGGCACAGGCCCCGCGGCCACGTCGAGCACCTCCGCCGCGCCCTCGACCACCGCCGGGGCGATCCCGCGCGAGCGCTCAGTGGACACCAGCACGTAGCCGTCGAAGCCGCGCTGGGCCAGCAGCGAGGGCGCCTCTTCGAGCGCGCCCTCCCCCAGCCGGATGAGGCGCTCGCCGTCCCTGAAGGTGAAGCCCGCGCTCAGGGCGTCGGGGCCGCGTCGGCCTCGAGCGCGCGCTCGGCCTCCGCGCTCGGAGAGCCCGACAGCGCGGTGGACAGCGCGCGCAGGTAGGCCCGGCCCGAGGCCTCGAGGATGTCGGTGGACACGCCCACGCCCGAGCTGTTGCGCCCGTCGAGCTCCATCAGCACGGACACCTCGCCCAGGGCGTCGCGTCCGCCGGTCACCGCGCTCACGTGGAACTCGCGCAGGCGGGCCTCGTGCCCGGTGGCGACGTTCAGCGCGCTGAAGAAGGCGTCCACCGGCCCGTCGCCGGTGAAGCTGCCCTCGCCGGTCTGGCCGTCGGGCAGCCGCACCCGCACGCGCGCCAGCGGGGTGCGGGTGGAGGAGGCCTCGACCTCGAACCACTCCAGCTCGTAGGCGTCGGCGGCCTGGCGGATCTCGTCGGAGACGATCGCCTCCAGGTCGAGCGCGGTCACCACCTTCTTCTTGTCCGCCAGCTCCTTGAACGCCTTGAAGGCGGTGTTCAGAGCCGCCCCGTCGACGGTGAAGCCGAGCTCCTGCAGCGCGTTGCGCAGGGCGTGGCGACCGGAGTGCTTGCCCAGCACGATCTGGTTCTGCTCCAGCCCGATCGTGGTGGCGTCCATGATCTCGTAGGTGGTGCGCTCCTTGAGCACGCCGTCCTGGTGGATGCCCGACTCGTGCGCGAAGGCGTTGCGCCCCACGATCGCCTTGTTGGGCTGCACCTGGTAGCCGGTCATGCGGCTCACCAGCCGGCTGGTGCGGGCGATCTCGGTGGTGTCCACCTCACACCACAACCCGTGCGCGGCCTCGCGCACGTGGAGAAGCATCACGATCTCCTCCAGCGAGGCGTTGCCCGCCCGCTCGCCGATGCCGTTGATCGCGCACTCCACCTGGCGGCAGCCGACGCTCACCCCCGCGAAGGAGTTGGCCACGGCCAACCCCAGGTCGTCGTGGCAGTGGACGGAGGTGGTCACGTCCGCCAGCCCAGGTACGAGCCGGTAGAGCGTGCGCCACATCTCGGCGTGCTCCTCGGGGGTCGAGTAGCCCACGGTGTCGGGCACGTTGATCGTCGTCGCGCCCTCCTCCAGGGCGATCTCCAGCACCTCGGCGGTGAACTCCAGCTCCGAGCGGGTGGCGTCCATGGGCGAGAACTCCACGTCGTCGCACAGCCGCTTCGCGTGGGCCACCGCCGCGCGGGCCTGCCCCTTCACGTCCTCGCGCGTGGTCTGGAGCTGGTGCTCGATGTGGATGTCGCTCGTGGAGATGAAGGTGTGGATGCGGGGACGCTCGGAGTCCTTGACCGCGTTCCAGGCCGCGTCGATGTCCTGCACGTTGGTGCGCGCCAGCCCGGCGATCACCGGCCCGTGGACCGAGCGGGCGATCTGCTCGACGGACTCGAAGTCGCCGGGCGAGGTGATGGGGAAGCCGGCCTCGATCACGTCCACGCCGAGCCGCGCCAGCTGCTGGGCGATCTCCACCTTCTCGGCCACGTTGAGCGAGATGCCCGGCGACTGCTCGCCGTCTCGCAGCGTGGTGTCGAAGATCTTGACTCGGTTGGCGTCGTCTCTCACTGTCTTCCCCTTCGGCTCTGTACCTCGCTTCTCCTGTCAGTTGCGGCTAGGCGGCCGCCACGCGCTATTCCCCCCGGAGGGGGAGAAGGAGAAGTCGCAGGTCGAGCGAGCGAGACACGCTGCCGTTCAGGCTACAGGGTCAGGACGACCTTGCCGACGTTCTGGCGCTCGGCGATGTAGCGGTGCGCGGCCGGGCCTTCCTCCAGCGGGAAGGCCTTGGCCACCACCGGCTGCAGGCTGCCGTCCTCGCGCCAGCGGCGTCAGGGCCTCGAAGTACTCGTCCAGCGTGCCCTTGGAGTCCCACAGCGTGAGCATGTTCAGGCCGATCACCGCCTTGGACTCGGACATGAGCGGCATCGGGTGGAAGATCCGCGTGCGCGCCATCGTCTTGAGCGCCTGCGCGATGCTCCGGCGCTCCCCCGAGGCGAACGCGGAGGCGCCGAAGGCAACCAGCCGCCCGCCGGGGCGCAGCAGCGAGAAGCTCTTGCCGAAGCTCGCGCCGCCGATCGCGTCCATCACGAGGTCGAGCGGCTGCTTCTCGCCGGCGATGCGGCGCACCTCCTTCACGAAGTCCTTGTCGCGGTAGTCGATGGCATGGTCCACGCCGAACCCGCGGATCGCCTCGTGCTTGGACGCCGAGGCGGTGCCGTACACCTCGGCGCCGCGCAGCTTGGCGATCTGCGTGGCGGCGATGCCCACACCGCCCGCGGCCGCGTGGAGCAGCACCCGCTCGCCGGCCTCCACGTTGCCGTACCGCGCCAGGCCCGCCCAGGCGGTGGCGTAGTTGACCGGCATCGCCGCGCCCTGCTCGAAGCTCCAGCTGTCGGGCAGCGGCATCACGTTGGAGCGGTCGGTGACCACGTACTCGGCGTAGCCGCCGAAGCGGCACCCGCCCAGCACCCGCTCGCCGGACTCGAGCTCTCCGGCGAACTCGTAGCCGACCACCGACGGCGGCTTGGGCGCGTCGGGGTACAGCCCCTGCCGCGCCATGGTGTCGGCGAAGTTGATGCCGGCCGCCCGGACGCGCACCTTCACCTGGCCGGGGCCCGGCTCGGGCTCGGGGCGCTCCTCGACCTGCAGAACCTCCGGAGGGCCGGTGCGGGTGATGACCAGCGCCCTCACG
Organism: uncultured Thermoleophilaceae bacterium; assembly: GCA_963844805.1. GTDB lineage: Bacteria > Actinomycetota > Thermoleophilia > Solirubrobacterales > Thermoleophilaceae > JACCZR01. The sequence goes on from CAWJPU010000002.1 coordinate 154,784, forward strand.
AGGGCAGCGTAACGTCAGGGCAAGGGGCCCTGCCGACGCCGCTGGGCTAGAGCGAGACCGCGCGACCTTCGAGGAAGCCGTCCGAGGCCGCCAAGCGGTCGACCACGTCCTGCGGCACCGGCGAGTCGGCGGTGACGACCATCGCCGCCTCGCCGTCCTCCTCGGGCCGGCGACCCACGGCCGCCGAGATGATGTTGACCCCGGCGGACGCCGAGCTCGGTGCCCACGCGGCCGAGCATCCCCGGCTGGTCGCGGTAGCGGAAGATCGCCAGGTGCGCCTCGAGCTGGACGTTGAAGCGCGACCCCCAGGCCTCCAGCAGGTGCGGGCGGTTGACGCGGGAGAGAACCGTGCCCACCACGCGCTGCTCGGTCTCCCCCACCACCGTGACCCGCACGAGGTCGGTGAAGTCGCGCGCCGAGGGCCGGCTGGTCTCGGTGACCACGATCCCCCGCTCCTCGGCCAGCGAGGGGGCGTTGACGTCGTTGACGTCCTCCTCGACGTGGCCGGCCAGGACGCCCTTCAGCACCTGCACGGTGAGCAGGCGGGTGTCGCGCTCGGCCACCCGGCCGAGGTACTCCACCTGCAGCGAGTTCAGGCCGTCGGACAGGCCCACCGCGATCCGGCCCAGCTGGTTGGCCAGCGGCAGGAACGGACCGAGCGCCTCCAGGTCCTCGGCCGCGACCGCGGGCACGTTCACCGCGCTGGTCACCACCCCGCCGGTCAGTGCCGCCGCCACCTGCTCGGCGGCCTGGTAGCCGGCGCGATCGGTGGCCTCGGCCGTCGAGGCGCCGAGGTGAGGCGTGACGATCACGTTCGGGTAGCCGAACAGGGGGTGCTCGGTGATCGGCTCCTCGCGGAAGACGTCCAGCGCGGCGCCGCCGACCTTGCCCGAGTCCAGCGCCTCGCGCAGGTCGTCCTCGACCAGCAGCGGGCCGCGGGCCACGTTGAGCACCCGCACGCCGTCCTTCATCTTCGCGAAGGCCTCCGCGTCGAGGTAGTTCTCGGTCTCCGGCGTCTTGGGCAGGTGGATGGTGATGAAGTCCGACTCGGCGTAGAGCTCGTCGGCCGAGCTCGCGCGGTGCACGCTCAGCTCGGAGAAGCGCTCCTCGGCCACGAAGGCGTCGAAGGCGACCACCCGCATCCCGAAGCCGCGCGCCCGCTGGGCCACCAGCTGCCCGATGCGGCCGAACCCGAGGATCCCGAGGGTCTTCTCGTACACCTCGACGCCGCTGAACTTCGACCGGTCCCACGCGCCCGAGCTCAGCGAGGCGTGGGCCTGCGGAACGTTGCGGGCGAGCGCCAGCAGCAACGCCATCGTGTGCTCGGCGGCGGTGATGACGTTGGACTGCGGCGCGTTGGCCACCACCACCCCGCGGCGGGTGGCCGCGTCCACGTCGACGTTGTCGACGCCCACGCCGGCGCGGCCCACGGCGCGCAGGTTGTCGGCGCGCTCGAGAAGGTCCGCCGTCAGCTTGGTGGCCGAGCGGATCAGGATTCCGTCGTACTGGGCGATGGAGTCGGCCAGCTCGCCGTCGGACCAGTCGGTCTTGACGTCGACGTCGAAGCCCGCGTCCCTCAGGAGCTCTATGCCCGAGTTCGCCGATCTTCTCGGCGACCAGAACCTCCTCTGGTCACGCGGGTGCGGCGACCGGCACGCCGGCCTCGAGGAAGACGCGCTGAGCGGCTCCCACGCCGGCGCCGAGCTCGACGTCGGCGCCCAGCTCGCGCAGGGTCATCTCGAACGCGGCCACGGTGGTGACGATGTCGAACGCGCCGAAATAGCCGCAGTGCGCGATGCGAGCGATCTTGCCCTTCAGCTTGCCCTGCCCGCCGGCGATGGTCACGCCGTACTTGTCGCGCATCGTCTTGGGTACCTTGGCCCCGTCGATCGAGTCGGGCAGCGTGATCGCGGTGACCACGTTGGCGTTCTCGTCGTCGGGGCCGAACTGCTCGAGCTCCAAGGCCGCGACGGCGGCGCGCGCGGCGCGGCCAAGCAGGCGGTGGCGCTCGAAGACCTGCTCCAGGCCCTCCTCCTCGATCATCCCCAGAGCCACGTCGAGGGCCATCCAGGCGCTGACGGCCGGAGTGAACGGCGAGTCAGGCGGGTCCTTGCGCTGGCCGGCGGCGGTCTTCAGCCAGTCGAAGTAGTAGCCGCGGCGGGGAGCGGTGGCCGCGCGGCCCAGGGCCGCCTCGCTGGGGCTGGCGAAGCCGAGCCCCGGAGGGGTCATCAGGGCCTTCTGCGACCCCGCCACGACCACGTCGACGCCCCACTCGTCCTGCGGGATGGGCACCGCGCCCAGGCCGGAGACGGCGTCGACGGCGATCAGCGCGCCGTGGCGGTGCGCGACCTCAGTCAGCTCGCGGACGTCGTTGACCACCCCGGTGGACGTCTCCGACAGCGTGGTGAAGACCACCTCGACCCCGTCGTTCTCGCCCAGCAGGCGGTCGAGCTCCGCCGGCTCGACCTTCTCGCCCCAGCCGGCGTCGTGGTGGATCAGGCTCGGCGCCGTAGGCCTCGCAGAGCTCGGCCCAGCGCTCGCCGAACTTGCCGCACGACACCACCAGGGCGGGCTCGCCCGGCCGGGTCAGGTTGGCCACGGCGGACTCCATGCCGCCCGAGCCCGACGAGGAGAAGCCCAGCACGTCGTTCTCGGTCTGGAAGACCATCTTCAGGCGGTCCAGCGCCCGGGCGTAGACCTCGATGAAAGCGGGCGCGCGGTGATAGAGGATGGGCTCGGCCATCACCTGCGACACCGACGGCGGCAGCGGCGTCGGCCCGGCGGTCATGAGGTACTGCTTCAGGTACGGGTTCGCCATGGGCAGACGACCTTACCCAGGTCAGGTGAGGAGGCTCAGGATTCCCTTCACGAGCGCGATCGCGATGGTTCCGGTGTTGCCGTCTTCGAGGTCGCGGCGGAACTCCTCGTCGGTGGCCAGAGCCACGATGAGCACAATCCAGGCAAGGGTCGACAGGACCGACAGCACGACCATGACGATGCTGATGATCCAACCTGCCTGGGCTAGGCCGGCGTTCTTGGTGGTGCGCCCGCTCGCAACCTCGCGCTTGCCTTGTCGCGAAAGTACAAGTCCAGCCACAGCGGTGCCAATGCCGAGCACCGGAAAGCCGAGAAACGACAGCCACAGGAAGCCTGTAACCAAAGCGAACACGAAGCCTGCGACAGCTTTGTTGTTGTCGGGCTCGCGGGGAGGGGGCGGCCCCCAGGCGTGGTAACCGGGCGGCGGCCCGTAGCCGTAGGGCTGCTGCCACGGCTGTTGCGGCGGGGGCTGGTAGTACTGCGGTGGCGGCTGCTGGTACTGCGGAGGGGGCTGGTAGGGCTGCGGCGGGGGCAGCGGCTGGGTCTGCGCCGTGGGCGGCGGCAGCTGCTGCGTCGGCTCGCCGGCCTTGTCCCCCAGGTCGGGCTCTGGGCCCGGCGGCTCGGGCGGGAGGAAGCCGCTCGCGGCCCTCGTCGGCCATCAGAACTCCTGGTCGATCCAGTCCATCTTCGAGCGCAGCTCCCTGCCCTCGCGCTCGATCTGGTGGTCCTGGCCCTCCTTGCGCATGCGCTGGAAGTTCTCCTGGCCCGCCTCGTTCTCGGCGATCCACTCGCGCGCGAAGTCCCCCGACTGGATGTCGGCGAGGATCTTCTTCATCGCCTCGCGCGTGTCGTCGGTGATCACCTTCTGGCCGCGCGTCAAGTCGCCGTATTCCGCGGTGTTGGAGATCGAGTACCGCATGCCGGTGATGCCCTTCTCGTACATCAGGTCGACGATCAGCTTCAGCTCGTGCATGCACTCGAAGTAGGCCAGGCGCGGGTCGTAGCCGGCATCGACCAGCGTCTCGTAGCCCGCCCGCACCAGCTCGGTCACGCCGCCGCAGAGCACCGCCTGCTCGCCGAACAGGTCGGTCTCGGTCTCGTCCTTGAAGGAGGTCTCGATCACGCCGGCGCGCGTGCACCCGATGCCCTTGGCGTAGGCCAGCACCAAGTCGCGCGCCTGGCCGGTGGCGTCGCGGTGGACGGCCATCAGCCCGGGCACTCCCTCCCCGTCCACGTACTGGCGGCGCACCAGGTGCCCGGGGCCCTTGGGGGCGACCATGCCGATGTCCACCTCGGGGCCGGGGTCGATCTGATCGAAGTGGATCGAGAACCCGTGCGCGAAGAGGAGGAGATTGCCGGGCGCGATGCCGTCGGCGATCTCGGACTCCCAGATCGCCTTCTGCTTCTCGTCGGGGAGCAGGATCATGACCACGTCGCCCTCGCTGGCGGCGTCGGCCACCGACTCGACGCGCAGGCCGTCGCCCTTCGCCTTCTCGACCGACTCCGAGCCCTCTCGCAGGCCCACGACCACGTCGACGCCCGACTCCTTGAGGTTCAGGGCGTGGGCGTGCCCCTGGGAGCCGTAGCCGAGGATGGCCACGGTCTTGTCCTGGAGCAGTCCGAGGTCGGCGTCGTCGTCGTAGATCATCGCGGCGGGGACTCTAGTCGGGCCCGGAGCAACTTCCCGGCCTGGTTGCGGGGCAGCTCGGACACGTAGCGGACCTCCTTTGGCAGCTCGTGGCGGGCCAGCCGCTCGCGGGCGTGCGCGAGCAGCTCGCCCTCGGGCACGTCGCCCACCACGAAGGCCACGACCACCTCCCCCCACTCGGGATCCGGCCGCCCCGTCACCCCCGCCTCGATCACCCCTGGGTGGGACTCGAGCGCCGCCTCCACCCGCGCCGGAGCCACGTTCTCCCCGCCGCTGATGATCGTGTCCGCCTTGCGTCCTTCGACCGTCAGCCGGCCGTCGCCGTCGAGGCGTCCGAGGTCGCCCGTCGCGAGCCACCCGCCGCCCGCGACCATCGGCCCGCGCACCAGGATCTCGCCGTCCTCGGCGATGCGCAGCTCGACGCCGGGCAGCGGCTCGCCCGGCACTCCCGTCGCGACCGCCGACGCGGTCTCGGTCATCCCGTAGGTGGCGACCACCGGCAGGTCGCTCGCCAGCTGGTCCGCCGGGATCGGTCCTCCTCCCAGCAGCAGCGCGCGCAGCGCCGGCGCCCTCACCCGGCCCAGCCGGGCCACCATGGTGGGCACCAGCGACACGTGGGTGATGCCGCCGCCGGCCAACTCGTCGCGGACGCGCCCGGCCTCGAAGCGCTCGTGCATCACCAGGGTCGAGCCGAAGATCGCGGCCCGGTGGACGATCGCCAGGCCGCCGACGTGGTGCAGCGGCATGCAGGCCAGCCAACGATCGTCGGGGCCGAGCCCGAGGCGCTCGCCCAGCGCGCGAGCGCTGGCCTCGTGGTTGGCGCTGCTGAGCTCCACCGGGCGCGGCTCGGCGGTCGTCCCCGAGGTGAAGACGATCGACTGGGCGGTGCTGTGATCGGGCACCGGCGGGGGCTCGCGGGCCGGGTCGTGCGGCACGATCGTCCCGCCCCCGCGCGCGAGCGCGTGAACCTCTGACGACGAACTCGATGCCCGGCCGCGCCGGCACCGCGACCACGCCCGCGCGGGCGCGGCGGGAGGCCTCGGCGTCCAGTTCGGCGTAGGTGAGCGAGCGACCCTCGGCGACGAGGGCAACGCGATCGGGGTCGCACGCCGCGGCGGAGGTCAGCCAGTCGCTCAGAGGGGGCACTTTACGATTGCGCGCGTGAGCGAGCGCGAGATCCGCCCGGGTGCCGACTGGCAGCGCGCCGGCGAGTACGAGGACATCCGCTACGAGATCGCGGAGGGGATCGCGAAGCTCACCATCGCGCGCCCCGAGGTCCGCAACGCCTTCCGGCCCGAGACGCTGATCGAGCTCTCCGACGCCCTCGAGCGCGCCCGCGAGCACCCCGAGGTCGGGGTGATCGTGCTCACCGGCGAGGGCCCGCTGGCCTTCTGCTCCGGGGGCGACCAGAACGTGCGCGGCGACACCGGCTACATGACCGGCGGCGAGGGAGTGGGGCGCTTCCACGTCACCGACCTCCAGGTGCAGATGCGCCGGCTGCCCAAGCCGATCGTGGCGATGGTGGCCGGCTACGCCGTGGGCGGCGGGCAGGTGCTGAACGTCTGCTGCGACCTCTCCATCGCGGCCGAGAACGCCCGCTTCGGCCAGACCGGGCCGCGCGTGGGCAGTTTCGACGGCGGCTTCGGGGCCGCGCTGCTGGCGCAGCAGGTGGGTCAGAAGAAGGCCAAGGAGATCTGGTTCCTGTGCCGCCAGTACGACGCGCAGCAGGCGCTGGACATGGGGCTGGTGAACAAGGTCGTCCCGCTGGAGGAGCTCGAGGAGGAGACCGTGCGCTGGGCGCGCGAGATGCTCGCCCTCTCTCCCTTCTCGCTGCGCCTGCTCAAGGCCTCGTTCCACGCCTCCGAGGACGGGATGGCCGGCCTCCAGCAGCTGGCGCACGACACCAACCTGCTCTTCTACGCCAGCGACGAGGCGAAGGAGGGCCGGGAGGCCTACAAGGAGCGCCGCCGGCCCGACTTCGGCCGCTTCCCCAAGCGCCCGTGACCGCCCGCTTGTGGCTCGTGGCCGCCCGGCCGCGGACCCTTCCCGCCGCCATCGCCCCGGTCCTCGTGGGCACTGCGCTGGCGGTGTCCGAGGACCACTTCAACGCGCTGGCCTTCGTCGCCGCCCTGGTGGGGAGCGTGTTCATCCAGATCGGGACCAACCTCTCCAACGACCTGTCCGATGCCCGCCGCGGTGCCGACACCGAGGACCGGCTGGGGCCGGTGCGGGTGACCGCGGGCGGCCTGATGCCGCCCCGGCGAGTGCTCATCGGCACCTACGTGGCCTTCGGCGTGGCCGTGGCCTGCGGGATCTACCTGACCGCCGAGGCAGGTTGGGAGATCCTGGTGATCGGCATCGCCTCGATCGTCGCGGGCGTGCTCTACACCGGCGGCCCGAGGCCGTACGGCTACGAGGGGCTCGGCGAGCTGTTCGTGTTCCTGTTCTTCGGCGTGGTGGCGGTCACCGGCTCGTACTTCGTGCAGACCGAGGAGGTGCGCTGGGAGGCGTTCGTCCTCTCGGTTCCGGTCGGGCTGCTGGCCGCGGCGATCCTGGTCGTCAACAACGTGCGCGACGTCGACACCGACCGCCGCGCCGGCAAGCGCACCCTCGCGGTGAAGCTCGGGCGCGAGAAAGCCGTGCGCCTGTTCGCGGCGATGGTGGTGGGCGCGATGGTCGTCCCGGTGGTCCTGGCGGTGGCCAAGGGCTGGCCGTGGGTGCTGCTGCCGCTGGCCTCGGCGCCGCTGGCGCCCCCGCTGCTACGCACCGTCGCGACGCGTCGCGACGGGCCCGCGCTCAACCAGGCGCTGGCCGACACCGGGCGGCTGCTGGCGGTCTTCTCACTGCTGCTGGCGGCGGGGGTAGTCCTGTCGTGAAGCGCTCCGTGCTGCGGCTGTCCCTCCCGCTGCGCGAGCCGTTCGTGACCTCGGGCGGCGTGGTCTCGGCCCGGGAGCTGGCGCTGCTGCGCATCGAGGACGAAGAGGGCCTGGCGGGCTACGGCGAGGCGGCGCCGCTGGAGAGCTACGACGGCGTGAGCCTGGACTCCGTGATCGACGAGCTGCGCACCGAGGGCGCGGCCGCCCTCCCCCAGGCCCGCGCGGCGGAGGAGCTCGCCAAGCTCGACCTCCAGGCGCGCCGCGAGGACCGCACGCTGGGCGAGCCGGGCGCGGACGCGATCGTGGTCAACCGCACGCTCGGCGGCGGCCCCCCGAGCGAGATGGCGGGCCGCGCGCGGGAGGCCGTTCGCGAGGGCTACTCGTGCCTGAAGCTCAAGGTGGGCCTGCCCGACGATCTCGAGCGGGTGGCCGCTGTGCGCGAGGCGATCGGCCCCTGGCCGGCACTGCGCGTCGACGCCAACGGAGCGTGGAGCCTCGACCGGGCCCGGGCTGCGATCGCCGCGCTGGCTCCCTACGACCTCCAGCTGGTCGAGCAGCCGTGCCGCACGCTGGAGGAGCTCGCGTTGCTGCGCGCCGAGGTCGAGGTCCCCCTCGCCGCGGACGAGTCGATCGCCGGGCCCGACGACGTGCGCGTGGCCGCCGAGCTGCGTGCCTGCGACGCGGTGAACGTGAAGCTGGCCTCCTCGGGCGGGTTCGGCGCCGCCCGCGAGGCGGTCCGCGCGGCCCGCTACAGCGGGCTGGAGCCCTACCTGTCGAGCACCCTCGACGGCCCGTGGGGCATCGCCGCCGCCCTGCAGCTGGCGGCCTCCGAGCGCCTGTCGCTGGCCTGTGGGCTGGCCACGCTGGAGCTGTTCGACTCCCGGCTGGCGCGGGCGCTCCCCCGCCCCCGCATGGGGCTGATGGCCGTGCCCGAGGGCCCCGGTCTGGGCGTGGAGCCCGACCCCCAGGCGCTGGAGGCGGTTGTGATAGAGCGCATCACATGAGCTCCGTGACCTGCCAGATCTCCGTGTGCTCGACGGCTTCGCCGCCGGCCCCTACGTACCGCGTTCTTCGGTAGCGACCAGGAACGCCTCGATCCGCGCCGCGACGGCGTCGGGGCGCTGCAGCTGGGCCGCGTGCCCGGTGTCCTCGATCGCCTCCGCGCGCCCGCCAGGGACCAGGTCGGCCATGCGGCGGGCCGCTCCCAGGTAGCGCTCGTCCCGGGCGCCCGCCAGGCACAGCAGCGGCAGCTCCAGCGCGGGCAGCTGGTGCCAAACCGGCTCGGTCACGCCCTGCCCGGCCGTGCGCAGCAGCCCGGCGAGCTGGTTCCCTGTGAAGCTGAGCCGACCCGGGCGCTGCCGCTCGATCAGCACCTCGGACTGGTCGGCGAACAGCGGCTGTCGCTCCCACACGTCGACGACCTCCTCGATCGGTGAGCGCTCCATCCACGAGGCGAGCTGCTCATCGGCGTTCTGGCGCTGCTCGCGATCGGCCTGGGACTCCAGCCCGGCGGACGATCCCAGGGTCACCAGGCCGCGGTAACGCGAGGGCTCGCGCAACGCGGCCTGAAGCGAGAGCCGGCCGCCCAGCGAGTAGCCGCACAGCACCGCCCCGCCGGTCCCCGCGGCCTCGGCGATCTCGCGCAGGCGGCCCTCGCGGTCGTGCTGGGAGTGGTCGAGCAGGACGCTCGAATAGCGTTGCGACAGGAGGTCGGCCACGGGCGCCCAGGCCTCGCCGCGCTGCATGAAGCCGGGGACGAACACGACCAGGGGCGCAGCCACGCCATCACTAAAGCGATGAACCGCACCTACGCGCCGCTCCGTGCCTTCGTGGACGAGCTGGTGCGCTGCGGGCTGCGCCACTCGGTCACCTCGCCCGGCTCGCGCAACGCGCCCCTGGCGCTCACCCTGGCCGAGCTCACCGACGCGACCTCGGTGATCGACGAGCGCAGCGCCGGGTTCTTCGCGCTGGGCATGGCCAAGGCGACGGGGCGGCCGGTCGCCGTCACCTGCACGTCGGGCACCGCCGCGGCGAACCTGCTGCCGGCGGTGGTCGAGGCGTCGGAGGCGCGCGTGCCGCTCATCGTCCTGACCGCCGACCGGCCGCCGGAGCTGCGCGAGGTGGGCGCAGGGCAGTCGATCGACCAGGTGAAGATCTACGGGAGCGCCGTCAGGTGGTTCGTCGAGGTCGGCAACCACGAGCCCGGGCGCGAGACCGCCATTCACTACCGCGCGCTGGGCGTGCCGAGCGTTCGAGGCCGCCGGCCGGGGGCCGGTGCACCTGAACTTCGGGCTGCGCGAGCCGCTGGCCCCGGTCGAGGAGGAGCTCGACCCGGCCGACTGGGAGGGGCGCCCGGACGGACGGCCCTGGACGTCCCGGGCGCACCGCTCCAGCGCGCCCGACGCCACCGAGGTCCAGGCCCTGGCCGAGCGGATCGCCGCCAGCCCGCGGGGCGCGATCGTCTGCGGGCCGGTGGCCGAGGACGTGGCCGAGCCGGCCGCCCGCCTGGCCGCGCTCACCGGCTGGGCGATCCTCGCCGAGCCGACCTCCGGGGTGCGTTGCGGCGAGCACGACCGCTCCCACGTGGTCTCGCACTACGACGTTGGCCTGCGCCTGGCCCAGCCGCCGGCCGACCTCGTCCTGCGGGTGGGCGACACCCCCACGTCGAAGCCGCTGCGCGCCTGGCTGGCCGGGGTGCCGCAGGTGCTGCTCGACCCCGACCGCGCGTGGCACGAGCCCACCCGCCGCGCCGAGCTGGTGCTCGACGGCTCCCCGGCCGCGACGCTGAACGCGCTGGCCGCCGCGCTGGAGGCGCGCGAGCACGAGCGCGTGGACGAGTGGCTGGACGCCTGGCGGGCGGCCGACCGCGCCACCGAGGAAGCGCTGGCCGCTGCGCCCGATCCCTTCGAGCCCCGCGTGTGGGCGGCCCTCGAGCCGGCGCTGCCCGCCGACGCGGTCGTGTGGCTGGCCTCCTCGATGCCGGTGCGCGACGTGGAGGCCTTCTTCCCCTCCACGCCCAAGCCGCTGCGCTTCCTGGCCAACCGCGGGGCCAACGGGATCGACGGTACGCCTTCGTCCGCCGCCGGCGCCGCGCTCGCCACCGGCCGTCCGGCGTTCCTGCTCACCGGTGAGTTGGCGCTGCTGCACGACCTGGGCGGCCTTCTCGCCGCACGACGGGCAGGCGCGGAGCTGACCGTGGTCTGCGCCAACAACGGCGGTGGCGGGATCTTCGACTTCCTGCCCGTGGCCGAGCACGCCGACGCCGGCCTCTACGAGGAGCACATCGCCACCCCGGCGGGGGTCGACCTCGCACAGGTCGCCGCGCTCGGGGGCCTCGAGCACCGCCTGGCCTCCACCCCCGACGGGGTGCGCGCCGGAGTGACGACTCCCGGGTTGGTCGAGGTGCGCACCGACCGGGCCGAGAGCGTCCGCGAGCACCGGGCGCTCGTCGAGCGCGTGGGCGAGGCGCTGGGGCCCGAGCCCGGCTAGCGGCCGAGCGCGATCCTGACCAGGGCCTTGGCGCCGGCACCCGGGTTCTTGGGCATGCCCGCGGAAGGCGAGGCGCCTGGATGCTGTGGGGCCACCCTGACGCGCAGCGCACCGGGCAGGCTGCGGAAGCGCAGCGGCGGCTCGAGCTGGGCGGCCTCGCCGTCGATCCCCGCGTACACCGGCCCGTCGGCCTGCACCTCGAACTCCGGGGCGCCCCACTCCCGCCAGGGCAGGTGCGGGCGACTGCTGCGCTCGGTCTCGAACACCGCCACGCCCAGCAGACCGGCCTGGAGGGTCGGCCGGGTGCCCGAGCCCACCGCGTGCCCCAGCCGGTAGCGCCCGTTGGAGATCAGCATCGCCGGGCTGGTCGCGGTCTCGCCGGTCGAGGCGTCGGTCCAGCTGAGCTCCTGCGCGTGGCCCTCGGGGCCGAGCGCGTCGGGGACGGTGTCGAGCAGGGTGCGCACCTTGGCGTCGCGGTAGGCCTCCTGCTGGACCGCCTCCGCGTACACGCCCAGCGACACGTTGTTCACGAACACGCGGCCGTTGACCTCGGCCAGGTCGACGACGATCTCGCCGCCGTCCACGAACGCGTCGAGGGCGCCCACCACGTCGTTGCGGTCCACGCCCAGGTCCAGTGCCAGGTGGTTCCGCGTCCCGGCGGGAATGCATGCGTAGGGCAGCCCCAGCTCGGCCGCCCGCGCAGCCACGATCGCCTGCGAACCGTCCCCGCCCGCCATCGCCAGCGCATCGGCCCCGCGCTCGACCGCCGCGTCGACCAGCGCGTTCAGGTCGTCGTCCCGGTTCAGCACCACGGCCTCGATCCCGCGGGCCCGGGCCTCCTCGTCCAGCGAGAAGCGCTCGGCCTTTCCCCCGCCGGACTTCGGGTTCATCAGCAGCACGGCCCGGGTGGGCGCCTCCGCCGCCGGGAGGTCGCCGCGCTTTGCGAACGCCCGCCGCGAGGCCGCCACCCCGAGGGCGATTGCGGCGAGCCCCACCACGCCCTCGGCCAGCCGGTCGTCCACGATCGCGACGACCAGCGCCGTGGCGAGGGCCAGGCACGCGAGCCCGAGGCCGAGCGCACGCCTCGCGCCGCGGCGCAGCAGCCCCCACCACCCCGCGGCCGCCGCCGTGACGAGCAGCAGCGGCTGCACCAGCCCGTCGGGGAAGTCGCTGAACGCCAGGTCGACGCCGACGAAGAGGGCGAGAAGGCCGCACACCAGCGCGGCGATGGCCGCGAGCCGACTGAAGGCCATACCATCAGCATGCCTTGAACAGTGGCTCCGCGCCAGCCGGCCTCGCCCGGCGCCCCCGGCCGAAGTGGATGGAGGACGCCGAGCGCCTCGACCACGCCGTCTACGCCGCGATCGCCCGCACGCCGAGCCCGTCGGTCGACCGCTTCATGGCCCGCCTCTCCCCTGCCGCCGACTACGGGCGGCTCTCGCTCGCCTCGGCCGCCGCGCTGGCCGCGCTGGGCGGCGACGCGGGGCGGCGCGGCGCGCTGTCGGGCCTCGCGGCGCTAGGGGCCTCGGCCACAGTGGTCAACGCGGTGGTCCGCCCCCTGGGACGCCGGCGCCGCCCCGACGTGAGCGAGCGCCAGGAGTCTCGCTACATCCCGCTGCCCAGCTCCCGCTCCTTTCCCTCCGGGCACTCGGCGGGGGCGTTCGCCTTCGCCACCGGGGTCGCACACGTCATGCCCCGTACCGGCGTGGCCCTGCGCGGGCTGGCGGCGCTGGTCGCCTACTCGCGGGTTCACACCGGCGTCCACTATCCGATCGACGTGATGGCGGGCGCGCTGCTGGGCACGACAGTGGCCCAGCTCACCTCGCACGAGCTCGCACGCCGGGACGGCGCGCTAGGCGAACAGCGGGAGCAGGGCGTCGAGCTTGGCCTCGGTCTCGGCCAGCTCCTCGGTCGGGTCGGAGTCGGCCACGATCCCGTTGCCGGCGTAGAGGTGCGCCACCTGCGCCTCCAGCAGCGCGCAGCGCAGCCCGACGCAGAACTCCCCGTCCTCGGCCAGGTCGGTCCAGCCCACCGGGCCGGCATACCAGCCGCGGTCCAGCCCTTCGAGCTCGGGGATCAGCGGCTCGGCCACCTCGCGCGGCTCGCCGCCCACCGCGGGCGTGGGGTGCAGCACGCCCGCGAGCTCGACCACCGAGCGCGGGCGGGCCAGCTGGGCGCGGATCGGCGTGGCCAGGTGCTGGACGTTCTGGACCTTGACCAGCACCGGGCCGTCGGCGGCGGTGACCCACAGCGAGACGGGCTCCAGCCGGCGCCGGATGCGATCGACAACGATCCGGTGCTCCTCGGCGTTCTTGGGGCTGGCGCGCAGCTGCTCGCCGAGGTGGTCGTCCACGGCGGGGTCGGCGCTGCGGCGGGTGGTGCCGGCCAGCGCCATCGTGCCCAGCCGCGAGCCCTCGCGGCGCACCAGCAGCTCGGGCGAGGCGCCGACGAAGGCGGCGTCGGGGGTGCCGACGCAGAAGCAGAAGCACTCGGGGAAGCCGGTCCGCAGGGCGTCGACGATCGGGCCGGCGTCGATGGGCGAGCGCGTGTGCACGCGCACCTCGCGGGCGATCACCACCTTCTCCAGCTCACCGGCGCGGATGCGCTCCACGGCGCGCGCCACGGCCCCCTCGAAGTGGGCCGGCGGCGCGGCGCCCGCCACCCGCGGCCGGGCCACCGGGTCGGGGTCGAGCAGCGGCATGCCCGACGGGCGCATCTCCTCCAGGCGCTCCTCGGCCCGCCGGACCACCTCCGCGGGGCGATCGTCGGGCCACACGGCCACGCTCACCGTCAGCCGCGCCTCCGCGCCGCGGCGGGCGATGGACACCTCGGGCAGGACCAGCCGCGCGGGCGGGAACGAGGACCACTCGGGCGTCGCCCCTCCCTCGGGCGCGAAGGCGAAGCCGCCCACCAGCACCGGCCCCGAGCCGGGCGGCGCGGCCGGGTCCTCCGCGGGGTCGCCGTACACGACGCGCCGCCACAAAGAGCGCGCGTCCTGGGCGGCGGTGGGGAAGCGATCGGGGCCGGCGGCCTCGACGGTGGCGACCGCGCCCAGCCCGGCCAGCGCGCTGTCGTCGCGGCCGGGCTGCTCGAAGCAGAAGAACAGGTCGTCGGGCCGCCGCGCGCCCAACACCGCGGCGCTCGCGTCCAGGGCCGCCGGCACGGGCAGCGACAGCGACGCGACCGCCTGCGCGCTCGACCGGCGCGCCAGCGCGAGCGCGCGTTCGACCCTCGCCCCGAGGAGCTCGCGCCCGCGGACGCCGAGCTCCAGCGAGAACGGGCTAGGTCGTCCCTCGCCCGCGCGAGACGGCAATCTCGCCCGTGCGGACCATCTCGATCAAGCCGAAGGGCCGCACCATCTGCTCGAATGCCTCGATCTTGTCGTCCGTGCCGGTGACCTCGATCGTGACCGAGCGCTTCGAGACGTCCACCACGTTGCCGCGGAAGATCTCCGTGAACTGCATGATCTGGGCGCGCGCGTTGTCGTCGGCCGAGATCTTGAACAGCGCCAGCTCGCGCGCCACCGTGCCGCCGGGCTCGAGGTCGCGGATCTTGATGACGTTGACCAGCTTGTGGAGCTGCTTGGTCACCTGGTCGATCGGGTGGGCCGCGCCGTCGACGGTGAGCGTGAAGCGTGCGATCGACGGGTCGTCCGTCGGGCCGACGGCCAGGGACTCGATATTGAACCCGCGGCGGGCGAACAGGCCGGCGATCCGGGCCAGCACGCCGGGCTTGTTCTCGCTCAGGATCGACAGGACGTGCTTGCGCCCGGTGTTGACCCCGCCGGAGACCTGGAGGTCGTCGAGGTTCAGGACCTCCTTGGTGGCCGGCTCACCCATCGGCGCTGCAAACCGTCGCATTCCGGCGCCTCGGGTCATCAGCCTTGCCCCCGCAAGGCTTCGCCCCTGCGACCTTGGACTGCTCGGTTTTCGCGGCCGAGCATCAGCCGACCATGTCCCGGGCGGCCTGACCGGCGGGGATCATCGGGTAGCAGTTCTCTTCCTTGGTCACGCGCACGTCCACGAGCACCGGCCCGTCCTCCTCGAGGGCGGACTTCATGTCGTCGACCAGCGTCTCCTTCTTCTCCAGCTTCACGCCCTTGGCGCCGAAGGCCTCGGCCAGCTTGACCCAGTCGGGGCTCGAGCCCATGTCCACGGCCGAGTAGCGCCGGTCCCAGAACAGCTCCTGCCACTGGCGGACCATGCCGAGGTAGCCGTTGTTCATGATGAACACCTTCACCGGGATGTCCTCGGTGACGCAGGTGGCGAGCTCCTGGATGTTCATGATCAGCGAGCCGTCGCCGGCGAGGCAGACCACCTGGTCGTCGGGCATGCCGACCTTCGCGCCCATGGCGCTGGGCAGGCCGAAGCCCATCGTCCCGAGCCCGCCGGAGTTGATCCAGCGCCGGGGCTTGGGGAAGTCGTAGTACTGCGCGCACCACATCTGGTGCTGGCCCACATCGGAGGTGACGATCGCGTCGCCGCCGGTGGCCTGCCACAGCGCCTGCACCATCCACTGCGGCTTGATCTCCGAGTCCTCGGAGTCCTCGTAGCGCAGCGGGTGCTTCTCCTGCCAGTTGTGGATCCGCTCCCACCAGCCGTCCAGCCGCGAGGAGTCGGTCTCCAGCGCGCGGTACTCGCGCGTGAGCTTGGGGAGGATCTTCTTCGCGTCGCCGACGATCGGGATGTGGGCGGGGACGTTCTTGGAGATCTCCGCCGGGTCGACGTCGATGTGGATGAACTTCGCTCGCGGGGCGAACTCCGACAGCTTGCCGGTGATCCGGTCGTCGAAGCGGGCGCCCACGCAGCAGATCAGGTCGGCCTCGTCCATCGCGTAGTTCGCGGCGCGCGTGCCGTGCATGCCGAGCATGCCCAGCCACTGGTCGTGCGGCGCGGGGAAGCCGCCCAGGCCCATGACCGTGCAGGTCACCGGGAAGCGGTCGGACTCGCCCAGCTCGGCGAGCTCCTTGGCCGCCTCGGCCGCGATCACGCCACCGCCGGCGTAGATCACCGGCCGACGGGCGTTGGCCAGCGCCTTGGCCGCCAGGCGGATCTGCTTGGCGTTGCCCTCGGTGGTGGGCTGGTAGCCCGGCAGGTTGACCCGGTCGACGGGCTCGTAGTCGATCTCCGCGCGCGAGAGGTCCTGCGGGATGTCCACCAGCACGGGGCCGGGGCGGCCGGTGCTGGCGATGTGGAAGGCGGTGTGCATCGCCTCGGGGATCTCCCGCGGGTCCTGGATCATCATCGAGTGCTTGACGATCGGCAGGGTGATGCCGCTGACGTCGGCCTCCTGGAAGCCGTCGGTGCCGATCAGGTCGGTGCGGACCTGCCCGGTGATGAAGACGGTCGGGACCGAGTCCATCATCGCGTCGGCGATCGGGGTGACGAGGTTGGTGGCGCCCGGGCCGCTGGTGGCCAGCGCGACGCCCACGCGTCCGCTCGCCTTGGCGTAGCCCTCGGCGGCGTGCCCGGCGCCCTGCTCGTGGCGGCACTGGATGTGGCGCACGCCGCCGTCGTACAGGGCGTCGTAGGTGGGCAGGTTGGCCCCGCCCGGGATCCCGAAGACGTGCTCGACGCCCTCGGCCTTCAGGCATTCGATGATGGCGTCGACGGCGCGCATGAGCAGCGGATTCTAGACGGGCCAGAGCGTGCGGTGCTCCTACCTCCGGTAGGACAGGCGGCCGGCCGGCGCCCGGCCTGCGCTCCTCGCTACGCGGCCAGTTGAGGCCACTCCAGGTCTCTGCCACAGCGCGTGCAGACCTGGACGTACATCGGCTGGGCCTTGCCGCACTCGGGGCAGGCGCGGCGTGGCTCGTTCTGCTCGAAGCGGTACAGGACGGCCGCCAGCAGGCCGCCGAAGGGGATGCAGAACCCGATCAGGAACCAGAGGAAGAACGAGCTGCCCTTGATCTTCCCGACGATCGCCGTGGCCAGCCCGAAGAAGAACAGGATGACTACGAGGCTCACGCCTTCGAGGTTAGGGGCTAGAGGACCTGGGCGGGCCGGGTCGGCATGAACCGGTCCAGGCCCGGGAGGGGCACCGACGACATCACCCAGCTGGGCCAGTAGACCTTGAACCCCAGCCGGCGCAGGTGGCGCAGCAGCCACCAGGCGTCGGTGGTGCAGTACACGCCCAGCCACTCGGGCTCCTGGACCTTGGCCGAGCGGTCGAGCGCCGCCAGCACCACGGGCACCAGGTCCTCCGGCGTGGCGCCGACTGCCGGCCCGACCTCGCCGTTCGGGCTCACCCAGCACAGGCCGACCACCTCCGAGGTGGCCGGGTCGCGGCGCGCCAGGCACGTGCGCGTGCGACCGAAGAACTCGTGCAGCGCCGGGCGCTCGAAGCCGACCGCCGCGGGCTCCAGCCGCTGCCACTCGGCCACCGCGCGGTCGGCGTTCAGCAGGTGGATGTCGGGGTGGCCGAGGTCCGCGGTCTCCTGCGAGCGGCGGAACGTGTACTCCTCGACGCTGTGGCGCAGGTGCCAGTGGCCCGTGACCGGCAGCACGCCGAAGTCGGCGTACAGGCTCAGGTCGGTGGCCGCGCCGGCGGCGACCACGACCCGGGCCCTGGTCCTGGTCGGCGGTCCCGGCCAGCAGCGCTCCAGCAGCGCGCGGCCGATGCCGCGGCCGTGGTGGCTCGAAGCCACCATCAGCTCGGTGACCTCCTCCATGGCGCCGAAGTCCGCCATCCGCGCGAAGCCGACCAGCTCGCCTTCGTCCTCGCACAGCCAGTAGCAGCCCTCCTGGGCGGCGATGAACTCGATCAGCGGGCGGTCGAGCCGCCAGCGGTCCTCGAAGCCCGCCGGGTCGGGGTCGGCCCCGCCGGGATTGACCCCCTGGCGCCGCGCGGCGTCGGCCATCGCGCGCTCGGCCAGCGCGTAGGTCGCAGCGAGGTCGGCCGGGCGGCCCTCGCGGAACATCAGCTCGCCCGAGGGGACGGCGGTCACGGCTTCGGCTCCCCCTCCTCGTCACCGAGGCGCGCGGGATGCCCGAGCTGCCCGAGCTCTGCGGACGCGCGGCCGAAGAACAGGCCCACGAACCAGTCGGCCCCCAAGCGGGCGCGCCGGCCCAGGCCCGGCATCAGCATGAGGTGGTAGGTGCGGGCGGCGAACCAGGCCGGCAGCCCGCGCAGGCGGATCCCCGAGCATGGTCGCCACCGCCAGGTGCTGGCCCATGTCGACGAACACGCCCAGGGTGCGGTAGCGGAAGGGCTTGAGCTTGCGTCCCTTGATCGTCGCGGCCACGTTCTCGGCCGCGCGGCGGCCCTGGCGCAGAGCGTGCTGAGCGGTCGGCGGGCACGGGCGCTTGCGCCGCTGCGCCGGGTCGGGCACCGCGGCGGAATCGCCTATGGCCCAGACGCCGGGGAAGCCCTCCACGCGGAGATAGCGGTCGGTCACGATCCGCCCGGCCTCGTTGAGCGGCAGGCCCAGCTGGGCCACGACGGGTGGCGGCTTGACCCCCGCCGTCCAGCACAGGCAGCGGGTGGGCACGATCTCCCCGGAGGACAGGGTCGCCGCGTCGGCGGTCAGCGAGTCCAGGCGCGTGTCGGTGTGGACCTCGAGGCCGCGCCCGCGCAGCTCGCGGGTGGCGAACTCCGCCAGGCTCTCGGGGATCTCCTGCATGATCCGGTCCTCGGCCTCCACCAGGACCCAGCGGGTCCCGTCGATGCGGCAGTGGGGGTAGCGGTGGATCACCGAGTTGACGAAGTCCTGCAGCTCGGCGATCCCCTCCACGCCCGCGTAGCCGGCGCCCACGAACACGAAGGTCAGGTATGCGCGCCGCTGCTCGGAGTCGGGCAGGGACTCGGCCACCTCGAGGTTCCACAGCGCGCGGTTGCGCAGCTCGACGGCATCGGGCAGGTCGTTGAAGCCGAGGCCGTGCTCGGCCAGGCCCGGGACGGGGAGCGTGCGCGAGACCGATCCCAGGGCCAGGATCAGGTGGTCGTAGGCCAGTGTCTCGTCGCGGCCGTCGACCGTCCGGACCTGGAGCCTGCGCTCCGCCGGCTCGGCCCCGGTCACCGAGCCCGATCTTGACCTCGCTCCAGCCCAGCTCCTCGCGCACCGGGACCACGACGTGCCGCGGCTCGAGCGAGCCCGCCGCAGCTCCGGGCAACAGCGGCGTGTAGAGCAGGTAGTTGTGGTTGGTGACCAGCGTGATGCGCGCGCTGTGGCGTGCGAGGGCCGACTCGAGGCGGCGGGCGGCGTACAGGCCGCCGAAGCCGCCGCCGGCGATGACGACGTCGAAGGCCACGGGCGCGGCGAGGCTAGCGAGCCTCGGCGCGGGCCCGGTCTCGGGCCACGTCGAGCGCCGGGCGCATCGCCTTCGGCAGCCGCCTGCGCACCCGCCACGGCGCCCCGCAGAAAGCGTGGTTGGCCACCGTGGCGAAGCCCTCCTCGTCGGTACGCAAGGCCAGCAGCAGGTGGGCGATGCGGTCCGAGGGCGGCAGCTCGGGCTCGGGCACGCGCACGCAGAAGCAGTGCACACGCTTGCCGCCGGGGCTGACCAGCAGGGCACCGGCCTCCCCCACCAGCCACGTGCCCAGGCCGCCCGGCTCGAGCGCCAGGCCGGTGTCGCGCTGCAGCTCGCGCACCTCGTGGTCGAGCAGGTCGCCCAGCAGGCCCTGCGCCACCGGCTCGGCGCGATCGTTGCGCGGGCCCTTGGGCCGCACCACGCTCGCCCCGCGGAAGGCGTACAGCTCGGGGATCATCCAGGCGTGCGCGGCCGTGGCCAGCGCCACCGGGAGCGTGATCGGCTCCAAGGCCACCATCGCCACGCTGCCCGTCGCCAGCGGCGCGGTGTAGAGCGCGGTCGACACCCGCCACCAGCGCCCGTGGCGCGCGAGGAAGCGCGCGTCGGTGCGCTCGCGCCAGGGGACCTGGCCGAGCTCGGGAAGAGCTGGGGCCGGAGCGCTCAACCGCCGGCGATCGGGCGGCGCAGGATGACCAGGTCGGCCCCCCGCGGCAGATCGCGCACCTGCGCCGCGCTGCCCGGGCCATCCGGGACCGTCCCGATGTAGCCGAGGTCGAGCTGGCCGCGGAACTCCTGGACGGCGGCCTCGAAGGCGGCGTCGTCCTGGGTGGTCCACTCAGCGAGCGTCGAGTGGCCCGTGCCGTCCATGCGGATGAGTCGCGCCATGCTTGTCCTCCTATCCGGGTTAGGAGCCGAGGATACGCCTCCGGTCCAGCCCACCCGGCTCGTGGCGCGGGAGGCATCGGTTGCCCCTCTCCGGGGTAGTCGTGGTGGGGGAAAGAGGGAGAGGAGGGCCGGATGGCCCGCTCGGAAGCCAAAAGCGCGGACCTGGCGGAGTGGTCGGGGCGCACGCTCATCGACCGCAACGGCGAGAGGATCGGCGAGGTCGACTTCCTGTACGTCGACAGCGACTCCGACCGGCCCGAGTGGGCCGGCGTGCTCAACCTGCACCTGCTCGGGATGCGACCGGCGCTCGTGCCGCTGCGCCGCGCCTCGGTCCGCGGGCGGGAGGTCCGGCTGAGCAACGTCACCAGGGCCCAGGTGCGAAGCGCGCCCTACGTGGAGCCCGCGCAAGGGCTGTCCGAGGAGGACGAGGCTCTGCTCCTCGGGCACTACCGCCTGCTCCGCGGCGTCACCCGGCGGCCGACGCCTCCGAAGCCTCCCACCGGGCCGCGGCGACGCCCCCGGCCGACCGGCTCGTCCCCTCTCCACCCGGGGTAGCCCGGACAGGGGACCAGTTTCGGGATGGGTGAGGGGGGTAGAGTATGGGGTAAATCAGGGTGTGGGCGGGGGACCCACGACGAGGAGGAGGCGGAATGGCGAGCAAGACGAGCGCTAAGACCGAGAACGCGAAGGAAGTCACCGACCAAGCCGCCGACACGGCGTCCGATGGCGCGCAGGACGCGAAGGACACCGCAGGCGAGGCGACCGGCCAGTCGAACGGAATCTTCTCTGAGCTCAAGGACACCGCGCGCGACGCCGCGCTGGACGTGCTCAAGCCGATCGTCAAGGAAGCCGCGCAGTCGGCCGCGGGCTACGCCGCCAAGAAGGGCCCCGAGATGATCAAGGACAAGGTCGGCGACCTGACGGACGGCGGCGGCATCGAGGACCTGCTGCAGGGCGACGGCCTCAAGGATCTCGCGAACAACGCGCTCAAGGAGGGGGGCCCGCTCGGCAAGGTCGCCGGGAAGCTCGGCGTGGGCGGGAACATCGTCGGAAACATGCTGCCCGGCGGCGACGACGACGAGGACGGCGAGGGCGGCGAGACCGACGCCGACGCGACCGGCAGCGGCCGGCGCATGCCCGTCCAGCAGTCGATGGACGTCGCGGTGCCCCTGAGCGTGGCCTACAACCAGTGGACCCAGTTCGAGGAGTACCCGAACTTCATGCACCGGGTGAACAGCGCCAGCCAGGACGAAGAGGGCTACGTCACCTTCACCGAGAAGATGTGGAACTTCACCCGCGACTTCAAGGCGGAGATCGTCGAGCAGCGTCCCGACGAGCGGATCGTCTGGCGCAGCGTCAACGGCCTCAAGCATGCCGGCGTGGTGACCTTCCACGAGCTGGCACCGCGCTTGACCCATATCGAGCTCACGGTCGACTTCAAGCCCGCGGGCTTCTTCGAGAAGATCGGGCGCGGAGCCCGCTTCTCGAAGCGCGCGATCAGGGCCGATATGCATCGCTTCAAGGCCTACATCGAGATGAAGGAGGAGGAGGACGGCTCCTGGCGCGGCTTCGTCGAGGACGGCGAGTTCACCGGCTGGGAAGAGGAGCAGGCCGAGGACGAGCAGGCCGAGGAGATGGAGGGCGAAGAGGCCCCCGAGGGAGAGGCCGACGAGGAGGAGCAGCCCGAGGCCGAGGAGGAGCAGCCGAGGCCGAGGAGGAGCCGGCTGAGGACGAGGAGAGCGAAGAGGAGCTCGAAGACGAGGAGGAGCCGGAGGCCGAGGAGGAGCCCGAAGAGGAGGCCGAGGCCGAGGA
This sequence comes from uncultured Thermoleophilaceae bacterium, assembly GCA_963844805.1. Lineage (GTDB taxonomy): Bacteria > Actinomycetota > Thermoleophilia > Solirubrobacterales > Thermoleophilaceae > JACCZR01. The sequence goes on from CAWJPU010000002.1 coordinate 176,560, forward strand.
GGAGCCTGAGGCCGAGGAGCCGGAGGAGGAGCCCGAGGAGAAGCCGGCCCCGCGCCGCCGTCGCCGCACCACCAAGTCGGGCGGCAACGGCCGCTCCGCCCAGTCAGGGCAGAAGCGCCGCTCGTCGTCGTCGCAGAAGTCCAACGGCGGTGGAGGCCGGAAGCGGCCGAGCTCGCCACGCAAGCCGAAGCCCGCGCGCACCGCGGCACGCTCGTAGCGCGCCCGAGAGGAGCTCGATAGATGGCCACGCAGAAGAAGCAGAAGAACCGAGAGCACGAGCGGCGACAACGGCGGCGACCAGTCGAAGTCCAACCGGCGGGCGTCGCAGAAGGACGAGGAGTACCGGTTCGCGAGCAACCTGCCCGACGACGACAAGGGCTCGGTCCCGGAGTCCGAGTACCAGGACTACGCGATCATGTCGCGTGAGGACACGAGCGAGGCGCCCGACGTCCTGCTCGACGTCCCGGTCGTCAAGGTCGACGAGATCAACTTCGAGCTGGAGGACCTGCGGGCGCGGGTGTCCCTCCAGGCCCAGGTGCTCGACCTGCTCGAGCTGAGCGTAGGCGCGGACGTGTCCCTCGGGCGCGTGGCCCTCGAGATCAAGGGCGTCGAGGCTCAGGCGCTGCTGAAGGTCCGCCTCGACAACGTGGCCGCGATCGTCGATCGCGTGCTGACGACCATCGACCGCAACCCCCAGATCCTGGAGAACATCACCGAGGGCGTCGGGAAGGCGGTCGACGAGGTCGGCCAGGGCGCCGGCAAGGCGGTCGGCGAGATCGGCGAGGGCGCCGGCGAGGCCGTCGAGGAGGTCGGCGAGGGCGCCGGCTCAGCCGTCGAGGACGTCGGCGAAGGCGCCGGCTCGGCCGTGAAGGACGTCGGCGAGGGAGCGGGCTCCGCTGTCGAGGACGTCGGCGAGGGCGCCGGGTCGCCGTCGAGGATGTCGGTGAAGGCGCCGGCTCGGCCGTGGAGGACGTCGGCGAGGGCGCCGGCGAGGCAGTCGAGGATGTCGGCGAAGGGGCCGGTTCCGCGGTGGAGGACGTCGGCGAGGGCGCCGGCGAGGCGGTCGAGTCCACCGGCGAGGCGGTGGAGGACGTCGGCGAGGGCGCCGGCGAGGCGGTCGAGTCCACCGGCGAGGCGGTGGAGGACGTCGGCGAGGGCGCCGGCGAGGCGGTCGAGTCCACCGGCGAGGCGGTCGAGGAGGTCGGCGACGATGCCGGCGAGGCGGCCAAGGGCGCGACCAAGGAGGTCGGCAAGACCGCGCGGGGCGCGACCAAGGAAGCCGGCAAGACGGCCCGCGGCGCGACCAAGGAGGCGGGCAAGACCACGCGCGGCGCCACCAAGCAGGCGGGCAAGGCCGCCCAGGGCGCCACCAAGGAGGCCGGGAAGACGACCCGCGGGGCGACCAAGCAGGCGGGCAAGACCGCCCAGGGGGCGACCAAGCAGGCGGGCAAGACTGCCAAGAGCGCCACGGGCAAGTCGGGCTCGTCCTCGAAGTCGAAGTCGGGCTCGTCCTCGAAGTCGAAGTCGGGCTCGTCCAACAAGCGGTCGAGGTCCAGGAAGAAGAAGAGCTAGCCCGTGGGCGGCGAGCGCAAGAAGAAGCCGGACATCGAGTTCGGGGCGCGCATCGACGCCAAGGAGATGCGCTTCGAGGAGGTGCCGGAGACCAAGGTCGAGTTCTTCGGCAGCCCCGGGCACGAGTCCGATCACGGCGACCGGCGCGAGAACCTGCCCGACGAGGTCGAGCCGAACAAGACCTACCGCGACGTGCGCGTCGACTACCGGCTGTCCAGCCGCCTCGTCTACGACGACGAGGACGAGGACAGCTCGGGCTAGAGGCCCAGCTTCTCGCGCACCAGCCGCTGGACCTCGCCGCCGTCGGCGCGGCCCTTGGTCTCGCGCATCACCACGCCGACGATCGCCCCGATCGCCTTCGGGTTGCCGGCGCGGATCTTCTCCACGGCGTCGGCCTCCTGCTCCATCGCGCGGTCGACGATCTCGCCCAGCTCGTCGGTGCCGGCCCGCGCGAGGCCCTTGTCCTCCACGATCCGCGCCGGATCGCCGCCGCCGGCCACCAGCTCGTCGAGCACCTGCTTGCCGGCGCCGGCCGAGATCGCGCCGTCGTCGACCAGCTTCAGCAGCGCCGCCAGCGCCTGCGGCGTGACCTTCCAGTCCTCGGGCTCGCTGTCGCCCAGCCGCGGCACCAGGTCGTTCTTGACCCAGTTGGCGAGTGTGCGCGGGTCGCCCCCGTCCAGGGCCTCCTCGTAGAGGTCGCCCAGCTCGGTGCGGAACGCGAACAGCCGCGCGGTCTCCTCCGGAAGCTCGTGCTCGGACCTCAGCCGCTCGGCGCGCTCGGCCGGCAGCTCCGGAATCTGCGCCGCGTATCTCGTCCAGCAGCTCGGGCGCGGGCGCGAGCGCCACCAGGTCGGGCTCGGGGAAGTAGCGGTAGTCGTGCGACTCCTCCTTGGAGCGCAGCGATGTGAGGCTGCCGACTATGAGGGTCATAGTGCAGGGTCTCCTGCTCGACTCTCCGGCCTTCGCCGATCAGCTGCGTCTGGCGCGCGATCTCGGCCTCCACGCCGTGGCGCAGGAAGGTGAACGAGTTCATGTTCTTGAGCTCGGTCTTGGTCCCGAGCACCGCCTGGCCGGCGGGGCGCACCGACACGTTGGCGTCCACGCGCAGCGAGCCCTCCTCCATGTTCACGTCCGAGACGCCCAGGCGCTTGAGCGTGGCCCGCAGGAGCCGCGCCCACTCGGCGGCCTCCTCGGCCGAGCGCAGGTCGGGCTCGGTGACGATCTCCACCAGCGGGGTGCCGCCGCGGTTGAAGTCCACGACGCTGGCCTCGGCCCCATGGATGCGCCCGCTCGCGCCCGCGTGGGTGAGCTTGGCGGCGTCCTCCTCGAGGTGCACCCGGTGGATGCGCACGTCGCCCAGCCGCCCGTCCCGGCACAGCGGGATGTCGAACTGGCTGATCTGGTAGCCCTTCGGCAGGTCGGGATAGAAGTAGTTCTTGCGGTGGAACAGCGACCGCTCGGCCGGCGTGCAGCCGAGCGCCATCCCGATCATCAGGCCGTAGCGGACGGCCTGCTCGTTGGTCACCGGGAGCGTTCCGGGGTGCCCCAGGCACACGGGGCAGGTGTGCGTGTTGGGCTCGTCGCCGAAGGAAAGAGCGCAGCCGCAGAACATCTTCGTTCTCGTCTTGAGCTGGACGTGGATCTCGAGTCCGATGACGGGCTCGAGCTCAGACACGCGCGGGGCTCCCGTCGAAGCCGATGGCCTGCTCCAGCGCGTGGCCGGCGTCGAGCAGCTTCCCTTCCGAGAAGGCCGGGCCGGCGAGCTGGAAGCCCACCGGCAGGCCCTCGCTCAGCCCGGCGGGGATGGACAGCGCCGGGATGCCGGCCAGCGGCATGGGCACCGTGAAGTAGTCGGACAGGTACATCGCGTACGGGTCGTCGGTGCGCTCGCCCAGCCTGAAGGCGACGCTGGGCGAGGTCGGCGTGACGATCACGTCCACCTGCTCGAAGGCGGTGCGGAAGTCCTCGGCGATCTTGGTGCGCACGCGCTGGGCCTTGCCGTACAGGGCGTCGTAGTAGCCCGAGGACAGCGCGTAGGTGCCGAGCATGATCCGCCGCTTGACCTCGTCGCCGAAACCGTCACCGCGGGTCTGCTCGTACATCGACAGCAGGTCGCCGTTGCCGCTGCGCAGCCCGAACCGCACGCCGTCGTAGCGCGCGAGGTTGGCGCTCGCCTCCGCCGGGGCCAGGAGGTAGTAGGCGCTCAGGCCGTGGTCGGCGTTCGGGAGGTCGATCTGCCGCACCTCGCCGCCCAGCTCCTCGATCAGCTTCAGCGTGGCCTCGAAGACCTCGGTCACGCCGGGCTCCACCCCGTCGCGGGTCAGGTTCGATGGCACGCCGAAGCGGATGCCGTCGAGGCGCTCGGCGGTCGGCGTGGGCACCTCTCCCGGGTAATCGAGCGAAGTGGAGTCGCAGGGGTCGCGGCCGACCATGTGCGAGAACAGCAGCGCCGCGTCCTTGACGTCGCGGGTGAGCGGGCCCGCCTGGTCGAGCGAGGAGGCGAAGGCGATCATCCCGTAGCGCGACACCGCGCCGTAGGTCGGCTTCAGCCCCACCACCCCGCACAGCGAGGCGGGCTGGCGGATCGAGCCGCCCGTGTCGGTGCCGATGGCCCACGGCGCCAGGCCCGCCGCCACGGCGGCCGCCGAGCCGCCGCTCGACCCGCCCGGCACGCGCTCCCGGTCCCACGGGTTCTGCACCGGCCCGAAGCCGGAGTTCTCGTTGGACGAGCCCATCGCGAACTCGTCCATGTTGGTCTTGCCGAGCATGGGCGCGCCGGCCTCGGCCAGCCGGCGCACGCTGGTTGCGGTGTACGCGCGGGCGGTGCCCTTCCAGGATCCGCGAGGCGGCGGCGCTGGGGACCCCCTCGACGCAGAACAGGTCCTTGACCGCGAGCGGGACGCCGGCCAGCGGGCCTTGGCTGGGCGTCTGCGGGGCTTCGTCGGCCACCCACAGGAACGCGTTGAGATCATCGGCGGCGGCGCGCTCTCGGTAGGCCTCGAACAGCTCGGCCGCCGACAGCTCGCCGGACCGGATCTGCTCGCGCGGCCTGTGCTGCGGTGAGCTCGATCATCCGCCGGGGCTGGGGACGCGGAAGCCCTCGTCCGAGGCGTCGGGGGCGCCCTCGAGGATGCGCTCGCGGGGCCAGCTCTCGCGCGGCTCGTCGGCCCGCAGCACGTTCTCGAGCGGGATCACGTGCGAGGTGGGCTCGACGTCGTCGAGGTCGAGGGCCTGGATGGCCTCGACGTGCTGGAGGATGTCGCTCAGCTCGCCGGTCATCCGCTCCACCTCCTCGTCGGTGAGCCGCAGCCGGGCGAGGCGGGCGACGTGCAGGACCTGCTCGCGGTCGATCACGAGCGCGAGTCTAGGTCGGGCGCGTGCGGCACGTCCCCTCCGAGGAAGTCGTCAGCGCGCTGACGGTTTTTTCGAGTGGGTGCCACGCTCCCCGGCCGCGTCGCCGCGGCGGTCCGGGGCCGGGTTAGGATCCGGCCGTGAGCCCGGCGAACGCGGAGCGGACGGTCGTTCTCGTCATGCGCGCGCTGGTCGTGGGCTTCGCCGTCAGCGGGGTCCTGTTCCTGGTCGTGCCCGACAGCGTGATCGGGACCCTCGACGACGTCGGGGACGCCATCGGCGGCTTCAGCGACGGGCCGGCCTCCGAGCAGAAGCTGTGGGTGGCGCTGTCGTTCGCGTACATGGTGGTGATCACCGGCATCGCGGCCGTGGTCTCCACCGACGTGGTCCGCTACCGGCCGCTGATACTCGTGCTGGCCGCCGGCAAGATCGCCTCGTCGGTCCCCGCGCTGGCGTTCTTCGTCTTCCACAGCGACGACTTCATGTACCTGGTGACCTTCCTCGTGGACGGCAGCCTGGTGCTCGTCGCGCTGTGGTGCTGGGTGCTGGCGGGCCGGGTGGCCCGACCGGCGGTCGCCGCATGAGCACGACGGCGCTCACGCCGGTGGACGAGCTCGACCCGCCCGAGCTGCCCTACGACGACCCCACGCTGCGCGGCCCGCGCTTCCACGAGGTGCTCGCCGAGCTGCGCGAGCGGGGCTGGCTGGCCAAGGTGCCGCTGGGCTACGCGGTGCTCGACCGCGAGTCCGCGGCGTTCTTCCTGCGCACCCGCTCGGCCACCTTCCCGGGGCTGAAGATCGCCGAGATCTTCCAGATCGACGAGGGGCCGCTGGCCGAGGAGATCCGCCGCAACATCCTCCACCTCAACGGCGAGGACCACAGCCGGCTGCGCAACCTCGTCAACCCTTCGTTCACCCCGCGGGCGGCCAACCGCTGGCGCCCCGCCATGCGCGAGGTGCTGAGGGCCTGTGGCAGGGCGGCGAGCGCTGCGAGTTCGTCGACAGCTTCGCCAAGGCCTACCCCTCGATGGTGATCGCCACCGTGATGGGCGCTCCGCTGGAGGACGCGCCGCGGCTGCACCACTGGTCGGACTGGATCCAGCGGCAGTTCGACGCCACCGCGCTGATGGAGCAGCGCCCCCAGATCGAGGAGGCGGTGCAGGAGTTCTACGACTGGGCCGCCGAGCTGCTCGAGCACCGCCGCGACGACCCGCGGGAGGACCTGATCTCCACGCTGCTGACCGCCCGCTACGAGGGCGACCGGCTCGACGACGACGAGCTGATCAACCTCGTGCTCAACGTGCTGGTGGGCGGCGTGGACACCACCCAGTCCCAGCTCGCCCAGGCATGCGCCTGTTCGCCGAGAACCCCGAGCAGTGGGAGGCGCTGCGCGCCGATCCCGAGGGCCTGGCCCCGAAGGCGGTCTGGGAGGCGCTGCGCGTGGAGCCGATCACGCCCTTCACCGCCCGCATCGCGCTCGAGGACATCGAGTTCCGCGACGTGCTGTTCCCCGAGGGAACCGTGGTGATGGTCGCCGCGGCCTCGGCCAACCGCGACGGCGTCGGACCCGCCTTCGACATCACCGCCGAGCGCGACGTCGGCAAGCCGCTCACCTTCGGCGCCGGGCCGCACTACTGCCTGGGCGCGAACCTGGCCCAGGCCGAGATGCAGGAGGGCCTGCGCTTCTTCGCCGAGCGCATGCCGGGCCTGGCGCTCGACGGCGAGCCGGAGTACGGCTCGGTGCAGGGGGTCTACGGGCTGGACCGCCTGCCACTGCGCTGGAGCAGCGCCTGCCGTGCTCGACCAAGCGGCGCTCGTGGGTACCGACGCCGATGGTGCGCTCGCCTCGCGCACCTCCACTCGAAGCGCAGCTGCGCTCCTCGACCACCTCGCGCAGGACCCTGAACCTCACCCCCACCTCGAAGCCCACCGTGGCCTTGCCCTCGGGCAGCCCGCCGAAGGCCAGCATGGCCGCGTTGCGCTCCATCATCGCGATCATCCCGGGGGTCGACAGGACCGTCGCCGAGGTTCCACCGACGTCGGTGAGCAGCCTGTCGCCACCTCGAACTCGTCGAGCGCTCGGCGCCGGGCTGAGCCCTCAAGCGGCCCGCGGCTCGGTGGGCCGGAAGGCAGTGCCCTCCTCCTCGAGCGTCAGCGCCCGCGAGGAGGCGATGCCGATCACCGCGAGGCGATCAGCGACAGCCAAGCGCCGGCCTTCACCGTCGTCCCGGCGTCCAAGCCCGGCTGCTGCACGATGCGGTAGGCGACCAGCAGCGCGGCGAGCGCCGCGGTCAGGGCCGCCGCGGCGCTGGGCGTGCCGGGCGGCTCGAAGCGCCGGCCGGCTGCTCGGGCGAAGGCCGCGACCGCGGCGAAAGCCACGGTGGCGAACAGGAGGACCAGCAGGACCGAGTCGACGAAGGCCAGGGGCTGCACGGCGTTGCGCTCGGCGCCCTCGGCACGCTCGGCGGCGCGCTCCTCGACCTCGCGCCCGATCTGTCCGCTGGGGCCCGGGTTGGGGTCCTCGATGCGCTCGATCCGTCGCGCCTCGTCGCCCTGCGGGGGTGCTGTACCAGTCGACGCCCATCGTGAACAGCAGCGCCAGGGCAGCCACGAAGGCCACCCAGTCCCAGCGATTCAGGCGCGTCGAAGCTCACCGCGGGGCGGGAGGCTGCTCGATCTCGGGCACGTGGTCGACCGGCCTGCCGGTCTGGTCGGTGGGGCGGCCAGCCTTGCTCAGCCGCTCGTCGCGCATCGCCAGCAGCGTGCCGGCGAAGATGACGAGCGTGGCGATCAGCGCGAGATCGGGCGCCCGCCGCGGTGGAGGTCTCGACGCGGGTCTCGGCGGGCACGCCGCCGCTCGGGCGCCGGCGAGGAGCCGAGGTGGATCAGAGCCAGGATCAGCGCGACGAGCGAGGCGAGCGACAGCAGGCTCGCGTACGTCGAGCGGAACGGCGACCGTCTGCTCGAGCGCGGTGTCGATCGCGAGGCCGACGGCCGCCACGGCCACGATCAGCAGCAACAGGTCGGCTACCGCCATCGACTCGAACGCGTTCTGGGAGGGCAGGGACGGCCGCGGGCCGAAGGACGTGGCCACGTCGTGGGTGTACCAGGGCAAGAGCAGGGCGACGACGAGCAGCAGCCCCGAGAGCCCGACGATCACCTCTCCCGCGCGTAGCCGCCGCAGGTCCACGGCGCTCAGGGTACGGCCTCGAGCTGGGCCTTCGCGGCGGCGACGGTGTTCACCAGCAACATCGCGCGCGTCATCGGGCCCACCCCGCCGGGCACGGGCGTGATCGCCCCGGCGACCTCGCGGACGGCCTCGAAGTCCACGTCGCCGGTGAGCCCGTCGTCGGTGCGGTTGGTGCCCACGTCGATCACCGTCGCCCCCTCCCCCACCATGTCGGCGGTGATCAGCCCCGGCGAGCCGGCCGCGGCGACGAGCACGTCGGCCCGGCGGCAGGTGGCGGCGAGGTCGCGGGTGCGCGAGTGGCAGTGGGTGACGGTCGCGTTGGCCGCCAGCAGCAGCGCGGCCAGCGGCTTGCCCACCAGCTGCGAGCGGCCCACCACCACGGCCTCGGCGCCCTCGAGCTCCACGCCCGGCGTGCGCGAGCAGCTCCATCACGCCGGCGGGCGTGCACGGCACCAGGCCCGGCCGGCCCTGCGCCAGCATCCCGGCGCTCAGCGGCGTCAGCCCGTCCACGTCCTTGCGCGGGTCGATGAGCGCGGTCATCTCGGCGTCGTCCAGGCCGTCGGGAAGCGGGAGCTGGAGCAGGATGCCGTTTACGCGCGGGTCGGCGTTCAGCTCGGCGAGCAGGTCCGCCACGTCCTCGGGGGCGGGCTCGTGGTGGAAGGACTCGATGCCCACCTGGGCGGAGTCCTCGCGCTTCATGCGCACGTAGACCGCCGAGGCGGGGTCGTCGCCGACCAGCACGGTGGCGAGCCCCGGCGGCTCGGGCAGCGCGGCCACCTCCCGGCCACCCGCTCGCGCACCGCAGCCGCGACCGCCTTGCCGTCGATCACCGTGGCCGCCATCAGCCGCGCTTCTTCAGCGGCGCGTAGTCGGCCATCAGCGTGCGCTCGGAGCCGTCGTCGGCGAAGCGCACCGACGATCTGGTCGCCGGGCGCAGGCGATGATCACGCCCTCGCCGAAGCGCGCGTGCACCACGTCGTCGCCGGTGGCGAAGCTTGCCGCGGCGCCGGGCGCCGGCGCGGGCGGCGGCGAGGTCGGCATCCCAGCTCGAGGTCGTCTCCCGGCCGGTGAACTGCTCGGTCGGCGTCGGTCAGCTCGGCGGGGATCTCCGCGATGAAGCGGCTGGGCAGGTTGAAGTCCCGCCCTCCGTACATCACCCGCGTGCGGGCGTGGGTCACGTACAGCTCGCGGCGGGCGCGCGTGAGGCCGACGTAGCAGAGCCGGCGCTCCTCCTCGAGGTCGCCCGCCTCCACGGCGCGCGAGTGCGGGAACACGCCGTCCTCGCAGCCGATCATGAACACGATCTCGAACTCGAGGCCCTTCGCGTTGTGGAGGGTCATCAGCGTGACGATCCCCTCCTCGTCGCGCAGGTCGTCCTGCTGGGAGAACAGGGCGATCTGCTGCAGGAACTCCTCGACCGAGGGCTCCTCGGCGGTGGTCTCGTACTCGCGCGCGACGCTGACCAGCTCCTCGAGGTTCTCCAGCCGCCCCTGCGACTCGATCGTCCGCTCGGCCTCCAGCGCGGCCAGGTAGCCGCGTCTCCTCCAGCGTCTCCTGGAGCAGGTCGCCGACGGGCGCGTCGCCCTCGGCCCGCTCGCGCAGGCGTTCCATGGTCGACATGAAGCGGCCGACCGCCTTCCGCGCCGCGGCGGCCGAGGCCCGGGATCGTCCTCGGGGGCCGCGGCGACGTCGAAGACCGGCTCGCCCATCGTGTTCGCGTAGCCGGTGATCCGCGCCTGCGAGGTGTCGCCGATCCCGCGCCGGGGCGAGTTGACCACCCGGCCGAAGGACACCGTGTCGTGCGGGTTGACCAGCAGCGTCAGGTAGGCCAGCGCGTCCTTGATCTCGGCGCGCTCGTAGAAGCGCGTGCCGCCGATGACCTGGTAGCCGACCTGGTAGCGGACAGCATGTCCTCGAGCACCCGCGACTGGGCGTTGGTGCGGTAGAAGACGGCGACGTCGTCGCGCGAGCCGCCGGCGTCCACGTGGCGCTCGATCTCGCTGACCACGAAGCGGGCCTCGGCGTGCTCGTCCTCGAGCTCGCGGAGGTGCACCGGCTCGCCCTGGCCGAGGTCGCTCCAGAGCGCCTTGTCCATGCGCCCGCGGTTGTGGGAGATCACGCCGTTGGCGGCCGTCGAGGATGGTCTGCGTGGAGCGGTAGTTCTGCTCCAGCTTGACCGTGTGGGCGTCCGGGAAGTCGTCCTCGAAGTCGAGGATGTTGCGGATGTCGGCGCCGCGGAAGCGGTAGATCGACTGGTCGTCGTCGCCGACCACGCACAGGTTGCGGTGCTCCTCGGCGAGCAGCTGCAGCCAGCGGTACTGGGCGCGGTTGGTGTCCTGGTACTCGTCGACCAGCACGTGGCGGAAGCATCTGGCGGTAGCGGTCGCGGACCTCGGGGAACAGCTCGAACAGGTTCACCGAGCGGAACAGCAGGTCGTCGAAGTCCATCGCGTTGCCCGAGTGCAGCCGCTGCTCGTAGAGGTCGTAGACGTCGGCCGCGGTCTGCTCGAAGAACGAGTCCACCTTCAGCCGGTAGGCCTCGGCGTCCAGCAGCTGGTTCTTGGCGTCGGAGATCTGGCGCTTTATGCCGCGCGGCGGGAACCGCTTGGGGTCCACGTCCAGCTCCTCGATGCAGTTCTTGACCAGCCGCACCGAGTCGGCCTCGTCGTAGATCGTGAACCCGCGCGTGTAGCCCAGGCGCTCGGCCTCGGCGCGCAGGATGCGGGCGCAGGCCGAGTGGAAGGTCATCACCCACATCGCCCGTGGCGCCGGCCCACCAGCGCGGCCACCCGCTCGCGCATCTCGTTGGCCGCCTTGTTGGTGAAGGTGATGGCCAGGATCTCGCCCGGCCGCGCCTGCTCGGTGCCCACCAGGTGGGCGATCCGGTGGGTCAGCACGCGGGTCTTGCCCGATCCTGCCCCGGCCAGGATGAGCAGAGGGCCTTCGGTTTGCAGGACTGCCTCCTTCTGGGGGGCGTTCAGACCCTCCAGAAGGGTCTCGGGCTCCGCGATGGTGCTCACCCTTCGAGAATACGAGTGCGTCCGGCCGCGACTTCCGCTAAGTTGCCGCGTTCAATAACGAGTAAAGCCGAGTCCCTTCCGCGCTGGGCGGACGGGAGCGGGGGAACCAAGCAGGTGGGGCGAATCGCCGGGTGTTCCCGGCGTAGCGCGATCTCTTCAGCGCGAGCCCGTCAGCTAACCCCGTAGGCATGAGAAGAGAAAGGGACCCGCCTACAACATGGCCCGAACGATTCGCCTTGCGCTGGCCCTCGGCGCGCTGCTGGCCTTCACCGTCGCCCCGGCCGCCGATGCGGCCCGCTACGGCTCCCGCACCCTCAAGCAGGGAATGCAGGGCACCGACGTCAAGACGCTTCAGCGCTACCTCACCAAGGCCGGCTACCGGACCTCTCGCGACGGCGAGTTCGGCCGCGGCACCACGCGCAGCGTCAAGCGCTTCGAGCGCAAGAAGCGCCTGCGCGTCAACGGCGTGGTCCCGCGCTCGGACGCCCGCAGGATCAAGCGCGCGGCGGCGGCGGCTCAGCCGGTCGACACCGCCCCGTTGCCCGACAAGGCCCGGCTCGGCAGCAACGGCCTGGCCATCGCCCCCACCTCCGCACCGGAGCGCGTCAAGCAGGTGATCGCCGCGGCGAACAGGATCGCCAAGAAGCCCTACGTCTACGGCGGCGGGCACGGAGACGGCGAGTCGCGCGGATACGACTGCTCGGGCTCGGTGTCCTACGCGCTGAAGGGTGGCCGCATGCTGGGCCGCTCGCTGGACTCGACCGGGTTCATGCGCTACGGCCGGCCCGGGCGGGGCAAGTGGATCACCACGCGGGCCAACAGCGGCCACGCCTACATGATCGTGGCGGGGCTGCGCTTCGACACCAGCGCCCGCAAGCGGACGGGCACCCGCTGGTCCAGGCGCATGCGCTCGCCCCGCGGCTACACCGCTCGCCACCCGCGCGGGTTCTAGTCAGAGGTCGCGGCTGAGGAAGATCGCCCTGGCCCCGGCCGCCAGCACGCCGAGGTAGACCAGGGTCCACAGGACCAGCGCGAGGCCGCTGGGGCCACCGAGGATGTCGGCGGTGTCGATATCCGGCCCCAGCGAGCCCAGCGCCGACAGGTACCAGGGGCCTACCCTGGCCCGCGATGCGCCTTGTGGAGCAGGTCCGCGAGCACTGCGCCGAGGTGGCCGGCCGCGCACGCTGGGTGGAGATCGACACCGCGCGGCTGGGGGGCGTCGAGCCCGGGCCGCCGCCCGCGCTCGACCCCGAGCGCCACTTCCTGGAGGGCAGCCGGGAGGAGGTCTGCGCCTACCTGCTCACGCTTGACGCGATCAACTTCGGCTCTGGCTGGTTTCCGACGCTGCGAAAGCGGCCCGGCTGCTCGGGCTACTTCACCGTGGCCTGGGGGCTGGCCGACCGCTTCCGGGCGGCCGGGCCGTGGTCGCCGGCCGAGCTGCGCCTCCTCAGCGCCGCCGACATCGCGGCGGTGCTGGGCCAGGACCCCGGACACGACCTGATGGAGCTGTTCGGTGAGGCGCTGCGCGATCTGGGCCGCTTCCTGGACCAGCGCGCGCCGGTCGAGGTGGTGGACGCGGCGGGCGGCTCGGCCGTGGCCCTCGCCGAGGAGTTGGCGCGCGGCATGCCCTTCTTCGCGGACACCGGCTTCTACAAGCGCGCCCAGATCACCGCCAACGACATGGCGCTCGGCGGCGTGGCCGAGTTCTCCGACCTCCACGACTTGACGATCTTCGCCGACAACCTGGTCCCGCACGTGCTGCGGGTGGACGGCGTGCTGCGCTACGAAGCCGAGCTGGCCGCGCACATCGACGCGGGAGAGCTGCTGCCGCCCGGCGAGCAGGAGCAGGAGATCCGCGCGTGCGCGCTGCACGCCTGCGAGCAGATCGCCGCCCGGCTCGGCGTCAGCGCGCCCACGCTCGACGTGTGGCTGTGGAACCGCGGGCAGGCGCCGCGCTACAAGGCGATCCCGCGCCACCGCACGCGGACGGTCTTCTACTAGCCGCCGGCCGAGTCGGGCCCGCGGCGGTTGGGAAGCTCGCGCACCTCGGCGCCCTCGGGCTTGCGGCCCGTCAGGTCGGCCACCATCTCCTCCAGCTCGCCGACCCGGTTGGCCAGGCCGCGGATGGCGTCGGCCACGGGGTCGGGGAGGTGGGCCCAGTCGGCGTCGGGGCCGCTGGGCCGCTCGCCGTCGACCCGCACCGGGTGACCGGGGTTGCCGACCACAGTGGCCGACTCCGGCACGTCGTGGATGACCACGGTGCCCGCGCCGATCTTCGCGCGGTGGCCGACGGTGATCGGGCCGAGCAGCTTGGCTCCGGAGCCGACCACCACGTCGTCGCCCACCGTCGGGTGGCGCTTGCCGCGCTGGAAGCCGGTACCGCCCAGGGTCACCTGCTGGTAGAGCGTGACGTTGTCGCCGATCTCCGCGGTCTCGCCGATCACCACCCCCGCGCCGTGGTCGATGAAGGGCCCACGGCCGATCCGCGCCGCCGGATGGATCTCGACCCCGGTCCACGTCCTGGTCACCGCGGCCAGCAGGCGCGGCGCGATCGGCACGCCGGCGTCGTGCATCACGTGCGCCACGCGGTAGGAGAGCAGCGCCTGGACGCCGCCGTAGGTGAGCAGGATCTCCGCGCGGCCGACGTCGCGGGCGGCGGGGTCGCGGTCCTGCGCGGCGGTGAGGTCCTCGCGCAGCTCGCGCGCGACGCGGGTGAGGGTGCCGAGCCCGAGCATCGTCCTAGGGCGCGAAGAAGGGCTGCGAGATGTAGCGCTCGCCGGAGTCCGGCATGACCACCACGATCCGCTTGCCGGCGAACTCGGGCCGGTTGCCGACCTCGATGGCGGCCCACAGGGCGGCCCCGCACGAGATCCCGGCCAGCACGCCCTCCCGGCGCGAGCACTGCCGCGCCGTGTCCAGAGCATCCTCGTCGTCGACTGCGATCACCTCGTCGAGCACCGAGCGGTCCAGCACGTCGGGCACGAAGCCGGCGCCTATGCCCTGGATCTTGTGCGGGCCGGGCAGGCCGCCGGAGAGGACCGGGGAGGACTTGGGCTCGACGGCCACCACGTGGAGGCGCGGGTTGCGCTCCTTGAGCCTCTCCCCCGCTCCGGTGATCGTCCCGCCCGTTCCCACGCCGGCCACCAGCACGTCGACCCGGCCCTCGCAGTCGGCCCAGATCTCCTCCGCGGTGGTACGCCGGTGGACGTCGGGGTTGGCCGGGTTGGAGAACTGGTCGGGGATGAAGAAGTCGGCGCTGTCGCCCGCGATGCGGGTGGCGGCCTCCATCGCCTCGTTCATGCCCCCCATCGACTCGGTGATCTCGACCTTCGCGCCGTAGAGGCGCAGCAGCGCCTCGCGCTCGCGGCTCATGCCCTGCGGAAGGGTCAACGCGAGCTCGTAGCCCTTGGCGGCGCACACGAAGGCGAGCGCGATGCCGGTGTTGCCCGAGGTGGCCTCGACGATGGTGGTACGGCCGGGCTCGATCCGGCCCTCGGCCTCGGCTGCCTCGATCATCGCCACGCCGATGCGGTCCTTCACGCTGCCCGCCGGGTTGTAGGCCTCGAGCTTGCCGACCAGCTCCGCGGGGCACTCCGGCGCGAGCCGCTCCAGCCGCACCATCGGCGTGCCGCCGACGTGCTCGGCGAGCGTGGCGGGGATCGCGCCGGCAGGCGACGAGATTTCCATCGCTCTCACCGTACCGGCCCCGCCGGTGGCCGCCGTCGCTAGCGGGGCACGATCGCCGTGCCCACGGAGCGCCGCCGGGTTGCGGTCACCGCCGCCGAGGCACTCCCACTGGGATCGGGCCCGCGGCCGAGGGCGCCGCGATGCCGGCGAGGCGAGACACGCCCGAAGGGAGGGCATCCGTCCCTATCGGTCGCGGGCGGCCGCCCCTTGAAGCCCGGCTGGCGCCCGGCCCTCGGGCGTCGCCGCACTCGTCTGGGGCTTCAAGAAGGGTGACAACGCCGTGGTGCGCGGCAGTAAACAGTTTGCAGCAGTGATCAAAAACGAGATTGAGATCGCGGGTCTGGTGCCCGATAAAGATCGTGTTATCTATCACTACGCGGAATCATTAAAAGCAAAGCAGAACAACGCGGCGACGCCGACAAATTTTCCGCGTTTGCCCGTTCGCCATTAGTTTAAGACAAGGTTTTTGATAGAAGAGTTCGAAAATTCCGTCAGGGGACACCCGATCGATGCGATTTGACTGGATGACCATCGTAGCTATTCTTGTCGTTGTTGTTGCAATTGGCTATCTGATATTGAAACGCCGCAGTAAGACTTAGCCGTCACCAATTCGTCACGAACCTTTACAGGCAGTACAAGGGTCGTAGTGTGCCATTTGTAGGGGCGGCCCTCTGTGGCCGCCCCAGGTTTCCCCACATTGTGTTTCCGAGCTGGGGCGGCCACGGAGGGCCGCCCTACAGTTGCGCCGTTGAAGTCAAAAACCTTCCGCAATCATCGGTGTTAGTTGCCTTGTGCTC
>CAWJPU010000003.1:0-78986 GCA_963844805.1 uncultured Thermoleophilaceae bacterium
ATCCCAACCGATCGTCTCGGCGTCCTCGACCTGATCGGTCTGCTGGAGAACGCCCTCGAGGTCCACGACGATCGGGGGTTTGCTGCCGACTCCGCGGACGGTGACCTCCACCTGGCTGCCCGACTATCGCTGTGAGCCGCGCGAGCGTTTGCGGGTAGTCCAGCGCCTCGGGTTCCATCCTCCCCTTGTTCGGCGCCGCCCCTCAACCACCCTTGTTCGCGTAATGGCAGGAACGGCAGACGCTCACAGTGCTGGGCCGGGCCCCTCCTTTGGCGTCGTGCCACCGATAAGGTCGCGGAAAGCGATCTCTTCAAAGGGAGGAAGCATGCGAGCAAGAATCCGGGGACGGCGTCCGACGCCGGCCTTCGTAATCGCCTGCGTGGCGCTGTTCGTCGCGATGAGCGGCGTGGCATACGCGGCGAACACGATCCGTAGCCGCGACATCGTCAACGACGCGGTGACCAGCGCCGACATCAAGGGTGGCGGCGGCAAGACTGGCGACATCAAGAACCGCGACGTGAACGCCCGGCTGGCCGTGGCAAAGGGCTTCGCGACGGTCAAGGGGCAGGGCACCAACGGCGCGGCGTCGGTGCTCAACTTCGGCGGTCAGCAGACAGCGACCAGCCCCCCCGGCGTGAGTGCCGAGCGGCAGTTCAGTGGCACCTACATCGTCACGTTCAGGGCGAACACGGAACCGGCAAGTTCGTCAACGTCAACAGCGTCGACGATCTCACGATCCAGAAACGTCGGAGAACTTCTCCAACGCCAGTGCTGAGGCCATCAGCGCGAACGCGGACGAGATCAAGATCCGGGTCCGGCTGAGGACCTTCAACGGCGCAAACCCCGCGAATACGGACTTCGCGGTGCAGTTCTACGCGCGTACCACCAGCTAAGCGTCCGGCTTGACGCCCCGGGCCGCGCTGCGTTTTCGTGGCGCGGCCCGGGTAGCCGGCCGTGCGGTCCCCTCGGTCCCCGTCGCAGGACCCGCGGGGGCGCCCCCCTGGGTAGGCGGGATACTGGGCGGCGATGTCGCAGGAGAACGTCGAAACGTTCGGCCCCATCTACGAGGCCTTCGGCCAGGGCAGGTTCGGCCTTCTGCTTGCACCTGTTCGATCCGCAGGTGGAGTACGCACGCAAGCGGGAGGAAGCCTACATGCTCGGTCGGCGAGTGGCAGGGGCATCGAGGCGATGGTCGTACGATCCGCGAGTGGAGGAAACCGTCGAAACCTGCAGATCGAGGCCGAGCGCTACATCGACGCGGGCGAGTCGGTAGTCGTCTTGACGCGGTGCACCGCCCTCAACAGGGCGAGCAGACTGCATTTTGAGAGAGAGGTTCGCTGACGTGATCACGTTGCGCGCCGGTAAGATCGTGCGCTGGCACAACTATCGCCACCGCTCTGAAGCCTTCGAGGCCGTTGGGCTGTCGGAGTAGGCGATGTCGCAGGAGAACGTGGAGATCGTGCGCCGGGGGCCCCGAGCACTACAGGCGACCGGGACCGCTCCCGGCGATCGACGACGAATGTCGTCTGGGACATGTCGATCGGGCTGGCCGAAAAGATCGTCGACCGGACTCGAGGGCGTCCGAGCTTCCTCGGAACCTGGCTGGGCGCCTGGGCTGACTGCGCAGCGGGCCCGTAGAGTGAGCTGATCGAGGTGGGCGACCAGGTCGTTGTGTTCGCCGACACGGGGCTCGGGAAGCAGACCGGGATGCGAGGTGGACAGCCCCCCGGGCGCGGTATTCACTTTTCGGGACGGCAGGATCACGCATGAGTCTTGGCGGACCGTCCGAGGCCCTTGAAGCCGTGGGGCTGTCGGAGTAGGCGATCGCGCAGGCCCAACGTGGATCTGATTCGGCAGACGGCTGGTCGAAAGCGATGGACCGCGGCGATCTTCCACTGGACGCCTCTTCTGCGCCTGCCTTCGACCCCGATGTCGAGTGGGAATGAGAACACCGATGCCTTCTCGGGCCTCGCCGGCGACCTACCGAGGACACGCGGAGGTCAGGCGGTGGGCGGAACAGGCTGTGCTGGAGCTGTGGGCGAACCTCGACTTGTCGCGTCAAAGCCATCGCAGAGACGACTGACGGCCGACTGCTCCTCGAAACGCGAATAGCGGCGAAGGGCACGACCAGCGAGGTCGACGACAGCCATCCACGCCTGGCAACTGTTCTGGTTCGCTGACGAGCGAATCTCGAAGCGTCAAGGACCATTCTGGGATCGAGCCGAGGCCCTGGAAGCCGCGGGGCTGTCGGAGTAGGCGATGTCGCAGGAGAACGTCGAGATCGTCAGCGAGGACTCGTCGCCGCCTGGGTCGCGACGCCGAGCGAGCTTCCGCTCGAGCTGCTCGACCGCTGACGTCGAAGTATCTTCCCGCCCAGGCCGGTGTCCAGCGAGGCCTTACGAGGCCATCGCCGCACGCGAGCCTGGCGAGCTTCTTCGAGGTGTGGGAGTCGCATCACTCTGAGGTCGGCGAGTCTTGATCGGGCAGATTCATAGTCGTCCGTGCGATTCTCGCCCTGCGAAGGCCGCAGCGGCATCGAGCATGGACAATGACCGATGGTTGGGCCTTCATGAGTTCAGCGAGTGGACGGTCATCCAGTGGATCTGGCCATATCGGACATCTGATCCGCTGCCGCTCGAAGCCGTGGGGCTGTCGGAGTAGACCGCGGCAAGCCGCCGCCGTCTTCCTTGCGACGAGCCCCCGGCGGTCAAGTGAGCACGGATTCGAGGTGCACCCCCCGGGATGGCACGCGCCGCCGCCCTTGGCTCGACGCTCCATCTCTTGGCCAATGGCATTCCGGCGCCGAGGGCCTCGTGCTCGTCCATGAGAAGGCGCTCGCACAGATCGTGCGAGTCGGCCACCTCCGCAGGCATCGTCGGCGGGTCACCCGTCTCTTCGAATCCTGCTCGACGGCGGCGAAGCCACTTGGGCGGCACAAACTCCTGTGTAGGTGCTCATGGCGTCGCTTCCGCTGGCCCATTGCCAGCCTCGGTGGTCTGCGGGTGCAACACACCCGTCCTTGCGAATCCGTAGAAGTGGCCGGCGTGGCCTCCTCGACGCAGCGTCACCACTCGCCACCTCCTCCGGCCGGCGGGAGGGTCCTGAGGTACTCGACTACCAGCGCATCGTGGTCGGCCTTCGGATCTGACGGCGCAGGCGCCGGCTCTCGCGCGCCACCGTCGAAGTCCGGCGGTCCCTCCTCGTCGTCTGCCGGCTCCTCGGAGCCCACGCCGAGCAGGCGTGCCGTCGCCTGCGCCTTCCTCTCCGCGTGACCTGTGAGTGCGGCGAGCTCGCCCTTGTTCGGGTCTCGCCTTGCATTGCCTGCAGGTGCCGACGTGCTCGGTCGCGGATGGACTGCGAGTCGGAGAGTTGTGCCAGCCGCTCAGCGTCGCGGCAACTCGGCCCCGATCTCTCCGCGCACTCGCTGCACGTCCTCGGTTCGGACAGTCGAGTAGCGACGCGCGAGCTCGGCCTGCTCAGCGTCGAGCGCTGCCTCGGGGGGTTCGAGCCCTGCTCCTCCTTCTGCTCGGTTGGCTCGGTGTCCGTCGTGCCGCCGAACAGGGCGGCTGCGATGTTCTTGGCCTCCTCGCTCATCGTGCATCCTCCGCGGGGTTGGGCAGTGGGCCCCGCCAGCCTTCGAGCGTGCGGAGCAGGTTCGCCACCGAGTCGGTCGACGCGGCTGGTCGAACGAGGGTCGAGTCGCTGAGCGGCGTGAGTCAGGCCGGTTATGCGCTGTGTGAACCCGAGGTAGCGCTCGGCTTCCTCGACCAGCGCCGCTCACCCGCTCCGCCACCGCGGCGACGTGCTCCTCACCTACCGGGACCAGCTCCTCGAGCAGCTCCTCGGCGTGCTCGTCGATGAATGCCCGAACGTCACCCTGGCGCTTGCGCTCGACCTCCCGTGCGTGAGTGACGCGGGCGGCGAGGTCATGGAGGTCACCGAGACTTTCCAGCTCCTTGTCGATTGCAGCGATGACGCCGCCCGAATCAACGGGTGAGCCATGCGCGTCGACCAGCGTGGGGTCGCGGTGAGTCTCGCGGCGGCGCTGGTCGCTGAGCTCGCGTGCCCGCGCAAACACGCGGGCTTGCTCGCGGCTCAGTTCGCTGTGCTCCGCCGCCGC
Organism: uncultured Thermoleophilaceae bacterium; assembly: GCA_963844805.1. Lineage (GTDB taxonomy): Bacteria > Actinomycetota > Thermoleophilia > Solirubrobacterales > Thermoleophilaceae > JACCZR01. The sequence continues at coordinate 4,121 of CAWJPU010000003.1, forward strand.
TCGCGCCTGCTCGGCTTCAAGCTGCTCGAGTCGCGCGAGCGGCGAGGTTTTCGTCTTAGTTGCTGCGGTCATTCCGTTCCTCCTGGTTTTGTGTGTTGTGTCGAAGGTCCGGGCGCCGGCGGGGGAAAGGAACCCCACCGAGCGCCCGCGCCGGGCCGCGTCCGACGCGGAGACGCCTGGCCCCGCCCGTGGTCCGAAACTCGAGTCCGTCGACCGAGGGACAGCCCGCGCGGCGCGGAGCCGCGGCCTCGCGCGGGTCTTCGCCCGTCCAGCGGCGAAGTCTGTCGGGTCCGGGTCACGGTCGCTTGCCGCCCCCGGCCGCAATCCACCTGTCAAGCTCGTCGCGCCGGGCGACAAGGCCGGAGCCGTCGCGCTCGACCGGGATGCGGCCCGCGCTTGAGAGCGCGTAGACCCTGCTCCTCTTTGCGCCGATGTAGCCGGCGATGGCGTCAGCTCCGCGCAGCCAGCCGTCTTCGGCCGGCGGCGGGGCGTCGTCAAGCGCTCGAGTACGCGCTCAGCGATGGCGTCGATCAGCTCGTCAGGCAGAGCGACGGTCAGCGCGTTCATCCGCCATCACCGTCCACTGACTGCCAGCCGCCACCCCTAAGGGTGGTGGCGTTGGCAGTAGTCGTGTGGTCACTGCCGTGGCAGTCGTCGGCAGTGGTTGGCAGAAGTTCCGCCTCACCCTCTGGGGTTATCGAGTAGAGCTTGGTCCGGCCCTTCCGCTCGGCCGAGACAAGACCGCGCTCCTCAAGCGATTGGACCGCGCGGTAGTAGCTCCGCTCGGGGACATCCGAGGCCACGAGGAGCTTGCCGGATGGCGCCGGATCACTGCCAAAGGCCGCTGGCAGCGTTTCGAGAATCTGCCGCTCGTGTGTACTGAGCCCGTCGGGATTGCTGCCAAGCCGAATGACGCACGAGTCGCCCACCTGCGCCAAGTGGAGATTCCAAGGCTGGAAGGGAGCGGCGTCCTTGGCCTTGGCGCACTCCAAGCCGCAGGCTGGCGCCATCCGCCTTGAGCGAGAGCATCACGTCGGCGGCGCCGCGCAGAGCACTCGAGCCGCGCTCCTCCTCTCCGTTCTTGCCGGTGTGGTGGATGACCAGAGCCGCGGCCTGGTGGTCTTGCCGCAGGGCATCGACGGCGGCTATGAACTGGCCCACGTCGCGGGCGGCGTTCTCGTCGCCGCCGACCATGCAGCGCGCCATCGTGTCGATGACGATGAGCGAAAGCTCTCCCTCGAGCGGCGCCAGGGTATGTCTCGCGCGGTCAAGCTCGCCCTTCTCGAGGAGATTCGGCCCGACGGGCTGAAAGCGGATGTGCGACAGATCGTCGGGCTCCGCTCCTGCGTCCAGGCGTCGACGCGCGCTGACAGCCCAGCCACTCCTTCGGCCGCGATGAAGGCGACACCCCCCTGGGCGACATCCCGTCCCCACCACGCGAGCCCGGTCGCGGTACACAGCGCGAAGTCCAGACCGAGGAAGCTCTTGCCGGCGCCGCTGGCGCCGTAGAGAACGTTGAGCCCGCCCGCTGGGACCATTCCGTCGATCAGCCAGGAGGGCGGCGGCAGGGCGGCGAGCTCGGCCGCACTCAACAGCGGATAGCCGGCGCTCGCGCCGTTTCGCGCCTGGTCGAGGTAGGTCACAGCCGCCTTGTTGGCCTCGACGCTCACGCCGCCGCTCCCTGACGCAAGTCCGCTTCCAGACGCTCGCGGATGCGGTGGTAGTCGGCGCCTCTCGGTTCGATGCCGAAGAGCTCGGCGCCGAAGTCGATGATCGTCCCGCCCCGCCCGCATCCGAAACATGCCCAGCCGCGCTCGGCGTCCTCGTAGACGTGCAGGGACGGGGTCCCGTCGTCGTGGAATGGACAAGCAACCTTCCCGTCCCGGCCGACCGCCCGTCCCGTCAGCGCCTCGACGTAGATCGGGGGCGGGATCGACATGAGGGGGTCGTCGCCCAGCGGGAACGACCGATCCGCGGAGCGCGGGCGTTCGGCCTGTGGGGGGTCGCAGGTGGCCCACCACCTCTTCCGCGCTGTAGATCTCGACGTTCAGGGACTCGATCTCCACCGGCACCGGCTGACCCCTCTTGTGGTTCAAGGTGCCAGGGGGGCGCAGAATCCGGGCGGCATCCGTGGCCCGCATGTCCGCGCCAAGCGAGTGAGCCAGCCGGCGGTTCGCCCTCTCAAGGTCGTCGGGGCCGACAGGCGGGAAGAGCGCCCAGTAGGCATGTAGGCCCGACCCGGAGCGGATCTTCATGCTGGGCTTGGGCCTGAAGCCCCTCAGCGCCGCGATGGACGGCGGGGTGTCGCAGTCAATGAAGAGGACGTGGCAACGCTCGATCCCGTCGCGTGTGCCGTCCTGTCGCGCTCGGGGTGCCACGCCGACGTAGATGTCCGTCTCGGCTGCTCTTGCCGGCAGTACCGCAAGCAGGCGGGGGTCGCGGATGTTCACGAAATCGCGCCCCATGCCGACCCCACGAGGGAGCTTCCAGCGCATCTCTACGAACGCGCCCGGAGGCTCGGCGCCGTAGAGCATCCCGAGATAAGTGGACAGCCCAGTCACGCCTGTCCGCCGGCGCCGCTGCTGTCCTGGGCGTGACCGGCACCCCGGTCGCCGCCGGTGGGTCGCAAGTTCTCAAGCGCGGCCTCGGCTTCTGCCGCGAGGAAAGCGTCGAGTGCGGCGCGGGGGACGAACATCCCGCCCTGCCGGTGGACGACGGGCAGTCGCCCGGCATGTGCCATGCGGTAGGTCGTGCTCACCGAGCAGCCGAGCACCTGCGCGCACTCGGCTAGGCGGAGAAGCGGGCGGGAGGGTCCGACTTCAGACCTAGACTCGGGCCCGGATTCTGGAAACGAATGCGAAGCGGTGAAAGCCATAACAAGAGCTTGAAGGCGGATCGGCAACCCAATCCCGGCCGCTGAGTGCCACTCGCCCGAAGAGCTCGCGCAAGCCCTCAACGGCTACGACAGCTACGACGAGCTCCCAGCGAGCTACGTCCGGCCCTCGATAGGAGGTCGGCGAGGCCGTGCGGCCTGGAATGCGACCGAGCAGCCGGGGACCCTCATCGTCGAAGCGCACGTGAACCGGCCGGTGCTCTTGAAAGTCCCGGGCGAGACCTGGTCGCGCAGGGACCGAGCTCCGCTTCCTGTTCGTCCGCAAATCCCGGCCTGTGGCGGCTCGGCCTCCGCCTCGCGCGAGCAAGGTTCGTCGGAGAACGGTCAGCGCGTCGCGCGGGGCCATCAAGGCAGAGGAATTAGCGGCTAGCTTCACTCCCTACAACGGCTACGGCCGTGATGTGATGCGGCACATCATCGAAGAGTCAGCGAGTTCAGCGGGAGGGCCATCGTTGAGCACAAGCCCCCCCGAGCGCAGAGTCAGGCGGCGACTCTGACCCTCGCTCCTTGTGCGGCGTTCGAGGACGCGGAACTCGGGGCGAACGCCGGCAGGCGTGGCACGGGCTGGGCTGGCGCGAGCCGGCCGCAGAGGTTGTTGTGTCCTACGGCTCGAATCGGTGCTTGACAACCGGCTGCTCAACGCGCCTCGGGACCTATCGCCGCAGGCGCTATTGCTCTCTGCATGTAAATGCACGGCGGGGCGACCGTGGCACCAGAATTCACGACTTGCCTTGGAGTCTGCCGCGGAGCTGCTCGAAGAGGTCGGCAAGCTGCTCGGGGTGAACAGTGAGCGGCGGGACCCAGAGCCACAGCCAGTATCCGCGCCACGCCCCGCAGAGGCTAGTCCCCTTGGCCGCGTTGACCTACGCTTGGCTGCATCTTGTCACCAGGAAGGCTGTAGGGCGTCTCGCGCCTCAGCGTCGAAGGCAGTCGCCCGCGACCCGCCCTGCTCGTACCTTAGCCCGGCCTGTGGTGGTCGTTTCCTTCAGGCGGACTAGTCGGCTCGGACGACTGAAGCGAAGCCAACGAAAGGCGACTGACGTCCCATCGGAGGTTCCTTCAGCCTCGCTGGGCAGAACGTGCGGTGCTCGGCCCACGAGGCCAGCGCATTCGAGATCGAAGACCACGACGTTTTCTCCGCGGCCTGGGCCGACGCGACCGGAATGCCCAGGCCACCGTGACACGAGCACTGCCATTAGGAGACTACCAGACCTCTTCTTCGCGGCGATCACGCTCCGCCTTGGCGTCCGCTATGCGGTGTTTACGCTCGCCTCATCCCTTCCGTTCACATAAAGGGACGACCCCTACCGCAATAACGGCCCCTGCGAAGGTAAGCCACCCGGCCAATCAGTCGGGCGACTTAAGCCCCCGATGCGCCAATCGGGCTCGCTAAGAACGCCCCATGGCTACGGCCCAAGGTGCCACCAAGGTTGCGGGGGACTCCTGAGCGGCACGCTAAGACCCGCTGCCAGCAGTTGCGTGCCGCGTGTTGCCCCGGGCGTTGCCCCAGCAGGCGTCTTCGGCCGCTTCCCTTGGCCCCCAGGTAGCGGAAAACCCCGAATTTGCGGGGCTTCTTGTTGTGGGCCGGGGAGGATTCGAACCTCCGCGCGACGGATTATGAGTCCGCTGCTCTAACCCCTGAGCTACCGGCCCCGAGGGCCAATCTAGTCGGGGACGAGGCTGGCACCCTGCTCCAGGTCAACGGCGCGTTGTCCGAGCTAACCGGCCGGCCCAAGCGCGAGCTGGTGAGGAGCGCCTGCAGCACCTCGCCGACCTCCTCCCCCTCCTAGTCCAGGAAGTCCTCGTCGCCGGGCAGGATCCCCTCCGAGGTGATCCGGAACTCGCGGATCGCCGGCTGGAGGTCGGTGGCACGGGCCTTCAGCACCGTCATCGCGCGCCGCAGGCCCTGACCGGTCCGTGCGTAGTGGAGCAGGATGACGTTGTCGGAGAGGTGCGAGATCCCCTCGTCTCCGGTGGTCGTCGGGTCGTAGAGCTCCCGAAGCTCCATCGTGAGCATGAGTGAGATGCCCCGCTTGGCACACCGCTGAGAGAGCGAGTAGAGGTACTCGCGGAAGCGCAGCGGATCCACGACCGCGGTGCTCAGGTCGGTGAGCGAGTCGAGCAGGATGCGCCTCGCACCCACCGCTTCCGCGCGGTCGAGCAGCCCGTAGACCCACTCATCGACGTACAGGTCCACCGGCGATGCGTGGAGGATCTCCACGCCGTCCTCTTTGAAGGACCAGCCGAACCCATTCGCCACCCGCTCCAGCTGCTGCGGGTCCTCTTGGAGCGACGCCACGATCCCAGGCTCCCCCTGCCTCGCCCCGTTGAAGATGAAGTGGAGGCCCATGAGGCTCTTGCCGCAACCCGAGGGCCCGGCGATGAGCGTGCTGGACCCGGTCCGGTAGCCCGTCGTCAGCAGCGCGTCCAGGGCCGGAATGCCCGACGAGGCGCGCTCCTCCGAGACCATGTAGTCCTCCCCGTCGAGGTCCGCCAGCCGCGGGAACACGTCGATTCCGTTTGACCCGAGGCGATACGCGTGGCGGCCCGAGAGGAAGTCCGAGCCGCGCAGCTTGAGCACCTCGATGGCGCGGGTGGTGCGATCACCCGCGCGCTCCGAGTCCAGCGAGAGCACCGCGTCGGCGACCGCGAACTCCGGCGCCCACCTCATGTCCTCGGCGGTGTATTCCCCGACCCAGAAGTGCGACGAGGGGAACACGCTTGCCCTGCCGGCGAGGTCGTGCAGGAAGCGGCGGAACTCCTCCTCTTCGGCGTAGGCGCGGAGCGCCCGGAAGGAGTCGATCACCACCGAGCCGGGCCGGCGCTCCTTGATCAGGCTGTCGATCCGCTCGAGGACGGCGGGAAGCCCGCCCCGGTTCAGCGCGCGCCCGAGGTCCTCGTAGAACACGGACACGCCAACCGCCGCGGAGTCGAAGAAGTCCAGGCCCTGGCCGTAGCGGACGAGCTTGTCGAACGGCTCCGAAGCGGTGGCCATGTAGACGGCCGGCCGCTCGGCGGTGGCGTTGTTGAACACGTACTGCTGGACGAGCATCGTCTTGCCGGTGCCGGGCGGCCCGACGACGAGGTTGATGGCGTCCTGCGGGAGCCCGCCGCCCAGGACGGCGTCGAGCCGGGGGGTGCCGCTCAGCAGACGGCGCTCCATCAGCTGCCCCGATCGACCATGGCGCTGGTCCCGAGAAGGTCGCGCACGGTCGAGATGAGGGCCAACGGGGCCAGCGGCTTGCGCAGCACAGCGTCAACCTCGCCGAGCACGGGGTGATCGCCTGCGTCGAGCGCCGAGATCGCCACGATCGGGCACGCCCCCTGTGCCCGCAGCCGCTTGCACAGCTCGAAGCCCTCGCCGCCGTCGATCAGCAGCTCGACGATGGCGATATCGGGTGCCACCTGCTCGAAGCGGGCGAGCGCCTCGTTCGCGTCGAAGACCGCCTCGACCCCGTAGCCCTCCGTCCGCAGGAAGTACTCGGTCAGCTCGGCGGCGTACTCGTCGCGCTCGGCGAGCAGGACTAGCAGCCTGGTCCTGGTCCTGCGCCCGGCGGCTTCGGCCATCTTCTGGCTCAGCGCCTCGCCCGGCTCCTGCTCGCGCGCGAAGGCGAGAATCGCCTCGACGTCGTCCCTGGAGTAGAGGGTCTCCCCACCGAGGCCGACGCTGCCCCACTGATTGCCGAAGCGCTCCTGCCATGCCCTGACGGTGTCGGCCGGCACCCCGGTCATGCGCTCGACAGCGGCGATTCCGTAGATGGCGGACGACCGGTTCACGCGATCGAAGCGTACGCCCTCAGAACACCACCGTCCGGTTTTCGAGCACGAGCACCCGGTCCTCGAGATGACGCTGGACGGCCCGCGCCAGCACACGGCGCTCGATATCCCGTCCGACCGCCTCCAGGCCTTCGACGTCGTAGCGGTGATCCACCCGCTCCACGTCCTGATCGATGATCGGCCCGGCGTCGAGATCCTCGGTGACGTAGTGAGCCGTGGCGCCGATGATCTTGACCCCCCGCTCCAGCGCCCTCCGGTAGGGATCGGCGCCCACGAAAGCCGGCAGGAACGAGTGGTGGATGTTGATGACCGGGAGGGCGAGGCGGTCCAGGAAAGCCCCGGAAAGGATCTGCATGTAGCGGGCGAGCACCACCAGCTGCACGTCTGCCGCGGCCAGCTCGCCCAGCAGCTGCTCCTCCGCCTTGGCCGGAACGTGCGCGAAGGGGACCCCGAAAGTCTCGGCGTCGTCGCGGCAGGCCTCGTGGTTGGAGGCGACCAGCGCTATCTCGCCGTCGAGCTCGCGGCGGCGCCAGCGCCAGAGCAGATCGAGCAGGCAGTGGTCCTCGCGGGAGACCAGCACGGCCATCCGCTTCAGCGGCCGGCTCGGCGCGATGCGCCAGTCCATCGCGAAGGGCTCCCCCACCTCGCGCCCGAAGTCACGCTGCAGCTCGGACGGGTCGGCGCCGTCCAACACGTATTCCATCCGCATGAGGAAGCGCCCGCCGCTGGGGTCGGTCGAGTGCTGGTCGGACGAGGTGATGTTGGCGCCGTGCCGGGCGAGGAAGCTCGACACCGCCGCGACGATCCCGGCGCGGTCGGGGCACGACACCAGCAGCCGGTACCGGACCGGGCCGTCGCTCAAGCGTGCATCTGCCGCGAGCGCAGCTTGGTCTGCACCAGGAAGTTGTGGATCGCGGTGCTCCCCACGTAGCCCAGTCCCAGCCCGGTGCCCGCGGCCACCAGAAGCCGCCACACCTCGACCGCGTGCTCGCGCGGGGTGCTGACGAGGTAGTACATGGGCGCCTCCCGGATCACCGTCACCGGGGCGCCGTCGAGGGCCGCGGCGCGCACGAGCTCCTCGGCCCGCGGGCCGACGATCGCCAGCGACTCGCCGTCCTCGCCCTCGTCCAGCAGGCCGATGCCCACCGCCCGCATGCAGACGGCCAGCTCTCCCGCCGGCGACCCGAAGTCGGCCGGCAGGGTCGCTCCCTGCTCGTAATGCATCCGCGCCCCGGCCCCGCGCAGCAGGTCATCGAGCGGGCCTGGCTGCGACGACCACGCCGGTGACGGCATGCGCGCCAAAGTATCACCACGCACAAGCCGCACCATGTAGCGTGCGCCCGGAGGGAGAGGTACTCGAACGGAGGAGAGGTCCCATGCCCATTCCCACCGAGCTCGTCGGCTCGCTTCCCCGTCCCCGGAAGCTGCAGGACGCCTACCAGAAGCTGGATGACGGGGAGATCGATGTCTCCGAGCTGGAGCAGCTTCAGGAGGAGGCGGCCGAGGACTCGATCAAGCGCCTCGAGCAGACGGGGGAGAACCTCGTCACCGACGGCGAGCAGCGCGAGTCGAGCTTCGCGACCTATCCGCTGACCACCACGCTCGCGGGCACCGGCCTGGCCCCGAACCTGGCGGGCGACGGCCAGTACTTCGCCATCTTCGACGACGGCCACCATCGCCAGCTGCCGCGCCTGACCGGCGGTCCGTTCAGGTACCAGACGTACGCGTCGGAGTTCGTCGAGAAGAACAAGAAAATCGCGAGCAACGGCGTCAAGCAGGCCGTTATCGCGCCCTCGATGCTGATGCTGCTGTACCCGCTCGACGACGAGATCGAGGGCTACTCGCGCGAGGAGTTCCTCAGCGACCTGGTGGACGAGTGCGAGAAGGACATCCGCCAGTCCTTCGCCGCGGGCGCGGAACGCGTGTCGGTCGACTTCACCGAGGGCCGGCTGGCCAACAAGAACGACTCACGCAACCCGTGGACCGGGCGGGACATGCTGCAGGACTTCATCGACCTCAACAACCGGGTGATGGAGCGCTTCTCGCCGGAGGAGCGCAAGAACATCGGGATCCACACCTGCCCGGGTGGCGACAACGACTCGGTGCACTCGAAGGACGTGCCGTACGAGAAGCTCCTGAACCACATGTTCGACATCAACGCGGGCTACTTCCTCATCCAATGCGCGAGCGAGGACGACCGCGAGACGGTCTACAAGCTGTGCGGCGCGAACCGCCGGGACGACGCCGACGGCGTCTCGCAGGTGTGCTTCATGGGGGTGATCAACCCGCTGACGCCGGACGTCGAGTCTCCGGAGCACGTCAAGGACGAGCTGCTCAAGGCGGCGGACCACATCGGGGTGGAGAACCTCGGCGCCACCGACGACTGCGGCTTCTCGCCGTTCAGCCGGGACCTCAAGCCCCAGCACGGTGACGATCCGGACTACGCCCGCGACGTGGCGATGCAGAAGATCTCGAACCGCATCGAGGGCGCCCGGATGGCGTCGCAGGAGCTGGGCGTCTAGACCGGCTTCAGCCGCCTAGCGGCCGGCAGCGGGCCTCGCTCGTGTCGAGGACCCTGCCGGTGGCCGAGCGGAACTCCAGCTTGGCCGTGGCTCCCGCGAGATCGATCCGCAGCGCGCCGAAGCGGTTGGCGCGGCTGAAGGCCAGCCTTGGGTCGCGCCCGTTCACGCCGTAGCGCTCGCGGTTGCGCTCGCGGCCGCCCGCGCCGGAGACGTACTGGTTCATCCCGTCGCGGCGGCGGAAGCGCTGCATGTTGTGGTCGTGGCCCGAGAGCACCAGGCGTGCGTGTCCCCGCAGTGTCCGCCACACCGAGCGAAGGCTGCGGGTGCCGGGCTTGTAGGCGCCCGCGCTCATGTACGGGCGGTGCATGAAGGCGATGCGGCAGGTGCCGCTACGGCGCCCCAGCGCGCGGCGCAGCCACCGCTGCTGGGCCGAGCCGCCGCCGTGCGGGGCCTCGGAGTTGAGGCTGATGATCTCCCAGTCGCCCGCCCGGAGGCGGTACCAGCTCGGCAGCGAGCGGCCCTTGGCTCGCCGCCAGTAGGGGAAGTACCCCGTGCGCCGGTTGCCCCACTCGTGGTTGCCGGGGGTGGGCGCGGTGATCCGGTTCAGGGCGCCGTAGACCGGGCTGTACCTGCGCCGGAACTCCGCCGCGGTGCCGCGCTCGTACACGTCGCCCAGGTAGAGGAACAGGTCGGGGCGGTCGGCGCGGATCGGGCGGGCGACCTGCCGGCCGTCGCCGCTGCCGTCGGCGCCGTCACCCACGGCCCAGATCACGGTGGACTCGCCCGATTGGCGCGGGAACGGGGCCGGCTCGAGTTGCGGGGCGGCGGTGCCGCATCCCCCGCCGAGCGCGGCCGGCGCAGCGCGAGCGCAGCCAGGCGCCTCACTGCGATCGACCACCCAGCGCGTCGCTGACGGGCCGCTGGCCTGCCGTCGGACGGGCCGCCCGAGCTAGCCGCGACCCGACGACCATCGTGCGTCGAGCCGCCGCCGTCGAGGGCCAGGCCGTCGCGGGCCCGAGCGAGCGCAGCACCCGCGCGCGACTCGTTGAGCGTCGCGCCCGCGGCTCCAGCGCGGCTGGCGCGCCGTCGACGGTCACGAGCACCAGCGTGCCGTCGGGCGCGGACGCCGGCCAGGGTGCGCGGCCCGCGAGCCGCCAGGGCTGCTCGCTCGACGCGGTTGCGCACACGCACCTGGCCACGCGCGAGCAGCCCCGGGCCCGCCGCTGACCAGGTCCGCGCGGGCCGGGTCGAGCGCCTACGGCCGACCGTGAGCTGGGCGCGAACGCGACGGCCGAGACCCGGGGCGGGCGTAGCGGGCCAGGAAGCGCGCGGCATCTCCGGTGCCCGTCAGCACGTAGCCGCGGCGCGGGACGGCGGTGTTGCCGCGGCGGCGCACGCTGCGCACCGACACCGCCGGTCACCACGGCCTCCACCCCGCCCGGCGGAGTGCCCGGTGCGCGAGCCGAAGCGCCGGGAGACCAACACCAGCTCGCTGGCGTCGGTGCAAAGCACGTTGGGGTCCGGGGCGCTGGGTCGGGCCGGTCGCCGCCGAAGCCGCCGCAGCCGGGCACCAGCCCGCGCGCCCGCTCGACACCGTCCAGGCCGCGGCGGTGCGAGCCCGAAGCGCACCGCTCCGCGCCAACCGGCCGCACGACGCCGCGGCCGCTCGCCGGCTTCGCGCGGGACGAGCAGCGCGCGTGCGACCGCGGACCGGCTCGCTCACCACGTGCCCGGCGGCTCGTCATCGCCCCCACCGGATCGCCGTTGGTGCGCCCGCGCGAGGCGAAGAAGCCGCCGTTGACCGCAGCGAGGGCTGCGCTCGGTCGCGGGCGCACCGCAGCCCACCGTCGCGCCGACCCCGTCACGCGGCGGTCGGACAGCGCCACAGCGAGGCGGCCGCTGAGCTGCGAGCCGGTCGACCTCGAGCACGTGAACGCGCCACGGGCCCCGAGCGCACGACGCGGGTGAGGGTCGAGGCCTGGGGCGACGGGCTCGGTGCTGCGGGTCTCGGTCTGCCCGCCGGGCCCGAGGGGGAGGCCGGCGAGGGCGGCGGGAGCGACCAGCGCCAGCAGCGCCAGGGCGAGAAGGAGGGCCCTCAGCCCCCGGTCACCTCGTTCACCGCGCGCTCGAGCTCGTTGACGCTGAACGGGCCCTCGACCCGGTACCGGATGCGCCCGCTCCTGTCGATCACGAAGAGCCAGGGTTCGCTGTGGAGGTTCCATTTGACGACCTGCGGTCGCAGGCCCTTGGAGACCTCGTTGTCGCGGTAGATCTCCTGATGTATGAAGGCGGCGCCGCGGGCCCCGCGCGCCTTGACCTGCTCCGCGATGTCGACGACGGGGCCGCAGACGCGGCTCTGGCACAGGGCGGGCGTGGCGAACAGCAGCACCGCCGGCTTCTTGCCGACGACGTCGGCAAAGTCCTCGTCGTGCATGGTCGAGGGCGGCACCCGGGTGTCGATCGAGCTCAGGTTGCCGGACACCGAGGCCTTGGTCGGGGTGGACACCTTGGGCGCCATGTCACCGACCTCGGCACCTTGCCCTTGGAGGTCACCGTCAGGGGGCCGCCCGCGGGCTGGCCACCACGAAACGGTCGTCGAGCCGCACGACGCCCAGGACCTCGTAGCGGCCGGGCTTGGGGAATCGGAGGTCGGCCACGTAGAGGGACTTGGCGGCGTCCTTGTCCTTCTCCACGCCGGCGCTGCGGAACTCCGCGTCGGTGGCCAGCGACTCGTACCGGGCCGGGAACGGCCCGCGCGCTTGGCCGCCGCCGACGGGCGCCACGTACACGGCGACCTTGGCGTCGGCCAGCTGGGAGCGAGCGCGGTCGAACAGGCCGAAGCCGAAGCGGTTGGTGCCCGGCTCGAGCTCGGACACCGCGGTGGCCAGCACCGGGCCGGCCTTGGCTCCCGGCAGCGTCCGGCGCACCTCGGCCAGCGAGCGGCCGGCGGGCTTGGGGAAGTCCTTGGGCGCGGCGACCGGAGGCGGCGGGTTGGACCCGGCATCGCCGTTTCCACCGCACCCGGCGGCGAGGGCGGCCGAGGCCAGCGCCCCTGCCAGCGCGGCCGACCGAGCGAGTTTCAGCACGGTCACGCTGCCGAGCGTAGAGGAGCGGAGGGTTCGCCCGCGAAGGTCGAAGGAGCCTTAACCCAGGCTTCGCTTTGCGTAGTCTGCCCGCCCTATGGCAGATCGCGCAGCGCTAATCACCGGTGGTTCAAGCGGCATCGGCCTCGCCGTCGCCCGAATGCTCGGCGAGGAGGGCTTCGGGATCACCCTCTCGGCCCGCCGTCCCGACAAGCTCGAGGAGGCCGCCGAGAGCCTGCGCGGCGAGGGCCTCGACGTCAACTCCGTGCCGGCCAACATGGCCAACGAGGACGACATCAAGGCGATCGCGGAGTCCCACCGCGAGCGCTTCGGGCGCCTGGACGTCCTGATGAACAACGCGGGCGTCGGCATCGGCGGGGCCATCCACGAGGCCGAGACCAAGAAGCTGGACATGCAGCTGGACGTGAACCTGCGCGCCGTCTACCTGATGAGCCGCGAGACGATCCCCATGCTCAAGGAGGCGGGCAAGGAGCACTCGCGCGCGCTGGTGATCAACACCGCCTCGATCGCCGGCAAGTTCGGCCAGGGCTGGCTGGCCGCCTACTCGGCGACCAAGTTCGGCGTGGTGGGCCTGAGCCAGGCCATGCACAAGGAGCTCGCCGCCGACGGCGTCAAGGTCACCGCCCTGTGCCCCGGCTTCGTCGACACGCCGATGACCGACTGGGTCCAGGAGCAGGTCTCCAAGGACGAGATGATCCAGCCCTCGGACATCGCCGAGGCGGTCCGCTACCTGCTGAACACCTCCCCGGCGTGCATCGTGCCGGAGATCCAGTTCGTGAGGCCTAGCGACCAGATGTAGTGAGCTCGCGGCCCCGCTCGCGCTCGCTCTTGGCGGCCTCGGCCGCCTCGAGCTCGGCGAGGGCCCGCTCGTACTCGTCCAGGCGGCGGAAGGGCCGCAGCCACGACCAGCCGCCCTCCTTCTTGAGCTCCTTGGTGCGGTCGCGCTCGCCCGTGTCGCGCTTCTCGCGCTCGGGCTCGGGCTGCGGGCGCTCCTGGAACTCGCGGGACATCCGGTACTCCGCGATCGCCTGGCCCAGCTCCGTCTGGTTGACGCCGGACTCGATGGTGATGCTGGCCTCGAGCATGGTCCGCAGCGTGCGGAGCTCGCGGTCGTTGGCCGGGCGCGGGCCGTTTCCGGCGCCGGTGTAGCGGTCCCACGCGCGGGCGAAGCTGGCGAGAGCCGTGCGGCCGCCGTGGCGGTGCGCCGCCAGCATCGGGCACACGCCGCCCTCGCGGTCGGTGTAGGCGCCGACGATGATGCGGTTGGCGTCCATGCCGTCGAGCATCGCCCGCCGCGTGTCCAGCGGCAGGCAGTCGATGGCGGTTCGGAGCTGTCGGGCGGGGCGGCGACGCGTTCTCATAGGATCCTCGGCGCTCGACCGGGTTCGCAGGAGGCTAAATCCGCCCGTCGGAGACTTCAAGGTGTCCCCTGCGCCACGAAAGGAGAATTGCATTGCGACTAGGCCTTCACGTTGGCTATTGGGGCCTGGGCCTCACGTCCGAGCAGCAGCTCGCGCTGGTCAAGGAGGCCGAGTCCGTCGGCTTCGACTCGGTGTGGGCGGCAGAGGCCTACGGGTCGGACACCGCCACCGTGCTGGCCTGGATCGCGGGGCAGACGGAGAAGATCCGCCTCGGATCGGCGATCTTCCAGATGCCGGGCCGCACGCCGGCCATGACCGCGATGACCGCGGCGACGATCGACCAGCTCTCGGGCGGCCGCATGATCCTGGGCCTCGGGTCCTCCGGTCCGCAGGTGGCCGAAGGCTGGCACGGGCAGCCGTTCGCCCGGCAGCTCAAGCGCACCCGCGAATACGTGGAGATCCTGCGCATGGCGCTCGCGCGGGAGAAGCTGGAGTACCAGGGCGACACCTACGTCCTGCCCATCCCCGGCGGGCCCGGCAAGGCCCTGCATCTGATGATCGGCACCGTTCAAGAGCGGATGCCCATCTACATCGCCGCCATCGGGCCGAAGAACACGACGCTGACAGGCGAGATCGCCGACGGATGGATCCCGACCTTCTTCTCCCCCGAGCACGTGGGCGACGCCAGGAAGCTGCTCCAGGAGGGGGCCGACAAAGCGGGCAAGTCGCTGAACGGCTTCGACATCGCGCCCATGGTCAACGTCGCCATCGACGACGACCTGGACCGCGCCCGTGACGTGATGCGTCCCATACTCGCCCTCTACATCGGCGGGATGGGCTCGAGAGATAAGAACTTCTACAACGCCCTCGTCCGCCGATATGGGTTCGAGGAGGCCGCGGATGAGGTACAGAACCTCTATCTGGACGGCAAGAAGGACGAGGCCGCGGCCGCGCTGCCGCCCGAGCTGATCGACATGACCTCGATCTGCGGCCCGCGCGACCGGGTGAAGGAGAGGATCGAGGTCTACCGCGAAGCGGGAGTCGGGACGCTCATGATCTCGCCAATGGCCTTCGAGCCCGAGGAGCGCCTGCGGATCGTCCGCGAGCTCGCGGAGCTCGTCTGAGCCGCTTCCTCCTCGCCGCCTTCGGAGACCCCGGGCACGTCTTCCCGGCGATCGCGCTGGGCGGCGAGCTCGCGCGCCGGGGCCACTCGGTCTGCCTGCAGAGCTGGGACCGCTGGCGCGAGCCGGCCGAGGCCGAGGGCATGCGCTTCGAGGCCGGCGCCCGAGTACAAGGTCTTCCCCCAGCTCGGCGAGCGGCCGCTGAAGCCCTACCAGGCCGCGGTGGCGGGGGCGGAGGCCACCCTGCCACTGATCGAGCAGATCGACCCCGACGCCGTGGTGGTGGACATCCTGACCACGGCCGAGGGGCTGGCCGCGCAGAAGGCGGGGCGGCGGTGGGCGACCCTGATCCCCCACGTCCTCCCCGTCGCCGAGCCGGGAGCGCCGCCCTACTCCACCGGCGCCCGCCTGCCCCGAACGCCCGTCGGCCGCAGGCTGTGGTCGCTGCCGCTGCCTCTGCTTCGCAAGGGCGAGGAGCAGGGGCGCGAGGAGCTCAACGGCGCCCGGGTGCGGGTGGGCCTGGACCCGCTGCCCTGGTCGCACGGCGGCATCTCGCACCAGCTCAGCCTCATCGCCACCTTCCCGCAGCTCGAGTACCCGCGCAGCGGCTGGGAGCCCTACATGCGCGTGACCGGGCCGCTGCTGTGGGAGCAGCCCTACGACGAGGTGGAGCTGCCGCCGGGCGACGACCCGCTCGTGCTCGTCGCGCCCTCCACCTCCCAGGACCCCGACGGCCGCGTGCTGCGCGCCGCCCTGGAGGCGCTGGCCGACGAGCCGGTGCGCGTCATCGCCACCACCAACCGCCGCGGCGGCTACGAGCGGCCGGTCGTGCCGCCCAACGCGAGGCTGGTCGACTGGCTCTCCTACGCCCGCACCATGCCGCGCTGCGACCTCGTCGTCTGCCACGCCGGCCACGGGACCGTGTGCCGGGCGCTGGCCAGCGGCGTGCCGCTGATCGCCTGCCCGGCCGAGGGCGACATGGCCGAGAACGCCGCCCGCGTGGCGTGGGCCGGAGCGGGCGTCTCGCTGCCGCGCCGGCTGGCCACCGCGCGCGGGATCCGGCTGGCTGCGCGCAAGGTCCTGGCCGATCCCTCCTACTCGGAGCGGGCGCGCGACCTGGCCGAGTGGGCCGAGGAGCACGATGGCCGGGCGATCGCGGCGGACGAGCTGGAGCGCTTCGTCGCCTGAGGAGCTCCGGGGGTGGGACTCGAACCCACAACCTATCGGTTAACAGCCGATCGCTCTGCCGATTGAGCTACCCCGGACCGCGGGGTGCAAAGGTAGCGCCGCCGGCGCCTAGATCTCGTCGTGCGTGGTTCCCTCGAGCCGCTCGGCGTGGCCCGAGTGCTTGAGCATCGCCAGCGTCTTGGCCTCGATCTGGCGCACCCGCTCGCGGGTCACGCCCACCTCGCGGCCGATGTCCTCCAGCGTGCGGGGGTCCTCCTCCGCCAGCCCATACCGCAGCTCGAGCACGCGGCGCTCGCGCCACGGCAGCTGATCGAGAATGCGCTCGAGGTCGGCGTCGCGGATCGCCTTGGAGACCTGCTCGTGGGGGCGATCGAAGGCGTCGTCCTCGATGAAGTCGCCGAAGCTGGCGTCGCCCTCGCCGGCGCCGACCGGTGCCTCGAGCGATATCGGCTCCTGGCCGAGCTTGAGGATCTGCTCGATCTTGGTCGCCGGCATCTCCACCACCTCGCCGATCTCCTCCGGCGTGGGCTCGCGGCCCAGCTTCTGGTTCAGCGAGCGGCGGGCGCGGGCCACCTTGTTCATCCGCTCGACCATGTGGACGGGGATGCGGATGGTGCGCGACTGGTCGGCCAGCGCGCGGGTGATCGCCTGACGGATCCACCACGTCGCGTAGGTGGAGAACTTGAAGCCGCGGCGCCAGTCGAACTTCTCCACCGCGCGGATCAGCCCCATGTTGCCCTCCTGGATCAGGTCCAGCAGGGTCAGCCCGCGGTTGGAGTAGCGCTTGGCGATCGAGACCACCAGCCGCAGGTTGGCCTCGATCATCGCGTTCTTGGCCGACATGTCGTTCTGCTCGACGCGGCGTGCGAGGCGCACCTCGTCCTCGCGGGTCAGCAGGCGGACCTGGCCGATCTTCTTGAGGTAGAGGCGAACCGCGTCCTCGGAGCCCTGCTCGGGCGGCGCGGCGGGGACGCCGGCGGTTACGACGCCGCCCTCGTTGAAGAGGTCGTACGCGTCGGGGCCGCCGGAGGCGCGGCGCCTCCTCATCGCGCGCGGCCTCCAGCTCGGCCTCGTCCCGGGTGACCTCCTCCCGGGCGGGCTCCTCGGCGCTCACGATGTCTCTCCCGCAACCGAGTCGAGCTCCTGCCGCAGCGCGTGCTTGGCCCGGGCCAGCTCGCCCGCGCGGGCGGAGTCCCGCCCCAGGCGCGCCTGCTTGATCTCGCGCTCCAGGCGACGCTGCTCGAGGTCGAGCAGGTCGCGGTGCAGGCCGATCTCGTTGTACTCACCGACCGCCTCGGCGGCCATGTACAGCCGCGTGACCAGCGCCTTGAGGTCGGGGTCGTCGTCGGAGAGCGTGCCGAGCGGATCGTCGAAGTGGCCGAGCAGGTGGTCGCGTGCGCGGCGGGCGACGTCGGAGGTCAGGTGCCCGTCCCGCAGCTTCTCGAGGAACGGCCTGCCCATGGCCTTCGCCGCGAGGCAATGCGTCAGGAAGGCGCGCTCGTTGACCGGGGCAAGCTCGCTGGGCGCCCGCGCAGGTGCGGGCCTCGGAGGCGTGCGGGTGGGCGCGGGTGTCGCTGTCAGCTGGGCGGTCACGTACTGCACGGGGACGTCCAAGCGGTCGGACACATATCTGACGAGATGATCGCGGGTCATGCTCTGGTTCGGCGCAGCCGCTATCAGCGGACGGACCATCTCAAGTGCGCGATCAACCCCTGCCGGCGTCCCGAGCTGTTGTGACGAGATTACCCGCCGCACTTCGAACTCAAGCGCCGGGAGGGTCTGGTCGAAGCGGGCGGCCAGCGCTTCCGGGCCCTCCTGCTCGAGCAGGTCGGCGGGATCGCGCCCCTGGGGCAGCTCGACCACCCGCAGCGACACGTCGGCCTTCTCGGCCTCCTGCGCCGCGCGCGACATGGCCGCCTGCCCCGAGCTGTCCGCATCGAGTGCCACGACCACCGTCGGCGCCGTGCGCCCGAACGCGGTCAGCTGCTCGCCCGTGAGCGCCGTGCCCATGATCGCCACCGCCTCGGGGATGCCCGCCTGGTGCAGCGCCAGCACGTCGGTGTAGCCCTCGACCACCACCAGGCGCCCCGACTTGGCGGCCGGCTTGCGGGCCAGGTCGAGCCGGAACAGCTGCTCGCCTTTGTGAAAGACCTCTCCCTCGGACGTGTTGAGGTACTTGGGCCGCTGCTCGCCGGTCGTGGCGCGGGCCCCGAAGCCGGACACGCGTCCGCGGGTGTTGGTGAGGGGGAACGTGATCCGCGCGCGGAAGCGGTCGATCAGCCCGCTGCCCTCGCGCCGGCGCTGGGAGAGGCCGGCGGCCAGCAGCTCGTCGTCGGTGAAGCCGTCGCGCTTGGCGGCGGCGGTCAGGCGGTCCCAGCCGCTGGGCGCGTAGCCCACGCCGAACTCGCGCAGGGTCTCCTCGCTCAGGCCGCGGCCGAGCAGGTACTCGCGGGACGCGGCCGCCTCGTCGGCCTTCCACAGGTAGGCGGCGTAGAACTTCGACGCACGCTCGAGCAGCGCCAGCAGCCGCTCGCGCCGCCGGCGGCGGCGCTCGGCGTCGGGGTCCTCGCTCTCGCGCTGCAGCTCCACGCCGTAGCGGTCGGCCAGCAGCTCGAGCGCGCCGGCGAAGTCCAGCGCCTCGGTCTCCATCACGAAGCCGAGCGCGTCTCCGGACGCCTCGCAGCCGAAGCAGTAGTAGACCTTCTTCTCGGCGTTGATCGAGAACGACGGCGTGCGCTCCTCGTGGAAGGGGCACAGGCCGACGAGGCTCACCCCCTGGCGGCGCAGCTCGGTCTTCGCCCCCACCAGGTCCGCCATGTCCACGGCGTCCTTGACCCGGTCGACGCTGTCGCGCGTGTACACGCTCAGAACCCCTGCGGTACCGACAGGTCGGAGAACGTGCGCACGGCGTAGCGGTCGGTCATGCCGGCCAGCCAGTCGATCACGAGTTGGGGGTCCTCGGCGGTCTCGGCGTAGTGGGCGAACAGGGCGCGCAGCATCCGCTCCACGCGCGCCTTCTCACGCTGGGCGTCGGCGCCGAGGTAGACCCGCTCGAACATGAACTCGCGCAGGCGCAGCATCGCGCCGCCGACGTCCTCGCCCTGGACGATGTCGCCGGCCTCGGCCGAGCGCTCCAGCAGGTCGACGACCAGCGTCTCGATCCGCTCCGAGCCCGTGCTCCCCAGCACCGCGATCTCCGCGGGCGGTAGGTCCTCGAAGGCAAGCACGCCGGCGCGCAGGGCGTCGTCGATGTCGTGGTTGATGTAGGCGATGCGGTCCACTACCCGGACCACCCGCCCCTCCGGCGTGGCCGACGGCTCGGGGCCGGTGTGGCGGAGGATCCCGTCGCGCACCTGCTCGGTCAGGTTGAGGTCCTCCAGCACGTCCACCACCCGCAGCGAATGCTCGTTGTGCCTGAACCGCCGCCCGTAGCGATCCTGCACGCACTCGTCCAGCACGTGCTCGCCGATGTGGCCGAAGGGCGGGTGGCCGAGGTCGTGGCCGAGGGAGATCGCCTCGGTGAGGTCCTCGTCCAGGTCGAGGGCACGGGCCACGTTGCGGGCGATGCCGCAGGCCTCGAGCGTGTGGGTGAGGCGGGTCCGGTAGTGGTCCCCCTCTGGGGCGATGAAGACCTGCGTCTTGTGCTTGAGGCGGCGGAAGGCCTTCGAGTGGACGATCCGGTCGCGGTCGCGCACGAAGGGCCGCCGGTGAGGCGATTCGGTCTCCGGACGGGCTCGCCTGGGCTCGTAGATGGTGCTGACCGATGCCACTGTTCGATCTTGTCAGGCCCCGGAAGATTCCCCGGAATCGGAAACCCCGCGTATTGCGGCCTGAGCCGCCGCCACGCGGGCTATGGGGACACGGTAAGGCGAGCAGCTGACGTAGTCGACACCCGCCAGATCGAAGAACGCCACCGAGTCGGGGTCGCCGCCGTGCTCGCCGCAGACGCCGAGCTTGAGGTCGGGCTTGCGCTCGCGGCCGGTCCACGACGCCAGCCGCACCAGCCAGCCGACCCCCGCCGTGTCGAGCGTCTCGAACGGCGACCGGTCCACGATCCCGCGGTCGATGTACTTGGCCAGGAACCTGCCCTCCACGTCGTCCCGCGAGAAGCCCAGCGCGGTCTGCGTCAGGTCGTTGGTGCCGAAGGAGAAGAAGTCGGCGTGGTCGGCGATGCGATCGGCGATGAAGCACGCCCGGGGCAGCTCGATCATGGTCCCGATGCTCACCCCCTCCCCCGCCTCCTCCTCGACGATCGCGCGCAGCAGCTCGAGCTCGGCCTCGTAGGCGACCAACGGGATCATCACCTCGACCTCCGCCTCCGCCGATTGCGCCGCCCGGACGATGGCCCGGACCTGCATCCGCGGGATCTCGGGGTAGAGGATGTGCAGCCGGCACCCGCGCGTGCCGAGCATCGGGTTCGTCTCGTGCAGCGCCTCGGCCCGCTCGCGCTCGGCGCCCTCCAGCTCCTCGGGGTGCGGCAGGAACTCGTGCAGCGGCGGGTCGAGCAGCCGGATGCACACCGGCAGGCCGGCCATCGCCTCGAACAACCCCTCGAAGTCCGCCTGCTGCATCGGCAGGAGCTCGTCCAGCGCCAGCTGTCGCTCCTCCTGCCCGTCGGCCATGATCATCGCCCGCATCAGGGGCTGACGGTCCGCGGCCATGAACATGTGCTCGGTCCGGCACAGGCCGATGCCCTCCGCCCCGAGCTCGCGCGCCTTGACCGCCTCTTCGGGGGTGTCGGCGTTCGTCCGCACACCGAGGCGGCGGAGATCGTCGCTCCAGGCGAGCACCTGCTGGAAGGCGTCGTCCATCTCGGGATCGACCAGCGGGACGTCGGCAGTGGTCACGATCCCTGAAGTCCCGTCGAGGGCGATCAAGTCCCCCTCGCGCAGCACGGTGCCGTCGACGCGCATCTCCTTCGACGCCAGGTCGATGTCGAGGTCCGACGCGCCGCACACGGCCGGCCGACCCATGCCCCGGGCCACCAGGGCGGCGTGGCTGGCCTTGCCGCCCTCGCTGGTCAGGATGCCCTTTGCCGCGTCGAAGCCCGCGATGTCGTCGGCCTCGGTGAAGGGCCGCACGAGCACGACGTCGCGGTCGCTCTCGACGGCGGCGCGGGCGGTGAAGACGATCGCGCCCTTGGCCGCGCCCGGCGAGGCGTTCACGCCGCGCACCAATACGTCGTAGTCCGCCTCGGGGCTGAAGGTCGGGTGCAGCAGCGCCTCCAGAGAGGCGGGGTCGATGGTCAGCAGCGCCTGCTCGCGGGTGAGCAGGCCCTCCTCGACGGCGTCGACGGCGAAGCGCACCGCGGCCTGCGCGGGGCGCTTGGCGTTGCGCGTCTGCAGCATGTAGAGGCGCCCCTCCTCCACCGTGAACTCGGTGTCCTGCATGTCCCCGTAGTGGCGCTCGAGCTCGGCTGAGGATGTCCATCAGCTCCGCGTGGGCCTCGGGCATGACCTGCTTCATCTCGGACAGGTCGTTCGGCGTGCGCACGCCTGACACGACGTCCTCGCCCTGCGCATCGACCAGGAAGTCGCCCGAGGGGTCGCGTGCGCCGGTCAGCTCGTCGCGCGAGAAGGCGACCCCCGAGCACGAGGTCTCCCCCTTGTTCCCGAACACCATCTGCTGCACGTTCACCGCGGTGCCCCAGCTGTCGGGGATGCGGTTCAAGCGCCGGTAGGCCACCGCGCGCTCGCCCTTCCAGGAGTCGAACACCGCCCGCACCGCGGCTTCGAGCTGCTCCAGCGGGTGCTCGGGAAAGTCGTACAGCTCCTTGAGCTCTGCGGTCAGCCGCTGCAGGTCGGCCACGCCGAGCTCGGTGTCGAGCTTCACGCCCGCCGCGCGCTTTCGCTCGGCGATCAGCTGCTCGATGAGCTCGCCGGGCACGCCCTTGGCCACGTTGCCGAACATCTGCACGAAGCGCCGATAGGAGTCCCAGGCGAAGCGCTCGTTGCCCGTGGCCTGAGCCAGGCGCTCGACGGTGTCGTCGTTCAGCCCCAGGTTCAGGATCGAGTCGAGCATTCCGGGCATGGAATCCCGGGCGCCCGAGCGGACCGAGACCAGCAGGTCGCCCAGCCGCTTGCCCGCCTTTCTCTCCAGCCGCTCGAGCGGCTCGGCGAGATCGGGGACCTCACCGCTCTTCAGGTACTCGACGCACGCCTCGGTGGTGATCGTGAAGCCCGCGGGGACCCGCTCGGCCCCCAGGACGCGGGTCATCTCCGCCACGTTCGCGCCCTTGCCCCCGAGCAGCTCGCGCATGTCGCGCGACCCCTCCTCGAAGTCGTAGACGAGCTTGGCCTCCAAGAACCGGAGTCTAGGCCGGGAGCCTCCGCAGGCTTACGTGCGCGTGGTGCTCGGCGGTCTCGGCCAGGGCGCGGTCGGCCTGGCCGAGCGCCCGGTCGGCGGCCTCGGGGGCCTCGGCCAGCGGGCGAGCCAGCGCCTCGACCAGGAACCGGTGCGCGGCCTCCTCGAAGGGGAACGAGCCGGCCTCGCAGCCCGAGCAGACCACGCCGCCCGCGCTGGGCGAGAAGCTCCCCAGGTGCTCGCGCTCCCCGCAGGAGGCACAGCCGGCCAGCTCGGGCGCGAAGCCGGCGGCGAGCAGCAGCTTGGCGCGGAAGGCCAGCGCCTGGGCGCGGTTGGCCGCCTCCGGATCGGAGTCCAGCACCGACAGCTGGTTGGCCAGCAGGTTGAAGGCGGGCCGGTTGGCCTCGCTGGAGTCGAGCAGCCGCAGCACCGACTCGCAGGCCTGCGTGGCGCGCTCCAGCGAGCCGCGCCGCTCGCGCAGGGCCGGGTGGGCGTGCACGGTGTCGGCGGCGCTGACCGTGCACAGGTCCCCGCGCCCCTCGTGCAGGACGAGGTTCACGCGCGCGAGCGGCTCGAGCCGGCCCCCCAGCCGCGACTTGACCCGGCGCACCCCCTTGGCCACCGCGCCGACCCGGCCGCGATCGGGGCTGTAGAGGTGCAGAACACGGTCGGCCTCGCCGAATCGAATCGAGCGCAGCACCACGGCTTCGGTCTTGAACGTTCCGGGCACTTCATAAACTTTGAGGTCCATGGCGGACGAGAGCGGGGTCACCGTCTACACCACCGAGCCGTGCGGCTTCTGCCGCCAGGCGAAGGCGCTCCTGGAGTCGCGGGGCATCTCCTTCGAAGAGGTCAACCTGGCCAAGGACCCCGAGGGCCGGGCCGATTTGGTGGCCATCACGGGCCAGATGACCTTCCCCCAGGTGCTGATCGGAAAGCGCTCCATCGGCGGCTTCCGCGAGCTCCTCGAGGCCGACCGCGACGGCATGCTCGGCGACCTGCTGGCCGCCTAGCGGTAGCTCGCCGCCATCCTCAGCCCGCGCGTCGGCGCGCACCGCTCCGAAAACGCTCAGGCGGCTGAGGGCTTTTCAGAGGGATGCCCGCTGTCCGCCCGGCTTCTCGGACCCGGCGGACCCGGCGGACCCGGCGGCCCCGGCGGACCCGGCGGACCCGGCGGACCCGGGCGCGCGCCCGCTGCCGTTTTCTGCAACTCGCGTGCCCAGCGGACAAGCGCTTGCACCTCGTGCAAAGGGGTTGCCGAATATCGCCAGCGCCTCCGCGGTCAGACGCGGCGGGCGCCCCGCGGCGCGCGGGGGGCCCGGGGCGCTCGCTGGCAGCGTGGGCACACGTAGGTGCCCCGGCCGGCCGCGCGGAGCTTGACGATCGTCGTGCCGCAGCGCTCGCAAGGCTCGCCCTCACGCAGGTGGACCATGAACCGGTCCTGGAAGGAGCCGCGGGCGCCGTCGGACTGGCGGAAGTCGTCGATGGTCGCCCCGCGGGCGTCGATGCCCGCCTCCAGGGAGGCCACCACGGCGTCGCGCAGGTCGCCGATCTGGGGCCGGCGCAGCGTTCCCACCGGCCGCAGCGGGTGGATGCGGGCGCGGTAGAGCGCCTCGTCGGCGTAGATGTTGCCCACCCCCGCGATACGCTCCTGGGTCAACAGGAACGCCTTCACCGGCGCACGGCGGCCCATGGCCAGCAGCCGCAGGGCGTCGGCCGTGAAGTCGGGGCTCAGCGGCTCCACGCCCAGCCGCGAGGCGAAGTACTCGTCGCGGGCGTCGGCGCCCAGCAGTACCACGCCCGTGCCGAACCGGCGCTGGTCGACGAACAGCAGCCGCTCCTCGCCGATCTCGAACCGCACCCGCAGGTGGCGCCGGCCGGGGTCGTCCTCCTCGGGCCGAACCAGCAGCAGGTTGCCGGTCATCCGCAGGTGCATCACCACGTAGACCTCGTCCGTCAGCCCCAGCGTGAGGTACTTGCCGCGGCGGGTCACCGCCTCCACGGTCCGGCCCTCCGTCGCGGCGGCCAGCTCCTCGGGCGGCGCGGGGTCGCACCAGCGCGGGTCGAGCACCTCCAGCCGGCGCAGGACCCTGCCCTCCAGGGCGGGCGCCAGCTGGCGCCTGATCGTCTCGACCTCGGGCAGCTCGGGCATCAGGCCCGGACGCGGCCGGTGACGCGCACCGTCCGCAGCATCGGGCTGAACACCGCGCGGTCCGCCTTGGCGAAGTCCCTGCGCGTGGCGATCAGCTCGAAGACGTACTCCGCGCTTCCCTTGAACAGGTGGACGCTGCGGGTGTCCAGGCGGCCACCGGACAGCGACTGCGTGCCGGTGATCTCCACCCCTGGGACACCGCCGACCCGCAGCACGCGCGAGACCTCCAACAGGAACGTCGGGTCGCGCCGGCGGGTGGCGCTCAGCAGGCGCCGGCGGGCGTCGCGCAGTTGCGCGGCGGTGCGCGGCACGGGCTCCTCGCGCCGGTAGGCGAGAGCCGACACCACCGCGCCCGAAGGCATCGCGAACCGGAACACCTCGGGGGGCCGGCGGCGGATGACCCGCAGTGGGCGGCGCACCTCGACGCTCATCCCCACGCGCGGGAAGCGAAGCTTCTGGACCGCGCCGGTGGGCGCCGCGTTCGGATCGGGCAGCACGGTCTGCTCGGCGCCGCAGGCGGCGAGCAGGCAGGCCAGGGGCACGGCGGCGAGCGCGAGGGCGCGGGCGAGCACCCGCCCTCTTCTATCAGCCGGTGGCCCGGGGGTGAGCCTTGAAGTAGACGTCCTTCAGGCGTGCGCTGGACAGATGGGTGTAGAGCTGCGTGGTCGCGACGTCGGCGTGGCCGAGCATCTCCTGGACCGATCGCAGGTCGCACCCACCCGCCAGCAGGTGGGTGGCGAAGGTGTGCCGGAGGGTGTGGGGGCTCATTCGGTCCGCGAGCCCGGCCGCCTCCGCGTGGCGGCGGACGATCTTGTACAGCCCCTGGCGCGTCAGCGCCCCGCCGCGGAAGTTCACGAACAGCTCCGGTAGCCGCGCGCCGCGGGTCAGCGCGGGCCGGCCGCGCTCCATGTAGGCCCGCACCGCGCGCACCGCGGTGGCACCCACCGGAACCACCCGCTCCTTCGAGCCCTTGCCGCGGGCGCGCAGCACGCCCTCGTCGAGATCGAGGTCGCCTACGCCCAGCGTGATCGCCTCCGAGGCGCGCAGACCCGAGGCGTACATCAGCTCCAGCAGCGCGCGGTCGCGCAGCGCCGTGGGCTCGGTGCCGCGCGGCTGGTCGAGCAGCTTGGCCACCTCGCCGCGGGTGAGCACCTGGGGCAGCCGCTTGCCGCGCCGGGGTGAGCTGAGCGCGACCGTGGGGTCGTCGGTGCGCACCTCCTCGCGCAGCAGGTGGCGGTAGAAGGACCGCAGGCAGGCGGCCTTGCGGTGCAGCGTCGCCGGCGAGGCGGGCTTGCCGTTGCCCGCCGCCAGCGCGGACAGGAAGTCCGAGACCTCCGGCGGCCCGACGGTCAGCGCGTCGAGGTGGTGCGCCTCCAGGTGGCGGCCGAACTGCAGCAGGTCGCCGCGGTAGGCCTCCAGGGTGTTGCGCGACAGGCCGCGCTCGAACTCGAGGTAGGCGAGGAAGTCCAGCACCAGGTGCTCGTAGGGGCGGCTGGCAAGCACCCCATTGCGGGGCACAGGCGGACGCTCGAGAGTTGCCATGTGCCCGATTTCGCCCGTCCCGCCGGGCCCCCTCCCCTATGCACGGCTTCGCTCAAACCACAGCAGGCCGACCAGCGTCTTGGAGTCGCGGCACTCCTCGATGGTCTGTCCCAGCTCGTCCAGCGGCACGGTCACGATCTCGATCCGCTCGTCCTCGTCGGCCTCCTCGGAGTGGTCGTAGAGGTCGGTCGCCAGGTACAGGTGGCACTCCTCGTCGGCGAACCCGGGCGAGGTCCAGAAGGAGGTCAGGTGCTCCCAGGTCTCGGCCCCCTTGCCGATCTCCTCGGCCAGCTCGCGCTTGGCCGTCTCCAGCGGCTCCTCGTCCTCCAGCTTGCCGGCCGGCAGCTCGAGCAGGGCCTGCTCGTCGACCGCCTCCCGCGGCTGGCGCACGAGGTACAGGCGCTCGCCGTCGTGGGCGACGACGCCCACCGCGCCGGGATGGGCGACCACCTCGCGGTCGGCCTCCTCGCCGTCGTCGAAGCGGACGCGGTCCACCCGCACGGTGGCGATCTTGCCGCTCCAGACCTCCTCGCTGCCGATCTTCTCGAAGCTCACCGGCCCGCCTCTCTCACGATCGCCAGGGTCACGATGCAGCATTCGCTCCAGCGCCTGAACCGTGACCGACTCGTCGGGCCGGTGGTTGCGCTCGGTCCCGTTGGCCACGTTGGCGGTCGGGCAGGCCGGCGGCGATCAGCGCGTTGGCGTCGCTGCCGCCGCCGGTGGTGACCGGCTTGGCTCGGGCCCCAGCGCCCGCATCGCGATCTCGACCGGCGGCGAGGTGCGCCGCAGCCGGAAGCCGCGGAAGAGCTCCTCGACCGTGGTCTCGACGTCGCAGTCCAGGTCGCTGGCGGCCTCGGTGGCGGCGTCGACCATCCCCGTCACCACCTCCGACACGCGGTCGTGGTCGATCGAGCGCGCCTCCAGCTCGACCAGGCAGCTGTCGGGCACGACGTTGGTCGCTCCGCCGCCCTCGATCCGGCCGGCGTTGGCGGTGGTCTCGTCGTCGAGGCGACCGAGCGCAGCCGGTCGACGAAGCGGGCCGCCGCCTCGATGGCGCTCTTGCCGTCCTCGGGCCGGATGCCGGCGTGGGCGGCCACGCCGCGGAAGCGCGCCTCGACCTTCTGGTAGGTGGGCGCGGCCACGATCACCTCGCCGATCGGGGTCGCGTGGTCGAACACGAAGCCCATCTCGGCCCTCAGCCGCGAGCGGTCGAAGGCGTGGGCGCCCAGCAGCCCGTCCTCCTCGTGGGTGGTGAACAGCAGCTCCACCCCCACCGGGCTGCCGGTCTCCAGCAGTCGGCGCAGCGCGCCCAGGATCGTGGTCATCGCGGCCTTGTTGTCGGCGCCCAGCACGGCGTGGTGGCGGTTGCGCAGCACGCCGTCCTCCTCGACCACCTCCACCGGCCCGCCCAGCGGGACGGTGTCCATGTGCGCGCACAGCAGCACGGTGCGCTCGAACTCGCCCGGCAGCCGGGCGAACACGTTGCCGGCGTCCGAGCCGGTCACCGGGCCGGTGTCGTCCTCCTCGGGCTCCAGGCCCAGCTCCCGAAGGTCGGCGAGCAGGGCGTCGGCCATCGGGCGCTCGTGGCCCGAGGGGCTCTCTATCTCGCAGAACCGGGTGAAGTCCGCGAGCAGCCGCCTGTGCTCGCGATGGGGTGCTCGCGCACCTACTGCGCGCGGACCGAGGGCTCGCCCTCGGGGACCCTGCCGCGGGCGCGCTCCACCGCGGCGCCCACGAACTCGCGGAACAGCGGCTGCGGGCGCAGCGGGCGCGACTTGAACTCGGGGTGGAACTGCGAGGCGACGAAGAAGGGGTGCTCGGGCAGCTCGACGACCTCGACCAGGCGCTCGTCGGGCGACGTGCCCGAGCAGACCAGGCCGGCGTGCTCCAGGCGCTTGCGCAGGTGGTTGTTGACCTCGTAGCGGTGGCGGTGGCGCTCGTAGATGACCGCCTCGCCGTAGACCTCGCGGGCGCGGGTGCCGTCGTGCAGCTTCACCGGGTCGGCGCCCAGGCGCATCGTGCCGCCCATGTCGCGCACCTCCTTCTGCTCGGGCAGGAGGTCGATCACCGGGTTGGGCGTCTCGGGGTCGAACTCGGTGGAGTTGGCGCCCTCCATGCCCACCACGTGGCGGGCGAAGTCGGCCACCGCGATCTGCATGCCGAGGCAGATCCCCAGGTAGGGCACGTGCTCCTCGCGGGCGAAGCGGCTGGCGCGGATCTTGCCCTCGATGCCGCGGACGCCGAAGCCGCCGGGGATCAGGATCGCCGTCGCACGCCTCGAGCTCCGCCGTCGTCGAAGCGCTCGGAGTCGATCCAGGTGACCTCGACCTTGGCCCCGTGGTGGATGCCGGCGTGGTTGAGGGCCTCGATCACCGACAGGTAGGCGTCCTCGAGCCGCGTGTACTTGCCCACCAGGCCGATCCGCACCGGGGTGTCGGCGGTGGCGTGGCGATCGACCAGCGCCTTCCACTCGTCGAGGTTGGGCGGGCCGGCCGAGATGCCGAAGTGGTCGAGGATCCGGTCGTCGACGCCCTCGCCCTGGAACTCGAGCGGCACGCGGTAGATCGAGCTCGACGTCGCGGGCCGAGATGACCGAGTCCACCGGCAGGTTCGCGAACAGGGCGATCTTGCTGCGGATGTCGCGGTCCAGCGGCTCCTCGCAGCGGCACATGACCATGTCGGGCTGGATGCCGATGCGGCGCAGCTCCTGCACCGAGTGCTGGGTGGGCTTGGTCTTCAGCTCGCCGGCGTGGCCCAGGAACGGCACCAGCGTGAGGTGGATGAACATGCAGCGCTCGCGGCCCTCGTCCACCGAGAACTGGCGCAGCGCCTCCAGGAAGGGCAGCGACTCGATGTCGCCCACCGTGCCGCCGATCTCGGTGATCACCACGTCGACCTCTTCGGACTCGGCGACCCGCTTGATGCGCTGCTTGATCTCGTCGGTGATGTGGGGGATCACCTGGACGGTGCCGCCCAGGTAGTCGCCGCGGCGCTCGCGGCGGATGACCGAGTCGTAGATCGCGCCGGCCGTGGCGTTGGAGGCGCGCGTGGCGTTGACGTCGGTGAAGCGCTCGTAGTGGCCGAGGTCGAGGTCGGTCTCCGCGCCGTCCTCGGTCACGAACACCTCGCCGTGCTGGAACGGGCTCATCGTGCCCGGGTCCACGTTGATGTAGGGGTCGAACTTCTGGATCGAGACCGTCAGGCCCCGGCTGACCAGCAGCTGCCCGATGGAGGCGGCGGCGATGCCCTTTCCGAGTGCCGAGACGACGCCC
This sequence comes from uncultured Thermoleophilaceae bacterium, assembly GCA_963844805.1. Classification (GTDB taxonomy): domain Bacteria; phylum Actinomycetota; class Thermoleophilia; order Solirubrobacterales; family Thermoleophilaceae; genus JACCZR01. The sequence goes on from CAWJPU010000003.1 coordinate 33,356, forward strand.
CCGGTGACGAAGATGAAGCGCGTCTGCGAGGAACCCTGTGGCATCTGCTCTGGGCCGCGAGTCTAGACGCGGGTGCGGCGGAACGGCGGCTGTCTACGGTGAGCAAATGCCGGAGGAAGGGGGATCTTCGCGTGCCTGGACCTGGGTGGGGGCCCTCACCCTGCTGGGGCTCGTGCTGCGCCTGCCCGGCATCGAGCAGTCCTTCTCCTTCGACGAGGCCTACGGCGTGGGCAACCTCCTCGACCGCTCCCTGGGCGACATGCTCGCGACCCTGCCGCGCAGCGAGTCCTCGCCGCCGCTGCACTACGTGGCGGCGTGGGGCTGGGGCAACGTCTTCGGCCTGGGCGAGGCGGGCGTGCGCTCGCTGTCGGTGCTCGCCGGCGTGGCCACGGTGCCGGTGGCCTACCTGGCCGGGCGCGAGCTGGTCGGGGTGCGGGCCGGGCTCATCGCCGCCGCGCTCGTGGCGGTCAGCCCCTTTCTCGTCTTCTACAGCCTGGAGGCGCGGGCCTACTCGCTGCTGACCCTCCTGGGCGCGCTGTCGTTCTGGCTCTTCGCCCGGGCGCTGCGGCGCCCCGGGGCGGGGCCGCTCGCGCTCTGGGCGGTCGCTCGGCCCTGGCGCTGGCCACGCACTACTTCGCGGGTTCCTGGTGCTCGCCGAGGCCGCGTGGCTGCTCGTGGCGGCCGCGGCGGTCCCGGCCGGTGCTGGCGGCGGTCGGAGGCGGTGGTGCTCGCCGCCGCTCGCGCTGCTGCCGCTGGCGCTCGACCAGGCCGACGGCCGCACGGGCTGGATCGGCCAGACCGGCCTCGCCACCCGCGCCCGGCAGACGGCGACCCAGTTCGTGGTCGGCGAGATCGACCCGGTCTCCAACCTCGTGCTCGTGCTGCTGCTGGCGGCGGGCGCCGATCGCGCTGGCCCTCGTGCTGCGCGGCCGCGGCGGGAGGCCTGTCCGCGCGGCGCGGGTGCCGCTGGGGGTCGCCGCGGCCGCCGTGGCGGTGCCGCTCGTGCTGGACCTGCTCGGCGCCCACTACCTCATCGCCCGCAACGCGATCGCCGTGCTGCCCGTGCTCGCGGTCGGGCCTGGGCGCGCTGCTGTCCGCCGCCCCTGCCCGCCCGGCGGCGGCGTTCGCGGTGGCGGCCTGCGCGGTGGGCCTGGCCATCTCCGTGGCCTCCTGGTTCGACCCCGCGCTCCAGCGCCCCGACATCCGCGCGGCGGCCGAGTCGCTCGAGCGCAGCCGACGCCGGTGGTGGTCGCGCCCTACCTCAGCAGCGCGCAGCTCACGCTCTACGCCCCGCGCTACGCCCAGGCGACGCCCGAGCTGCGCACCAACCGCGTCGACGTCATCGAGCCGCGTGCGCCGGCGCGGCAGCCCGGGCCCCTCGCGGCCGCCCACGCCGAGCCCCTCCCCCGGGCTTCGCGCTCGTCGACCGCGAGGACCGCGGCGGCTACGCCCGCATGAGCTACCGCGTCCGCGGCCCCGCGAGCGCTGGTCACGCAGGCGAGATCGAGCGGCTCAGCCCGCCCCAGCCGCCCTGGGACCCGGTCGTGCTGGTACGGCGCTGACGGTCAGGCGGCGGCCAGCAGGCGCTCGGCGTGCCGGCGGGCCCCGGCGTCGCCGGCCTCGGCGCCCATCATCCGGCACAGCTCCTCGACCACCTCGTCGCCCTCGAGCCCGGTGACCTCCGTGCGCGCCAGGTCGCCCTCGGCGTGCTTCTCGATCCGGAAGTGGCGGCCCGGCCAGCGCGGCCACCTGGGGCAGGTGGGTGATGCACAGCACCTGGCGGTCGGCCCCCAGCGCCTGAAGCCGCTCGCCGACCGCGTTGGCGGTCTGGCCCGCCCACGCCGGCGTCGACCTCGTCGAAGACCAGCGTCTGCGGCCCGCCCGCGCTGGCCACGCCGAACAGGGCGAGCATCACCCGCGAGAGCTCGCCGCCCGACGCGGCCTCGCGCAGGGGCGCCGCGGGCACGCCGCGGTTGGCGGCCAGCATGAACTCCACGCCCTCGGCGCCCTGGGGGCCGAGCTCGCCGCGCGGGCGCAGCTCCGCGGAGAACGAGGCGTCCTCCAGCGCCAGCCGGCCCAGCTCCTCGAGCACCCGCTCCTCCAGCGCCGGGCACCGCCGCCCGCCGGGCCTCGCTCAGCTCGCCCGCCAGGCGCGACTCGCGCTCGGCCGCCTCGTCCAGCGCGGCCTGCAGCTCCTCGGCGGCCTCCTCGGCGCCGGCCAGGCGGTCGCGCTCGGCCACGCAGCGCGCGTGGTGCTCCAGCACGCTGGCCACCGAGCCGCCGTGCTTTCGCAGCAGGCGGTCGTAGGCCTCCAGCCGCGCCTCGACCTCCTCCAGCCGCCCCGGCTCGCCCTCCAGGCCCTCGCCGTAGCGGCGCAGCTCGGCGGCCACGTCGTCGGCCTCGATGCGCAGCTCGCGCAGCCGGGCGGCCAGCGCGTCGAGCGCGGGGTCGACGCCCTCGGGGCCCTCGGCCAGCGCCTCGGCCTGCGCCATGAGGCCCGCCGCGCCGCTGGACTCGCCCGACTCGGGCGCCATCGCCTCCGCCGCCCCGCCCGCCGCGGCGCGCAGCGCCTCGAGGTGGCGCAGCCGGTCGCGCTCGGCCAGCGAGCGACTCGTGCTCGGCCTCGGTGGGCTCGAGCTCCTCGATCTCGCCGATCTCGAACACCAGCAGGTCCAGGTCGCGCTCGCGCGCGCCCGCCCGCGCCCGAAGCTCCTCCAGCTCGCGCCGGCAGGCCCGTGCCCGCTCGTGGGCCTCGAGGTAGGCGGCCCGCAGCGCGAGGTGCTCGGGCCCGCAGAAGGAGTCCAGCACCTCGAGCTGGGCGGCGGCCACGGTCAGGCGGCGGTGCTCGTGCTGGCCGAGGAAGGAGACCAGCCGCCCGCCGAGCTCGCGCAGGTCGGCGGCCGTGGCCGAGCGGCCCTGCACGAACGCGCTCGTGCGCCCGCCCGCCGAGACCCGCCGGCCCAGCACGATCTCCTCGGTGCCCTCGGGCACCCGCTCGCGCAGGTCGTCCAGCTCGGGAGCGTCCAGGAGGCCCGGCGGCAGCTCGAACACGCCCTCCACCCAGGCCTCGCTCGGCGCCGGGGCGCACCGTGCCCACCGGCGGCTTGCCGCCCAGCAGCAGGTCCAGGGCGCCGGCCAGCACGGTCTTGCCCGCGCCGGTCTCGCCCGTGATGACGTTCAGGCCGGGGCCGAGGCGCAGCTCGGTGCGCTCGATCAGCAGCAGGTTCTCGACGCGGAGCTCGAGGAGCATCGCACCCGCTTCTAGCAACGGCCCCCGACGGAGAGGGCCCGGCGTAACGCTCTAGTGCGCCAGCTGGCCGAACTTGTCGCGCAGGCGGCGGTAGAAGCTCGAGCCCGGCAGCTGGGCCAGCAGCGCCCCCTCGCGCCGGTAGCGCACCTGCATGCGCTCCTGGGGCTCCAGCGTGCAGACGATCCGGCCGTCGGTGGTCACGTCCACCGGCTCCTCGGTGGAGCGGTTCTCGACCTCCAGCACGTCGTCCGGCGCGGCCACCAGCGCCCGCGCGGTGAGCGTGTGGGGGGCGATGAAGGAGACCACGTAGCCCTCCACGCCCCAGGCCAGCACCGGGCCCGCCGTTGGCCAGGTTGTAGCCGGTGGAGCCCGCCGCGGTGGAGACCACGAGCCCGTCGCAGCGCACCAGCCCGATCTCGGTGCCCTGGACCGAGTAGCCCAGCTCGGCCACGCGCAGGTCCTGGCGGCGGTGGAAGGAGAAGTCGTTGACCGCCAGCCACTGGTCGTCGCCGGCGACCAGGGCCGGGATCGCCAGCTCCTCGAAGTCGCCGGTCAGCGCGCGGCGCACGCCGTCGTCGAAGTCGTTGTTCTCGATCGTGGCCAGGAAGCCGATCGCGCCGTAGTTGACCGCGAACACCGGCACCCGCGGGCGGCGAAGCGGCGCAGCGCGGAGAGGATGGTGCCGTCGCCGCCCAGCACCAGCGCCAGGTCGGTGTCGGCGTCGGGGTCGGTGCCCAGCTCCGCGCCCTGGCAGCTCGCTCGAAGCCGTGCTTGTCCACCTCCTCCTCGGGCACCTGGAGGCGCACGCCCTCCTCGGCGCACAGCTCGGCCAGCCGGCGCACGGCCTCGTCGGTCGCCCCGGCGCCCGGCGGGTGAAGACGGTGATGGCCTTCGGCGCGCTCACGGCTCGGCCCTCCGGGCGGCGTCCTCGAGGTCGGCCGCGGCGCCCTCGCGGCCCGGCTCGGCCAGCCACACGAAGCTCTCGCGGTTGCCCGCCGGCCCCGGCAGCCCCGAGGAGGCGTAGACCGAGCACCGACAGCCCCAGCTCCTCGCGCGCGAAGCGGCCCGACCTCGACCAGCGCCGCGCGGCGGTCCTCGGCCGAGCGGACCACCCCTCCCCCGCCCACTCGCTCGCGGCCGACCTCGAACTGCGGCTTGACCATCGCCAGCAGGTCGAAGCGCGCCGGCGGCGGCGCCGACCACGGCGGGCAGCACCTTGGCCAGGGAGATGAACGAGACGTCGATGACGATCAGGTCGGGCGCCGGGTCGAGCTCCCCGGGCGCGAGCTCGCGCGCGTTGCGCCGCTCGACCACCGTCACCCGCGGGTCCTCGCGCAGCTTCCAGCTCAGCTCGCCGTAGGCCACGTCGAGCGCGGTGACGTGCTCGGCGCCGCGCTGGAGCAGGCAGTCGGTGAAGCCGCCGGTCGAGGCGCCCACGTCCAGGCAGTCGCGCCCGCGGGGTCCACGCCGAAGGCGTCGAGGGCGTTGGCCAGCTTCACCCCGCCGCGGCTGACGAAGGGCGGCGGGGCGTCGACCTCCACGGCGACGTCGTCGGTGACCAGCTGGCCGGGCTTGGCGGCGGGGCGGCGGTCGCGCCCAGATGGACCTCGCCGGCCATCACCGCGGCCGCCGCGCGCGAGCGCGACTCGTAGAGCCCGCGCTCGGCCAACAGGGTGTCCAGGCGGCGCCGGGCCACCGCCGCAGATTATCCGGCGTGTCACGCGGATTACCGGTTACGGTGGGCCTGGAAGCGAGCGAGCCTCAGGAGCCCGACCCGACCGAGAGCCGCAGCGCCGCCGGCGGCCCGCGCATCCCGCGCTGGCTCGACGAGGCCGCCGCGCTGTCCTGGCGCCTGCTGCTGGTGGCCGCGGCGCTGGTGCTGGTGCTCTACGCGCTCGCCCAGATCCGGCTGATCGTGCTGCCGGTGATCATCGCCCTGTTCGCGACCGCGCTGCTGAACCGCCCCGACGCGCTTCCTGCGCAAGCGCGGGCTCGGGCCCGGGCATGGCCGCCTTCACCGCGCTGTTCGTGGCGGTGGCGGCCGATCACGATCGCTGGTCATCGTGGTCGCCCCCTCGGTGGGCGGCGAGTTCGGCCAGCTCGACGACCGCGTGCGCGACGGCATCACCGAGGTCACCGACGCGCTGGAGGGCGGCCCGCTGGAGATCGACCGCCGCGACATCGACCGGGCGGTGGACCGCGCCCAGGACCAGATCGGCGCCGACAGCGGCGCCATCGGCAAGCGCCTGCTGAGCGGCGCGCTGCTGGTGGGCGAGCTGATCGCCGGGGCGCTGCTGGCGCTGGTGCTGACCTTCTTCTTCCTCAAGGACGGCGAGTACATGTGGCACTGGCTGACCAGCTTCTTCTCCGAGCCCTTCCGCAACGACCTGCGCGCGATCGGCGACCGCGGCTGGGACACGCTGTCGCGCTACCTGGGCGGCCTGGCGATCGTCGCGGCCTGCGACACCGCCCTGATATCGCTCGTGCTGGTGCTGGTCGGGCGTGCCGCTGGTGGTCCCGCTGGCCTGCCTGACCTACGTGGGCGCCTTCATCCCCGTGGTCGGCGCCACCTTGGCCGGGTTGGTCTCCGCGCTGGTCGCCCTGGTCTCGCTCGGGCCCCTGGAGATGGGGATCATGGTGGTCGGCCACCTTCATCATCCAGCAGATCGACGGCGACGTCGTCCACCCGCTGGTGGTGGGCCGCGCGGTGCAAGCTCCACCCGGTCACGATCCTGCTGTCGGTGACCACCGGGGGCATCCTCGCCGGGGTCGCCGGGGCCTTCATCGCGGTCCCGGTGGCGGCCGTGATCAGCTCCACGATCGCCTACGTGAGGGAGCGGCCGGCGGCCGCCCCGACCTGACTGTGACCGCCCTCACACATCGTTAGTTGACTCGCGGGTAGGTTCGTTGTCGTGAACGCTCCCGCGCCATCTCCCCCGGTCTTCGCGCCGGGCTCCTGGTCGGAATCGGCTCCGCTCTGTTCGCGGTGCCCGTTCGCGATCGGCCTGAGCCTGCCGGCCGTGGTGACCGGCGTCGTGGTGGGCATCCTGGCCATCGGCCTCGGCCTCGCCGGCACCGCGCCCGAGGGCCGCGGGACCATCCCCATCTCCGCCCACGCGGTCTACGACGCCGGCCTCGCCGCCGGCCTCATCCTCACCGCCGTGGCCTTCGCCGTCTACGGCGAGACCGCCGCAGCCGCCTTCTTCTTCGCCACCGGACTCGTCCAGCTGGTGCTCAGCGCGATCACGCGCTACACGGCCGGCCGGTCCCCAAGCTTCCTCCGATAGATCACATACGCATCACTCCTCCCTCGGAAACGGCCCGCTTCGGCGGGCCGTTTCTATTCCGGGGAGGGCGCCGGCTAGGCGAGGACGCGGCCGCTGGGCTCGAGCACGGCCTCGGCCACCCGGCCGGCCACCGCCTCGGGGGTCAGCCCGACCTCCTCGCGCAGCAGCGTGGGCTTGCCGTGGGTGACGTAGCGGTCGGGCAGGCCGAAGCGCAGCACGCGCGCGGAGCCCAGCAGGTCGTGGTCGGCCAGGTGCTCGACCACCGCGGAGCCGAAGCCCCCGGCCAGCACGTTCTCCTCGACGGTCACCAGCACCTCGTGCTCGTCGACCAGGCGGGCGATCAGCTCGCCGTCCAGCGGCTTGGCGAAGCGGGCGTCGGCCACGGTGGCCTCGATGCCGTGCTCGTCCTCGAGCAGCCCCGCGGCGCCCAGCGCGACCGGCACGCCGTAGCCGTAGCCGAGGAAGGCGACCCGCGAGCCCTCGCGCAGCACCTCGCCGCGGCCGATCTCCAGCACCTCGGGACGCTCGGGCAGCGGCACGCCCTCGGCCTCGCCGCGCGGGTAGCGCAGGGCGAACGGCCCGTCGTCGAGCACCAGCGCGGTGTGCAGCATGTGCTTGAGCTCGGCCTCGTCGCGCGGGGCCATCAGGGTCATGTTGGGCAGGCAGCGCTGCCAGGAGATGTCGAAGGCGCCGTGGTGGGTGGGCCCGTCGTCGCCGACCAGGCCGGCGCGGTCCATGGCGAAGACCACGTTGAGGTTCTGCAGGCAGACGTCGTGGACGATCTGGTCGAAGCCGCGCTGCAGGAAGGTGGAGTAGATGGCGGCGACCGGCTTCGCGCCCTGCAGCGCCATGCCGGCGGCGAACAGCACCGCGTGCTGCTCGGCGATGCCCACGTCGTAGTACTGGTCGGGACGCGCCTTCTGGAGGATGTTCAGCCCGGTGCCCGAGTTCATCGCGGCGGTGATGCCGACCACCCGCTCGTCGCGCTCGCACTCCTCGACCATCGCGTCGCCGAAGACCTTCGTGTACTGCGGGGCGACGGGGGCCTTGGGCGCCTCGGCCTTCTTGGGGGCGGGGGCGCGGTTGAGGATGGCGTTCGCCTTGGCGGCGTGCCACTTCTCCATGCCCTCCAGGCCGCCGCCCTCGGCGGGCTCGAAGCCCTTGCCCTTGACGGTGTTGATGTGGACGACGACCGGCCGCTGGGCGTCCAGCGCCTCGCCGATCGCCTCGCGCAGCGCGCCGACGTCGTGGCCGTCGACCATGCCGACGTAGGCGAGGTTGAGCTCCTCGAAGAACAGCCCCGGGGCCCAGTAGGCCTTCAGCGACTCCTTGAGGATCGGGCCCAGGTGCTCGATGCGCCGGCCGATGCCGGCGGGCAGCTTGGTCAGGCCCTCCTCGACGTCCTCCCGCGCGCGGTGCAGCTTGGGATTCAGGCGCGCGCGGGTGAACAGGCGCGACAGCGCACCGACGTTGGGCGCAATCGACATGCCGTTGTCGTTGAGCACGATCACGATCGGCAGGTCCATGCCGCCGGCGTTGTGCAGCGCCTCGAAGGCCACGCCGCCGGTCAGGGCGCCGTCGCCGATCACCGCGACGACCTTGCCGTCCTCGCCGCGGCCCTGGCGCATGGCCTCCTTCAGCCCGACCGCGTAGGACACCGAGGTCGAGGCGTGGCCGGCGCCCATGATGTCGTGCTCGGACTCGTGGATGGAGCAGAAGGGCGCGAGGCCGCCGTACTTGCGGATGGTGTCGAGACGGTCGCGGCGGCCGGTCAGGACCTTGTGCGGGTAGGCCTGGTGGCCGACGTCCCACAGGACCTTGTCGGCGGGCGAGTCGAGCAGGCTGTGCAGCGCCACCGACAGCTCGCAGGTCCCGAGGTTGGCGCCGAAGTGCCCGCCGATCTCGCCGATCGTGTCGATGATCAGCTCGCGGACCTCCTGGGCCACCTGCTGGAGCTGGTCGTCGCTGAGGCCCTTCAGGTCGTCGGGGCCGTCGATCTTGTCCAGGAGGGGGGTCACGTCTGGCGGGTGAGGATGTAGTCGGAGATTCGCTCTAGCTCTTGGGTCTGTCCACCGGCCTCGGCCAACGCCTCCCGCGCCTTGGCGTGCGACTCGCCGGCCAAGCGGCGCGCCCCGTCGAGCCCGAAGACGCTCACGTAGGTCCGCTTGCCGTGACGCTCGTCGGACCCGCGTGGCTTCCCGAGCTCGGCCTCGTCTCCCGTCACGTCGAGGATGTCGTCGACGATCTGGAACAAGACGCCCAACTCAGCCGCGAAACGGCGTAGGGCGATTGTGGCAGAACCCTCTTCTCCCACCAGTGACAATGCGCACCCGACCGACGCGGCGATCAGTCGGCCGGTCTTCAGCTCGTGCAGGCGGCGCAGCGCGTCGGCGTCGAGGTCGTCAGGGGCGCTGACGTCGACGTACTGGCCACCCACCATCCCCTCGGTGCCCGCCGCGGTCACCAGCTCCAGCGCGGCGGCCAGCACGCGGTCCGGCGCCTGGGGCTGATCGCGCAGCACCAGCCGCAGCGCCTCGGCGAACAGGCCGTCGCCGGCGAGGATCGCCACGTCCTCGCCGTGGGCGACGTGGCAGGTCGGCTGCCCGCGGCGCAGGTCGTCGTCGTCCATCGCGGGCAGGTCGTCGTGGATCAGCGAGTAGGTGTGCACCATCTCGAGCGCGCCCGCCAGCGGCAGGAGCTCGCGCGGTGTCGCGGCCCAGCGCCTTGCCGGTGGCCAAGGCCAGCACGGGCCGGATGCGCTTGCCGCCGGCGAGCAGCGAGTAGCGCATCGCCTCCACCAGGCCGGCGATCGAGGCCTCGTCGGTGAAGGCGAGCGACTCCAGGTACTCCTCGACCTCGTGCTGGAGGTCCGTCGGGTAGGTCGCCTCTTGCGCCGAGGCGGTCACAGCAGGCGTTCCTGGCCCTCCAGGTCGCCGCGCTCGGCGTCGCGCGCCGCCGCGTCCAGCTCGGACCCCAGCCGCGCCGCCAGCTCGGCGCAGCGCTCCACGGCCTCCGCCGCCTCGGCCCTGTCGAGCTCGCCCGCGCGCAGGCGCCCGGCGAGGGTCTCCAGCTCTGCCGCCAGCGCGTCGAGATCGCTCACTGGGCAGGGGCCTCCGTAGCGGCCCGGTGGGCGGCGCCCAGCACGCCGTTGACGAATTTCGGAGCGTCGGCCGAGCACAGCTCTTTCGCGGCCTCGACGGCCTCGTCGATTACCACCTCGGGGGGCACGTCGGGCCGGCTGGTGAGCTCGTGCAGGGCCACGCGCATGATGCTCTTCTCCAGCGGCGCGATGCGGTCCAGCGGCCAGTCGATCGAGTAGTGCTCGATCACCGCGTCGAGGTCGGGGCGGTCGCGCTGGACCCCCTCCACCAGCTCGCGGGTGAACTCGCGCGCGGTGGGCTCGAGCAGCTCGCCCGGCGGGCGGCCGGTCACCTCGGCCTGGTAGAGCGCCACGACCGCGGCGCGGCGCTGATCGGAGCGCTTCACGCGCGGGACACGTAGGCCCCGGAGCGCGTGTCCACGCGCACGCGGTCGCCGACGTTGACGAACAGCGGCACGCGGACGGTCACCCCGGACTCCAGCTGGGCGGGCTTCTCGCCGCCGCCGCTCGCGGTGTCGCCCTTCACGCCCGGCTCGGTGTCGGTCACCTCGAGCTCGACCGCGCTCGGGATCTGCACGTCGGAGGGCTGCTCGTCGACGTACAGCAGCTCGATCTCCTCGTTGGGGGTGATCCACTGCAGCTGCTCGGACACCGAGTCCTCGGGCAGGCTGAGCTGGTCGTAGGACTCCAGGTCCATGAAATGGGCGTCGGTGCCGTCGGCGTACAGGTACTGCATGCGCCGCGTCTCGGTCCGGATCGGCCGGAACTTCTCGCCGGCGCGGAAGGTCTTGTCGAGCACGGCGCCGTCCTGCACGCGGCGCAGCTTGGTGCGCACGAATGCCCCGCCCTTGCCGGGCTTGACGTGCTGGAACTCGAGGATCTTGAACGTGGTGCCGTCGACCTCGATGTGGGTGCCGTTCTTGAACTGGTTGGTGGAGATCACGCCGCCAGTGAGGTTAGCTCCGGCTCAGCCGTCGGCCGCGTCCTCGAGCGCGGGCTGGCCGCGGCCGAGCATCGCGTCCTCCCCCTCGGTGGCGAACACGTGGAGGCCGAAGCGCTTGGAGATCGCCTCGCACACGCTGACGCCCCTGACGCTGTTGCCGTAGTCGTCCAACCCCGGCGAGTAGACGGCGATGCCGAGCTTGCCCGGCACCACCGCGAGGATGGCGCCGCTGACCCCGCTCTTGGCCGGGAAGCCGATCGAGTACGCCCACTGGCCGGCGGCGTCGTACATCCCGCACGTGTACATCGTGCTGAGCAGGTCGCGCACGCGGCTGCGGGGCAGCGCCTGCTCGTGGCTGAAGGGGTTCGTGCAGCCGTGGGCCAGGGTCGCGGCCATCACCGCGAGCTGCGAGCAGGTGACGTGCACCGAGCACTGGCGCAGGTACAGCGCGAGCAGCTCCTCGACGTCGCCGCGGAGCATCTCCTCGGCGCGCATGAGATAGGCGGTGGCCCGGTTGCGGTCCGCCCCGCGCAGCTCGCGCACGAAGGTGCGCTCGTCGACGTCGAGCGACTCGTCGCCCGCGCAGGTGCGCATGACGTCGAGGATGCGCTCGACCTTCCGCTCGGCGGTGCCCCCGTGGACGAGGTCGGTGGTCACCAGCGCCCCCGCGTTCACCATCGGGTTGTGCGGGCGGTGGTTTCGCTCGTCGAACACGATCGAGTTGAACGAGTCGCCGCTGGGCTCGACGCCTACACGCGCCAGCACTTTTTCGCGCGAGTTGTCGGCGAGCGCGAGCGCGTAGGCGAAGACCTTTGACACCGAATGCAGCGGGAACGGCGTGTCGTGGTCGCCGACCGTGTGGAGCTGGCCGTCGCACCGTCGCGAGACAGATGGCGAAGCGGTCGCGCTCCTCCCCGGCCTCCTCGGGCGGGTAGTAGCCGCGGCCGGAGTCGTAGTACTGGGTCACCCGCTCCGAGTGCATCGGCAGGTGGCGCTGGTAGAGCTCCTGGAGCCGCTCGTCGACCTGTGCGCTGATGGCAGAGCTGGGCATGGCGCCTGATGATGGCGCGATTCGCCGGCCGGGGGATAGATTGGCGCCAGGATGGACGTCGCGGTCCTCGCGCTCGCCGGCTGTGCGACCGCGCTAGCCACTGGCCTCGGGGCGCTTCCGGTCTCGCGGCTCGGGGACCGCGCCGACGAGCTGCGCCCGCTCCTCTGGGGACTGACCGTCGGACTGATGGGGGTCGCGGCGGTCGTCGGCCTGCTGCTGCCGGCCTTCCGCGAGGGCTCCACGGGGTCGGCCGTCGCGGGCCTGGCGGTCGGGGTCGTGTTCCTGCTCGCCTCCCGGCGGCTGCTGTCGCACCGCGACGTCCACGTCGGAACGCTCTCGGGCGCCGGCGTGCGCCGGTCGGCGCTGGTGTTCGCCGTGCTGCTCGTGCACAGCCTCCCCGAGGGCTTCGCGCTGGGTACGGCGTTCGCCTCGGACACCGCGGGTCTGAGCCTGTTCGTGTTCCTCGCGATCGCCCTGCAGAACGTCCCCGAGGGCACGAGCGTCGCCATCCCGATGGAGGCCGCCGGCTTCCGGCCTGGCCAGCAGTTCTGGGCGGCTGTCCTCACCAGCCTCCCCCAGCCCGTGGGCGCGGTGATCGCCTACGCGCTCGTCCAGGAGATCGAGGCCCTGCTCCCTTTCTCGTTCGCCTTCGCCGCCGGGGCCATGCTCGCGCTGGTCCTGGTCGAGCTGGTGCCGCAGGCCTTCCGGCGCGGTCATCTGGCGCTTGCCACCGCCGGCACGGCCGGGGGAGGGCTGGTCATGGCGCTGCTGGCATTGACGCTAGGCGTCTGAGCGCGCGGTCACCCAGCAGTGCGGGATGCCGCGGCGCTTACGGAAGCCGCCCTTCCTCCCGCAGCTTCGCCATGTGCGCGCGCAGCGTCAGCGCCGCCGCCGGGCGCAGGTGCTCGGGGGCGTCGGGCCACGCTCGGTCCAGCAGCTCGTCCTCGCTGCGGGCGCCGTCCTCCAGGGCTTCGAGCAGGCGCCGCTCGCGGTCGAGTCGGTGCTCCAGGTACTCGTCGATCTTGGCGTGCGGGTCCCAGACGTAGGGGCCGTGGCCCGGGCACAGGACCTCGAGGTCGAGGGCCCGCAGCCGCCGCAGGGAGTCGAGGTAGGCCCCGAGCGATCCCTCGTCAGGCGAGATGAACACGCTGCCCTCGCCCAACACGGTGTCGCCGGTGAACAGCGTCCGGCCCACCAGCAGGCAGACGCTGTCGGGCGAGTGGCCGGGGGTGGAGAGCGCGGTGAAGGGCCCGGCCCGCTCGCCCTCTCCCGGTCGGTGCACCGGGACGCCGAAGGAGTCGGCGGCCTCGGAGTGGTCGGCGTGCCCGTGGGTGAGCACCACCGCCTCCACCTCGCCCGCGGCGGCGCGGATCGCCTCCAGGTGCTCGGCGAGCAGCGGGCCCGGGTCGACCACCCAGCCGCCCACCACATAGCTGTTCGTCCCCTCCAGCGTCAGCGGCGAGGGGTTGTCCGCGCGCACGCGGGTGACCTGCGGGGGTTCGCGCACGGGCGAGATCTTGCCTGCCAATGTTGGGAACCGCCTCCTGGTGGGTATTGACTGGCCAGTCAACCCAAACATCAATGACCGCCGCTGCTGCTCCATGCCCGTCCGAGGATCTCGTCAACTTGACGTTGACGGGCAGTATCGACGCGGCGGCGACGGCGCGCCGGGCGCTCGCCCGGCTGGAGGGTGAGCTCGACATCGACACGGTCGACGTCGTGCGCCTCCTGGTGACCGAGCTGGTCACCAACAGCGTGCGCCACGCCGATGCCCAGGCGGTTGACATGCGGGTGCGCGTCTCGCGACAGCAGGTCCGTCTGGAGGTCACCGACCGCGGGCCCGGGTTCGAGTTCGAGACCCGCAGCGCCGACCAGGACCTCGAGGGCGGCTGGGGCCTGTACCTGGTCGACCGCCTCGCCGACCGCTGGGGCATCGACACCCAGGGCGGCGCCAGCCGGGTGTGGGCCGAGATGGACCGCAGCCGGCCGGGCGCCACCTAGGCCTCCTCGCCCAGCCGCATCTGCTCGCCCTCGGGAGGCCCCGGGGGCTCCTGGCCCAGCAGCGCCCGTAGCCGCGTGGCCGCGGTGGGCGCGTCGTCGTCGCGGTTGTTGTTGAACATCACGTGCACCTCGCCCGCCTCCTCGGCCAGCCCCTGCGCGCGGCCGGCGATCTCCTCGAGCTCGTCGTCGGAGTAGACCCAGCCGAAGCGCTCGGCCACCGAGCTGCCGTGCAGGTAGCCCTCGGTGTTGCGCCCGTGCATGCGCAGATAGGCGAGCTCGCCGGCGGTAACCGCGTCCAGCGCGGGCATGATCGGGATGTGGTCGCCTGGGCGGGGCGTCCACGCCGACGTAGGCAACGTCGCGGTCCGAGAACCAGGCGAGCGTCTCCTCCAGGCGCTTCTCGCGCACCCAGCCACGGTGGCGCAGCTCGACGGCCAGGCGGTGCGGGCGCAGCGCCTCCACCAGGTCGTCGAGCTGATCCAGCCGCGACTCGCCCGGCGCGAACGCCGGCGTGAGCTGGAGCAGGAAGGCGCCCAGCTTCTCGGCCTCGATCAGGGGCTCCAGCTCAGCGAAGGTGCGCTCGACCACCGCGCGCTCCAGGTCGGGCTCGAGCAGGACCCGGCCCCGCTCGCTCGTGCGGGTGTGCTCGCGCAGGTCCTTGGGCAGCGAGTCCAGCGGCGCGGCGTGGCGGGACAGCAGCCGGTGCAGCTTCACGTCGAAGGTGAACCCGTCCGGCGTGACCTCCGCCCAGCGCTTCACGGTGTCCGCGGCGGGGATCGCGTAGAAGGTGGAGTTGACCTCCACGGCCTCGAACTGGGCCGAGTACCAGGGCAGCCGCTCGCGAGCGGTCATCCCCGGCGGATACCACTTCTCGACGAACCCGGGATCGGCCCAGCTGGACGTGCCGACGAGGATGCGGCCGCTCATACAGTCACCTCGTGGACCTCGCGATCGAGCTCAAGGGTGTGGTGAAGCGCTTCGGGTCGATCACGGCGGTCGCCGGGCTCGACCTCGAGGTGCCCAGCGGCACCTGCGTCGGCCTGCTCGGCCCCAACGGCGCCGGCAAGTCCACCACCATGCGGATCCTCACCGCCCAGGCGATCGCCGACGAGGGCGACATCACCGTGCTCGGCTACCGGCTGCCCGGCGAGAGCAAGCAGGCGCGCGCCGAGTGCGGGGTCGTGCCGCAGCTCGACAACCTCGACACCACGCTCACCGTGGTCCAGAACCTGCAGGTCTTCGCGCACCTCTACCGCGTCCCCCGCGCCGAGCGCCGCGACGCCGTGGAGCGGACGCTCGAGATCGCCAACCTGACCGAGCGCCGCGACGCGAAGGTCGACGAGCTCTCGGGCGGCATGCGCCGGCGGCTGCTGATCGCCCGCGGGCTGGTGCACCGCCCCCGCCTCCTGCTGATGGACGAGCCCACGGTCGGCCTGGACCCGCAGGTGCGCCAGGAGCTGTGGGCGCTGATCGACTCGCTGCGCTCGGAGGGGACCTCGATCCTCATGTCCACCCATTACATCGAGGAGGCCCAGCGCTTGGCCGACACGGTGGCGATCATGGCCGACGGGCGCGCGGTGGCCAAGGGCCGGCCGGGCGAGCTGATCGCCGAGCACGCCGGCCGCGAGGTGGTCGAGGTCTACGGCCCGCCCGCGCGGCTGGAGGAGGCCGAGCGCGAAGCCGCCGCGAAGGGCTACCGCACCCGGCGCACCGGCACGTCGGTGTCGGTCCTCAACGTCGACGGCGAAGCGCCCGAGGGCGAGCGGCGGTCGGCCACGCTGGAGGACGTCTTCGTGCTGCTGACCGGCGAGGAGGTCGCGTGAGCACGGCCACCGCGGCGGCGCCGCGCCGCCGGCGCCTGCACCGCCTCGAGTGGTCGGCGCTGGGCGGGGTGATGGTCCGCGAAGTCATCAACTTCTCGTCCTACTGGCGCTCGACGACCTTCTCCTCCACGGTCGAGCCCACCATCTTCCTGCTGGCCT
This sequence comes from uncultured Thermoleophilaceae bacterium, assembly GCA_963844805.1. Taxonomy (GTDB): domain Bacteria; phylum Actinomycetota; class Thermoleophilia; order Solirubrobacterales; family Thermoleophilaceae; genus JACCZR01. The sequence goes on from CAWJPU010000003.1 coordinate 48,970, forward strand.
TCGGCTTCGGCTTCGGCTCCCTGGTGTCCACCGTCGCCGGCCTCCCCTACGTGGAGTTCGTAGCGACCGGCACGGTGGCCACGGCGGTCCTGTTCTCGTCGGTGTTCCCGGCCATGTTCGGCAGCTTCGTCAAGCGCGAGTTCCAGCGCACCTACGACGCGATCCTGGCCGCGCCGGTCGACACCGAGGAGCTGGTGACCGGCGAGGCGCTGTGGATCGCCGCGCGTGCCGGGGTCTACGGAAACGTGCCGCTGCTGGTGGCGATGATCTTCGGGCTGGATCCCGAGCTGGGGGATGCTGGCCGTGCCGTTCATCGCTTTCGTCGGCCGGGTTCGGCTGGGCCAACTTCGGCATCTTCATCGGGGCGCTGCTGAAGACGATCGACAACTTCGGCTACGTGACGTCCTCGGTGATCACGCCGCTGTTCCTGGTGGCCGGCACCTTCTTCCCGCTCACCCAGCTGCCGGAGTGGGCCCAGTGGCTGGCAGAGCTGAACCCGCTGCACCACTGCGTGGAGCTGGTGCGTCACGCGGTGTTCGGCTTCGAGGGCTGGAAGGACGTGGGCCACGCCGGGGCCCTGGTGTTCTTCGGCCTGCTGATGTGGCGGCTGGCGATCAACCGCAGCGAGAAGCGCCTGATCGTCTGAGGGTTAGGCTGCGCGAGCCATGGCCCACCAAGGCCAGGAGATCTCCAACCCGCGCACCGGGCAGACGATGACCTTCGTCGAGCTGCGGCCCGAGCTGCTGCGAATCGACTCCGTGCACCCGCCGGCGCCCGAGGGCGAGCCGCTGCACGAGCACCCCAAGCAGAAGAGCACGGTCGAGGTGGTAGCGGGCTCGATGGTCTTCGAGGTCGACGGCGAGCGGCACGAGGTCGCCACCGGGGAGTCGCTCACGGTTCCCGCCGGCGTGAGGCACCGCTTCTGGATCGAAGGCGACCAGGAAGCGCGCTCGATCCAGCTGTTCGAGCCGGCGCTGGACATCGCCTCGTTCTTCGAGACGCTGTTCGCCCTGGCCGCGCGGGACGAGCTCGACGAGAAGGGCATGCCGGGCCTGCTGCAGCTGGCGGTGATGGTCCCCGAGTTCGGCGACGAGGTCCGGCCGGCCAGCCCGCCCTGGCCGGTGCTGAAGGCGCTGACCGGAGCGCTGGCCCCGGTGGCGCGGATGCGGGGCTACCAGCCCCGCCTCGAGCTCTAGCCGCGCCCGACCGCCTGTCGCAGGGCGAAGCGCCGCACCTCTCCGAAAAGACCGTCAGCCGCCTGACGAGTTTTTGTGGAAGGTGTGCGCGGTTCGCGCCCCTCCCTGGAATGGGGCTGGGGCGTGGGGGCTAGCCGCCCCGTCCCCGCCCGAACGAGTTGGCCGCCGGGGCCAGCGCGCGCAGCTGCGCGGTGCTCTCCTCCTCGGGCTGGGTGCTCCACACGCGCCGCGGCTCGATGTGCTTGACGGTGGCCTCGGGCACGTCGCTGGGGCGCTCCAGGCGGGCGATTCGGTCGACCAGCACGTTGGTCACCCCCTCGCGGCGCTCCAGCCGACCGCTCGCGGTCACGAAGGGCTCGGCGCGCACCACCAGCCGGTGGCGCTCGTAGACCGGCGGCGTGACGATCAGGTTGATCGTCCCGGCCTCGTCCTCGAGCAGCATGAACGTCACGCCCTTCGCCGTGGCCGGCCGCTGACGCGCCACCACCAACCCGGCCACGTGCACACGGCTGCCATGAGGGCGGTCCTCCAGCCCCGCGCTCGTCACGTACTCCGGCCCCAGCCCCGGCCGCATCAGCTCCACCGGGTGCTCGTGCAACGTCACCGAGGTCGAGCTCAGGTCGGCGAGCATCCGGTCCCAGGCGCTCATCGACCGCAGCTGCGGCGCCTCCTCGGGATCGAGCGGCAGCGCGAGCTGCCGCCCCCCATCGACAGCGACCGACGGATACGCGGCCCCGAGCTGCCACAGCGCACGCCGCCGCCGGTCGGAGACCGGCCCGTCGACGAGCGCATCGCAGGCACCGGCCCACGCCAGCCGCTCCAGGGTCTCCGGCCCGGCGCCGGAACGCGAAGCAAGCTCCCCGATGGAGCGATAGGGCCGGTTCTCCACCAGCGACAAAACCTCCTCGGCCCGCACGCCGCCCACGTAGCCCAGCCCCAGCCGCACCGCCGAGCCCTCCACCGCGCAGTCCTTGGCGCCGCGCTCGACGCACGGAGGCAACACGGAGATCCCCCGCCGCTGCGCCTCGTGGGCCAGGGCGTCCGGCGGATAGAACCCCATCGGCTGCTCGTTGAGCAGGGAGCACAGGAACTCGGGCCCGTAGTGCACCCGCAGCCAGGTCGACTGATAGGCCAGCAGCCCGAAGGCCGCCGAGTGCGCCTTGGGAAAGCCGAAGCCCGAGAAGCCGACGATCTGGTCGTACACCCGCCGCGCGGTCTCCTCCGATGCTCCGTTGGCCATCCCGCCCGTGACGAACTTCTCCTCGTAGGAGCGCATCGCCGCCTCCGAGCGCTTGCGGCTCATAGCCCGCCGCAACCCCTCGGCCTCCCCGGGCGAGAACCCGGCGAAGGCCATCGCCACCTCGATCACCTGGTCCTGGAAGACGATCGCGCCGAGGGTGTCCTCAAGCACCGGCTCCAGCGACGGGTGCTCGTAGGGAACCTCGTAGGACGGGTCCTCGCGCAGCGCCTTCTTGCGCTCGATGTAGGGATGCACCGCTCCGCCGAGGATCGGCCCCGGGCGCACCAGGGCCACCTGCACGGTCAGGTCGTCCAGCGACTCGGGCCGCGTGCGCTTGAGCATCTGCATCTGCGCGCGCGACTCGATCTGGAACACGCCCGTGGTCTCGGCGCGGTGGATCTCCGAGTAGACGCGCCTGTCGCCGAAGTCGATCCGCGACAGGTCGATGTGCTCGTGGCGAGACGCGTGGATGAGGTCCACGCAGCGCTCGACGCAGGACAGCATCCCCAGCCCCAGCAGGTCGATCTTCAGGAAGCCGGCGTCGGCGCAGGAGTCCTTGTCCCACTGCACCATCTGGCGTCCCTCCATCGCGGCGGGCATCACCGGGCAGACGTCGATCAGCGGCTCGGTGGAGATGACCATGCCGCCCGAGTGCTGGGTGGCGTGGCGGGGCAGGCCGGCCACGTCGCGCACCAGCCGGGTGAGCGCCAGCCACCGCGGCGAGCCGGCGCGCGCGGCGTGCACCTGGCCCACCTCGTCCTCGATCTCGTTGCCCTGCCAGGGGTCGGCGTAGCGGGCCAGCCGCTCGATCTCGCCCGGCGGCAGGCCCAGCGACTTGGCCAGGTCGCGGATGGCCGAGCGCACCTGGAAGGTGGCGAAGGCCGCCACCAGCGCCGAGCGCTCGGGGCCGTAGCGGTCGTGCACGCGCGGGATGAGCACGTCGCGGATGTCGCGCGGGAAGTCGAGGTCGATGTCGGGCAGCGCGGTGATCTCCTCGTTGAGGAACCGCCCGAGGAACAGGTCGCACTCGACGGGGTCGACGTGCGAGAGGCCCGTCAGGTAGCAGACGATCGAGGACACGCTGGAGCCGCGGCCCCGCCCCGGCGGCAGCAGCGCCCGCGCCACGCTGGGCCCGCGCACCTCGGTGGCCACCTCGCGCGCCAGCTCGAGCAGGTCGCGGTGCAGCAGGAAGAAGCCGCTCAGCTCCAGCGAGGCGATCACGCGCAGCTCCTCCTCCAGGCGAGCCACCGCCTGCGCGTGGGTGGCCCGGCCGGCATAGCGCTCGTCCAGCCGCGCGCGGCAGATCTCGGCCAGCTTGCGGTCAGACTCGGGGTCCTCGGAGCCCGGGTAGCGGTAGCCGAGGTCCGAGCCCAGGTCGAAGCGCAGGCGGTCGGCGATGCGGCCCGACTCGTGCACCGCCTCGGGATGGTCGGCGAAGCGCTCGGCCATCGCCTCCGGCGGCGCCAGCACGTGCGAGGCGTTGCCGCGGCGAAGCGGCTCGGACTCGTCGAGGGTCTTGCCCTCGCGCACCGCCACGAAGGCGTCCTGCAGCGCAGCCCGCGAGCGGTCGTGGGCGTGGACGTTGCCTGTCGCCACCGCGGGCACGCCCAAGCGGGAGGCCAGCTCGCCCAGCAACCGGTTGCGGCGGCGGTCGTGGCGGGCGAAGGGCCGCTGCAGCTCGACCCTGAAGCGGTCGGGCCCGAATGCGGCCAGCAGCCGGTGCGCCATCGCAGCCGCGCCCACGTGGTCGCCGGCCTCCACCCGGCGGGCCACCACGCCGTCGCGCGCGCAGCCGCTCAGGCACACCAGGCCCTCGGCGTGCTCCTCGACGTCGGTCAGCGTGACCTCGGGCTCGCCCACCTTGGGCTCCACCCGCGGGCGCTCTCGGGCGCGTGCCCGCGGTCCCTCCAGCGCCCAGCGCTCGGCCCAGCCCTCGCCGGCGTCCTGGGCCCACACGCGCGTGTGCGCGTGGGCCCTGGTCAGCAGGCGGCAGAGGTTGCGGTAGCCCGCCCTGCTCTCACACAGCAGGGTGAGGTGGGAGCCATCGTCCAGCGAGACCTCGGCACCGGTGATCGCCCGCACGCCCAGCGGCCGGGCCGCCTGGACGAGCTCCATCGAGCCGTAGATCCCGTCGTGGTCGGTGAGCGCCAGCGCCTCGTGGCCCTGCTCGGCCGCTGCCCCGGCCAGCTCGACCGGATGCGAGGCCCCGTCCAGGAAGGAGAAGGCCGAGTGGCAGTGGAGCTCCACATAGGACACGAACACATGTTCGCATCCCTGTCCAGGGCCTCCGTGGGAGTCGAGGCCGCACGCGCGGAGCTGCGCCGCGGAGCCGGCACCCAGCTCAGAGCAGCTCGCGCACCCGCTCGATAGGCCGCGCCAGCACCGCCCGCTCGCCCTGCTCGACCACCGGCCGCTGCAGCAGCGCCGGGTGCTCGGCCATCAGCTCGATGGCCTCGTCGTCCTCGACCTCGCGGTCGCCCAGGCCGAGCTCCCGGTAGACCGGCTCGCGGGCGCGGAACAGCTCCTGGGCAGGGCGACCGGTCTTGCCCACCAGGTCGCGCAGCTCCGCGGCGGTCAGCGGCTCGACGTGAAAGTCGACTCGCTCGAACTCGATCCCCTCCTCCTCCAGCAAAGCGGCGAGGTTGCGGCAGGTCGTGCACGTCCTCTTCTCGTAGACCTTCACCGGCGCTGATTCTCTTCGATCGCCGCCAGCCGGGCCGATATCTCGTCGAAGCGGTGCTCCAGCTCGACCGTCCGCGTCGAGCGGCGCATGAAGCGCTCCGCCGCGGCGGCTGTCAGCAGCGCCACGAAGCCGATGCCCACCACCATCACGGCGATCGCGATGATGCGCCCGCCGTCGGTCTCGGGACTGATGTCGCCGTAGCCGACCGTGGTGACGGTGGTCACCGCCCACCACACCCCGTCCCACGCGCTCAGGTTCTGCTCGGGCTCGACCGCGGCGAACGCCGCCCCGCCGCCCAACACCGTCAACAGCGCCAGCACCCCAGCGTCCCGGACGCCCTCCAGGGAGAACAGGCGGCGCGCGATGAACGCCGCGCGCAGGAGAACGATCAGGCGCAGCAGGCGGAACACCCGCGCCGCCTCGAGGCTCGGGGGCAGGAAGGGTGGAGTGACCAGGACGATCGCCACCTCGAGTGGGTGCTCGCGCAGCCAGCGGCGCTTGCTGGGCACCACCTTGAGCATCACGACGAGCTCTGCGACGAAGGCGAGCCAGATCGCCCAGTTCAGCACCTCCGAGACCGCCTGCAGCTCCGGCGGCGCGTCGGACTGCTCGATGGCGATCACGGGGATCATGAGCAGCGCGGCCACCATCATCGGCAACTCGAAGCGCCTGGCGATCCGCTCCGCGCGCTCGTCCACGGCCTGCTCTTCGACGCGCCGACCGGCTCCCCTACGCCCGCTGGGAGTACCAACGCCCCTTGATCAGGTCGCGAAAGACGACGACGTTGCGCCCGTCGGCCAGCACCAGCTCGAAGTAGCGCCGGCGCAGCGGACGGCCGGTCCACCACAGGTCCTCGACCACCCACTCCTCGCGCACCGCCTCCACCGCGGTGCCGGCGAGCGACTCGGGCACGCCCCGCCCGCCGGGACGCACGGTCACCGGCCGCGGCTCGGACATCCTCCGCGAGCTCACCGGCGCCCCCGCTTCTTCTCCTCGTGGAAGGGCGCCAGCAGCGTGCGGCGCTCGGGCAGCCGCGAGCCGGGGTCGACCTCCAGGATGCGCAGCGCGGCCTCGGGACCCGCCGACTGGCGGGCCTGGCGCACGGCCTCCCCCAGGCGCTCGCGGCGCACCGCCGCCGGATCGCGCACCAGCCGGCCCTGCTCCTGCGCGGGCGGGCCGAAGGACTCGACCTCCAGCCCCAGCGAGTCGGCTGGAGCGGGCAGCTCGGCGAGGCGGGTCCCCAGGGCCAGGCGGATGCGCTGGGCGTCGGCGCTCGGGGTGCGCAGGGTCACCGCCTGGCGCCAGGTCCCTCCCGCCACGAAGCGGGCCGACACGGCAAGCGCGCGCAGCGAGCGCCCGCGCCGCTCGCGCCGGGCCAGCAGCCGGGCGATCAGCAGGTCCAGGGCGCGCTCCAGCTGCTGGCCCGAGGCGGCCTCGGGCAGGTCCAGGCGCTCGGCCACCGGCTCGGGCGGCCGCCGCGGCTGCAGCGGGGTGTCGCGCCCGCGCGCGAGGTCGAGCGCCAGCAGGCCGGGGTGGCCGAAGCGCTCGGCCACCGAGCGAGAGGGCAGCGCGGCCAGCTCGCCGAGGGTGCGCAGTCCCAGCCGCTCGAATACGTCGGGCAGCGCGGCCAGCTCGGGCCGCACGCGCAGGGTCGCCACCGGCAGCGGGGAGAGGAAGGCGGCGGCGTTCGCGGCCTCGACGGTCACGTGAGCGGTGCGGTGCTCGCCCGACCAACGCTCGGGCTGCGCTCCTCCCCAACGACGCCGCCGCGGCCGGGTCTGGTGCGCGGCGGCGTAGGCGACGAAGCGGCACGGCCCGGCCCCCAGGCGGACCGTGCCAAGCGCGCGGCGCGCGGCGCTCAGCACGTCGTTCAGGCCGCCCCCGTGCAGCCCGTGGAGGCCCTCGGACTCGAAGTAGGCCTCGCCCGCGCGGTCGGACTCCGGCGCGGCGCCCAGACTCTCCACCCGGTCGAGCACCATTCCCCACAGCTCGCGCACCCCCTCGGGGTCGGGCGGGACCAGGCGCAGCTCGGGACAGCGGGTCAGGGCCTCCCCCACCCGCATGCCGCGCACCACGCCGAAGGCCTCGGCCGGCGCGGAGACCTCGCCCACCATCTGCTCGCGGCCCGCCTCGGGGGCCAGCGCCACCGCCTCCCCCAGCAGGGCGCGGCGCTCTCCGAGGGCCGCGACCAGCTCGAACCGGGGGATTAGCGCGCCGATCACCATGACCGAACGTATGTTCGCACCGAAGCGGGCGCGCTCGCAACTTCAATTGCGCCACACTGAGGACATCGCCGTCTGCAACCACCTGGACCAAGTGGCCGTCGGCCCGCCCCACGACGTCGAGGGCTGCGAGGAGTGCCTGAAGACCGGCGACCGCTGGGTCCACCTGCGCGCCTGCCGCACCTGCGGCAAGGTCGGCTGCTGCGACTCCTCCCCCAACCGCCACGCCACGGCGCACCACCGCGAGACCGGTCACCCGATCGTCTCCTCCGCCCAACCGGACGAGCAATGGTCGTACTGCTACGAGGACGACGCGGTGTTCATCATCGAGGAGGGCCCGGCGTGAGCGGCAAGTGGACGGCGGAGGACATCCCCGACCAGGCCGGCCGCCTCGCCGTGGTGACCGGAGCCAACAGCGGGCTCGGCCGCGTCACCGCGCTCGAGCTGGCCCGTCACGGCGCCGAGGTGGTCGTGGCCTCCCGGAGCATCGACAAGGGCGAGGCCACCGCGGAGGAGATCGAGCGCGAGACCGGAGCGCCCAAGCCGCGCGTGCTCGCGCTCGATCTCGGCAGCCTCGACTCGGTGCGGAGTTCGCCGGCCGGCTCGAGGGCGAGCGGATCGACCTGCTCGTCAACAACGCCGGGGTGATGATGACCCCGCAGCAGTCCACCAGCGACGGCTTCGAGCTCCAGTTCGGCACCAACCACCTGGGCCACTTCGCGCTGACCGGGCTGCTGCTGGAGGCCGTCGAGCGCTCGGACTCCGGCCGCATCGTCACGCTGAGCAGCAACGAGCACAAGGGCTGGGAAGCTCGACTTCGACGACCTCCAGAAGGAGCGCTCCTACAGCCCCCGGGCCGCCTACCGGGGCTCGAAGCTGGCCAACGCCGTGTTCGCCGTCGAGCTCGATCGCCGGCTGCGCGCGAAGGGATCCCCGGCGATCAGCGTGTTCGCCCACCCCGGCTACTCGGCCACGAACCTGCAGAGCACGGGGCCGACCGGCATCGCCAAGGCCGCGATGGCGATCAGCAACCGCATCCTGGCCCAGAGCGCCGAGCGGGGCGCCCTGCCCACCCTCTACGCGGCCACCGCCCCCGGGGTGCAGGGCGGCGAGTACTACGGCCCGGACGGTCCCGGCGAGTTCCGCGGCCACCCACAGCGGGTCGAGGCGATCCGGCCGGCCTACGACGAGGACAACGGGCGCCTGCTGTGGGAGGCCTCGGAGGAGCTGACCGGGGTCCGCTTCCTGTCGGCTACGCCTCGGCCAGCATGAAGTGCCACTCGTTCTCCAGCCGGTAAGCCCCGCTCGGTAGGCGGTACGGCGCGAGCGCACGGACCACTTGCTCGCCCAGCTCGCGCTCGGCAGCAGGGCCGACGATCGACGCGAGGCCTCCGACCGAGAGCATGCATCGCGCCAGTGTCTCGTCGTCTGGGTACTCGTACGCCCAGCTGATGTCGAAGGCCTCGCGCGGGTGTAAGCCGGCCTCGGTGGCGATTTCCTCCAGCACGCCCGGCTTCCACAGCGGGGGCGGCGGCGGGGCGGCGGACGCGGGGGCGGACATGTACGGCCGCACCACCTGCTTCATCGCCTCCAAGTCGCAGTGTTCGGGCCTGCCCCAGACCTGCACCACGACGGGCGCCCCGGGGCGCGCAACACGCCCCGCCTCCCGCAAGGCGGCGACGATGTCGTCCGCGAAGAAGAAGGAGTTGAAGCCGGCGACCAGGTCGAAGCTGTCGTCCTCGAACGGCAGGAACTGCATGTCGCCCACCACGACCTCGGCGCTCGGTACGCGGTCCCGGGCCAGCTCGATCAGCTCCTCGGAGGCGTCGAGGCCGACCGGTCGCGCCCCACGAGCCGCTACCGCGGCCAGGAACACGCCGGTGCCGCAGCCCACCTCGAGCACGCGCTTGCCCACCGTGGGCCCCACCCGCTTGATCGCCTCGTCGTACGTGGGCCCCTGCTGCTCCTCGTTCGCGCCCCAGTCGCGCGCTCGGGAACCCCACAGGGGGCCCCAGCGCGTAGCGCTGCCGGAGGCGGTGGTGGAGGTCATGTCCGCTCCTCTCGCTAAGGTATGGATCGTAGTTATAAGCTATGAGCCATAGCTATGTCAAGGCCTGAACTCAGCCTCTTCTCATACGAGATCCTCGGCCTGGTCGGCCGCGAGGGCGCGGGCGCGCACGACCTCCTGCGCCTGGCCCGCCGGGGACGGATGCTCGACTGGGCCGGCGAGAGCCAGTACTACGTCGAGCCCAAGCGCCTGGCCGAGCTGGGATACCTGGACACCCGCAGGGAGCCGGGTCGCACCCGCGAGCGCACCGTCTACTCGCTGAGCGACAAGGGTCTCCAGGCCCTGCGCGAATGGGGCCGCACTCCGACCGCGTTCACGCCGCTGAAGAGCGAGCCGCTGCTGCGGCTGCTGGTAGCCGACCTGGTCGGCGAGGCGCCGACCCGCGAGAGCGTCCTCGCGCTGCGGGAGGACATCGCCGACCTCCAGGCCCGGCTCGACGAGAGCGAGCAGACGGCCGCGGCCCTCCCCCACCGCCGCAAGTACCTGCTCATGGTCATCGATCACCTGCGGCGGCTGCTGGAGCTGCACGAAGACCTTGTCGACGAGGTCGAGCGCGAGTTCGACTCGGGCTAGAGCGCCGACAGGCCGGCGGCCACGCTGGCCAGCCCGCCCGCGGCCACCAGCCCCAGCACCAGCGCGGAGAAGCGCTCGGCGTCCACGCGCCGAAACAGCCGCGCCCCCAGCAGGTGGCCGGCGACCACCAGGGCCAGCAGCGGCGACCAGCACCTCGGGCCGGAACGCGTCCGCTGCCCCACCCGCCCCGAGCAGCAGCACCGCGCCGGCGCCGTTCAGGAACAGGAATGCGGCCGCGAGCGAGGCCCGCAGCTCGGCCGGGGTGAGACCCCGGGCGCGCAGCCACAGCACCAGCGGCGGGCCGCTGAGGCTGACCGAGGTCGTGAGCGCGCCGCTGGCCAGGCCCGCGGTGAGCGCGCCGCGCGGTCCCGGAGCCGCCGCCGGCTCGGGCGCCCGCCAGGCCAGCGCCGCCGCCGCCACCACGCCCACGCCCACCACGACCTGCAGCGCGGGCTTCGGCGCCAGCGCGAGCAACAGCGCGCCGAGGGCCAGCCCGGGGACCGCGGCGAGCAGCGCGGGCCTCAGGGCGTCCCAGCGCACCGCGCCGCCACCCGTGCCTCCACGGGTGTCGCGCAGCACCAGCACGTTGAGGACGAGTCCGAGCGCCAGCAGCGCCCAGACCGCCTCGATGGGCTCGAGCACGGCAAACAAGCGCGGGGCTCAGCACCAGGGCAAAGCCGAAGCCGGTGGCGGACTGGACCGAGGCGCCGGTGAACGCGGCGGCGGCGGCGAGGACCATCAGCCGACGGTGACCAGGGTCTTGGGGAAGGCGCTCAGGTTGCGCAGTCCGTCGTCGCCCACGATCACCAGGTCCTCGATGCGCACGCCGACCTCGCCGGGCACGTAGACGCCGGGCTCGATCGTCACCGCGTTGCCGGCCCGCAGCTCTCCCTCGGCGGTCTTGGTGAGCCGCGGGGCCTCGTGCACCTCGAGCCCCACCCCGTGGCCGAGCCCGTGGCCGAACTGCTCCCCGCGCCCGGCCTCCTCGATCAGCGAGCGCGCGGCGGCGTCCACCTCGCTGCAGGCGGTCCCCGCGCGCGCGGCGTCCAGCGCGGCCAGCTGAGCGTTGAGCACCAGGTCGTAGACGTCGGTGGCCAGCGGGCCCAGCTCGCCGGTGGCGAAGGTGCGCGTGCAGTCCGAGCACATGCCGTCGACCAGGCAGCCGAGGTCGAGCACGACGAGCGTGTCGCGCGGGATCTCCACCTCGCGCGGCTCGGCGTGGGGCAGCGCGCCGTGCGCGCCGGCGGCGACGATCGAGGGAAACGACGGATCCTTGGCGCCGCGCTCGCGCATCTCGCGCTCCAGGTCGACGGCCACCTCGCGCTCGGTGCGACCCACCAGGCCGCGCTCGGCGACGTAGGAGTAGATCGAGTCGGCCAGCTCGGCGGCGGCGGCCATCGCGGCCACCTCGGACTCGTCCTTGACCTCGCGCAGGCTCTCCACCAGGCCGCCGGCGGGCACCAGCTCGACGCCGTCGGGCACCGACTCCGCCAGGCGCCGGTGGGCCTTCACGCTCATGTGCTCGTCGTCGAAGCCCGCGCGGCCGGTCAGGCGGGGGACGAGGTCCTTGAGCAGGTCGCGGCCCGCGGGCAGGCGCTCGAACTCGCCCGACACCTCGGTGGCGGCGCGCTCCACGTAGCGGAAGTCGGTGAGGAACAGGCGCTCGTCGGCGCTCACCACCGCCGCGGCGTTGGTGCCGGAGAAGCCGGTCAGGTAGCGGACGTTGGTCAGGTCGGAGACCAGCAGGCAGTCCAGCTCGTCCTCGGCCAGCAGGGCGGCGAGGCGATCGGCGCGGGTGTTCAAAGAGCGTCCCTGAGCATCTCGATCGCCTCCCGGTACCCGTCGACGCCCTTGCCCTGCACATGGCCGATGCACAGGTCGCGGATCACCGACTGGCGGCGCCACTCCTCGCGGCTCTCGATCGCCGAGATGTGCACCTCCACGGCGGGCAGCGCGGCGACCTCGAGCGCGTCGCGGATGGCGTACGAGTAGTGGGTCCAGGCCCCGGGATTGAGCACCAGCGCGTCGCTGCGCTCGGCCGTGCGGTGCAGCTGCTCGCAGAACTCGCCCTCGTGGTTGGTCTGGAAGAACGAGGCCTCGAAGCCGAACTCGCGCGCGAAGCGGCCCACCTGTCCCTCCACCTCGGCGAGCGTGAGCGTGCCGTAGATCTCGGGGTCGCGACGGCCGAGCGTGTCGAGGTTCACGCCGTGCAGGACCGCGACGCGGTGGTTCACGCGAGCACCTCGTCCACCGCCGCCCGCAGCGCGTCACGCGCCACCTCGTGGCCGGGGCTCACGTCACCCGGCGCCTCCACCAGCACGAACGGGACCTGCCCGCCCTCGCGCTTCTTGTCGCGCTCGGAGGCGGCGAGCACCTCGTCGGCGGCGACGCCGTCCACCGACAGCGGCAGGCCCGCGGGCCTGCAGCAGCCCGGCCACCTCGTCGCGCAGCGCGTTGCGCCCCGACAGCCGCAGCGCACACAGCAGCCCGAGGCCCACGGCCTCGCCGTGGCGCAGGCGCGAGTAGCCCGTCGCGGCCTCCAGCGCGTGGCCCACGGTGTGGCCCAGGTTGAGCACCTGCCGGCGGCCGGAGTCGCGCTCGTCCTCGGCCACCACGGCCAGCTTGGTGCGCAGGCAGCCGAGCACGACCTCGTCGTCGGGCGGCTCGCCCGCGCGCACGCGCGACCACAGGCCTCCGCCGGCGATCAGCGCGGTCTTGACCACCTCGGCGTAGCCGGCAGCGGCCTCCTCGGGAGGCAGGGTGTCGAGCGCCCCCGGGTCGCACAGCACCGCGCTGGGCTGGTGGTAGGCGCCCGCGTAGTTCTTGCCCTCGGGCAGGTCGACGCCTGTCTTTCCCCCGTAGGCGGAGTCGACCTGGGCCACCAGCGTCGTCGGGACCTGCACGTGGCGCACGCCGCGCTGGTACACGGCGGCGCAAAATCCGGCCAGGTCGCCCACCACCCCGCCGCCCACGCCGACCACGAGGTCGCCACCCTCCATCTCGGCGCGCGCCAGCTCGCGCAGCACGTGCTCGGCGGTGGCGAGCGTCTTGTGCTCCTCGCCGGCGGGCACGGTCACGCGGTGGTCGGCCGGTACGCCGTGCAGGCCGGCGACGTTGTCGTCGGTCACCGCGAAGCGGCGTCCGTCGGTGGGCCAGAAGAAGGTGCGCCTGGAGCAGGCCGCGGCCGAAGAACACCGGGTAGCTGCCGGACTCCGCCGCGGCCCACACGACCTTCGTGCCGCGCGGGGCGCCCGCCAGCGCCTGGAGCGCGGGCACGACGTGGCGCACGGCCGAGCGCTCCGCCGGCGGCAGCGTCACCTGAGCGGCTGTCTCGTAGGCGGCCTGGCGGTCGTCGTGCAACTGCGCGAAACGGCCGCGGTCGCGGGCCAGCGGCCTCCCCTTGCCGGAGGCACGGCGCCACGCGTCCTCGAGGTCCACCTCCAGGTGGATGACGGTGTGGCCGGCGAGCGCCTCGCGAACCCGCTCCGAGCCCAGCGAGCCCCCGCCCAGGGCGATCACCCGGGCCTCGTCGCGAGCCAGCAGGCGCAGCACGACCTCCTCCTCGCGCAGCCGGAACGCCGACTCGCCCTCGCGGTCGAAGTACTCCTCCAGCGGCTCCCCGAGCTCGCGCTCGAGCTCGCGGTCGGAGTCCAGCGCCTCGGCCCCCAGCTCCGCGGCGACGGTGCGCGCGGCGCTGGTCTTGCCCGCCCCCATGAACCCGACGAAGACGAGCGCGCCGGCCTGGGCGGTCACCGCCTCCACTCGATGCGCCCCTCGTAGGAACGCAGGGCGGCGGTCGCGTCGTCGACGTGGTCGCCGCCGAACTTGTCGCGGTAAGCCGACCCCAGCACCAGCGCCACCATCGCCTCGGCCACCACGCCGGCGGCGGGCACCGTGCAGGAGTCGGTGCGCTCGCGCAGCGCCTGGGCCGGCTCGTGGGTGGCGAGGTCCACCGAGCGCAGCGGCTTGGTCAGCGTGGGCAGCGGCTTCATCGCCCCGAGCACGACCAACGGGTCGCCCGTGGTCATGCCGCCCTCGACCCCGCCCGCGCGGTTGGTCTCGCGCGTGAAGCCGTGCTCGTCGGAGTAGAAGATCTCGTCGTGGGCCTGCGAGCCCACGCGCCCGGCCAGGTCGAAGCCATCGCCGATCCCGACGCCCTTCATGGCCTGGATCGACATGATCGCCTGCGCCAGCCGGCCGTCCAGGCGCTCCTCCCACGACAGGTAGGAGCCGAGCCCCGGCACCAGGCCGAAGGCGATCACCTCGTAGACGCCGCCCAGCGACTCGTTGGCCTTCCGCGCGCGGTTGATCTCCTCGACCATCTCGGCGCTGGCCTCGCCGTCCAGGCAGCGCACGGGCGAGTCGTCCACCCCGACGAAGTCCTCGGGGCTCAGGTCGTCCCGCGCGGGCGCGCGCACGGAGCCGATCTGGGTCACGTGGCTGTGGACCACCACTCCCAGCTCGCGAAGGAAGGCCTTGGCCAGGCCGCCCGCGGCGACCCGGGCGGTGGTCTCGCGCGCGCTCGCGCGCTCGAGGACGTTGCGCACGTCGGTGAAGCCGAACTTCTGCACCCCCGCGAGGTCGGCGTGCCCGGGCCGCGGGAGGTGCACCTCGTCCACCTCGCCGTTGACCGGCCAGGGGTTCATCCGCTCCTCCCAGTTGGCGTAGTCGCGGTTGGCGATCCGCAGCGAGACGGGGCTGCCCGAGCGTCCTGCCGTGGCGGACGCCGGAGGTCACCTCGGCGCGGTCGGTCTCGATCTTCATCCGCCCGCCGCGGCCGTGGCCGAGCTGCCGGCGGGCCAGGTCGCGGTCGATGTCGTCCGGGGCCAGCTCCAGGCCGGCGGGGAGCCCCTCGAGGACGGCCGTCAGGCCCGGGCCGTGCGACTCACCAGCGGTTGTGAAGCGGAGCGCCATCGCGCTCCCAGCCTATTGCGGGCCTGGCTCAGCCGTCCGGCGTGGCGGCCAACGCTCGGGCCGCGCTCCTCAGCCAGAGGAGGGAACCAGGTTCTCGTACAGGTCGATGAGCTCGGGCCCGGCCAGCACGGCCACGACCCCGCCCAGCGCGAGGAAGGGACCGAACGGCACGCCCTTCTTCCTGGCCCCCTTGCCCTCGCGGGCCATGATCCCTATCCCGACGACCGTCCCGGCCAGGAACGCGATGAACATCGCAGGGATGACCGACAGGCCCAACCACACGCCCATCGCCCCCGCCAGCTTCACGTCCCCCATGCCCATTCCGGCGGGGTAAGCCAGGGCCGCGACGAACAGGAAGGCGAAGGCGGCCGCGCCCGCGATCGCGAGCCCCGGCACCGCGTCCGGCCGCAGCACGGCGCTGATCGCGAGGCCGTAGACCGCGAGCGGGACCACGATCTTGTTGGGGATGATGCGGTGCTCGAGGTCGATTGCCGCGATGGCCACGAGCGCGGCAACGAAGGGCAGCTCCCCCAGCAGGCTCTCGTCGAAGCCGTTGACCAACGCCACGGACAAGAACAGGACGGCCGTCAGCGCCTCCACCAGCGGGTAGCGGGCGGAGATCGAAGTCGCGCAGTTGCGACACCGGCCCCGCAGCACCAGCCACGAGACGATCGGGACGTTGTCGTATGGCTTGATCGGCTGGCCGCAGCCCGGGCACCTGGACCGCGGACGGCTGAGCGACCGGCCCTGCGGCATCCGGTGGACCACGACGTTCAGGAAGCTGCCGGTTACGGCTCCGAGCACCGCGGCGAGGGCGAACATGGTCATTACTGGTCGCCCGTGCCGGTCTTGCAGTCGGGCCACAGGTCGCCGAGGTCCTCGTGCGCGGCCAGCGAGGTCGGCTGATCGGGGTTGTTGGTCGACGGGGTGACGGACACCGTGACCGACGAAGCTCCCTCGCGCAGGCTCTCGCTCCCCGGCGCGCGGTCCAGAGCGACCACCAGTAGGTCGACGGTCCCGTGGAGGGCGGGTTGTCGTCGACACAGCTGGTCTTGCCCGGCCGCCCGTCGGCGTCGAACGCGGTCGCGCTGACGAGCCGCGGCGATCGAACTCCTCCTTGGTGGAGCTGACTGGTGTTTTGAC
Source organism: uncultured Thermoleophilaceae bacterium (assembly GCA_963844805.1). Lineage (GTDB taxonomy): Bacteria > Actinomycetota > Thermoleophilia > Solirubrobacterales > Thermoleophilaceae > JACCZR01. The sequence continues at coordinate 65,009 of CAWJPU010000003.1, forward strand.
TGTTGCCAGTCGCCGCGGCAAAGCCGCCTGAACCGACTCGTTCATAGGTCTAGAGTCGCTTCGGTGCACCTACGCCGTGCGTTGTTGCTGTTCGCGATGGTGCTCGGTTTCGCCGCTCTCGCCGCCACCATCGCCCAGGCGCCGCGGCGCGATTCGAAGGGGCGGCAGACGACGTCCGCGCCCCTGCCCCAGGCCGTGACCGGGCCCGAGCAGGTGAGACTCTCGGGCACCGGCAAGCCGCGGACTGTGCGGGTGCGAGCGGGCGCCGCCGCGGCGCTCGTGGTGTCGGTGCCGGAGCCCGGCCAGGTCGAGCTCGAGGGCCTGGACCTGCTCGCCGCCGCCGAGCCCTCCACGCCCGCGACCTTCCCCCTCCGGGTCGACCCCGGGCGCTACCCGGTCCTGTTCACGCCCGCGGGCTCAGGAGATGTGCGCACCGTCGGGACGGTGCGGGTCAGGCGCTGACCGCGTGCTCGTCTATCGGCAGGCCCTCCCCTGCCCATTAGCCGTCCGGACGGCCCTGGACCGCCGCACGCATGGTTGCGAGGGGCGCCTCGCGGCCGGTCCACAGCTGGAGGCTGAGGGCCCCCTGGCGGACCAGGACCTCCAGCCCGTCCACCACGCGCGCGCCCCCGGCCGCCGCCCACCGCCCGAGCGCCGTGCCTCCCTGCGAGTACACGAGGTCCGCCACCAGCGGCGGCGGCTCGCGGCCGCCGAGGCCGAGTGCCTCGAGCGCGTCCACCCCCGGCTCGAGCTCCGCGGCCGCCGTGTTGACCAGCACGTCCGTGTCTCCCGGGCGCTCGGCGTGCGCCACGTCCAGGTCGTCGGCCAGCCGCCGTGCCCGCTCGGCCGTCCGGTTCCAGACCGACACCTCGGCGCCCGCCCCGCGCAGCGCCCAGGCCGCGGCGCGGCCGGCGCCGCCGGCGCCGAGCACCAGCGCCCGCCGGCCGGCGAGATCCGTGTCCAGCGCGGCGATCAGGCCCGGCGCGTCGGTGTTGTCGGCGGTGATCTCGCCGTCGCGGAAGCTGAGCGTGTTGGCGGCGCCGATCGCGGTGGCCTCGGCGCTCGCGCGATCCGCCAAGGCCAGAGCGGCCTCCTTGTGGGGCACGGTCACGTTCAGGCCGGCGTAGCCGGCCTCCGGCAGCGCCCGCACCGTCTCCGCGAACAGGCCGGGATGCAGCGGCAGCCGCAGGTAGCGCCAGGGGATACCAAGCTCGCGCAACGCCGCCTGCTGCATCGCCGGCGACCGGCTGTGGCCTACCGGCCATCCGGCCACGGCCAGCAGCCGCGGCTCGCTCAGCACTTCGTGGGTGACTTGCCGCCCAGGCGCTGGCGCTCGCGGTTGTAGCGCGAAACGTCCGCCTGGAACTCGGCGTCGGTCTCCGAGAACGCGTGCTCGCCGCACGTCCCCGGCTTGACCACGTAGAAGAGGAAGCCGGTGCGGGCGGGCTTGGCGGCCGCGCGGATGGACTCGAGGCCGGGGCTGCCGATCGGCCCCGGCGGGAGCCCGCGCTTGGTGCGCGTGTTGTACGGAGACTGGACCTGAAGTTGAGACTGAGCGAGCGGCCGGCTCCAGTTGTTGGTCACATACCGGACGGTGGCGTCGATGCCCAGCGGGATCCCGTCGCGCAGCCGGTTGTAGATCACCGACGCGACCAGCCGCCGCTCGCGCGGCTGCTGGGCCTCGCGCTCGATCATCGAGGCGATGGTCAGCACCTCGTAGGGGCTCAGGTTCGCGCGCCGCGAGGGCCCCAGGTCGACCTTGGCGAACTGCTTGCGGAAGGTGGTCAGCTGCTCGTCGACCAGCACCTTCACCGGCCGGCCGCGCTTGATCTCGTAGGTCGACGGGAACAGGAAGCCCTCGAGGCTGGACCCGCGCGGTGCGCCGTAGCGCGTGGGGTTCAACCGGGGGGAGCGCCGGGTGGCCGACACGTAGTCACCCTTCAGCTGGCTGGGCAGCGTGCGCGCCACCTCGCGGCGGGAGCGGCCCTCGGGCACGGTCACGTTCAGCACATCGGGCGACGGGCCCTTGGCGAGCGCGTCCAGGGCCGCGCCGATGCTCATGCCCTCGCCGAGCGTGTAGACGCCGGGCTTGAGATCGCCCGAGCGACCGGACAGGCGGGCGCGCGTCTGGAAGAAGAAGGCGCTGCCCACCACGCCGCGCTCCTCGAGCAGGTCGGCGATCGCCCCCACCCCCGCGCCGGCCGGCACGCGCACGCTGACGCGGCCCTCGCCGCGGCCGTCGCCGGCCAGCGGCTGGAAGAGCGAGAACAGGAACCAGAGGACCACGAGCGCGACTAGCGCACCGGCCACCGCGAGCCCGGCGAGCAGGCGGCGGCGCCCGCCTCCCCCGCCGGCAACCGATCGCCGCGGCCGGCGCGTCTCCCCGCCGCCCCGTCCGGCGGTCAGCCGCTGCGCGCGCTCGCGCCAGCTCTCAGAGGCCGCGGCAGTAGTGCCGGCCTTCGCCGCACGGCGGCCACGCCGGGCGGGCCGCTCGCGCTTGGCGGCGGCCTTGCGCTCCTTCTCCTGCGCCCTCACGGCCTCCTCGCGCGCCTTGAAAGCCTCGCGGGCGGCCCGTCGCTCTTCCTTCTCGGCCTGCTTCTGGGCACGGCGTTCCGTCTTGGCCGCCCGGCCGTTGCCGTCCAGGCCCGGGCCGCTCCCGTTGCCCCCGGCGGCCTGGGGCGGGCGGCCGTCGACCTTCGCGCCCTTGCGGGCGGCTCGTCGCGCCTCGCGCTCGCGGCGGGCGGCCTCGCGCTCCTCCGGCCGGCGACCCCCGGGCACCGGCGGCGGTCCGGGGGGCGTCATGCCCGCTGCCCCTGCGCCGCCAGCCAGCCCTCGAGCAGATGGGCCGCCGCGCGGGAGTCGGAATCGGCGCTGCCGCCCGAGCGCTCGGCCATGCGCGTGGTCAGGCGCTCGTCGTGAAGCTCCACCGGCACGGCCACGCGCTCGCGCAGAGCGTCGGCGAAGGCGCGCGCCGCGCGTGCCTGCTCGCCCTCCTCGCCGGCAAGCGTCAGCGGCAGGCCGACCACGATGAGCTCCACCGAGCGCTCTTCGGCCAGCGCGCGGATGACGTCCAGCCCCGTGTCCTCGTCGGGTCGCGCCACCGCGCTCAGCGGAGTGGCGAGCGTGCCCGAGGGATCGGAGACCGCACAGCCGCAGCGCACGGAGCCGTGGTCGAGGGCGAGCACCCGGCCGCTCATGCCGACAGGGCCCGCTCGACGGCAGCTCGCGCCGTGGCCAGCGCGTCGGGGAGCTTGTCCGGCTCTCGACCGCCGGCCTGGGCCATCGTGTCGCGGCCGCCACCGCCGCCGCCCACGACCTCGGCCGCCTCCCGGATCACCTCGCCCGCGCGCACGCCCCGCTCGACCACCGCCGGGCCGACCTGCGCCACCAGGCTCACCCGCTCCTCGCCCGCGGTGCCCAGCACCACGACCGCGTCGCCCAGGCGCTGGCGCACGGTGTCCGACAGGGCGAGCAGGGCTTTGGGATCGCCGCCCGCCACCGGCTCGACCACCAGCGGCACGCCGCCGGCGTCCGCCGCGGCGGCCACCAGCTTCTCCGCCATGTCCTGGTCGGGCGCCGTGGACGGCTTCTTGCCCAGCTCCTTCACCCGGTCGGCCAGCCGCTGCACGCCGCGCACGGCCTCCGATTCGGGCACGCGCGCCAGCTCGGCGATGTACCGCAGGCTCTCGGTGCGCTCGCGGAACAGGGCCGCCGCGGCGCTGCCGCTGACCGCCTCGATGCGGCGCACGTTCGATGCGCTGGATGTCTCGCTGGTCACGTGGAAGAGGCCAACTTCCGCCGTGGTGCCGACGTGAGTCCCGCCGCAGAGCTCCCGCGACACGCCGTCCACCTCCACCATGCGTACCCAATCTCCGTATTTCTCACCAAACAACGCCATGGCCCCTAGGCGCTCGGCCTCGTCGCGCGTGGTCTCGACCGCGTGGACGCGGTGCCCGCCGGCGATCCAGCCGGCGATCCGGCGCTCCACGTCTTGGAGCTCCTCGTCGCTCAGCCGCTCGCCGTGGGTGAAGTCGAAGCGGAGCTTGTCGGGCCCGACGTAGGAGCCGGCCTGGCGGACATGGGTGCCGAGCCGCTCGCGCAGCGCGGCGTGCAGCAGGTGGGTGGCGGTGTGGTTGCGCATCGTCTCCAGGCGCAGCTCGCGGTCCACGGCCGCGCGCGCGGCCTCCCCGGGGCCGATCTCGCCCTCGACTTCCTCCAGGGCCAGCGCCTGATCGTCCCCGACGCGGTAGACGTCGGTCACCTGGCCCGCCCCCGAAGCGGTCTCAACGCGGCCGCGATCGGCGACCTGCCCGCCGCCCTCCGCGTAGAAGGGGCTCTCCTCCAGCTTCACCAGCACCAGGCCGTTGACACGCTCCACGGCGCTGACCACCGTCTCGAGCTCGGTCTCCTCGTAACCGCGGAACCGGCTGGGCTCGGCGGCGCGGGCGAAGGCGAGCACGCGCTCGTGCTGGCCCCCGCCGGCCGCGGCGTTGCGCCCACCGCCGGCGCGGGCCTTGGCGCGGGCGCGGTCCATCAGCTCCTCGAAGCCCTGGTCGTCGACCGACAGGCCTGCCTCGCCGAGCAGCTCGCGCGTCATCTCGAACGGGAAGCCGTAGGTGTCGTGGAGCTTGAAGGCGTCCTCGGCGCTGATCCACGATGTCTCCTCCTCGCGCGCGCTCTCGATCAGCTCGCCCAGCAAGCGCTGGCCCTGCTCCAGCGTGCGTCCGAAGTGCTCCTCCTCCGAGCGCGCCCAGCGCATCATCGTCTCGCGCTGGGCACGGAGCTCGGGGTAGGCGTCGCCGACGGTCTCGTTCACGCGGTCGAACAGCGCGGGCAGGAACGGATCGTCGATCCCCAGCACCTTGCCCTGCTGGATCGCGCGGCGCATGATCCGGCGCAGCACGTACCCGCGGTCCTCGTTGGATGGCACGACCCCATCGGCCATCATGAACGCGGCGCCGCGCCCGTGGTCCGCGAGGATCCGCATCGCGCGGGTGACGGGGAAGCTCTGCGCCGTAGGTGTGGCCGGACAGCTCCTCGCCCAATGCGATGAGCGGCCGGAAGCCGTCGGTGTCGAACACCGACGGCACGTCCTGGAGGATCGCCGCCATGCGCTCGAGCCCAAGGCCGGTGTCGATGTTCTTGGCCGGCAGGTCGGTGAGCGAGCCGTCGGCGTGCAGCTCGAACTGCATGAAGACCAGGTTCCAGAACTCGAGGAAGCGGTCGGTGTCGTCGCCCGGGCGGTCGTCGGAGCCGCCAAACTCGACGCCGCGGTCGAGGTAGAGCTCCGAGCAGGGGCCGCACGGCCCGGTCGGGCCGGCCTGCCAGAAGTTGTCGTCGCGGCCGAGGCGCACGATGCGCTCGTCGGGGATCCCGACGGCACGCCAGTGCTCGATGGCCTCCTCGTCGGGCCCGATCCCCAGCTCCTCGTCGCCGCCGAAGACGGTGATCCAGATGTCCTCCTCGGCCAGGCCGAAGCCCTCGGTGGAGAGCTCCAGCGCGTAGCGCACCGCCTGGTCCTTGAAGTAGTCGCCGACCGAGAAGTTGCCCAGCATCTCGAAGAACGTCAGGTGGCGGGCGGTGGTGCCCACCTCCTCGATATCCGGCGTGCGGAAGCACTTCTGGCACGAGGTCAGCCGCCGCGAGGGCGGCTCCTCCTCACCGCGGAAGATAGGGCTTGAAGGGCTGCATCCCCGCCGTGGTGAGCAGCACGGACGGGTCGTAGGTGGGCGGCACCAGCGACGCCGACGGCATGCGCAGGTGGCCTCGCTCCTCGAAGAAGGAGAGGAATCGCTCGCGTATCTCCGCGGTCTCCATAAACCCGGTCACTCTAGGCAGAAGCTCGACAGGTCGGCCCCGAACTCCGGGTGCGGCCGGAAGCAGTTCTCGGCGTCGATGCGGGCCGACAGCAGCGTCGCGTCCTCGTCGTAGCCGAGCGGCACCACGCGCGCCCTCTCCACCAGCGTCGTGTCGAGCGTCGCCCAGTCCTCGGCGGTGCGCTCGGGGTCGGGGTCCACGGGGACGCGGTCGATCGAGCGGGCCAGCTGCGGATCCAGGCGGCCCAGCGCACGCAGGTAGGCCTCGGCGTAGGGCACCGCCGGCCGCAGGTGCAGCAGCTCGGCCTGGGCCCGCCTGCCCGGGGCCGCCGCGCGGGCGCGCAGGCCGAGCTTGCGCAGCAGGCGGGCGAACGACCCGACCACGGCGCGGTCAGATGCGCTGCGCCCGCCCCCCACGGTCACCCGGGCGCCTTCCGCCCCGGCCTCGCGCAGGAGCGAGGCGGCCTGGCGCAGGTCGCCCGGCTCCGACGGCTCGCCCCACGGGCACGGATCGGGCTCGCGGTAGCCGCTGACGGTGGGCGGCAGCACCGTGCAGCCGGCCCGCAGGCGGCCGTCGAGCACGCGCCCGAACGCCTCCGAGTCCACGGCGTAGTTCACCGCCTGGCGGACGCGGATGTCGTCGAAGGGCGCCGCCCGGGAGTCGAGCGCGAACATCGTGCTCGTCGAGGCCCACGCTCTCGTCGTAGCGGCGCGCGTACTTGGACCGCACGTCGGGCAGGCGCTGGGCGGGCAGCGCGCCGATGGTGGCGTCGAGGTCGCCGGACAGGGTGCGCCGGGCGCGGCGCTCGGGGTCGCGCTCGACGGTGATCGCGATCCGGTCCACGTTGGCCTCGGGCAGGTCGGGCAGGCGGAAGCGCCGGCGGCGAACCAGCACGAACTGCCCGCGCTCGCGCGCGAGGCGGTAGGGGCCGATCCCCGGCGGCGGGCGCTCGGCCTGGTCCTCGAGCGGGGTGCGGGCCGGCACGGGCGACGCGTAGGTGCTGGCCAGCGCCTGGGCGAAGGCGCGGTCCGGCGCGCTCAGGCGGTAGACGACGACGCCGCTGCGATCGTCGGCCTCCACGGACTCGACCCGCGCGAACAGCCGCCGGCCGGTGGGGCTGAGCGCCCGAACGCGCCGCAGCGCGTGCGGCAGGTCGCTCGCCTTCAGCGGCGTGCCGTCCGAGTAGCGCAGCCCCCGTCGCAGTTGCAGGCGCCAGGTCAGCCCGCGGTCGGACACCGTGGGCAGCGCGCGCGCCAGCCCCGGGATCACCTCGGTCCCGTCGAGCCCTCGCGCGCGGCGCAGCGTGAGCGGCCCGAGGTAGACCTGCCGCACCACCAGCCGCGCCTGGGGCCCGGACGCGACCGCGGGGTCGAGCGAGCCCGGCGGGCGGTCCAGCCCCAGCGTCACCGTGCCGCCCTTGCGGGCGTCCTCCCCCACGCCCGAGGCTCTCGCCCGCGCAACCGGCCAGCGCCAGCGCGCATGCCGCGAGCGCCGCCAGCCGCACGCGGCATGGTCTACCGCCGGAGCGCAGGCCGGGCGCTGGCCGGCCGAGCACCGCCGGTCGATCCCATCAGGCGAGTTCGTCGCGCATCGTCGCCAGCGACTTGCGGATCAGCCGCGAGACGTGCATCTGCGACAGGCCGACGCGCTCGGCGATCTGGGTCTGCGGCAGCCCCTCCTCGAAGCGCATGCGCAGGATCTCGCGCTCGCGCTCGGGCAGCCGGTCGAAGGCCGGCTCGAGCGACGTGCGCGTCTCCATCTGGTCGAAGCCGTGGTCCTCCTCGCCGATGGTCTCCATCGGGTCGAGGTCCTCCTCGCCGCCCGGGCCCTGGGACAGCGAGACCGTCGAGTACGCCGAGCCCACCTCGAGCGCCTCCAGCACCTCCTCCGGCGTGGACTTCAGCTCGGTCGCGATCTCCGCGATCGAGGGCGAGCGGCCCAGCCGCCCGGTCAGGCGGTCGATGGCGTTGGACATCGAGGCGTTGAGCTCCTGCAGCGCGCGCGGGACCCGGATGGCCCAACCCTTGTCGCGGAAGTGGCGCTTGATCTCGCCGACGACGTTGGGGGTCGCGTAGGTGGCCAGCGACACCTCGCGCTCGAGCTCGAAGCGGTCGATCGCCTTGATCAGCCCGATCGCCCCTACCTGCTCGATGTCCTCCAGCGACTCGCCGCGGCCGGCGTAGCGGCGGGCCAGCGAGCGCACCAGCGGCAGGTGGCGCTCGATCAGCTCCTCGCGGGCCGTCGGGTCGCCGCCCTGGTGGTAGCGGCGCAGCAGCAGCCGGTCCTGCTCGCGCGCCTTGGCCGCGTCGCTCTGGGTGCGCGCCCGCGCCTGCCTCACCGCGCCTCTCGCAGCTTCTCGAGGCGGACGTAGATCGCGCCGTCGGCGGCGTCCTCGACCCCGTAGGAGTCGACCACGGCCTCGAGGATGCGGCGCAGGTTGAGCTCGCCGGGCGCCGGCGGCGGGCCCTGCAGCGCGTCGGCGATGGCGGTCTCCTGCAGCGGGCCGACGTGGGTGCGCACGCTGCGCGAACCCAGCTCGAAGGAGATGTTCACGCTGCCGGACTGCCCCGCCTCGGCCAGCAGCCGCTCGACCGCGAGCTGCAGGTCGTCCACCTCGTCGAACGCGAAGTCGAGCGTCTCGGCGATGCCGCCCACGATCAGCCGCACCACCGCGCGGAAGTCGCGGGACAGGGGCGTGGTGAGCTCGATCCGGTCCATGCTCACCCCGCTCCCACGATCGTGGCCTCGCCAACCACCAGGTCGCCGTCGAGCAGCACCGCGGCCTGGCCGGGCGCCACCGCCTCGACCGGCCGGTCGAGCGCCAGCTCGAGGGAGGCGTGCTCGCCGGCCGCGGGATCGCCGCTGACGCGGCAGCCCACCGCGCGCGAGCGGTAGCGCAGCTTCACCGCGCTCACCCGGCCGCCGCGCCGGTGCAGCCGGGCCTTCTCCACGCGCACGCGCGTGGAGTCGAGCTCGTCGCGCGGGCCGACCACCACGCGGTTGCGCGTCGCGTCCTTGGACAGCACGTACAGCGGCTGCTCGGCCGCCACGCCCAGCCCGCGGCGCTGGCCGACCGTGAACAGGTGCTGGCCGTCGTGTCCGCCCAGCGCGCCGGCCCGCGCGGTCGACGAGCTCGCCGCGCCGCTCGGCCAGCCGCGGCCCGCCGTGGCGGCGCACGAAGCCGCGCGCGCCGAGCCCGGCGACGAAGCAGAGGTCCTGGCTCTCGCGCCGCTCGGCCACCGGCAGCGCGGCCGCGCGCGCGAGCTCGCGTACGCGCGGCTTGGTCAGCTCGCCGAGCGGGAAGCTGAGCCGCGCCAGGCGCTCGGTGGGCAGGCGGGCGAGCATGTAGCTCTGGTCCTTGTCGCCGCTCTCGGCGGCGCACAGCAGCGGCCCCTCCTCGTCCTCGCGTACGCGCGCGTAGTGACCGGTGGCGAGCGTGCCGGCCCCGAGGCGCTCGGCGGCGTCGAGCATGGCGTCGAAGCGCACCTCGCCGTTGCAGCGCACGCAGGGGTTGGGCGTGAGCCCGGCCGCGTGGGCGTCCAGGAAGGGGTCGACCACGCCGGCGCGGAAAGCGTCGCGCAGGTCGAGCGTGAAGTGCGGCAGCCCCATGGTGTGGGCCAGTGAGCGGGCCCCGAGCACCGCGCTCGGCGAGCAGCAGGAGCGCTCGCCGTCGGTGGCCGGGTCGGCCCACAGCTCGAGCGTGAGCGCCACCACGTCGTGGCCGGCCTCGCGGAGCAGGTGCGCGGCGACCGCGCTGTCCACGCCACCGCTGAGGGCGACCGCCGTGCGGCCGCTCACCGGGTCGAGCCACCCGTCGCCGTCGCGTACCGCGGCGCCGAGCGCGCGGTGCAGGGCGTCGGCCGCCAGCTCGGCCGCGTGACGGCCGGCGCGGGGTGAGGCCGCCCGCGGCGGCGGCGACGTCGGCGGGCGTGATCCTGGCGGCCGTCGAGCAGCGGCGCGCCGTCGGCCAGCTCGGTCAGCGCGGCGCCCGCGGCGTGCAGCGCGCCGCAGCCCTCGAGGTCGCAGTCCAGGTCGCGGACGTGCCCCTCTCGCACGTCGATCGAGACGCGTACGAGGTCGCCGCAAGAAGAGCCTCCGGCGGCGCCCGAGTGGGGGTGGACCAGATTCGGGGCCAAGTGTCTACGAAGGGTGACAGAGGCCCCAGCTTGCCGCTGCCGTTCGGGAGTTGGGCCTGCATCTGCAAGCGTGGGTGTTCTCCGGGACGCCCCACGAGGCGCCCCGAGTCGAACTCCCATCCCGTTGGTGTTGGCTCAACGTGTGAGAGACGGCTGGCGCACAAGCTCGGGCCGGGGCCGAGCATAGCGCCGGATCTCAGCCCCGCGCCGCTGCTCGGCGGGCGCAGGCCGAGCTCCTTGAGCTGCTCTGCGTCGACCGGCGCCGGGGCGCCGGTCAGCGGGTCGCTGCCGCTCGCCGTCTTGGGGAAGGCGATCACGTCGCGGATGGACTCGCGCGCCGGCCAGCAGCGCCACGATCCGGTCGAGGCCGAACGCGATCCCGCCATGGGGCGGCGCCCCGTAGCGCAGCGCCTCGAGCAGGAAGCCGAAGCGCTCCCGCGCCTCCTCGGGCCCGATGCCCAGCGCGTCGAAGACCTTCTGCTGCACGTCGGGCCGGTTGATGCGGATCGAGCCGCCGCCCAGCTCCCAGCCGTCGAGCACGACGTCGTAGGCGCGGCTGCGCCACGTCGCCGGGTCGCCGTCCAGGTCGCCGGTCGGCGCCGTGAAGGGATGGTGCAGCGGGTCGAAGCGGCCCTGCCTCCTCGTCCCACTCGAACATGGGGAAGTCGACGACCCACAGCACGTCGTGCACGCCCTCGGGCGCCGGCCCCGCGACCTCCAGCCGCAGGGCGCCGAGCACGCGCGCGGCCACCTCGGCGCGGTCGGCGACGATCAGCACCACGTCGCCCTCGCTCGCGCCCAGCGCGTCGAGCGCGCGGCCGATCTCGTCCTCGGAGAGGAACTTCGCCACCGGCGAGCGCAGGCCGCGGCCCTCCTCCACCACTCCCCACACCAGCCCGCCGGCCCCCAGCGACTGAGCCTGCTCGGTGAGGGCGTCGAAGCGGCTGCGCGGGAACTCGCCGCTCGCCTTGAGCCCGCGCACCACGCCGCCCGACTCGATCACGCTCGCGAAGACCTTGAACTCCGAGCCGCGGAAGGCCTCGGTCAGCTCCACGATCTCGTGGCCGACGCGGCGGTCGGGCCGGTCGGTGCCGTAGCGCAGGATCGCCTCGTCGTAGGAGAGCCGCTCGATGGGCAGCTCGATGTCGATGCCGCCCACCGCGAGCACGTCGCGCAGCAGCGGGTCGACCAGGCCCATCACGTCCTCCTCGTCGACGAACGACATCTCCACGTCGAGCTGGGTGAACTCGGGCTGGCGGTCGGCGCGGAAGGCCTCGTCGCGGAAGCAGCGGGCGATCTGGAAGTAGCGCTCGAAGCCGCCGATCATCAACAGCTGCTTGAACAGCTGCGGCGACTGCGGCAGCGCGTACCAGCTGCCCGGCTGCAGGCGCGCGGGCACCAGGAAGTCGCGCGCGCCCTCGGGGGTGGAGCGGGTGAGCATCGGCGTCTCGATCTCGAGGAAGCCCTCGTCGCCCAGCCGCTCGCGCATGGTGCGCGTGACCTCGTGGCGCAGCGCGATCGCGTCGCGCATGTGCTCGCGGCGCAGGTCGAGGTAGCGGTAGCGCAGGCGCAGCTCCTCGCCCACCGGGTCGTCCTCGACGATCTCGAACGGCGGCGTCTCGGAGTCGGCCAGCACCTCGAGCTCGCGCACGTTCAGCTCCACCTCGCCGGTGGGCAGCCCGGGGTTGACCGTGCCCTCCTCGCGGCGCACCAGCTCGCCCCGGGCGCTCAGCACGTGCTCGCCGCGCAGGCGCTCGGCGCCGGCGTGCGCCTCGGGCGCCTCCTCGGGCCGGAAGACCAGCTGCAGCAGCCCGGTGCGGTCGCGCAGGTCGATGAAGATCAGCCCGCCGTGGTCGCGGCGGCGGTGCACCCAGCCGGCCACGCGCACCTCGTCGCCGACGCGGTCGGCGCGCATGCTCGCCGGCCCACGCGTCGCGGTAGGCGTTGGGCCGCGGCGCCTTCACCCGATCTCCCGCAGCACTTCAGGCACCCCGTCCACCTCTCGCTGCTCGCCGGTCTCCATGTCCTTGAGCTCGAAGGCGTCGCCCAGGATCACGGTGTGGCGCACACGGAGGCGGTCGGCCTGCTTGAGCTGCCCCTTCAGCGAGCGCGACGTGTGCTCCATGTCGGCGGCCACCCCCGCCGCGCGCAGCTCGCGCACCACACCGAACGCATCCGTGCGGCGCTCGGGCTTGGCCACCGCCACGAACACGCCCTGCGGCGGGCGCTCCGGCGGCTCGCTCTGGGCGAGCAGGATGCGCTCGATGCCCGCAGCCCAGCCGACACCCGGCGTGGGCGGCCCGCCCAGCAGCTCGACCAGGCCGTCGTAGCGCCCGCCGCCGCCCAGCGCCGCCTGGGCGCCGAGCGCGCCGCTCTCGAACTCGAACACCGTCCGCGTGTAGTAGTCCAGGCCGCGCACCAGGCCCGGGTCGACCTCGTAGGCGAGGCCGGCGTCGTCGAGCAGCCCTCGCACCGCCGCGAAGTGCTCGGCGTCGTCGTCGTCGAGGCGGTCGATCAGCTTGGGGGCCTCGGCCATCACCGCCTGCGTGCCCGGGTCGTCGGAGTCGAACGCGCGCAAGCGGGTTGAGGTCCAGCCGCGCGCGCACCGGCTCGGCCAGCTCGCCCTCGCGCGCGCGCAGCCAATCGCGCAGCTCGTCGCGGTAGGCGGCGCGGGTCCGCGGGTTGCCCAGGCTGGAGATGCGCAGGCTGACGTCCCGGCAGCCCTCGAGCAGCTGGGAGAGCAGCACGATCAGCTCGGCGTCCGCCGAGGGCTCGTCGGTCCCCAGCACCTCCGCTCCGACCTGGGTGAACTGGCGGAAGCGCCCGGCCTGCGGGGCCTCGTGGCGGAAGAACGGGCCCCAGTACCAGAGCTTCACCGGCTGCGCGCGCTTGTGCATGCCGTGCTCGACGTAGGCGCGGCAGATCGAGGCGGTGCCCTCCGGGCGCAGGGTCAGCGAGCGCCCGGCCTTGTCCTCGAAGGTGAACATCTCCTTCTGCACGACGTCGGTGGACTCCCCCACCCCGCGCGCGAACAGCTCGGTGTCCTCGAAGACGGGCGTCTCGACGTACTCGTACATCGCGCGATCGAGCAGGTCGCGCGAGCGGGCCAGGAGCGCCAGGCGCTCCTCGCCGTCGAGGACGTCGAAGGTGCCCCGAGGGGCCTTCAGCGGGCGAGCTCCGCCAGGAACGGGTTCGTCGCCCGCTCGGCGCCCAGCGTGGTCACGCCCATGTGACCGGGATAGACCGTCGTCTGCTCGGGGAGCGACTCGACCAGCGAGCGGATCGAGCGCATGAGCGTCGGGCCGTCGCCCCCGGGGAGGTCGACCCGCCCGACCGAGCCCTGGAACAGGACGTCGCCGGAGAACACCACGGCCTCGTCGGGGATGGAGAAGGTCACGTGGCCGGGGCTGTGGCCCGGAGTGAACAGCACCTCGATGTCGAAGCCGGCGAGCTGGAGCGTCTCGCCGCCCTCGAGGTCGTGCTCGGCGTCGTAGCTCTCGAAGGGCCCGAAGCCCGGCCAGGGCACGAAGCTCATGATGTCGGCCAGCACCGGCCGCTCGATCTTCGGCACCCACACCTCGGCGCCCGTCGCCTTGGCCACCGGCGCCACCGCGCCCACGTGGTCGAAGTGCGTGTGGGTGAGCAGGATGCCCTCCAGCGTCACCCCCAGCTCCTCGATGGCGGCGAGCAGCTTCGGCGCCTCGTCGCCGGGGTCGACGATCAGCGCGCGGTCCGAGCCGTCGCGCCGGAAGATGTAGGAGTTCTCGGCCACCTGGCCGACGGTGAACATGCGGACGTCCATGGAAGCCGAGCCTAGCCCTTCCCCCTGGCCTTCCGGCGCTGGCGCATGTTGTAGAAGAGCTTGTCGGTGCCGTAGCCCAGCGGCACGTAGAGCGCGAACACGAACACGGTAAGGATGGCGGCCTGGCCGATCGGGCGGCTGAAGAGCGGCGAGGCCAGCAGCACCCCGAAGATGACGGCCGCGATGGCCGCGCGGTTCACGGCCCCGCGCCAGGTCGGCTCGC
>CAWJPU010000004.1:0-107532 GCA_963844805.1 uncultured Thermoleophilaceae bacterium
TGGGGGTCGCTCCGCTCACCGCTCATCGCTCGAGCCCGACTCGGCGACTCCACCCCCCGCTCGCTCGCCTGCGATCTGCTGTCGAAAGCGGGCGTCGTCGGCTTCGACCTCGCGCGCGAGCTCGAGCACCTGCTCCACCTCGCCCTCGGGGATCAGGACGGCGCCCGACGAGTCGGCGAACACGTAGGTGCCGGGCACGACCCCGACCCCGCCGAGCACCACGGGGACGTTTGCTTGGAAAGGGGTCACCTCACCTCCGCCCCAGCGCGTCGTCTCGCCGGCGCAGTAGGTAGCGAAGTCATAGCCGGCGAGCTCATCGAAGTCGCGCAGGCGGCCGTCGGTGAGGATTCCGGCGAGGCCGTGTTCCTGAACACGCAGCAGCTTGGTGCCGCCACCCATCGACGTCTCGGTGTAGCCGTTGCTCGCGAGCACCAGCACCTTGCCCGACCCGTCAGCTCCGATCGCCTCGTAGAACAGGTTCGCGAGGTTGAAGCGCTCGGGATCGAGCGCCGCGGAACAGCTCGGAAAGTAGGAGACCGTGACCGCCGGGCCGAAGAGCACGCGGCCGGGCGTGGGCGTGACGAGGTCCAGGAGGTGGCAGCGGTGGCGATGCAGGCGCCCCATGGCGTCGACGAGGTCGGCGCACTTGAGCGCTTTCACGTCAGCTTCGGCCGGAGCCATGCGTAGCTCGATCCCTACGACCGCTCACCACTCAGCCGAACGTGAATGCGTACGCCTCGGCGCCGGGCTCGAGGAAGGTGATCTCCAGCGTCCGCTCGCGGACCGCGTCGTGCTCGCGGACGAGCTGGTACAGGCGGCCGTCCCGGAGCAGGCCGTTCCCGTCCTCGTCGATGTCCACGCCGTGTGACGGGCCCGGGGCCTCGCCGTCGAGGAGCACGCGGAAGGGAATCGGCTCTCGCGCTCCGGGCGACAGCACGAGATGCGCGTCGCGCGCGTGGAAGCGATAGGCGATGCTCCCGCCGGCCTGGTCGAGCACGACGCTCTCAGGTCCGAGCGTCCACTCGCCGGCTAGGGCCCAATGGTTAGGCGGCAGGCGCTCCGGGCTCTGACGCGAACCGCTCGCCGCGTGCGGAGCCGAGATACGTCTCCGGCGTACGCAGGTGGTCCCAGTCGGCCTCCGCCTCAACGCCGAGCCCTTCGGCGGAGACGAGCTCGCGCTCGACGCCGAGCAGACGCTGGATGACGCGCTCCGATTCCTCGTAGCGTCCTTCGCCGAAGTGCTGATCGCGGATGGTGCCGTCCGCGTCGACGAAGTAGAGCGCCGGCCAGTAGTGGTTGTCGAAGGCGCTCCAGATCTCATAGTCGTTGTCGACCGCGACCGGGTAGTCGATCGCTCGCTCCTTCGTCGCCTGCCGCACGAGGTCGATCTCGTGCTCGAACGAGAACTCCGGGCGTGTGGACTCCGATCACGACCAACCCGTCGTCTCGGTAGGCCTGCGACCACGCGCGGACGTACGGCTCTTGGCGCAGCCAGTTGATGCACGTCAGCGTCCAGAAGTTCACTAGGACGACGCGGCCGCGCAGCTCGGCGGGGCCGAGCGGCTCGGAGTTGAGCCACTCGGTCGCCCCGTCGAGCGAGGGCATCATGCCGCCGTCATGGAGACCGTCATCGTAGCCGGAGCGACCGGAACGCCGCGCGGAGCTCCGTCCGCGAAGAGTCTGCGGCTGCTCCCAGGCGGCGAAGTGGCCGCCCTTGTCGACCTTGTTGAAGTAGATGAGGTTGGGGTAGGCCCGCTCGGCCCAACTCCGCGGCGCTTCATACTGCTCGCCGGGAAAGACGGTCACGGCAACGGGGATGGAGACGCCCTTGGCGTTGAAGAAGCCACCCTTGTATTCCCAATAGAGGCGAGACGCAGAGACGCCGGTCTTGGTGAGCCAGTAGAGCGTGATGTTGTCGAGGATCTCGTCGCGCGTCAGTTCGCCCGTGGCGCTCGTGGTCCGGTCCAGGGCCGAGACCACCGCCGCGGCCGGCTGGCCGTCAGCATCGTTGTGGTCGAGAAGCCAAGCGGCCAGGCCGACGGGTGAGTCCGCGATGCCGTACAGGGTCTGGGGGCGGGCGGCCATCATCTTCGCGTACTCGACTTGCTCGTACGTGCGGATCAGCTGCTCGTAGGCCCGCCGTTCTTCCGCTGAGAGTTCGGGCGGCGGCGGGTCGCCGGCAAGGGAAGCCTCGTCGACATCAGCGGGGACGATGCCAGGCATGTTGGTGTGGATGGCGAGCAATCCCTCAGGGGCCTGCAAGCCCATCTGGTCGACGACGAACGCACCCCAGTCCCCGCCTTGGGCGACGTAGCGGCTGTAGCCGAGGCGTTTCATGAGCTCGTCCCAGGCTCGGCCCATACGCTCGGGGCCCCAGCCGGTGCCCGTAGGCTTGCCCGAGAACCCGTAGCCCGGCATCGATGGAACCACCACGTGGAAGGCGTCTTCCGCGCTCGCCCCGTGGGCCGTCGGGTCGGTGAGCCGATCGATGATCTTCAGCTGCTCGATGATCGAGCCCGGCCATCCGTGATTGACGACGAGCGGCAGCGCGTCTTCATGTTCCGACCGGACGTGAATGAAATGGATGTCCAGCCCATCGATCTCGGTCATGAACTGCGGTAGGGCGTTTAGCTCCGCCTCGCACCTGCGCCAGTCGTAGTCCGTCATCCAGTGGCGCGCGAGCTTCTGGATCATGGCGAGCGGCACGCCCTGGGATTCATCCGCGACGGTTTCTCTCTCGGGCCAATTCGTGGCCGCGATGCGTCGACGAAGGTCCTCCAACGCGTCGTCCGGAACCTCGACCTGGAATGGGCGGACGTCGATGGCGGTCTCGACGGCGCTACTCATCACGAGCCGCCGTTACGCAGCGACCGGAATGCGGCTCCCACCTCCGTGGCGAACAGCTCGGGCTCCTCCCAGGCGGCGAAGTGGCCGCCCCTTTCTGCCTTGTTGAAGTAGGTGAGGCTGGGGTACGACTGCTCGACCCAGCTGCGCGGGGCCTGCCAGATCTCGCCGGGGAACGTGGTGAAGCCGACCGGGAGCGAGACCGGCGGAGGAGCTTCGCCGGACGCAAGAGCTGCGGCCTGCGCGCGTCCGTCCTCCCAGTACGACCGGGCCGCCGAGGCGCCGGTGCCGGTCAGCCAGTAGAGCGTGATGTTGTCGAGGATGTGATCCCGAGTGAGATTGCCGGACGGCTGTCCCGTCGACGAAGGCGCTGGAGATCTTGTAGTAGGAGTCCGTGTCGTGGTCGAGCAGCCACGCCGCCAGGGCGACGGGTGAATCCAGCTGCGCGTAGCCGATCGTCTGCGGCCGCGTGGCCATCTCCAGGAAGTAGCCGAAGCCGTCCGTCTTGAACGTTTCGACTGCGTCGAGCGCCGCGCGTTCCTCCTCGGATTCCGACGGCAGGGGGTCGGGGCCAAGGACCGTCACCAGCAAGTTCACATGGATGCCCAGCAGCCCCTCGGGTGCCTGGCGGCCCATCGCGTCGGTGACGGCGGCGCCCACGTCGCCACCCTGGGCGACGTAGCGGGTATAGCCCAGGCGGCGCATCAGCTCCGCCCACGCCACCGCGACGTGGCCGGCGTTCCAGCCGAGCTCGGTCGGCTCGCCGGAGAAGCCGTAGCCCGGCAGGGACGGCAGCACCAGGTGAAACGCGTCCTCGGCGCGTCCGCCGTGCGCGGTCGGGTCTGTGAGCGGGCCGACTACCTCGAGCAGCTCGATGACCGAGCCGGGCCAGCCGTGCGTCAGGATCAGCGGCATCGCGTCCTCGTGCCGCGACCTCACGTGGATGAAGTGGATCTCGGCCCCGTCGATCTCGGTCGTGAACTGCGGCAGCGCGTTGAGCTTCGCCTCGGCCTTGCGCCAGTCGTAGTCGGTGGCCCAGTAGCGAGCTAGCTCTTGCATCGTCGCCAGCTGCACGCCTTGGGACCGATCTGACACGAGCTCTTCGCTGGGCCACCGCGTCGCGGCGACCCGGCGGCGGAGGTCGTCCAGGTCCTCCTGCGGAACATCTACGTCATAGGGGCGGATTGCGCCGTTTTCGGCCTCCGCCTTACCGGCGGCGGGCGCTGGGGTCAACGCGGACGGTTCCATCTGCTGCTCCTGACTTCCGAGATGCGGGCCTGTGAAGGCCTCGCTCGATTGCGGGGCGCAGACGGGGGGTGGAAACACTCGGCGCCAGCGCGCCAAGCCGAACCTACCCCCCGGACGGGGGACGGGTCAAGGGCAGCGTCCTGGTCCGCGGTGCGGGCGGCAAGACGTCACCGTGGACGGCCGCGGCGACGAGGGGTGCGGGCCGAATGGCCAGCATCCGGGTGCGGCGGCGCGGGTCACCGGCCGCGGCAGCCTCGGCGCCGTAGCGGCGGTGGTGGCCGAGCGTGACCGTTTGGATCGTGCATTGGGACTGCTCGCAGACCCATTTGGGACTCCCCCCGAGCCCTCCAACGCGAAAGGCGCGCATCTGCCTTTCTCAGTAGCGGGGGCGGGATTCGAACCCGCGACCTTCGGGTTATGAGCCGTACGTCGAGCTCGCCGTTAGCTGGGGTTTTCGGGCTCGCGCCCTTGTTCCGCCCTTGACCCGTGAGCCGCCGAGACCTCCCGACCAATAGAAAAAGGCGGTCCCTCCAAACGTGCCAAGGGTCCGCCTGAAAGTCCCGCCGGATCCCTCTACCCGGATCGGGCCTAGGTAGCCGTGGCCTCCGGCTCCAGCACAAAAATCTCGACCTGGAGATCGGGGTCTTGATGGCTAGCGCTCATGAAGGCGTGGACTCGCCGGCGGGTCAGCCGCTCCAGCGCAGCGGTGAACCGGCCCTCCATGGTGTCCGAGAAGGAGTGGCGCGCTGTGCGGACCTCTAGCCACTTGCCGTCCTCGAACAAGGTGGTCTCGGCGCGGGTGTAACCGCCCCGGAGGAGCACCGTGACCACGTCGTCCTCCATGTAGGTCCGGCACTTCGTCGGACCCTTGCCGCCGTGGTCTTTCAGGAGCTGGACGAAGGTCGAGGAAATCTCTCCCGAGAGTTCACCGGACTTGGCTCCGTGCGTACCGACGTCGTGCGGTGGCACACCGGCAATGCTAAGCGGCACAGCGTGGACCTTCAACCGCGCGAAAGCTTGGGTTTCTCCGGCCTTGGATGGGCGGACGCGGGGCTGCCAAGCCGCCGCAAAGACGGGCTGACATCCCCGGCCCCGAAGTACCCGGCCGGGCAGACCTAACGCCCTAGTGGCCAGGGACTGCGGATGCCCGGTACCCGACCCGGCGCACAACACGATCGCGTTCTCCTTTGGCTACTTGGTCACCTACTCGTGCACGCGTCCCGATGGCGTGAGAGTCATCAAGGCGCTCGACCGCTTCGAGATCTCGCTGACCCCAGGCCCGATGAATCCTCACACGAGAATCCTCGGTCTGAAGGCGGCCGCCCCGAGCACGATCGCCGCGCAGAAGGCCGAGCTGGCCAAGCTCACGGCGGGAGCCAGAGCCGGGCGACGCGCGAGCCGATCCGGATCGAGGCCTTCGCGGCGTGATCTTCCTGGACGCCACCAACGGGGTGCTGCCCGGCCAGGAGCGGAGTGGGGCTGCGGTCGCTGCAGGTCCTCCCGGGACGACCTGCTCCGCTCCGCAAGGCTCCCGTCGGTAGTCGTCGGGCCTAAGTGCTGACCGGCTCCAGGTAGAAGACCTCGCTGGAGATGTCGTGGTGGGTCTCGCAGCTCGGCGCGAGAAAGACCCGTGAGACGCCCCGGGGCTGCGGCCCCGGCAGTTGCGGCGCGCAGCGAGGGCGGCATCCACGTTGTTACCGTCCCCTCGGCCCTGCTGCTCGGCAGGCGACCCGCCAGCAGACGACTCTCGTTCTCAAGGCTTCGCGGCGCAGGTCAGGTCAGGAGTTTTTTTGGACCCGCGCCGGATGGCTGGTAGGGAGTCTTCTGAGCGGTGGGGCTCCAAGCGAGCTGCGCGGTCCCTAGCCCAATGCTCACCCTGCGGACCTTGGGACCGGTCCCAGCTACGCCTCCGCGACGTCCTCGTCCGCCTCCTCAAGGGAGGCCACGTCGGTCCGTTCCTCGGCGAGGAGGAAAATCTCGACGGCGATGTCGTTCTCCAGGTCGGTCTCGCTGATGAACGAGCGCACCTTGCGTCCCGTGGCCTGCTCCACGAGCGTCTTGAACTGGTCGGCCATGACCATCTGAAACTCGCGCCGGATCTCCTGAATGCCTCCGGACTGCCCTTGGTCGATGAGCGTCTGCTCGGCAGGAGTGAAGGTCTCCTCCAACACCACGACCACCGCGTCACCGTCCGCGTGCACCTTCGCCTTGGTGGGGCCGCGACCGTAGTACTTGCTGTGGAGGCTGACGAAACCCGAGGCGATGTGCGAGCGGGCGCTTCCGGTCAGCATGGGCGCCTAACTCGCGTCCGGTCCTTCTGCTGCGTCAGCAGTTCGAACGGTCCCGCGTTGAGCCCTCGGTACTCATCGCCACCGACCCAGTTCACCCAGGCCCGACGCTCTCTGACCTCCTGCCCGGCAGCGCGAAGACGGGAGTAAGAGCTGAACTCGCTCGAGGTTCCGATGGCAGCTTCGAACAGGCCGCGTACCCGGTCCTGCTCGGCTGTCGCCACTTCCAGGCGCCGGGTCGCGCTATCGCGCTCCTTGCGTCCCATGGTTCTCAACCTTCCCGTCCCTCTGTAGGGGTCGCGCGAAAGGAAGAGAGAGTGAAACCCAGCGAGCGATGAACCGGGCCGGCCCCGCGGGTCTCGATCATTGTCCCCAGGCTCCGCGCCTCCGCGCCTTTGCGCTTCGGTGGCTTCCGGGCCCGGGGCTGAAGTCATCCCCGCAGGGTCAGCTCTGCTACCCACACTAGTCCTTTCCTGAAGGACCGCGTCGCTCGCGCAAGTGTCCGACCCCGAGGGGAGGGCTTCCGGCTGGCGAGGGCCGCTCGGTTATAAGTGCTCTTACCTGGGCGCACGAGGGGAGCCGCGCGATGTCCGAGGGAAGCCGCAGTCAGAGGGGCCGAGAGCCTAGAGCGACTACGACCAAGCTCCGGAACGACCGTTATCAAGCGCTCGTTTCCGTGGCGCCCTTGTGTCGCAACCTCAGAGCCACGGCTCCGGGAAGAGGTGCCGTAGCGGTCGAGCATGATGGTGATCGACGAGTGGTCCATGAACGTCGAGAAAGCCTTGGCGTTCACGCCCGCGGCGATTACCAGCGACGCGAACGTGTGGCGGCAATCATGCAGGCCGATCGGCCTCAGCTCGGCCACCTTCCGGATGCCCTCGGCCCGCTGGCTGACCGCCTGGTTCGAGAAGGCTCGCCAGCGCGTCGTCGACGGAACTGCTTGACCGGGTCCAGTCGTCACTGGCAAACCTCGCTGCGGCTGCTGTCGCCCCCGGAAATGGCGCGACTCTCAGCGGCCGCCTGCGGATTGGGCTCATCGAGAGCAGTGGCCAATCGGCTCTCGTTGAGCTCCGGCGCCGGGGTGAGGATTTCACCTCAACGGCCGGCGCAGCGCGACGGCCCCACAACGACGAAACCCCCGCGCGTGCGGGGGCTTCGTGCATAGCGGGGGCGGGATTCGAACCCGCGACCTTCGGGTTATGAGCCCGACGAGCTACCTGACTGCTCCACCCCGCGGCGTAGGCGGGATTCTAGCTGGCTCCGCCGAAACTGAACACCCGGTTGCCTCGGCGACAGCGGCACAGGGCAAGCTGACCGCGCGGGCCCTCCGGCGCCACCCAGCGGGCCCGCTTGTCCGGGTTATGCTCGGCCGGTGCCGCACGTGAAGGTCTCCCGGCCGTGGTGACACCCGAGGAAGTGGGCGGTGTCGCCGTCTTCGCGGATCTCGACTCGAGCGCCTGCGAGCGGCTGTCGCGGGCCGCGGCCGACATCACCCTGGCCGCCGGCGAGTACGCCGCCCACGAGGGCGACGAGCGCGCGCTGTTCGCCGTCCTCGACGGCCGGATCGAGCCGGTCAAGCTGGTCGACGGCGTCGAGCGGGTGGTCGGCGAGCGGCTACCGGGCGAGATCTTCGGCGAGGTGCCGATCGCCCTGGGCACCGTCTTCCCGGTCGGCTTCCGGGCCGCCGAGCGGTCCCGGCTGATGCGCGTCGAGCCGCACGACTACCACGCCATCGCCTCGGTCGAGCCCGACGTCGCGAAGGAGATCGGCCGGCTCGCCGGCCACCGCATGAGCGGCTCGCGCGGCCTCCAGGGAATCGCCGCCGACCCTCCCCCGCCCCGCGCGATCGTGGTCGGCCACCGCTGGGACAACTCGTGTACCGAGTTGCGGCGCTTTCTCGACCGCAACCAGGTGAACTTCAAGTGGCTGCCGCCGGACGCCCCGGAGGCCGAGGAGATATGGGAGGGCCCGCTGCCCGCCGATGCCGACCTGCCGACGATCCGGGTGATCGACGGGAAGACGGTGGTCCGCCCGCAGCCGCGCCGGGTCGCCGACCTGCTGGGCATCGGCACCGAGGCCGAGGCGGCCGAGTACGACACGCTGATCGTGGGCGCCGGGCCGGCCGGCCTCGCGGCCGCGGTGTACGGCGCCTCCGAGGGACTGCGCACGATCGTCGTCGAGCGCCAGGCGCCGGGCGGGCAGGCCGGCACCTCGTCCCAGATCGAGAACTACCTGGGCTTCCCGTCCGGGGTCTCGGGCGACGAGCTGGGCAGCCGCGCGCTGCAGCAGGCGCGCCGGCTGGGCGCGGAGATCCTCGTGACCCGCTCCATCGAGCGCTCGATCCCGCCACCCGCCAGGTGCACCTCGACGGCGGCGACGTGATCCGCGCCCGGACGATCATCCTCGCCTGCGGCGTGGCCTGGCGGCAGATGGCGATCGAGGGCTTCGACCGCCTGGCCGGCAAGGGCATCTCCTACGGAGCGGCCCGCAGCGACGCGCCCAACACCCACGGTCTCGACGTCCACATCGTCGGCGCGGGCAACTCCGCGGGGCAAGCCGCGCTGGCCTTCTCCACCCACGCCCGCAGCGTCACGATCCTGTGCCGCGGCGAGCGGCTGGAGAAGAGCATGTCGCGCTACCTGATCGACCAGCTCGCAGCCCGCTCGAACATCCGCACCCGAGTCAACAGCGAGGTCACGTGCGCCCACGGCGAGGTCTCGCTCGAGGCAATCGACGTCCACGACTCCTCGACCGACGAGACCACCCGGCTCGAATCCGGCGGCCTGTTCATCTTCATCGGGGCCGACGCCGAGACCGGCTGGCTACCGGATGAGATCGCGCTCGACGAGCGGGGCTACGTGCTGGCGGGCTCGGACATGCGGGACGGTGACCACTGGACGCTCGACCGCGACCCCTACCTGCTCGAGACCAGCGTCCCCGGCATCCTCGCCTGCGGCGACGTCCGCTTCGGCTCGATGAAGCGCGTCGCCGCGGCGGTCGGCGAGGGCAGCATGGCGATCGCGTTCGTGCACCAGTACCTCAGGGAGGCCGAGACCGCGCAGCCTGTCGCGTCTAGCTCAGGATCAGCGCGATGAAGATCACAGGCGCGGCGCTGTAGGCGAGCCACTTGGGCGGCTCGGAGGTCTTTGAGGTGAGGTAGGCCCTAAGGGGAGGATCGCCGAGTCCACTTGCCTCCCACGTAGATGGCCGACACGACCACGCTGGCCAGGGCGAGGATGGCCGCGAAGCGAAAGCCCCACTGCATCCCGGCCACGAACGCCTCGCGCACCAGCTCTTCGAGATGCTGAACGCCTCGGCGGTGAACCGCTCGGCTTCGCTTGCGGCGGTCTTGGTCCCGGCGAGGAGGCCGTCGACCGCCTCGGTCTCCCGTTCGCTGAGGCCGATGGCGTCCGCCTGCAGCTTGTCCTGGGAGGCCGTGGTGAAGACCGCGGTGGTCAGGCCGAGCCCGATCGAGCCGCCGGCCACCTGGAACATGTAGACGATGCCTCCGGCCAGCCCCGCCCGCGAGGGGTCGAGCGCCGTGACCGCCGCGGTGGTGACCGACGAGTAGAAGAGCCCGGTCCCCACGCCGAGCACCAGCATCCCGGGGACCAGCGCGCCGATCCCGGAGCTGCGGTCCACCAGCGAGATGAGCAGCCCGCCGCCGCACATGCACGCCGCGCCCGCGCTGACGATCACCTTGGGGCCCAGCCGGTCGTAGAAGCGCCCGGCCACGAACGACGTGACGGCGAACATCCCCATGAAGGGCAACAGCCCCAGCCCGGCCTCGAGCGGCGTGTAGCCGAGGATCTTCTGCTGGAACTGGGGCAGGAACAGCAGGGCGGAGAAGAAGGTGGCGGAGATCAGCAGCACGACCAGGCAGACCGCCCGGAACTGCGCGTTGGCCATCACGTCGCGCGGGCACCAGCGCGGCGGTGCCGGCGTGCCGCTCGCGCACCACGAAGGCCACGAGCAGGATCGCGCACGTGGCGAACAGCCCGAGGATGCGCGGGTCGCCCCAGCCCCACAGCGTGACCTGGTCGAGGGCGAGCAGCAGCGCGATCAGCGCGGTGGTGAGCGAGGCGATGCCCGCGTAGTCGATCTCCCGCGTGGTGTTCTCGTCCCTGGACTCGGTCACCAGCCGCCAGCAGGCGAGGCAGGCGATCGCCGCCACCGGGAGGTTGAGCACGAGGATGGCCCGCCAGGAGATCGCGTCGGTGAGCAGGCCGCCGATCAGCGGCCCGGCGGCGTTGCCGAAGCCGGCGGCGCCGATGATCAGCCCGCCGGCCAGGCCGGCCTTCTTCTCGGGCAGCAGGTTGAACGTCATGGCCAGCGTGGCGGGCCACATCAGCGCCCCGCCCAGGCCCATGAGCGCGCGGCACAGGATCAGCCAGATGTCGCTGGGGGCGGCCGCGGCCAGCAGGGAGAACCCGACGAACACCGCGGAGCCGGTGAAGAACATCCGGCGCCGGCCGAACATGTCCGCCAGCCGCCCGCCGGTGATCATGAACACGCCGAACACCAGCGCGTAGGCGTTGATGACCCACTGCACGGTCCCGAGGTCGGAGTCGAAGTCCTTCTCGATCTGCGGCAGCGCCACCGACAGCGAGGTCACGTCGTTGGCGATCACGAAGACCGCCAGCGCCATCGCCCCGAGGGCGAGCAGCTGGCTCCTGCCGAGCTTGTCCGAGGCCGAGGACTCCACGAGCGCGGCACGATCCTGACGATTCGTGAAGATGGACCCCCATGGGCCCAAGCCAGCGCATCGCGGTCGTCGACCTCGGGAGCAACTCGACCCGGCTGCTGGTCAGCGACGTCAGCGACGGACGGGCCACGCCGCGGGAGCGCCGCAGCGAGGTCACGCGGCTGGGCGACGGGGTCGACAGCTCGGGCCGCCTCGGGGACGAGGCGATGGAGCGCGTTTTCGGGGTGGTCGCGGGCTACCGCGTGCTGATGGACGAGATCGGCGACGTGGACCGCGTGGTCGGCGTGGCCACCAGCGCGGTGCGCGACTCCGAGAACGGCGACGACTTCCGCCGGGCGCTGGCCGACCGCTACGGCGTGGAGGTGCAGACCATCGCCGGCGAGGAGGAGGCCCGGCTCACCTTCCTGGGCGCCACGGCCCGGCGTGAGCACGGAGAGCCGGCGCTGGTGATCGACATCGGTGGCGGGAGCACCGAGTACGTCGTGGGAGCCGCCGGGGAGGAGCCTTCGTTCCGGGTCTCCACGCGGCTGGGCTCGGTGCGCCAGACCGAGCGCCACCTGCACAGCGACCCGCCGTCGCCGGCCGAGCTCCAAGCACTGCGCGACGAGGCCCGGGCGATCCTCGCGGCGGAGATCCCCGAGGCGGTGCGCAGCCAGGTGAGCGTGGGCATCGCCGTCGCCGGGACCGCGACCCAGCTCGCGGCCATCGACCTCGGGCTGGAGCCCTACGACCCCGATCGCGTGGACGGGCACCGCCTCAGCAGGGAGGCCTGTGAGGCGCTGCTGGCACCGACTCGCCGCGGTGCCGCTCGAGGAGCGCAAGCGGATCGTCGGGCTCGACCCCGAGCGCGCGCCGACGATCGTCGCGGGGGCCGCGATCCTGCTCGAGTCGATGGGCGCGTTCGCGCTCGACGAGGTCGAGGTGAGCGAGGCGGACCTGCTGCACGGCGTGGCCCTCAGCACCGTGGGGGGAGGCTTCGGGGGTGAGACGGGTTAGCCAAACGGACAGGCGGATTTGCGACCGCTCGGCGGTCGAAACGAGTTGCGAGGGTGGTGTATAGTGCCGATGGCGGGTGAGGAGAGGCCGCGCGGTTAACCCGTTTGGCGGATCCTCACCTGTACATAGGCTCGGGCTAAGCCGCATCGTTTCGGCGCCTCCCGCAGTTCGAGCCACAAGGCCCTTTCAAGGCACGTACCCCTGCCCGTCCTGATGGGGCCGATATTGGAACCGCCCGCATGATGCGGGCGGTTCCTGTTTTCGGGGGTAGTTTCGAGTCTGTGAACAGCGTGACGCGGCGGGTGCTGTTCCTGGCCCTGACCGGCGTGTCGCTCTACCTGCTGGCGCCGAGCCTGATCGAGGTCTTCTCCACCGCGCCGCGGCTGACCGCGCTCGAGCCGACCTGGTTCGTGCCGATGATCCTGCTCCAGGCCGGCAGCCTCGTCTGCATGGCGGTGGTGCAGCTCATCTGCCTGCACGCGCACCGGCTGGGGCCCGTGCTCTCCTCCCAGATCGCGGGCAACGCGTTCGCGCGCGTCGTCCCCGGCGGCGGAGCGGCCGGCGCGGCGCTGCAGTACGGGATGCTGGTCTCGTCGGGCACGGTCGCCGGCGGGCGGGCGGCCTCGGCGCTGACCGCGGCCAACCTGTTCACCTTCGCGACCCTGCTCGCGCTGCCGGTGTTCACGCTCCCGGCGATCCTGTTCGGCGCGCCCGTCGACCACGGCCTCACCCAAGCCGCCCTGCTCGGCGGCATCGGCTTCGCGATCATGGCCGCCATCGGGGCGGTCTTCCTCGCCTTCGACGAGCCGCTGCTCGCGGCGGGCCGGGCAATCCAGCGCGTGCGCAACCGCGTGCTGCCCAAGCGCGAGCCCCGCACCAACCTGCCCGACCGGCTGATCGAGGAGCGCAACCAGGTGCAGGCCGCGCTGGGCGAGAAGTGGAAGCGGGCCCTGCTGGCCTCGGTCGGCCGCTGGATGCTCGACTACGGGACGCTGCTCACGGCCCTGGCGGCGGTGGGCGCCTCGCCGCGGCCGTCGCTGGTGCTGCTGGCCTACGTGGCCGCGCAGGTCCTCGCCCAGATCCCCTTCACCCCGGGCGGCCTGGGCTTCGTCGAGGCGGGCCTGACCGGCCTGCTCGCGCTGGCCGGCGTGGCGCCGGCCGACGCCGCGCTCGCCACCCTCGCCTACCGCCTGGTGAACTACTGGCTGCCGCTGCCGGCCGGCGCGATCGCCACCTACATGCACCGCCGGCGCTATCCCGAAGGCTCGAGCGCGGTCGTCTCTAGGCCAGGTTCGACCGGCGCGGGTAGGCCACGCTCGGGTCGGTCAGCACGTTCACCAGGGCCGGCTTGCCCGAGGAGAAGGCGCGGTCCAGCGCCGGGCGCAGCTCGTCGGGGCTGCGCACCAGCTCGCCGTGGCCGCCGAGCGCCTCGACCACCTGGTCGTAGCGGCACTCGGGCTGCAGGTCGGCGGCGACCGAGTAGCCGTAGAGGAACTCCATCGGGTGCTTCTCCAGCGCCCAGATGCCGTTGTTGCCCATCACGGCCACCACGGGGATGCCGTGGCGGACGAGCGTGTCGAACTCCAGCCCCGAGAAGCCGAACGCGCCGTCGCCCAGCAGCAGGCACACAGGGCTGTCGGGGTTGGCGAGCTTGGCCGCCAGCGCGTAGCCGGGGCCGGCGCCCAGGCACCCGAACGGCCCCGGGTCCATCCAGCGGCCGGGCTCGTAGGTCTCGATCACGCGGCCGGCGTAGGAGACGAAGTCGCCGCCGTCCCCCACCACCACCGTGTCGCGCGTGAGCACCTGCGCCAGCTCGTGGTAGACGCGCAGCGGGTGCAACGGCGAGCGGTCGTCGGTCAGCTCGGCCTGCTCGCCCTCGCGCTTCTCGCGCTCCTCGGCCCGCAGCTGGTCGAGCCAGCCCGAGCGGTCGGGGCCGCCGGCGGCGCTCTCGCGCAGCGCGTCGAGCGTGGCCGGCACGCCGCCGAACAGCTCGGCGGCCACCTCGCGCGGGTGGTCGCGGCCGGGGTGCGCCGAGCCCACCACGACGATCTGCGTGTCCTCGCCGAACGAGCCGCCGAAGCCCAGCCGGAAGTCCATCGGCACGCCGATCACCAGCGCGACGTCGGCGCCCTTCAGCGCCGTGCTCCGCGCGCGCGAGAAGAAGTTCGGGTGGTCGGCAGGCAGGCAGCCACGGGCGAGGCCGTTGAGGAAGACCGGGATCTGCAGCTCGTCGGACAGCGCGCGCAGGGCGTCCTCGCCGTGCGCCCAATACAGGCCGGTGCCGGCCATGATCACCGGGCGCTCGGCCGAGCGCAGCAGCTCCGCTGCCCGGTCGACGCCCTCCGCCGCCGGGGCGGCCAGCGGGTCGGGCAGCGACGCCGGGGCGTCGGCGTCGGCGTCGGCCTCCATGAAGACCTGGTCGAGCGGGAAGTCGAGGAAGGTCGGCCCGGTGGGCGGCTCCAGCGTCGCGGCCAGCGCCTCGTCGACCAGGCCGGGAATCTCCGCCGTCGACTCGGCGGTGCGCGCCAGCTTGGTGAGCGGCGCGACGAACGGCACGTGGTCGATCTCCTGTAGCGAGCCCTGGCCCCAGCGGGCAGCCGGCGCGCGGCCGCCCAGCACGAGCATCGGCGAGCTGTTCTGCAGGGCCGAGCCCATCGCGCTCATGCCGTTGGTCACCCCGGGCCCCGCGGTCAGCGCGGCCACGCCGGGCTGCCGGGTGGCCTTCGCCCAGCCCTCGGCGGCGAAGGCCGCGCACTGCTCGTGGCGGGTGTCGACGAGGTCGATGCCCTCCTCGCGGCAGCCGTCGTAGATCGAGAAGAGGTGGCCGCCCGAGAGCGTGAACAGCTTCGTGACGCCGTTGGCCTTCAGCCGCTTGGCGACGAGACGGCCGCCGTGAAGGGCCGTGCGGGGCTGCGCCTCGGTGCTCATGGCCGCGCGCGAGCCTAACCGATCGCCGGGCACTACCTGGTCGAGGACCGGCCGGCCGAGGTGAGCGAGGCGATCGCCTCGTTCGCGGCGTCGGTCTAGGAGGCGTCGCGCGCGCCGGCGGCCTGGGGCTCGAGCGCGCGTTCTTCTGACCGCGTTCTTCTGCATTGGACATCGGCGCCTCAGGCGTCGGCCGTGAGGGGGGCCTCGGCGGGAATCGAACGTCCGTCCAGGTCAAGCCGGGCACCCCGGCGGGCGCGTAGCAGCGCACCGGCTCCGAGACGCCCTTCAGCTCGAGCGAGGTTCGCTGCTCGAGCCGCATGTCCGAGCGCTCGAGCAGCGTCCTCGTCGCCTCGGTCAGCAGCACCGCGTCGCCCGTGTCCTTGGTGCTCTCCTCCACCCGGGCGGCCACGTTCACGGCGTCGCCGATCACGGCGAACTCGAGCCGCCCGCCGCCGCCGACCGAGCCGACCACCACCGGACCGGAGTTGATCCCGACCCCCACCTCGAGCTCACCCTGGAAATGCCGGCCCACGGCCTCCACCAGCTCGACCCCCGCCGCCAGCGCCCGGTCGGCGTGGTCGGAGAAGCGCTCGGGCGTCCCGAACACGGCCAGCAGGCCGTCGCCCAGGAACTTGTTGGCGTGGCCGCCGTGCTTCAGGACCACCGGCACCACCACCTCGAACAGCTCGTTCAGCCGCGCGACGGTCTCCTGTGCGCTCGAGCGCTCGGCGAAGGGCGTGAAGTCCCGCATGTCGACCACCATCACCGTGGCCTCCACGTCCATGCCCTCCAGCAGCGCGCCCTCGTCGATCACGCGCTCGGCCACGTCGGGGTCGACGTAGCTGCCGAAGGCGTCGCGCAGCGCATCGCGCTCGGAGACCCCGGCCAGCATCTCGTTGAAGCTCCCCGCCAGCACGTCCCAGCTCGTCTCCGGAGGTGAGCTTCACGCGGGTGTCGAGCCGGCCCTTCCTTGACGCGCTCGGTGGCTTCGATCAGATCGTCGACGGGACGCATGACGGACCTGGTCACGAGCACGGTCAGCTCCAGCGAGACGGTGAAGGCCACCAGGACCGCGACCACGACGTCGACGCCCATGTCGGTCAGCGAGGTGGCGCCGTCGCTGTTGAGCCCGCTGACCACGACGCCGGTGATCACGTTGATGATCGGCAGGGCGGCCAGCAGGCGCCAGCGCAGCGGCACCCCGATGTAGGCGCCGCCGAAGTCGTTGGGCAGGTGGGTGGCCGCCTCCCGCACGACCGGCCGCAGGAACACCTCGGAAGCGAAGAAGTGGAGCACCGAGGCGTAGGCCACCGCGATCAGCGTGCCGACCAGGACCATGAAGCCGGCGAGCGGGCCGAGGTCCAGCTGCCAGGGGACGAAGACCGCGATCGGGATGCTCACCAGGGCGTACGGCTTCCAGCCGTTGGCCACCACGATCCGCCGCGGCGCGGCCACCGCGGCCTCCCACGCCTCGGTGGCGCCCTCGGCCGGCGCGGCCGGCGCCCAGCCAGCGCCAGATCGGCAGGACCGAGTGGGCGGCGCTGGCGAACGCGTACGCCAGCGCGATCAGCATCACCGCCTCCGAGAACAGCACGATGACCAGGAACTCGCCCGTCGACATCGGCTCGTAGAGGGAGAAGAGCGCGATCGTGCCCAGGCCGATCGTGATCGAGGTGACCACGTCGAAGGCCACGTACAGCCACAGATAGCGACGCCCCAAACGCCGCATCAGTCCCGGCAGCGGGTTTCGCACCCCCTGATTGTGTCGTATGGCGTCTAGCGGAGCGGGTCGCCCGGGTGGGGATCGGCCGCGGGCTTGGTGCCGTTGGTCTGCCCGGGCTTGTCCACCTTGGGTGCGCGGCCCCGCTGGGGCACCACGAACTGCTTGCCGTCGTACAGCGAGCCGGGCTGCGTGAAGCAGGGCGGCTCGGTGGGCGGCCCGACCAGCGGCGGCGTCTGGACGTCGACCGGGTCGGGCTGATCGCCGCCGGGGCACCGGAAGCTCTCGATCACCCCGGTGTTGCCCGCCCGCAGCAGCGCGTTGGGCGCCATGTAGGACGTTGCCCCGCTCCCAGTCGGGCGTCTTGGTGAAGCGCTCGAACGAGCGCGGCTCGAGCAGCGAGAAGTTGACCTGGTAGCGCAGGGAGCCGGCGTCGGGGTTGCAGTTGCCCTTGCCGCGCTGGGTGCAGCCGAAGTTCATGCCGCCGATGGTCAGGAAGCTCGAGATCGTGTTCTGGTGGAAGTTCGCGTAGGACAGGATCGGGTTGAGCTGGCTGAGGAAGGGCCGGATCTCGTCGAAGACCGGCGAGGCCCCGCGTCAGCACGCGGCTGAGCGCCGGGAGCCCGCGGCGCGAGGCGCGCACCAGCGGCGGCAGGTCGCGGAACAGGCGCGTCAGGTCGGGCGCCAGGTCGCCCAGGTCGCGGACGGTCGGGCCGAGGTCGTCGGCCGGGCCCTTGAGGTCGTTGACCAGCGGCCGCGTGTTGTGGGCGAAGCGCTCCAGCCGGGCGAGCGTGGCCTTGGACTCGTCGAGGAAGGTCGGGAAGATCTGGAAGGTCTCCGCCAGCTCACGGTCGCGCGACGCGGTGGCCTCGAAGACCGCGTTGGAGTTCTGGATCAGCTCGCCGAGCGCGCCCTCGCGCTCGTTGATGGCCCCGAACACGACGCCGGTGTTCTTGACGAACCCGCGCACCGAGGACTGCTGCTCGTCGAGCACCTTGAGCAGGTCGGCGCCGTCGGTGGCGAACGGCTCGAGGTTGCCGAACGCGGAGTTGAGGTCCTCCGAGCGCCCGCCCTTGATCGCGTCGGCCAGCTCCTTGATCCAGGTCTTGAACGCCGCGCGGGTGTCGCTGTCGAAGGCCGAGAAGATCTCGTCGAGCTCGACCGTGTCCTCGACCTGGCTCACCGGCAGCTCCTGCGCCGTCGGGCAGCGCGTTGTCCTTGCCGTTCATCTTCCGGTGGCCCGGCGAGACCTCGATGTAGCTCTCGCCGAGCAGCGTCTTCTGGCGCAGGATCACCTTGCTGTCCTTGGCGATCGGCGCGAAGTCCGGGTTGACCTCCATCTCGACGATGGTGCGGGCGGCGCCCTTGTCGAGCTCCTTGGTCTTGACCTTGCCGATGTTCACGCCGGCCATGCGGACATCGGCCTCCTCGGCCAGCGTGGGCGCCTCCGGGATCTTGGCCGTGAAGCGGTAGCTCTCCGGCTTCAGCGGGATCGCGCCGCCGAAGGACAGCCACAGGAACAGCAGGATCCCCACGCACGAGAAGGTGAACAGGATCATCGCGGCGATGCGGCCGGCGCTGGGGGTCTGCTTGATCATGTGCAGATCCCCGCTTCCTGGAGGACGGCGAGCAGCGCGCCGAGGGGCACGAGCCCGTTGGTCGGGTCACCGCCCAGGGCGAAGCCCGCGCAGGGCAGGCCGCCGAGCGAGAAGCGACGGTGCGGGCCCTGGGCGTCGCCGGTGGAGAAGAGCGAGGTCGTCTCCTGGGCGGCCCACCCGAGCGTGTACAGGTAGCCCTCCTGGCGAGCGCGGTCGCGGGCCAGGTTGCCGGTCAGACCCTCGCTGCCGTTCGGGTTGTAGGCGCCGATGTTGAAGAACCGGTTGAGCTCGCCGAAGTCGGTCGCCAGGTCGGGCAGGCCCTTGTTCAGGCTCTTCGCGCCCCGGCCCAGGTTGCGGATGAACGGGATCGTCGCGCGTGTGAACGGCCGGATCTGCTTCTGGATGATGGGCGTGGCCTCGCGGACGAGCGGCAGCACGGCGCGGTTGGCCTCGTCCAGGCGGCGGAACGGCGGGCGCAGCGACTCGAGCGTCGGGCCCAGGCGGTCGGCGTAGGGGCCGAGCTTGTCGAGCGTCTGCTGGGTCTGGTTCAGAGCGCCCGGCAGCTTGCGCACGCCCTCGGAGATGCTCTGGTCGGCGGCGGCGAAGGCCGACAGCGCGTCGTTGGAGGCGCCGACCAGCTTGACGATGTCGCGGTCGGCGTTGCCGAGCTCGGTGGTGAGCAGGCCGTAGTTGTGGATCAGGCGCTTGAGGTTGCCGCGGCGCCGCGCCACCGCCTTGCTGAACCGCGAGAGGTCGCGGTGCAGCGGGCCGAGGCGGGCGAAGGTCTCCTGCAGGTCGCCCCCGCGGCCCTTGAGGCCCTTGCCGGCGCCGGAGATCAGCAGCTTGAGGTAGTCGCGCGTGTCGGTGTCGAGCGTGGCGAGGATCTCGTCCTGGTCGACGTCCTCCTGCGAGTTCTCGACCTGGATCGTCTCGTTCTCCTCGAGCGGCTCGCCGCGGCCGGGATCGACCTCGAGGAACATGTCCTTCAGGCCGGTCTTGGTGCGCAGCAGCGCGGTGGCGTCCTTCTTGATCAGCCGCTTGTACTTCGGCTCGATCTGCAGCGTGACGACGGCGAGGCCGTCCTTCAGCTCGACGTTGCCGATGTCGCCCGACCTGGACGCCGGCCACGCGCACCGTCTGGCCCTGGCCGGGCTGGACGGCCTGGGCGTTCGGCAGCTCGATCTTGACCTCGAACGGCTTCTCCTCCACGAACGGGAAGCGCAGCCGCTGCTGGGTGAGGATGTAGCCGCCCACGCCGACCGCGAGCACGAACAGCAGGATGATCGCGATGAAGTCGCCGAGGTACTTGCCGATCGCCTGCCTCACGGCTTGGCCTCCGCGTTCTCGCGGGCCCGGCCGGCCCGGTCGCTCTTGTCGGCGCCGCGCTGCTCGGCGGACCGCTCCCGGCGAGCGCGGCGGTCGCGCAGCTTCTTGTTCTCCTTCAGCGCGATGTCCTTGAACCGCTCCAGCTTGCGGCGGTCGGCGCTCGAGAACTCGTTGCGGCGGGCGCCGCCGGCGAAGGCGCTGGTCGGCCCGCCGGGCGCGTTCATGTTCGGCGGCTCCTGGATCTCGCAGGGGATGTCAGGACGGTGCGCCGGCGTCGAGCGGCCGTTGTCGGGCGGCGGCGCCGGGCGGATCGCGTTGCCGCTCGGGTGCACGAAGGGGTTGACGCCCGGCACCGGGGGCGCGGTGGCCTGGCCGTGGAAGTACGACAGGTTGCCGTCGGAGAGGCGGCTCTCGCCGGAGAGCCCGACCAGTCCGCGGGTGGACTGCACGGCGAAGGACTGGCCGTCGATCTGGGGCAGCTCGGGCATCGGGATCGGCGCGTTGGCGAAGGGCACGAGGACGTCGGAGGTGCAGGCCGACAGCGCGCGGCCCTGGTCCAGGACCGGGATGGTCAGCTCGTTCAGCCGCACGAGCGTGGGCGTGTAGCCGCGCAGGACCTTGGCGGCGCCGCGCAGCTCCGAGCGCGCGGAACAGCTTGCGGGCCTGGCTGATGAACGGCAGTAGAGGCGTCCAGCGTGGCCGGGGTGGAGCGCACGCCGGGCAGCGCGTCGACGGCGAAGCGGCGCAGCGAGGGCAGCGCGTTGTTGACCGAGAACAGCGCCGGGCGCGCCGACCGCAGCGTGGCGCGCAGGGCCGGCACGGTCCGCTCGAGCGCGTCGTCCTCGCGAGCGAAGGCGGCGGCGGTCACGTTGAGGTTCGTCACGAGGCCCTTCAGCGCGCCCTCGTTCTCCACCAGCGCGGAGAAGGTCTTCTGCTGGCCGCGGAGCACCCGCTGCAGGTCGCGCGTGGGCTCCTGGCCGAGCGTCGCGTCGTTGACCAGCGACGTGTTCTTGTAGGCCGACTCCCAGTACTTGATCGAGTCGTTGAAGCCCTTGGCGCCCTTGCCCTTGAGGCTGTGCGAGTACTCCCTGAGCAGCGACTGCAGGTCCTTCCGCGTGTCCTTCTGCAGCGAGGTGAGGATGTCCCCGAACTGCACCGAGGCCGAGGTCTGCTGGATCGGGATGACGTCGTCCTCGTCGAGCTCCGGCGCGGTGGGCGATCCGGGCTTCATCTCGACGAACTTGTTGCCCTCGAGGAAGATGCGCGGGCGGACCTTCAGCGTCGCGTCCTCGTGCAGCGGCAGCGCGTTGTCCTTGACCTCCATGGTCACGCGCGCCCCGGTCTCGGTGCCCTCGAGCGGCTGGACCTTGGTGACCTTGCCGACCTCGATGCCGGCGATCCGCACGGGCGACTTCGGCTTCACGTCGTCGGCGTTCTTGAACAGCGCCGAGACCTCGTAGGGGTCGGCGAACGGGTTGGCCTTCGTGAACCCGAAGTAGGAGAAGATCGCGATCACGACGATCGCGATCAGGCCCGGCCGTGAAGCGGCTCATGCCCTGGCTGCGGGGGTCGCGTCGGCGCCGGAAGAGAGCCATGGCCTAGGGCACGTCCCTCAGGTTGTCGATGCCGAGCTCGCGCGACTTGTAGGTGCCGCCGGTCAGGACCGGGAAGTCGGACAGGGCCACCGCCCCGTTTCCGCCGGTGCCCGTCGGCTCGGCGGCGCCGGGGACCAGTCCCTTGCCGTAGCGGGCGCCGGGCAGGGTGAGGGGGCCGTTGGGGTAGCCCTGCTGGCCCAGCTGGCAGTCGGCGTTGCCCTGGGCGTCGATGGCCGGCGGGTAGGGCGTGCCGAACAGCCGGGCGGCCGGCTCCCCGACGGGAGCGCCGCCGGGCCCGCGCTCGGCGCCGCGCGCCTTCTGGTTGGGGAGGATGTCCGCCGGCCGCGCGGCGTCGCTGCTGCCGATGCTGTTGGGCTGCTCGGTGTTGGAGAGCTTGGCCCCCTGTCCCTGGACGGTGCCGCCGGGGAAGGTCGCCGACGCCGGGGCCGACATGTGCTCGCCGAGGGCGTGCAGGAAGTAGACGGGGTAGTTGCAGACCGACTCGTAGGGGTTCAGGAACTCGATCAGCGGGCGCGTCACGGCCAGGCCGCTGCGGATGTCGCGCAGCCCGAGCAGCGTGTTGGGGTTGCCGAACAGCCGGTCGAGCGAGGTGAACGCGGTCTGCAGGCGCTCGTTGAGCGGCACCGTCTGCGGAAGCACCTTGGTGCCGACGCGGAATGACTCGTTGAGCGCCGGCAGCGAGCGCGGCAGCTCCTGCACGGCCGGGCGCAGCCGCCGCGAGAGGTCGGCGAAGTCGCGCGAGGAACGGCCGCTGCGCGCGCAGCGAGCGCGTGCCGACGTCGAGCGTCTCCGGGCCCTTGGCGATCGTGTCCTGCAGCGCCTGCGGGCTGAAGCCGATCGCCGCGAAGGTGTCGGCCATGTTGGTGAACAGCTGGGCCTGGGTCTCGGCGACCGGCGCCACCTGGGCCGAGGTGCGGCCGAGCTCACGGAAGAAGCTCGGCAGGTCGGTCTCCGGCGCCGCCAGGTTGGTCATGACCGGCGTCAGGTAGACGAAGAAGGGGTTCAGCTCCTCGATCGTCGCGTTGAGGGCCGGGCCGCGGCCGGCGAAGGCGTCGCCGAAGCCCTCGGTGGCCACCCGGGCCGACGGGCGCGTGTCGCGGTCGAAGGTCGACAGCACGTCCTCGATCTCCAGCGGCTCGGAGGCGTTGCTGAGCGTGATCGTCGAG
This sequence comes from uncultured Thermoleophilaceae bacterium, assembly GCA_963844805.1. GTDB lineage: Bacteria > Actinomycetota > Thermoleophilia > Solirubrobacterales > Thermoleophilaceae > JACCZR01. The sequence goes on from CAWJPU010000004.1 coordinate 22,436, forward strand.
CCCGGCTTGCAGCTCGGACCGGCCCTTGCCCGGGATCAGCTCGACGTACTTGAGGCCGAGGGCAGAGCGAGGCCGCACCCGCAGCTTGGTGTCGGCGGCCAGCGGCTCGACGGTCTTGTCGAGCTTCATGTCGATCCGCGCGGTGGCCGTCTGCTTGCCGTTGACCGTCTGGACCGTGGGCCGGATCTCGTCGACCACGCCCACGCGGAAGCCGCCGACGCGCACCTCGTTGCCCTTCACCAGCTTGGCCCCGGACGGGAGCGAGGCCTTTAGGTCGTAGGTGGGCACGAACGGCAGGCCGGCGTTCGCGTTGTAGGCCAGGAACACGGCCACGATCGCCACGAGCAGGGTGACCGCGCCCACCAGCACGGGGCTGGCGGCGATGGAGGCTGTCGCGCGGCGCCGGGTCATGGGGCGAGCAGGTAGTCGAGGAGCTGGGCGTCCTGCGTCGCGTCGCCGCTGTTATCACGCTGGCCGGTGACCTTCTCGGTCAGGCCCTTGCGGAGCTTGTCGACGTTCTCTTGCGTCCGCTTGCCCACCGGCAGGCGGTCGACCAGGCGCTGCAGGTCGGGCGGCAGCACGATCTGCGGCTTGGAGATGTCGCGTTGGCCCTTGACCGGGCCGGCGTCGGGCTGGCCCTGGCTGCGGCGCTCGCCGACCCGCGCCGCGGGCTTCGCGGCCACGTTGCGGTTGCGCGAGGACGGCGAGCTGTTGTCCGTGAAGTCGGGGCTGCGCAGGCCCGGCTGGTACGGGCCGAGCCACTGGTTGCACTCGTCGAGCAGCTCGGGGTCGTCCTCCTGGTGGTTTTGGTTGATGTACTCCGAGCACGGCGGGCGGCCGTTCTGGCCGAGGTTGAGCAGCACGCTCACGCGCAGGATGTGGCCGAACTTGTCGAACCCGTTGAGGCTCCAGGTCTGCCACCAGAAGTAGTTCCAGAAGGCCTCGAAGCCGGTGAAGCCCTGAACCCCCTGCATGGCCGTCTTGTCCGGCGCCTGCGGGGCCGACTTGACCGCGCGGCTGTCGCCCTCGATCGAGCGCGCGCGGTCGTCGAGGCCCTGCAGGAACTGGCGCAGCGGCTTGGCGGTGGGCGGCGACCTCGGGGGCCAGCTTGCGCAGCTCGTCCACTTCCTGCTCGCCGCGCTTGAAGGCGCGTGTGCCGACCTTGCTTGCTCGCCCGAGCGAGCGGATGGCGGGCCGCGAGGCCTCGGCGAACGGGCCTAGGCGGTTGAAGAAGCGCGTGAGGTCGGGAGCAGCGCGCTGCAGGTCCCCGAGCAGCGGGCTCTGGGCGTCGGTCAGCTCCTCGAGCTCGCGCATGGTGGGCGTCAGCTGGTCGAGGAAGCCGGGCAGCTTCTCGAAGTTCTGCTGCAGCTCGCGCCGGCGAGTGGCGGTGATCTCCGCGGTGCGGCCCGTCTCGCGGACCCAGCGCACCACGTCGTGCTTGTTGTTCTCGAGCGCCTCGACCACCCGGTCGGAGTCGACGATGAACTTCTCGATCGTCGAGTTCTGGTCACCCAGGACCCGGAGCGTCTTGGTGGTCTCGCGCAGGCCCGGGTGGGCGCGGCGCAGAACGGTCTGCAGGTCCTGGGGACGGCCCGCCAGGCCCGCGCCCAGCGAGGAGATGATCAGCCGCAGGCGGTCGCGGTAGGGCGTGCGCAGGACGTTGTTGACCAGGTCCTGAGGGACCGTCGAGGTCGTGTTCTTGACCGGGATGACGCCGGTGCCGTCGCTGGGGATCTTCTTCGCGCTCTTGTCGCCCGGCTGGCAGTCGACGAAGTACTCGCCGATCAGCGACTGCGGCTTGATGTCGCAGCTCGCGTTCTCGTAGATGTCACCGAAGCCGCGTTCCTTGAGCGACACCTCCACCTCGGCGACGGGCCGCTTGCCGGGCTCCTCCTTGATCTCGAAGCTCTTGGTCGCGCCGGCCGTCACGCCGCCCACGCGGAAGTCGCCGCCCTCGACCAGGCCGAAGGCGTTGTCGAACTGGACCTTGTAGGTCGCGGCGTCGCCCTTGTCCGACGAGGCGCCCGTCATCAGGAACGCCGCCACCCCGGCGAGGACGAGGATCGCTGTGGCCGCCAGCCGCCTCAAGGCACGTCCCCCGTGTGTCGCTGGCCGGGGTCACACCGCAGCGCCGCGGCCTCTTCGGCGCGAGAACACGTTGGAGCCGTCGGCCGCGGGCGCCTCCGAGGCGCCCGGGCAGGGCTTGGTGATGCCGCTCCGGACCGGGCCGAGGTTGCTCTGCAGGGTCTTCTGCAGGTTGAGCAGGCTGAGGGGGTCGCTCAGGTCGATGGGGGGGAGCGTGGGGACCGTCGGCTTGCCGTCCTGGAAGAGGGAGACCGTGTCGCTGGTGCGGATCGCCGCGCGGGCGTTGGCGCCGAGAGCGTCGAAGCCCGGGCCCGTGGTGGAGAAGTCGTCGAACCAGCCGAACAGGTCGGTCGTGTAGGGGCGGCCCTGGGCGATGATCGGCCTCGCCCCGCGGAAGGCCTTGATCGACTCGGGGAAGGCGCCGTTGTCGGTGCCGACGTTGTAGCGGGTGCCGCCCGGGCTGACCGTGCGCCGGCTGGCGTCGACCGCGGACTTCGCCAGCGGCGGCTGCGCGTTGGTCAGCTCGATCAGGTCGTTGCTGGGGCCCTTGCGCCGGATGGTCTTGCTCAGGTCCTTGACCGTGGGCTCGGCGTCGTGCGCCAGCTTGCGGGCGTCGGAGAGGAACCGCGGCAGGCGGCGGGCGACCGGCTTGGACGCGTCCACCAGCGGGTCGGTGTCGTCCAGGGCGGCGCGCAGGTTCACGAAGGTCGTGTTGCTGCGCCGCATGACCGGCGGGAGCAGGGCGATCGAGTCGGCCAGCGCCTGCTTCTCGTTGGCCAGCGCGCGGGTGGTGGTGTTGAGGTTGCCCACCAGCGCCCGAGAGGTCGTCGCGCTTCTCGGCCAAGGCGGTGACCAGCCGCGAGGAGTCGATCAGGAAGCGCTCCAGCACCGGCGTGTCGCGGTTGAGCTCGCCGAACAGGCGGCGCGAGGTGGCCAGCGCCGGGTTGAGGTACTCGAAGCCCTTGTTGGCGAGCGCCCCCTTGCCCTTGAACTGGTTGGAGGAGCCCTTGAAGAAGTCCTGCAGGGACTTGCGCGTCTCGGGGTCGAGCGTGTTGAAGAGCTGGTCGAGGTCGACCTGGGTGGTGGTCGAGCTGGCCGGCAGGGTCCCGCCGGCGGGGATCTCCTGTGCCGACGAGCCGGGCGGGAAGGCGAGGTCGACGTACCGGTTGGCGATGCCCGACTGCGAGAACTGGCGGATGCGCGCATGGGTGCCGACGCGCAGCGGGGCCTTGTCGTCCTGCACCGACATCTCGACCTCGGCCTGACCGTTATCGGTGATCTTGATGTTCTTCACCGAGCCGATGGCCACGCCGCCGGCCTGCACCGGATTGCCCTTCACCAGCTGGCCGCCGTTGATGAAGGTCGCCCGGACCGTGTAGTCGCTGCTGCCGCCGAAGAGGATGATCGCGACGAGCGCGATCGCAGCGATGAGCGCGCCCAAGGCGGCTACACGTCCGACTGCGGTCAAACGCATCCCTCTTGCCCTCTGCTCCCCTCCGCCCCGCCCGCGGGAGGGTCCCGCGGCGCAAGCGGAGGCGAATTTACCCGAAGTTCATCTTTGAAGCGCCGCTTCCCCCGCTTCGGCGGCGGGGTTTTCTTAAGCTGGTGTTAAGCGGGCTCACTCGGCGGCCCGGCCAGGGCCCCGTCACTCGGGGTCCGGCTCTTCCTTGCCGGGCCAGCTTCCGGTGAGCTGGGCGAAGCCCTGGCGGGAGCCGTGGTCGGCGGCCTCCTTCGCCACTCGGAAGATCGCCCCGGACAGCGCCGCGGAGGCGATCAGCTTGCCCCAGGAGATGTCCCGGTGCTCGGACTCCGGCGGCTCCTCGTCGTCGATCAGGCCCCACACCTGCTCGAACGCCTTCTTGGAGAGGAAGCCGGCCAGGAGCCCGCCCAGGACGCTGAAGGGGATGAAGAGGATCTTCGCCACGTGCCGGTTATACCCGCTCCGGGCGGCGCAATGCCCGGGGTGGGATTCGAACCCACATGCCCTGACGGGCCGTCGGGTTTAAGCCGACTGCGTATGCCGTTCCGCCACCCGGGCGCGATTGGGCGCTCATTATCACGCGCGAGAGAGCAACTTTCCCACTGCTACGGTTTTCTGCGCCTGGAATGGAAGCTTCTGCTCTCCAGCATTCCGCGCGCCTTCCCGCCCTGGCCGGGCGCTCGCCTCTCCTCCGTCTCCAAGGCGACGAGAAGCTGATTGCCCTCATCCGGCGCGGGCATCACGGTGCCTTCGAAGCGCTCGTGCAGCGCTATCAGCCGCGCCTGCTCGCATTCTGCCGCCACATGCTCGGGTCCACCGAGGACGCCGAGGACGTGCTGCAGGAGGTCTTCGCCGCCTCCTTCAACGCGATCTGCGCCGACGAGCGGCCGATCAACGCGCGGCCGTGGCTGTACCGCATCGCGCGCAACCGCTGCCTGAACCACCTGCGCCGCCCCGCTCCCGCCGGCCAGGACTCCATGGACATCTTCGAGCGCGACGGCGGCACGACGACGGCCGACACCGTCCACAAGCGCGAGGAGTTCCGCCAGATCGTGTCCGACGTGCAGGACCTGCCGGAGACCCAGCGCACCGCGTTGCTGCTCCGCGAGATCGACGCGCTGGCCTACGACCAGATCGCCGAGGCGATGGACACCACGGTGTCGAGCGTGAAGTCCCTCCTCGTGCGCGCGCGCGTGTCTCTCGCCGAGGCGTCCGAGGCGCGGCTGCTCACCTGCGACGAGGTCCGCCTCGAGCTCGGCCAGGTGGCCGAGGGCCTGGGCAAGACCTCGGCGCCCGCCCGCCGCCACCTGCGCGGCTGCGACCGCTGCCGCTTCTTCAAGGGCGAGCTGCGCAAGACCAACAAGGCGCTCGCCGCGGTCTACCCGCTCGGCCCCCTCGTCTTCCTGAAGAAGGCGATCGGCGCGAAGCTCGCCGCGGGTGGCGGCTCCGCCGCCGCCGCGGGCGGCTCGGGCGGCGCGGCCGCCCTGGGCGGCGCCGCGGCCACCGCCGGCGCCCCCGCCGCCATCTCCGCCGGCCTCGGGACCGTCGCCTCCAAGGCGGCGGCCGGTTTCGCCGCCGCCGCGATCGTGACCGTCGGCGCCGTCGAGGTCCGCCACGTCACGAGCCCCGACGCCCCGGCCCCGGTCCAGTCCGTCAGGGCCCCGGCGCGGGCCGCCCAGCCACCGGTCCCGGCCCGCACGCCCGAGCCCGTCGTGGCGCCCGCCGCGGTCAAGCCGGAGCCCAAGCCCGAGCCGGTCGTGCCCGCCAACCCCGAGCCCCAGCCCGTCGCCAAGCCCGCGCAGGCGCCGGTGACCCCGCCGGCCCCGGTGATCCGGCCCAAGCCCGTCCCGGCCAAGCCGGCGCCCGCTCCGGTCGAGGAGAGCGAGTCCACCGTCACCCTGCCGGGCGCCGAACAGGAGCCCTCCTACGGCGGCGAGCTGTCGTCGCCCGCCGCCGCCCGCCGACCCGGGCTCGCAGCCGGCCCAGGGTTCGAGCACCCAGAGCCCTGACGGTTCCGGCGGGCCTGCCGCAGCCGCGATAGCCACCTTCGAGGACTTCGAGAAGCTCGAGCTCCGAGTCGGGCGCGTGCTCGAGGTGGAGCAGCTTCCCCGAGGCGCGCAACCCGGCCTGGAAGCTGCGGATCGACTTCGGCCCCGAGGTCGGCGAGAAGCGCTCCTCGGCTCAGATCACCCACTACCCGGCCGAGGAGCTCGAGGGCCGGCTGGTGGTCGGGGTGGTGAATTTCCCCCCGCGCCGGATCGCGGGCTTCAGCTCCGAGGTGCTCGTGCTCGGGGCGCTGGACGACGAGCACGGCGTGGTGCTGCTGCGCCCCGACCGCGACGACGTGGCGCCCGGCGACCGCATCGGCTGAGGCCATCGTCGGCCCGGGCGACCGCCGCGACCCGATGCCGAGCTTCGCTCGGCTTCCCGGGTTCCTGTGGCGCAAGCTGCCTCCGCTCGCGCGGGTGCTGGTGGCGCTGCTGGCCGTGGGCGCCTTGGTCGCGGTCATCGCCTCCATCCCGGGAGTGCGCGAGGCCAAGCGGGGCAACGCCGAGCGCGAGCGGCGCGAGCAGGCCGCCGCGGCGAAGCGCCGCGTCGAGCAGGAGCGCGAGCTGGTCCGTCCCCGCCGCGCGTCGGACGTCCGGTCGCCCGCCGCGCTGGAGCGGGCCATCGCGGCGGACGTGCTGAGCCGCGAGCGGCGCCGCCCGCTGAGCGTGAGCTGCCGCCCGATCGGAGGGCGGGGACGCTTCAGCTGCCTGGCCGTTACCGCCCGGGCGGGCTCGAGCCGCGGCAACCGCGGCGTGGTGATCGGCTTCCCCTACCGCGCGCTCGCCGACTTCGCCACCGGCCGTGCGGCGATCTGCCGGGCGCTCGGCAGGCCGGGCGAAGGGGCGTTGACCCGGCGGTCGCCGGCGGCGAACCCGAAGGCCTGCGGGGGCTAGGCCGCCGCGGGAGCCAGCCCGATGACCTTCAGCCGGCGCTCGAGCGCCTTGACGGCGAAGGCGCGCGTCTCGTCCACCGTGCCGAAGATCGGCTCGATGTTCTCCTCACGCAGGAAGCGCGGCTCGAGCACGCCGTCGGCCACCGGGGCGGCCTCGCCCAGCGTGCGCATGATCGCCTCGCCGTAGCGCGTGTCCTGCTTGGCCATCTCGCGCAGGAAGCGGGCGCCGAAGGCGACGTGGCGGTGCTCGTCGCGGGCCACGTTCTGAAAGCCCGCCACGAAGCCGGGCAGGGTGCCCATCTCCTCGTTGAAGCTGATGATGAAGTGCTGGCCGGTGAGGGCCAGCATCCCCTCGATGACCATGTGGTAGAGCGTCACCGCCTCCACCAGGGTCTCCAGGTCCTCGGGCTCGGCCGCCAGGCGGTCGACGCGCTGGCTCAGCATCTCGTCGAACAGCTCGCCGAACTCGGGGTTGAGGTGCGCGCTCGTCTCCTCCAGGCGCCCGTCGAGGTCGTCGGACTCGAGGATCCCCACCTCGTCGTAGAAGCGGTTGAAGAAGGCCACGTGGCGCGCCTCGTCGGCGATCTGGGTGCACAGGAAGATCCGCATCTCCTCGTCGGGAGCGGCGCGCATCATCGGGCCCAGCTCCGCGGCCACCCGCTGCTCGCCCACGAAGAACGAGGACAGGCCGTACAGGCGCTGGCGGCGCTCGTCGGGAGGGATGCGCTCGTGCCAGTCGATCCGGTCCTGGCTGAAGTCGATGTCCTGCACGCTCCACTGCTGGCGCTCCCACAGCCGGTAGAGGTCGCCGTAGGAGAGGAGGTTGGCCTCGCCCCGGTCGGCGGCCGCGCTCAGGGCGGGGTCGCTCGTGGCCTGGAAGTCCGAGCGCTCGGTGCGCTCCTCGGTCGCGTCAGACAAGGCTCTCTCCTCGGTCGAAGCTGCTCCCGTAGAGGAGCCTAGCCCAGGACTGGCTGACCGGCCAATCAGGGACCGGGCTCGGCGGTGGCCTCGATCGAGACCCCTCCCGAGCCCGCGATCTTGGCGCCCGGGCGCAGCCCGTCGAGCTCGAGCGCGCCCCCGCTGCGCAGCTCCCTGCTTCCGAAGCGGATCGTGTACTTGCGGCCGTCCGCCGACCGCAGCTCGGCCCGGATCGCCAGGTAGGGCGGCACCCGCACCACCTTCGGGGTGATGTTGCCGCCGCGACCGGTGAACATGGCCGGCGAGCGCGCGCCGTCCTCGTCGCCCGCTCCGCCCGGCTGGGCCTCGGGGTCCTCGCGCCGGTGCTCGGCGCCGCCGGGAGGATTCGCGTCGGCCGGCGGGTCGGTGGCGCTGGGCGCCGTGGCCGTGGGACCGCTGCCGGTCGTATCCCCGCGGGCCGGCGGCTCCTTGGCCGGCGGGGGCTCCTCGTCACTTCCGCAGCCCAGGGCGACGATGCTCAAGACCAGCGCCGCGAAAGCCGAAAAGGACCTCGAGTGAGGCAGAAATGCGCGACGCCCGGCCATGGACACACGGTAATCGGCTCTTCGGAGTCGCCGTCCCGCGCCGCCGCGTGTGGATCTGCGGCCAGCGCGTGCACCACGGCCTGACCGGCGTGCTGCTGGCGGCCGCCGGGACCGCGCTCAGGCCAGACTGAGGCGCCGATGTGGTTCGAGCGGGCCGCCTAGCTGCGGCTGCAGGTGCTTCTCTGAAGAAGGAGACCGTGCGGTCCCAGGCCTTCTTGGCGTGGCCCTCGTCGTAGGTCCCGAGGCGGTCGTGGTCGTTGGCGAAGGCGTGGCCCGCGCCCTCGTAGAAGACGAACTCGACGTCGTGGTCGGTGGCGGCGTCGATCTCGCTCTCCAGCGCCTTGGCGTCGTCGACCGAGACGAAGTCGTCGGAGTCGCCGAAGTGCCCGAGCACCGGGGCGTCGATGTTCGAGAAGTCCGGCTTGCCGTGGGGCATGACGTAGTAGTAGGTCACGACCGCGTCGACCTTGGGGTTGGCCGTGGCGGCCCAGACCGCCAAGCCGCCGCCCATGCAGAAGCCCACCGCGCCGATGCCCGAGCCGTCGTAGGCGTCCTGCTCGGAGACGTAGTCGACCGCGCCGCGCATTTCCTTCTCGGTCTCGTCCATGTTCATGGCCATCAGCTTCTGCTGGGCCTCGTCGGGCTGCTCGGTGGTCTCGCCGTGGAAGAGGTCGGGAGCGAGGGCCACGAAGCCCTCCTCGGCGAACGCGTCGGCGAGCTTGGTGACGCTGTCGTCGAGGCCCCACCACTCGTGCAGCACCACGACGCCGGGCCCGCTGCCCGACTCGGGTACGGCGAGGTAGCCGGAGGCGGTCCCTCCGTTGGCCTGGAACTCCACTTCGGGCATCTAGCTCTCCTGTCGGTCGTCGTCTGAGCTCGCGAGCGAGCTCCCATCCCACTGCAACCCCTACCAGCATTCCCATGCGCGTCTCCTCGGCGAGCAGCGTGCGTATCGCCACCGCGCGCTCGTACTCGTCCTCGGCGCCCGCCGCCTGGCGCACCTGCGACTCGTGCGCCTCGCCGAACCAACCGCCCTCGTGCAGCGCCTCGTTGAGCACGCGCTGGAGCTGCGGCGCCACCCGCGCCACGCGCTGCTCGGCCTCGCGGAAGCGCCCTGGCTCGGACAGAGCCTCGAGTGCCGCCTCCACCTGGGCGTCGTTGAAGGGCGTCTCGGGCATTCAGCTGCGCGCCAGAGGCCGCAGCATCAGCCCGAGGATCGCGCCGGCCACCGCGCCGCCGACCGCGGCGGCCAGGTTGGCCTCCTCCACCGGCAGGGACAGCAGCAGGAGCACGGCGGCGACCACCGCCACGCCGATCATGTCGGCCTCGCGCGCCGCCCCGCGGCGCAGCGCCAGGCGATGGTCGACCGCCCAGGCGCACAGCAGGCCCAGGGCGGCGCCGTTGGCGCCGAATACGAAGGCGGGCACGTCGCCGGTCACCACCTGGGGCCCGGCCACGGTGGCGAGCGCCGAGCCCGCCGCGCCGGCCAGCAGGAACACGGCCACCGGCACCACGGGCCCGAAGCGCCGCTCCAGCAGCGTGCCGAAGATCCCCACCGCCAGCAGCGACACGAACGCGTAGGCCAGCCGGTCGGCGAAGACGAAGGGCGCGGTCACGAAGCGCCACGGCGCCTCGTCGGCGTCGAGGTTGATCGCGCCCAGGTCGGTGGGCTCGATGTTCACCGCCGAGAGCACGAGGAGCACGAGGCAGGCCCCCACCAGCAGCGCGGTGCCGTAGGGCCGGCGGTCGGGCGCGATGCCCTCGATCTCCTCCGGGCGCAGCCGCGGCAGGCGGCCGCTGGGGCGCCGGCGGCGACGCGGCTTGGACTCCTCGTCGGGGGTCCCGGGGCGGTCCAGCTTGGGAGCCCGCTTTCGCACCCGCTGCCCGCAGTAGGGGCACTCGGTCACGTACGGGCTGACCTCCGAGCCGCAGTTCTTGCAGACGACGAACAGGTCGGGCTGGCTCACCGACTCTGAGGGTACCCGGCGACTCCTAGCCGTCGGAGCGCCCGGCCGCTTCCGGCACGGTCGCCTCGACGATCTCCCGGGTCACCTCGCCGAGGTCGTGGTTGGCCTCGTAGACCACGATCTGGCGCCGCGCACCGGTGCCGTTGTCCAGCAGGTCCTCGAGCGCGTCGAGCTCGACCTCGGCGCCCAGCTCCTGGGCCCGCTCGCGCAGGCGGTCGATCAGCCGGCGGGCCAGCTGGCGCGTGTGCACCCGGTCGCGCTCGGGAAGGTCGACCAGCTCGCCCTCCAGGCCGTGGCGGGCCGCCAGCCACTTGTTCTCGTCGAGCATCTCGTAGGGGTAGCGCGACAGCTTGTGGCCCTCGTCGTAGTGCTCGGCGAGCTCGTGGACCATGGCCTGGGTGAGCGCCGCCAGCCCCAGCGTGTGCTCCACGCGCGTCTGGGCGTCCATGACCCGGATCTCCACCGTGCCGAAGCGCGGGTGCGGGCGGACGTCGTACCAGAGGTAGGTGTAGTCGGGCACCACGCGGCTGTCGACCATGAACTGGACCCGCCGGGACCAGTCGTCGAAGTCGTCGTAGCGCGGCGGTATCCCCACGCGCGGGAAGGCGCGGAAGATCGGCGTCCGGCTGGAGAGCAGGCCGGTGGCCTGCGCGCGCCAGTAGGGCGAGTTGGCCGACAGGGCCAGGAGAAGGGGCAGGTGCACGCGCATCCCGTTGGTCACGTGGATGGCCTTGTCGGGGTCGTCGAGCCCGATGTGGACATGGATCCCGAAGATGATCTCCTGGCGCGCCACGAACTGGAGTCCGGCCACCAGCTCGCGGTAGCGCGGCCGCGACACGATCCGCTGCTCCTCCCACAGCGCGAAGGGATGGGTGCCCGCCGAGCCCACCGCGAGGTCCAGCTCGGAGGCGACGGCCTGCACCGTCCGGCGCAGGCCACGCAGCTGCGCGCCCGCCTCGGCGACCCCGGCGCAGGGGCTCGTGGCGATCTCGCAGACCGACTCCATGAGCTCCGGCTTCACGTCGCCCTCGACGCCGGTCTGGCGCAGCGCCTCGAGAAGCGCCTCGATCGAATTGGAGAGCTCGAGCGTCTCCGCGTCGACGATCATCAGCTCCTCTTCGATGCCGATCGTGAACGGCGGCCCCGTGAAGGAGTGGTCCACGGCGCCACGGGTATCCGGGCGCCGAGGATCGGCGCCATGACACTGGGCTACGACGGCAAGCTTTACATCCTGGCGTTCGACCACCGCGGGTCGTTCCAGAAGAAGATGTTCGGGATCGAGGGCGATCCCGACGAGGAGCAGACCAAGACCATCTCGGACGCCAAGCACCTCATCTTCGAGGGCATGCTCAAGGCGGACGAGAAGGGCCTCGACCCCGAGGTCACCGGGACGCTGGTGGACGAGCAGTTCGGCGGCGACATCCCCGCCCAGGCCAAGGGGAAGGGCCTGCTGCTGGCCATGCCGGTCGAGAAGTCCGGCCAGAACGAGTTCGACTTCCAGTACGGCGACGAGTTCGGCGAGCACATCGAGAGGTTCGACCCCGACTTCGCCAAGGTCCTGGTCCGCTACAACCCCGACGGCGACCAGGACATGAACCAGCGCCAGGCCGAGCGCCTGAAGCGGCTCTCCGACTGGCTCCACGAGAACGACCGCAAGTTCCTCTTCGAGCTCCTGGTGCCCGCCGAGGACGACCAGCTCGAGCAGGTCGACGGCGACTCCGACCGCTACGACGCCGAGCTGCGTCCCGAGCTGATGAGGCGCACCATCACCGAGCTCCAGGACGCCGGCGTGGAGGCCGACGTCTGGAAGATCGAGGGCATCGACACGGCGGAGGATTGCGAGAAGATCTCCCAGACCTGCCGCCGCGACGGCCGCGACGGCGTGATCTGCGTCGTCCTGGGCCGCGGGGCCGACGACGCGAAGGTCGAGCACTGGCTGCGCCAGGGCGCCGGAGTGGACGGCTACGCCGGCTTCGCCATCGGGCGCACGATCTGGTGGGACGCCCTGAAGGGCTTCCTCGACAACGAGATCCCGCGCGACGAGGCGGCCGAGCAGATCGCCGACAACTACCTGCGCTTCGTGAAGGTCTACAACGAGGCCGCGAAGGAGACCGCGACCGCCTGATCAGGGCCTCAGGGCCCCGCTCCGGGGCCGCGTAGCGCAGGCCGGGCGTTGGCCGGCCGCCGTCCTACCGGAGGTAGGGAGCACCGCCGGCTCGTGCCGATAACGGTGGTAACGTCCCCTGCCGCTCATGCGGATGCGGCAATCACTGGCCCAGTTCGAAGAAGCCTTCCGTGAGGAAGCTGAAGAGTCGGTCGTCCGGCGCGAAAGCCTGCGCCGTCAGGCCGCTCAGCGCTCGCGGACGCGGCGCGTGGAGCGGCGTGCGCGGGCGGGCACAGCGCGCTTCGTGGGCCTTTGCATCGCGATCGTCCTCACGGCGGTGCTCGTGACGGTCGTCATGTTCGAAGTGCTCGCCTACGTGGCGGGCTAGCGAAGCGGCCTAAGACCCGGTCAGCTTGCGCAGGGCCTCGTCGACGGGCTCCGACTCGGCGTCCTCGGCAGCCTGGTCCTGCTGGATCTCGAGGTAGACCTCCTTGCGGAACACGGGGATGGACCGAGGAGCCTCGATCCCGATTCGAACCTTTTCGCCCATGATCGCGAGCACCGAGATCTCGATGTCGTCGCCGATCATGATGCTCTGGTTCGACTTCCGTGTGAGTACCAGCATGAGGCCGCCTCCTGCCCTTGCCTGCCCGGTCCGCATCAAATCAGAACGGGCCGTCGAGCACCACTCGCGTTGCTAGTCTCACGCGCTCTTTGGCTCGTCGATCACTGAAGCCCCAGCTCAACCAGATCAGGACGTGGGTGCGCCAGGGGCGGACCGACGCGTGGATCGCGCACCAGCTCGAAGTCTCCGTGCGGGACATCGGGCAGTTCAAGCGCGAGCACGACCTGGCCCCCACCGACGCCCCCGAGGGCGAGGCCCCGGGGCCCGTGATCGAAGAGGAGCCCGATCTGCGCGCCGAGGACGACGCCCTGGTGGCGGCCGCGCTGGAGGCCGAGCAGGAGGAGGACCAGCCCGCCTCGGAGGAGGACGACGAGCCCGGGGACGCCGACGGCGAGGGCGACAACGGCGAGGATCGGCCCAAGCGCCGGCGCCGCGGCCGCCGTGGCGGCCGGGGCCGTGGTCGCGGGCGGGGCAGGAAGCCGCTCGAGGGCACCTTCGATCACGGCGAGGAGGGCTACGGCCTGTGGCTCGACCCCGCCGTCCAGGACGACCCCGTCTACGCCGAGCACTGGGCGGGCCACCGCCCCGTGACCGTGGCCATCGAGGCCGACCGCATCGTCATCACCCGCACGGGCGAGGAGCCCTCGGGTGACGACTCCGACTCGGACGACTAGGCCGTCGGCTCGTCCTCGCGCACGTGGGTGCGCCCTCCGGCCCAGTCGGCGGCCATCCGCGCGTAGCGCGCGAAGGCGCAGTCGATCGCCGTCGTGAGGTCGGCGACCTGCGAGGCCGAGCGGGCGGTGCTCTCCGCCCAGCCGAGGTCCTCGCCGTACAGGGCGGCCAGGTCGGCAGCGAGGAACGAGGCGCCCAAGCGCCGCCGCAGCTCCTCGTAGACGGCCCGGACCGCGCGCTCGAGCTCATCGCGCTCGGTGGCCGAGGCCGTGCTCAGGCGGCGGTCCGCCTCTCCCCACTGGTACAGGGCGTTGTCGAAGGCGTAGGCCATCCGGCCCCCGACGCTACAAAGGTCAATCCTTGGGCAAGCCCCGAATCACATACGAGCGCTCGCCGCCCTTGATCATCCCCAGCTTGCGCGCCTCACGCTCAAGGGCCGCGGGGCGCCGGAGGTCGCGCACCCGGCTCTTGAGCCGGCCCTGCTCGGACTTCAGCCGCCCGAGCTCTTCGCGCTGGGCGCCGGCCGTGCCCGACTGCTCGATCCAGTGCTTGGCCGGAGAGATGTACAGGGCCAGGATGATGGCCAGGACCGTGAGCAGAGCGATGCGGCCGACGCGGTCCCAGCGAATGGGCCCGCGCCGGCCGCCCGAGTAGCGACGGCGGGGTACGTGGGCGGCGCGGGAGGCCATCCCCCGCGCTTTCGCCGGGGCGGAGGAGGATCCTCCCCCGGACCGGCTACGCCCAGCCGCACCCCAGCTCGATGGCGGTAAGCGGCCCCTAGCCGCGAAAGACGCTGCGGCTCGGGTAGGTGGCCGCGTCGCCCAGCTCCTGTTCGATGCGCAGGAGCTGGTTGTACTTGGCCACCCGGTCCGAGCGCGAGGGGGCGCCGGTCTTGATCTGGCCGCAGCCGGTGGCCACGGCGAGGTCGGCGATCGTGGTGTCCTCGGTCTCGCCCGAGCGGTGGGACATCACCGCCGTGTAGCCGGCGTCGTGGGCCATCTGGACGGCCTCGAGGGTCTCGGTGAGGGTCCCGATCTGGTTCACCTTGACCAGGATCGAGTTCGCGACCCCGGTGTCGATGCCGCGCCGCAAACGCTCGGTGTTGGTCACGAACAGGTCGTCGCCCACCAGCTGCACGCGGTCCCCGATCTTCTCCGTCAGCTCGCGCCAGCCGTCCCAGTCCTCCTCGTCCATCCCGTCCTCGACGGAGACGATCGGGTACTTGCCGGTCAGGTCGACCCAGCCCTCGACCATCTCCTCCGAGGACAGCGACACGTCCTGGTGCTCGAAGCGGTAGGCGCCGTCGGAGTACAGCTCGCTGGTGGCCGGGTCCATGGCGATGGCCACCTCGTCGCCGGGCATGTAGCCGGCCGCCTCGATGCCGGCGATCAGCGCGTCGAGCGCGGCGGGGTTGGAGTCGAGGTCGGGAGCGAACCCGCCCTCGTCGCCTACCGAGGTCGAGAGGCCCTGGTCGTGCAGCCACTTCTTCAGCGCGTAGAAGATCTCGGTGCCCGTGCGCAGGGCCTCGGAGAAGCTCGGCGCGGCCACCGGAACGATCATGAACTCCTGGAAGTCGACCTTGTTGTCGGCGTGCGCCCCGCCGTTGAGCACGTTCATCATCGGCACGGGCAGCACGTGGGCATCCGGGCCCCCCAAGTGGCGCCACAGCGGCTGCCCGGCGTCCGCCGCCGCGGCCTCGGCCACCGCCAGCGACACGCCCAGCAGGGCGTTGGCGCCCAGGCGGCCCTTGTTGTCGGTGCCGTCGAGCTCGATCATCGCCCGGTCCAGCCCGGCCTGGTCGGCGGCGTCGCGGCCGTTCAGGGCGCTCGCCAGCTCGCCGTTGACGTTCCCCACCGCCCGGGAGACGCCCTTGCCGCCCCACGCCTCGCCGCCGTCGCGCAGCTCCACGGCCTCGAACTCGCCGGTGGAGGCGCCGGAGGGAACCGCGGCGCGGCCGAAGGCGCCGGAGCTCAGCGTCGCGTCGACCTCGACGGTCGGGTTGCCGCGGCTGTCGAGGATGTGGCGGGCGTGTAGGGAGGCGATCTCGGTCATGTCGAGGGCGGCTGTCTATCAGCCTTGAAGCGCTCGGCGGCGGCACGCAGGGCCAGCTCGGAGTCCACCCCGTCGGCGTGGGCGGCCTCCACCGCTCGCATGAGCGCCTCGCCGTGCTCCTCGAAGGAGCGCCGTGCGCCCTCCGGGGGCTCGTACAGGCCCGCGCCGGCTGCCCGCTTGATCACCTTGCGGGCATACAGGGGCGAGGGCAGGTTCTCGGGCAGGTCGCCGAACACCTCGCCCCCGCGCTCGTCCTCGCGCTTGATGCGGCCCCAGTTGCGCAGCACCGCTTCGGCCGACTCGGCGCGCGCCTCCCCGAACACGTGCGGGTGGCGCCGGATCAGCTTCTCGCGGCAGCCGTCGGCCACCGCGGCCAGGTCGCCGGCCCCGCGCTCCTCGGCCAGCAGGGCCAGGAAGTGGACCTGGAACAGCACGTCGCCGAGCTCGTCGATCAGCTTGGCGTCGTCGCCGGAGTGGGCGGCGTCGGCCAGCTCGTAGGCCTCCTCCACGGTGTGGGGGACGATCGAGCGCTCGTCCTGCTCGCGGTCCCAGGGGCAGTCGCGCCGCAGGCGCCGCGTGATCTCGTCGAGGCGCGCGAGGGCGGCCGCGCCGGCGGCCGCCCTCTGTGCGTCCTCAGGCTGCTCTATGGCGAGGCCGGGCCCTGTGGCGCCGGGTCGCTGGGCTGCGGCGTGGGCGGTGGCACCTGCTGGGCACCGCCGCCCTGGGGGGCCTGCTGCGGAGCGCCCTGCTGCGGCACCTGCTGGGGCACCTGCTGCGGCGCGCCCTGCGGGGCGCCGCCCGGCGGCGCGCCCTGGCCGCCCTGGGGCACGCCCTGCGGGGCCTGCTGCGCGGTGTTCTGCTGCTTCGGAGCGTTCTTGCACTCCTGCACCACGTAGCCCTTCGCGCAGGCGGTCTTCTTCTTGTAGTCCTCGCGGAACTTCTTGATGAAGCCGTCGAGGGCCTTCTGCTGGCGCTGGGATCGCAGCAGGTTCTTGATGGTCTCCTTGGCCTGGTCCAGGCTCTGCTGCGAGGGCTTCTTGATCGCCGTGACCTTGAAGACGTAGTAACCGAACTGGGTCTTGACCGGGCCCTCGACCTTGCCCTTCTCGGCCTTGAAGACGGCCTCCTCGAACGACTTCTCCTGCGAGCCGCGGGTCACGTCGGGCAGCTTGCCGCCCTGGTTCTTGGAGGCGTTGTCGATCGAGTACTTCTTGGCGACGGCGGGGAACTTGTCCCCGTCCTCGAGCGCCTTCTTGGCCTGCTCGGCGCGCGACTTGGTCTTGGTGAGGACCACCTCGAGGTCGCGGCGCTCGGGCTGTGAGAAGCGCTTCTTGTTCTTGTTGTAGTAGTTCTGGATGTCCTGGTCGGTGACCTTGGTCTCGTCCTCGGCGATCTTCTTGGTCAGCTTGTTCTGGAGCGTGTCGAGGCGGACGCGGAACAGGATGTCCTGCTCGTTCATGCCCGAGGTCTTGAGGAACTGCTGGTACTCCTTGTCCGACGGGAAGGCCTGCTTCTTCTGGTCGTCGAACGACTTCTTGACCTCGGCGTCCGAGACCTCGACGTCGCGCTGCTCGGCCTCCTGCTGGACCCACTGAGCCTGGATCAGGAACTGCATGACCTCGCCCTTGAGCCGGTCGTACCCCTGCTTGCATTGGGTCTTGGCCTGCGCGGGCGTGGGCTTGGGGACGCCCTTCTGGGCCGGCTGCTCCTGAAGCTGGGCCACGCACTTGGTGAAGTTCGGCGGATCGGGCACCGTGGCGGGGCCACCCTGGGACTGGCCCATGGCTGCCGTCTTGAGCCACTTGTTGAACTCGGCCTTCGTGATGGTGTCGCCGCCGACCTTGGCGACGCTGTTCGAGGGGACCTCGGCCCCGCAGCCGGTGACGATCGCGGCGGCGACCGTGAGGCAGGCGATGGCGAGAATCGGGCGTGAAGTCATGGCGAGGATGTGTAGCTCCCTTGGGTAAACCGGGCCTGAAGGCCAGCGGCGGAGGGTAGCTACTTCGTAACTCAGGGCGCGCTCGCACTTCCCCAGGGCGCGCTCGCTACTTCCAGGAGCGCCTCGGCCGCGGCCACCACGGCGGGGAACCGGGCGGCCGGCTCGGCCGGCACGTCCACCCGCACCGTGCTGCGGCCCGGCTCGTAGGTCGCCTCCGGCAGGCGCTCCTTCAGCAGCGCTGCCGCCTCCGCGTCGAGGTCGACCGGGAAGACCGCCAGCTTGCCGCCGGTGAAGTCGACCGACTTGGCCCCCGCCCGGCCCAGCTTGATGCGGGCGTCCTGAAGCTTGACCAGGTTCTCCAGCGGCTCGGGCAGCGGCCCGAAGCGGTCCTCCAACTCCTCTCGCAGGACGATCAGCTGGGCCACCTCGCGCGCGCCGGAGATGCGCCTGTGCACCTCGATCTTCGCCGCCTCGTAGGGCACGTAGTCGCTGGGCACGTAGGCGTCCACGGGCACGTCCATGCGCACCGGCTCCGGCGCCTCGTCGGCGGAGTCGCCCGCCAGGGCCGCCACGGCCTCGTCCAGCATCGACACGTACAGCTCGAAGCCCACCGCCGCCACGTGGCCCGACTGCTCGTCGCCCAGCAGGTTGCCCGCGCCGCGGATCTCCAGGTCGCGCATCGCGATCTTGAAGCCCGAGCCCAGCTCGGTGTAGTCCGACAGCGTCGACAGCCGCGCGGCGGCGTCCTCGGTCAAGGCCGCCGAGGAGGGGTAGAAGAGATACGCGTAGGCGCGCTCGCGCGAGCGGCCCACCCGGCCCCTGATCTGGTACAGCTGCGCCAGCCCGAGCTCGTCGGAGCGCTCGACGATCAGCGTGTTGGCGCTGGAGACGTCGAGGCCGCTCTCGATGATCGTCGTGCAGACGAGCACGTCGGACTCCCCGCGCAGGAAGCCGAGCATCGTGGGCTCGAGCTGCGACTCCTCCATCTGGCCGTGAGCCACCGCCACCCGCGCCTCCGGACACAGCGCGCGGACGCCCTCGGCGAACTCCTCGATCGACTCCACGCGGTTGTGCATGAAGAATGTCTGGCCGCCCCGCGCCCGCTCGCGCTCGATCGCCTGCTTGACCAGCTCCTCGTCGTACTCGCCCACGTAGGTCTTCACCGGGCGCCGGCCCTCGGGCGGGGTCTCGATCACCGAGATGTCGCGCAGGCCGGCCAGCGACATCTGCAGGGTGCGCGGGATCGGCGTGGCCGACAGCGACAGCACGTCCACGCGCAGGCGCAGCTGGCGCAACAGCTCCTTCTGCTTTACGCCGAAGCGCTGCTCCTCGTCCACGATCAGCAGGCCGAGGTCGTGGGGCCGCACGTCGCGCGAGAGCAGCCGGTGGGTGCCGATCAGCACGTCGACCCTGCCCTCGGTGAAGCCCTTGAGCACCTCGCGCTGCTCGGAGGCGCTGCGAAAGCGCGAGACCACGTCGACGTTGAGCGGGTAGTCGCGCAGGCGCTCCGCAAACGTGCCGAAGTGCTGCTGGGCCAGCACGGTGGTCGGCACGAGGAACATGACCTGGCGCCCGTCGGCGGCGGCCTTGAAGGCGGCGCGCAACGCCACCTCGGTCTTGCCGTAGCCCACGTCGCCGCAGATCAGGCGGTCCATCGGCCGGGCCTCCTCCATGTCCGCCTTGACCGCCTCGATCGCCTCCATCTGGTCCGGCGTCTCACGGAAGGGGAAGGAGCCCTCGAAGGCGATCTCCCACTCGCCGTCGCGGGGGAAGGGGTGGCCGCTGCGCCGCTTGCGCTCTGCGTACAGGTTGATCAGCTCGCCCGCCAGGGCCTGGGCGGCCTTGCGGGCGCGCGACTTCATGCGCTCCCACGCCTTGCCGCCGAGCTTGCTCAGGGGCGGGTCGCCGGCCTCGGCGCCGACGTAGCGGCTGATCTTGTGCAGCTGGTCGGAGGGGACGAAGACCTTGTCGCCGCCGGCGAACTCGAGCTGGAGGTAGTCCCGCGTGATGCCGCCCACGGTGCGGGTCTCGAAGCCGGTGAAGCGCGCCACCCCGTGGTCCTCGTGCACCACCGCGCTGCCGGCGCGCAGGTCGGTGAAGGCCGCCAGGGCGCCGCCGCCGGCCGGCCGCGGGCCCTCCGGGCGCGCCGCGCGGCGGCCGCGCAGCAGGCGATGCTCGGGCAGGACAGCCAGCTTGAGGCTCGGAGCCAGGAAGCCCTCGCGCAGCGAGGCCGCGGCGAAGCTGACCCCGGGCTCGTGGGCGATCGGGACGCCGTCCACCAGCTCCGCCCGCACACGGGCCAGGTTGTAGGCCGCTCGCTCGGCCTCGCCGCGCCGGCCCCAGGCCACCACGGCCCGGTAGCCGGAGCGCACCAGCTTCTCCAGCTCGGGCTCGGCCTCCTTTAGCGAGCGGGCGGCGGTGTCGGCGCTCTGGGCGCGGAAGGTGTGCGGCTGGTCGCCGGAGATGCTGCTCAGCCGGAGGGAGGCGCGGGCCTCGAGCCGGGCGGTCAGGTCCTCGGGGCTGACGTAGAGGTGGTGGGCGTCGGAGTCGTGAAAGCTCGCGGTCACGTCCTCCCAGTGGTCGGCCAGCGCGGGCTGGATCTCCTCCTCGGAGGCCACCGCCACCAGCCCGTCCTCGGGCAGCAGCTCGAGCAGCTCGCCGAAGCGGTCCACGGGGAGCAGCTCGGCCACGTCGGGGCGATGGGGGGCTCTGCCCCCTCACGGCTCGCCCTCGGTCTGCGCCCTCCCCCAGATACTCCATCGCGGCGATCTCCGCCAGCTCGCGGTGCTCGGGGGCCAGCTCGGCGGCCGGGGCGATCTCCACCCGGTCGGTCTCCTCCAGCGAGCGCTGTGTGAAGGTGGAGAAGTAGGTCAGCCGCTCGACCTCGACGTCGAAGAGCTCGCAGCGCACGGCCCGCTCCTCGGTCGAGGGGTAGAGGTCGATGATGTCGCCGCGCATCGCGAACTGGCCCCGCTCCTCGACCTGGTCCACGCGGTCGTAGCCGCAGGCCACGAGCTGCTGGGCGGTCTCCTCGAGGTCGAGCAGCTCCTCCTTCTCGATGGCGAATCCGTGGGGGCGCAGCGAGGGATCGGGCACCTTCTCCGACAGCGCGACCGCCGAGGCGACGACCACCGCCCCCTCGCCCTCCAGCAGCGAGTCCAGCGCCGCGATGCGCAGGCCCACCAGGTGCGGAGGTGGCGCCAGGTGGGACTCGTACTGGACCCCGCGTGCGGGGTACAGGCGCACTTCGCGCGGGCTCAGGAAAGCGCGCAGGTCGGCGGCCAGATCGCGGGCCGAGCGATCGTCGCCGGCCACCACCAGCGCGGGCCGGTCCGGGTCGGCGTCGAGCAGCGAGGCGAGCAGGAATGGGCGCAGCCCGGAGGAGACGAAGGCCCGCTGGGGGCCGCTCTGGGCGGCCTCGCTGAGGGCGCGGACCTGGTCGTCCCGGCGGGCGTGATCTAGAAGCGAGCGAAGCGACATGGCAGGCAAAAAGGCCGCCCGGGTAGCCCGCGCGGCTAGAGGTCTGAGTGTAGGTGGCGGCGTGCTGACAGGCCTCGTCATCTACCTGGCGGGACGCCGATCAGGCCGGCGGGGCGCCGACCAGGCGCTCCAGCTCGTCGGCCGCCCGCTCGGTGAGGGCGGCCACCTCCTCGCGCGGCTCGCTGAAGCGGCCCAGGACGTGCGCCGAGACGACCTCGGGGTCGGTCGAGTCGGGGCGGCCCACGCCCACCCGCACGCGATGGAAGTCGGGGCCGCCGAGGCCCGCCTTCAGCGACTTCAGGCCGTTGTGGCCCGCCAGCCCGCCACCCAGGCGGCTGCGCACCTCGCCGAAGGGCAGGTCGATCTCGTCGTGCACCACTGCGATCCGGTCCAGGTCCAACCCCAGCGAGCCGCGCGCGGGCCCCACCGAGCGCCCCGCCTCGTTCATGTAGGTCTGGGGCAGCAGCACTCCCACGCGGGGCCCGCCCGGGGCCGGTGCGCCCGTCGGCGTACAGCCCCGCGTACTGCTTCTTGAGCCTGCCCAGGCCCCAGCGCTCGGCCGCCAGCTCGACCACGTCGAAGCCGATGTTGTGGCGCGTGCGGGCGTAGCGGTCGCCCGGGTTGCCCAGGCCGACCACCAACCAGTCGACACGGCCATCGCCGCGGCGACCAAAAGAGGTCAAGCGTGCGGTGGTCGCCCGAACGATGATCGGGCTGCGCTCCTCCGCGGGCTCAGGACTCGGAGTCCCCTTCGGACTCGGCCTCGGGCTCGCCGGCGCCCTCCTCGGCCTCTTCGCCCTCCGGCACCTCGATCGGCTCGCCGTCCTCGCCGACGAGCACGGTCTCCTCCTCGATCTCCTCCGGCTCCTCCACCTCGGTAGGCGGCACCAGCGTGGCGATCACCGTGTCCTCGACGTCGTCGAGGAAGGTGACGCCCTGCGGCGCGGGCACCTCGGAGAGGGACAGCGTGGCGGCGATCTCCATGGCCGACACGTCCACCACGACGTTGTCGGGGATGTCGGTGGGCAGGGCCTCGACGTTCAGCTCGCGCGTCACGTGCTCGAGCACGCCGCCCTCCGTCACGCCCGGCGACTCCTCCGCGCCCTCCAGCTCCACCGGCACGGTGGTCTGGATCTTCTCGTCGAGGCGGACCTCGAGGAAGTCGACATGCATGACCTCGTCGCGGACGGGATGGTTCTGCTGGTCCTTGACGATCACGGGCCGGGTGCGACCACCGTCGATCTCGAGGTCGAGCAGCGCAGCGCCCTCGGACAGCAGCTTGCGAAGCGCGAGCGCGTCCACCTTGAAGGCGAAGTTCTGGTTCTCGCCCCCGCCGTAGATCACGCCGGGCACGAGGCCGTCACGGCGCAGGCGGCGGTTGGAGCGCGATCCGCGCTCCGGGCGCTCCTGAACGGCAAGTGAGGGTCGGTCGGCCATGAGGGCGACCGGCGAGTCTAGCGAGCGTCAGCCGCTCGGTTTCAACTCAGAAGAGCTGGTTCTCTCCGTCGAACGCCTCGGAGACCGAGTCGTCGCTGAAGATCCTCCTGATCGAGTCGGTGAGGACGTCGGCGCAGGTGAGCTGGGTGATCAGGTCGGGCGCCGGGTCGGCGAGCGGGACGGTGTCGGTGACCACGATGTCGCCCAGCGGTGAGTCGGCCAGCGTCTCGAAGGCCGCGCCGGCGAACAGGCCGTGGGTGGCCACGGCGTGCACGGAGCGCGCGCCCTCGTCGATCACCGTCTGGGCCGCGGCCGCCAGCGTGCCGCCCGTGCCGATGATGTCGTCGACGATCACGGCCACCTTGCCCTTCACGTCGCCGATGACCGTGCCGATCTCCGCCACGCCCTGCGCCGGGCGCTCCTTCTCCATCAGCGCGTAGGGCGCGCCCACCCGGCGGGCGAACGAGCGGACCAGCTTCACGCGGCCGGCGTCGGGGGCGATCATCACCAGCTCGTCCTCGTGGCCGTACACGTCGGCGATGTACTGGGTCAGGATCGGCATCGCGGTCATGTGGTCGACCGGCTTCGAGAAGAAGCCCTGCACCTGGCCGGCGTGCAGGTCCATCGTGACCAGGCGGTCGATGCCCGCGGTCTCCAGCAGCTCGGCCACCAGCCGCGCCGAGATTGGCTCGCGCGGGGCCGACTTCTTGTCCTGGCGCGAGTAGCCGTACCAGGGGGTGACCGCGATGATGCGGTGCGCGGAGGCGTGCTTGGCCGCGTGGACCATGAGCAGCAGCTCCATCAGCGCATCGTTGGCCGTGAGCCCCTCGCGCTCGGAGCCGCACAGCGACTGGATCAGGAACAGGTCCGCCCCGCGGATGGAGTCCTGGTAGCGGCAGTAGACCTCACCGTCGGCGAAGGTCTTGAGCCCGGCGTCGGCGAGGCCCACGCCCAGCCGCTCGGAGATCTTGCCGCCGAGCTCCAGGCTCGCCCGGCCGCAGCTGACCATCAGGCGCTTGTCGTAGCCCGCCGGGATGCTCTTGGCCAAGGCTGTTGCCACCTGGGTCTCGACGCTTACGGAGACGGCTTCTCCTTATCGACTCGTTCTGCGTAACCCTCGACGTTGCGCTGGTCTGGCCTCGAGATTCCGAGCGCCCCCTCGGGGACATCCTCGACGATCACCGAACCAGCACCAGTGTACGCCCGGTCCCCGACAGCTCACGGGCGCGACGAACGAGGTGTGGACCCCGTCTTCACGTTCTTTCCGATGTTGGTGCGGTGCTTGTTGCGCCCGTCGTAGTTCGCGGTGATGTTCCCGGCGGCGATGTTGGCGCCCTCGCCGACGTCGGCGTCGCCGATGTAAGAGAGGTGGGGCACCTTGGCCCCGGCCCCGATCGTCGAGCCCTTGACCTCGACGAACGCCCCGACCTTCGCCCGGGCGCCGATGCGCGCGCCAGGGCGCAGGTAGCTGAAGGGGCCGATGCTGGCCTCCTCGCCGATCTCGCTCTCGATCAGCGCCGAGTGGGCGGCGCCCGCGCGATCCCCGATCACGGTGTCCACCGCGGTCACGTGCGGGCCGATGTCGCAGCCGCGGCCGATCCTGGTCGCGCCCAGCAGGCTGGCGCCGACTCCGATGCGGGTGTCCTCGCCGATGGTCACGCCCGCGTGAAGCTCGATCGTGTCCGGCGCGGCGAAGGTGACGCCGTTCAGCGCGTGCTCGGTGATCAGGCGCTTGCGGGCGATCGCCTCGACCTCCATCAGGCCCGCGCGCGTGTTGACCCCGTGAGCCACGTCGGGGTCGTCGGTGCTCGCGCTGGCCACGCGCCCCTCCGCCGCGAAGGCGGTGATGGCGCCCGTCAGGTAGAGCTCGCCGCCCTCCTCGCCCACCCGGTCCAGGGCCGCGAACAGCTCCTGCGGCTCGAAGACGTAGGTGCCGAGGTTGATCTCGCGGGTAGCCAGCACCTCGGCGGGCAGGCCCTCGGTTCGCTTGGTCTCGACGAACGCGGTCGAAGGCGCCGTCGGCGGTGCGCATGACCCGGCCGTAGCCCGCCGGGTCGAGGCTCTCGGTGGTGAGCATGGTCACCGCCGCCGCCGGCCCGAGCGTGGGCGTCGACCAGGCTCGCGATCACCTCCGCCGAAACCAGCGGGTGGTCGCCCGACAGCACGGCCACCGGCCGGTCGGCCGGCACCGCCTCACGCGCGGCGAGCACCGCGGCGCCGGTGCCCTCGCCGTCGGCCTGCTCGGCGACCGTCACGTCCCCGGGAAGGCCGTCCTCCACGCCCTCACCCGGCCGCGTGACGCACACGACCTCCGTCGCGCCCGCCGCGCGGGCGGCGTCGATGACCCAGCCGACCATCGGCTTCCCGCACACAGCGTGCAGCACCTTGGGGGTCTCGGACTTCATCCGAGTCCCGTGGCCGGCGGCCATGATCAGGGCAGTGAAGGGCTCCGCCATGAGGGGTCAGCCAGCGTAGCGGCGGGGCGCCCAGGGCCTATGCTCGGCCCGCTCGCTGGGGAGTGGTGTAACTGGCAGCACAGGAGGTTTTGGTCCTTCAGGATCAGGTTCGAATCCTGGCTCCCCAGCCTCAGACCTGGTCGGCCACCTCGTAGTGGGTCACCGACGACTCGCCGTCGATCAGGTAGCGCTCGTCCTCCGGGTACAGCACCGCCGCCTCGATGTCCTCGCCCGCGAAGGCCTCGATCGCCTCCCGCGACTCCCACAGCGAGAGCGTGACGAACTCGGTTCGGTCGTCCTCGTCGCGGCGCAGCATCCATGCGCCCCGGTTGCCGGGCGTCCGGGCGTACTCGGCGAACCCGGTCTCGCGGATGTAGTCCGCGTACTCGTCGGCGTCCGTCGGCCGCACGGCTCCCGTCCATACGCGCGCGATCATCTCCCCTCCTCCTCCACGAAGTCGCTGACGAGGCGATTGAACAGGCCGGGCTTCTCCATGGGCATGCCGTGATCGGTGCCGGGGACGATCGCCAGCTGTGCCCCCAGACCCTCGCGCATGGCCAGCGTGTGCTCCATCGGGACCTCCCAGTCGCCGTCGCCGATCATCACCAGCGCGGGGCCACCGTAGCCCGCCAGGTCGGCCTGGCTGAGCGTCGGGTCGCTCGCGGTGGGTGCGGTCGAGCTTCTCGACGACGGCCTCGAAGCGGTCCGTGCCGTCGGGAGCCACCTCGCCCCGGTAGCCGGCGAAGAACTCCTTCATCTCGTCGTCCATGTCGATGGCGCCCGGCGCCCAGCCGTCGTGATGGAACACGCCGGCCGAGAGCACCAGCGCGCTCACCAGGTCCGGCCGGCTCAGCGCGGCGAGCAGGGCAACGGGCGAGCCGTCGCTGTGGCCCACCAGCGCCGCCGGCTCACCCACGACTTCCTCGACGAAGCGCACCGTGTCCTGCGCCATCACCTCGTAGGTGATCGGCCCTTCGACGTCGGGCGTGCGGCCGTGGCCGCGGCGGTCGGGCCGCAGCACCCGGAAGCGCTCCGCCAAGTCGGGCGCGTTGCGTTCCCAAGCGCGCGAGTCGGCCAGGCCGGGGTGCAGGAGGAGGAGCGGCTCGCCGTGCCCGTCCTCCTCGTAGTAGGTGTCGACCTCGCCCAGATGGACCCGCTTGCCCATCGGCGTGGAGCTAGCGGTCCTTTGCGGCGCGGGGCACCAGGCCGCCCTCGGCGCCCGGCTCGTGCGCCGGGCCGCCGGGCGGGGAGATGCCCAGCACGCGCATCGCCTTCAGCCCCAGCGACAGGCGCTCGCGGCCGTCCGTGGAGCCCACGTCGAGGCCGCTCAGCTCGCGCACGCGGTCGAGGCGGTAGCGGACGGTGTGGCGGTGGGTGAACAGGCGCTCGGCGGTGCCCGCCACGTTGCCGTCGGCGTCGAGGAAGGTCTCCAGCGTCTTGACCAGCTCGGTCTCGTACTGCTCGTCGTAGGCGGCGAGCGGAGCGACCGTCTCGTCGTGGAAGCGCTGGAGCTCGCGCGGGTCCTCGTTCATGGCCGGCAGCAGCAGCCGGTAGGCGCCGGTCTCCTCGAAGTTCAGCGACTCGACCCCGCGGGCCTCGGCGACGTTGGCGGCCAGTATCGCCTCGGAGGAGGCGCGGTGGAGGTCGGCGGGGTCGGCCGTGAGGCGGCTGCGCGCGACGGTCAGCGCGAAGCCCTCCAGCCCCGCGCGCAGCTCGTCGAGGACCGACGTCGGCGGCCCTCCCGGCGGTGCCCTCGTCGGGGACCGGCACCAGCAGCAGGAGATCGCGGTCGTCGTCGCCGCCGTGGGCCCGCAGCGCCCCGATCGGCACCAGGCCCGCCAAGGTCGAGCGCTCGATCACGCGGGCGCCGCGCTCGGCCAGGGTCAGCACCCGCGCGCGCCAGTCGCCCTCCTCGGGAGCGTGGGGCCGGGCGCGGGCGATGATCACCACGGCGCCGTCCGCTCAGGCCGCAGCCCAGCTCCTCGCCGCGGGCGACGATGTTCTCCCGGTCGGTCACCGTGCGGCTGACCAGGTCCTCCAGGAAGTCGCGCACGGCGGCCTCGCTGGCGCGCTCGGGGGCGGTGGAGCGGTCCACCTCGAGGCCGATCAGCGTCGCGACCATCCGCAGCAGCGCCGGCTCTGGGGGCTCGCCCCGGGGCCGGAAGCGCAGCTCTCCGACGGTTGCGTCGGCCACCCGCAGGTCGATCCGCTCGCTCGACCCCTCCCCCGCCATCACCGCTCGTTCGTCCTCCGGCGAGGCGCAGGCCGAGGCCAGCACGCTGCTCGAGGGGTCGAGCACTATCGCGCTGGCGTGGAGCGCCCGGCCCGCCGCGCGGGTGACCGAGGGCAGTCCCGCCCCCGACTCGACGGCGTCGGAGACCTGCTCGAAGAGCTCCAGGAAGGAGCCGTGGCCGGCGCCGGAGGCAGCACGGCCCGTGGGCTGCTGCGCCGCGGACATCGCGACAACTTTAGGCGCGCGGCCGCCGGGCCGGACTTCGCGCCGGTTTGCAGCCGTCAGGCGTAGCGGTCGTAGGACCAGACGATGGCGAAGCCGATTCCGGCACCCACACCCAGCAGCGTGGCCAGGATGAACAGGGTCAGGAAGGCCGCCGCCACCCGCTCCCACAGGCGCCCGTAGGCCTGCCAGGCGGGCAGGAGGATGAAGGCGATGTAGCCGGCGCCGGTGATGCCCGCGCCCAGGGCCAGCGCCAGCTCCGTGGTGGACAGGCTCAGGTCCATCGGCCGGTCATTGTGACGCAGGGGACGGCCGGGTGTGGGTGACCAGCGCTCCGGGAATCGCCTCGGCGGCGGCCGCGGCC
This sequence comes from uncultured Thermoleophilaceae bacterium, assembly GCA_963844805.1. Classification (GTDB taxonomy): domain Bacteria; phylum Actinomycetota; class Thermoleophilia; order Solirubrobacterales; family Thermoleophilaceae; genus JACCZR01. The sequence goes on from CAWJPU010000004.1 coordinate 49,995, forward strand.
GCCTCTTCGTCCCCGAACAGGCCGAACGCCGTGGGCCCCGAGCCGCTGAGCCGCGCCGCCAGCGCGCCGGCCCCGGCGAGGCGGTCCAGCGGGGCCTGCAGCTCGGGCCGCAGCGACAGCGCCGCCGGCCTCCAGGTCGTTCTCCATCGCCGGGGCGAGCGCGGTCGCCTCCGCGTTCGCGAGGCGCTCCAGCGCGGCGGGGTCGAGCGGCGCGCCCTCCGCGCAGGCGGTCGTGCTCCGCGTACACCGCCGCCGTGGACAGGCCCTCCGCGCTCGGGACCAGCACCAGCCACAGCGCGGGCAGGGCGAAGGGCGCGACCGTCTCCCCCGCCCCGGTCACCAGCGCCGGCGCCGGGTCGACCTGGCTCGGCACGTCGGCGCCGATGGGCGCGCCCAGCGCGCCGGAGCTCGTCGGGGCTCAGCGGCTCGCCCGCCATGCGGTTGGCCGCGCGGAGGGTGGCCGCGGCGTCGGCGCTGCCGCCCCCGAGGCCGCCCGCCACCGGGATCCGCTTCTCGATCGTCACGCGCAGGGGCACCAGCGCGGCCCGCGTGCGAAACGCGGCGAGCGCGTGCTGGACGAGGTTGGGGCCGTCGACCCCCGGCGCGACCACCTCGTCGCGCCGCCGGCCGGCTCGAAGGTCAGCTCGTCGGCGAGCTCGAGCGGGGCGAACAGCGAGCACAGCTCGTGCAGGCCGTCGCCGCGCCGGCGGCCGACGTGCAGCACGAGGTTGACCTTCGCGGGCGCTCGTCTCGGCGAGCACGTCAGCGGCCGAGCAGCTCGGCGAGGCGGGCGAAGTCGGCGGGCGCCAGGCGCTCGGCGCGGGCGTCGGGCGGGTGGCCCAGCTGCTCCAGCGCCGCGCGGGCCCGGTCGCGGACGCCGGGCGCGGCGCTCGGGCGCGAGCGCCAGCGAGCCGGCCAGCGCCTTGCGCCGGTGGGCGAAGGCCTCGTGCACCAGCGCGCGACCGCCGGGCGACGGCGCCGGCCCCCGCCGGCGCAGCCGCACGAGCGCCGACTCGACGGCCGGCTCGGGGTGGAACACCGTCGCGCGGCACGCGGCGCAGGACCTCGACGTCGCAGGACAGCTGGGCCAGCACGGAGGTCGCGCCGTAGAGCTTGCCCTTCTCCGGGCCGGCCGCCAGCCGCTCGGCCACCTCGCGCTGGACCATCGCGACCAGCAGCGACGCCTCCGGCAACTCCTCCAGCGCCTTGAGCAGGACCGTGGCGGCCACGCCGTAGGGCAGGTTGGCGACCACCTTGCCCGGCCGCGGCGCCAGCGCCGGCCAGGTCGAGCGCCACGGCGTCGGCCTGGTGCAGCGTCGTGTTGTCGAACGGCGCCAGCGCATCCTCGAGCGCGGGCTCGCAGCCGGCGGTCGACCTCCACCACGTGCAGGTGGCCCACACGCGGCGCCAGGTACTCCGACAGCACCCCCAGCCCGCCGCCCACCTCGAGCACCACGTCGCCGGGGGCGAGCTCGGCGGCGTCGCCGATGACCCTGAGCAGGTTGTCGTCGATCGAGGAAGTTCTGGCCCAGCTCGCGGTTCGGGCGGACGTCGAACTGGCGCAGGCGGCGCAGGCTCGCCTGGCGCGGCTCGGTCGGTCACCACCCGAAGACGCGGGCGGCGTTCGACTCCACCAGCGCCTCCAGCTCCTCGTAGGCGACGCCGCGGCGCTCGGCCACGAAGCGGGCGGTGAGCGCCACGTTGGCCGGCTCGTTCGGCTTGCCCCGCACCGCCTGCGGGGCGAGGTACGGCGAGTCGGTCTCCACGAGCAGCAGCTCGTCGGGCACCCGCTCGGCGGCGTCCTGGAGGTCGTTCGCCTTCGGGTAGGTGACGTTGCCGGCGAACGAGCACATGTATCCGCGCTCGATCGCCTCGTCCAGCCGGTCGGGGGCCGAGAAGCAGTGCAGGATCACGGTGAGCCCCTCGGCGTGCTCGGCGAGCATGCGCGAAGGTGTCCTCCTCGGCCGCGCGCGTGTGGATCACCAGCGGCAGGTCCAGCTCGCGAGCCAGCTCGGCGTGGGCGGCGAAGGCCCGCATCTGGTCGTCGCGCGGGGCGTAGTCGCGGTAGTAGTCGAGACCGGTCTCCCCGATGGCCACCACTTCGGCTCGCGCGCCTCCTCCGCGGGCACCCAGCCGTCGAAGCCCTCGGCGCTGTTGGGGTGCAGGCCGACGATCTTGAAGACCTCGTCGTGCTCCTCGGCCAGGCGCCCCACGGCGGCGACCGAGTCGCGGTCCGTGCCGACGGTGGCGAGCTTGGTCACCCCCGCCGCCCGCGCGCGCTCGACCAGCTCGCCCGAGCCGGGCTTGCAGGAGTCGAGGTGGCAGTGGGTGTCGACCACGGCTAGGCCGCGGCGGCGGGCTCGACCTTCGGGAACAGCTGGCCGAGCTCGCCGAGCGTCGCGCCGCCGACCGCGCTGCCGAACCGCGCCGCCTGCACCGAACGATCCTCCACCCCGAGCGCGTCGAGCAGCCGCCCGGCGGCGGCGGGCACGAAGGGCCACAGCAGCAGCGAGACCACCCGCAGCCCCTCGGCCAGCCCGAGCAGCACGGAGTCCAGCCGCTCGGCCTCGGCCTCGTCCTTCGCCAGCTGCCAGGGCTGCTGCTCCTGCACGTAGGCGTTCAGCGCGCGGACCCGCTCCCAGATCTCGTCCAGGGCGCCGGTCGGCTCGGTCGCGTCGAGGCAGCGCGCACACGCGCTCGGCGAGCCCGTCGAACAGCTCGGCCAGCTCCGTCGGCGGCTCCACGTCGGGGACCACCCCGTCGCGGTAGCGCGCCGATCATCGCCAGCGTGCGGCTGGCCAGGTTGCCGTACTCGTTGGCGAGGTCGCTCGTGTAGCGGGTCTCGAACCCCTCCGGCGAGACCTCGCCGTCCTGGCCGAAGCGCACCTCGCGCATGGCGTAGTAGCGCAGCGCGTCCGCGCCGTAGAGGTCGACCACCTGGAACGGATCGATCACGTTGCCCAGCGACTTGGACATCTTGTGCTCGCCGAGCAGCAGGAAGCCGTGGATGGCCACCCGCCGCGGCACCTCGATGTCGGCGGCCATCAGCAAGGCCGGCCAGATCACGGCGTGGAACTTGAGGATGTCCTTGCCGATCAGGTGGACGTCCGCCGGCCAGAAGCGGTCGGTCAGGTCGTCGCCCTCGCGCGCGTAGGAGAGGGCCGAGTAGTAGTTGATCAGCGCGTCGATCCAGACGTAGATGACCTGGGACTCGTCCCAGGGCACCGGCACGCCCCACTTCAGCCGCGCGCGGGAGAGCGAGATGTCCTGCAGCCCCTGCTGGATGAACGACAGCGCCTCGTTGAAGCGGATCTGCGGGGTGACGAAGTCGGGCCGCTCGGCGTACAGCCGCTCGAGCGGCTCCTGGAAGGCCGACAGCCGGAAGAACCAGTTGTCCTCCTTCTCGCGCTCCAGCTCGATCAGGTGGATCGGGCACTTGTTGCCGTCCACCAGCTCGGAGTCGGTCTTGAAGTCGGCGCAGCGGGGGCAGTACCAGCCCTCGTAGGTGCCGGCGTACACGTGGCCGTTGTCGTGGATGCGCTGGACGACGCGCTGGACGACCTCGTGGTGCTCGGGGTCGGTGGTGCGGATGAAGAAGTCGTTGGTGACGCCGAGGGCCGCCGCGAGCTCCTTGAAGCGGACGTAGTTGCGGTCGCCTAGCTCGCGAGGGGTGATGCCCTCCTGCTCGGCGACCTGGGTCACCGGCTCGCCGTGCTCGTCGGTGCCGGTGAGGAAGAACACGTCCTCGCCGCGCTGGCGCATGTGACGGGCCAGGACGTCGGCCGCGATCGTGGTGTACGCGTGCCCCAGGTGGGGCTCCGCGTTCACGTAGTAGATCGGGGTCGTGACGTAGTAGGCCATCCCCCGAAGACCCTAAGGGCCGCTGTCCCGAACCGGGCTCGCGGCCCGCGCTCGCGGCCGGGCCTGCCGAGCGCCAGCGCGGCCGCCGCCACGCCGAGGCAGGCGAGCGCCCAGCCCAGGTCGAAGCCGGGGCGCGGGTTTGCCGGGGCGTGGACCGTGCCCGTGGGGGCGGGTGCCGGTGCCTTCGCTTGGCGGGGCTCGGCCGGCGCGGGAGCGGCGCCGGCGGCGCGTGCTCGGCTGCGAGGCCGGGGCCGCGCGCTCCGGGGCCGCGTGCTGGGGCCGCGTGCTCCGCGACCTTCGCCGCGGGCGCCAGGGCCCGGGTGATCGCGCGAGCCGGCGGCACGCGGCGCCGGCCGGGGGCTCGCACCGGCGCGCCCGCGGGCACGCGGACACCGCTGTGGGCCGGTGCGAGGGGCGCGGTTGGCCGCAGGGACCGGCGCCGCACCGGCCGCGGCTTGAGCGGCAGCGGCAGCGGCGCGCCGGCCGGGGCGGGCTTGGCCTGGCCGGGGCCGCCCAGCGGAGCGAGGAAGTCCAGCGGGTCGCGGTAGGCGTGGCGGCTGCCCGCCTCGCGGATCCCGAAGTGGAGGTGCGGCTGCTGCGCGGACCGGCGCCCGGTGGTGCCCACGGCTCCCAGGCGGCCGCCCGGCGCGCACCCGGTCGCCCTCGCGGACCGACACCGACGACAGGTGGAGGTAGGAGGTGTCCCAGCGGCCGTCGGCGGTGCGCACGGAGACCGTGAGGCCGGAGGAGCCGGCCGTTCCGGCGAAGGTGACCCGGCCGGCGGTGGGCGCCGACACGGCCCGCCCCACCGCAGCCGCGATGTCGATCCCGCGGTGCTGTCCGCCCGCGTAGGGATCGGCGCCGTTTCGGTAGTGGGTGATGACGTCGCCGCGCACGGGCCACGACCAGGTTCCCGCCGCTTGCGCGGGCGCGGGACCGGCCGTGAGGGAGAGGGCGGCGAGGGTGAGGAGGAGCGGGATGCGAGCCATGGCCGCGACCGTAGGCGCGTTCGCGGCCGCGGGGCGCGGGGGCGTCGGAGTCGTAACGGTGCGTAACGGTCGGCGGGGAGTTCGTCACTCGGGCGTTACACGAGCGGCGGGCAGGCGGCCCGCAGCAGGAGGCACACGGGGTGCGGAAATCGTCAGCGGCGCTGAGCGTTTTCTTGGAGGGGTGTGCCACAGCGCGCGCCCGGCGGCGGGCGCTGCCAGCGAGCGGCGAGCGCCCTGGCGCCGGCGCGCGGGGATCAGTCGTCCGAGCTCGTGAGCGCGCGGTAGAGCTCGTTGGCCCGGCCCCCGGTGAGCTCGGCGACCACCGCGGCAGCCGGCCGGGGCCGCGCGCCCGCGTCCACCAGCCGCCGCAGGGCGTCGAGGCCGGCGGGGGCGTCCGGGTCCGACGGCGAGGGCTCGGCCGGGCCGATCACCAGCACGACCTCCCCCCGCGGGTCCTCGTCGGCGTAGCGGCGCGGCGAGCTCGGCGGCCTCGCCGCGCACGACCTCCTCGTGCACCTTGGTCAGCTCGCGGCAGACGGCGACCGGCCGCGACGGGTCGATCGAGGCCAGCACCTCCAGCGAAGAGGCCACCCGGCGCGGCGACTCGAAGGCGACCAGGGTCCCGCCCGGCTCGGCGAGCAGCGACCGTAGCTCGCCCTTCTTGCGCGGCAGGAAGCCCTCGAAGCGCCAGTGGTCGGCGGGCAGGGCGGACGCCACCAGCGCGGCGAGCGCCGCCGAGGCCCGGGCAGCACCTCCACCTCCACCCCCGCGGCCACGCACGCGCGCACGAGCACGAAGCCGGGGTCGGAGACCAGGGGCATGCCGGCGTCGGAGACCAGCGCGACCGTCGAACCGCTGCGCATCTGCTCGACGAGCTTCGCGGCCTCGGCCGACTCGTTGTGCTCGTGGTAGGCGACCAGCCGCGCCGACACCCCGTAGCGGTCCAGCAGCACCCGGGTGCGGCGGGTGTCCTCGCACGCGACGACGTCGGCGTCGCGGAGGGCGGAGAGCACCCGCAGGGTCACGTCCTCGAGGTTCCCGATCGGGGTCGGGCACACCACCAAGCGCCCGCTCACGAGGCCGACCCGTCCAGCGCCAGCAAGCGCCGCGCCGAGCATCCCCGACTCGCCGCCGAAGTAAGCCTCGACCACCCGCATGCGCGGGGGCCCCAGCCCCTGAGCGGTGAGCACCTCGCGCGCGGGATCCAGCAGGAGGTCGCCCGCGGCCACCGCGCCGCCCCCGATCACCGCCACCTCGGGATCGAGGACGTTGAGAATGCTGACCAGACCGGCCCCCAGGCGGCGGCCGACCGAGCAGACGGCCTCCATCGCCAGCTCGTCGCCGGCGTGGGCCAGCTCGGTGACGAACGACCCGCGGATGGCGCCGTCGGCCTCGAGCCGCTTGCCGAGCGCCGAGCGCGGGTGGGCGCGGCCGGCCTCGGTCCCGGCGATCCCGATCGCGGTGCCCGAGGCCAAGACCTCGAGGCAGCCCCGCCCCCCGCAGGGGCAGGGCGGCCCGTCGATATCGACGACCATGTGGCCCAGCTCGCCTGCCGTGCCCGTGGCGCCGCGGTATACCCGTCCGTCGAGGATCAGCCCGCCGCCGATCCCGGTCCCGAGCGCGAACATCACCGCGTGCGAGGTGCCGCGGGCGGCGCCGAAGCGGTGCTCGGCGACCACCGCGGCGTTCACGTCGTTGTCGACGAAGACCGGGAGGCCCAGGCGCTCGGCCATCAGGTCGGCGAAGGGCACGTCGTCGAGGGGCAGGTGGACCGAGGCCACCGAGCGGCCGAAGGACACGAGCGACGGGATCCCGAAGCCCACGCAGGCCGCATCGGGGGCCGCGTTGCGGAGCTCCTCGACCGCTTCGACGATGATCCGGAGCGTCTCCTCGCGATCGGCTCCGCGCCACAGCCGGTGGACGCGGTTGTGCACCACGAGGCCGTCGTCGACCACGCCGCCGAGCAGCTTCGTGCCCCCCGCGTCGACGCCGATGACGCGCTTTGGCGGCATCGCCGGACGATATAAGGGGGGGATGGCCGACTCGCCCTCCGGCGGCCCGCCGGAGTACAAGGTCTACAAGACCCGCAAGAACCCCTTCTCCGGAATCGGGGGGGGCGGGCTCGACGGCCTGCGCAGACGCAGGGGCCGGGACAAGGGCCCAAAGCAGCCCCGCGCGGAGGGCCCGATCACCCCTGGGCGCGTCATCAAGATCGCCGCCTTGGCGCTGGCGGGCTGGCTGCTCTTCTCCCTCGCGCTGTTCCTGCTCAGCGCTCAACTGAACGGCGGCCTGTCGCCCAAGACCGAGAAGGCGCTCTCGGGAGGCGGCAGCATCCTGACCGGCAGCAACATCCTCGTGCTCGGCACCGACACCCGGGCGGGCGACTCGATCGACAAGAGCCAGACGGGGCCGGCTCGGGCGGACACGATCATGGTGCTGCACGCGAACCTGGGCGGGTTCAGGCGCCTCTCCATCCCGCGCGACGCCTATGCCGAGATCCCCGGCCACGACGCCCAGAAGATCAACGCCGCCTACGCGCTGGGCGGGCGGCCGCTGATGATCGAGACCGTCGAGCAGTACCTCGGCAACGACCTGAAGATCAACCACCTGATGGAGATCGACTTCAAGGGCTTCCCGAAGTTCGTGGACGCGATCGGGGGGATCACGGTGACCGCGAAGCGGAGGGTCTGCTCGCCGCCGTTCGACAACTTCTGGAAGGGCCTCAAGTTCAAGAAGGGCGAGAACCACCTGAACGGCGAGAAGGCGCTCGGGTGGGCCCGCGTGCGCAAGAACGAGTGCGCGCCGTCGGAGGACGACACCGCCCGCGCAGCGCGCCAGCAGCAGCTGCTCTCAGGCGTGCGCGGCCAGTTCTTCTCGCCCTTCATGCTCATCCGCGCGCCGTGGGTCGCCTGGCGCGCGCCGCGGGCGTTCAAGACGGACCTGCACGGCCCGGGGTTCCTCGCGCTGGGCCTCGACGCGATGGTGGGCGGCACGGGCGACTCCGAGGTGCTCAAGCCCTCCTGCGCGGGCTGCGGCCCAGGTGGGAGCCTGCTGGTGCCGGAGGCCGAGCGGAGCGACGCCGTCGACCGCCTCCAGGGCGACAGCTAGTCCGGCGAGGAGCCGTTGCTGGAGGACGACTCGGACTTCGACTCGGACTTCGACTCCGACTTCTTGGGCTTGGTGTCGGTCGAGGTGTCCGAGGACTTCTTCTTGCCGTAGTCGGTGGTGTAGAAGCCCGACCCCTTGAAGTGGACGGCCGGCGCGGACAGGACCCGGCGGGCGGAAGCGCCGCAGACCTGGCACTCGGTAAGAGGGTCGTCGCTCATCCGCTGGAAAATGTCGAACTCATGGCCGTTGTCGCAGCGGTATTCGTAGATCGGCACGGCGCGCCGAGTATAGGTGCGGCCTAGGAGGGGGGTCGCGGCTGCTCGAGGTCCTCGAGCAGCGAGACGCCCGCCGCGTGCCAGACGAGCCAGGCGGTCACATGACGTACAGGGCGAAAGGCCGTCCTGATCATCCCGCGACCTGTATAGCGTCACTCCCCGTGCCCGAGGCCGTCTCCATGGACAAAATCGTCGCTCTTTGCAAGCGCCGCGGCTTCATCTTCCAGAGCTCGGAGATCTACGGCGGCATGGCCTCGGTCTACGACTACGGCCATTACGGAGTGCTGCTGAAGGGCAACGTGAAGTCCGAGTGGTGGCGCACCGTGCTCCAGGAGCGCGACGACATGGTCGCCCTCGACGCCGCGATCCTCATGCACCCCCGCACCTGGGAGGCCAGCGGCCACCTGGAGGGGTTCACCGACCCCCTGGTCCAGTGCCTGGGCGAGTGCAAGAAGCGCTGGCGTGAGGACCACCTCCAGCCCGGCGAGCGCAAGTGCCCGGAGTGCGGCGGCGAGCTGTCCGAGGCGCGCCAGTTCAACCTGATGTTCGAGACCCACGTGGGGCCCGTGAAGGACGAGGGCTCGGTGGTCTACCTGAGGCCCGAGACCGCCCAGGGCATCTTCGTGAACTTCAAGAACGTCCTGCAGTTCGCGCGAAAGAAGCCGCCGTTCGGCATCGCTCAGGTGGGCAAGGCGTTCCGCAACGAGATCACCACCCAGAGCTTCATCTTCCGGACGTACGAGTTCGAGCAGATGGAGATCGAGTTCTTCGTCCCCCCGGCTGAGGCCGAGGCCTGGCACCGGCGCTGGATGGAGGACCGAATGCGCTGGTACACCGACCTGGGCATCCGGTCCGACCACCTGCAGCTGCGCCCGCACGGCGCCGACGAGCTCTCCCACTACTCGAGCGCCACGAGCGACATCGAGTACCTGTTCCCGATGGGCTGGTCCGAGCTCGAGGGGATCGCCAACCGCGGCGACTTCGACCTCACCCAGCACGCCAGGTACAGCGGCGAGAAGATGGAGTACGTCGACCCCGGCACCGGCGACCGCTACGTCCCGCACGTGATCGAGCCCTCGGCCGGCGCCGACCGGGGGATGCTGGCCTTCATGGTCGACGCCTACGACGAGGAGGAGGTCGAGGGCCGCGAGCGGGTGGTGCTCCGCCTCCACCCCCGGCTGGCGCCGGTCAAGGCCGCGGTGCTGCCGCTGGTCAACAAGGACGGCCAGCCCGAGAAGGCCCGCGCGATCTACGAGGAGCTGCGCACCCGGATACCCGTCGAGTTCGACACCGGCGGCTCGATCGGCAAGCGCTATCGGCGCCAGGACGAGATCGGGACGCCGTGGGGCGTGACCGTCGACCACCAGACGATGGAGGACGACACCGTCACCCTGCGCGACCGCGACTCGCTGGACCAGACCCGCATCCCGATCGCGCAGCTCACGGCCGAGCTGGAGAGCCGCCTACACGAGCCCTGGAGCAGTCCGAAGCTGACCTAAAATGGCTGCATGCAGCCGCTGTTCGAGCACCGGCTGGAGCTCGCGGGGTACAGGACACGCGCGCTGGAGCTCGAGGGCGAGGGGCCGCCGCTGCTGCTGCTCCACGGCTGGGCCGACAGCGCCGACACCTGGAGGCTGCTGCTCGACCGGCTCGGCCGCGAGGGTCGGGCCGCCCTGGCGCTCGACATGCCCGGCTTCGGCACCGCCGACACGCTCGGCGACGGGCCCATCCTCGAGCAGCTCGACGCGTTCGTGGACGCCGCGCTGGCGCACACCGGCGAGGGCGCGATAGCGGTAGGCAACTCGCTCGGCGGCTGCGCCGCTCTGCGGGCGGCCGAGCGCCACCGGCTCGGCGGCGTGGTGGCCGTCGCCCCCGCGGGCCTCGACATGGCCCGCTGGTTCGTGCTCGTGCGGCGCGACCCGCTCGTGCGCAACCTGCTCGCCTCTCCTCTGCCCGTCCCCAACGCCGTGACCCGCCGGGTGGTCGCCGGGGTCTACAGCCGGCTGGCCTTCCACCGGCCCTCCAGGGTCGACCCGCGCGTGGTCCAGACCTTCGCCGGCCACCTGGAGAGCCGCTCCACCGCGGCGCGGGTGGTGCGCAGCGCCCGCCGGCTGCTGCCCGAGCTCGACGACTGCTTCGAGTTCGAGCGAATCTCGCTGCCCGGTGCTGCTGGTGTGGGGCAGACAGGACCTGCTCGTGTTCCAGTCGGGCGCCGAGCGCGTGCTGGACGCCGTGACCGGCTCGCGCCTCGAGGTCATCGAGGAGTGCGGCCACTGCCCGCAGCTGGAGCGCCCGGATCGGCTCGGCGACCTGCTCCTAGACTTCTCGCGATCGCCCGCCTCGCTCTAGACACCCTCGTCGACTCGGCCGCCAACGGCTACGACATGCTCGTCGGAGGCGGCCTGGCCGAGCTCTCCCCGACCCCGAAGTCGATCATCGACGAGGGGCCGCAGCGCACGGTCTACCGCTACCGCCCGGCCCGCGGAGGGCCGCAGCGCCGCTCGCCGGTGCTGCTGGTGCCGCCGCTCGCCGCGCCGGCCAGCTGCTTCGACCTGCGCCGCGGCTGCAGCGTCGCCGAGCACCTGGTCGCCCGCGGGCACCCCACCTACCTGGTCGACTACGGGCCCATCTCCTTCTCCGACCGCGCGCTGGGGCTCGAGCACTGGGTCGAGGACGTCATCCCCAAGGCCGTCGAGGTCGCGTCGGAGGACGCCGGCGGGGCGCCGGTGCAGCCGCTTGGCTGGTGCCTGGGCGGGATCCTGACTCTGCTGGCGGTGGCCGGCGACCAGAAGCTGCCGGTCTCCTCGGTGGCCATGGTGGCCAGCCCGTTCGACTTCGCCCAGGTGCGGATGTTCGCCCCGATCCGCCGGCTGTCGCAGCTCACGGGTGGCGCCCTGGTCTCCGCGCTCTACAAGGGCCTGGGCGGCGCCCCCGCCCCGCTGGTCTCGCTCGGCTTCCGGCTCACGGCGATCGACCGCTACCTGACCAAGCCGCTGTTCCTGGCCCAGAACCTCGGCGACCGCGACACGCTCGCCCACGCCGAGGCGGTCGACGACTACATGGCCCACATGCTCGCCTACCCCGGCCGCACCTTCGGCCAGCTCTACCACGCCTTCTTCCGCGTCAACGAGCTGGCCGGCGGCAAGGTCCAGCTCGTCCGATCAGGAGATCGACCTGGGCGCCGTCCGCCAGCCCGTCCTGAGCGTGGCCGGCGCCGCCGACGTGCTGGCCCCCCGAGCCGCGGTCCGCCACATCGCCGACCTGCTGCCCAACGCCGAGCAGGTCACCCTGCGCGACGCGCCCGGGGGCCACCTGGGCGTGCTCACCGGGCGCTCGGCCCGCCGGACCACCTGGCCCGAGATCGACGAGTTCCTCGCGGCCAACGACGCGGTCGAGCTGAAGCCCAAGGGCAGGCGCCGCGCGGCCGCCTCAGCGCGGGAGCGGGTAGCCGCGCAGCCGGCCTAGAGGGCAGGCCAACTCGGCCACGATCTTCGGGTCCGCGCCCGCGGCCTGGGGATCCAGCCAGCGCCAGCGAGCGCCGTCCAGCATCTCGGTGCGCCCGTCGGCCTGGTGGTCCTGGACCGACTCGACACGAAGCTCGACCCCCACCACCGGCGCCACCTCGAGCGGGTCGCGAACGACGGTCGCCGTGCCGTGGGCGGTGAAGGCGAGGTCGGTCCCAAGGAGGCACAGCGCCACCCGCGGATCGCTCCGCAGGCGCTCGAGCGTGTCGCGCCCGCGGCCGAGCGCGAAGGCGAGCCGGTCGTCGGCCAGCCGCACGGCGGTGGACACCGGGATGGCGTGCGGACCGGCCACGCACAGCACGGCGGGCGTGCCCTGCCGCCAGACCGGGAGCGTCAGGCGGGCGACCCCTCGAAGTCCGTGTGGGGCAGCACCCGTGCCAGCGGCCGCGGCACCCACCAGTTCCACTTGCCCATCAGCTCCATCGTGGCGGGTACGAGCACCAGGCGCACCAGGGTCGCGTCGAGGGCGATGGCCACGGCGAGCCCGAGGCCGATCTCCTTGATCGACGGCACGCCGGTGCCGGCGAAGACCGCGAACACGGCGACCATGATCAGCGCCGCGCTGGAGATGGTGGCCGCGCTGGCCCGCAGGCCCTGCGCCACCGCGAGCTTGTTGTCGCCGGTGGCCTCGTAGCGCTCGCGGATCCGCGTGAGGAGGAAGACCTCGTAGTCCATGGAGAGGCCGAACACGATCGCCAGCAGGAACGGCGGCGTGATCGTGTTGATGTAGCCCAGGGACTCGAAGCCCAGGAAGCCGTCGATCCAGCCGTACTGGAAGATCGCCACGAGGATCCCGTAGGCGGCGCCCACCGAGAGGAGGTTCATCACCACGGCCTTCAGCGGCAGCAGCACCGAGCGCAGCAGCAGGAACAGGACCAGGTAGGAGAACAGCAGCACGAACAGGGCGATCTTCCACATCGAGCCCGAGACCAGGTCCTTGAAGTCCTCGACGCTGGCGGTCGCCCCGCCCACCTGGACGTCGGCTCCGGACGCGCGCAGGCGGTCGACCAGCGCGCGCGCCTGCGGGCTCTCGGGGTCGTGGCGGGGCGCGGCGGAGAACAGCACCTTGCGGCCGTCCTTGGACACGACGGGGCCGGTCACCCGGGCCACCTCGCCGTCGTCGCGCAGCCGCGCGCCGACCGCCCGCGCGTCGCCGCGCTCGGCCACCACCTGCGTCGGCCCGGCCGAGCCGGCGCCCAGGCTCTTGGCCGCCAGCTCGGCGCCCACGCGGGTCTCGTTGCCCTCGGGGAACTGGCGAAGGGCGCCGTCGCCGAACTCGAGCGACAGGGCGGGGATGGCGAGCACCAGCAGCACCGCCGCGCTGGCGATGGCGGCCACCGCCGGCCGCCGCGTGACCCGCTCGGTCCAGCGCGTCCAGAAGTCCGGCTTTACGTCGCGGGTGGACCCGGGGCGCCGGCGCCGCCAGCGCAGCGAGCGGAACACCAGGCCGGTGACGGTGGCGATACGCCCGCGCGCGTAGGCGCGCTTGCCCAGCAGGCGGATCAGCACGGGCAGCAGCGTGACCGCCGCGAGGATCGAGACGGCCACCACCACGATGGCGCCCATGGCCATCGAGCGGATCGTCGTGGAGTCCACGAGGAAGAGGCCGGCCAGCGAGACCATCACCGTCACGCCGGAGAAGGCGACCGCCAGGCCGGAGGTGCGCAGCGCGATCGACCGCGCCTGCTCGGGCTCGCGGCCGGCGCGCACCTCCTCGCGGTAGCGGGCGAGGATGAACAGCGAGTAGTCCACCGCGACGCCGATGCCGATCATCGAGGCGACGTTGGTCACGAACACCGACATGTCGGTGGCCTGGGAGAGGAAGAAGATGGCCGCGCCGGTGATGCCCACGCTGGCGAAGCCGAGCGCCAGCGGCAGGGCCGCGGCGGCCAGCGAGCCGAAGACGGCCAGCAGGATCAGCAGGACGATCGGGAAGCCGGTGGTCTCGGCGGCCTCGAGGTCCTCCTTGCTGAGCTCCTGCATGCCGGCCCACAGCGCCTGCTGGCCGACGAGGTAGGTCTGCACGCCGTCCCGGACACCGGCCCCCGCGCCGACCTCCTCGCGCATGTCCACGGCGAGGTCGGAGAGGTCGTCCTGCGAGCCCTTGACGTCGAGCGGCACCACCACGATCGGGCTGCGGCCGGCCTGGCGCTTGGCCTGCGCGGCCACCGGGCCGGCCAGCTCGGCGTGGTCGAGGCGGTCCGCGGCGCGGCCGACGCGGTCTACGCCGGCGCGGACGTCGGCGGTGCTCGCGCCGGGCTTCTGGGCGAGCACGACGGCGAGCGAGTCGCGCTGCGCGCGGTCGAACTGGTCGAGCGAGCGGTCCACGGCCTCCGAGCCCGAGCCGGGCACGACGAAGCCGCCGCTGGTGAGGTGCTCGGTCTGGCGGGCGGCGAAGGGGGCCGAGGCGAGCAGGACGACGAGCCAGGCGGCGACGACCAGCCAGCGCCGGCGCTCGAGGACCCTGCCCAGCTTGTCCATCGCTGCCTGCATTTCAGCTCACTCCCGATCTTGGCTGGCCGTACAGCCAGGAAATGAGATCGCTACCCGGCAAGGCCTTCTGTGACCTTGGTCACTCGGCCAGCAGCCGCCGCACGCTGCGCGCCCCGAGCTCGAGCGCGGGGGCCGACTCCCAGTCGGGGTCGGACAGCAGCTGCATGCCGATGCCGTCACCCAGCGCGAAGATCACCGAGGCGACCTCTTCTGCGCCGGCGTCGAGGGAGATCACGCCCTCGGCCTCCTTGACCGCAGCGACTCCGCCAGGTGCACGCGCCAGGTGCGGTACAGCTCGGCCAGCTCGAGCCGGATCTCCTCCGAGTGCCGCGAGGCGCTGAGCATCTCGTAGACCACGGTGGGCGAGCCCGGGTCGTCCTCCAGGAACGCCTTCAGCTGCTCGACCAGCGCCTCCACGATCTCGTCCGGCGAGGAGGCGCTCGCCAGGCTGGCGTCCAGGGCGGCCACGCGCTCGTCGCAGTCGTGGCGCACCACCTCGACCAGCAGGCGCTCCTTGGAGCCGAAGTAGTAGTGCAGGAGCCCGCGCGAGACGCCCGCCTCGCGCGCGACGTGGTCGAACGTGGAGCCCGCGGCTCCGCGCTCGGCGACGCTCGCGCGCATCGCCTGCACGATGCTGCGGGCCTTCTCGCCGTCCAGGCGGCGTGGGGCTGCGACCGTGGCCTCCACCGCCACGACCTTACCCCTCAACCGGCCCCATCAACGACGAAGGGCGCCCCGCAGGGCGCCCTTCAAGAGCTGCTTGTTCGCTCGGCGAGCCGGTCAGGAGGTCCCGACGGGCGCGCTGGGCGGGTTGCTGGTCTGAGGGGTGGTGGTCGAGGTGTACTCGAACTCCTCCTCGGCCCCGAACAACGCGTCGAGCACCTTCTTGCGGAGGCCCTCGTTCAGAGCCACGGCGGCGATGCCACCGACGACGAGCACCAGCAGGAGGCCGCCGCGGCGCCGGGACTTGCGCTTGCGCTTGGCCCCGCGCAGGGCGTCGGCGGCGTCCTTCATGGCGCTCGCCGCCTCCCGCAGCTCCTTCTTGGTCTTCTTGTCGTCGAGCACCGCCTGCGGGCCCTTGCCGTTGCTGATCCGGCTGTAGGCCTTCTTCGAGGAGTCAAAGGCCGTACGCAGGTTCTCGCGCAGATCCTCGTCCTCGATCAGACGCTGGACGTACTCGTTGTCCTTCACCGCCTTACCTGCGGCGACGGCACCACCGCCTGCCTTCGCGGCCTTCTTCTTTGCTGCCATTGCTCTCCTCGGAGTTGCTTGCCCGGCAGGCGCACCATACCCTGCCTACGCAGCCTGGACACCGGAAAGTGCCGGGGCGGGCTCCAGCGCCTCGTCCAGGACCTCCTCGATCGAGTCCACGAAGACGAACTCCATGTCGTCCTTCAGATGCTGGGGAAACTCCTCCACGTCGGCCTCGTTGCGCCTTGGCGCGATGACTCGCGTGAGCTCGGCGCGCTGCGCCGCGAGGGCCTTCTCCTTGAGCCCGCCGATCGGCAGCACCTGGCCCGTGAGGGTCACCTCGCCGGTCATCGCGGTGTCCGAGCGGACCGGCCTGCGGGTGAGCAGCGAGACCAGCGCCGTGGCCATGGTGACGCCCGCGCTGGGCCCGTCCTTGGGGATCGCGCCGGCGGGCACGTGCACGTGGAGGTCGTGCTCGCGGAACCACTGGTCGGAGGGCTCGACGCCGAGCGAGTCGGAGTGGCCCTTGACCCACGACAGCGCCGCGGCGGCGGACTCCTTCATCACGTCGCCGAGCTGGCCGGTGATCTGGAGCTTGCCCTCGCCGGGGTAGGCGGCGGCCTCGACGAACAGCACGTCGCCCCCGACCGGCGTCCAGGCCAGGCCGGTGGCCACGCCGGGCTCGCCCGTCCGCCGCCGGACGTCCTCCTCGAACTTGCGCTTGCCCAACAGCTCGCGCACCTGCTTGGGGCGCACCGTGCGCTTTGAGCGGCGGGTCCCCTCCGCGTACTCGCGTGCGACCTTCCGGCACACCGAGCCGATCTCGCGCTCGAGGTTGCGCACGCCGGCCTCGCGCGTGTAGCCGTCGATGATCTCCTCGAGCGCGGCGTCGGTGAACTCGATCTTGGACTTGCCCAGGCCGTTGCGCTCGATCTGGCGCGGCACCAGGTAGCGCTTGGCGATCTCGAGCTTCTCCTCGAGGGTGTAGCCCGAGAGCTCGATCACCTCCATGCGGTCGCGCAGCGGGGCGGGGATCGTGTCGAGCTGGTTCGCGGTGGTGATGAAGAAGCAGCTCGACAGGTCGAACGCCAGGTCGAGGTAGTGGTCGCGGAAGGAGGAGTTCTGCTCGGGGTCGAGCACCTCGAGCATCGCGCTGGAGGGGTCGCCGCGGAAGTCCGCGCCCATCTTGTCGATCTCGTCGATCATCAGGACGGGGTTGTTGGACTCCGCGTCGCGCAGCGCGCGGATGATCGCCCCCGGCATGGCGCCGATGTAGGTGCGGCGGTGGCCGCGGATCTCGGACTCGTCGCGTACGCCGCCCACCGACAGGCGCTCGAAGGCGCGGCCCATGGCCGAGGCCACCGACTTGCCCAGCGAGGTCTTGCCCACGCCCGGCGGCCCGACGAAGCACAGGATCGAGGAACGGGCGTCGTCCTTGAGCTTGCGCACGGCCAGGAACTCGAGGATGCGGTCCTTCACCCGCTCGATGTCGTAGTGGTCGGCGTCGAGCACCTCGCGCGCGTGCGCCAGATCGAGGTTGTCCTCCGTGGACTTCGCCCACGGCAGCGCGGCGAGCCACTCGAGGTAGGTGCGGATCACGCCGTGCTCGGCGGACTGCGGCGGCAGGCGCTCGAAGCGGTGCAGCTCCCGCTCGGCCTGCTTGAGGGCGTGCTCGGGCAGCCCGGCCGCCTCGACCTGCTCGCGCAGCTCAGCCGACTCGGCGGCCTGCTCGTCGACCTCTCCGAGCTCCTCCTGGATGGCCTTGAGCTGCTGGCGCAGGTAGTACTCGCGCTGGCCCCGGTCCATCTCGGACTGGACCTGCGACTGGATCTGGGTGCCGAGCGAGACGACCTCGAGCTCGCGGGCGAGGAACTCCGACAGCCGCCGCAGGCGCTTGGCCACGTCGCGCTCCTCGAGCAGCTCCTGCTTCTCGGCGGTGTCGATCCGCAGCGCGCCGGCGATCATGTGCGCCAGCTCGGCGGGGTCCTCGAGGTTGGTCACCGCCACCTGCAGCTCCTCGGGCAGGTAGGGGACCTGCTCGATGATCTGGGAGAAGGTGCTCTGCACGTTGCGGTGCAGCGCTTGGAGCTCGGTCGAGGGCTCGAACTCGTCGGGCAGCTCGGTGATCTTGGCCACCAGGTAGGGCTCCGTGGACGTGTACTCGCCCAGCTGGACGCGCTGCCCGCCGTTGACCAGGATCCGCAGCGAGCCGTCGGGCACCTTGATCATCCGCGCCACGACGCCGGTCACGCCGACGTCGTAGAGGTGGTCGGGCCCGGGCTCCTCCAGCTCGGGGTCGCGCGAGGCGATCATCGTGATCATCCGGTCGCCCCCGAGCACGTCGTTGACGAGCTGGACCGAGCGCTCCTGTCCCACGGCGAGCGGGATGAGCATGTTCGGGAAGGGAACGCTCTCGCGCAGCGGCAGCACCGGCAGCTCGTCGGGCAGCCCGCTCCCCACGGGCACCTCGTGGAACTCGCCGTTGCCGGAGGGGACGGCGATGCTCACGAGGAGCCGCCCTCCTCGATCGGCACCCGGCGCGCCGGCTGCTCGCGCCGCGCCAGGGGGACCTCGACGCGCAGCATGCCGTCGTCGTAGGAGGCGCGGGCCTCGTCGGCCACCACATCGGCGCCCAACTCCACCACGCGCCGGAACACGCCCTGCTCGATCTCCAGCTGCTGGTAGAGCCGCGCGCCCTGCTCGACCGTGCGCCGCTCGCCGGCGATCACGAGCTGGCGGCCGCGGATCTCCAGGCCCAGTCGCTCGGGGTCCACCCCGGCCAGGTCGGCGCGCACCACCGCCCGGGGCGGATCGTCCAGGTAGAGCACGTCGACGGCGGGGACGAAGCCGCGCCCGCGTAGCCCCGAGCGCTCGAACACGTCGCCGAAGAGCTCGTCGATGTCGCGCCGCATTCGCTCGAACCCGGCGAAGAGGTCGCGCTCGGAGCTCACGGGATCTCGACCACGACGCCTTCGGTCGCCATGTCGACCCGTCCCGAGAAGGTGCGCCGGGCCTCGTCGCGGGCCCAGGTGGCGTCGAGCTCGTCGGAGATGTGCGTCAGCAGAATCCGATCCACCTTGGCTCCCTCGGCGTGCTCCCCCGCCTCGCTCGGAGTCAGGTGGCCGCGCACGCCGGTGCGCTCGGGCCTGGGCAGGGTGGCCTCGATCACCAGCAGGTCGGCGCCCTTCGCGAAGTCCGTCAGCGACTCCGTCGGGCTGGTGTCGGCGCCGTACACCAGCCGGCCCTTGCCCTTCTTCGACCTCAGGCACATCGCGTAGGTCTCCGTGAAGTGCGGGACCGCGCAGAAGGTGACGACGACGTCGCCGATCTCCAGCTCCGAGCTCGCCTCGTACTCGTGCATGTGGAAGGCGTTCTCGATGAGATCCTCGTTTCCCCAGGCGCCGACCACGCGCCGGAAGACACCGGTGGCACCGGGCGGCACGTGCAGCTCGGGCTTGGCCGGGTCGTCGGTGCCGGGCCAGGGCGGCACCGGCACGGGCTGCTGTCGAGGCGCATAGGTGAGCGCGTACGAATAAGGGACCAGGTCGAGAATGTGGTCGGCGTGCAGATGGGAGATCACTACCGCGTCCACGTCGACGTAATCGACGTGTTCGCGCAGCTTGGCGAAGACGCCGTTGCCGCAGTCGACCAGGACGCGCGTGTCCGCCTCCTCGACCAGATAGCCCGAGCAGGCGCCCCCGGCGTCCTGCCAGGAGGGTGACTTGCCGAGGACCGTGAGCCGCATGGGGACAGTATCCCCCGGCGAATGGCTCCTAGGCGCCTGGAGCCGGCGGAAAGGCGTAGGCGGCGTGCGTGCGCTCGGCCCGGAAGACGAACGACAGCTGACGCTCGGGGGCCAGGCCCCGCTCGGCCGGCCGGAAAGTCGGGCACGGCTTGTTGACCTGCAGCGCGCACAGCATCTGCTGGTGGAAGAAGCAGTCCTGGCAGCGAGCGACCTTCTGGCTCTTGGGCTTGGGCACGGGTCGACCATGCAGCAAGTTCGCCCCCCTCGCCACCGCGCGAACCCGGAAAACGGCGCTTTTCTGTTTTCGTGCAATATGCAGGGTGTTCGCACATTGCCCCGGTCTTTGCGGGGTTTAGGTGCGTATCTCTTCTCGCATGGAACTGGTCGCCGGAGCCACCGGCTATGTCGGAGAGCGCCTGCTGGAGCGTCTCTCCTCCGACGGGCGCCCCGTGAGGGGGCTCGCCCGCGACGCCGCGCGCGTGACCCCGCTGGACGGGGTCGAGCCGGTGGAGGCCGACCTGCTGCGCGGCGAGGGCCTCGACGGGGCGCTCGAAGGAGTGGACACCGCCTATTACCTGATCCACTCCATGGAGACCGCCCCCGACAACGACTTCGCCGAGCGCGACCGCCGCATGGCGCGCCTCTTCGGGGAAGCCGCGCGCGGACGCCGGAGTCGAGCGCATCGTCTACCTGGGTGGCATCGCGCCGGCCGGCGCCCAGTCGCGCCATCTGCGCTCGCGACTGGAGGTCGAGCAGATCCTGCTGGACGCCGTGCCGGACTCGACCTCGCTGCGCGCCTCGATCGTGATCGGCGCCGGCTCCTCCTCCTTCCGGGTGCTGGTGCGACTGGTGGAGCGTCTGCGGGTCCTGCCCATGCCGGCCTGGAACCGCAACCGCACCCAGCCCATCGACGAGCGCGACGTGCTCGAGTACCTCGCCCGTACGCCCGCGGTCCCCGGCGCCGCGGGCCGCGCGCTCGACATCGTCGGCCCCGACGTGCTGGCCTACGGCGAGATGCTGGAGCGGATCGCCGAGATGATGGGCGTCGGCCGCGCCTCGCTGGGCCTGAAGCGGTCGCTCACGCCCCCGGCGAGCGCCGTGGTCGCCGCGGTGACCGGCCAGCCGCTGGAGCTGGTGCGACCGCTGATGGAGAGCCTGGAGTCGGAGATCCTCCCCCGCGACCCCGACGAGGCCGCAGAGCTGTACGGGCTGCGCCCGCGCAGCTTCGACCGAGCGGTCGAGCACGCGCTGGGCGAGTGGGAGGCGGTCGAGCCGCTGGGGGCGCGGTGAAGGTCGAGCGCTCCATGCAGCTCGGGGCGGATCCCCAGACGGTCCGGGACTTCGTGATGGACCCCGAGCGCCTCGGTGACTGGGTGTCCATTCACCAATATCTCGAGGACTCACCGAACGGCCAGCTCCGCAAGGGGTCGGAGCTCACCCAGTGCCTGAAACTCGCCGGCCAGAGGTTCAGGGTCACCTGGAAAGTGACTGAGAACACACCAGAAAAGGTGGTGTGGGAAGGAAAGGGTCCAGTGCGGTCCAAGGCCAAGGTGGTGTACGAGTTCGAGGCCAAGGACGGCGGCACGTGCTTCAACTACATGAACGAGTACAACCTGCCCGGAGGCCCATTGGGACGCATGGCTGGGCCCGCCGTCCGGCGCGTAACAGGTAGAGAGTTGGACAAGTCGTTGAAGAACCTGAAGAACCACTTGGATTAACTGTTACTGTTACTACATGGCAGACCTTCTGAAGGACCAGCTACAGGCAATGGACGCCAGGCTGAAGGAGCTCAAGCCGCTGCACGAGGAGTACCTCAAGCTTGAGCGGGCCAAGGCGGCTCTCGAGGGGCTGGACGGCCCGGCCAAGCGCGGCCCCGGCCGGCCGCGTGGGGCGGCCACGTCGAGCAACGGGCGCAAGCGCCGCCGGCGCCGTAAGGGCGGCACGCGCGCCCAGCAGGCGCTCGAGGTGGTGCGCAAGCAGCCCGGCGTCTCGGTGCGCGAGCTCTCGGAGAAGCTCGGGGTCAAGCACCCGAACTACATGTATCGGGTGATGAACGAGCTCGAGGGCGACGGCACGGTCAAGAAGGAAGGCCGCGGCTACGTAGCCGCCTGAGCCGGAACCGGCCCGCTACGGGTCGGGCCTGACGAGCACGGTATCCGCGACGGGGATGACCTCGTCGACCGGCAGGTCCGCTCGCGACGCGTGGTCCCGAATGGCCTCAGGGCTGGTCGCCTGGTAGATGCAGACCGTTCCCACCGTCCCGCCCCCCTCTTCCAGCACGTAGCTGCGAATCCAGCGGATGTCGTCGGACATCTCCTCGTCGCCCACCTGGCGTGAGCGTTCAGCGGCCTGGCCGAGGTCGTCGGCCGACCGCCAGCCGGCCCGTCGCAGAATGACGTAGGTGTCCATGGGGCCTCCTCTCGCTTGGATCGATCCTCTTCGACCCAGGCGCGCCAGGTCAAGTCCCCGGCGGGACTTCGCGCGACCGCGCGTGTTCGGGGAGAGGTGATCAAGAAGGCGCTTCCCCTCGCGCTCGCCGGCGGGCTGGCCATCGCTGGTGGCGCGCAGGCCGCCCCCGTCCGCACCGACGGGCCGAACCCGTCCACCCGGACGATCGCCCGCGGGCTCGACCATCCGTGGGAGATGGCGTTCCTGCCCGACGGAAGCGCGCTGGTCAGCGAGCGGCCCGGCCGCCTGCGCTTCGTCACCAAGGACCTCGAGCTGAGTGGGCGCGTTGTGGCCCGGTTCGGCGTGTCCGGCGGTGAGGGCGGGCTCCTGGGCGTGGCGGTGGACCCGCGGTTCTCGCGCAATCGCTACGTGTACGTGTTCCGCACCACCGACCACCGCGGTGCTGCCCTGGTCCGCTACCGCCTGGTGCGCCGGCGGCTGCGCAGCAGGCGCGTGCTGTTCGGCGGCATCAGCGTCAACCGCGTCCACAACGGTGGCCGGCTGAAGTTCGGCCCGGGCCGCCGCCTGTACCTCACGACGGGCGACAGCGCGAACCCCAGCACGGCCCAGAGCAGCCGCTCGCGCAACGGGAAGTTCCTGGCGCTGGGTCGCAGCCAGGTGCTCGGCCGCGGGGGACGACCGGCGATCGTCTCCAAGGGCCACCGCAACCCGCAGGGCTTCGCCTTCAGCCGCCGCGGCACCCTGTTCGCCACCGAGCACGGCTCCACCGGCTGCGACGAGGTCAACGTCATCCGGCGTGGGCGCAACTACGGCTGGCCGACGATCCGCTGCTCGGCGAGCGCCCCCGGGCTGGTCCGGCCACTGACCTTCTACCCCACGTCGATCGCCCCGTCCGGAGCCACCTTCGTGACCCAGGGCGGCTCGGCCTGGAGCGGCGACTTCCTGTTCGGCGCCCTGCGCGGCCAGCCACATCCGCCGCCTGACCATCAGCGACGACAGCGTGGTCCGCAGACGAGGCGCTGTTCAGCGGCGACTTCGGCCGGGTCCGCAACGTGGTGGAGGGCCCCGACGGAGCGCTCTACGCGCTGACCGACAACGGCGGCGGCCGACCGGATCATCCGGATCGTGCCGCCACGCGGCTGAGCCGCCGCGGCGACGACGCCTGCGGCGCCGGTTGCGCGCGGGCGGGGAGCGGCGCAGCCGCTTCCAGGAATCCTCAGCAGGGCTGAGCGTTTCGCGGGCAGGGTGAGCGGCGACGGCGGGACCCACACTCCGGGCTCGCCGCGGCGCTAGCCCAGCAGGTCCTTGACCGTCTCGCGCTCCTGCGCGAGCTCGTCGGTCGTGGCCTTGATCCGCTCCTTCGAGAAGTCGCTCAGCTCGATGCCCTGCACGATCTCCCACTCGCCGTTGTTGGTCGTGACCGGGAACGAGGAGATCAGCCCCTCGGGCACGCCGTAGGAGCCGTCGCTCGGCACGGCCATCGAGACCCACTCGTCGCCCGTGCCGAGCACCCAGTCGTGCACGTGGTCGATGGCGGCGTTGGCGGCCGAGGCGGCGCTGGAGGCGCCGCGGGCCTTGATGATCGCCCCGCCGCGGCCGGCGACGGTGGGGATGAAGTCGTTCTCCAGCCAGTCCTGGTCCTGGTCGATCGCGTCCCAGGCCGGCACGTCGTCCACCTTCGCGCTGAACACGTCGGGATACATCGTGTTCGAGTGGTTGCCCCACACCGCCAGGTCGTGGACGTTGGCCACCAGGTCGTTGGCCTTGCGGGCCAGCTGGGTCATCGCCCGGTTCTGGTCGAGCCGGGTCATTGCCGTGAAGCGCTCGGCAGGGATGTCGGGCGCGTTCTGCTGGGCGATCAGGCAGTTGGTGTTGGCCGGGTTGCCGACCACGAGCACCTTGATGTCTTCGGCCGCCCCGGCGTTGATGGCCTCGCCCTGCGGCTTGAAGATGCCGCCGTTGGCCTCGAGCAGGTCCGAGCGGTCCATGCCCTCGCCGCGCGGCTTGGCGCCCACCAGCAGGGCGACGTTGCAGCCGCTGAACGCCTCCTTCTGGTCGTCGGTGACCTCTACCTCGCGCAACAGCGGGAAGGCGCAGTCGTCGAGCTCCATGGCGGTGCCCTCGGCGGCCTTCACGGCGTCGGGGATCTCCAGCAGCGTCAGCTTGACCGGCGTGTCGGGGCCCAGGAGGTCGCCGCTGGCCGCGCGGAAGAGCAGGGCGTAGCCGATGGCCCCCGCGGCGCCGGTCACCGTCACGTTCACTGGTTCGCTCACTTGTTCATCTCCTCGATGACCGCGTCGGCGTACTCGGAGGTGCCGACGGCGGACGGGTCGTCGCGGGTGGGCTTGAGGTCGTAGGTGACGTTGTCGCCCGCCTTGATCACGGCGGCGATGGCCGACTCGAGCCGGTCGGCGGCGTCGTCCTCGTCCAGGTGGCGGAGCATGAGCATCCCGGACAGCATCAGCGCCGTCGGGTTGATCACGTTCTTGCCCTTGTACTTGGGCGCTGAGCCGTGGGTGGCCTCGAAGGTGGCTGCCTCGGAGCCGATGTTTGCCCCCGGCGCCAGGCCGAGACCGCCGCTGAGGCCCGGCGCCCAGGTCGGAGACGATGTCGCCGTAGAGGTTGGGCAGCACGATCACGTCGTACTCCTCGGGCCGCGACACCAGCTGGTTGCAGAGGTTGTCGATGATGCGGTCCTCGAACTCGATGTCCGGGTGCTTCTCGGCGACCCTGCGGGCGGTGTCCAGGAACAGCCCGTCGGAGTGCTTCATGATGTTGGCCTTGTGGGCCGCGGTGACCTTCTTGCGGCCGTTCTGCTCCGCGTAGTCGAAGGCGGACTCCACGATCCGCTCCGAGCCGAACACCGAGATCGGCTTGATGGAGATGCCCGAGTCCTCGCGCACCGGTGAGTCGAGCTCGTCCTTCAGGAACTTCTGCAGCTTCTCGTTCTCGTCGCTGCCGTTCTCGAACTCGATGCCCGCGTACAGGTCCTCGGTGTTCTCGCGCACGATGACGATGTCCGTTTCCGGAAAGCGCGTCCTCACACCCTCGTAGGCCTTGCAGGGCCGGATGCAGCTGTAGAGGTCGAACTCCTTGCGCAGCGCGACGTTGATCGAGCGAAAGCCCGAGCCCACCGGAGTGGTGGTCGGGCCCTTCAGCGCCAGGCCGTTCTTGCGCACCGACTCGATCGTGGCGTCGGGGAGCGGGTTGCCCTCGCTCTCGTAGACGTCCTCGCCGGCTTCCTGCTGGTCCCACTCGAACTCGACTCCGGTGGCCTCCAGCACGCGCTTCGTTGCTTCTGCGATCTCGGGCCCCGTGCCGTCGCCGGGTATGAGCGTGACCTTGTGTGCCATAAGGGCGGGAGTATTTACCAGGGCCGGGTACAAACCGCCCTATGCCCACGACCGAGATCGACGCAGAGCCCATCCCCGAAGAGTTCACGCCTTCGCGAATGCGGCGATCGGTGATGGTGGTCGTGGCGATCGTGCTCGTTGTGGGGGCCCTGGTGGTGCTGCTGCCGGGGCTGGGGTCGCTGCGCGAGCGCTTTGCCGGGGGCGACCCGGCCTGGCTGGTGCTCGCGTGCGTGCTCCAGGTTCTGTCGTGCCTCTCGTACGTGATCGCGTTCCGCACCGTCTTCTGTCGCCAGATGAGCTGGCGGACCAGCACCGAGATCGGGCTGGCCGAGCTGGCCGCCAACTCCGTCCTGTCGGTCGGCGGGGCGGGTGGCCTCGCCCTCGGGGCTTGGATCCTGCGCCGCGGCGGCGTGAGCGGTGGCCATATCGCCCGCCGCACCGTCGCGTTCTTCCTGCTCACCAGCCTGGTCAACGTGACCTGCCTGCTGCTGGGCGGCATCGGCCTGGCGACCGGCGTGCTCTCGGGCGCCGACGCGCTGCTTTTGGGACTCGTGCCCGCCCTGGTAGGGGCCGCCGCGATCGCGCTCGCGCTCGCCTCGGGCCCGCTCGCCGGCGCGCTGGCGCGGCGGTCGCGCTGGAGCCGATTCACCACCGTGGCGCGGACGATCAGCGCGGGGGTCTCCGAGGCGCTGATGTTGCTGCGTACGCGCCAGCCCGAGCTCGCGATCGGCACCGCCGGCTACATGCTGCTCGACGTGGCGGTGCTGGCCGCCTGCTTCGCCGCCTTCGATATGGCGCTGCCGCCGTTCGGCGTGCTGCTGGTGGCCTACATCGTCGGCCAGCTCGGCGGGCTGATCCCGCTCCCCGGCGGGATCGGCGGCGTGGACGGCGGCCTGATCGGTGCGCTGGTGATCTACGGCGTCGACGCTGCCGACGCCGCTGTGGCGGTGATCGCCTACCGCGGCGTGCTGCTGGCGGTCCCCGCCCTCATGGGCTTCCCCGCGCTGGCCGTCCTCCGTCGCAGGCTGCCGAGCCGAGACCCACGACATCGCGGCCTGCGCGCCGGGCGAGGAGGTCGAGGTCATCGGCCGCGGCCGGGTGCGCAAGCCGGCCCCCGCTTGAGCGCTACTCGAGGGTGGAGAGGAGGAACGAGAGCGCGAAGGCGGCGGCGGTGACCAGCCCCGTCAGGCGCCCGCTGTCCTCGTAGGCCTCGGGGACCATGGTGTCGGCCAGCATCACCACGATCGCCCCGGCGGCGAAGGCCTCGATCCCCCCGGTCAGGTTGCCCGAGGCGCCGTCGAGCAGGGCGAAGCCGGCCAGCGCGGCCAGCGCCGAGACCACCGCGACCGTCCCCCACAGCCCGAGGATCCATCCGGTCGGGCGACCGCTGTTGCGAAGCCCGACGCTGGCCGACAGCGACTCCGGCACGTTGGAGATGAACACCGCGACGACGACGGCGATGCCCACGCCGTTGCCCTCGAGCAGGCTGATGCCGATCGCCGCCGACTCGGGGATGCCGTCCATCAGGGCGCCCAGCACCAGCGCCATCGCCGCGGCGCCCTTCTGCTGGTCGCCGGAGCGCTTGCGGTGGGCACCACCCATCCGGTCGACCAGGCCGTCGGCGACGAAGAAGGTGATCGCGCCGAGCGCCAGGCCCACGACCGCGGCGTCCCGCCCGCCGCGGTCGAACGCCTCCTCGGTCAGCTCGAAGGCGGCGGCGCTGATCAGCACGCCGGCGCCGAAGGCCATGATCAGGCCGATCGCGCGCTGGGAGAAGCGCAGCCACAGCCCCAGCGCCGCTCCCACCAGGAGCGCCCCGCCCCCGACGAACCCCCAGAACGCGGCCTCCAGCACCGCCGCAGTGTCACACGGCCTGAGCGCCTATGCGGGCCCGAAGGTCAGCCCGAAGCGCTCGCACAGCTCGGGGATGGTCTCCGGCTTGGCCTCCAGGCCGTAACTCGCGCCGAGCTCGCCGACGACGGCCGGGTCGAATCGCCCTCCCTCGACGATGTCCACCAGCTCGCGGAAGTACTGCTCGAACCCCGCCGGCGAGATGATCTCGAGGATCCGGCACGGCTCGTCGCCGGCGTTCCAGAACGTGTGCCACTGGTCACGGGGCTTGAACACCAGGTCACCCGTGCCCGCCTCGACCACGTCGTCGCCGAGCAGTGCGCCCATCCGCCCCTCGAGCACGAACGAGTACTCGTCCTCGCGGCTGTGGCGGTGAAGCGGCGCGGCCAAGCGGCGCGGCTCCATCGGGTGCTCGACGAGCGAGAAGTTGCCGTCGTGGGTCTCGTGGCCGTCGATCATGAAGCGGACGCCGATCGAGCCGAGCAGTCCGCTCTTCCCATCACGGGGGCCGACGATCTTGGGGGCGGTGGAGGGCTGCATCGAACATCCTTTCGTTGAACGACTTGTTTACCGAATAGCGCCACGGTAACATGAATGAACACCGTGTCAACCCAAAAGCGGAAATACGAGCTGAAGGCGCGCGCCGAGGCCCAGGAGCAGACCCGCCTCCGGATCGCGGGCGCGGCCGCCGAGCTGCACGAGGAGGTAGGGATCGCCGCCACGACGGTGGCCGACATCGCCCGCCGCGCCGGCGTGCAGCGCGTGACCGTCTACAACCACTTCGCGGACCTGGACGAGCTGCTGCCCGCCTGCAGCGCGCACTGGCTCCAGCGGCACCCGATGCCCGACCTCGCCGGGGCCTTCGCCGTCGAGGACCCGCGCGAGCGCGTGCGGGCGGTGCTGGAGGCCCTCTACCCCTGGTACCGCGAGAACGAGGGGATGCAGACGATCGTCCAGGGTGAGCGGAGCAGCGTCCCCGAGCTCGAGCGCTGGATGGCCAGGTCGGCCGACGTCATGCAGGGCGAGCTGGCCGCGGGCCTGACGGCGGGGTTCGGGCTGAAGGGCGCGGCCGCCGGGCGCATGCGCGTGCTGATCCGGCTGGCGCTCGATTTCTGGACGTGGCGGCGCCTGAGCACCGAGGGCCTGGACGACGCCCGGGCGGCGGCGCTGATGAGCGAGCTGCTGCCCTAGCCCGCTCGAGGCACCTGCCACCATCAGAAGCAGTGTTCGGTGGAAGCTCGATCAAGCTCGCGCGGGTATTCGGGATCCGAATCGGAGTGGACGTCAGCTGGTTCTTCGTCTTCTTCCTGGTCATCTACTGGCTGACCGGCAACTACGGCGACAGCCTCGGCCCCGGCCACGACACCGAGGCGTTCGTGCTCGGGGTCATCAGCGCAATCCTGCTGTTCGGCTCGATCGTCCTCCACGAGCTGGGCCACGCCCTGGCCGCCCGCCGGCTGGGCATAGGCATCGCCTCGATCGACCTGTGGCTGTTCGGCGGCCTGGCGAAGATGGAGCGCGACACCCGCAGCGCGGGCGAGGAGTTCAAGGTCGCCGCCGCCGGCCCCGCCGTGACGCTGGTGATCGCCGCCGTCTGCTTCGGGGCCGCCTCCCTGATCGCGGGCGCCGACAGCGCGCTGGACGCGACCGGCGTGGAGGGCCGCAGCCTCGACCCGGTGGTGGCCGTGCTCGGCTGGGTCGCGCTGGTCAACGCCAGCCTCCTGATCTTCAACCTGATCCCCGGCTATCCGCTCGACGGCGGGCGCATCGCGCGCTCACTGGTCTGGTGGCGTACCGGCGACCGCACCCGGGCCACCCGCACCGCCGCCCGGCTGGGCCGCGGGGTCTCGTACCTGCTGGTGGGCGCCGGCGTGTTCATCGCGGTCGCCACCGGCGACGTCTTCGGCGGCATCTGGCTGGCGATCATCGGCCTGTTCCTGGGCAGCGCGGCGCGCCAGACCGAGTACCAGAACGAGGTGCAGAGCCGGATCGAGGGCGTCCGGGTGGTCGACGTCATGGACGCCGAGCCGGTGGCCATCCCCTCCGAGCTGACCCTCGACCGCGCCTGGGACGAGTTCTTCCTGCGCTACCGCTGGCCCTGGTTCCCGGTGGTGGACGCCGAGGGGCGCCTCGTCGGGGTGGTCGCTTCGGAGTCGGTGGAGTCGATCCCCGAGCAGGTGCGGCCGGGCCGCACCGTGGCAAGCGTGATGGCCGCCGACGACGGCGGAGGCGCCCTGCGGGTGGGCTTCGAGGAGCCGCTGGAGGCCCTGCTCGGCCGCGAGGGCCTGGCCCGCCTCGGGGCGATCATGGCCGTCGACCGCGAGGGGGTCCTGCGCGGCGTGGTGACGGCCGATCGAGTGCGCCAGGCGCTCCGTCCCGTTGCGCCCTAGATCGGCGCCAGGATGGCGCCGGCCGTCAAAGATCTGCGGCCTGGAAGACCGCAGGGACACTCTTAGACCGTACATCGGGTAGGCAGCGCGCTCGAATAGCATTGCGCCCGCCTCTCCCCAGATGCCCCAGCACGACGTCCTCGTAATCGGAGCCGGCCTGGCCGGACAGCGCGCCGCGCTCGCCGCGGCGGAGACCGGCGCGTCCGTCGGCATCATCTCCAAGGTCCACCCCGTGCGCTCGCACTCGAACGCGGCGCAGGGCGGGATCAACGCGGCACTCGACCCCGAGGACTCCTGGGAGTCGCACGCGTTCGACACCGTCAAGGGCTCGGACTACCTGGGCGACCAGGACGCGATCGAGATCATGTGCAAGGAGGCGCCCGCACGAGCTGCTCGAGCTCGAGCACCTGGGCGTGACCTTCCACCGCAACGAGGAGGGTGGCCTGGGCAAGCGCGCCTTCGGCGGCGCCTCCGCCGCGCGCACCTACTACGTGGCCGACATCACCGGCCAGGCGATTCTCCACGTGCTCTACGAGCAGCTGATGAAGCACGAGGAGGTGCACCGCTACGAGGAATGGTTCACCACCGCGCTGGTGCAGGACGACGAGGGCAAGATCGCGGGCGCCGTCACCCGCAACATCCGCGACGGCTCGATGGAGCTGTTCGCCGCCAAGTCGGTGATCCTCGCCACCGGCGGCAACGGCCAGGTCTTCAACCCCACCACCAACGCCCTTGTCTGCACCGGCGACGGCATCGCGCTCGCCTACCGCATCGGCGCGCCGCTGATGGACATGGAGATGATCCAGTACCACCCGACCACGCTGGCGGGGCTCGGGCTGCTGATCACCGAGGGCGCCCGCGGCGAGGGCGCGCACCTGTACAACGCCGAGGGCGAGCGCTTCATGGAGAAGTACGCGCCGAACAAGATGGAGCTGGCCTCCCGCGACGTGGTCTCGCGCGCCGAGCAGACCGAGATCGACGAGGGCCGCGGGTTCCCCGACGGCACCGTCGCGCTGGACATCACGGTGGTGCCGAGGAAGCGCATCCACGAGGCGCTGCGCGAGATCCTCAACGTCGGGCGCGGACTTCGCCGGGGTGGACATCACCAAGGAGCCGATCCACATCAAGCCCGGCAACCACTACGTCATGGGCGGGGTCAAGACCGACACCAACGGCCAGACCACCATCCCCGGCCTCTACGCCGCAGGGGAGTGCGCCTGCGTCTCGGTGCACGGCGGCAACCGGCTCGGCGCCAACTCGCTGCTGGACACGCTGATATTCGGCCGCCGCTCGGGCGAGCACGCCGGCAAGGCGGCCAAGGGCGCGCCGATGCCGAGCCCCTCGCAGGCCGCCCTGGACGACGAGCACGCGCGTATCCGCGCCGTGTTCGACCGCGCGCAGTCCAGCCGCCGCGTCTCGGAGATCAAGGCCGAGCTCGGCCAGACCATGGACGAGAAGTGCTCGGTGTTCCGCGACGAGCAGGGCCTCAAGGAGGCGCTCGAGGTGGTCCTGCGCCTGAAGGAGGAGGCCAAGACCGCGTCGGTCGACGACCGCGGCACGGTCTTCAACCAGGACCTGCTGGGAGCGATCGAGCTCCAGTTCATGATCGACAACGCCGAGACGATCCTGGTGTCGGCGATCGAGCGCAAGGAGTCGCGCGGCGCCCAGTACCGCACCGACTTCCCCGAACGCAACGACGACGAATGGCTCAAGCACATCAACGTGCACCCCAATGGCGACGGCGAGACCCCTGAGATCGAGTACTCCGAGGTCACGCGGACCCAGTGGGAGCCGGAAGAGAGAACATATTGAGACGTGACGTCGAAACTGGCTCTCAGAACGCGGGGCCGGATGCCCCGCGGAGGTAACTGAAGGTGGCCGAGGCTCAGGACTTCACGCTCAAGGTGCGCCGCTTCGACCCGGAGTCGGGCGAGCAGGCCTACTGGCGTGACTACGGCGTGGAGCTCGACCCCGAGCGCTCGGTGCTCGACGGGATCCTCCAGATCCGCGACCGCGAGGACGCCTCGCTGGCCATCCGCTGCTCGTGCCGCGCCGCCATCTGCGGCTCCTGCGGTGTGCGCATCAACGGCAAGTCCGCGCTCGCCTGCAACACCCGCATCTCCGACGCTCAGGAGACTGCCGCCAACGGCGCGATCACCGTCGAGCCCATGGGCAACATGCCCGTGATCAAGGACCTGATCGTGGACATGGACGCCGTCCACTGGAAGAAGATCCAGCGGGTGGTGCCGTGGCTGCTGCCCGAGGGCGAGCCGCCCGAGGGCCGCGAGTACAAGGTCCCCGCCGAGGCCATGATCGACGTCACCCAGTCGATGGCCTGCATCCAGTGCGGCGTGTGCGTGTCGGCCTGCCTGTCGCTGGAGGTGGACCCCGAGTTCGTCGGCCCGGCCGCGCTGGCCAAGGCCTACCGCTTCGTCGGCGACCCGCGCGACGACCACACCGAGGAGCGCCTCAAGGACCTCGCCGAGGACCCGCACGGCATCTACGACTGCACCCACTGCTTCGCCTGCATCGAGGTGTGCCCCAAGGACGTCGCCCCGATGTCGCAGATCATGCGCCTGCGCCGGCGGGCCACGAACGACTACGGCATCAAGGACCACAACAACGGCTACGGCCACGAGAAGGGCTTCGTGGACATCATCGAGAAGTGGGGCACGCTGCACGAGGCGCAGCTGCTCCCGCGCTCCTTCGGGCAGGGGTCCATGGTGCGCGGCCAGGTCGAGCCCGCGGCCGTCAAGCAGCTACTGGTGAACATGCCCACCGCCCTGCGTGGGCTGAGGAGCGGCAAGGTGACCCCCAAGAAGGCCCTGCTGCATCCCAAGCTGGCGGATCAGAAGAACGTCAAGCGCATCTTCGGGGACATCGAGGACAAGGACGAGCGCCTCGAGCTCAACCTCTACATCACCGGGCACGAAGGCGACGAGCCCGAGCCCGACGAGGAGGGCACCACTTGAAACTCGCGTACTGGCCCGGCTGCGTCTCGCGCGGCTTCACCCCCGAGCTGCACGGCTCCATGGAGCTCGTCGCGCCCAAGCTGGATCTCGAGCTGGTCGAGCTGGACCGCGCGAACTGCTGCGGCGCCGGCGTGATCGCCGAGCACAACCAGGAGCTCGTCGACACGCTCAACGCCCGCACCTTCGCCATGGCGCAGGACGTGGAGGGCGCCGCGGGCATGATGAACATCTGCTCGACCTGCCAGGGCGCGCAGGCCGAGTGCCAGGAGCGCCTGGACGCGGACTCGGCCTACCGCGACCACATCAACTCGCACCTGGACCCCGAGGGCCTCAACTACGAGCGCGACGGTGCCTGGTGGAACAAGAACTTCCTCTGGCTGCTGGTCGAGGAGATCGGCCTGGACGCCGTGCGCGAGAAGGTCGTGCGGCCGCTGGAGGGCCTGCGCGTGGCGCCGTTCTACGGCTGCTACATCGTGCGCCCCACCCGCCGCCTGGGCTTCGACGAGCACCCCGAGCGCAACCGCTACCTGGATCAGCTGATCGAGGCCCTGGGCGGCGAGGCCGTGAGCTACGCCGGCTCGCACAAGTGCTGCGGCTTCCCGGTGATCACCATGGCCCGCACCACCTCGCTGCGCCAGGCCGGCCGCCACATGGCGGACGCCATCGACGCCGGCGCCGACTGCGTGGTCACCCCGTGCCCGCTGTGCCACCTCAACCTGGACATGCAGCAGCCCGAGGCGGTGAAGTTCGTCGAGCGCGACCTCGACATCCCCGTGCTGCACCTGCCGCAGATGGTGGGCCTGGCGCTGGGCCTCGAGCCAAAGGAGCTCGGGATGGACAAGCACGTGGTGAAGACCACCGACGTGCAGCGCAAGGTTGCCGACCTGGCTGCGGCCTAGCCGTAGTGACAACTCGCGAACCCCGTTGACCTTCGCGCGTTATTGAGGCAATGGGTAACAATCTCGCAATCCGAAAACTGCTCCTCACCACCTCTTCGGTCGCCTGCTTCGCGCTGTTGCTGCCTCTCGGTGCTTCCGCCGCCAAGGCCCCGCCCCCGAAGAACCTTGCCCTGACCGCCAGCCCCAACCCGGTCGTGGCGGGACGAGGCACCGTGCTCCGGGGCCAGCTCAAGGGCAAGGACCACGCGAACAAGGTGGTCACGCTCTCCGGCTCGGCCTATCCGTTCACCACCACCGCCTCGAACATCGCGACGGCGGTCACCGACACCAACGGCAACTTCTCCTTCCTCAGGCGCCCCTCGCTGCTCACCCGTTACACCGCCCGGGCGGAGGGCACAGACCGGGCCCACGGTTTCGGTGATCGTCCGCCACCGCGTCAGCCTCTTCCTGAGCGACCGCACCCCGCGTCGCGGCCAGCGCGTCCGCTTCTCGGGCCGCTCGTGCCCTGAGCACGACGGGCTGATCGTCTCCATCCAGAGGCGCACCTCCACCGGCTCCTACCGCACCGTCCGAAGGACGCGCTTGCGCGCGGCCAGCCGCTGCTCGGTGTACAGCCGACGCCTGCGGGTCTTCCACGACGGGACGTTCCGCGCCGTCGTCGCCGCCGACGCCAGCCACGCGCAGGGCTTCAGCCGGCGGCGGGGGATCGACGCCCACCGCTGAAGCTCGGACTCGAGCTGCCGGTCGTCCAGGCCGGCATGGGAGGCGGCATCGCCGGCCACGAGCTGGCCGCGGCGGTGTCCGAGGCGGGCGGCCTCGGGACCGTCGGGATGCTGCCCCCGCCGCTGTTTCGCCGTGAGCTGAACGCCGCTACGGCACTCACGGCCAAGCCCGTGGCGGCCAACGTCATCCAGGCGCTGGCCCGCCCCGGGCACTGGGAGGTGGCGCGGGACGCGGAGGTCGTGGTCACCTTCTGGGGGCGCCCGCGCCGGCGAACCGCCGGCATCTGGCTCCACCAGTGCGGCTCGGTCGAGGAGGCCCGCGAGGCACGTGCGGCCGGCGCGGACGCAGTGATCGTGCAGGGACGGGAGGCCGGCGGGCACGTGCGCGGCGAGCTGCCGGCCCTCGATCTGCTCGAGCGCGCCCGAGCCGCGCTTCCCGACGGCTACCCGGTGCTGCTCGCCGGCGGCATCGCCGACGCCGCCGGCGTGCGCGAAGCCCTGCAGGCCGGGGCGGCGGGCGCGGTGCTGGGAACCCGCTTCCTGCTCAGCGAGGAGAGCGGGGCGCACCCCGAGTACAAGCGCCGCGCTGTTGAGGGCCGTGACACGATCCTCACCCAGCTGTTCGGCGCCGGCTGGCCGGCGCCGCACCGGGTACTCCCCAACGCGGCCACCGAGCGCTGGCTTGGTGACGATGCCCTCGGCCCGGGTTGGGTGCGCAGCCTGCAGCGGGCGACCAGCCCCGTGCTCTCGCGCGTCCCGGCCGCCGTCAGCGAACGACTCCTCGCCGCCCAGCGGGTGGGGTCGCCGCTGCTGAGCCCCCAGCCCCCGGTCGCCGGCGGCCCGGAGGGGCTGGTCGAGGCCGGGCCGCTGTACGCGGGCGAGACCGTGGCGCGCCTCGGCGACGTGCGCCCCGCGGGCGAGCTGACGCGCGAGCTGGCCGGTTGAAGGATCGAGCGGGCTCTGGCCCGTCGGATCCTTCAGCCGCGCGGGCCGCCTAGCTCTAGCCCAGCAGCAGGACGAGCACCAGCACCAGCAGCGCGACGCCCACGCCCAGGGCCGCCGTCTCCAGCAGCTTGCGGCCCGTCCAGAAGCCGGGGTCGGCGCGGTCGGCGGTGTAGCGGCCCTCGGGGGGCTCGCCCACCCAGTCGTCGTCGTCCCAATCGGGCTGACGGCGCTCGTTCATGCGGCGAGCGTAGCGCCGGAGCGCAGGCCGGGCGTTGGCCGGCCGCCTGTCCTACCGGAGGTAGGGAGCCCCGCCGCTCGACGATCTCCTCCCAGAAACGAGAAAACCGACCAGTGGCTGGTCGGCTCTCGTGTTGGCGTACCCCAGTCCGCCCTACGGAAGTTCAAGAAGACTCCGTGAATGGTTCCGAAGAGCGGGTCCTTCCGCTTCCCCTCGGGGGTGTGATCTTCGGAGGACGGTTGGGGTGAGGGGAAGGTGATACGCCTCTCACCCTTTCTCACCCGAGACGGACTAGTATGGCCGTCCATGCCGACGTCGGTGACCGTGGTCATGGCGAAGTTCGAGGACCTGGTGTCCATCGGCCTGCGCCAGCTGATCTCCGAGGACCCCAACCTCGAACTGGTGTCGGACGACGTGCCGCTGACCGAGCTCGACGCCACCGTCGAGGACGTCGACCCATCCGTGGTGCTGCTCAACTTCGGCTCGCTGGGCAGCCCGGCGCAGGTCTACCAGCTGCACCAGGCCCACCCCACCACCCGCTTCGTGGTGCTCGCCAACCGGCCCACCGCCGCCGAGTGCAACCAGCTGCTCGGCTTCGGCGCCACCGCCTGCCTGTCCAAGGAGACCGAGGGCCGCGATGTGGTCAACGCCATCCATCTCGCCTCGCGCGGGATGCACGTGCTGCCGCGCTCGGCCGCCGCCGGTGGAACCAAAGCCAGCCTGGGCATGGAGGGGTCCGACCTGCTCACACCACGCGAGGCCGACGTGCTCGAGCTGCTCCAGGACGGCGCCACGAACGCCCAGGTGGCCCACGCGCTCTCGATCGGCGTCGAGACCGTGCGCACGCACGCGCGCAACATCTACCGCAAGCTCGGGATCTCCTCGCGGCGCGACCTGGCGCGGCTCAGCCGGACCGAGCCCGTGGTCGTCGACGATCTCTCAGGCGGCGGCTGAGCGAGTCGCGCGCCGGACGGCGAAGGCCGCAGCGCCGGCGCCCAGCGCGCCCTCGACCCATGGCCTCGGGTTCTGGACGTTGGGCCGCTTGTGGAGGGATATCGGGATCAAGTTGGGGCTCGTGGAGGCCGGGCCGCTGTACGCCGGCGAGACCGTGGGCCGGATGACCGTCCTGCGGGCGGCAGGCGAGCTGACGCGCTAGCTGGCGGGCTAACGCGTCAGCCCCGGGCCGCCGAGGGGGCGGGCCTTTCGCTAGCCCTTGTTGATCTCCCTCTCGCAGAAGAGGGAGACCTTGTCGTTGACGTCCCTCGTCACGCGGTCCTTGCCCGAGCTGCAGTTGACGAAATCGCGGCTTCGATCGCTGAGGTTGATGATGTCGTTGCCGCTACCGCCGTTGACGCGGTCGCGACCGCTACCGCCGTCCACGCGATCGTTGCCGGAATTGCCGCCGACTCGGTCGTTGCCCGAGCCGCCCTTGACCTTGTCGTTGCCTCGGGTGCCGCCAACGATGTCCTTGCCGCTGTCCCCAGAGACGCGGTCGTTGCCGCTGTCTCCGATCACGCGGTCGTTACCGGCGTTGCCGTTCGTGCGGTCGTTGCCGCCGTCCGAGCGGAGGCGGTCGTTACCGCTCCCGCCGCCGATGACGTCGTTGCCCGTCGATCCCCTGATGCGGTCCCTGCCGGAGTCGCCCAAGGCCCGATCGGCGTCGGAGCCCAGGAAGATGTGGTCGTTTCCGCCGCCGCCCTTCACGAGGTCTTTCCCTGCGCCGGTGCAGATGCGGTCGTTTCCGCCGCCGCCGTTGACCACGTCGTTGCCCGGCCCGGTGACGATCACGTCGTCGCCTGAGGTGCCGACGATGTTGGCGTCACCCGTGAGGTCGACGATGGTCGCAGGGCGCCCGTCACAGGGCGGGGGAGGTCCGCCGGTGGAACCCGCCTGCCCTGGCGGCTGCTGCCCTGGCGGCTGCTGCCCTGGCGGCTGCTGCTCCGGGTGGCAGTCCGGGTCGTCCCCGTCGGCGAGACTGTCGCCATCGTTGTCCGTCCCATCGGTGCAGATCTCGGTCGTGACGGCGGCCCGGGCGCTTGTCTGAACGACCGCCAGGAAGAGGTTGTCATCCTGCGAGGGATTCGTCGTCTTGATCGAGAGCTGGGTGTCGCCTGACTTCAGGAAGGGCTTCAGGTCGTAGAGCTCGTCGTCATCGCCGGTGTCCGACGAGTTCGGGTTGGCCGGATTGGTGAGGCTGTCGCCGACGCCGCCGACGGTGATGAGAGCGCCATCGTCGCCGACGCCGTCGTCGTAATTACCAGCGCAGCTCGTGAGTCGCTGGTTGTTCACGTCGACGGTTGAGAACTGGTCGCCCTCGCAGGAGTGCCCCCCCGTCGACCCCTGGAACGAGAAGCCGCTCCCGAGCGCAAGCGTGGTGAAGAAGCCGGGCGCGCTCGGATTGATCGGCGAGGCGAAATTGAAGGTGGTCGTGTCACCGCGCCTGCTTGCGACCCCCCGTCCAGCACCGCGATGGTCGTTTCCGGCAGCGAATTGTTCGCGTAGATCACGACGAGCGCGACGCCGTCTAGCCCGATGGGTCGTTGTTGATCGCGAAGTTGGTGATGCCACCGCCGGCTCCGACCTTGGCCTTGACCTGGTTGGTCACCTCGGCGCGCGCGGTGGCGAGCTGACAGCAGGGGCCAGGCTCCGAGTTCGGGAGAAGGCCCAGAACTGACGTTCGTGTTGTCGAAGTTGATGCGTCCGCTGCGTCTGGTCTGCGGAGTGGGCTCGAGAAGAAATAGGTGCCATACAGGTAGGCCCGCACGACGGTCGACCCCGCCGGCACGTTCGCCTGCACTGTCCCGCCGGTCGTGTTCTGCCCGAGGCCGTCTGTACTCGCGGCGCCCTTGCCGCGGAACGTTGCCGGCACGCTCGGGTTCGGCTGCAAGAGTTGAAGTGTGGCCTGGGCCGGCGCGGCCAGCAATATGAACATGACGCAGGCGGCGAGAACAGCTGGAAATAGGACGCGCGTACTCCGCGGCTTAGAAGCGTGAGTCACAGATTCCTCCGGTGATTGACGGGTCGTTCGCCGCGACCGGGACATGTGCCGGCGCGATCTGCCCTGCTCTGCCCTGCTCTGGCAATACCTCTAACCCACAAAGCGCCACAACGCAAGAAACTTTTGTTGTTCCGCAGTCAGCCGAGAATCAGCACCAACAACACAGCACCAACAGCGCCACGCCCGCGCCCAGGGCGGCCCCTCGAGCAACTTGCGCCCGGTCCAGAAGCCCGGGTCGGCGCATCCAGCTGGTGTCGGACGGCGCGCCGCTAGCCGACCTCGACAGCGCCGTGGAGCGCATCGACCCGTTGGTGGTGCTGCTTAACTGCGGCTCGCTCGGCAGCCCCGCGCAGGTCTACCAGGCTGCACCAGGCCCACCCCACCACCCGCTTCGTGGTGCTGGCCAACCGCCCGACCGCCGCGGAGTGCAACCAGATGCTGAGCCTCGGCGCCCTGCCTCTCCAGGGAGACCGAGGGCCGCGATGTGGTCACGCGATCCACCTGGCCTCGCGCGGGATACATGTGCTGCCCCGCCCAAGCTGGGGATCTCCTCGCGCCGCGACCTGGCCCGGCTCAGCCGGACCGAGCCGGTGGTAGTCGACGACTTCTAGGCGGCGGCTGAGCGGGCCCTCAGCAGGTCCCGCTCGCCCAGCAGCTCGGCGAGCTGCACGGCGTTGAGCGCCGCGCCCTTTCGCAGGTTGTCCCCCACGACCCACAGGTTCAGGCAGCGCTCGTGCGAGGGATCGCGCCGGATGCGCCCCACCAGCACCTCGTCGCGTCCCGCCGCGTCCACGGCCAGTGGGTAGAGGCCGTCGCCCGGGTCGTCGAGGACGATCAGGCCCGGCGCGCCGCCGAGCAGCTCGCGGCACTCGTCGGGCGACAGCGGATCGCGGGTCTGGACGTTGATCGACTCGGAGTGGCCGGTGTAGACGGGCACGCGCGCGCAGGTGGCGGACACGCCCATGTCCGGGGTGCCGAGGATCTTGCGCGTCTCGGCCATCATCTTGCGCTCCTCGGTGGTGTAGTCGTCGCCGTCCTTGAAGTACTCCACCTGGGGCAGGACGTTGAAGGCGATCTGGTGCGGGTACACCGCCGGCTCCGGCAGCTCCTGGGCCTCGACCACCGCGGACGCCTGGTCGTGCAGCTCCTCCACCGCGCGCTGGCCGGTGCCGGACACCGACTGGTAAGTGGAGACCACCAGGCGCTCGATCCCGACGCGGTCGAGGATCGGCTTGAGCGCCACGACCATCTGCATGGTCGAGCAGTTGGGGTTCGCCACGATGCCGTCGTGGCCGTCGAGCGCCTCGGGGTTGACCTCGGATACGACGAGCGGGACGTCGTCCTTCATGCGCCAGTAGGACGAGTTGTCGACCACGACGGCGCCGGCGTCGGCGAACCGCGGCCCCCACTCCTCGCTCACGCCCGAGCCGGCGGAGAACAGCGCCAGGTCGAAGCCGCGAATCGACTCGTCGGACAGCGCGCGCGTGACGCAGCGTCTGCTTGCCCCAGTCGATCTGGCGGCCCTCGGAGCGCCCGGAGGCGAAGGGCACGACCTCGCTCGCGGGGAACGAGCGCTCGCGCATGACGCCGAGGATCGTCGAGCCCACGGCGCCGGTGGCGCCCACCACGGCGACCTTCACGTGACCACCGGCCGGTGCA
Source organism: uncultured Thermoleophilaceae bacterium (assembly GCA_963844805.1). Taxonomy (GTDB): domain Bacteria; phylum Actinomycetota; class Thermoleophilia; order Solirubrobacterales; family Thermoleophilaceae; genus JACCZR01. The sequence goes on from CAWJPU010000004.1 coordinate 89,617, forward strand.
CGCCGGACACGTCCTCGCGCCGGACGGCGTCGGCGCCCAGCTCGAACGCGGCGTGCAGCTCGCGCACCGCGGTCTCCACGTGCTCCTCGCGGACCACGCAGGAGATCTTGATCGGGGAAGTGGAGATCATCTCGATGTTCACACCGGCGTGGCCGAGCGTGGTCAGCGCCTTGGCCGCCACGCCGGGGTGGCTGCGCATTCCCGCGCCCACCAACGACACCTTGCCCATCGACTCGTCGGTCTGCACACCGGCGAAGCCCAACTCGCCCTGCAGGCCCTCGAGCGCGGAGCGCGCGTTGGCCAGGTCGTCGCGCGGCACGGTCACCGACATGTCGGCCGACTGGCCCTCGGTCACGGGCTCGTTCTGGATGATCATGTCGACGTTGACCCCGGCGTCGGCCAGGGCGCTCAACACGCGGCCGGCGATGCCGGGCCGGTCGGGCAGGCCCAGCAGCGTCACGCGCGCCTCGGCGGTGGAGTGGGTGACGGCGGTGATGAGCGGACGTTCCATGGTGCGGGCCTCGTCCTCGACCACGGTACCGGGCCGGTCCTCGAAGCTGGAGCGGCAGTGGATGCTCACGGCGTGGTTGCGCGCGTACTCCACCGAGCGCAGCTGCAGCACGCCGGCGCCGGACGCCGACATCTCCAGCATCTCCTCGAAGGTGACCACCGGCAGCTTCTTGGCGTCGGGCACGATGCGCGGGTCGGCGCTGAACACCCCGGCGACGTCCGTGTAGATCTCGCACACCTCGGCGCCCAGCGCGGCGGCCAAGGCGACCGCGGTGGTGTCGGAGCCGCCCCGGCCCAGGGTGGTGACGTCGGAGGACGTGGAGACGCCCTGGAAGCCGGCGACGAGGACGATCTTCCCGTCGTCCAGCCCCGCGCGTATGCGGTCCGCCTTGATGTCGAGGATGCGCGCACGCGTGTGCGAGGTGTCGGTCACGATCCCGGCCTGCGAGCCGGTGAGCGAGATCGCCTCGTGGCCCAGGTCGTTGATGACCATGGCCGCGAGCGCGCAGGAGATCCGCTCCCCGGTGGAGAGCAGCATGTCCATCTCGCGCGGGTGGGGGCGCGGCGACACCTCGTGGGCCATCGCCACCAGGTCGTCCGTCGTCTTGCCGCGCGCGGAGAGGACGGCCACCACACGGGTGCCGCTCTCGGCAAGGGCGACGATCCTCCCGGCGGCGCGCTTGATCCGGGCGGCGTCGGCGACCGAGGTCCCGCCGAACTTCATCACCACTGTCGGTGCGGCATCGGGCACGGCCTCGAACACTAGCCTCGGGTCCCGGTGGGACTGAGGCGCCTCCTGTCGCAGCTGCAGCCGCTCGCGCCCTATCGAGTGCAGGTCGGCATCCTGCTGCTGGCCGTGGCGATCGTCGCCACCACCGGCGGGGTCCTTGTTGCGCGCGAGGGCGACGAGCAGAGCGCGGGGGAGGTTCCCGAGGCGGGAGTCGAGACGCGGGGCGAGCGCGACACCTCGTTCCTGGCGCGGATCGTGCCGCCCCCGGCCGACACGAGCGCCACCGGCGGACCGCGCGTGCCGCGCACCGTCGGCGACCTGGTGCGGCGGCTGCCGCTGGAGCGCAAGGTGGCGCAGCTGTTCCTGGTCGGCTTCGAGGGCAAGGACCTCACCTCGCCGATCTTCGCCCAGCTGCGCCGGCTCGACCTGGGCGGGATCGTCGTCGACCGCCGCAACTACGAGGGCCCGCAGACGCTGGGCTCGCTGGCCGGCGAGGCGCGGCGTGATCGCGGGCCAGGAGCGCCACGTGCCGCCCTGGGTGATGGCTCCCCAGGAGGGCGGCGAGTTCTCGGCCTTCCGCGACCTGCCGCCCGCGGGCAGCCCCGCCGACATCGCCTCGCCGGCCGAGGCCGGCCGCGCGGCCGCGGCGGCGGGCAAGACCCTGCGCCAACTCGGGGTGACCGGAGTGCTCGCCCCGGTGATCGACGTCGGCCTGGAGACCGACCCCGCGCTGGGCGCGCGCGTGTTCTCCGACAACCCCGCGCGCGTGGCGCTCTACGCCGTGCAGAACGTGACCGCATACAACCGCCAGGGGATGTTCTCGGCGGTCAAGCACTTCCCGGGCCTCGGCACGGCGAGCCAGCCGACCGAGGAGGGGCCCGCACAGGTCGGCCTGAGCGACGTCGAGCTCGAGGACCGCGACCTGGTCCCCTTCCGCGCCGCGTTCCGCGCCGGGGCGCCCGGGGTGGTGCTCTCCCACGGCGCTCTACACCGTCGACGACTTCACCATCCCCGGCTCGCTGTCGCGCAAGGTCGTCACTGGCCTGCTGCGGGACAAGCTGAAGTTCCGCGGCGTGGCGATCACCGACGACCTGGCCGACCCGGCGATCACCGCGCTGGAATCGGTGCCCGACGCCGCGGTCAAGGCGGTGCAGGCCGGCGCCGACATGCTGTGGATCTCCGGCTCGGCCGGCGACCAGCAGGCGGCCTACGTGTCCGTGCTCCGGGCGGTGCGGCGCAAGCGCATCTGCGCGCGCGGACGTGCGGTCGGCCGCGTGCCACGGCCAGGCGCTAGGCTGCAGTAGCCGGGTGCGGAGTCGCGGCGCGTCAAGCTGGGGCGTCGGCGCCTGCCGGCGCTCGAACGAGCGCTGGCCGTAGCCGCGTCGCGGCGCTAGAGCGCGGTCCGCGACCGCAGCGCGCGGCCCAGGGTGATCTCGTCGGCGTACTCGAGGTCCGAGCCCACCGGCAGGCCGCTGGCCAGCCGCGTGACCGCGACCTCGGGGGCCTTCTCGCGCACCTGGTCGGCCAGGTAGAGGGCCGTCGCCTCGCCCGTGGTGGTGGCGTTGGTGGCGATCACCAGCTCGCGCACGCCGTTGCCCGACACGCGGTTCAGCAGCTCGGACACGTGCAGGTCCTCGGGGTCGACGCCGTCCATCGGGGACAGCGCGCCGCCCAGCACGTGGTAGCGCCCGCGGAACTCGTTGGTCCGCTCGATCGGGATCACGTCGCCGGGCTCCTCCACCACGCAGATCACGTGCGCCTCGCGGCGCTCGTCCTGGCAGATGCGGCAGGTGGCCTCGGTGGCGAGGTTGAAGCAGATCTCGCACTGGCCCACCGTCTCCTTGACCTCGCGGATCGCGTCGGCGAGCGGGAGCGCCTGGTCGTCGGGCACCCGCAGCAGGTGGAAGGCCAGCCGCTGGGCGGTCCGCTGGCCGACGCCCGGAAGGCGCGCCAGCTCGGTGATCAGCCGGTTGACCGGAGGGGCGAACACGGGCCTTCGAGGCTAGAGGGCGACCCGGCGGCGATAGCAGCGGCTCGCCACGTGGAGCGCGCCCGTCCCCGGCCCCGCCCGGGCGCTCAGGCGCGCGGCGAACCGGCGGTTGCGGCGGGCCTTCGGGTCGGACAGGTACATGGCGACCAAGCCCTGGACGACCAGGCGATGGAAGCGGGCCGCGGGCAGAGCCTGGACCGCCATCCGCGCGCGGTCGACCAGCCACTCGATACGCCGGTGCGCCCGGTCGAGCGAGGGGTACTGCGCGACGAAGTTCAGGTCCCCTCCCTCACGGTCCTCCTCGAGGTCGATGAGGTAGTCGAGCAGGATGTGCAGGGCGCCGACCCATGGGAAGTAGGCGGCCTTCAGCGCCGTGGCGGCCTCGGGCGGCAGGTCCTCGTCGAGGGCGGCCGCGAACAACGCGAAGACGCCAAGCGTCGAGCCGGTGGCCGCCGAGAACTCCCACCAGTCGAGCTCACCGCCGGCGGGGGCCCACTCGGTCAGCCGCGGCACGCGTTCCTCGTGGGCGACGTGCTTGTGGACCTGCAGGTCGCAGTACAGGCCCACCAGCCCGGCGACGAGCGGGGCGACCGCGGGATAGCCGGGCAGCTGCGCCACCTCCCGCCGGCAGGCGTCGACCAACGCGGGGAGGTAGCCGCCGTCATCGCGGTCGTCGTAGGGGCCGGTGGGCGCTGTGGCGGGGGCGATCGCATCGGTCATCGCCCGGTGCAGGCGGGCGAACTCGTCGGGGTCGAGCGAGCCGCTGCGGTCGCAGAGGTTGTCGAGGTAGTCGCTGATGGTCTGGAAAGCCACGATCAGCCGCACGAGGCCTTCCCGCTCCGGCCCGGGTGGGGCCCCGGTGGCGTAGACGCAGCCGCCGTCGGCATGGAAGCGCTTCAGCCGCAGCGACGCGAGCGCCTGGCGGCGCAGCTCGGGATCCGGCATCGCCTCCGCGCGCTCGCGCCAGCCGTCCAGCTCGCGCGAGGACAGCGGCAGCACCTCGGCGAACGAGCGCCACAGCAGGACCGGCAGCGAGACGGGTGGCCGGGGAGCGGTCAAGCAGCCGGCAGGCCCGGGCCGGGCTCCAGGTCCACGTCGCCCGAGCGCAGCGTCTCCCCGCAGGCCGCGCAATGCGGCTCCACGTGGGTGATCTGCCCGCACGCCTTGTGGCGGTAGAGGATCGGCGGGCCGGCGTCGCCGGCGGTCCAGCGGTCGCCCCAGGCGACCATCGCCATCAGCACGTCCATGAACTCCGACCCCATCTGCGTGAGCACGTACTCGTGCCGCGGCGGGCGCTGGGAGTAGGGCCGGCGTTCCAGCAGCCCCGCCTCGACCAGGTGCTTGAGCCGCTCGGAGAGGACCTTGCGCGAGATGCCGAGATCCTCCTGCAGGTCGTCGAAGCGGTTGATGCCGACGAATACGTCGCGGATCACCAACGGGGACCACGGCTCGCCGGCCAGGGCGAGGCTGCGGGCGATCGAGCAGGGCATCGAGGCGAAGTCGGTTCGCTGCATGGTATGAGTTTACTTAGGGAACTGAGTCGGGTACGTTGGGAGGCATGGAGCTACCGCCGATAGTGACGAGAGAGGAGTGGCGGCAGTCGCACGAGGCGCTGCTGGCCAAGGAGAAGGAGGCCACGAGGGCCCGGGACGCGCTGGCCGCCGAGCGCCGGCGTCAGCCGATGACCGAGTTCTCGGCCGACCACCGCTTCGAGGGGCCGGACGGCGAGGTGGGCTTCCTCGACCTCTTCGAGGGGCGCAGCCAACTGCTCGTCTACCACTTCTGGCTCCCCCAGGGCGGGCCTCCGTGCGGCGGCTGCTCGATGTTCACCGACCAGATCAGCCCGCTCGACCACCTCAACGCGCGCGACACCTCGTGGGCGCACGTCTCCACCGCCCCCCAGGACGAGATCGCCGAGGTCAAGCGCCGCAACGGCTGGTCGGTGCCCTGGTACACGACCGTCGGCCACGAGTTCCAGGAGGCCTGCGGGACGCGGAACTACTTCGCGCTCGACGTCTTCCTGCGAGACGGCGACCGCGTTTTCCTCACCTACGCGACCCGCAGTCGCGGGGTCGAGGCGCTGGGGAGCACCTGGACCTTCCTCGACCTGACGCCGTTCGGGCGCCAGGAGGAGTGGGAGGACACGCCCGCGGGCCGGCCCCAGACGCCGCCCTACTCGTGGTGGCGGCGGCCCGGCGAGTACTGACCACCTCACAAGACGACCGGCCGCGGCGTTTGTATGGCATGGAGATGTGGACGCAGTTCGACAGCCCGCTCGGCCCGCTGACGCTCGTGAGCGAGGGCGGCCGTCTCACCGAGCTGCGCTTCCCGGGTCGCGGCCGGCCGCCGGGCGAGCGTGGAGACGACGCATTCGCCGAGGCAACTCGTCAGCTGGCTGAGTACTTCGCCGGCGACCGCACCGCGTTCGAGCTCCCGCTCGAGCTGCGTGGCAGCGAGAGCCAACGGAGCGTGTGGCGCGAGCTACAGACCATCCCCTACGGCGAGACGGTCAGCTACTCGGCGCTCGCCCGTGCGGTCGGCCGGCCCGACGAGGTGCGCGAGGTCGCCGCGGCCGTGGGGCGCACCCCGGTCCCGATCGTCGTCCCCTGCCACCGCGTGGTGGCGGTGGACGGAGCGCTTACCGGCTACGGCGGCGGGCTGGAGCGAAAGCGGGCGCTGCTCGACCTCGAGGCGCCCCAGCTGACCCTGGCCTAGAGGCCCGGCAGTCCCATGCCGCCGAGGCCGCCGGTGGCGGCGCCCATCTTGGAGGCGGCCAGCTCCTGGGCCGAGCGCAGGGCCTCGGTGACGGCGGCGGTGACCATGTCCTGGAGCAGCTCGACGTCGTCGGGGTCCACCGCGTCGGGGTCGATGGTCAGCTGCTTGAGCTCCAGGTCGCCGCTCATGACGACCTTGACCATCCCGCCGCCGGCGGTGGCCTCGACCGTCTCGTCCTTGAGCGACTCCTGGGCCTTGGCCACCTCGGCCTGCATGGCCTGGACCTGCTTCATCATCTGGTTCAGGTTGGGCTGCTGGGGCATCAGCTCTGCTCCTCTTCCTCCTCGAAGACCTCTTCGGCGGCCAGGTTGGCCTTCAGCCGCTCGATCAGCTCGTCCTCGCTGAGCATGGCGGGCTCGGCCGCCGGGCCGCCGCCCAGCTCGAAGGCCAGCGCGAGCGACTGGCCGGTCAGGCCGCGGACCGCGCCGCGCAGCAGCTCGGCGTTGGCCTCGGCCTTCTTGCGCATGAACGCGGCGCTCTCGGCGAAGCTGCACGGTGAGCTTGTCGCCCTCCAGCGCCGCCGGGCGGCCCTCCTTGAGCACCGCGGCGACCATCGCGTTGCTCTCGCGCACGGCCTCACACAGCGCGGGCCACAACTCGCAGATGCGCTCGAAGCTGACGGCGAGGGCCTGCGGCTCCTCGTCGGGGTCCTCGGCGACGGCGGCGGCCGCCACCGCACCGCCCCCGCCGCGGGGCGCCTGGGCCACCGGCGGGTCGCCGGACGGCGAGGAGGAAGGGCGCGGCGCCGGCTCGGACTCGCCGCCGGAGCGCTCGGCCCCGGCCACCCGGTTCTCGAGCTGCTCGATGCGGAACATCAGGGCGTGCAGCGAGGCGTCGGCCTGGGGCTGGGTGGCCTTCAGCAGCGCGACCTCGAGCTGGATCAGGGGCTCCGATCCCTCCTTGACCGCGGCCAGCGCGGCCGCCAGCAGGTCGATCGCCCGCAGCAGCTCGGCCTGCTTGAGCCGCTCGGCCTGCGCGGTGAGGCGGTCGGTGTGCTCGGCGGTGACCGAGAACGAGTCCGGGATCTCGCCGAGGATCTGCACCTCGTAGAGCTGGCGCAGGTGCGCGGTCAGCTCGCGCATGAACTGGGTGAAGTCGAGGCCGGACTCTGCCAGGCGCCGCACGGCCAGCAGGGCGGCCTTGGGGTCGTGGTCGGCGATCGCCTCGGTGGTGTCGAGCACGACCGAGGCGTCGGCCACGCCGAGCACCTCGAGCACGTCGTCGAGCTCCAGCTCGCGGCCGCCGTAGGTGACCATCTGCTCGAGCGTCCCGAGCGCGTCGCGGAACGAGCCGGTGGCCGATCGGGCGATCATCCCGACGGCGGCGTCGGGCACCTGGATCTGCTCCTGGTCGGCGACCTTCTTGACCACGCCCGCGACCTGGTTCAGCGAGGGCCGGTGGAAGCGGAACTGGTGGCAGCGGTCGATGATCGTGGCCGGCACCTTGTGCGCCTCGGTGGTGGCCAGGACGAAGACCACGTGGGCGGGCGGCTCCTCCAGCGTCTTGAGGAACGCGTTCCACGCCTGGGTGGTGAGCATGTGCGCCTCGTCGAGGATGTAGACGCGCCGGCTGCCGCCCATCGGGGCGAGCGCCACGTTCTCGCGCAGCTCCCGGATGTCGTCCACCGAGTTGTTCGACGCGGCGTCCATCTCCACCACGTCGAGCGACGTGCCGCCCATGATCGCCCGGGCGTTGGGTGCGTCGGGATCGAAGTCGGCGGTCGGGCCGCCCTCGGCGTTCAGCGAGCAGGCCAGGAGCTTGGCCACGCTGGTCTTGCCGGTGCCGCGCGAGCCCACGAACAGGTAGGCGTGGTGCACCTTCCCGAGCTCGATCGCGTTGCGCAGCGTCTTGACGATGTGCTCCTGGCCCACCACCTCCTCGAACGTCCTGGGGCGGTGGCGGCGGTAGAGCGAGAGCATCTCCGGCCACAATAGCCGCGCCGCGGATGGTGAGAAATACCGCCGGAGCGCAGGCCGGGCGTTGGCCGGCCGAGCACGCCGGTCGAGGCATGGACCGTGCACCCACCGTCGAAAGAGGTCCTCGGGCGTGCCCGCCGTCCCTTGGCTCAGGCCAGGCGAGTCCGCGGCGCATGAGCGATTTCGCTTAAGGCTGCTTCCTCCCGGATCTGACCTGGTTCGCGAGCGCTCACCGCGCGGGACCCGGCCGTCACCGCCTCAGGGCGGCGTACTGACCCCGAAGGCCTCACTCCTCGGATGGGAGTTCAGCCCCGCTAGAGCGGATTGCGGGTGCAGGGCACCGCTAATTCCCCGCCTAGCACGGTCCGTCGTGGAGCCTAGCGCGCGCGGGGCGATCATTCCTGATTCAGCCGTGCGGCCAGCCGGTTCATGCCGTACTCGGCGGCCTTGGCCGACGCCGCCACGCGGTCAAGGGCCTGGTCGGGCGGGAGGTCGACCTCGGTGTCGCGCAGCGTCGCGATCTCCTTGAACGCCAGCAGCAGGTCGGGGTCGGCCAACAGCGCCCCGCGCACGCTCGGCTTGCTCTCCTTCACCGCCGCCTTCAGCGTGGCCTCGAGCGTGCCGTGGCGCTGCAGCAGGTCGGCCGCCGTCTTCTCCCCGATCCCCTTGGCCCCCGGCAGCCCGTCGCTGGGGTCGCCGCGCAGCGCGATGAAGTCCGGCACCTGCCCCGGGTCGACGCCGTAGCGCTTGCGCACCTCCTTGGGGTCCACCACGTCGGCCCCGCGCGCGCCCGTCTTGACGTAGAGGACGGTGATGCGGTCGGCCGCGCACTGGTACATGTCGCGGTCGCCCGTCAGCACCAGCGCTTCCCCGCCGGCCTCGGCCTCCCGTTGCGCATAGGAGCCGAGCAGGTCGTCGGCCTCGAGGCTGTCGTGGTTGGTCACGGTGAAGCCGAAGGCGCCGAAGAAGTCCTCGCAGGCGGCGAACTGCGGCGCCAGCTCGTCGGGGAGCGGCGGGCGCTCGGCGTGGTAGCCGTCGTACAGCTCGGTGCGGTAGTCGGCCGCGTCGGGGCCGAAGCAGAGCACGGTCGCGCGCGGGTCGTGCGTGTCGATCTCCTGCAACAGCATGTTGGCCGTGCCCAGCAGGGCGTTCACCGGCCGGTCGTTGTCGTCGGTGATCGAGGTGGGCAGGGCGTGGAAGGCCCTGAACAGGAGGGAGGGCGCGTCGACGATCAGGAGCGCTCCGGCCACGGCGCCGATCCTGACAGGCATAGCCTGCGCCCATGGGCGCGACGCTCTACTCGCTCAGGGTCTCCCACCCCAGCAAGGCGGCGCTGGGGATGCTGCGCCACAAGGGGATCGAGCCGAGCGTCGTGGAGCTGCCGCCGGGGTCGCAGCCGGTGGTCCTGCGCGGGCTGGGCTTCCGGGGCGGCACCGTGCCGGCCCTCAAGCTCGACGGCCGGCGGCTCCAGGGCTCGCTGGCGATCGCCCGCGAGCTCGAGCGGACGCGGCCCGAGCCGCCGTTGTATCCCGCCGGCGCCGAGGACCGCCGCCGTGTGGAGGAGGCCGAGCGTTGGGGCGAGGCGGAGTACCAGCCGATCCCGCGACGGCTCTTTCGCTGGCAGACGACCCGCAGCCTCGCCTCGCGCCGCTGGCTGATGAAGGTCACCGGCATGCCCGTGCCAAGCGTGTCCGGCGCGGCGATCCTGCCGCTGACGTTTCTGTACGCGCGCGCGGGCGGGGCGGACGAGCGCCGGTCCCGCGCCGGCGTCCAGGCCGTGCCCGGGCACCTGGACCGCATCGACGCGCTGATCGAGGACGGTGTCCTCAACGGCGAGAGCCTCAACGCCGCCGACTTCCAGATCGGCGCCACCACGCGCGTGCTGCTCGGATTCCCGGAGCTGGCGCCGCTGATCGAGGGGCGGCCGGCGGGCGCGCACGCCCGCCGGGTCCTGCCCGATCACCCCGGGCCGGTCCCGCCTGGAATCCCCTCCTCCTGGCTCTAGAATCGTCGCCCTCTCCCGGGCGCGTAGCTCAGTGGGAGAGCGCTCGCCTCACACGCGAGAGGTCGCTGGTTCGAACCCAGCCGCGCCCATCGACGTCTAGAGCCCTGCACCTGTGGGCTTTTCGCCGTCCCCGCCCGCCCCACCAGTTTCCTCTCGACCGGTTATGGAAGCGGGATGGAAGCACTAGCCATTCCACATCAGGGGCAAAGGTGTCCCCGTCGAACGCAGCCCCCGGGTCGCCACGCGCCAGGCCGGCCTTGAACTCCTCGAACCCTCGCCGCACGATCTCCACGTTCTCCTGCGACATCGCCCGCCCAGTATCCCGCGCCTTGAAGGGCGATCGCATCAGGCCGCGAGAAGCTTGCCTTTACGGCACTTGTTTGGCCCGATCCCCGTGGGCTAGTCAGGTACGGCCTACTCCGACAGCCCCACGGCTTCGAGGGCCTCGGCGTGAAAGAGGCGTACTGGCTGATCCGCCGGATGAGGCCGCCGCTGAACCAGTAAGCCCACCCCTCGGTCCCTTTCATCTCAATACCGCTGCGGCTTCGCAGGGCGAAGTCGACGCGAACCGCCCGACATCCTGGCCGGTCCGCGTCTCGACGATCTCAGGAGCGATCGACTCCCACACCTCGAAGAAGGTCGCGATCGCTTCGCGCATTCCCGCGTGGCCCTTGTAGGTCTGTTGGTCGCCGACCTCGCCGCGGGGAGTGAAGGTCATGTCGGCGGCATACAGCTCCAACGGCAGGTCGCCGGTTCTAGCCGCAGCGGAAAAAGTCTCATGCACGGCGTCTGCGTTCTCCCGCGACATCGCCTACTCCGACAGGCCCACGGCTGCCATGGCGCGCTCTTTGAGGAGGTGGCTGGAGAGCCGAACGACCTTGCCGTCTCGCAAGGTCCACGCGTGAAAGAAGCGGTTCGAGACCTTCGCGTTGCTCGCCTTCATGCGCTCCCCGTCCCGAACGGCGGTGACCACTCGCTCCGAATCCGCGTACACGACGGCTTCGGCCTCGACGTGGAAGTCCTCGAAGGTCTGGAGTAGGAAGCCAAGGCTTCGTCGGAGGCGTCTGCTCCATGGAGAACCCCGAAATCTGGCGAGACTTCCGTCCAGTCCGTCACGCACTTCGCGTCGAACAGATGCTTAGGCAACGCACGGTCGCGCACTCACTCCCCGGTAGATGCGGCGCACCAGCTCCACGTTCTCCTGCGACATCGCCTACTCCGACAGCCCCACGGCTTCGAGGGCGGCATCCTTGTCCAGGTAGCGCATAAACCCGGACCACCTGGCCGTCGCGGATGGTGAAGGCCCACCAGGCGGACAGCTCGAATCCGGCACCCGCTGGTCTTTCCGGTCCCCGTGATCCGCATGTTGGCGACGACGTGCTCTCCCGCCGCCGCCAGTTCCTCGCCCTCGTAGCGGATGTCCTCGAACTCGGCGAGGAATTGCTGGTTGTAAGCAATCACCTCGTCGATGCCGCGATAGACACCGGACTCGGGAAAAGACGGGTCTTCATGCCACTCGATCTCAGGGTGGTAGTACTGCCGGGCGGCATCAAGGCCCCCGGCGTTGAACGCTTCGGCCATCCTCCTGGTGATCTCCACGTTCTCCTGCGACATCGCCTACTCCGACAGCCCCACGGCTTCGAGGGCCTCGGCCTCGGTGCGGCAGAACTTCCACCAGACGACCTTGCCGTTGCTGACCCGGGCGGCCTGCCAGAACTCCTGCTCCAGATGAACACCGCTGGCTGCCGCCGTTCCGACGGCCCGGGACCGAATTACGAGCGTCCCGCCGAAGTCGCGCATCTCCACGATCTCGCTGCGCCAGTCCCCGAACACCCCTCGGAGCCTCTCGAAGTACTCCCGCAGCCCGTCATGACCGCGATAGGTCGCGACCCTCGGCTTCGAGAAGCAGCGAAGTGAACTCCACGTCTGGATCGATCAGCTCGACAAAGGCGTTCCAGTCCCCCCGGCTGAAGGCGTCGTAGGCGCGGCGAGCGAGCGCTTCGTTCTCCTGCGACATCGCCGGCCCAGTATCCCGTCCGTGGAAGCGCTGTGGAAGCGGCAGACCACAGCAGATGGCAGCAGATGGCAATGGCTAGGAGGGGAGATGCGCGATCCTTGCGGGAGATCGCAGCACCCGGGAGCAGACCGCAACAGCCGTCGTAGACCTCACACGCGAGAGGTCGCTGGTTCGAACCCAGCCGCGCCCATCGTCGAATGCCCTGCTCACGCGGGGTTCAATCGTCGGGTACGCAGTTCTTGCGCTCCCGGCCTACGTTTAGGCGGGCAGGTCCAGCACGAGATTTCGTACGGCCTGCACTGCCGAAGCGGGTGGCTCCTCTCCGGCAAGCACGTCCTCGGCGACAGTTTGCGCGCTCGGGAAGCGCGACCCGAGCTGCAGCGCCGTCTCAGACGCAGTCAGTGGGAGTTCCGGGTCCCCCTCTTCGATGCTCTGCAGCAAGAGCGCTGCGCGCGCCGCGCGCAACAGTGACGCGAGCGACTGATCCGTGCATGCCCGAAGCCGCGCCTGATGCTCGGCGACGGCGCGGCGAGCCAGGTCCTCCGCCGACCACCCGGACACCCGTGGAAAGGCGGCGACGCGCTCGCCTTCTAAGAGTGCGAACGAGACCGGGTCGGTCACGCGGTACTTCAACGTCCGGAGCCGGCCGCGGGGAAGGGTCCTTGTGGGGAGGATCATCAGCTCCCCTGCTCGCAGGGCCCGATATGGCTCGCCCTCGTCCCGCACGGCCGCAGCTCGGATTGAGGCCGGGTCCCCGGGATCACCGTGCATCGGGGCGAAGAGCTCCTCCCGTGGAGCGGGGCAAACGAGGGCGCGCCAGTCGACGAGCGGCAGGACGCCGGCCACCCGTTCGGCTGGGTCCGCGCCGGCGAGCCGCACCTCGGTCACGCCTTCGGCCTCGACCTCGGCGGCGATGAGGCGGCCAATCCGGTCCGACAGCCTCACCAGCGCCGGCAGCACCTCCGCCAGGGGTGGGGCGGGAGACTCCGGAAGCGACCGCTGCAGCTCTAGCGCACCTCGAAACGCCGGGTCCTCCTCGGGCAGCAGCCGCCGGGCTCGCTCGAGCACCTCGCCACGATCGCGGAGGCGCATGCCATGTGCGAGCCAGAGCCAGATCCGGGCCGGCTCGGCTATGAGCTTCACGCACAGGCCGGCGGTCCGCGGTCCGCTCGGGTCCACGCTGACGGGTGGGACCCAGCGCCACCAGTACAGGAGCTCGAGCCAGGCTGCCACCCGTCTGAGCTGCGCATCTCGCGCGTCCGTGGGCGGGCGGCGATCAGGCCCCGCGACCAGCCGCCAGTCGGCGGTCAGCCCGTACAGCCCGGGTCGCTCGAGTGTCCTTCTGCGGTCTATCAGCCCACCGTCCTCGATGTAGGCGGCCGCAGTCCGAACAGGCTTGTCTGGCTCGAGCCCATACGTGAGTGCGGACGTGCCGCTCATCTCACGCAGCTCGGCTTCGTCATAGACGCGCGGCGAATCCACTAGCAGGGCCGCCGCCGGCACGGCGCGCGCCAGTCGCTGCCAGCGCAGGCGGATGCGGTCGGCGGCGACGCCGGGCGCCTCGCGGCCCAGTGCCGCGACGATCGCAAGGTCGATGTCCGACAGCCCGGGTAGCAGCTCGCCCCTGCCGAACCCGCTCCGGACATACATCGCCGCGTTTCGCTCGCCCCAGGTGAGATACGCGCTGGCAGCACGCGCCGCAACGCGGTACCCGAGCGTCCACAGCCGGCCCAGTGGCGTCCGGGCGGTGCGCAGGACAATCCGGCGGACGGGCACGCCGAGCGAAGTTACCCAATGTAGAGGGCCTAGAGTTTGCTTTTTGCCGGACCCGACTCAGAGCTTTCCGCCGCTCAACGGCTTCCTGCGCCTCGACGGCCGCTTCGCCATAGTCACTGGAGGCGCACGCGGCATAGGGCTCGCCATCTCCCGACGGTTCGCCAAGGCCGGGGCCAGCGTGGCGATCTGGGATCGGGATTCGCCGGCTGCAACCGCGTCGGCGGCGGACCTGAGAAACGAGGGAGCTGACGCGCTGGCCTACGAGGTGGACGTGACAAGCCCCGCCTCGATCGCGGAGGGGTTGCGTGCGTTTCGGGAGCAAGGACCGCACGTCGACGTCCTGGTGAACAACCCGGGGATCGTCGGCCGCGCCGCCCCGCTGACGTGCTCGACTCGCTTCCCTTATTGATGGGCTCGGACGGGCCCCTGCGCCGGCTGGATGAGGAGGCCCTCGCGCTGTTCTCGCGCAAGGGCCTGGAGGCGGGTCCCGGCGCGCCGCAGGTGGGCGAGGGCAACGGAGTCAAGGTCAGGCGCGTCATGCAGCTGACCCGCGATCTCGGCGCGCGCGCCTTCGACCAAATGCGGATCCTCGACCTGGGCTGCGGCGAGGGCGTGTACGCGATCGAGGCCGGCCTGCGAGGCGCGGAGGTCGTGGCGGTGGACGCTCGGACCGAGCGGATGGCGGAAGGCGCCGACTGCGCCGCGCGTCACGGGCTCTCCAACGTGAGCTTCCGGCAGGAGGACGTGCGGGGCGTCTCCCCGGACACCCACGGCGAGTTCGATGTCGTCTACTGCCTCGGGCTGCTCTATCACCTCGACGGCCCGGACCTCTTCTCGCTGCTCGAGAGGGTCTACGAGCTCTGCGGTGACGCGCTCATGGTGGACACGCTGGTCAGCTTGAAGGGCGGGACCGAGGTGGCTCACCGGAATTCCGTATACGAGGGCGAGCGGCACCGCGAGCACGACGACCACGACTCGGACGAGGTGCGCCGGAGCAGGGTGCTCCGGTCGATCGACAACACCTTTGCCTTTCGGCCGACGCGCGCCTCACTCGTCAGGGCGCTGCACGACGTCGGATTCAGCTCCGTGCTGGAGTGCCACGCCCCTCCGGAGCCGGGCAAGGCCGAGGACCGGATCACGCTCGCAGCGCTCCAGGGCGAGCGCGTCCAGATCGCCACGTACCCCGCGGTCAACGAGTGATCTACATCTGGACGCGGTCGAGCCTCGACTGGAGCGACGAGGAAGCCTTCTGGGCGCAGGTGCCGCCCAGGTTCAAGCCCAGGGCGGAGCTCTGGAACGCCACCCTCAACATGCCCATCCACCTCTTCCGCCATCGCGTGAAGCAGATCGCCGAGCTGAACCTGTCACGGGTCGAGAACGCGGTCCGGGCCTCGTGGGACGAGATTCCCGACGGCGCGCGCGTAGTGCCCGTGGACGACGACGACTGGTTCGCGCCGAACCTCGCCGAGGTGCTGGAACGGGAATGGGGCTCGGAGACGGGGATCTCCTGGACGGGCACCTTCATTGGGCTCCCCTCGGTGCTCGAGCACCGGCTCCATCTGGTCAAGAGGGCGCTGCTCCCCTTCACGCGTCCTTACTGGACCTGCGAAACCAACAACTACGGCATGGTCAAGCGCGCCGGGGTCATGCCCCTGCTCGCCCAGCACGAGGTCGCCGGCGAGTGGTTCGACGGCGCCGGGAGGGAGTCCGTCAGACGGATAGGCCAGCGCCTCAACGTCACCAACAAGACCCTGGGCTCGCAGACGTCCATGCGTCCCACGCCGCGCCGCGGCGAGCTCGATCGCGCTCGCCTGTTGCGCCGGCTGCGCAAGTACAAGCGGCTCTACCGCAGGCGGCCCTGGGGGCGCGGGCTCGACTGGTGCCGCCCCTATCTGGCCATGATGGGCGAGCTCATGGACGATCTGGAGCCGCGGTGATCTACATATGGATCAGGCGGACGCTGAACTGGGCGGATGAGGAGGAGGCCGCGGCTCAGATCACCGATCCCTGGCTGAAGGAGAAGCTTCCGCTCTGGAACGCCACCTTCAACATCTCCTACCAGCGGTTCCGTCACCGGGTCGCGCAGATTGCGGACCTCAATCACTCGAGGGTGGAGGGCGCCGTGCGGGCCGACTGGGATCAGATCCCGGATGGAGCCCTCGTGCTCCCGGTGGACGACGATGACTGGTTCGCTCCCGGCGCCGCGCGCGCCCTCGATGCCGAGCGCGATCCCGGGGCGGCCGGGTACCTGTGGGCGAGCCGCTGGATCGAGGTCCCGATCGACCTGGGCCATAGGCTCCAGCTGCTTCGTCGGCGCATCGTGCCGTCGACGCCGCCCAAGTGGCTCTGCGGGACGAACAACTACGCGATGGTCAAGGGCCCGGGCGCCAAGGACCTCCTCGGCCACCACTTGCGGGCGAGCCGCTGGTTCGGCGACGAGCTGACGCGGGGGAACGGGAGGGTGAAGAGGATCGCCGGCGAGCTCTCCCTCGCGAATCGAACCCTGGCCTCGCAGACCACGCTGAGCCATCGAAAGCACGTGATCCGACGCTCCGAGCTGATCCGGAAGTATCGCCGCTACAAAAGGCTGTACAAGCGTCCCCTGCCGCCCGATCTGGCGTGGTGCCGACCGTACGTGGCGATGATGGCCGACCTGATGGACGAGCTGCAGATCATCGATCGCCCTTAGGTCGCGTCAGGGAACTGCTCCGCCCACAACGCTCCGAAGACCCGGTCGCAGTAGAGCGCCGGCAGTACGCAGCGTGTGCGGCGATGTTGTAGCGTTCGAGCTGCCAGTGCTCGCAGCAGCGCCAGTCGTCAGCGGATCCTTCGGCTAAGAAGCGCGCGGCGCTCTCGTAGCCGGTGAAGCGAGCCGCGCCGAGCCTCCCACCACAGCCGCTGCCTGGTCCTAAGTCGCTCGGAGAAGGTCTGCGGGCGCACGCTCGAACCCTAGTCGCATGGAGAATACGAGCGTGACGGCGGTCGCCTTCTTCGCCATGCCTGAGGTCGGTCACTTCGAGCGTCTTCGGCCATTGATCGCCGATATGTCCCGGAGCGGTCTCACGGCGCACGTCTTCACGCATCGGCGTTTCCGGACGGGCGTCGAGCGCGCGGGGGGCACGTTCGTCGACCTGTTCGCGAGGTACCCGTTGGCGGATGCGGACAACGAGTCGCTGCCGGTTCCGTGCCGCTTCGTCAGCTTCGCGGGCCGCTACGCGGAGCAGATCCGCGCGGACGTCGACGAAGTCGGGCCGGCCCTCGTCGTCTACGACACCTTCGCGGTCATCGGTCACGTGGTCGGGCGCGCGCTCGGTGTTCCCTACGTGAACGTGTGCGCCGGCCACAACCTGGACCCCGCGGTGACCGTCGGGAGACTGCGCAGCGACCAGAGGGCACGCATCTCCCCACGCTGCCAGCAGGCGGCCGAGCTGCTGCGCGAGCGCTACGGCGTCGCAGACGCGTCACCGTTCTCCTACCTGTCGGGCCTCAGCCCGTTCCTGAACGTCTATTGCGAACCTCCGGCCTATCTGACGGAGGCGGAGCGGCGCCCGTTCGAGCCGCTCGCCTTCTACGGCTCCCTGCCGTCGCTCGAGGAGATCGATGGGCGGGAGCCCCGACGCGACCGTGACGGGCCGCTCAGGATCTACGTCTCCTTCGGCACGGTTGTGTGGCGCTACTGGGCCGCGGAGGCGCTGGCCGCCCTCGCTTGCATCTCCGACGTTCTCGGGGGCCTGGAGGGCACGCGCACCCTATCAGCCTCGGGGGCGCCGAGGTCGATGCCCGCGCGCTCTCCCGACCCAACGTCTCGGTGGAGCCCCACGTCAACCAGTGGGGGGCGCTTCGCGACGCCGACGTGTTCATCACTCACCAGGGAATGAACTCAACGCACGAGGCGATCTTCAACCGCGTACCGATGATCTCGTACCCCTTCTTCGCAGACCAGCCGGGGCTGGCGGCGAAGTGCCGAGGGTTCGGTGTCTCCATCCCGCTGGCCGCCCATCCCAGGGCAAAGTTGCGACCCGAGAGTGTGCGTCAAGCGCTCGACGACGTCGCGGCGAACAGGGAGGCGATGCTGGCGAGCCTGGCGAAAGCGCGCGAGTGGGAGCTCGAGGTGATGTCGAATCGAGATGCGGTTGTGCAAAGGATCCTGGACCTGATCTAGCTACCCTCGCCTTACCGGCGCCGCTGCTTCGACGC
>CAWJPU010000005.1:0-7781 GCA_963844805.1 uncultured Thermoleophilaceae bacterium
CCGAGCCCGGGAAGGGCGAGGCCTGAAGCCCGGCTCGCGTCACGCGGCGCGAGCGGCGGGCACGTAGCGCAGGCGCTCGGGCAGGAACGGGATCACCGCCCGCTTGACGTACTCCGCCCCGCCGGCCACGAGGGCCTTGCGCACCGGCGCGGGCGGCAGCGGCGCGAAGCCGTACTCGCGCCGGATGCGGCCGGGCAGCAGGGCGATGGTGATGAAGTTGGCGGTCTCCAGCAGCGGCCGGGCCACCCACGGCACGCGGCGGCTCCATCACGATCTCCTTCGCCCGCTTGCGCGCCCAGTCGGTGACCAGCAGCGTGTCGCCCTCGAGCATCTCGCGCTTGTACTCGTGGAGGTCGTCGAGCGTCTCGGGCATGTCGGCGTCGTCGAGGCCGAAGAGGTTGCCGACCAGCTTGTAGTCCTCCCAGTAGGCCTCCTCCTCCGCGCGCGACATCGAGCGCACGTACTTGCGGTAGACGACCACGCCGGAGTCCACCAGCGTGAACAGCACCCACAGCAGGAGGTCGGGCTGGTCGGCGCGGTAGGGCGTGCCGGCGGGGAAGCGGCCGGTGGGCTCGCGCAGGCGGCCCTTGACCTTCGCGTGCATCGCGCGCACGTGCGTGGTGATCCGCTCGGCGTCCTCGGCCTCACCGAAGCCGATCGTGCTCATCACCTCGGCCGTGCGGGCCAGGCGGTCGTAGGGCTCGTCCATCGCGGTGGAGTGCGCGAGCAGCCCGGAGACCGCCAGCGGATGCGCCGCCTGCATGAGCAGCGCGCGCGGCCCCGAGAGCGCGATCGCGCGCTCGCGGTGCACCACTGCGCAGCATGGAGGTGTCGTCGAAGAGGCCCGGCACGTCACCCAAGGTACGGGGCCTAGAATCGCTGGGACCATGCCTGCCCAAGCCTTCGCCGGCAAGGAATGCGTGTGCCAGTTCAAGCGCGGCATCTGCGACCAGAGCTGCGTGCAGGGCATGCTCGACACTCCCTTCTACATCGCCTGCCTCAAGCTGACCGGCCGGCGCTGCCTGGTCGTGGGCGGCGGCGAGATCGCGCTCGAGAAGGTCGAGGGCCTGCTGGCCTGCGACGGCGAGGTGACGGTGGTCGCCCCCGACGCCAACGACGCGATCCGCGAGCTCGCCCGCGAGGGGTCGATCACGCTGGGAGCGGCGCGAGTACGCCGGCGCCGAGGACCTCGAGGGCGTGTTCATGGTCATCGCCTCGACCGACGACACCGACGTGAACATCGGCATCTACGAGGACGCCGAGAAGCGGGCGATGCTCGTGAACGTCGTCGACGTGCCGCCGCTGTGCAACTTCATCCTCCCGGCCATCGTGCGCACCGGGCCGCTGGCCATCGCCATCTCCACCGCGGGCGCCTCGCCCGGCGCTGGCCAAGCGCATCAAGGCCGAGATCGCCGACGAGTACGGCGAGCCCTACGCGCGGCTGGCCGAGCTGCTCAACGAGGTGCGCGGCTGGGCCAAGGGCAACCTGCCCACCTACCAGGACCGCAAGGTCTTCTTCGAGTCGATCGTCAACGGCGAGCCCGACCCCGTCGAGCTGCTGCGCACGGGTGACGAGCGCGCCGTACGCGACCTGATCGCCGCCGCGCAGAGCACCGCCCAGCCCGCCTAGACAGCGGCGTGCACGCCGGCGACGTCATCTGGAACCCGCTCACCGGCGAGAAGGCGATGCTCGTGGAGTCGGCCGAGGAGACCGGCGGCGAGCGCATCGTCGTCGGACTTCGTCGGTGGAGGAGGGCGGCTTCGTGCCCGGCGGCGAGCACGTCCACGACCACTGCGACGAGCACTTCGAGGTCCGCGCCGGCCAGATCACCTTCGTGGCCGACGGCGAGGAGCGCACGCTCGGCGCCGGCGAGGAGCTGACCGTGCCGGCCGGCACCTGGCACCGCTGGTGGAACCCCGGGCGGGAGGAGGTGCGGCTGCGCACGCGGGTCGAGCCGGCGCTGGACTTCGAGCGGGCGATCATGGTCCTGTGGGGCCTGTGCGCCGACGGGCACGTGGACGAGCAGGGGCGGCCGTCGCCCGCTGCTCGGCTCGCTGCTGGCCACGCGCTTCCGCCGCGAGATCCGCTTCCGCCAGCCGCCCGACCGCGGTGCAGCGGCTGCTGTTCCCCGCCCTGGCCTTCGTGGCGCGCCGTCGCGGCCTGGAGCAAGACGATCGAGCGCTACCTCGACCCCGACACGCACCCCTCGGCGCAGACCGGGCCTCGGGCGGCTGCCTGAGACGTGATGCGGCGACGGCGGGGTCGCCGAGCGAGCGCACTAGCGGCGCGCCGGCCAGCCGGTCGCGCCGGGGCGGGCACGCTCCGCCGGCCTACTGTGCGAGATTCGGCAAGCGACTGTGCACCCGGGCGCAAGCGCTTTGCGCGGGTGCAAACCGCTGGCCCGAATAAGCCCTACGGGCGCCCGACGGCCGTGCGCGGCACGCGCGCCGCTGGCCTGTGGCGGTACGGCAGACTTGGCCCCGTGGCCGAGCTGTCGCACCTCGACGACTCCGGGCGGGCCCGCATGGTCGACGTGGGCGGAAAGGCCGCCACCGACCGGCGGGCCGTGGTGCGCGCCGAGGTCCGCATGAGCCCGGAGACCGCCGCGGCGGTCGCGCGGGGCGACGGGCCCAAGGGCGACGTGATCGCCACCGCCCGCATCGCCGGCATCCAGGCGGCCAAGCGGACCGCCGAGCTGATCCCGCTCTGCCACCCGCTGCCGCTGTCCTACGTCGACGTGGCGATCGAGGTGGGCGAGTCCGATCGTGACGCTCACCGCCGAGGCCCGCACCACCGCCGAGACCGGCGTGGAGATGGAGGCGATGACCGCCGCCTCGGTGGCGGCGCTGACCGTCTACGACATGGTCAAGGGCATCGAGCGCGGCGTGGAGGTCGGCCCCGTGACGCTGCTGGAGAAGACCGGCGGCAAGGAGGACTGGCGGCGGTGAGGGCCGGGGTGATCACCGTGTCCACCTCGCTCGCCCGCGACGGCGGCGACGACCGCTCGGGCGACCAGCTGGTGGAGCTGTGCACCGGCGGCGGGGCTGGAGGTCAGCCACGAGCTGCTGCCCGACGACCGCGACGCAGATCGCCGCGGCGCTGCGGCGGCTCGCCGACGAGGAGGGCGCCCGCTTCGTGTTCACCACCGGCGGCACCGGGCTGACGCCCGACGACGTGACCCCCGAGGCCACGCGCGACGTGATCGACCGCGAGGCGCCCGGCTGGGCCGAGGCGATCCGCGCCGACTCGCGCGATCACACTCCGCTCGGCATCCTCACCCGCGGGATCTCCGGGGTGCGCGGGCGCACCCTGATCGTGAACTTCCCCGGCAACCCCAAGGCGATCGGCCAGTCGTGGCCGGTGGTCGAGCCGACCATCAAGCACGCGGCCGAGACGCTGGAGCGCTAGCCGGCCATCGCCTCGGCGGCCCGCTTCCCCATCTCCTCCGGCGGCACGTCCTCCACATGCGTCGCGATGCTCCAGCGGTGCCCGAACGGGTCCTCGAACTGACCGAGGCGGTCGCCGTAGAACTGGTCCTCGACGGCACGGAGCTCGGTCGCGCCCGCGTCGAGGGCGGCACGGAACACGGCGTCGACGTCCTCGACGTAGACGTGGATGGTGACCGGCGTGCCGCCCACGGTCTTCGGGCCGAGCGCGCCGAAGTCGGGGTTCTCGTCGGCGAGCATGATCACCGAGCCGCCCAGCTCGAGCTCGGCGTGACCGACCTTTCCGTCGGGGGCCGTCATGCTGTCTCCCCGCTGGGTCGCGCCGAGGACCCTGCAGTAGAAGTCGATCGCCTCCGCGGCGCCGTCCACGTGCAGGTAGGGCGTGACCCGCGGGTAGTGGTCGGGGATGGGCTTGACCTCAGCCATTTCGCGCCTCCTTCTCCTCGTTGGCTCTGCGCGACTTGGTCCTGAGACCACTTATAGCCGACTCCACCAGCCACCCCCGAGCGACGCCTGAGCCGCCCGGGGGCTGCCGGCGGAGGCCGGCCCTCTCCTAGCGGCCGGAGATCGAGGCGGCGGTGCGGCTCTCGTCCGGGCCCGGTGGGCGCCGTGGGGGCGCCGACGGAGGCGGCGACGCCGCTCTCCTCGGGCCCGCCGTCGGGCCGCAGGCTCTGCTGGGCTCCGGGGCTGACCGGCTCGGCGGTTGTGCCGCTGTCCTGGCCGATGGCGAGCACGAGCACGACCGCGATGGTGGCGCCGAGCGCGAGCAGCGCCGCGATGACGGCGGCCCGGTGGGCCCGGAGCTGCTGGCTGACGGGGATCCTGGGCTGGGTGACCTGCGACATGACCGACCTCCTGGGGTGGGTTTGCTCTGACGCCGAACACCCTGCGCCCGCCCGCTTTCAAGGCCCCTACCGGGCGGTAACAGCCGGTGTTACTTTGGCCCCTGGGGACTGAAGTGGATTTTCGGATCCTGGGGCCGCTGGAGGCCTTCGATGGCGACCGGGCGATCGCGCTGGGGGGCACGCGCCAGCGCGCCCTGCTGGCCATGCTTGTTGCTCGATGCGCCGCGGGTGGTCTCCACCGACCGGCTGATCGACGAGCTCTGGCCCGATGAGCGCGGAGCGGAGAAGGCGCTGCAGGTGGCGGTCTCCCGGCTGCGCAAGACGCTCGGCCGCGATCTGATCGTGACCCGGCCGCCCGGGTACGAGCTCCGCGTCGACGCCGAGGACCTGGACCTCGGCCGTTTCGAGGCGTTCGCCGCGCAGGGCCGGGCGGCGCTGGCCGCGGGCGACCCGGCGACCGCGTCGGAGAAGCTCGACGAGGCGCTGGCGCAGTGGCGCGGGCCCGCGCTGGCCGACCTGGCCCACGAGGCCTTCTGCCAGACGGAGATCGCCCGGCTCGAGGACCTGCGCGACTCGGCCCAGGAGGACCGCATCGCCGCCGAGCCTCGAGCTCGGACACGAGGCCGAGCTGGTACCCGAGCTGCGCGAGCTGATCGCGCGCCGCCCCCTGAGGGAACGGCTCCGCGGCCAGCTGATGCTCGCCCTGTACCGGTCGGGGCGCCAGGCCGAGGCGCTGGACGCGTACGCGCACGCGCGCACGGAGCTGGTCGAGCAGCTGGGCATCGAGCCCGGTCGCGAGCTGCGAGAGCTGCACGAGGCGATCCTGCGCCAGGAGCCCGCGCTCGAGCGGGCGGCGCCCCGGGCGGAGGTGGCCGATCGGGGCGACTTCGTGGGACGCGAGCGCGAGCGCGGCCAGCTCGAAGAGGCCCTGGCCGAGGCGCTCACCGGGCGTGGGCGCGTGATGTTGGTCGCGGGCGAGCCCGGCGTGGGCAAGAGCCGGCTGTGCGAGGAGCTGATGGCCGAGGCGCGCTTCCGCGGGACCACCGTGCTGACGGGGCGCTGCTGGGAGGCGGGCGGCGCCCCGGCGTACTGGCCCTGGGTGCAGATTCTCCGCGCGCAAATGCCGGACTTCGAGATGGACGAGCTACAGGAGCAGGTGTCGCCGAACCTCGATCCCGACACCGCTCGGTTCCGGCTGTTCGAGGCGGTCACCGGGCTCTTGAAGGAAGGGGCGCAGGAGGGACCGAGCGTGCTCGTGCTCGACGACCTGCACGCAGCCGACCAGCCTTCGCTCCTGCTGCTCCAGTACGTGGCGCGCGAGATCGCCGACAGCCGCCTGCTCATCGTGTGCGCGTTTCGCGACGTGGACCCGACCATCAGCGTGCCGCTGAACGAGGCCCTCGCCGAGCTGGCCCGCGAGCCGCATGTGGACCGGATCTCGCTCTCAGGCCTCACCGAGCCGGACGTGGCGAAGTTCATCGAGATATCGCGCGGAGTCGGGGCCGAGCCCCAGGAGGTGAAGGCGATCCACGACCGCACCGAGGGCAATCCGCTGTTCGTCGGCGAGGTGGTGCGCCTCGTGGAGGCCGAGGGGTCGGTGAACATCCCTCCCGGCGTGCGCTCGGTGATCGGCCGCCGGGTGGCGCGAATGACCGAGCCCTGCATCGACCTGCTCGGGCCGGCATCGGTGTTCGGGCGCGAGTTCCGGCCCGATGCTCTCGCCGAGCTCTGCGGGGTCTCGCCCGACCAGCTGCTCGACACCCTGGACGAGGCGATGGTGGAGCGGGTGGTGGAGGAGGTCCCCGGGGGGCCGGGACGTCTTCGCTTCGGCCACGTCCTGATGCGCGACACGCTCTACGAGGAGCTGCCGCCCGGCCGCCGGGTACAGCTTCACCGCGACGCGGGCCAGGTGCTCGAGACGGATCTACGCGAACGACATCGACGCCCACCTGGCCGAGCTCGCACACCACTTCCTGGCCGCCGCGTCGTCCGGTACCGGGGACACGGCAGCCGCTTACGCCCGCCGCGCCGGCGAGCGGGCCATGACCCAGCTGGCCTACGAGGAGGCGGTCCGGCTGTTCGAGATGGCCCTACCGCTGGTCTTCGACGAGACCGAGCGCTGCGATCTCCTGCTGTCGACCGGCGAGGCCCAGATGAGGGCCGGCGACACGCCATCCGCCCACCGGTCGCTGCGCGAGGCGGCGCAACTCGCCGACCGGCTGGGGCTGCCCGAGCAGCTCGCGCGCGCGGCCCTCGGCTACGGCGGGCGCGTGCTCTGGGACGTCCTCAGAGGAGATCCCCACCACATACCTCAGCTCGAACGGGCCCTTGCCGTCTTGCCCGACGAGGACAGCCCCCTGCGTGTGAGGCTGCTCGCCCGGCTCGCCGCCGGACCGCTGCGAGCCGAGGAGTTTCCACCCGAGCGCCGGCTTGAGCTCAGCGAGGAGGCGCTCGACATGGCGCGGCACATCGGGGAGCCGGCGACGCTGGCCTACGCCCTCTCGGGCTACATCTCGGCTCACCACTCACCCGCGTTCGCGGAGCGCCAGGAGGCGGTCGCAGCCGAGCTCATCCGCGTTGGGGCGGAGGCGGGCGACCCTGAGCGCACGCTCGAGGGGCACGAGGCCCGTGCGCTCTCGCGGATCGAGTTCTGCCGGATACGCGAGGCAAAGGAGGACCTCCGCGCCATGTCCGAGCTGGCGGCGCAGCTACGCCAGCCCGCCCAGGACTGGTTCGTCGAGGTGTACACCTCGATCTTCGCTCTGCTCGAGGGCGATCTGGCTGAGGCCGAGCGCTCGCTGACCGCCGCCCGGGAGGTGGGAGAGCACGCACAGCACTGGAACGCGGCGGTGACCTACGGGCTGCAGCTCTACGCGCTCCGGCGGCTCCAAGGACGCCTGGAGGAGGTCGAGGCGCTGGTGGACCGCTCGGCGGAGGAGACCCCGAGCTACTACATCTGGCGCTGCGTCCAGGCTCAGACCGCCGCCGAGCTGGGCAAGGAGCGCAAGGCAAGAGACGCCTTCGCGGCGCTGGAGGGGGACCCGCTGGTCGACCTTCCCTTCAACGAGCAGCTGCTGGCGAGCGCCAGCCTGCTCAGCGAAGCCGCCGCCGACCTGGGTGACGGCGAGCGCGCGGAGGCGCTCCATCACATCCTGCGTCCCTATCACGACCGCCTGGCCATCTGCTACCCCGAGATCTGCGTGGGTGCGGTGGCCCGCTACCTGGGCCTGTCCGCGACCACGACCGAGCGCTGGGACGACGCCGAACGTTTCTTCGAGGAGGGCATCGAGGTCAACGGGCGAGCGGGAGCGCAGCCGTGGCTCGCGCACACCCAGCGGGATTACGCCGGGATGCTCGTCCGCCGTGGGCGACCGCAGGACCGCGTCCGCTCCCATGAGCTGCTCGAGGCCGCTCATGAGGGCTACGCCCGCCTGGGCATGGACCACTGGGCCGAGCGCGCACGGCCGTAGGGTTGGCCGCGTGGCGGCC
>CAWJPU010000006.1:0-46853 GCA_963844805.1 uncultured Thermoleophilaceae bacterium
ACCACGCGCATCGGCCGGGAGGCGAAGTAGGTGTAGGGCCCCGCGTTCTGGACCACCACGGTGACCGCCTCGATCTCCTGGCCGTCGGCCCGGAGGCGCACCCGGGGCGGATTGACCAGGTAGCGGCGGTTGAACGTCCGATCCCGCAGATCGTGTAGTACCACGGTCCGAACTTGGCCTTGCGGTAGGGGTGGGAGTCCACCCGCTCGACGACCGAGGCATCGAGCCCCACGCCAGAAGCGAACAGGAAGTGCCGGCCGTCGACCCGCCCGAGGTCGACGCGGCGGGGGCTCCAGGCGTCGGCCATGCCCAGCAGGTGTTCGGTGGCGTCGACCACGTCGTCGGGGATGCCGAGGATGCGGCAGTAGACGTTGGTGGCCCCACCCGGCAGGCAGGTCAGGGGGGTATCGGTGCCCACCAGGCCGTTGGCCGCCTCATTGACGGTGCCGTCGCCGCCGAAGGCCACCACCACGTCGTAGCCCTCTTGCGCCGCTTCCCGGCAGAGCTGGGTGGCGTGCTCGCGCTTCTCGGTATCGATCGCCTCGACCGAGTAACGCGACTGCAGCGCGTAGACCACGAGGTTGCGCAACCGGTCGGAGACCGTGGTGGCGTAGGGGTTCACGATCACCAGCATCCGGCGCTGGGGCGTTCGGTCGGGAAGCAGGCGCTCCGCGAGTTCCTCGGCGCGTTCGATCGTGGCCACGAACGATCAACCCCGGCCGGGGCGCCGAGTTACCTGAGCGCGTGCTCGAATCAGCAGATGATGATGAGAGTGCAGCCCCCGCCACCGCCGCCACCGCCCCGCCGCCACCGCCCACCCCCGCCGTCACCGGCGCTGGGCGGCGGCGCGGGCGGAAGGCTCGGGGTGGGGTTCGCAGGGGCGGGGCAGAACGAGCCGGCTCCCGCGTTTCCGCCGCTCACCTGGGCGAATGCTTGCCACGCGGGCTTGGGGGCTCCCGAGCGGGAGAACAGCCCGGTGTTGATCCCCCACCAGTTGTCCTCCCCGCAGCGGGCGCGCGGTCGCGCCAGGAGAACCAGACCACCATGCCCACCCTCAAGCGCCGGCGGGCCCTGGCGAACCCGCGGTAGATACCGGACAGTCGCGCGGCCTGACCGGCCTGGGTGGTCTTGTAGGCGGCCGAGAAGCCGTTGGCCCGGCCGTCGGTGCCCCAGCCGACCTCGGTGACCCAGACCTGCTTGCGGCGATCGCCCCCGCGGCGCATGACCGACCGCGCCCGCTTGACCGTGCCGATCACGCCGCTTGCGGTGCGTGAGTAGGAGTTCACGGCGACGACGTCGAACAGCCGCCGGCCCCGCCTGCGATAGAGCGCCCTGAGGTAGCGGGTCATGGGAACGCCTTTGCGGTTGCGGGTCTGCGGCAGGCCCGCCGTCACCAGCTTTGCCCGCCGGTCGCCCTTCTTCATGGCCGACCGAGCCGACCGCAGCATGCTCACGTAGCCACGGGCGCTTGGCCGCCCGTTCCAGTACGCCGGGTAGTTGGGCTCGTTCCAGATCTGCCACGCCGTGATGGGCCGCTTCGGGACATCGGGCCGCTCGCGCCAGAACCGTCCACGTCGTCCGTAGCGCCTCACCGCATCGCGCACAAAGCGCGCGAAAGCCCGCTTGCCGCTACGGGAGCGCGGTGGGTACTGAGCCTTCCGCGCGGCGAAGGGTGGGGACCCGCTCAGCACGGGGAGCATGCGCAGGCCGGCGCGGGCGACGCTGGCGACCACCTGGTCGTAAGCCGCCCAGTGGCGGGCGCCACGTCGGGGCTCGACCACCGGCCAGAGCAGCGCGAAGCGGTAGGTGCCCGCACCGCCGCGGTGCATTCGGATCAGCTCGCCGTTGCTTGGTGTGGTCCACGCCTGAAGCCCGTAGAAGCTGCGCGGGGCCGCGCCGGCGGACGGCGCGCCGGCGAGTGCGATCGCGGCCAGCGCGAGGCCGATGGCGAGCGTGCGGCTGGCCGTCACCGGTCAAGGGTAACCCCTACCCGCCGGGCGGGGTCGCCTCGAAGTGGACTGCGCCGTCGACCTCGACCTCGCGCACCCGTCCCTCGTTGAGCAGGAGGTCGGTGTGGCCCAGAACCTCCGAGAGGGTCAGATAGGCCTGAGTCACCGCGATGTTGCCCCACAGCGCCTGGGCGAGCTCGTGGGCGGTTCGCGGGCGCTCGGCGATGAGCCCGTACAGCTTCTCCGCCCGCCGGGTGTGCATCCGGAAGCGCTCCTCGATCAGTTCGCGGTGGTCCGTGATCGGGTCGCCGTGTCCTGGCAGCACCAGCTCGAGGTCCATCTCCGCTGTCCGCCGCAGGGACTCCAGGTACGTGACCAGCGCCTGGGGTCGATCGGTGGCGCCGGGCTCGCGTGGGCGAGTGATCAGGGGGTTGGAAGAGATGTGCTTGAGGAGGTGATCGGCGGCCAGAAGGGTCTTCCGCTCGTGGTCCAGGAAGACGGTGTCGGTGGGCGAGTGGCCGGGCCGAAAGCAGACCTGGAGGCTGCGGTCGCGCAACTCGACCACCTCGCCGTCACGCAGCGGACGGGTCACGTCGACCGGAGCGCCCCATCCCCGAAAGCTGCGCGACACGGCCTGTAACGCGGTTGCCACATCCTCCGGGATGCCATGGCGCAGCATGACTTGGCGGGCGAACTCGTCGTCGGCCTCGGATTCGTCGCCGAAGCGCGAGACGAAGGGCACGGCGACGTCGATGGCCGCGACCTCGGCCTCCGAGCGCTTGGCCACCAGCCCGACCAGCCCCAGATGGTCGATGTGCTGGTGGGTGAGGATCACCAGCTCGATGTCCTCGAGCTGGTGGCCGCGCGCTTCGATGCCGCGCTGGAGCTCGTCGAAGGAGGAGCCCGAGTTGGGCCCCGCATCGACCAAGGTCAGCGGGTCGTCCTCGATCAGGTAGACGTTGACCCGGCCCACCGCGAACGGCGTGGGGACGGCGATGCGGTGGATGCCCTGCGCCGCGGCGGGCGCGTAGGGGTCGGGCTCCGTTCGCTGGTCCTGGCGGACGCTCAGGCCCGGATCAGCTCTAGCACCTCGTCGCGCTTCTCCTCCATGTGCTGGGCGGACAAGAGCGACTCCAGGTTGAGACGCAGCAGGGGCTCGGTGTTGGAGGGCCGGACGTTGAAGTGCCAGTCCTCGTAGTCGACCGACACGCCGTCGAGCCAGGACAGCTCGGCGTCCGAGTAGCGCTCGGCCAGTTCGTTCATCTTGGCCTCCTGGTCTGAGACCTCGGAGTTGATCTCGCCCGAGATGAAGTAGTTGGAGCGCAGCGGCTCGAGCAGCTCGCCCAGCGTCGCGCCCCGCGAGGAGAGCAGCTCGAGCACCAGCAGGGCCGGCAGCGTGCCGGAGTCGGCGTTGTAGAAGTCGCGGAAGTAGTAGTGGCCCGAGACCTCGCCGCCGAAGGCCGCGCCCTCGTCGCGCATGCGGGTCTTGAAGAAGGCGTGGCCCACGCGGTTGACGTGGGCTGTGCCGCCGGCGGCCTCGACGCGGTCGCGGACCGCGCGGCTCGCGCGCACGTCGTAGAGGATCGCCGCGCCCGGCTCCTTGGCCAGGACAGCCTCGGCCAGCAGCGCACAGAGGAAGTCGCCGTCCACGAAGGTGCCGGTCTCGTCGATGAAGAAGCAGCGGTCGGCGTCGCCGTCCCACGCGATGCCGAGTTGCGCGCCGGCGTCGCGCACCTTCTTGATGATGAAGCGCCGGTTCTCCTCGAGCAGCGGGTTGGGCTCGTGGTCGGGGAAGTTGCCGTCGGGCTCCCAGTAGGTCGGCACCTGGTCCAGCGGCAGCTGGTTGAGGACGGGGCCGACCATTGGGCCTGCCATCCCGTTGCCGCCGTCGAGAACCACCCGCGTCGGCTCGATCGCCTTGGGGTCGATCCAGCTCAGCGCGGCCTCGCGGAACTCCTGCCCGACCTCGACGTGCTCGCGCTCGCCCGGCTGGTCGACGGGCGGCCCCGGCTCGCCCTCGGCGACCAGGTCGCGGATCTCCCCGATGCCCGAGTCTCCGGACAGGGCGATGGAGCCGCGCCGGACGAGCTTGGCGCCGGTGTAGGCCTTGGGGTTGTGGGAGGCCGTGCACATCAGCCCCCCGTCGAGGCCGCGAGAGCCGACGGCGAAGTAGAGCATCTCGGTGCCCACCATCCCGACGTCCACGACGTGCGCGCCCTCGTCGATCAGCCCCTGGGCGTAGCGGTCGGCGAGCTCGGGAGCCGACAGCCGCATGTCCCGCCCGAGCCCCACCTGTAGCTCGCCCGGCGTGGTTCCCTCGAGGTCGGCGAGCACACGCGCAAAGGCGCGCCCGACCCGGTAGGCGACGGCCTCATCGATCTGGTCCGGGTACAACCCTCGGACGTCGTAGGCCTTGAAGATGCTCGGGTCCACCTCGGGCACGGGCGGGGACTCTAGAGGCGCGTAATCAGAGCCAGCCACGCCTTCGGAAGAAGGCGAGCATGCCCACCAGCAGGGCGACCATCGCCGAGATGATCACCCAGAAGGCGCCGGTGTCGCCCTCGCCCGGCACGCCGACGTTCATGCCCCAGATGCTGGCCACGAGGGTGAGGGGGAGGATCACGACGCTGAACGCGGTCAGCACGCGCAGGACGTCGTTGACGCGGTGGGCGAGCACCGACTCGTTGGTGTCCTCGAGCGCCTCGATGACCTCCTTGTAGTTCTCGAGCATGTCCCAGATGCGCTCCGAGGCGTCGACGATGTCGTCGAAGTAGACGTCGAGGTCGTCGGCCAGGTAGCGCTGCTTGGTGCGCTCGAGGTCGCGAAGCACGGTGCGCTGCGGGCGGATCACCTTGCGGAAGTTGATGATCTCCTGCTTGACGTTGGAGATCTCGCGCACGACCTCCTCGGAGCGGCCCTCGAAGATCTCCTGCTCGATGCGCTCCAGCTTGTTCCCGATCTTGCGCAGGATCGGGAAGCAGTAGTCGAAGCAGTCGTCGACGATCTTGTAGAGGAGGTAGCCCGAGCCCTTGGACATCAGGGCGTCGCGCGAGTCCTCGGAGGAGCGGCAGCGCTCGAACAGGTACTGCACGGGGGGCAGCGGGCTGTTGGGCAGCGTGATCAGGTAGTCGGGCCCGACGAAGATGTCCAGCTCGGTGGCGTTCAGGCGCCCCACCGACTTGTCGAACACCGGGAAGTGCAGGACGATGAACAGGTAGTCGTCGTACTCGTCGATCTTCGGCCGCTGATTGCGCGACAGGACGTCCTCGTAGTCCAGCGGGTGGAAGTCGAAGTGCTCCTCCAGCCAGGCCCGCTCGACGGGACGCGGGGTCTCGATGTCCAGCCAGCGCAGCGCCGGGCGCCTGGACCTCCTCGACATTGGGCTCTAGGTCAGGAGCGGGCGGACCGCCGACGGCGGCTCGCGTGCGCCTGAGCCTGGGCCTGGGAAGGCTCGGCATGGCTACTGAGCGGGTCGTCGTCGGGAACCGGCATCCGACTCGAGTCTAACCCTCCAAGGAGGGCGTGAAGTGATCGAGGTAGAGCCCGTAGCCGAGCTCCAGCTCTGCCACCGAGCCGCGGCAAGGTGACGAGGTCCTCCAGGAAGTGGTAGCTCCGACACCGCCAGCTTCGGCCGGAAGCGCTCGAGCGAGGCGCGGGCGCCGCGCAGCGCACGCTCCTCCGCTCCCTCGACGTCCAGCTTGGGGAAGTCCACCCGCTTCAGCTCGCCGGACTGGACGAGGGCGTCGACTGAGGTCGCGGTCACGCTCTGCTCACCGTTGCCGATGACGTGGGCGCGTAGCCGGGGAGAACGTCAGCTCCTCGCCGGGCGCGTCCCACAGCGCGTGCTCGACCAGCTGCACCCGTTCCGCCAGCGCCGGGTTGGCAACGAGGTTGCGCTGCAGCTGCCCGAGGTCGCGCTCGTCGAACTCGCAACACGCGACGCGACGTCCGGGGCCCCACCGGTCGGCGACCAGCAGGGTGGTGTCGCCCATCTCGCTGCCGCCATCGACGACGACGTCGCCCGGCTCGGGCGCGATCACCACACCGCCGCGGCGAAGCGCGTACTGGTAAGGGAAGAAGAACTCGACCACCTGCGTGGGTAGGCCGATCAGCCGGATCGGGCCCCTCGGTGCCGGGAACTTCGTACGTGCCCATCTCGGATGATCCCCTCACCGGGACCCACCCGCATCGTCGCGTCGACCCGCGCCGCCTCCCCAGAAGCGCGAGAGCGGCACCCGGGGAGCGACGTGACGCGGCCCGAGCACACGAAGCGCCAGGAGCTGGACGAGGATCTCGCGGGACGTGGCTCGCGGTGTCTCGCGGCCCTCAGGATCTCCGAACAGCCGTTCAGCGACGTGGCCGGCCACCGCGCCAAAATAGCCACGAGCGCGGCCCCTCCGCGTGCGCAGGCCGCGCCGCGGCCTCTATCATCGCGCGCCGATGAGGCCTCCGAGCAGGTGGAGCGACGACTTCCGCCTGCGGGTGTCGATGGTGCTGCCCGCATACAACGAGGCGCCGAACATCGGTCGCGCGCTGGAGGAGGCGACCAGGCACGCGGGGCGCCTCTTCGACGACTACGAGGTGATCGTGGTGGACGACGGCTCGACCGACGCCACGGTCGAGATAGTCAACGCGTTCGCGCGCGACGAGCCGCGGGTGAGGGTCATCCGCCACGGAGGCAACCGCGGGTACGGAGAGGCGCTCAAGACGGGCTTCCTGGAGAGCGGGATGGAGTTCGTCTTCTTCACCGACGCAGACCTGCAGTTCGACCTGGCCGAGATGGAGCGCCTCCTGCCGTTCGCGGGCACCGTCGACGTCGTCGCCGGCTACCGGCTCAAGCGCCACGACCCGCTCGGGCGAAGGCTCAACGCGCGAGCTTGGAACCTCCTCGTGCGCGTCCTGTTCTACGTGCCGGTCCGGGACATCGACTGCGCCTTCAAGCTCTTCGATCGGCGCAGGCTCTCCGACGTGGACATCGAGTCGGTCGGCGCAATGGTGAACACCGAGCTCATGGTGAAGCTGGGCCGCCGGGGCGCGAGCGTGGTGGAGGTGGGCGTGCATCATCGGCCGCGATCCGCCGGCGAGTCGCACGGCGCCAGCCCGAAAGTGATCCTGACGGCGTTCAGGGAGTTGGTCCGGATGCACAACCGCCTCAACGCGCTCGACAGCCGAGACCTTTGAACGGCGCGTGTTCGGCTCAGGAGCCGAGCAGCTCGGCGTAGAGCCTCAGATGGGCCTCGACGCAGCGCTCGATGGAGAGCTCCTCCGCGCGCCGGCGGCAGGCCTCCGTCGTTCCGAGGGCCTGGGAGAGCTCGAGCGCCTCGAGCAGGGCCGTCGCCAGGGCGGGGATGCCCATGAACGAGAAACACCGAAGGCCGTCCGGTCCGCTCCGGCCACCGGCCCGCGGCCTGGGCGTCGGTCGCGAACATCGCCTGAGCCACATCGAAGCGGTCCGCACGCAGCGACGCGTACGAGAAGGGGACGTGCGTGAGGTGCCGCTCGAGGTTGCGGCGCTCCAGCGGGCGGACGGCGGGCGCCAGTGCCGGACGATCCGAAGGCCTTCCTCGGTAGCCCTCGTGGGTCGGCCAGGGTGGCTGGTGATCACCCGGGGGTCGGGGCCGCGTGCAGCAGCGCGTCGGCGAGCTCGCGGGCTCGACGCCGACTGCTACCGACGCGCGGCTGGCTGCGCGAGGGCCTGCGCTCGCTGGGCGAGGCTGACCTGGTCCAGGGCGCCGTCCGCCCCGACCCCGCGGTGGCCGTCGGACCCTACGACAGGACGCTGTGGGTCCTCGACGACGTCGGGCTGTGGCAGACCGCCAACCTGTTCGTGACGCGGCGGCTGTTCGACGAGGTCGGCGGGCTTCGAGGACTGGCTTCCGGTGGCGATCGGGAAGCTGATGGCCGAGGACGTGTGGTTCGGCTGGCACGCGCGCCGCCGCGGAGCACGCACGCGATTCGCCCCCGGCGCGCTGGCGCACCACGAGGTCTTCGCCCGGGGCCCGGCGGGCTTCATCTCCGAACGGCGCCGGCTCGTCTACTTCCCGGCGATCGCCCGCCGGATGCCGGAGCTGCGGGAGACGATGTTCTTCGCGCGCGTGTTCCTTTCCCGCCGGACCGCGGCGTTCGACTCGGGGTCGCCTCGCTGGCTTCGCTGCTCGCTCGCTCTGCGCTGCCCTTGGTGGGCTGGGCTCCCTACGGTCGCCTCGCCTGGCGGGAGGCCGGGGGCACGGGCTGGCGGCCCTCGCCGTGGGAGCCGCCGCGGACGGGGTGGGCTTGGTAGCCCTGATTCGTGGCACCGCGCGCTATCGCTCGCCCCTGCTGTGAAACGCGCCGGTGCGGCTTGTTATGCTCCCGCCAACTACATAGCCGTTGCATCGAGAGGGGTGGAGGGACATGGCCCGGCGAAACCCCGGCAACCATCTACGCGGCTTAGCCGCGGGAACGGTGCCAATTCCATCGAGATGTGACGAGGCCCCTTCACAGGCCTCCGTCACAGGTAGCGGCGGAGGCTTTCGACGTGGAAGGGGACATTTAATGGCAGTAGAGGCGCTGCAGTGCAAGGAATGCGGGAGCGAATATGACTTGGGCGCCCGCTACGTATGCGAGAGGTGCTTCGGGCCTCTAGAGGTCAGCTACGACTTCTCGCGCCTGGACGCGGAGGAGGTCCGGCGCAGGATCCAGGCCGGCCCGCGCACGCTGTGGCGCTACGTCGACTTCCTGCCCTTCGAGCGGCCACCTCGCGGCGGCCTGCCCACCGGGTGCACCCCGCTCATCCGCGCTGACCGCCTGGCCGAGGAGCTGGGGGTCCGCGAGGTGTGGGTCAAGAACGACGCGGCCAATCCCACGCACTCCTTCAAGGACCGCGTGGTGAGCGTGGCGCTGGCCAAGGCTCAGGAGCTCGGTTACTCCGTCGTCGCTTGCGCCTCGACGGGGAACCTGGCCAACGCCGTGGCCGCTCACGCCGCCGCCGCGGGCCTCGAGTCCTACGTCTTCATCCCGGCCGACCTCGAGGAGCAGAAGGTGCTCGCCACGGGCGTCTACGGCACGAACGTCGTCGCCGTCCGGGGCAACTACGACGACGTGAACCGGCTCTGCACCGAGCTGTCCGCCGAGCGCGAGTGGGGGTTCGTCAACGTCAACGTCAGGCCCTACTACGCGGAGGGCTCGAAGACACTGGCGTTCGAGATCGCCGAGGACCTGGGCTTCCAGACCCCGGACCGCATCGTGGCCCCGGTGGCGTCGGGATCGCTGTTCACGCGTATCTCGCGCGGCTTCGAGGAATGGCGCGAGGTCGGGCTTCTCGAGAGCGACGGGCCGATCTTCAACGGCGCTCAGCCCGAGGGCTGCGCCCCGGTGGCCAATGCCTTCCGCGACGGCCACGACGTGTGCCGGCCGGTCAAGCCCGACACGATCGCCAAGTCGCTGGCCATCGGCAATCCCGCCGATGGGCCCTACGCGGTCGAGCTCGCCCGCAACTCCGGCGGAGGCATCGACAGCGTGGACGACGACGAGATCCGCGACGGCATCCGGCTGCTCGCCGAGACGACCGGGGTCTTCACCGAGACGGCCGGCGGCGTGACGGTCGCGACGCTCAGGAAGCTCGCCGAGCGTGGCGACATCGACTCGGACGAGCGGGTCGTGGCCGTGATCACCGGCGAGGGGCTGAAGACGCTGGACGCCGTGCGCGGCTCCTTCGAGGTGAGCGAGATCGAGCCACGGACCGACGCCTTCGAAGAAGCCGTGGGGCTCTCGCCTGCGGCATCGTGAAGCCAAGCTAGACTGGCCGCGCCGATGAGCGTCACCGTCAAGATCCCGACCCAGTTGCGCAGCGTCACTGCCGGCGACTCCGAGACCTCGGTCGACGACGCGACGACCGTCGGCGAGGTGCTGGACGGGCTCTACAGCCGCTACGACGGGTTGCGCGAGAGGATCGCCGAGGACGGCGACCTCCGGCGCTTCGTGAACGTGTACGTGGGCGGCGAGGACATCCGCTTCCTGGACGGGCTCGACACGAACGTCGAGGACGGCGACGAGGTCACGATCCTTCCCGCCGTTGCCGGCGGCTAGCCCGGACCAGGGACTCCTCCACCGCGCGGTTGAAGTCCTCCTCGCGGAAGCGAGCCGCGGTCTGCAGTCCACCGGGTCTTGCGCGTGTCCGAACGCGCTTGATCCAGCGTCTTCTGATGCGGGGGGTCGGTGTTCCGCATGCGGCGGTACTGGCGTCGCCGAGGGTATGACCGACTGGACGGACAAAACCATCCTGGTGACAGGTGCGCAGGGGTTCGTGGGGGCCTGGCTCGCGGAAGCGCTGCTCGATGCGGGGGCGCGCGTCGTAACCCTGCGCCGCGACGTCGAGCCCGCCAGCGGTTCCGAAGCGAGGGAATCGAGTCGCGCTGCACGGTGGCGCTGGCCGACATCTCCGACTACGAGGCGCTGCTGCGCGTGCTCAATGAGCACGATGTCCGCCATGTGTTCCACCTCGCCGCGCAGACCATCGTCGGCACCGCGAACCGCTCGCCGCTGTCGACCTGGGAGACCAACGTCCGCGGCACCTACAACCTGCTGGAGGCCTGCCGGGCATTCGACGTCGTAGGGCCCGGGGTCGACTCCATCGTCGTTGCTTCCTCCGACAAGGCCTACGGGTCGCACGATGAGCTGCCCTACCGCGAGGACTTCCCCCTGCAGCCGATGTTCCCGTACGACGTGTCGAAGGCCTGCACCGACATGATCGCGCGCTCGTATTCGTCGAGCTACGGGATGCCGGTAGCGGTCACGAGGCTGGCCAACGTCTACGGGGGCGGGGACATCAACTGGTCGCGCATCGTTCCCGACACCGCACGGGCGCTCGTGCGCGGCGAGCGTCCCGTGATTCGCTCGGACGGCTCGCCGGAGCGCGACTACATCTACGTCGCCGACGCCGTCGAGGCGTATATGACCGTGAGCGCCTCGCTCGAGAACCCGCAGTTCCACGGCCGGGCCTGGAACGCGGGTGCGGGCCGGCCGGTGTCCGTCTCCGAGCTCGTGACGCGGCTGATCAGGGTCTCCGGCCGCGAAGTCGAGCCCGACGTGCAGGGGGAGGGCACGCCTCCCGGCGAGATCGATCGGCAGTTTCTCGATTCGACCGCGATTCGAGAGGAGCTCGGCTGGGCCCCCCGTCACGAACTCGACGAGGGGCTGCGAGAGACCTGGGCCTGGTACCAGCGGGCGCTTGCCGGCTGATCCGAGAAGCAGCGCCTCCGGAGGGAGAAGTCCCTCTGCCGGGAGAGTGCTCGCGGGACGATCCGGCGGAGGCCGGGCGGGCGAGGTCGTGAGGTCCTACTCCGACAGCCCCGCCGCTTCAAGGGCCTGCTCGGGTGTGCTGAACCAGCGGAAGCGAATGCCCTTACCGCCCCGGATGGTCCAGATGTAGCCCTGGCGCCAGTCGATGTCCACGCCGCTTGCGCGACCCCGGCCCGTGATCCGGGCGACGACAACGACGTCGTCTCCCGCGTCGACGAACTCTTGTGGCTCGACCCTCACGTCGTCGTATGCGCCGCGGATGCCGGCGAAAGCCTTGCGCCCGTGGCGCGTCCCGGGCTCGACTGCGTCCGGCGGGTTCACGTATTCGACGTCGGGGTCGATGAAGTCGCGAGCGGACTCATCCGCCAGCCAGGCTGCATAGATGGAGCGCACCACCTCCACGTTCTCCCGCGACATCGCCTACTCCGACAGCCCCAGGGCTTCGAGGGCCTCGCGCTCGCTGCGGTAGGGAGCCCACCATGCGATCTTTCCTGCTCGCAGCTTGACCGCCTGCCACTCGGTTTGGCTGACCTCCATACCGGCGAGAGTGCCCGTTATTCGGAACTTGACGACACCCGCTTCGCCGGACCCCCAGAGCTCGAGCACTTCCCAGCTCAGGCCCTGAAAAGCATCACCCAAGGTGCTCCACCAGGCACTTACGCCAGCGTGGCCCCGGAAGGTCATGCCTTCGGCTTCCGCGACCATCGACGTGAACTCAACATCCTCGGCCACCAAGGCCAGAAAGCCCTCCAGGTCGCCAGCGTTGAGCGCGCCATACGCCGTGTCGGCCAGCGCCTGCAACTCGGGGCTGACTTGCGACATCGCCCGTCCAGTATCCCGCGGAGGGGAGGGGGGATGCCCGGACTTGGCCCCCACAAGCGACCGGAGAGGCCAGACGGTGGTCCACCCGGCCCTGGGTAGGCGAAGCTCGGGTGTCGCGCAAGGGGACAGCGCGAGGGCCCAGGAGCCACCTTGCTGGCGTGGCCCTGGTGCCCAACGCGCGTCCGACCTGGCTAGTTGTTGCCCTGGTCGCCGGGACCGCCCTGGCTGTTGCAGCTCGCCGGCCGGTCGGCCTGTGGACCGGTGCACTGCTTGCTCTGACCGCCTCCGTTACCCGGACCCTCGTTGGGACCGGCGAACGCCGGTGCCGCCGAGACGAGCCCGAGCGCACAGATGCTGAGCACGGCTGCCGTCTTCTTCCTCATGCCTCTCCTCCTTGAGAGTGAGCCTCTTGTTGGCCTGCGTCCTACCTGGGCACTGCGTTGGGGCCCTTCGAGGTCGCGCTGTTGCACGACGCGGGCCGGTCGTCGGGGTTGCCGGTGCACTGGCCGCTGCTACCCGCTCCGTTGCCGCCGTTGGTCGGCGGGGAGGGGCTGGCCGTCGCGGCCGGTACTGCCGCCACGCCGAGCGCTGCGGCCGCCAACAGGGCAGCCATGGTCTTGCGTCCCTTGCTCATCTCTTGCTCCTCTGCGTCGTAGCGGTCAGGCCATGGCGCGTCGGCCATGGCATGACCACGATTTCAACCGCCTACTCGGGGCACTTCTTGAGCCCGCCCGGAGACGTGTCCTTGTTCTGCCCGGGCGAGCACTTGCCCGTCGGGTTCGTGTCCGGGTTTCCCTTGCCCGGACCAACGTCAACTGCCGCCGAGGCGGCTCCTGCCACTCCACTCGCCGCCAGCGCCATGGCCGACAGGAGCAACGCGATGCGCTTCTTCACTCTCTTCACCTCCTCCCGTGCTTCGGCTTTCACCGTCCGCACGAAGAGGGCCACGCCACCTGCGCGCGGTCTACCCCACATTCAGGAAAACCAGTCAACCTTGAACAGCGACTCGCGTTCTGATCTGTGCACGGAGGGTCACGCCACCGTGCGGCCCCCGCAGCCCCCAGTGGGCTGCGGGGGTTCCAGCTTGGTTTTCGAGCGACCCTCCCCCGAGGGGGCGTTCACCGCCGCCGCGGG
This sequence comes from uncultured Thermoleophilaceae bacterium, assembly GCA_963844805.1. Lineage (GTDB taxonomy): Bacteria > Actinomycetota > Thermoleophilia > Solirubrobacterales > Thermoleophilaceae > JACCZR01. Next base: position 13,185 of record CAWJPU010000006.1, read on the forward strand.
TCACCGACCCTCCGCTGAGATGTCGCCGGGTACCGCTGCTAGCAGGGACCCGGCGGGCCGACCTTGCTCTTCTTCTCCGTGTCGGGAGATCGCGCCAGACCTCCGAGGAGCCGCTAGGGAGGTCGAGAACACTTCCGAACGGGATGAGTAGGTCCGGGCCTGCCGAGAGCTCGCCGCCGGGTGTTGAACCGCGATCAGCGCCGCTCCACCTCTGCGGCAGACCGGGTGCGGATGTGGGCGACCACCTGCTCGACTTCGCGCTAGGCGGAACACCGGCCGTCCAACCTGCCTCCGCTCAGGCCGCCAGCCAATCGCGCCGGCATCGAGACCCGGATTGGGCGCGTGGGCGGGTGGACCTGGCGCTTAAGGCGTCGCGCGGTCGTGACCGCTACGGGAGCACGGCGGCTGCCGCGCTAGGGCCTGATCATGTTGTGGACCTGGAGGCCTTCGGGCTCGCCCGGGTTGAAGCGGGCCTACGGCCAGCACCGGCATCAGGCGCTCCACGAAGGCATCGAAGTTCTCCCGGGACTCCCACAGCTCGAGGGCATGGAGGTTGCGTCGACCATAAAGGCCAGTGGTATTCGCGCCTCGGGCGGGAAATCACCCTGATCCTCCCGCCGGCATATCGTCTCGCCGTACGGCACGATGGTGGCGGGCGACGACCGAGCTGAAAGCAACAAGAATGCTCATGGCGGCTCCCCGGCACGGGTCGCACGCGTACCCCTTGGGGTCAGGGCCCGGAACGGACCCCGAGGGTGACCCAACCCCGCGCTCGCGTGATGCCCCGTCGGCTGCCTGACGCCGAGCGCCGAGCGGCGACGAGGGGCCGGGCGCATGAGCCAGGCGCTACTCCGACAGCCCCACGGCTTCGAGGGCCTCGGCCTTGGTCGGGTATTGGGGACGCGAACGAGCATGCCGTCCCGAACCGCAGCCCCCGGTCTGGCGGGTCAGTCGTCCACGCCGCCTGGTCCGCTCGGCACCGACTGCTGCTCGCCCGGAGTGCAGATTGCCCAGATCCGCAGAGTCATGTTTCCGCTACCGCCGGCCGGGTTCACGGCCGCCCCGCGCCAGCGGTCGAAACCCTCGCCGGAGTTTGGGACGAGCTGGTTGGCGCTCTGGGAGGGCCGCGAGACGGTGATGTAGGCGTCACCGGCGCCGTCGGACACGTTGGCGCTGCCACTGATGATCTTGTGGCCCGCTGGGCACGGGACCGAGTTGGCTACCGCGGTGGCGTCGTTCAGCGCCACATCAAGGCGCTGAACGGTGAGGCCCCCGACGACGCCGGGATCACCCTGGTCGCCCTTGGCTCCCGGGGCACCCCGGGGTCCTGGGGGGCTGTGGCGCCCCTGGCACCTTGAGGCGTTGCCCGGGAGCGAAGTCGCGCGACAGCAGCGAGGCGTCGGCAACGTCACCCGAGCGAATTCCGCGGACATCTCTTCCGGTGAGCGAGTTGTTGCGCACATCCTTGCCGCGGATGGTGTTGTTTTTGATCTCCCGACTGTCGATCGAGCCAGTGGCGGCCGCGTAGGAGGTTCCTCCCAGCGCCACGAAAAGTGCGATCAGGGCAATGTGATGTCGCCGCAGGTAATCCAGGCACTTCGCGGGCATGGGCAGCCTCCGAGTCCGGGTGGCGCCACGCTAGGGCCACTCGGCACAGTTCGCAAGCGAGCCAAAGAGCTCGGCGGCGTTCTCCGACGTCGCCTACTCCGACAGCCCCACGGCTTCGAGGGCCTCTTTGGGGTCGAGGTAGGTGCGAATCCGAAATCCCTTTCCGTCCTTGAACTCGACAACCGTGCCGTGAGGCGACTCGATCGGGGCGTCGCTTGCCCTGCCATGCGCGCGGACCTGGCCGATTGCCACCACCCGGTCGCCAAGGTCCCGGACCTCCGGGTAGTCGGCGTGAAACTCGGACAGGATCGCGTACAGGTCTCGGAGCCACTCACGGACGCCCTCGTGACCCCGGTACATCGTCTGTCTCCCTCCCAGCGCCATCAGGATCGCCGGATGCCACTCAACCTCGGGGTGGACTTCCGAAAGCAGCGCTTCGGCATCTCCGCGGTTGATCGCGTCAAACGCGCGTTTGAAGACCTCGACATTCGCCTGCGACATCGCCCGCTCAGTATCCCAGCGGGAAGTGAGCCGTGAGCGCCACCAGGTTCACCCCAGAGGCCCGCGGCGCACTCATCGAGCGTGTCGCTTCCGGCGTCTCCCTTGCGGACGCCGCCGGAGCGATCGGCGTCCGCGAGAAGACCGTCAAGGGCTGGATCACGCGCGGCCGACGAGAGTCCGGAGGCGAGTACGCCGAGTTCGCGCAGCGCATCGAGCAGGCGCGCCGTGGGGCCGACGAGCGGCCCGAGCCGATGGACGCCGACGAGCTGGCCCGCGTCGTCTCCGAGGCCGCTCGCAAGGGCAGCGTGGCCGCAATGAAGCTTCGTCATGAGCAGTTGGGGGCCAAGGACGCGCCCGAGCAGGAGCCCGCCGACGAGTTCGATGAGCTGAAGGCCAGGAGGGCCGCGCGTGGCTAGGGCGTGGCGAAGCTCAGATCAGCGTGGCCGACGCGCGCGACGCGCTCGCCACCACTCAATGGCTCGCTTGAGGAGCGCGAGTTGTGCGAGCCGCTTCAGCATGGGGCTACCTTACCCGCCCCCCCTCGCGGCAATCGCCGCAGAGCAGGCTCATGTCTGAGCTTGACCGCTTCGTCCGCTTCTGTGAGGTCCACCTGCACCTCGAGGACGGTCGCCCGCTCCTGATCGAGGACTTCCAGAAGCAGATGCTCCGGGACTACTTCGCCGGCACCGGTCCCGAAGAAGAACTCGAAGTCCACCGGCGCCGCGGCGGTGGCGCTCTTCCACCTCGTCACGACGCCCTATGCCGAAGCCGTGGTGGTCGCCGCCTCGCGCGAGCAGGCCGGCATCCTGTTCAACCAGGCCGGAGGGTCTTGATCGATGAGCACGGCCAGGTCGAGCAGACGCCACTGAGCGCGCCGTGGGACGACGCAGCCTTCACAAAGAATGAGGCGATCCAGCATCACCTGCGGGGCGCGGTAACCGAAGCCGACCGCGACCTCGAGCGCCTGCGCCGTGAGACGCCCAAGCCGCCGCCCGAGCCCAAGCCGCCGCCCATGGACCACCCGACGCGGAGTTTCCTCGACGACGAGTCGGTCCCCCTGGACCTCACGGACTGGCGCCCATGACCGCGTGTGGCCTTCGAAGCGCTCGACTACCCAGGCGCTCTCGCCAAGTTGCGGGGGGAACAGATCGAGGCCGGCGAGATCGCCGGCTGGGACCCGGACCCCCCCAGCTCAACGTGGGCGACGTGAGGCTGACTCTGCATCCGTCGCGGTTGTCGATGCGGGCTGGACGCCCCCCCAAGAGGCGGCTGGCTCAAGCTAGTGATGGGGCGGGTAGAGATCGACTTCCACTACTAGCCCTTGGCTCAGCGCGGCGCCCTGAGCCTGACCGCCTGGCGCGTGGTCTTCTTTCCGTGCTGTCCCTGCTCCACGGAGGTGACCAGGCCCTTGACCCGCCGGCGTCGGCGGAGCGTTCGCCGGTCGCTTCGGGAGAGGCGCACGGAAACACTGCGCGAGCTGCCCGGTCGGATGCTGTAGCGGGTGCGCGCCGCCCTGCGGCGCAGCGAGCGGCGGCTGGCGAGCTGGAGCTTCAGCCTGCCGCGACAACGCGAAGACAGCGAGCGCGGGCACCTGAGCCGCACCGTGGTCAGCCCGGTCCGGCTGACCCGCCGCGAGCGGCGCGAGATGACGACGTTCGGCCCCTCATTGACGGCGCCGATGGTGATCTTCTCGCAATCTCTAATCAGCAGGAACTGCAGCAGGCCTGGAATCGAGGGGAAGGCGACAACAGCGTCGAAGAGGTCCATGTCGAGGCTGTCGGTCCCGGCGACATTGGGGTCACACGGGGTGTCGAGGAGGGCGATGGAATCAAGCTGTCCGTCCCGGAGCTGAATCGTGTCGTCTCCTGCACCGTCCGACACGGAGTCGAATCCCGTGCCTCCCACGATCACGTCTGCGCCGTCTCCTCCACCCAGGTCGTCGTTGCCGGAGCTTCCGCCCATGGAGTCATTGCCAGCATTGCCGCGCAGCACGTCATCTCCACCGAGCCGCCCAGCTCGTCGTTGCCGCCTTCTCCTCGCAGGTCGTCACTTCCCCCGAAACCACGCAACTCGTCGTTGCCTTCGCGACCCTCGAGCCTGTCGTTGCCACCGGTTCCGCAGATCACGTTTCGGCCCGAGCTGCCGATCGACGTCCCGGGATTAGAGAGCGTCTGGGTGCATGGATCGCTGGAGCCAGGCGCCATCCCCGGCACCGTCAGCGCCAAGCAGCGCCACCACCGCCACGATGGGACCGACCCGCGCGTCCACGTCGAGATCGGCTGGCGCATGGGAACTCCTCGTTCGGGGCTGGGCGAGTCCGTCGCACGAACCTACATCGGGTTCGCGCACCCCGCAAACGCGTGCCTCGGGTGTAGGCGGACCGATACCGGCGACGACTCTTGCCCCCGACGGCCCCAGGACCTAGAGTCGATCCCGTCAACTAAGCGCCCCCGCACCGTTGGAGCGGCCGGGGGCATGGCACCGGAGGGGTTGGCCCCGATGCGCCGCGGAAATCTACTTCCGCGACCTTCCGCCGCCGCTCGCCCGGTGCTCCGACCGAAACGGGCACCGCATGAAGCTCATCCTCAGTAGGGCCGTTCAGGCGGAGGAGAACGTCCTCGCGGATGTGCGCCGCGGCATCTGGCAGCCGCCGAAGCGCGAGCCGGTCGAGCCGACGCCCGACCCGACCTTCCACGAGTTCGCCTCGGAGTGGCTAGCGGCAATGGAGCCCGGACTCGCCCCGGGCACAGTGGCGCGCTACCGCTGGCAACTCACCGACCACCTCCTCCCACACCTCCACGCTCACCGGCTCTCGGAGATCACGGTGGCCGAGGTCGATCGCTACCGCGAGGCCAAGGTTCGGGAGGGGAGGCTGAGCCCGGGGGAGATCAACAAGACGCTCACCCGGCTCGGCCAGATCCTCGATGTGGCGGAGGAGCGGGAGCTGATCGCGCGTAACCCGATGCGGGTGAATCCCCGTCGCCGCAAGCTCAAGGCGCCGAAGCCCCGAGCCGTGTGGCTGACAGGGCGGAGCAGATCGAGGCGCTGCTTAAGGCCGGGTTCCAGCTCGACGCCGAGGCGCGACCCGACCGGAGGCATATCCCGCGGAGGGCGATCCTCGAGTGCTTCGTCTTCGCCGGCCTGCGGATCGAAGAACTGTGTGCGCTTCGCTGGCGGGACGTGGATCTCGCGGCGGGCCGGTTCCGGGTAGGCAAGTCCAAGACCGACGCCGGCACGCGGCCGCTACGTCGAGCTTCTTCCGCCCGTCCGTGAAGCGCTCGCGCGTCACAAGCCCGCGGGTGCCCGATCGGACGGGTTCGTCTTCGCCACCCGCAATGGCAGCGCCCCGGCGAAGAACAACATTCGGCCGCGCGTGTTCAACACGGCCGTCGAGCGGCCAATCGGCGCTTGAGCAGGGCTTTTCGGTGACGCGCCCGGCAGGATTCGAACCTGCGACTTCTGCCTCCGGAGGGCAGCGCTCTATCCACTAAGCTACGGGCGCTTGCGCGCGCCAGTCTAGATGCAGCGCCTACCGGGGCCGGCCGATGAGCAGTTCGCAGAACTGGGTGCCCTCGCCAAAGACGCCCTCGAGCTCGGCGCACCCGCGGCGCGCCGCTTCACGGGCGTCCTCGATCTCGATGGCGGCCCCAGCCATGCCGGGTGCGCCTGACCGCGCGGCGCGCGGCCCAACAGGGCTGAGACGCAGCCCAGCGGGGCTCCCCGAGACGTCGAGCGAGACGACCGCGCCCGCCTGGCCGGCCGCCGCGCGGGTGAGCCGACCCGACACCACAGCCGATGTCCACTACCGTGTCGGCGCTCTGGAGGTTCATGCCGAAGGCGGCCAGCAGCTTCCGCAGGTCCTCCTCGCCTCCGCTCCAGAACGCGTCGGCGTCCGCATCGCCGTAGGCGAGGCGGTTGTCGACGAAGTAGAGCGCGTCTTCGCGGGCGCGGTCGTCCCAGAAGCTGCGCATGGAGCCCTCGCGCACGGGCGCCGAGGATAGTCCGGTGCGGGTGGCGATCATCTCCGACACCCATCTCCCGCGCGGATCGCGACGGATCCCCGAGGCGTGCCTGAAGCGGCTCTAGCGCGGCGGACCTCATCGTGCACGCCGGCGACATCAGCGGGCCCGCGGTCCTGGCCGAGCTGGAGGAGCTGGGCCCGCCCGTCCATGCGGTGCACGGCAACGTCGACGTTCCCGAGCTGCGCGAGCGCCTGCCGGAGCAGTTGGAGCTGCAGCTGGAGGGGGCCAGGCTGGCGGTTGTCCACGACGCGGGCCCCGCCAAGGGCCGGCTGGCTCGCCTGCGCAGGCGCTTCCCGGAAGCGGAAGCTGTGGTGTTCGGCCATTCCCACATCCCCCTGCACGAGGAGGAGGGCGGGTTCCAGATCTTCAACCCCGGAAGCCCGACCGAGCGACGCCGAGCCCCGCACCACACGATGGGGCTGGCCGAGGCCCGCTACGGCCGCCTGACCTTCACCCTCCTGCAACTGGACTAGGTTGGCCTCGCCATGGACCTCGACGTCCTGTTCGTCGGCACGGCCGGCTCGACGCCCTCGGCGCGCCGTTCTCTGCCCGCGACCCTCGTGCGCAGGGGAGGGGAGCGCCTGCTCTTCGACTGTGGCGAGGGCACCCAGCGCCAGCTCACCCGCTCGGTCGGCCTGGTCGAGCTGGAGGAGGTGTTCATCACCCACTTCCACGCCGACCACGTGCTCGGGCTGCCCGGGATGGTCAAGACCTTCAACCTGCGCGGGCGGGAGCTGCCTCTCACCGTGTACGGCCCGCCGGGGCTGGGGCGCCTGTTCAAGACCTTTGCGCCGCTGATCGGGCGCCTTGGATTCGAGCTCCGGCTCGTCGAGCTGGACCATGGCGAGGAGCTCGCGCGTGACGGTTACCGGATCGCCGCGTTCGAGGTCGACCATGGGGTGACCGCTCAGGGCTACGCGCTGCTGGAGGATCTGCGGCCCGGGCGCTTCGACGAGGCGCGCGCCCGCGAGCTGGGGGTGGAGCCCGGGCCGGACTTCGGCCGCCTCCAGCGCGGCGAGGCGGTCGGCGGCGTGACGCCCGACCAGGTGCTGGGCGAGGACCGGCCCGGGCGCAAGCTGGTGCTCACCGGCGACACCGCCCCCTCGGAGCTGGTGGGGGCCGTGGCCCACCGGGCCGACCTGCTGGTTCACGAGGCCACCTTCGCCACCGAGGACGCCGAACGCGCTGCTGAGACCCGCCACTCCACCGCCCGCGACGCCGCCGCGCTGGCGGCTGCGGCCGAGGTGAAGATGCTCGCCCTGACCCACCTCTCGGCGCGTTACCCGGTGCAACAGGTGCGTGACGAGGCACGGGCCGAGTTCGAGCCCACGGTGATCCCCGACGACTTCGACATGATCGAGCTGCCGCTACCGGAGCGCGGCGACCCGGAGCACAGGCGGCCGCCGCGCTGACCGGGCACCGCACACGAGGCGGAGCGCGGCGCCGCGCGACGTGAAGGCAGCGCCGCGGCGGCACGGCGAAGGCGTCCCGGCACGGCGGCGATCCTACCGCCGCCCCTGTTACATTCGCCCAGGTTCCTTTAACCCGGTCCCGAGAGGCCAGGAAGGACGTGACTTGAGCGAGAAAGAGGTGCTCGACCGCGAGGACGTGCGGCGGATCCTGGTCCGCATCGCGCACGAGATCGTCGAGCAGAGCGGCGGGGAGAGGATCGCCGTCGTCGGCATCCACTCTCGCGGTGCCCTTCTCGCCGTCCGGCTCCGGGACCAGATCGCCGAGCTGGTGGGCGAGCCCGTCCCGCTGGGCGACGTGGACATCTCCTTCTACCGCGACGACGTCGGCATCCGGGGCCCGGACTACCAGCCGGTGGTGCACTCCTCGCACATCGACTTCTCGCTCGAGGGCACCACGGTGGTCCTGGTCGACGACGTCCTCTACACAGGCCGCACGGTGAGGGCCGCCATCGACGCCCTGTTCGACTACGGCCGGCCCAAGCGGGTGCAGCTCGCCGTGCTGGCCGACCGCGGCCACCGCGAGCTGCCCATCCGCCCCGACTACGTGGGCAAGAACCTGCCGACCGCTCGCTACGAGCGGGTGAACGTCTCGCTCGCCGAGCTGGACGGGGAGGACTCGGTCGAGATCGCCGTGGCCGACGAGGAGCACGCGTGAACCGCCACCTGCTGTCGGTCAACGACCTCGCGCGCGACGACATCGAGCGCGTCCTTGACCGCGCGGCCAGCTTCGCCGAGGTCTCCGGGCGCGAGATCAAGAAGGTCCCCACGCTGCGCGGCCGCACCGTGATCAACCTCTTCTACGAGTCCTCCACCCGCACCAGCTCCTCCTTCGAGCTCGCGGCCAAGCGGCTGTCCGCCGACCTCGTGTCGATCAAGGCCCAGGGCTCGGCGGTGGACAAGGGCGAGTCGCTCAAGGACACCGTGCACACGCTGTCGGCCTACGACCCGGCGGCGATCGTGATCCGCTCCCCGCACGCCGGCGCGGCGGTGCTGGTGGCCCGCTGGAGCCCCGCCGCCGTTATCAACGCGGGCGACGGCAAGCACGAGCACCCCACCCAGGCGCTGCTCGACCTGTACGCGCTGCGGCGGCGGGTCGGCAAGCTCGAGGGGCTGAAGCTCTGGATCGTCGGCGACGTCCTGCACAGCCGCGTGGCCCGCTCGGGGATCCTGGCCTTCACCCGCATGGGCTGCGAGGTCACCGTGTGCGGCCCGCCGACGCTGATCCCGCGCGACATCGAGAGCCTCGGCTGCCGGGTGCGCCACACGCTCGACGACCTCGGCGAGGCCGACGTCGTCTACGCGCTGCGTATGCAGCGCGAGCGGATGGAGGGCGCGTTCGTGCCCTCTCTGCGCGAGTACGCCGCCCGCTATCAGATCGACGGCCACCGCCTGGGCGCGGGCCAGCTGCTCATGCACCCCGGGCCGGTCAACCGCGGCGTCGAGCTGGCGGCCGAGGTGATCGACTCGCCGCAGGCGCTGATCGTGGAGCAGGTCGAGTCCGGCGTGGTGGTGCGCATGGCGGTCCTGTACGAGCTGCTCGCCGGCGGCGGGGGCAACGGACCCGGCGAGCGCCGGCCCGGCAGCCCGCTGGGCGAGACCACGGAGCCCCAGCCCGCGTGAGCGCCGAGGGACTGCTCCACCCGGCGCTCGAGCGCGCCGAGACCGCTCCTGGCACGGTGCTGGTCCGCGGGGCCCGCCTGATGGACCCGCGCGTGGGCCTGGACCGCGACGGCGACGTCCTCGTACGCGGCGGGCGCATCGCGAAAGTGGGCGAGGCGGGCGCGCTCGACGCTCCCGAGGGCGCCGAGGAGGTGCGCGGCGAAGGCCTGACCGCCTTCCCCGGCTTCGTCGACCCCCACGTGCACCTGCGCACGCCGGGGCGCGAGGACGAGGAGGACCTGGACACCGGCACCCACGCCGCGGCGGCGGGCGGGTACTGCGCGATCCTGGCCATGCCGAACACCGACCCGGTGGTGGACTCCGCGCCGGTGCTCGGCGCCCTGCGCGAGCGAGCCCGCACCGAGGCGCGCATCCCCACCGGGTTCACCGCCGCGGTCACCCGCGGGCAGGCGGGCGAGGACCTGACCGAGATGGCCGAGCTGGCCGACGCCGGGGCGTTCGCGTTCACCGACGACGGCCTGCCGGTGCGCTCGGCGGGGGTCATGCGCCAAGCGCTGCAGTACCAGCGGCTGGCGAACCGCACGCTCGCCCTGCACGAGGAGGACCCCTCGCTCTCGCGCGGGGGCGCGCATGCACGAGGGCGCCGCGTCGACCGCGCTCGGGCTGGCGGGCATCCCCTCGGTCTCGGAGTCGACGATGGTGGCGCGCGACGTGCTGCTGGCCCGCTACGAGGGCGGCCGCATCCACGTTCAGCACGTCTCCGCGCGCGAGTCCGTGGAGGCGATCGAGCGGGGGCTGGCCGACGGCGTGCAGGTGACCGCCGAGGCCTCGCCGCACCACCTCCTCCTCACCGAGGACGACGTGCGTTCGCTGGACACCCACTTCAAGATGAACCCGCCGCTGCGCTCCGAGGACGACCGCCAGGCGCTGATCGAGGGCCTGCGCTCGGGGGTCGCTGTCCTGCGTGGCCACCGACCACGCCCCGCACTCGCAGGAGGAGAAGGAGCAGCCGTTCGAGCTGGCGCCCATGGGCGTGACCGGCCTGGAGAGCGCCTTCGCCGCCCTGTACACCGAGCTGGTGGAGCCCGGCGTGCTGGACCTGGGTCTGCTGGTGGAGCGCATGACCGCGGGCGGCGAGCCGTTCGGGCTGGAGATCCCGCGCATCGAGGCGGGCGCCCCGGCCAACCTGTGCCTGGTCGACCTCGCGGCCGAGTGGGAGGTGGGGGAGAACGGCTACCAGAGCCGCTCGTCCAACTGCGCCTTCGCCGGGCGCCGCGTGCGGGGCAAGGTGCGGCTCACCATCGCCGGGGGCCAGGTGGCCTACCGCGAGCGGTCCTTTGCCATCGGAGCGGTGCGCTGATGCTCAGACGCGAAGACACCACGCTGCTGGTGGTCGACGTTCAGGAGGCCTTCCGGCCCGCCGTGCTCGACTTCGAGCGCACGGCCCAGAACGCCGCCATCCTCGTGGAGGGCGCCAAGGCCATGGGCGTCCCGGTGGTGGCCACCGAGCAGTACCCGAAGGGCCTGGGCGCCACGGTGCCCGAGGTGGCCGAGCACCTGCCCGCGCGAGCCGCTCGAGAAGGTCTGCTTCTCGGCGGCCGATGCCGACGGCTTCTCGCTGAACGGCCGGAGTCAGGTGCTGGTCTGCGGCATCGAGGCCCACGTGTGCGTCTCGCAGACGGCGCTCGGCCTGCTGGCCGGGGGCCGCGAGGTGCACGTGGCCCAGGACGCCACCACCTCGCGCACCAAGGAGAACCGCGAGGTCGGGCTGCGGCGCATGGAGCGCGAGGGCGCGGTGATCACCAGCGTCGAGGGCGCGCTGTTCGAGCTGCTCGGCGCCGCCGGCAGCGAGGAGTTCAAGACCGTGCAGAGGCTGATCAAGTGACCGCCGCCTACCTGCTGCTGGAGGACGGCACCCGCTTCGACGGGGAGCTCGTGGGCGCCGCCCCGCCCGCCACCGGCGAGGTGGTGTTCAACACCTCGATGTCGGGCTACCAGGAGGCGGTCAGCGACCCCAGCTACCGCGGCCAGATGATCGTCTTCACCTATCCGCACATCGGCAACTACGGCGTGGCCGCCGCGCACATGGAGTCCGACTCGGTCCATGCACGCGCGGTGATCATGCGGGAGGGGATAGACCGCGAGGACGCGCCGCGCGCCGAGGGCGGCTGGCTCACCTGGCTGACGGACTGCGGCATCCCCGCCCTGAGCGGGGTCGACACCCGCGCGCTGGTCCGCCACCTGCGCAGCCGGGGCGCGATGCGGGGCGGGGTGTTCGCCGCCGAGACCTCGGAGGGCCAGGCGATGGAGCGCGTGCGCGCCGAGCCGGAGATGGCCGGCCAGGACCTGGCGCGCGAGGTGACGCCGGCCGAGCCGGTGATGCTCGAAGGCCCCGGACCCCGAGTGGTCGCGCTGGACACCGGCATCAAGGACTCGATCGTGCGCAACCTGCGCGAGCGCGGGGCCAGCGTCGAGCTGCACCCGTGCGACACCTCGCCCGAGGACCTCCTCGCGCGCGACCCCGACGCCGTGTTCCTGGCCAACGGCCCCGGCGATCCCGCCGCGCTGGACTACGTGGTCGAGAGCGTTCGCGGCGTCGTCGGCAAGGTGCCCGTCTGGGGCATCTGCCTGGGCCACCAGTTGCTCTGCCGGGCGGTGGGGCTGGAGACCTTCAAGCTGCCCTTCGGCCACCGCGGCGCCAACCATCCGGTCAAGGACCTGGAGACCGGCAAGATCGAGATCACCTCGCAGAACCACGGGTTCGCGGTGCTCGGGCCCGACGGCGAGCGCACGGTGGACCGCGACGAGCCGCTGCGCTGGGAGACCGACTTCGGCGCCGCCGAGCTGCAGCAGCTGAACCTCTACGACCGCACGGTGGAGGGTCTGGTCCTGCGCGACGTCCCGGGCTCGACGGTCCAGTACCACCCCGAGGCCGGGCCGGGCCCGCACGACGCCCTGCACCTGTTCGACCGCTTCCTGCGAGGGCTGGCCCCTGCCTAGGCGCGACGACATCAAGAAGATCCTGGTGATCGGCTCGGGGCCGATCGTGATCGGCCAGGCGGCCGAGTTCGACTACTCGGGCGCGCAGGCCTGCAAGGTGCTCCTGGAGGAGGGCTACGAGGTGGTGCTCGTCAACTCCAACCCGGCGACGATCATGACCGACCCCGAGTTCGCCACCGCCACCTACATCGAGCCGCTGATCCCGTCCTCGGTCGCCCGGGTGATCGAGCGCGAGCGCCCCGACGCCCTGCTGCCCACCCTGGGCGGCGGCACCGCGCTCAACCTGGCCCGCGACCTCTCCGAGGACGGCACGCTGGCGCGCTTCGGGGTCCATCTGATCGGCGCCGACTACGAGGCCATCCGCCGGGCCGAGGACCGCGACCTGTTCCGCTCCACGATGGACCGCGCGGGCCTGCGCACGCCGCGCAGCGCCGCGGTCAAGTCGATCCGCGAGGCCGAGCGCGCGCTGGGGGACATCGGCCTGCCGGCGATCGTGCGGCCCGGGTTCACGATGGGCGGCGAGGGCGGCGGGACCGCCTACTCCGAGGAGGAGTACCGCCAGCGCGTGGCCGAGGGCCTGGCCGCGTCGCCGATCGGCCAGGTGCTGGTGGAGGAGTCGGTGATCGGCTGGGGCGAGTTCGAGCTCGAGGTCATGCGCGACCACAACGACAACGTGGTGATCGTCTGCTCGATCGAGAACGTGGACCCGATGGGCGTGCACACCGGCGACTCGGTCACCGTGGCGCCGCAGCAGACGCTGTCCGACCGCCAGTACCAGTCGCTGCGCGACCAGGCGCTGAAGGTGATCCGCGCGGTGGGGGTGGAGACCGGCGGCTCGAACATCCAGTTCGCGGTCAACCCGCACACCGACGAGATCGTGGTGATCGAGATGAACCCGCGCGTCTCGCGCTCGAGCGCGCTGGCCTCGAAGGCCACGGGCTTCCCGATCGCCAAGATCGCCGCGCGGCTGGCCGTGGGCTACGCGCTGGAGGAGATCGACAACGACATCACCCGCCTGACGCCCGCCTCCTTCGAGCCGACCATCGACTACGTGGTGGTCAAGTGGCCCCGGTTCGCCTTCGAGAAGTTCCCCGGGGCGGAGGGGGCGCTCGGCACCTCCATGCACTCGGTGGGCGAGGCGATGGCCATCGGGCGCACCTTCAAGCAGGCGTTCGTGAAGGCGATGCGCTCACGCGAGCTCGACGTCGACGGCGCTCCCGGAGGCTCGTTGGAGGAGCTGCTCACCCGGCTCGAGACCCCCAGCCACGACCGCTACGAGGTCCTGTTCGAGGCGCTGCGCCACGGGGCGTCGGAGGGCGAGATCCACAGCCGGACCGGCATCGACCCCTGGTTCCTGGCCGAGATCGCGCCGCTGGCCGCCGGGCACGACCCGCAGGCCGGCCTGCAGCGCTCGTTCAAGTCGGTCGACACCTGCGCCGCGGAGTTCGCCGCCGAGACGCCGTACTTCTACTCGGGCTGGGAGCGCACCGCCGTCCACGAGATCGACCGCGGCGACCGCGCCAGCGTGATGATCCTCGGCTCGGGGCCCAACCGCATCGGCCAGGGCATCGAGTTCGACTACTGCTGCGTGCACGCCGCGATGACCGTGCGCGAGTCCGGCCGCGACGCGGTGATGGTCAACTGCAACCCGGAGACGGTCTCCACCGACTACGACACCTCCGACCGGCTGTACTTCGAGCCGCTGACACTGGAGGACGTGCTCGGGGTGGTGGAGATCGAGCAGCCCGAGGGCGTGATCGTCCAGTTCGGCGGCCAGACGCCGCTGCGGCTCGCACAGGGGCTGGCCGACGCCGGCGTCCCCCTGCTGGGCACTCCAGTGGAGTCGATCCACCGCGCCGAGGACCGGCCCAGCTTCGGCGCGCCTGCTGGCCGAGCTGGGGCTGATGTCGCCGCCCTACGCGGTGGCCGAGTCGCCCCAGGAGGCGCTGGAGAAGGCCGACGGAGTGGGCTACCCGCTGCTGGTCCGGCCCTCCTACGTCCTGGGCGGCCGGGCCATGGAGATCTGCTACGACCGCGACGGCCTTGCCACCTACCTCGGGCCGCACCGACCGCGGCGAGGGCGAGATCTTCCTCGACCGGTTCCTGGAGAACGCGATCGAGATCGACGTGGATGCGCTGTGCGACGGGGAGACCGTGCGGATCGGGGCGATCATGCAGCATGTCGAGGAGGCCGGCATCCACTCCGGCGACTCGGCGTGCGTCATCCCCGCCATGTCGCTGGGCGACGAGATGCTCGGCCAGGTCGAGCAGGCCACCGCGGCGCTGGCTCGCGCGCTCGGGGTGATCGGGCTGATCAACATCCAGTTCGCCGTCCGCGGCGAGGACGAGCTGTACGTGATCGAGGCCAACCCGCGCGCCTCGCGCACGGTGCCGTTCGTCTCGAAGGCCACCGGGGTCCCGCTGGCCAAGGTGGCCTGCCGGCTGATGCTCGGCGAGCGCCTCGCGGACATGGACGTGGACCTGCCCGCTCGCGGCGACCACGTCTCGGTCAAGGAGGCCGTCCTGCCCTTCGGGCGCTTCCCCTCGGCCGACTCGCTGCTGGGGCCGGAGATGAAGTCGACCGGCGAGGTGATGGGCGTGGCGCCCGACTATCCGGCCGCCTTCGGCAAGGCGCAGGCCGCCGCCGGGGTGCAGCTGCCCGCGGGCGGGAGCGTGTTCATCTCGGTCACCGACGGTGACAAGGCAGCGGCGACACAGGTCGCCGCCGGGCTGCACGACGTGGGCTTCAAGGTGCTCGCCACCGGCGGCACCGCCCAGGCCATTCGCGGCATGGGCGTGCCGGTCGAGCGCCTGCTCAAGCTGACCGAGGGCTCGCCCAACGTGGTGGACCGGATCGAGGCGGGCGAGGTGGACCTGGTCATCAACACCCCGACGGGCTCGGGCGCCCGCGCGGACGGCTACGAGATCCGCCGCGCCGCCGTGGCGCGCGGGGTGCCCTGCATCACCACGATGAGCGGCGCCAGCGCGGCCCAGCGCGCGATCCGCGCCCGCCGCGAGGGCCAGCCGGAGCCGGTCTCGCTGCAGGAGCTGCACCGGGCCGCCGCCGCGGCGCGCTCCGCCGCGGCCCCAGGTGAGCGCGCCGAGCCTCGGACGCTGGCGCCGCCCGAGCGGCGCGTCGGCGGAGGTGCATCGGGTGCGAGACCCTCGGCGCGTACAGGCTGCTGTGGGCGCTGGATCGCGACGGCCCGCCTGACCCGCGGCCCGGCCAGTTCTACATGCTCGCCTCGGCGAGCGCTGGGGAGGCGGCGCCGCCGAGCGGCCCTACCTTCCTCGCGCCTTCTCGTTCGCCCGCGCGGAGGAGGAGACCGACGGCACCCAGCTCGGCGTTCCTGATCGAGGAGGTCGGCCCCGGGACGGAGCGGCTGGCCGAGCTGGAGGCGGGTGAGGGGCTGGCGCTGGTCGGCCCGCTGGGAATCGGCTTCCGCCCCGCGCGCGAGGGGCGCCGGCCGCTGCTGGTCGGAGGCGGGATCGGCACGGCGCCGCTGCTGTGCCTCTCCGACGAGCTCGACCAGCCCGACGGTGCTGCTCGGCTTTCGCTCGGCCGCCCACGCCGCGGCCGCGGCGCTGTTTCCCGAGCGAGGCGCAGGTGGCGACCGACGACGGCTCGGCCGGGCGGCCCGGGCTGGTGACCGACCTGCTGTCCGCCGAGCTGGACGCCGGCGCCCACGCCGAGGTGTTCGCCTGCGGGCCGCCGGCGATGCTGGAGGCGGTGCAGGGCGCTGTGCGCCGAGCGCGGGATTCCGGCGCAACTGGCGATGGAGTCGGGCATGGCGTGCGGCTTCGGTGCCTGCTTCGGCTGCGTGGTCCCCACCCGCCAGGGCTACGTGCGGCTGTGCGTGGACGGGCCGGTGCTCGACGCGGCGGATCTCGAGACGGCCCGCGTGCCGGGCGGGGGGCATCAGGGGTGAGTCCCCAGCCCGCAGGGCCCAGTCCCCAGGGCGGAGGATGCGGACCTCTGTGGGGTTCGCCTGGGCGGGCCGGTTCTCAATGGCTCGGGCACATTCGACGCCATCGCGGCTCGGAGGGCTTTCGGCGACGACCTCTTGGAGCGCTTTCCCTTCGATGCCTTCGTCTCCAAGACCATCACCCTCGAGCCGCGCCAGGGGAACCCGCCGCCGAGGCTGTGGGAGACCCCGGCCGGCCTGATCAACTCGATCGGCCTGCCCAACAAGGGCCTGGAGGGCTTCCTGGCCCACGACCTCCCGCAGCTCGCCGAGCTGCCGGTGCCGCTGGTGGTCTCGGTGATGGCCTACACCCCCGCCGACCTCGCCGAGCTCGCGGGCCGGGTGGCCGAGCGGGGCGAGGTCTCGCTGATCGAGCTCAACGTGTCCTGCCCCAACGTGGAAAGCGGCCTGGTGATGGGCGCTGATCCGTCGGAGACCGCCCGCGCGGTCGAGGCGGTGCGCCGCCGGTGCCAGAAGCCGGTGATCGTGAAGCTGACCCCCAACGCGACCGAGCCGGCCGCGGTCGCGGCGGCCGCCGAGGGCGCCGGGGCGGATGCGGTCTCCCTGCTGAACACGCTCAAGGGCATGGCGCTCGACCGCCGCACCCGCTTGCCGTGGCTGGGGGGCGGGAGCGGCGGCGTCTCGGGCCCCGCGGTGCGCGCGGTGGCCCTCGAGCAGGTCGCCGCGGTCAGCTCGCGGGTCGAGATCCCGGTGGTGGGGATGGGCGGAATCGCCACGGGCGCCGACGCGGCCGACTTCCTCGCGGCGGGGGCCCACGTGGTGGCCGTCGGCACCGAGAGCTTCCGCGACCCGGCGGCCGGCACGCGGATCCGGAACGAGCTTGCCCCCATGCAGGGACACCGGCCCCCCGAGACGGGTGAAGGCGGCCGCGCCACCGCGCGGGATGGGGCAAAAACCGGGGCGCGCACGGCCTAAAAACCCTGCAAACCAAAGGCGAGGGGGTCAAGTAGCCCCAACCACCTTGGAGCTTAGGTTGAGGTCGAGATCAATTCCCGGATTTTCTGGCCTTCACGGGTTCTCAACGGGTGGCCTGTGTGTAGTATCGCCGCCCATGCCGGCCGCCTCCGAGACGCCCGCGAAAACCTCCTCCGCGGGCCCGGCGCCTGAGCGGACGATCACCCAGCGGATGGACGCGCTGGCTCGCGCGAACAACATCCGCACGCGCCGCGCCCGGCTCAAGAAGGACCTCAAGGCGGGCCGCGTGCAGATCCACGGACTGCTGCTCGACCCCCCGGAATACCTGCAAACGGCCAAGGTCTTCGACTTGCTGCTGGCGGTTCCGAAGTACGGGCGCGTGAAGGTCAACCGGATTCTCACCCACTGCCGCATCTCGCCGAGCAAGACGATCGGCGGCCTCTCGCAGCGCCAGCGTCAGGAGCTGGTCAGCTACCTCAGGCGATAGCTCCCCCCGTACTCGTCATCACCGGCCCCTCGGGCGTGGGCAAGGGCACTCTGATCAGGGGCCTGCTGGATCGCATGCCCGGCCTGCGGCTGTCGGTCTCGGCCACCACCCGCGAGGCGCGCACGGGCGAGACCGACGGCGCCGACTACTGGTTCCTCAGCCAGGGTGAGTTCGAGAGGCGAGCGGATGCAGGGGATTTCGTCGAGCACGCCGAGTACGCCGGCAACCGCTACGGCACCCTGCGGTCCGAGCTGGAGCGCCCCGCCGACGGGATCGTGCTCGAGATCGACGTCCAGGGCGCGCGCCAGGTGCGAGAGACCTTGCCGGACGCCACCCAGGTCTTCATAGCCCCGCCCTCGGTCGATGACCTGCGCGCGCGGCTCGAAGGTCGCGGGAAGGACTCCGAGGAGCAGGTCCGGCGGCGCCTGGCGGCGGCCGAGGACGAGCTCGCCGCCCAGGGCGAGTTCGGCGAGGTGATCGTCAACGACGACCTGGACCGGGCCTTGCAGGAGCTCTCGGACCTCGCCGCTAGAGTCTTCCGACGATGATCAAGCCCCGTTTCGACACCCTGCTGGAGAAGGTCGACTCCCACTACGCCTGCGTTCTGGTGTCGGCCAAGCGGGCCCGGCAGATCAACGCCTACTACCACAACCTCGGCGAGGGGACGTTCGACGAGTACCCGCCCCCGATGGTCGAGACGGCGTCCAAGAACTATCTGAAGATCGCTCTGGACGAAGTGGCGCAGGGCAAGATCCAGTACAGGTACCGCTAGGGCCGCGCTGATGGCCCGCATCCTGCTCGGAGTCTCCGGGGGGATCGCCGCCTACAAGGCGGTCGAGGTCGTTCGCCTGGCCACCGCGGCCGGGCACTCGGTGCGGGTGATACAGACGCCCGCGTCGCAGCGGTTCGTGGGCGCGGCCACCTTCGAGGGGGTCACCGGGGCGCCTGTCCTGGCCGACGAGTTCGAGCGCGACCCCGCCCGGGGCGCCTTTCCGGGCGACCCCCCCGTCGACCACGACCCGATCTCCCACTTGGAGCTGGTCCGCCGCTGCGACGTATTCGCGGTGGTGCCCGCCTCGGCGAACACGCTGGCCAAGCTGGCCGGCGGCCACGCCGACAACCTGCTCACCAGCGCTGCCCTCGCCAGCACCGCCCCGCTGGTCCTCGCCCCGGCGATGAACAACCACATGTGGGAGCACCCGGCGACCACGGCGAACCTGGACACCCTTCGCGCGCGCGGCGCGCGCGTGGTGGACCCCGGCACGGGGCGGCTGGCCTCCGAGGGCGAGCGGGGGGTGGGCCGGCTGGCCGACCCTGCCGAGGTCTTCGCGGCCATCGAGGCCGCAGTGGACACCCGGGCCCCCTCGGGGCTGCTGGGCCGCCGCGTGCTGGTGACCGCCGGCGGCACCCGCGAGCCGATCGACCCCGTGCGCTTCGTCGGCAACCGCTCCTCGGGACGGATGGGGGTGGCCTTGGCGGCCGAGGCCGCCCGGCGCGGCGCGGAGGTGACCCTGATCGCGGCCAACGTCTCGCTTTCGATCCCCGACGGCGTGCGGGTGGTCGAGGTCTCGACCGCGGCCGAGCTGGCCGGCGCCGCCCGGGCCGAGTTCCCGGCGGCCGACGTCCTGCTGATGGCCGCCGCGGTGGCCGACTACCGGCCCAGCCAGGCGGGGGAGTCCAAGCTCAAGAAGGCCGACGCCGACTCGCTGAGCATCGAGCTGGAGCCCACCGAGGACGTACTCGTCGCGCTGGGCGCCTCACGCCGCGAGGGCGCAGACGGTGGTCGGCTTCGCCGCCGAGCACGGGGGCGAGCCGCTGGCCGAGGCCCGGCGCAAGCTGCGCGACAAGGGCGCCGACGCCATCGTGCTCAACGACGTCTCGGGGACGGGCATCGGCTTCGAGTCCGCCGAAAACGAGGTGATCGTCGTCACCGCCGCCGGCGAGCGCGAGGTGCCCAAGGCGTCCAAGGCCGAGGTGGCCGCGGCGGTCCTGGACGAGGTGGAGCAGCTGCGCGATGTGGGGGCTGCGAAGGCGTGAGCGAGAGCGCCCGAGCAGCGCGGCGAGCGGGTCTACGAGCTGTTCCAGAAGGGCAGCGCCCTGCTTGCCTCGGGCGACTTCGCGGCAGCGACCATCCCGCTGGAGCAGGCGCGCGACCTCGAGCCCGACAAGACCTCGATCCGCGAGGCGCTGGGCCGGGCCTACTTCCGCTCCGCGCGCTTCGAGCAGGCGCGCGAGGAGTTCGCCGCGGTGGTCGAGCGCTCGCCGGTGGACCACTACTCGCACTTCTGCCTGGGCCGTTCGCTCGAGAAGACCGGCAAGCCGCGGCAGGCCCGCCGCCACGCCGCGCTCGCCGTGGGCATGCGGCCCGACCGCGAGGACTACCGGGCCTTCAACGAGTACCTGCGCAACGTCGCCTAGGTGCCCGAGCTGACGGTCTCAGAGGGCGGCGCCGAGCTGCTCGAAGTCGTCGAGCCGCTGTGGCTGTCGATGTTCGAATGGCACCGCCAGCTGCCCCCGGAGGCGAGCTCCGCGGTCGAGCCGCTGCCGGCCACCGAGGCGCTGGAGCGCCGCTTCACCCGCTTTCGGCGCGAGCTGGGGGAGGGGAGGGTCACGCTGTTCCTGGTCAGCGAGGACGAGCGGCCGGTCGCCTTCGCCATGGTCCGCGTGCGCCCGGAGGGCGAGGCCTCGTTCGCGACCGGCACCGGCGTGGTCGAGGTCGACGCGATGGCGGTGGCCCCGTCGCACCGCGACCGGGGCCTGGGAACCATGCTGCTCACGCGCGTGCACGAGTGGGCCGCCGATCAGGGCATCGGCTTCGTCTCGCTCAGCGTGATGGCCGGCAACGAGGAGGCGGAGCGCTTCTACCGCCGCTTCGGGATGGCCCGCAGCGTCATTCGCATGCTCGGTCCGGTGCATCTCGTCGGCGCAGCGAACGGCAGTCCTCCGAAAGACTCGTCAGCGCGCTGACGAATTCTCAGGAGGGCGTGCGCGGCGTCCGGCCCGTCGAGCCACGAGGACGCGGCCGCCGGCCCGTCGTCCCGGGCCCGCACGTAGTCGCGCGCGGCCACCGCCCCCTCGCACACCAGCCCCAGCAGCCGGTCCACGCCCTGCTCGTCGGCCGCGGCCACCGGCAGGTCGGCGTGCACCCACACCTCGCCGGACTGGGTGCAGCCGAAGCGCACCAGGCGGGTCTGGCGGTTCCACCACAGCAGCATGCGAGGGTCGATGCCCGAGTCGGCGTCGAGCACCGCGGCCTTGGCGGTCAGCAGGCCGTCGGCCAGCCGCAGGCCCACGTGCAGCGGCCAGCCGCCCGCGGACTCCGCGGGGACGGTCAGGCCCCACTCCTGCGCGGTCAGCCGCCGCCCGGAGAGCTCGGCGAGGTAGGCGTCGATCACTTCGGGCACGGCCATCGACCTACAGTGTCGCGATGCGTGCCCTGGTGCAGCGGGTCGAGCGAGGCGGCGGTGTCCACCGACCGCGAGCTGGCCCGCATCGGGCCGGGGCTGCTGGTGCTGCTGGGCGTGGCCCGCGGGGACACTCCCGAGCAGGCCGACCGCCTTGCCGCGAAGGTGCTGAAGCTGCGCGTGTTCGACGACCGCTCGGTGGCCGACACCGGCGGCGAGATCCTGTGCGTCAGCCAGTTCACCCTGTACGGCGACACGGGCAAGGGCAACCGGCCGAGCTACTCCGAGGCTGCGCCCGGGCCGGAGGCCGAGCCCCTGTACGAGCGCGTCTGCGACGCGCTGGGCGCCCGGCGCGGCGCCTTCGGCGAGCACATGCGCGTCGCGCTGGTCAACGACGGCCCGGTGACCCTGATGATCGAGGCCTGAGGGCCCTATACTCGCCCTTAGGACTTTCAGACGTTGCGGCCCCCGGCCGCGCCTGAAGGTGGGCTTTCGCGGCCCACCTTTTTTTATCCCATGAGCGTGCAGACACAGATCGAACAGAGGCTCTCCGCCGCCGAGCCCGAGGTAGAGGTGCTCGCCTGCGAGCAGATCGCGGCCGAGCGCCTGCGGGTGACCATCGACCACCCCCGGGGGGTGGATCTCGACCTGTGCGAGCGCGTGACAGACCACCTGCGCGACGTGCTGGTGGACTACGCGCTGGAGGTCTCGTCGCCGGGTCCCCAGCGCCCGCTGACCAAGCCGGAGCACTTCCGCCGTTTCCTCGGTCGTCGCGCGCGCGTGCGCACGCGCGAGGCCAAGGACGGTCACAAGAGCTTCACCGGAGAGCTACTCGGAGCCACGGAGCAGGAGGTCACCGTGGCCGCCGACACCGGGGTCGTGTCGATCCCGTACTCGGAGATCAACCGCAGCAACCTCGTGGAGGAGGGATCCAATGTCTAAGGAGATCGTCGAGGCCGTGGGCGTGCTCGAGCGCGAGAAGGGCATCTCGGCCGACCGGCTGATGGAGGCCCTCGAGGACGCTCTGCTCTCGGCCTACAAGAAGACGCCGGGCGCCGCCCGCTACGCGCGCGTGGACATGGAGCACGACACCGGGGACTTCCGGGTCTACGAGCTCATCCTCCCGCCCGACCTCGAGGAGCAGCTGCTCGACGAGGTCGAGGAGGAGGCCGGCGAGGCCCAGGTCGATCCCGAGACCGGCGAGCTGGTGGAGCCCGAGGCGCCCGAGATCGGCCAGGAGCGCCTGGCTCAGTACAAGGACCAGATCGACGAGCGCGACGTGACGCCCGACGACTTCGGCCGCATCGCCGCCCAGACCGCCAAGCAGGTGATCCTCCAGCGGATCCGCGAGGCCGAGCGGGACATGACCTACGACGAGTACCAGGACCGCGTCGGCGAGCTGATCACCGGCATCGTCCAGCAGTCGGACTCGCGCTACACCCTCGTCCAGCTGCGCGAGCGCGTCGAAGCCCTCCTCCCGCGCTCCGAGCAGGTCCACGGCGAGCGCTACGAGCACGGCGCGCGCGTGAAGGCGATCATCTCCGACGTCTCCAACCAGGCGAAGGGGCCCAGCATCGTGGTCTCGCGCCGGTCCCCCGAGCTGATCTCCAAGCTGTTCGAGCTGGAGGTGCCGGAGATCGCCGACGGGCTGGTGGAGATCCAGAACGTGGCCCGCGAGCCCGGCTACCGCTCGAAGATCGCCGTGGTCTCCCACGCCTCGGGCGTCGATCCGGTGGGCGCCTGCGTGGGCCCGCGCGGGTCGCGCGTGCGCATGGTCGTGTCCGAGTTGCGGGGCGAGAAGATCGACATCATCCCCTTCAACGAGGAGCCGGCCCGGTTCGTCGCCAAGGCGCTCTCGCCCGCGCGCGTGCGCGAGGTGCTGGTCGACGACGAGGGCCGCCAGGCCACCGTCATCGTGCCCGACGACCAGCTCTCCCTTGCCATCGGCAAGGAGGGGCTGAACGCTCGCCTGGCCGCCCGGCTGACCGGCTGGCGCGTGGACATCCGCTCGGAGACCGAGTTCGCCGAGGACGAGGCGGAGATGGGCTACCAGGAGGAAGAGCAGCAGTCCGGCCGCTGCGCGGCCATCCTCAGCAACGGCCGCCGCTGCCCCAACGCCTCCCTGCCCGGCTCGCGCTACTGCGGCCTGCCCGCCCACCAGGCGCTGGTCGACCAGGAGGGCGATCAGCTCGCCGCCGACGAGGGTGGCGGGGAGGAGCCCGCCGAGCCCGAGCCCGTCGAGGCCGAGCCCGTCGAGGCCGACGGCTCGGCAGCCGCGGGATCGGTCACCCAGCCGCCCGCCTCCGAGGAAACGTCGTAGAGCCCGTCCGCTCCTGCGTCGCGTGCGGCCGCACGGCCGCCCAGCACGAGCTGCTGCGGTTCGTGCGCTCGCCCGACGGCGAGGTGGCGCCGGATCCCGAGCGCGCGGCCCCCGGCCGCGGCGCCTATCTGTGCGGCCGTGAGGAGTGCGCCCAGCGCGCGCTGAGCAGCCCGGCCCCCTTTGCAAGGTCGTTCCGCAGCCCGGTGACGATCGCCCCCGAGTCCATACAATCGGTCAGTCGATGGCGAAGAAGCGCGTTCACGAGATAGCCAAGGAAAGGGGGATGCCCTCCAAGGAGGTCATCGCCAAGCTCCAGGCTGCGGGCTTCGACGTCAAGGCGGCCGCCTCCAGCGTCGACGAGGCCGACGTCAAGCGCGCCTTCGACGGCGCCCCTCCCGAGGAGTCGTCCGGCAACGGCGCCGGCCAGGCCCCCGCCGAGCCGCCGGCCGCCGAGCAGGCAGCTCAGGCCGGCGGCGACAGCCAGCAGCAGCGCCCCGCCCAGGACGGCCAGAGCCGCCCCGCGCGCCCCACCCGCGGCGGCCGCGGGGGCGAGCAGGCCCCCGGCGCCGGAGGGCGCCGCCGCCGTGTGGTCATCGACTCCCAGGCCTCGCGCGGGCGCCCCGGCCCGCCGCCGCCCCAGCAGCCCGTTCGGCGCGGACGCGGCCGCCGCCGGCGGACGCCCTGGGTGGAGCCCGACCTCAACGCGCCGCCCGAGGAGCCCAAGGAGCAGCCGCCGACGGAGATCAAGTCCGGCGCGACGGTCAAGGAGGTCGCCGAGTCGCTCGGCATCGCCACCTCCGAGGTGATCAAGAAGCTGATGACCCTCGGCGAGATGGCCACCCTCACCCAGACCCTCTCCGACGAGGCGATCGAGGTGCTGGCCGACTCGTTCGAGAAGAAGGTCAACATCGTCCACGCGTCCGAGGACGTCGAGGCGGAGCCGGAGTACGACGACGACGAGGACGCGCTGGCCGATCGCCCGCCCGTGATCACGATCATGGGCCACGTCGACCACGGCAAGACGTCGCTGCTCGACGCCATCCGAGAGACCGAGGTGGCCGCCGCCGAGGCGGGTGGCATCACCCAGCACATCGGCGCCTACCAGGTCCACCACTCCGACCACGCCATCACCTTCCTGGACACCCCGGGCCACGAGGCGTTCACCGCCATGCGCGCCCGCGGCGGCCGGGCGGCGGACATCGCCGTGGTGGTGGTGGCCGCCGACGACGGCGTCATGCCTCAGACCGTGGAGGCGATCGACCACGCCAAGGCGGCCGAGGTGCCGATCATGGTCGCGGTCAACAAGATCGACAAGGAGGGCGCGGACCCCAACCGCGTCCGGGGCGAGCTGGCCCAGCAGGAGCTGACGCCGGCCGACTGGGGCGGCGACATCGAGTTCGTGGACGTC
This sequence comes from uncultured Thermoleophilaceae bacterium, assembly GCA_963844805.1. Lineage (GTDB taxonomy): Bacteria > Actinomycetota > Thermoleophilia > Solirubrobacterales > Thermoleophilaceae > JACCZR01. The sequence goes on from CAWJPU010000006.1 coordinate 37,928, forward strand.
TCCGCCAAGACCCACCAGAACCTTGACGAGCTGCTGGACACCATCGTCACGCTGGCCGAGATCCAGGAGCTCAAGGCCAACCCGGACACCGAGGCGTCCGGCATGGTCATCGAGTCGCGGCTCGATCCCGGCCGGGGGGCCGTGGTGTCGGTGCTGGTCCAGCGCGGCCGGCTGAAGGTGGGCGACGCGGTCGTCGCGGGCTCGCACTCGGGCCGCGCCCGCGCCATGCACGACTTCCGCGGCAACCGCGTCAAGGAGGCCACGCCGGCCGAGCCGGTGGAGATCCTGGGCTTCGACGGCGTCCCCGAGGCCGGCGAGCACTTCCGCGTGGTCACCAACGAGCGCGAGGCCCGCCGCATCGCGGGCGAGCGCGCCAACCGGCTGAAGACCGAGGCCCTGGCCCGCCGGGCCGGCGTGCGGGTCTCGCTCGAGGACGTCATGGCCCGCGCCCAGCGCGGCGAGAAGGAGCTCAACCTGGTGCTCAAGGCCGACGTCGCCGGCTCATTGGAGGCGCTGGCGGACGAGATCGCCAAGCTGCCACAGGACCAGGTCGTGGCCAACGTGATCCACGACGCCGTCGGCGGCATCAACGAGTCCGACGTGATGCTGGCCGCCGCCTCGGAGGCGGTCGTGATCGGCTTCAACGTGCGCCCGGTCGGCAACGCGCCCCAGGTCGCCCAGCGCGAGGGCGTCGAGATCCGCACCTACTCGGTGATCTACAAGGTGATCGAGGACCTGCGCCAGGCGATGGAGGGCCTGCTCGACCCCGAGGAGATCGAGGAGACCGTCGGCCAGGCCGAGATCCGGGCCACGTTCCGCGCCTCCCGCGTCGGCACGATCGCCGGCTGCCAGGTCACCGACGGCACCGTGCGCCGCGGCGCCCAGACGCGCCTGGTGCGCGACGGAACGGTCATCTACGACGGGCGGATCGGCTCACTGCGCCGCTTCAAGGACGACGTGCGCGAGGTCACCGCCGGTCTGGAGTGCGGCATCGTGCTCGAGAACTACGCCGACGTCAAGGAGGGCGACGTGATCGAGGTCTACGAGACCAGGCAGCGGGAGCGGGCGCTTTGATCCCGTGCCCTTCGTCTGCCTGATCCGCATCCATCTGCACTTCCCCGAGAACGGGAGCCTCAAGGGCAAGCGGAAGGAGCTGCAGTCGGTCAAGGCCCAGCTGCACAGGCGCTTCGGCGCCTCCGTGGCCGAGACCGACCACCACGACCTGTGGCAGCGCTCAGAGCTCTCCGCCGCCCTGGTGGGACGCGAGGCCGGCACCGTGCAGGCCACCCGCAACGACCTCGAGCGCTGGGTCCATGCCCGCTATCCGGACGGGTCGTCCATTCGCGGAGACCTCGTTTCCTTCGGCGACGTCCTGGATAAGTAACGTGGCGAGCGACCGCATGAGAAGGGTCAACGAGGCGGTCCGCGAAGTGCTGTCCGCGCGCCTCGCCGAAGGCATGAAAGATCCACGGATCGGATTCGTGACCGTCACCTCCGTCGAAACCAGCCCCGACCTCCGCCACGCACGCGTGTACGTCAGCGTGCTCGGTGGGGAGGATGAGCGTGCGGATTCGATGGAGGGGCTCGAGGCCTCCCACGGGTTCCTCCAGGCCCAGCTCAACGAGGAGCTGCACATGAAGCGCACGCCGCGCCTGGAGTTCGTCTACGACGACTCGGTGGACCGCGGAATGCGGATCACCGAGCTGCTCGACCGCGAGGCCCCGGAGTGAGCACGCTGACCGAGACCGACGAGGTGCTGGCGGAGCTCCGCCAGGCCGACAAGCTGCTCCTCACCACCCACGAGAACCCCGACGGCGACGCGCTGGGGTCGCTGCTGTCGATGCACTGGACGCTGGAGCAGCTGGGCAAGGACTCGGTGATGTACATGTCGCCGGACGAGTTCCCGCTGCCCTACGAGTACCGCGACATGGTCTTCGAGGGAATCCTGGGCGCCCCGCCCCACGACCTCGCCGAGCGCACGGTCGTCTTCCTGGACTGCGGCAACATCGACCGGATGCCGGTGGACTTCCTGCGCGCGCAGGGACTGCACATCCTCAACATCGACCACCACCACGACAACACGCGCTTCGGCACGGTCAACCTCGTCGATTCGTCGGCGTCGTGCACCGCGGAGATCGTCTGGCGGCTGGCCAAGGAGCTGGGCGCCGAGCTCACCCCGGGCATCGCGGACGCCATGTACGTGGGACTGGTCACCGACACGGGGCGCTTCTCCTACGAGAACACCTCGCCGAACTCCCACCGGATGGCCGCGGAGCTGATGGATGCCGGGGTCGACCCGCACCTGGTCTACCGGCGGCTGTACGAGGACCTTCCCTTCCGGCGCCTGCAGCTGCTCCAGCGGGCCCTGTCCAGCGTCCGCCGCGAGGACGACGGCGCCATCACCCTGGCGAGCCTCACCCGCGCCGACTACGAGGAGACCGGCGCCCAGGAGACCGACTCCGAGGGCATCGTCGACCACATGCGCGCGGTGGAGGGCACCGCCGTGGCCGTGCTCGTGCGCGAGCTGCTGGCCGCGGACCGCCGCGGGCTGCGCAAGGTGAGCCTGCGGGCCACCGACGGACGCGTCGACGTGTCGAGCATCGCCCGCTCGCTGGGCGGCGGCGGGCACCCGCAGGCGGCCGGCTTCACCACGGAGCTGACGGTGGACGAGCTCGTCGAGCGGCTGCGGCCCGCGGTCGCAGCCCAGCTCTGAGCGGCGTCCGCATAGTCGCCAAGCCCGCGGGCGTCACCTCACACGACGTCGTCGCCTCCGTGCGGCGCTCCCTCCCGCGAGGCACGCGGGTGGGCCACGCCGGCACGCTCGACCCCTTCGCCACGGGGGTCCTGCTGGTCCTGGTGGGCCGCGCGACGCGCGCGCAGCGGTGGCTGATGGCCCTGCCCAAGACGTACCGGGCGATCGCGCGGCTGGGCTGGACCTCCGACACCGGCGACCGGGACGGCAGGCTGGAGCGCACCGGCCGGATGCCGGCCGAGCCCCGCCTGCCCGTCGGCGAGCTGATGCAGGCCCCGCCCGCCTACTCCGCGGTGCGCGTGGGCGGGCGGCGGGCCTACCAGCGGGCCCGGAGGGGGGAGCAGGTGACGCCCGCCGAGCGGCCGGTGACCGTCCACCGGGCCGACCTCCTGTGGAACGAGGGAGAGCGGGCGGCCTTCGAGCTAGAGGTCTCGTCGGGCACCTACGTGCGCTCGCTGATCGCCGGCTTGGGCGACGCCTACTGCGAGGAGCTCGAGCGCACCGCCGTCGGGGACTTCCGCCTCGAGGACGCCGACCCCGAGCGGACGATCCCGCTGGAGCAGGCGCTCGCCTTCCTGCCCGAGCGCTCCCTGGGAGGTGGCGAAGCCGCCGACGTGCGCCACGGCCGGCAGCTGGCCGGCGCCGGCGAGCACGAGGCCGTGCGCCTGACCTTCGAGGGCCGCCTGCTGGCGATCGGCGTGCCGCAGGGCGAGGCGACCAAGCCGGACGTAGTGTTCGACCCGGCATGAAGGTCACCTCGCTGCCCGAGCTCCCGGTTCGCCCCCCGGGCGAGGCCGGCCCGCGCAAGGTCGCCATCGGCACGTTCGACGGCGTCCATCTCGGCCATCGCGAGGTCATCCGCGGCAGCGACACCGTCCTGACCTTCGACCCGCACCCCTCGGCGATCACCCACCCCGACGCGCTGCCCAAGCTGCTCACGAACTTCCCCATCAAGCGGGACCTGATCGGGGGGCTGGGGGTCGAGGAGCTGGTGGTGATCCCCTTCGATCGGGAGTTCGCCTCCCGCAGCGCCGAGCAGTTCGTCCAGGAAGTGCTGATCGGGCAGCTGGGAGCCGAGCGGGTGTCGGTGGGGGAGAACTTCCGCTTCGGCCAGAAGGCAAAGGGCACGCCCGAGTTCCTGGCCTCCCACGACGAGTTCGAGACCCACGTCGTCCCGATGGTGGAGGTGGACGGCGAGAGCGTGTCCTCGACCCAGATCCGCGGGCTGGTGGCCGCCGGCGAGGTCGACCAGGCCGCGCGATTCCTGGGCGGGCCGTTCCTGATGGAGGGCGAGGTGGTCCCCGGCGACCGGCGCGGGCGCGAGCTGGGCGTGCCCACCGCCAACATCGTCCCCGACGACCGCCTGGTGGCCCCCGGGCACGGGGTCTACGCCGCGTGGGCGCACGGCCATCCGGCCGCGGTGAACGTGGGCGTCAGGCCCACCTTCGAGGCCGGCCGCGGCCTGCTGGTGGAGAGCCATCTGATCGACTTCGAGGGCGATCTGTACGGGGAGACGATGCGGGTTGCGTTCGTGGAGCGGATGCGCGGAGAGCGGCGTTTCGAGTCGCCCCAGGCGCTGGTCGAGCAGATGTGGAAGGACGTCGAGCAGGCCCGGGAGATATGTCGGGCCGCTGCTACCGTCTCCCGCCGATGACCCTGACCGTCGAGGCCAAGCAGGAGATCGTCGCCAAGCACGGGCGCGACCCCCAGGACACCGGCTCCACCGAGGTCCAGGTCGCCTTGCTCACGGCGCGGATCAACGAGCTCACCGAGCACCTGCGCGAGCACAAGCGCGACCACCACTCGCGCCGCGGCCTGTTGATGCTGGTGGGCAAGCGCCGGCGCCTCCTGAAGTACCTGTCGCGGACGGATATCGACCGCTACCGCGCCCTCATCGCCGAGCTCGGTCTCAGGCGCTAACCATGATCGAGGCGGGCGCCGAGGCGCCTGACTTCACCCTTCCCGACCAGGACGGGAACGAGGTGTCGCTGTCCGACCTCAGGGGCCGGCGAGTGGTGCTGGTCTTCTACCCGTCCGACTTCTCGCCGGTGTGCACCGACCAGCTGAACGTCTACCAGGAGGTGGTGGGCGAGCTGGAGGCGCAGGGGGCCAAGCTGCTGGGCGTCTCGGTCGACTCCGCCTGGACCCACAAGGCCTTCCGCGAACACCTCGGCGTCTCGATCCCGCTGCTGGCCGACTTCCACCCCAAGGGCGAGGTGGCCAAGGCGTACGGCGTCTGGGTCGACGACTACGGCGTGAGCGCCCGGGCGCTGGTGATGGTCGGCCCCGACGGCACCGTCGAATGGTCCTACCGCTCGCCCTCGCCGCTGGAGATCCCCGGCGCCAACCTCATCTTCGACGCCCTGGAGGCGGTCTCGGCGCCCTCGCCGGGCGAGTCGGGCGCATCGGGCGCACCGGGCGCATCGGGCGCACCTTCGGCGAGGCCGTAGGCGGATTCAGGCAACCGGTTGCACCCCGTGCAAGCGGTTGCAGCCGGTGCACGCGGGTTGCCGATTACCGCCAGCGGTCCGCAGCGGGGGCGCCCCACCGCGGCCGTAGGGTGCGGATGTGGCCGACCAGCCCTGGACCAGCGCCGGCCCGCCTGAGCCGGGCCCGGACGACCACCGGCGCGGCGACGGCCCGCTGGTGGTGGAGTACGCCGACTTCGAGTGCCACCACTGCGCGCTCGCCCACCTCGGGCTGCGCGAGCGGCCGGTGACGCGCGTGTTCCGCCACTTCCCGGTCAAGTCCAAGCACCCGCGGGCCCGCGTGCTGGCCCACGCGGCCGAGGCCGCCGCCCTGCAGGGGCGCTTCTGGGAGATGCACGACCTGCTGCTGGAGGATCAGGCCCACCTCGACGACCCGCACCTGTGGCAGCGCGCCGAGCGCCTGGGCCTCGACCTCGACCGCTTCGAGCGCGACCGCCGCTCGCGACGCGGTCGCCGAGCGGGTGGAACGCGACTTCAGGAGCGGGATCCGGGCCGGCGTGACCAGCACGCCGGCCTTCTTCGTCGGGGGCCGCCTCCTGGGCTCCGACGCGTTGGACGAATGGCTGGCGCAAGTTCCGTAGCGGTCGCGCGTTACCCGAACTGATGGGTAGGGGACGGCTTCACGCCGCGCTCGCAGTGCTCGCCGCCGCGCTCGGCGTGCTCGCCGCCGCGTGTCCGGCGGCCGCCGCGCCGGTGCTCGATCGCGAGCTGACGGCCGCGGACACGACCCGCCGCGACTGCATCGCCCGCCCGCTCGAGGGCGCCGGCGTCGCGCGCGCCCCGGCTTCCGTGCGGGGGCCATCCTGGGTCAGCGCCCGCCTCTCGGCCCCCTCCGGCGACTGGGACCTCGCCCTCTTCGACGGGAGCGGGCGGCCGGTGGCCACCTCGGCCTACCGCGGCAGCGCCGAGCTCGCCGAGGGCTTCCTGGTCGAGGGCTCGGGGCTCACCCTGCAGGCCTGCCGCCGCTCGGGCGGCGCGGAGCGGGCGCGGGTCTCGGTCCAGGCGGAGCGGCTGACGGCCCCGAGCGATCCGCCGAAGCTCTCGATCGTCCGCGTGCTGGTGCCCAACCGCGCCCGGCGCAGCAGGCTGAGCGAGCTGGGCCTCGACCTCACCGAGCACGGCGGCGATGGCTTCGTCGAGGCGGTGCTGCACGGCGAGCGCGACGCCCGCCTCCTTCGCCGCGCCGGCTTCAGCTACACGACCGAGGTGCGCGACGTGGTCGGCGCCTCGCTCCGCGACCGCCGCGCCGACTCGCGCCGGGTGGCCGCCCGGCTGCCCAGCGGGCGGACGGGCAGCTACCGCCGCCTGGCGGACTTCAGCGCCGAGATGAAGCAGCTGGCCGCGGACAACCCCACCCTCGTCAAGCCGATCACGCTGCGCCAGCGCACGCTCACCGGCCGGCCGGTGGAGGGGATCGAGGTGACTGCCGGCGCCCAGGCGCGCGACGGCAAGCCGGTGTTCCTCCAGATGGGCGCCCACCACGCCCGCGAATGGCCCTCGGCCGAGCACGCGATGGAGTGGGCGTACGAGCTGGTCAACGGCTACAAGGCCGGCAACGCCCGCGTCCGCGGGCTGATGGGCAAGGTGCGCACGATCGTGATGTCCCGGTCGTCAACCCCGAGGGCTTCAACGTCTCGCGCGAGGCCGGGCAGACCAACGGCGTCGGCGGCGGGCGGGTCGGCAACGACACGACCGAGACGGCGAACCTGCTGATCCCGCGCGAGTACCAGCGCAAGAACTGCCGCGTGAACAACCCGGACGGGGACGACCCCGACGAGGGCGACTGCAGCCAGCCGCTGGCGCCCCAGAACGGGCTGTCGCAGTTCGGCACCGACCCCAACCGCAACTACGGCGGCTTCTGGGGCGGCCCCGGCGCCTCGCCGGGCGGGCCGGCGCCGTTCGGCGACTACGCCCAGGACTACCGCGGCGACGGGCCCTTCTCCGAGCGCGAGACCCAGAACGTCCGCGACCTCGTGGCCTCCCATCAGGTGACCACGCTGATCACCAACCACACCTTCTCGAACCTGGTGCTGCGGCCGCCGGGGATCCGCGCCCAGGGCCCGCCCTTCGACGAGGGGATCTACAACCAGCTCGGACAGGCGATGGCCAACGAGAACGGCTACGCCAACCAGCCCTCGTACGACCTCTACGACACCACCGGCGGCACCGAGGACTGGACCTACTACGCCACGGGCGGCCTCGGCTACACGTTCGAGATCGGCCTCACCGGCTTCCACCCGCCCTACGCGGAGACCATCGCCGAGTACGAGGGCACCTCGGCCGCGGCCCAGGGGTCGCCCGGGCAAGGGCGGCAACCGCGAGGCGTACTTCAAGGCGATGGAGAACGCGGCCAACCCGGCCCGCCATTCGGTCATATCCGGGACCGCGGGCGCCGGCAACGTGCTGCGGCTCTACAAGGCCTTCAAGACCGCGACGTCGCCGGTCATCGACACCGCCGGGGTGGAGGGGGACCGGATCCTGTTCGACGACACCCTGAACTCGACGATGCAGGTGCCCGCGTCGGGCTCGTACGAACTGCACGCGAACCCCTCCACGCGGCCGATCAAGGAGGTCACGCAGGGCCGGCAGCCCACCGGCGCCCCGAGCGCCCCCGCCCAGCTGGCAAGCGGCGCGACTGCGCCGCAGCCGCCGTGCCCGGCGGTCCAGCTGCCCACCTGCGTCGCCGACCACCCGATCACCGTGCCGGCCGGCGCCGGGGTCGACAACGCGAAGGCGACCTTCGAGGTGAAGTGGGGCACCGCGGCGAGCGACTACGACATCGAGGTCTACGAGGACGTGGACGACAACGGGGTCGACACCGGCGACCCGCAGCTGGGGACGTCGGCCCAGGGCACCACGAACTTCGAGTCCACGACGGTCGGCGACGGCGAGGCCAGCCTCAACGGCAAGCGGCTGATCCTGCGCGTCGTCAACTTCGCCGGCGCCGAGCCCTACGACGCAAAGGTCAGCTTCCGCGGCCCGGACCCGTTCGAGCCGGCCGCCAAGGAGAGCTGGCGGATGACGTGCGAGACGCCCGCCGGCCAGGTGCTCGCCACCCGCTCGGTCCGCGTCGATCGCGGCCAGGCGGTGCGGGTGGACTTCGGGTCCTCCTGCCCGGCCGGGAGCGCCGGCGGCGGCCAGGGCGGCGGAGCCGCGGGCGCCCAGGGCGGGGGAGCCGCGGGCGACGCGGCCGCTCGCTGCGCCACGGGCCCCGCCGGCTCGCGCGGCACTCGCCTGGGCCCGGCGCGGCTGGGCCGGCTGCGGTCCGTGCAGCGGCGCAACCTGGGCCGCCGGCTGCGGTCGTCCAGCTCCGGGCATCGACCGCTACTGCCTGGCGCGGGGCGGGGCCCTGCGCGTCGGCTACCCCACCCGGCGCCTGAACCGAAGCCTGCGGCGCGCGACCCGGCGGCGGCTGCGCAACCGCGCGATCCTGCTGCTCACCTCCAGCCGGCGGTTCCCGCTGGCCCGTGTCGGGGTCGGTGCGAGCACGCGCACGCTGCGCCGGCGACTGCGCCGCGAGCGCAGCGTCGTGGTCGGGAGAAACCGCTGGTACTTCACGAGCGCGGCGAAGTCGCGGCTGCGTGTTCAGGGTCAGCGGCGGCAGGGTGCGAGAGGTCGGCCTGGCGGCCGGCAGCATCACCCGGTCGCGCGCCCGGACCGCCCGTCTGCTGCGGGCCTGGGACGG
>CAWJPU010000007.1:0-151479 GCA_963844805.1 uncultured Thermoleophilaceae bacterium
GCCTCTACCTGCTCGGCTCGCTGGTCGGCTACTACGCGCCGCCGGGCGCCGACCCCGACGCCGACCTGAGCAAGTGGTTCGCGCGCATCAACGCCGGCGAGCCCACCGACGACCCGGTGATCGCCGACATCAAGGACGAGATCTCCAAGAACCACTCGGCCTACTACCTCGACCGCTCGGTCGCCCCCGCCCCGCTGCTGATCGCCAACGGCTTCACCGACGACCTCTTCCCGGTCGACGAGGCCGTCCGCTACGCCAACCTGGTCAAGCAGCGCCATCCGAGCGTGCCGGTGGCGCAACTGCACTTCGACTTCGGCCACCAGCGCGGCCAGGGCAAGGACGCCGACGAGCAGCGCCTCGAGCAGCGCCAGTTCGAGTGGTTCGACCGCTACGTGAAGGGCGACACCTCGCAGTCGACCCTCCAGGGCGCCGAGGCCCTGACCCAGACGTGCCCCAACAGCGCGCCGAGCGGCGGCCCCTACCAGGCCAACTCGTGGCTCGAGCTCAGCCCCGGCGAGGTGCGCTACCAGAGCGGCGGCGCGAAGAGCTACCTGTCGGCCGGAGGCAACCCGACGGTCGACGCCGCCGTCGACCCGATCGGCGGTGGGGGCGACCCGTGCAAGACGACACCTGCCGCCGACCAGTCCGGCGTGGCCACCTGGCGCCTGCCCACGGCGACCGGCTCGGGCTACACGCTGCTCGGCTCGCCGACGGTGATCGCCGACCTCCAGCTGAGCGGCACCTTCCCGCACCTGATCGGGCGGCTGTGGGACGTGGCGCCGGGCGGCACCCAGACGCTGGTCGCCCGCGGGATCTACCGCCCGACGGCAAACGGCCGCCAGGTCTTCCAGCTGCATCCCAACGGCTGGCGCTTCGCGGCAGGCCACACGGCCAAGCTCGAGCTGCTCGGCAAGGACGCGCCCTACGCGCGACCGTCGAACGGCACCTTCTCGGTGCAGGTGTCCAACCTCGACCTCCGCCTGCCGGTGGCCGAGCAGCCGGGCACGGGCCCGGTCACCGCGCCGGCGCCGAACTTCGTGCCGACGGCCGCCCAGCTCGGCGGCGGCGGTGGCGCGCAGAGCGCGGCGCCGAAGCCGGCGTGCGTCGGCTCGCGCGCCCACCTCGGGCGCCTGGGCTACCGCCGCATCCGGCTGGGTCAGGCCTTCACGGCCGTGGCCAGCCGCGCCGGTCTGCCCAGCCGCATGACCCGCCGCCGCTTCGCCTACTGCGTCAAGGGCGGCGGCAAGGTCGTGGTCGCCTTCACCAGCCGCGGCCGCGCCGCGCTGATCGCCGCCACGGCCACCAACCACAGCGCGCGGCGCCTGTCGCCGGGCGACTCGCTCAGCCGGCTCCGGCGCGTCCTGCGCGGCGAGCGCCAGCTGGCGAGAGGCCTGTGGCGCGCGCCGGGCTCGCGAGCCGTCTTCCTGGTCCGGCGCGGCCGGGTGCGCGCGGTGATGGTGGCCGACCGCGGCCTGCTGCGCAGCCCGCGCCGGCTGAAGGCCTACTTCAAGCTCGCGCGGCCCTAGCGGGTACGGGGGCGAAAAAAGCCGTCAGGCGGCTGAGGGATTTTTCGAGCGGGGGACGGCGGTACCCGCACCGGCCGGCGGCGCTACTGCCCGCCCGGCGCGTGCTGCGAGAAAGCCGCGGCGCGCGAGTACAGCTTGTAGAGCTTGAAGCCCTTGGCAAAGCGCTGAGCGCAGGCACGGTCGAAGAGGTCGTAGGCCTGCTGGTCCTTGAGGGTCCTCCCGCGGGCTCCGCCCTCGCCGCCCACCGGACCGCCCAGCACCTTGCGGATCTCCCGCACGGTGCCGAAGCGCTGGCGCAGCGTGGCCTTCTCCCAGTCCCGGCAGTTCGCCAGCCGCACGGGCACGCCGATCCGCTCTCCGCCCGACCCCTGCGGAGGCGACCCCTGTTGCGACGAGTCCGAGGAGCAGCCCGCCAGGGCAACGAGGGCGATGACCAGGGCGAGCGCCGGCCGGCGCCTGGCTACTGCGGTTCCGCCGGCGTCTTGAACCACGGGCAGTTCTGCTTGTCGCCGGCGGTGAAGTCGGCGAAGCAGGCCAGCAGCTCGGACTCCTGGCTGGGGCCCCCAAGGCCACGGCTGGTGGCGCAGTTGTTCGGGAGGCTCGAGGGTGTCGGGCCTCCCACCGACAGGCCGGTCTGTCGCGTGACGCTCGCGGCGTTCCCGTCCTTGCCGATGTTCGATGTCCAGCAGTTGTTGGTGTTGTTCAGGAAGCTGTCCCAGAAGAAGTCGGTGCCGTTGGGGTCGCGGCCGTTGCTCGGGTTCCGCCCCATGACGTTGGCGTCGAACTTGTTGCGGAAGGAGGTCGAGATCTTGCCCGCGGAGCAGCCCTTCTGCTCGTTGCCGCCCGCGCCCGGACCGCACACCACCGAGTCGGGCACCGCGAAGAGCATCGCCCCGCGCCGCCAGTTGTTCCAGAAGCGGTTGCGGCGCACGACGTTGTTGTTGCCTCCGGCGATCCACAGGCCGGTGCCCACCGGCACCGGGATCGTGGGCTCCACGTCCGAGCCGGCCACGTAGGGGTTGAAGTTGTTCGAGTAGAAGTTGTTGTTCTCGATCAGGTCGCTGTCCTGCGGGAAGCCCGGGTGGCCCGACGCCGTGAAGACGTCCGTGGAGAAGCCCAGCGCGTTGTCGTAGAAGTTGTTGTGGTGCAGCCAGACGGCGTTGGCGGCCGTGCCCGAGTAGCCGGCCGAGCTGTGGCGCATGTCGCAGCGGGTGATCTCCTGGTTCAGGCGCCTGCGGCCCTCGTTGGTCTCCTCACCCGTGTCGGCCGCCGAGCCCGGGTACAGGGCGGCGTCGCCGTGCCCGGCCGCGTCGCAGTCGCGGATCACGCCGTGGTCGCTCGTGAAGGTCAGGACCCCGTACTCGCCCGCGTAGTAGGTCTTGAAGCGCTCGAGCTTGTAGCCGTCGGACTCGAGCACGTAGATGTTGTGCTCGCGCGCGTGGCGGGTGTTGACGTTGGCGAGCACGAAGCCGTCGGCGCGGTCCGCGCGGATCGCCACGTCCTTGGCCGCCCGGATCGGCGCGCCGTTGCCCGACTGGGTGCGCCCGGCTTCGATGACCACGTCGTCGGGTTTGGGGCCCGACCCCTCGATCTGCACGTTGCACCGGATGCAGCCCCCCAGGTTCGGGATCCCGTGCCGGTCCCAGCGCGGGGGCTGGGGGTCCGCGCCCGGCCCGACCCGGTGGCCCATCAGCGCGATCAGGTTCTGGTCGTTGGGGCACTTCGACTGGTAGGCGTAGGACAGCGCCGCGCTCGACTGCTCGTCGTTCTGCTGCCTGAGGCTCGCGCAGCGCGGATCGTCGGTTGGCGCCTTGCGCGACTCCGGCTCGGTGTAGACGCCGGGCATGATCACGATGCGGTCGTTGTTGCCCGAGGCGTTGACCGCCGCCTGGATCCGGCGGCGCGTCTTGCATTTCGTCAGCAGCTTCTCGTTGAAGCGCAGCAGACGCCGGCGCGCCCGGCGGCTCATGCGGATCGCCCGCTGCGAGGGCCGCAGCTTGTAGCCGTGCCGCCGAACCGATTCCAGCGAAGCGCGCAGCCGGCGGATCGACGGGTTGCGGCGCACGGCGCCGCGGTACTTGCGGCGCGCACCGGCGACGCGCTGTCGAGTCCGGCGGATGCGGGACCGGGAACCGCTGCGGCGCTTGAGGGTCCGCAGCCGGCGCTTGAGGCGGTTCAGCTTGCGCGTGCTCGGCACCCGGCCTGCACACACCACGCGCGTGACGCCCGGAGGGCGCCGCTGCAGCGCCGTGTACAGGCGCCGCTTGGCCGGGACCTTGCCGCCGGCGGCGGGGCTGATCGAGAAGTCCGCGGCGGGAGCGGGCCAGTAGGACGCGCGCTCGATGTGCGCAGAGGCGGTCGTGGTGGCTCCGACGGTGATCGCCAAAGCCAGCAGCGCCGCGACCGCGAGATGCTTCATCCCCCTGCCCACGGCCGGGCAGTGTACGCACCTCGGCGCCGAAGTTCTAGGGGCTACCGCACGCGCAGCGGCTCGAAGGCCGCCGCCTTCACGTACAGCTTGTACAGACGCAGGTGGTCGGCGTAGCTCTGCTCGCAGGCGTGCTCGAAGACCTCGTAGGCGCGCTCGTCGGAGAGCACCGACCGTGCCTTGGGGTCGTTCTGTCGCAGTGAGCTGGCCGCGCAGGTCCTCGACCGTCGTGCGGCGTTGAGGTGGCGTCGCGCGCTTCCACTCACCACAATTGGCCAGCCCCGCCGTGGTGCCCGCGACCTCGGACCGCACGCCGCCCGTCCGGGGGCCGCTCGAAGCGTTGTCGCCACCGCCGCACCCCGCCAGCGCCGCGCACAGACCCGCAACGCACAAAGCGGTCCATGCCCGCACGGCTAGGGCTCTGACAACTCGCGGACCCGCGCGCGCAGCTTGTCGGCCTCCTCGCTGCGGCCGAACCTCTTGCCGGCGGCTCGCACCGCGGAAGCCTGGCTGCTCGCGGCGGCGCTACCCGGCTTGGGCGGGACCTGCCACCAGGGGCAGTCGAGCGGGCCGGTGTCCTCGTCGGGGCCGTCCGCGCAGTCGAACTCGATCCCGATCTTGGCGACGTCGCCCGGGCCGACGTTCGAGCAGTTGGAGGGCAGCGCATCGGGCGGGTAGCCCGCGCCGGGTCCGGTGACGCTGGCGGCGGTGCCGTCGGGCCGCTGGTTGTTGAACCAGCAGTTGTTCGTGTTCCCGGCGAACTCGTCCCACCAGAAGTCGACGCCGTTGGGCATCGTCCGGCCCGCGGTCCCCGAGCTGTGCGCGTTTCCGAAGTCGCCGACCGTCTTCGGGAACTTGAAGCCCTCCGGCGCCAGGCCCATCTGGTTGCCGAACATCTGGTTGTTGCAGGAGGTGGAGATGCCGTTCGCGGGGGCGCCCGGACACGAGACGCCGGGGAAGATGTCGCCCTCCGCGCCCTCGTTGCTGGTGAGCGCGTCGGGCACCGCGAACAGGCGCACGCCGTCGCGCCAGTTGTCGAAGAAGTGGTTGTCGTGGACCCGGGAGTCGTTCATGCCCGGGTAGATGACGCCGGTTCCGATCGGCACGTCGACCAGCGACTTGACGGGCGCGTCGGGCCGATAGAGGTCGAGGTTGTTGGAGTAGATGAAGTTGTTGTCGATCTCCGACGAGTCGGCGGGGAAGCCGGGGTGGCCGCCCGACGACAGCGTGTCGCTCGAGATGCCCGTGCTGTTGCCGTAGATGTGGTTGCGGGTGATGCGCACGGCGTTGCCCATCGAGCCCGAGTAGCCCAGCGCCGACCCGCGCAGGTCGCACTTCTGGACGGTGCTGTTCGGGCGCGGCGCGTCGGGCCAGAACGAGCTCGTCTGCGCGCCGGTCTCGGGCGCGGCGCCCGGATACACGACCGAGTCGCCCGAGCCGAAGCCGTCGCAGTTCTGCACCAGCTGGTGGTCGGACGTGAAGGCCAGGTGCCCGTAGTCGGCGTTCCAGAAGAACTTGACCTTCTCGAGGCGCGTGCCGTCGGCCTCCTCGGTGTAGAAGCCGTGCTCGCGCGCGCCCTTGAAGAGCACGTTTCGGCCTACGAACCCGTCGGAGCGGTCGGCGCGGAAGACGACGTGCTTGGCGTAAGAGCCGGGCTTGGAGGTCGGGTCCTTCTCCTTGCCGTTGTACAGCCCGCCCGCGTCCAGGATCACGTCCTCGGGCTTCACTCCCGAGCCCTCGACCTGCATGTTGCAGCGCACGCAGGGGCCTTCGTCGGGCACGCCGCGGCGGTCGTCGCGTGGCGAGCCGAGCTGCTTGTCGGGCTGGGCCTTACGCCCCTGCAGGTAGATCAGGTTCTGATCGTTGGGACAGGTGGCCTGGTACGTGTGGCTCGGCGTATCGTCGCCGCTGGCGTCCTGCTGAAGAAGGCTCGGGTTGCAGCGCGGGTCGTTGGTCGTGGCGTCGCGCGACTTGGGCTCGGTGTAGCGGGCGGGCATGATGACGACGCGGTCGTTGTTGCGCGAGCGCTTGATCGCGCTCTGCACCGAGTTGGTGTCGCACAGCTTGAGCAGGTTCTTGTTGAGGCGAAGCAGGCGCACCCGCTCGTCGTGGCCCATCTTGATCCTGGGCTGCGAGGGCCGCAGCCTGTACTGGCCGCCGTCACGGCGCACCTTGTCGAGCGAGCGCTGCATCGCCTTGATCGAGGGGTTGGCCGAGACCGCGCCGTCGTAGCTGCCCCTGGCGCGCTCGAGGGCCCGCTCCGCAGCGGCGATCTCGCTCTGCGGCGCGTTCTTGCGCTCCAGCGCCCTCACGCGGCTCTTGGCGCTGTCCACCTTGTCCGTGCTCGGCACGCGGCCGGCGCACGCCACGCGCGTGCGACCCGGACGGCTCTTGTCCAGCGCGCTGTGCAGCGAGCGCGCCTTGGGCACGCCGCCGCCGGCTGCCGGCTCGACCGAGGTGTCCGGGTTCGGATTGGGCCAGTACGAAGGACGCTCGAGGTGCGCGCCTGCTGACGTCGCACCGACGAGTGCGGCGAGGCCTAGCAGGGCGGTGACGATGATTCCCTTCATCGCGTCGGAGCGACCGTAACGGGTTACCCTGCCCGTGTGAAGGGGGAACCTCGCGCGGAGTTCCTGCGAGGCCTCTCGATCTTCGCGGACCTCCCCGAAGCGAGCGTCGCGCGGATCGCCGAGCGGGCCGAGCCGCGCGAGCTGCGCGCCGGCGAGTGGCTGTTCCGCGAGGGCGACCCCGGCGACGCGCTGTACGTGCTGCGCTCCGGGCGGATCGAAGTCCTGCAGGAGGCGGGCGGGCGCGACGCGGTCATCCGCTCGATCGCGTCGGGAGGCGTGCTCGGCGAGCTGGCGCTGCTCACCGGCGCGACGCGGTCGGCGTCGGTGCGCGCCCGGCGCGACAGCGCGCTGCTGTCGATCGAGCGCGACGCCTTCCTCGAGCTGCTGGAGAGCGACCCGCTGTTCGCCACCTCGCTCAGCCGCACCCTGGCCCGCCAGTTCGCCGGCACGCGGGTGGCGGCGGCGCCGCGCGAGCCGGTCCCGCGGGTGGTGGCAGTGGCGACGCTGTGCGACGGCGGGGCGGAGTTCGCCGCGGCGCTGGCCGGCGCGCTGGGCGACGCGGGCCTGCTGACCGCCGACGACTCGCATGCGGCGGAGAACGACGCCGACCTGCTCGACCGCGCCGAGCGGGCCCACGACCAGGTGCTGCTGCACGCCGAGCCGGGACGCGGCGAGGAGTGGGACGCGTTCTGCCTGCGGCAGGCCGACCGGGTGCTGGCGGTGGTGGACGAGCGCTCGCTTCCCGGCGAGGGGCTCGAGGGCGCGGACCTCGTGGCGCGGGGGCGGACTGACGTGCGCGGCTGGACGCGCGCGCTGCGCCCGCGCGCGGTGCACCCGCTCGACGGCGACGAGTCGATCGCCCGGCTGGCGCGGCGCCTCCGGGGACGCGCTCCGGGCGTGGTGCTGTCGGGCGGCGGCGCGCGCGGCATGGCCCACGTGGGCGTGCTGCGCGAGCTGGTGGACGCGGGCACGGTGATCGACCGCCTCGGCGGCTGCAGCATGGGCGCGCTGGTGGCGGCGCTGTTCGCGTGCGGGCTGTCGCCGGAGGAGATCGAGGGGAAGCTGCGCGAGGAGTTCGTGGAGCGCAACCCGATCGGCGACTACACCCTCCCCCTCGCTGCGCTGGTGCGCGGCCGCCGCGCGCAGTCGATGCTGGTGCGGCTGTTCGGCGACCGGCGGATCGAGGAGCTGCCGCGCGAGTTCTTCTGCGTCAGCTCCGACCTCGTCTCCTCCGACCTGGTGGTGCACCGCAGCGGCCTGCTGGGCGAGGCGGTCGGCGCCAGCATCTGCCTCCCCGGGATCGCGCCGCCGCGCAGCCTGCAGGACCGCCTGCTGGTGGACGGCGGCGTGCTGAACAACCTGCCGGTGGAGGAGATGGCCGGCCGCGGCGAGGGCCCGGTCGTCGCCGTGGACGTGAGCGCGCGCTACCAGGCCCCGGCGCGGAAGGCGGGCGGCGTGCGCCGGCCGCGGCTGGAGCGGCTGAGCAGCTGGGCCCGGCGGGCGGTGATCGGCTGGGACGCCGCGCTGCCCACCTTCACCGAGACGCTGATGCGCTCTGTGGTGCTGGGCAGCATCGACACCGCCGAGGCCGCCCAGCGGCACGCCGACCTGGTGATCGCGCCGTCGGTGCAGGGGATCGGGCTGACCGAGTGGGCGCGCCTGGACGAGCTGCGGGCCCAGGGGGCGGCTGCCGCGCGCGAGGTGCTGGCCACGTCCGCGCCCGCCGTGCTCGAACCGCTGGGGATCCGGGCAGACTGACCGCCGTGACCGAGGTCCACCACCGCCTGGACGGCCCCGCGGACGCGCCCGTGCTGGTGCTGTCGAACTCGCTGGGGACCACGCATGAGATGTGGGACCGCCAGCTCCCGGCGCTGGCCGGGTTCCGCGTGCTGCGCTACGACTCGCGCGGCCACGGGCGCTCGCCGGTGCCCGACGGGCCCTACTCGATGGCCGACCTGGGCGGCGACGTGGTCGAGCTGCTCGACCGCCTGGAGATCGAGCGGGCCAGCTTCTGCGGGATCTCGATCGGGGGCATGGTCGGGCTGTGGCTCGGAGTCAACGCCCCCGAGCGGATCGACCGGCTCGCGCTGTGCTGCACCGCGGCGCAGGTGCTGGGGCCCGAGGCCTGGGCGGAGCGTGCCGCCACCGTGCGCGAGCACGGCGTCGTCGCATTGGCCGACGCCACGCTCGACCGCTGGTTCTCGCCCGAGTTCCGCGAGGCCGAGCCCGAGCTGGTCGGCTCGATCCGCGAGACGCTCGTGAACACCCCGCGCGAGGGCTACGCGAGCTGTTGCGAGGCCATCGGCGGCCACGACCTGCGCGACCGCCTCGGCGACATCGCCGCCCCCTCGCTGGTGGTCACCGCCGCCGACGACCCGTCCATTCCGCCCGACCACGGCGACCTGATCGCCGAGCGGGTGCCGGACGCCCGGCTGGAGGCGCTGCCGCACGGGCGCCACCTGTGCAACATCGAGCACCCGGAGGAGTTCAACCGGGCGCTCGTCGCCTTCCTGGGCTAGCGCTGCGGCGGCGGGCACGCTCCGCAAAAAATTCGTCAGCGCGCTGAGCGTTTTTTCGGAAGGTGTGCGCGCGACCGGCGGTCGTCCGGCGCTGGGCTAGCGTGCGCGGCGCTTGCGCCGCACCGCCCTCCTCTTCGTCGGCCTGTTCGTCGCCTACGCGCTCACCGTGGGCCTCGAGGCCGAGGGCTCGTCGCGCTTCGCCCGCGACGAGTCGCACGTGCTGCTGACCGCGCAGTCGCTGGTCGAGGACGGGGACTTCGACGTCCGTAACAACCTGCGCGACGGCTCGTACCGCGACTTCCAGCCCGCCCCGGTGCGCGCCATCGGCAAGGCGCACGACGGGCGTCTGCGCGAGCCGACGGGCATCGGGCTGGCGATCGCAATCGCGCCCGCCTTCGCGGTCGGCGGCGCCACCGGCGCCTCGCTGCTGCTGGCCGCCATCGCCGCGCTGGCGGTGTGCGTGGCCTACCGGATCGCGCTGCGGGTCGTGCCCGACCCCTGGGCGATCGGGGCCGCGGCCGCCGTGGGGGTGTCACCGCCCATGCTCGTGCACGCCACCTCCGTGCTGCCCGAGCTGCCGGCCGGCGCGTGCCTGGCCGGCGCCGTGCTGCTCACGCTGCGCCAGGACGACCGGATCTCGCGCCGCGAGACCTTCGTGCTGTTCGCGCTGCTCGGGCTGCTGCCGTG
Organism: uncultured Thermoleophilaceae bacterium; assembly: GCA_963844805.1. GTDB lineage: Bacteria > Actinomycetota > Thermoleophilia > Solirubrobacterales > Thermoleophilaceae > JACCZR01. Next base: position 9,731 of record CAWJPU010000007.1, read on the forward strand.
GCTGGGCGTGAAGTACCTGCCCGCCGCCGCCTGGTCGGCTTCCTCGCGGCGCGCAAGCTGTGGCGGGCGCGGCGGCGGCTGCTGGCCACCGGCGCCACCGAGCTCGCGACCTTCTCGCTGGCCTTCTGGGTCGGGATCAACCAGGCGCTCTACGGCGGCCTGTCGCCCTACTCGGTCAACCCCGTGGGCGTGGACCCCAGCGGGGTCGAGGGCCTCGCCCACCTCGAGCGCGCGCCGCGGCTGGCCACGCTGTTCGTCGACCCCGGGCTCGGGCTGCTGCGCTGGGCGCCGGTGCTGGCGCTGGCCTTCGGCGGGCTGTTCCTGCTGGCGCGCTCGACGCGCGGCGGCCTGGCGCGGGCGCTGCCGGGCGTGAAGGAGTCCGAGCGCGCCGCCGGGCTGTGCGCGGCGGTGATCGGCGTGCAGCTGCTGGTGGCGGTCTTCCTCGCGCCGACGCTCAGCGGCGGCGCCTTTCCGCCGCGCCACCTGGTCGCGGTGCTACCGCTGGCCGTGCCCCTGGCCGCCTGGGGCCTGCGTCACGTGCCCCGGTTGGGGGCGGCCCTGGCGGTGGTGACCGTCGCGCTCTCGCTCTGGCTCGTGCTCGACACGGCGTTCGGGGACGGCTCGCTGCTGCCGTCGGGCGCCACGAAGTCGCTCGACCGGGTCAGCGCCAGGCCGAGCAGCGCGCATACGAAGGCGATGACGGCGGCGACGATCAGGATCTCGTCGAGCGCCGAGACGAAGGCAGCGCTGGGCGCCGGGGATGCCGCGCGTCTGACCGGCCGAGATCGCCTCGGCCGCCCTGTCGGCGTCGGGCACTCGGTCGAGCCGCGCTCTCCACGCGGGCCTGGAAGATCGCTCCGAGCATCGCCGTGCCGGTGGCGATGCCCACCTGGCGGAAGGTGTTGTTGATGCCCGAGCCCATGCCGCTGCGCGCGCGGGGCACCACGCCGACGGCGGTCTGGGCCAGCGAGGGGTTGACCATCCCGATGCCGATGCCCGCCAGCACGAAGCCGGGGACCAGCGCGGTCCACTCGCTGTCGGTGTCGACCGCCCGCATCAGGATCAGGGCGACGGCGACCAGCGTCAGCCCGGCCCCGAAGAACAGCCGGATCGGGAACTGCGCGGCGAGGCGGCCCGGCCAGCGGGGCGACGAAGAACGAGATCACCGACAGAGGCAGGAAGTAGAGGCCGGTGTCCAGCGGGTCGTGCCCCAGCACGCCCTGCAGGTAGAGCGTGAGGTAGAGGAACATCGAGAACATCGACGCAGCTGAGGCCGAAGGCCACGATCGAGGCGCCGGCGAAGGCCGGCTTGCGGAACAGGGACAGGTCGAGCATCGGCTCCTTCGACCCGCGACCTCGACGGCGACGAAGGCGGACGAGCAGCACGACCGAGGCCACGAACAGCGACACGATCAGCGTGCTGCCCCACCCCTCCGCGTTGCCGCGCACGACCGCGAAGATCAGGCAGAACAGAGCGCTGGAGAAGGTGATCACGCCCGGGACGTCGATCGAGCGGGCGGCGGGGTCGCGCGACTCGGGCACGCGGGCAAGCGTGAGCGCGATGGCCGCCAGGCCCACCGGCAGGTTGACCAGGAAGATCCACTCCCAGCCCAGGCCTTCGGTCAGCACGCCGCCGACCAGCGGGCCGACGGCGACCGCGCCGCCGATGGTGGCGCCCCAGATGCCGAACGCGGTACCGCGCTGGCGGCCCTCGAACTCCTCGGCGAGCAGCGCGAGCGAGGTGGCGAAGAGGACCGCGCCGCCGACGCCCTGGAAGCCGCGCGAGACGATCAGCGCGATCGGGCTGCCCGCCAGGCCACAGGCCAGCGAGGACAGCGTGAAGACGGTCAGGCCGAAGACGAAGACCTTGCGGCGGCCGATGCGGTCGGCGGCCGAGCCGGCGGTGAGCAGGAAGGCGGCGAGGGTGAGCGCGTAGGCGTCGATCACCCACTGCAGGTCGGAGAAGCGTCGCGTCGAGGTCCCGCTGGATCTCCGGCAGCGCGACGTTCACCACCGTGATGTCGATCAGCAGCATGAAGGTGGCCACGCACGCGGCCACCAGGGTCCAGCGCTGGCGCGAGCTCATTCGGCCTCGGTCTCGCGCTCGAGCAGGCGGCCGGCGGCGCTGGCCGGATCGAGCTTGCGCGCCACGACCTCGTCCAGCATCTCCTTGACCTCGGGGTCCTCTCGCGTGGACTCCTCGAGCCGGCGGCGCATGCGCGCGCTGGCCAGGGCCAGCACCTCGTTCATCAGGTTGCGGCCCCTTCGGGTCTCGAGGCTGCCCTCGGCCTCGATGTAGTCGCGGTGCGCGGAGATCTTCTCGACCAGCTCGTCGATGCCCTGTCCCTTCGAGGCCTCGGTCTGCACGATGGGCACGCGCCAGCCCTCCTGCGGGCCCAGCGACAACGTGGCCCGGATCTCGCGGACCATCGTGTCGGTCATCGGGTGGTCGGACTTGTTGACCACGATCACGTCGGGGATCTCCATCACGCCGGCCTTCAGGGCCTGGACCGAGTCGCCGGAGCCCGGCATCAGCACCAGGACCACGGTGTCGGCGTGGCCGATGATGTCCACCTCGGCCTGGCCCACGCCGACGGTCTCCAGCAGCACGTCGTCCTTGCCGCTGGCGTCCATCAGCAGGGCGGCCTGGAGCGTGGCCTCGCTCAGGCCGCCGAGCGAGCCGCGGGTGGCCATCGAGCGGATGAACACGCCGGGGTCGAGGAAGTGGTCGGCCAGGCGGATGCGGTCGCCCAGCAGCGCCCCCTTGGTGAAGGGAGAGGTGGGGTCGATCGAGAGCACGGCGACCTCGCGGTCGCGGCCGCGCGCGTGCTCGACGAGCTTGCCGATCAGGGTCGACTTGCCCACGCCCGGCGCGCCGGTGAAGCCCACCACGGCGCTGCCGCCGGTGCTCGGGTAGACCTCGCGCACCAGCTCCCAGCCCTCGGGGTCGTCGTTCTCGACGAGCGAGATCGCGCGGGCCAGGGCGCGCTTGTCGCCCTTCAGCAGGCGCTCGGAGAGCTCGGCGGCGGTCTGTCCCGGGGCGGCCACGACCCGCCATCCTAGAATCGCCGGGCGTGCGCGCCGCGCGCGGACTACTCGTAGGCCAGCGCGTCGAGCACGTCGATCTTCGCCGCGCGCCGGGCCGGCCCGATCGCGGCCACCACTCCCGCCAGCGCGGCAAGCACCAGCAGGGCGATCAGCGTGACCACAGGAAACGAGAGCACGAACCCTTCATCGGCAAGTGGGCGGGAAACCAGAGCGGCGAACACCAGCCCGAGCACCGATCCCAGGATCGCCCCGATCAGCGCGGTGATCGCCGCCTCGTAGCGGATCACCTGCCTGACCTGGCGCCGGGACATCCCGATCGCCCGCATCATCCCGAGCTCCCGCGTGCGCTCGTGGATGGACAGCGCCAGCGTGTTCACGATCCCGAACAGCGACACGATCACCGCCAGCGACAGCAGCGCGTAGATCAGCCCCAGCAGCTGGTTGATCTGCTCGGACTGGCTGTCCTTGAGCTGCTTCTGGTTCAGCGACTCGGTCGAGGGGAACTCCCGCTTGACCAGCGCGTCGACCGGCCTGGCGCTCGCCCCCGGCTGCAGCTTCACGAACGTCTTGCTGGGCCGGCTCTCGCCGAAGTCCCGCGCCAACGCGCGCTGGGTGATGACGAAAGAGCCCAGCAGGTCGTCGCTGCTGTCCTCGACGCTGCCCGTCACGCGATAGGTGACTCGCTTGCCGGTCGGCGTCTCGACGGTGATCGGGTCCCCGACCCCGATGTCGTGCGACTCGCCCCAGCTCTTGTCGATGATCGCGTCGCGGTCGCCGAGGGCGGTGAGGGTGGACTGGTCGCCCTCGTCGAAGTCGAGCTTGAGCACCTTGCTCACGGTCGTCGGGTCCACCGCCGACATCCGCTGCTCCCCGCGGATCGCCTTCACGCGGCCCGCGCTGTAGGCCAGCGACGAGACGGTGTCCACTCCCTCGACCCGCTGGACCCGTCGGCCGAGGACCGCGGGTATCGGCGAGAACCCGTCGGTGCTCTGCACGGTGAGGTCGCCCTGGAAGTTCTTGTCGATCGAGTCCGAGATCGACTTGCTGAAGCCGGCCGCGAACACGGTCACGAACACCACCACGGCCAGGCCGATCATCAGCGCCGCCGCGGTGACGGCGGTGCGGCCCGGCTTGCGCATGGCGTTCTCGCGCGCCAGGCGGCCGGTGATCCCGCGCACCGCCTCCAGGGGCTTGCCGCTCACCGAGGCGAGCGGCCGCACCAGCCGCGGGCTGAAGATGGACACCGCCAGCAGCACGAGCACGGTGCCGGCGCCCATCAGCCCCGCCGCCGAGCCCGAGGACTCGATGCCCCGAACAGGCCCACCAGCACGAGCCCCACGCCGCCGATCCCGAGCGCGAGCGCCGCGACGAGCGCGATCCGCCCCCGCCGCGCCGACTCGGGCAGCGCCGCCTCGCGCAGGGCGGCCATCGGCGACACCCGCGTCGCGCGCAGCGCCGGCGACAGCGCCGAGACCAGCGTGACCCCGATCCCGATCGCCAGCGAGACGATGATCGTCCGGATCTCCAGCACGGTGCCGGTGTTCGGCAAGTCGATGCCGGCGGACTTGAACAGCGAGTTGATCAGCGGCGCGAAGGCGATGCCCCCGAGCAGGCCGAGCACCGAGCCCACCGCCCCGATCAGCGCGGCCTCGATGCCCACCGAGGCGAGGATCTGCCCGCGCGACGCGCCCAGCGTCCGCAGCATCCCGAACTCCCGGATGCGCTGGGCGACGGTGATCGAGAACGTGTTGAAGATCAGAAACGCGCCGACGAAGATCGACACGAAGGCGAACACCAGCAGCGCGATCTTCAGGAACTTGAGGTCGTCGGCGATGTCGCTCGACTCGCGGTCGGCGTTCTCCGCCCCGGTCTCCACGCGCACCTGGGGCGGCACCACCCGGGCGATCCGGCGCTTGAGCTGATCGGGGTCCACGCCCTCGGCCGCCGCGACCGATATCTGGTCGTACTTGCCCCCCTTGCCCGCCACCCGCTGGGCCTCGGGGCCGACCAGCACGGCGGTGCTCGCCCCGCCGCTCGACGTCTCGCCCAGCCGCACCAGCCCGGTGACCCGGTAGCGACTGATCTCGCGGTCACCGGCCACGCCCACGCGCCCGCCCACCCGCAGCCCCGCGCGCTTGGCGCTCGCCGCGTCCACGGCGGCCTCACCGGCGGTGCGCGGCGGGCGGCCTTGGGTGTAGGTGAAGGTCTCGAACGGCTGGGGCAGCGCCGAGGAGACGAAGTTGGGCGCGAAGCCCTTGACGAGCGGGTCGCCCTTGTCGTCGACCAGCTTGACCATCGAGAAGATGCCGCCGGCGGCCTTCTGGACCCCCTCGACCCCGCGGACCCGATCCAGCACGCCGGCCGGGAAGGCCGGCGGGTCGCGGTCCTCCTGGGCGACGGGCTCGCGCGGGGTGACCGCGACGTCGGTGCCCTTCACGGCCTCCGAGAAGATGTCGTCGAAGGACTTGTTGATCGTGTCGGTGAGGACGTAGGTCCCCGCCACGAAGGCCACGCCCAGGAAGACGGCGAGCGTGGTGGTGAAGGTCCGGAGCTTGCGGGAGCCGAGGCCTCTGAGCGCCAGGCGAAGCACCGGGCTAGGCGACGTCCTTCATCAGCTCGTGCACCCGGTCCTCGCTCTCGGCCTCGCCGTCGTGGGCCACCTGGCCGTCCCGGAGCACCACGAGCCGGTCCGCGAACGAGGCCGCGTGCGCGTCGTGGGTGACCATCACCACGGTCTGGCCGAACTCGTCGACCGACTGGCGCAGCAGTGCCAGCACCTCCGTCGCTCGAGGTGGAGTCGAGGTTGCCGGTGGGCTCGTCGGCGAACACCACGGCGGGCTTGGACACCAGCGCCCGCGCCACCGCCACGCGCTGTTGCTCGCCGCCCGACAGCTCGGCCGGCCGGTGCGTGCGGCGATCGTCCAGCTTCACCACGTCGATCAGCCGGTCCACCCATTCCCGGTCGGGGTCGCGACCGGCGATGGTCAGTGGCAGCACCACGTTCTCCTCGGCGGTCAGGACCGGCAGCAGGTTGAAGAACTGGAAGATGAAGCCCAGCTTGTCGCGGCGCAGCTCGGTGAGCCCGGAGTCGTCGAGGCCGGCGAGCTCGGTGCCGTCGAGGGTCACCGAACCCGAGGTGGGGACGTCGAGCCCGGCAAGGATGTGCATGAGCGTCGACTTGCCCGAGCCCGACGGGCCCATGATCGCCGCGAACCGGCCTTTCTCGAAGCTGACGGTCACGCCATCCAGCGCTCTTACCGCCGCCGGGCCCTCTCCGTAAATACGGTGCACGTCGGAGGCTTCGATGATCACCTCGCGCGACACTAGAGAGGACGTCCGCCGGGCTCCCGCGCCGCTGCACGGCGGGCCGCTCGCGTTGCTGCGCTTCATGCGCGGCAAGGGCATGCTCACGCCCAAGTACGCCCGGCTGCTCGTCCGCCTTGGGCTGCGGCGGCTGTGGCACCGGCGCCTGGTCAGCGACGGGATCGCCTTCATCGGGCCGAAGGTGGTGATCCAGATCGGCCGCACCGGGCGGATCGAGCTGGGGCGCTGGTCGTGGATCGGGCACGGCACGAAGCTGCGCGCCCACGAGGGGCTGATCTCGATCGGAGCCAAGACCGTGCTCGGCCAGGAGTGCACGATCTCGGCCTTCCAGCACGTCTCGATCGGCCGCGAATGCGTGGTCGCCGACCGCGTGATGCTGATCGACTTCGACCACGGGATGGTCGAGGTCGACCGCCCCGTGCGCCTGCAGGGCATCTACAAGCGCGACGTGCGGGTGGGCAACAACGTGTGGATCGGCTACGGCGCGTGCATCCTGCGCGGCGTCACCGTGGGCGACAACGCGGTGATCGGCACCAACGCCGTGGTCACCCGCGACGTGCCCGACAACGCGGTGGTCGGGGGCGTCCCGGCGCGCGTGATCCGGATGCGCGACGAGCCCACGCGCATGCGCTACGAGTAGCCGGCCACGAGCCGCTGGATCGCCTCCTCGGGCGTGAGGCCGATTCGCCGCATCAGCCGGACCACGGTGAGCTCGGCCTCGCTCACCTGCTTGACCGCCTCGTCGATCCCGAGCAATCGGCCGGGATGGACCTCGAACGCCTCGGCAAGGGCGATGTAGACGAACAGCGGCGGGCTGGCCCAGCCGCGCTCCAGCCTGGAGAAGAAGCTCGAGCTGTAGGAGCGGCCGTCGGCGCGGGGGGCCAGCGTGCTCAGGTCCTTGAGAAGGAGGCCCGCGTCTCGACGGCGCCGGCGGACGCGGCCGCCGACCACCTCGCCCCATTCACACCGGTAGCGGCTCGCCCACACCGAGTCTGACGGCGCGGTCCCGAGGTTCATCGGGAAATCGACCTGGTGGCGTGGCATCGCCTGCCTGAGCCCGGCGGGCGGACGTCTCGCCCCCCACCGCGGGCGCTCACCACCGCGGGGCGGCCCGTCACCGCGGGGCCCCACCGCGGGGCGCTGGGGATTTTCAGCAAGCGAGTTGCACCGCGTGCACTGACTTGCATCCGGTGCAAGCCGTTGCCCGAATCTCGCCAGGGGGTCCGGGAGGAGGTGCGTGCCTAACGGCGCTCTGATGCGAAGTGCTTCAGTGCCGGCCCGCGAGCGCCACTAGCGCACAGGCTGACCAACCAAGTCGCGATATGCGGCGAGAGTCTGACGGGCGACGTCGCCCCAGTCGAACGTGAGCACGTGCTCGGAGGCCTCGGCGACCAGCCGGTCACGCAGCACCTCGTCGGTGAGCAGCCGCTCGGCCATGGTGGCCAGGTGCGCGGGGTCGCCGCCGTGGAAGCGCAGGCCCACGCGCTCGCCCGCCGGGACGATCTCCCGCAGCCCGCCGGTGTCGGCGACGATGCAGGGGCAGCCCGAGGCCATCGCTTCGAGCGCCACGAGGCCGAAGGGCTCGTACAGCGACGGCACCACCGTGAGGTCCGAGATGCGGTAGAGCGAATGCAGCACGTCGTCGCCGATCCAGCCCAGGAAGGTGCCGTAGGGGTCGAGCCCCAGCTCGGAGGCCTGCCGGCGCAGGTCCGCCTCCGCGGTGCCCGAGCCGGCGACGAGGAAGCGGACGTTGCCGAGCCGCTCCACGAGGTCGGGCATCGCCTCCAGCGCGAGCTGGAAGCCCTTCTCGTACACGAGCCGGCCCACCAGCAGCACCAGCCGCTCGTCGGGGGCGGCGAAGCGGGCGCGGAGCGACTCCAGGTCGTCCACCGGCACCAGCTCATCCGGGTCGATGCCGTTGGGGATCACCGTGATGCGCTCGTACTCGAGGCCGTAGACGTCGGCGATGTGCTCGCGCATGTAGGACGAGCAGGCGATCACGCGCTCGGCGCGGTTGGCCATCCAGCGCTCGACCCCGTGGATGTAGGACTGCGGGTGCTTGTCCACCCAGCCCTGGTGGCGCCCGTACTCGGTCGCGTGGATGGTGGCCACGAACGGGCAGCGAAAGCGCTTGGCCAGGTGGTCGCCCGCGCTCGCCACCAGCCAGTCGTGGCCGTGCACGAGGTCGAACGTCAGGCGGTCGCCGAGGTCCACGCCCCGGGCCAGCATGTCGGCGTTCATGTGCTCGATCCAGGTGACGAACTCGCCCAGGTCGCGCGGGCGGTCGGGCTCGCGGACGCGGTGGATGAGGACGCCCCCCGTCTCCTCCTCGGCCGGCGACTCCTCGTGGCCGCGCGTGATCACGTGCACCTCGATGCCCTCGGCCACCAGTCCCTCGGCCAGCTTGCGGACGTGCCGGGCCAGGCCGCCCTCGATGAGCGGCGGGTACTCCCAGGAGAGGATCAGGGTGCGCAAAAGGAAGCCAGATCGAGGTCCGGAGCGAGGTTGTGAAGCGCCGGATCGGAGCGTGAGTGTGCCAAAGCCTCCCTCACGCCCGCCTCGTGGCCGCGGGCCCGGCGCAGCGGATAGTCGCCCGCCAGGTCGCGCGTGATCAGGAACGCCCAGTCGCTGGACTGCAGTGCCAGCAGCTCGCGGGCGCCCCGGGCGAGGCTGTCGCGGGTCCGGCCGTCGGCGGTCGCCGCCAGCAGGCCGAGCTCGGCGCGGCGCGCGCTGAAGGCCAGCTCGGCGACCTGCGGCGAGTCCCACGTCGACAGGTCCTTGCCCCGGCCCCAGCTGGCTGTGTGCAGCTCGCGGCGGACGGGCTCGACGCGCTCCAGGCCCTCGCCCACGGTCACCAGCTCGAGGCCCTGGGCGGGCGCCTCCTCGAGCACGGCGCTGAGCCAGTCCAGCCCCTCGTACCACCAGTGGCCAAGCAGCTCGGTGTCCAGCGCGCAGCAGAGCAGGCCGCCGTCGGCCACCCGGTGCCGCACGCGCCCGACGAAGTCGCGCGCGTGCTCGCGCGCGAGCTCGCTTGCCCGCTCGCGGTCGTAGGCCTCCCCGCCGTTGCTCCAGGGGCGCAGGTCGTGCGTCGTTCGCCGGTGGTAGTCGCGGTACAACGGGTGGACGGGGTAACCCGCGCGCTCGTTCCACACGAGCTCGATCGTCGCCCAGTCGATCGGCACGGCGATGGGGCCGGCCTCGGTGGCCACCGGCTCGAGCTGCTGCGCCGCCGGGCCGCCGGTCTGGTCGACGCAGAAGGCGCGGACGCCGTGCTCGGCCAGGTCGCGCTCCAGCCCGGGGACATACGCGCACTCGGGCAGCCAGAAGCCGCCGTCGAAGTGGCCGAAGCGGCGCTCGTGGGAGCGCGTGCCGGTGCTGAGCTGGAGGGCCAGGCCGGGCTCGGTGGCCACCAGCGGGAGCAGCGCGTGCGTGGCGGCCGAGGTCCACAGCTCGACGCCCAGGTCCCTGAACCCGGCGAGGAGGTCGCGGCCGCGAGCCTCGAAGGCGGCGGCGGCCCGCTCGTAGTCGCCGGCCGCCCGGCGGACCTCGTCGGCCAGCTCGGGGAAGCCGGTGTCGCGCAGCCCGCGCTCGTCCTCGTCGTGCACCGCGGTGCGCACCTCGCGCAGGAAGCGCAGGAAGCGGTCACCCGCGTCGCCGTCGCGCATGGTCTCCAGCTGGTCGGCGAGCACGGGCGTGACACCCACGGTGATCGGCGCCTGCGCGCGCTCGAGGCGGTCGAGCAGGGGCAGGTAGACCGTGGCGGTGGCCTCCCACAGCCATTCCTCGCCGAAGGGCCACGTGTCGAAGCCCTCGACGTACGGCATGTGGGAGTGGAGGACGAGGGCCAGCGCCCCGGGGCGCCGGCTCATGCGGGGAAGGGCGAGGGCGTGACGCCGAACTTGCGGGGCACGAGCAGGCAGGCGGTCAACACGCACACGCCGATGACGATGGCGACCACGGGGAAGCTGCCGAGGCTCGCGACCGTGTTGAACGCAGCGTGGATGGCGATGCAGGCGAAGATCGAGCCGGTCTTCTCGTACACCAGGCAGGCCACCGCGGCGAAGCCCGCGATCACGATGAAGATCTCGGGGTTGCCGACGTACTGGATGTGGATCGACGCGAACACCAGGCTGTCGATCAGCACCGCCCACACGATCCTCATGCGGGTGCGCAGCGCGCGGTAGAAGAAGCCGCGGAAGAAGAGCTCCTCGGTGACCGGCGCCACCACGATCACCGCCAGCCCCACCGCGATGGCGCCGACGATGTTGCTCGACTGCAGCTCGTCCTCGGGCGCGTCGGTGCCGAACAGCTCGAGGATCCCTACCTCGAAGCCGAGGATCAGCAGGCCGCCCAGCAGCGCGAGCCCGGCGGTCACCCAGAACCGGGTCCGGCGCAGGCCGAAGTGCCACGGCTGGGGCTTGACGCGCCGCGAGGCGAAGAACACCGCGACGCCCACCAGCGCGGCGTCCTGGACGAGCACCAGCACCAGGAGCGCCACCCCCGCGACCGCGTCGCCGGCCTCGGTTAGCAGAGCGACCGGGAGCAGCGGGAAGCCCGCCGCGATGGTCACGCCGAAGGCCGAGAAGAAGGCCGCGGGCGCCATCCACGCCGGCCAGCGCGGCCTGGCACCCAGCGGCAGCTCGGGAGAGGTGAGCGCGGTCAACGAAGGACGGCGATGAAGTCGAGCGCGCGGTCCAGCGGCCCCTCGCGCAGCGCGAAGTCCCCGCACGAGATCGCGGGGGTGAAGCGGTCGTAGAAGCGCTCGGTGAGGCCGAGCTTGGGGTGCACGTCGTCCCACCCGGCCTTCAGCGCCAGCTCGTGCGCGCGCAGCTTGCGTGCGTGGAACAGCCCCAGCAGCTCCACCTCGTCGAAGTGCGCCTCGCACAGCTCGCGGAACTCCTGGGCGCGGTACTCGTGCACGTGCCAGGGGTTGCCCGAGCGTTCGGCCCCCTCGGGGGCGAGCGTGAGCACGTTGGGCGTCGAGACGTAGACGGTCGACGCCATCCCGCGGAAGTGGTCCAGCGCGGCGCCGGGGTCGGTCAGGTGCTCGATCGTCTGCAGGAACACGACGACGTCGCACGGCTCGGCGTAGCGGTCGATCAGGTCGCGCTCGAAGCGCACCCCGGGCCGCGTGTACTTCGCCTCGGCGTGCGCGTGGGCCTCGGGATTGGCGTCCACGCCCGTCACGCGGGCGGCGCGGCGAGGCGAGCACGTCGGTGCCGTAGCCCTCCCCGCAGGCCATGTCCACCACGTCCAGGCCGCCGCACCGCTCGGCGATCCAGCGGTAGACCGACGAGGTGGCGCTGGAACCAGTAGTTCTCGGCCGGGACGTCGGGGAGCGTGCGCTCTCCGGTCAGCTCCAGCGGGGGCACGCCGGCCGGCTGGTCGCGCTGGACGTGCTCGGCGACTGTCACCGGGCTGAGGCTAGAGTCCCCCGGCTGTGACACTCGTTCAACGGGAGCACATCCACGAGGCCAACGTGCGCTACCACGACCTCGCGGCGGCCCACTACGACGCCAAGTGGGGGATCTCCTACGGCGAGCTCGGGCAGTCGCAGGTCAAGGCCAAGCTGGGCAAGGCGCTGGGGCGCCGGCCCGAGCACTTCGCCCGCGGGCTGGAGATCGGCGCCGGGACCGGCTACTTCGGCCTGAACCTGGTCCGCGCCGGCGTGGTCGGCGAGCTGGCCGCCGTCGACATCTCCCCGGGCATGCTGCTCGAGCTCGAGCGCTCCGCCGGCCGCCTGGACATCGACGTCGAGTGCGCGGCCTGCGACGCCGGCTCGCTGCCCTTCCCCGACGACTCCTTCGACCTCGTCTTCGGCCACGCCGTGCTGCACCACCTGCCCGACCTGGAGGGCTGCCTCCGCGAGTTCCACCGCGTGCTGCGCCCCGGCGGGTCGATGGCCTTCTGCGGCGAGCCGTCGCTGTACGGCGACCGGCTGTCGTCCTGGCCCAAGCGCGCCGCCTACAAGGTCGCGCCGCTGTGGCGCGCGGCGATGCGCGCCAGCGCCCGCGCCGAGCGGGCCAGCGAGGAGCACGAGGAGGACGTGCTGGAGCAGGTGGTCGACGTGCACGCCTTCACCCCTTCCGCGCTCGACGACGACGCCCGCTCGGCCGGCTTCTCCGAGGTGCGGGTGAGCGGCGAGGAGCTGGCGGCCAGCCTGTTCGGCTGGGTCAACCGCACGCTCGAGGGCAGCGCCGAGCCGGCCGAGGTGCCGTGGCTGTGGCGCCAGTACGCCTACCGCGGCTACCTCGCCCTCCAGGCGCTGGACCGCGCCGTGCTCGAGGGGCGGCTGCCGCCGGCGCTCTTCTACAACCTGCTCGTCTCCGCGCGCGCCTAGAGCAGAAGGGCCGCGGCGGGCGCCGCCGCCAGCAGCACGAGCGCGACGTCCACCGCCCGCAGCCGCAGCCCGGCCATCCGCGCGGGGCGCGCGGGCCGAAAGCCGCCGGCCTCGCGATTGACCCAGGTCAGCACCGCGTCCAGGAACGGCGCCGGCCGGCGCGGCACGCCCGACAGGCGATCCACCAATGAGCGGCCCGCGGCCAGCAGCCGGCCCTCGGAGCCGATCTCGTCGAGCGTGTTCGCGGCCTCGGGAACGCTCGGGATCACGCGCGCGTGGGCGAGGCCCCTCCGGCCCACCTCGCGCAGCCCCGACGCTCCGGCGGCGGCCCGCAGCCAAGTGGCCACCGAGACCAGCAGCGCCGCGCGCAGCGCCCGCCGCAGGGCGACCTCGATGCCCAGGCCCCCGACCAGCGCGAAGGTGAGCGCGCCGAGCGCCAGGATCGTGGCCAGCGCCAGCCCGGTGGGGACGGTCGAGTTGTCGGGCTTGGACAGCGCCCAGGCCACGGCCAGCGCGGCGGCCACCGAGGCCAGCAGCGCCCACTCGGTGGAGGCCAGGAGCAGCCCGAAGCCGATGGCGGCTGCGACCGCCACGGCGCGGGGGTCGAAGCGCCCGCGGTGGGCGGACAGCTCCTCCGGCTCCTCCGCGGCCGCGCGCTCAGAGGGCTGCCAGCGCGCGAGCCCGCGGCGGTAGACCGTCACCTGCACCGTGGAGGCGAACAGGCTCCAGGCCAGGATCCCGGCGAAGGTGAGCAGCAGCGTGTCGGCCTCCCCCAGCTCCAGCCCCACCAGGTCGGCCACGTTCTCGGCGCTGCCGGCGTAGGCGTCGAGGCCGCCGGCGATCACGAATATGAAGAACAGGGCGCCGAGCCCGTTCTGGAACAGCCGGATGGCGAGGCAGACCAGGATCTGCAGCGCGGGCGCGGCCGAGCGCCCCTCCATCCGGCCCAGTACCGGCGCGCTGAGCGCCTGGGTGAAGGGCACGCCGAAGCGCGCGGGCCCCATCAGCGCGACCGTCTCGATCAGCGTGGCCAGGCTGGCGCCGAAGCCGTGGCGCAGCCCGCGCAGCTGGGCGACCCGCGCCAGCGCCACCCCCCGGGCAGCGCCACGAAGAAGCCGCCGAAGGGCACCGCCCGCGAGGCGACGAAGGAGACCGTGGCCACGTAGGCCGGCCCTGCGGCGGAGGTCGGCCCGGCGGCTTTCACCACCGGGGGCACGCTAGCTGAGGCTCCGCGCCAGGCCCGGCGCGCTTCGGCGATCCCGGAGCTCTAGACGCGGTATCGCTCCAGGGCCTCCTGTCGAGCCTGCTTGTGGTCGACCATCGGCTCGGGGTAGTCGGCCCCGATCACACAGCCGGCCTCATCCTGTACCTCGTCAGGCATCTCCCACGGCTCCGCGAGGTACTCGTCGGGCACGTCGCGCAGCTCGGGGACATAGCGCCGCACGTACTCGCCATCGGGGTCGAAGCGCTCCATGTGGCGGGCGGGGTTGTAGATCCGGCGAAAAGCGGGCTGGGGGTCCACCCCCACGCTGGCGATCCATTGCCAGTTGCCGTTGTTGTTCGCCTCGTCGCCGTCGATCAGCAGGCGCATGAACCAGCGCTCCCCCCAGCGCCAGTCGATGCCCAGGTCCTTGGTCAAGAACGAGCCGACCACCAGCCGCGCGCGGTTGTGCATCCAGCCCTCGCGCAGCAGCTGGCGCATGCCGGCGTCCACGAGCGGGAAACCGGTCTGCCCCCGGGTCCACTTCTCGAACGCCTTCGTGGCGTAGCTCCACTTGATCGAGCCGCGGTAGCGGTCCTGGAACTCGGACCTGGCGTTGCGCGGGAAGTGGTAGATCACGTGGTGGTAGAAGTCGCGCCAGGCGAGCTGGCGGCGAAAGCGCGCCGTCGGGGACCAGGCTCTCCAGCTCGCGCGGCGAGATGCAGCCGAAGTGCAGATAAGGCGACAGCCGTGAGGTCTTGTCGGCGCCGAGCTGGTCGTGGTTGTCGGCGTAGTCCTTCACGCCGTTCCTGACCCAATCGTGCATGCGCTTGCGCGCCGCCTTCTCGCCGCCGGGCAGCGGATCGGGGACCTCCTGCTCGAGGCCGAGGTCGCTCAGCTTGGGCACCTTGCTCTCGCCCGCCAGCCGCGGCTTGCCGATCACGTCCCGGCGCGGGAGCTCCAGCCAGTGGCGGTAGAACGGGCTGTAGACCTTGTACGGCTTGATCTCCTTCACGTCGTCGACGACGGTCAGGCCCGGATGTGAGACGAAGTCGAGCTCGCCGAACCGCTTCTGGCGCTGCCGGGCGAACGGGCTGACGTCCTCGGTGAAGTGCACCTCGGTGGCGTTGTGGCGGCGAGCCAGCCGCGGGATCTCCTCCTCGGGCTTTCCGCGGACGACCTGCAGCGGGAGCTCGGCTCAGGCACTCGAGCAGGAACTGGGTGCGGGGGCCGGAGGCGTGGCGGCCGTGCAGCAGGCGGTCGTCCAGGCAGAACACGGGGACCACGTCGTCGTGCGCATCGAGCGCCGCGCGCAGCGCCGGGTGATCGTGCATGCGCAGATCGCGCCTGAACCACACGAGAGCCGTCACGCACCGGTTACGTTACGAACGGTGGGCGAGTTGAAAGAAGGCTTCCGTCTGTTCCCTCTGGGACTGGCGCTGCTGCCCGCGGAGGTGGTCCCGCTCCACATCTTCGAGGAGCGCTACAAGACGATGATCAACGAGTGCCTGGAGCGCGAGGAGCAGTTCGGGATCGTCTGGATGGCCTCCGGCGGGCTGCGCGACGTGGGCTGCGCGGCCGAGGTCACGCAGCTGCTCGAGCGGGCCGAGGACGGGCGGATGAACATCCTCGTCCAGGGCACCGACGCGTTCCGGCTGGTGCGCCGGATCGACGACCTCGCCTACCCCGCGGGCGACATCGAGATCCTCGACGACGACCCCGACGGCGGCGGCGAGGGCGAGGAGACGCGCGCCCGCTACGCCGACCTGGTCGAACGGGTGACCGACTCGCGGCCCAGCGAGACCGACCTGGCCGAGCTGGACGCCTACGGCATGGCGGCGACGCTGGACTTCGAGATGGAGAACAAGCAGGAGCTGCTGGAGCTGCGCACGGAGGCCGGGCGCCTGGTGCGTCTGCGCGCGCTGTTCGAGAAGGCCCTGAAGCGCATCGACCACGCCGAGGCGGCCGCCGAGCAGGCGCGCTCCAACGGCAAAGTCAAGCTCTAGCCACGACGCCGCCGCGGCGCGGGTCGCCGCCGCCGCTCAGCTCGCCGTCGGTGCGGGCCACGGCCTGCACGCCGCCGAAGAACAGGTTGGTCTCCGACCAGCGCCGCACGTCGTAGCCGCGCGCCTCGAGGCGGTCGAGCGCCTCGGAGGGGATGCCCGGCTCGGCCTCCACCACGTCGCCCTCCACGTGCAGGCGCGGGTGGTCGACCGCGTCCTGGGCCGACAGGCCCTCGTCCACCACGCTCAGGATCGTCTGCAGGATCGCCGAGCGGATGCGGTTCGACCCGGCCGAGCCGAGCGCCACCTCGGGATCGCCGTCGCGCAGCACCACCGTCGGGGCCATCATGCTCGGCACGCGGGCGCCGGCCGGGTGGAGGTGGTAGCCGAACGGGTTGAGGTCGTCCTCGCCCAGCATGTTGTTCAGGTGCACGCCGGTGCCCGGCACGACCACGCCGGAGCACGAGCCGTTGGAGCAGGTGACCGTGGCGCAGTTCCCGTCGGCGTCCAGCACCGCGATGTGGGTGGTGTTGCCCAGGCGCGAGCGCACCTCGCCGGCGACGGAGTCGAGGGCGTCGGCGGCCAGGAAGCGCTCCAGGAAGCCCTCGCTCGCCAGCCCGGCCAGGAAGGCCTCGTCCCGCGCGCGGTTGGTGGTGGCGATCACCTCGGCCACCGAGGCGGGATCGCGCGAGTCGCCGACCCGCTCGAGGATGGCCAGGGCGTCGGCGATCAGGATGCCGCCGCTCGAAGGCGGGGGGTTGGTGAGGACCTCGCGGCCGGCGTAGGCCACCTGCGCCGGCTCGCGCTCGACCACCTCGTACCGGGCGAGGTCCTCGGCGCTGAGCCGCCCGCCGCGCTCGACCACCCACTCCGACACCGCACGGCCGACGTCCCCGTCGTACAGGAACGACGGGCCCTCGCGACCGAGGCGCTCGAGCAGGTCGCCCAGCTCGGGGAAGCGCGCGATGTCCCCGGCCTTGAGCAGCTCCCCCTCGGGCGCGAGCAGCGCGGTCGCCTCGGGGCTGGAGCGGAAGATGGGCTCGAGCACCGTGAACAGGAACGCCTGCATCGGGACCACCTCGATCCCCTCGCGGGCGGCGCGGGCGGGCGCATCGCACAGATCGCCCAGCGCGAGCGTGCCGAAGCGGCGCAGCGCCTCGGCCATCCCCGCGGTGGTCCCGTAGGCGCCGCACGAGGCCGGGCCGACGTTGAAGCGCTGGACCGCGCCCTCGGCGAACTTCACGTCGATCGGCACCAGCGTCTTGGGCTTGGTGGGCTCCAGCCCCAGTCCGGGCGCCGCGACGAAGAAGTCGAGCAGGGTGCTCTCGCCCTCGGCGGTGTGGACGAGCATGAAGCCGCCGGCGCCCGGGCCGGTGAGCGGCGGCTCGGCCACGAAGGACATCAGCACCGCTGCGACCGCGGCGTCGACCGCGTTGCCGCCCGCGCGCAGCACGTCGGCCCCGGCTTGTGCCGTGAGCGGATGACCTGCTGCGACTACCCCCTTCAAGAGGGGCTCTGACGCTAGGGCCCGCGCGGGCAGGAACTCGGGCACGTCCACGTCGCTGAGCGTGCCGGACGAGCGTGCGGCGCGGCGCACCCGCGGCTCGTGGTCGGCCGGGATGCGGGCGTGCTCGCGCTCGCGGCGCTCGCGGCGCTCGGGACGCGCGGCCTCGCGGCGGGTGGGCCGCTCGCCGTAGCCGGTGGCGACCACGGTGACCCACACCTCGTCGCCCATCTTCTCGTCGACCATCGCGCCGAAGATGATGTTGGCGTCGGGATGGGCCACGTCGGCCACCGCCTTGGCGGCGTCGTTGACCTCGAACAGCGACAGGTCGCGCCCGCCGGTGATCGAGAGCAGGATCGACTGGGCCCCGTCCAGCGAGGTCTCCAGCAGCGGCGACTCGATGGCGTGGTCGACCGCGTCGATGGCCCGCGTGTCGCCCGTGCCCATGCCGATGCCCAGCAGGGCCTGGCCGGCCTCGGACATGATCGTGCGCACGTCGGCGAAGTCGAGGTTGATCAAGCCCGGCAGGGTGATCAGGTCGCTGATGCCCTGGACGCCCTGGCGCAGCACGTCGTCGGCCACGCGGAAGGCCTCGACCATCGAGGTCTTCTTGTCGAGCACCGACAGCAGGCGCGAGTTCGGGATCACGATCAGCGTGTCCACCTCGTCCGCGAACTCCTCGATGCCCTCGTCGGCCTGGGCGCCGCGACGGGCCCCCTCGAAGGAGAACGGCTTGGTGCAGATGCCCACGGTCAGCGCCTTCACCTCGCGCGAGATGCGCGCGACGACCGGAGCGGCGCCCGTGCCGGTGCCGCCGCCGGCGCCGGTGGCGATGAACACCATGTCCGCGCCCTTGAGCATGGCCTTGATCTCGTCGTACTCCTCCAGCGCGGCCTGGCGGCCTATCTGGGGGTCGGAGCCCGAGCCCAGACCGCGGGTGACCCCGCTGCCGATGTGCACCTTGGTGGGCGCGGCCGAGCCCTCCAGCGACTGGAGGTCGGTGTTCACGGCGATGAACTCGACGCCCTCGACCTGGGCCTCGATCATGCGGTCGACGGCGTTGACGCCGGCGCCGCCCACGCCGACTACGCGCAGGACGGGCTGGCGGGTCTCGCTCTGGTCGACCGACCAGGCGGGCACGGTCGGGCTCGGGGTCGGGCGCGGGAGCCACAATGGGCTCGCGCTCGAGGATGTTCTCCGGGATGTCGCTGGAGAAGACGGTCCGCAGGCGCTCCTCGGGGGTCGGCGTGCCCTCGTAGCGGCTGCCGGCCGGGGTCGAGGGAGTCGGCGGCTCGGGGCGGCGCTCCTGGCGCGGTTCGGACCGGCGCTCCTGGCGCGGCGGCTCGGGCTTGGGCTCGGGCCGGCGCTTCTCGCGCTTGGGCTCCTCCTTGCCGGCCGCCTCCTCCTCCTCGGTCTTGCGGAACAGCTGGGCCAGCGGGCCCTCTCGCATGCTCGCCCGCTTAGCGTTGTCCATTCGAGAGGACCTCCTTTGCCAGCTGGCGATAGGCGTACGCAGCCTTGCCGTCCGGGTCGTATTTGAGGACGGACATGCCCTTCACCGGAGCCTCGGCGAAGCGCACTGTCTTGTTGATGCGTGAGGCGAACACGCGGTCGCCGAAGTTCTCCTCGAGGATCTCGATGGCCTCCTTGGCGTGCACGGTGCGATTGTCGACCAAGGTCGGCAGGATGCCTTCGATTTCGACATCCGGGTTGAGGTTCTCTCGGATCATCGACAGCGTGTTCTGGAGCTGAACGAGCCCCCTCATCGACAGATACTCGCATTGGACGGGGACGATTACCTTCGTAGCCGCCGTCAGGGCGTTGATCGTGAGCAGCCCGAGGCTGGGCGGAGTGTCGATGAAGACGTAGTCGTAGTCCTCCTTGACGGCCGCCAGGGCCTTCTGCAGAGAGCGCTCCCTGCCGATCTGAGTCGACATGGCGATCTCCGCGCCGGCCAGGTCGATCGAGGCGCAGGCCACGTCCACCTCACGCCGGCGGATGACCTCCCGCAGCGAGGTGTGGTGCACCAGCACGTCGTACATCGAGACCTCGAGCGAGTCGGGGTCGATCCCCTGGCTCATGGTCAGGTTGGACTGCGGGTCGAGGTCCACGCAGAGGACGCGGAAGCCGCGCTCGGAGAAGGCGGCTGCCAGGTTCAGGGTGGTCGTGGTCTTGGCCACGCCCCCCTTCTGGTTGGTGAAGGCGATCACCTGGGCCTTCGGCGCCGCCGGGGGGGTGGGTTCAGGTTCTGGTGCGGGTGTAGGTGAGGGCTTGCGCTCGAAGAGTCCCATCGCAAACCCCCTATTCGCACGTACCTGATGTATTCCTTCCGCGGGCCCTGCTAGTCGAGAAGCCCGAGCTCCGAATAGACGCCGCCCAGCGCCTCGACGAAGCGCTCGGCGGAGAAGCTGCGCTCGTACGCCTCTCGACCCCCGGCGGCCAGGCGGGCGCGAAGATCGGGATCGGCGAGCAGCCTTTGCAGCGCGGCTGCGAGCGCTTCCGCGTCACCCGGCGGCACCAGCAGCGCCTCACGTCCGTCGGTCAGGTCCTCCGGCATCCCGTCGCAAGCACTGGCCACGACCGGCGTGCCCGACCGCAGCGCCTCGATCACCGACACCGAGCCGCTGGACTCTGCGAGTGACGGGAGAACGAAGACGGCGGCTTCCCCAAGCAACGGCTGCACGTCCTCCACCCGGCCGGGGAGGGCGACGCGGTCCGCAAGCCCCAAGTCGGCGGACAGGCGGCGGTGGGCGTCGAGCAGCTCGCCCGGTCCCACCAGGCACGCGCGAAAGGGCACGCCGGCGGCTGCCAGTCGGGCGAGTGCCTTGAGGAGGACGTCTACGCCCTTGCGCGGATCCTGGCGGGATATCGCGAGCACGAGCGGCGTCTCCCTCCCGTCGCCGGCAGCCTCGTCTACGTCCGGGAGGAAGGCGTCCTCCGAGGTGTAGGGCATCAGGCGCGTCCTGATCCCGGCCCCATACTCGTCACGCAGGATGCGCCGCACCGACTCGTAGTTGACCAGCACCACCCGCGAGCTGGTGTAGCCCCACCGTTCCCACCGATCGTCCACCGACCGGACCCAGCGCAACCAACGGGATAGCGCAGGCGATCGGCAAGCCGGTGGTAGTCCTGGAGGCCCGCCTCCATTGCGGCCACCTCATACTTACGCGTCGCATACGCGCTGGCGAGCACGACCGACCGACCGCCCCGGCGGTCCAGCGCGCGCCCGGCCAGGGCCCCCGCGGCGGCCCAGATCGAGAACCCGTGGATCCCGTGCGGGCCCGGACGGCCGGAGAGGAGGCGGACGACGGCGCGGGCCAGCACCGGGGGGCGCGCGGCCACCGGCAGGTGCGGGCCCACGTGGTGCACGATGCCGAAGTCGGCGGTCGTGATCGCCGAGCGGGCCCCGAAGCAGAAGACGTGCGGCTCGAAGCCGAGCCTCGCCACCGCCAGCGCGTGTGCGCGGACGTAGGTCTCGTGGCCGCCGACCCCCTCGAGCACGTCTCTTCCGGAGATGAGGACGAACGGCCTCCCTCCCATCCGGCCAGGGTAGCCTCGCGCCGCCATGCGCGCGGTCTTGTTCTGCAACGAGATGCTCGGGCTGGGCCACCTTCGGCTGTCGCTGGCGCTGGCCGAGGCGCTCGTGTCGGTGGACGAGGCCGCGACGGCGCTGGTTGTGACGGGGTCGCCGGCGTCGGGCAGCCTGCCGGCGCCCCCGCGGGTGGACGTCCTCAAGCTGCCCACGGCGCCCGTGGACGCCCAGTCGGCCTGGAGCGCCACCCCACTACGGCCGCCCGCCGGGCTCGCGATGGAGCCCTCGGAGGTGCACCGACTGCGCGCCGAGCTGAGCCTCGCTGCCGTGGCCGGTGTCCGGCCCGAGCTGGTGGTGGTCGACTACCGGCCGCTCGGGCGCCGCGAAGACCTCGTCCCCACGCTCCGACATCTGCGGGAACGCGGTGGCTGCACCGTCGCGCTGGGCATGTGGGAGGTCGACGACGCGCCCGAGCGGCTGCGCGAGAGCTGGACCCCGGAGCTGAAACGGGCCGTGGGCCGGCTGTACGACCTCGCGCTCGTCTACGGGCCGCCGGAGCCCTGCGACCCGCGGACCGAGGCCCTGCGCGCAGCCGGCCTACCGGTGCACCACACCGGCCTGGTCGGACGGCCGCCGGCCGAGCACCCCGCTCCCGACCTCGGAGAGGGCTACCTGCTTGTCACCGCCGGCGGCGGAGCCGACGGCTTCGAGCTGCTGGACGCGGTACTTGGGGCGGTCGAGGCCCAGCCGCTGCCCGTGCCCGCCATCGTGGTGACCGGCCCGTTGATGGCCCCGGCCGAGATCGACTGCCTCCGCGGGCGAGCCGACGGGCTCGACGTCCGGGTGCTCGAGTCCAGGCCGGACATGGACGCGGTAATGGCCGGCGCCCGGGCGATCGTGGCCATGGCCGGCTACAACACCAGCGCCGAGGTCCTGGCCAGCGGCAAGCCGGCGCTGCTGGTGCCCCGGGCATTCCCGCGTGAGGAGCAGCTCAACCGCGCGCGGCGGCTGGCGGCCGACGGGCGCGTGGGCATGGTGCATCCGGATGACCTCGAGCCGGTCGCCCTTCGCGGCGAGATCGGCGAGCTGCTGGACCACCGCTCGGCCGGCGGCGAAGCGCTCACCGGCGCTGACGACGCGGCGCGAGTCCTCATGCAGGCTGCAGGCTTCGGGCCGTGAGCACGGCGTCCACGACGCGTTCGACGTCCTGCTCGCTGAGGGTGGGGCCGGAGGGGAGATAGAGGCCCGTGAGGCCCAGTCGCTCGGCGACGGGGAATCGCCGCCCCGGGTGGTCGTCCCGGTATGCGGGCTGGATGTGGAGGGGGATGAAGAAGGTCCGCGTCTCGATGCCGCGTGCCGCCAGGTAGCTGCGGAGCTCGTCGCGGCTGACTCCGAAGCCCGGCTCGACCAGCATCCCGAACATCCAGTGCGTGCTCTCCAGGCCGGGGAGCTCGGGGGGCATCACCAGGCCGGCCACGTCGCCCAGGCCCGCGATGTAGCCGGCGGCGTTTCGCCGCCGGGTGCTGAGCAGCTCCTCTAGGCGCTCGACCTGGGCCAGGCCGACCGCCGCCTGGAGGTTGCTCATCCGGAAGTTGTGGGCCCGGAACCGGTGCCAGAAGTGGCGCTCCGGCGAGAAGCCGTGATCGCGCAGCTCCCGCGCGGTCAGGGCGAGCTCGGCGCGGCTGGTCGTCACCATTCCGCCTTCGCCGGTGGTCAAGATCTTGTTGCCGTAGAAGGAGAACGCGCCGGCGTCGGCAAGGCTGCCGACCGGGCGCCCCCGGCACTCCGCGCCGTGGGCCTGCGCCGCGTCCTCGATGACCGTCAGCCGGTTGGCCGCCGCGATGGAGCCCAGCTCGTCCATGTCGACCGGCTGTCCGTAGGTGTGCACCGGACAGATCGCGCTGGTCCGCGGCCCGATCGCCGCGCGGAGCGCGCCCAGGTCGAGGTTCCACGTGCGCGGGTCGCTGTCGACGAAGACGGGCGTGGCGCCCACGTGCACCACCGCGTTCGCCGTCGCGATCATCGTGAAGGCGGGCACGATCACCTCGTCACCCGGGCCGAGGCCGGCGGCCGCGAGCGAGAGCTCCAGCGCGGTGGCGCCGCTCGAGCACGCGACGGCGTGCTCGCAGCCGACCGCCTCCGCGAAGGCGGCCTCGAAGCGGCCGACAAATGGGCCGGCCGACGAGATCCAGTTGGTCCGCAGACACTCGTCGACGTAGCGCGCGCTCGTTTCCGTCCAGGCGCGTGTCGGCCACCCGGATCGGTTTCTCGCCGTCGGCGCCCGACAACGGCGGCTCGGGCGCCGGGATGAGGTGACCTATCTCGTCCGGCTTCACCGCAACCGGGGCGGGATCGAGTGGAGCGCAGATCCACCGGCCGAGTGTTTGCGCGAGCGCCAGCTGGTCGGCGTAGTGCTCGGGTGGCTCGGGCGGGAAGTACTCGGTGAGGATGGCCCGCACCGGCGAGCGCAGCGGCTCGTCGATCTGATCCAGGTAGCCCTCGCGACAGCCCGGCTCGGCGGGCACCGGCTGCTCGCGCGCGACGGCGGCCAAGCGATCGAATCCGGCGAGGGCCTCGCCGGCACGCTGCGAGCCCCCGGCCTCGAGGCTTTGCCTTACCACGTCGCGATCGGTCCGCTGGATGCTGCGTACGAGCTGCTCGTCGAGCAGGGTGGGCTTCGCCGGGGGCATCCAGCCGGCCTGGGCCGCCAGGAGCTCGGCCAGGTCGATCTGGATCTTCGCCGGGTCCACTCCCTCGGCGAGAAGGTTGAAGGCGTTGTTGCGGCACTCCGCACACCGGCTGCACGCGCCCTGGCCCATCTCCAGCTCCCAGCACGAATACTGGAGGTCGGCGAGATCGGGGTAGCGGGCGAGCAGGAGCCGCTGAACCTGGAACTGCTGGAGCGAGCTGGTCAGCCCGCCGACGCGGATCCCGGTCGGCTCGAGCACCCGCGCCAGGCACCGCTGCGTGGCGGCCGAGAACATGAAGTGCTGGTGCTGCGCGATGCCGTGGGACGTGCGGCGCGCGTCCTGGAGCTCGAACTCCGAGGCCATCACCACCCGGCTGGACCCCCTCGCCGCGGCCACCACCAGCGCGACCGCCATGTACAACAAGCAATCACCGACCTCGTTCACCGCCAGCCCGAGCGGCGCCGACCAGGAGTTGTCCCACGCGCTGCGCAGGTCGGAGCGGACCTCCACCAGCTCGACCTCCCGCCGGCGGGCGGCCTCCGCCAGCACCTCGGCCCGCCGGGGGGTCTCGTGCTCGACGCTGCCCTCGCGCGGAGAGGTCGTGCACACCAGCACGGGCGGCATACCCAGCTCGGTCAGCAGGCCGAGGTGGACGAGCGAGTCGCGCCCGCCGCTGAAGCACAGCGCCGGCGGGCCGGACGCGGCGAGACGGGGCAGTGGCTCGAGCGGCGGGCCCGCCTCGACGAGCTCGGTGGAGGGCGGGGCGTCCATACCGCCGAGGGCCGCGACCGCCACCCCCTGCGCCGCGATCATCCGCTCCCAGAACTCACGCTCGCCGGGCTGGAGGGTCACGGGCAGCACGACCCGCAGTGGACCCATCAGGGTCCACTGCGAGTGCAGGCAGATGAGCCCGACCCGCCACCACAGCGAGGCCCCGAGCGCCTGCGGGTCGACGGGCTCGGGAAACTCGAGCCTGAAGTCCGGGCGGCGGTAGAGGCCCTGGGATGGCTCGGCCTCCCAGCGAAAGGTGACCACTTGGCCCGCGATCTCGGGCGGGTGCAGTCGAATCTCGGTCACGGCAGCCGGTCTCGCACGCGCGCTGCCCGGTCGCGGATCCTCCCCGCCGGGCGAAGGATCGGCTGGAGCTGCCCGCGCAGCCTCCACCAGCCCCCCTCCTCGACGGCGACGAGGGTGGCGTGTCGCTCGCGAAGCGGCGCCAGCTCGGCCGTCAGCCGCTCCAGCTCGGCCTTGAGCTCGGCTTCGCGCGCCGCCGCCTCCCGGCGGTCGAACAGCAGCCGCTCCAGCTCGGCCGTCAGCCGCTCCAGCTCGGCCTTGAGCTCGGCTTCGCGCGCCGCCGCCTCCTGGCGGTCGAACAGTAGCGGCGCCAGGCCGTCTCTCAGCCACTCCGAGACGAGCCAGCCCGGCCCGCGCGCGTCGAGCAGGAGGAGGAGCAGGCGCGCAGCGGCGACGTCGACGCCATCCTCGGGCGCTCGCAGCTCCGGGACCATCTCCGGCAGG
Organism: uncultured Thermoleophilaceae bacterium; assembly: GCA_963844805.1. Lineage (GTDB taxonomy): Bacteria > Actinomycetota > Thermoleophilia > Solirubrobacterales > Thermoleophilaceae > JACCZR01. Next base: position 34,891 of record CAWJPU010000007.1, read on the forward strand.
TCGGTGCGCAGGACCAACCCGTGACGCCGTAGGAACCACGCGTGAGCCATCAGCCGCTCCGCGGCCCGCCAGCGCTCGACCAGGCCGGCGCCAGCGGGCGGACCGCCCACGCCGCGATGGGCCGCCACGGCCTCGCGGCAGCGCCTGAACGCGCGTGGCCTGCGCCGGGTGACGCGCAGCGACCATTCGTTGTCCTCGTAGTACGCCGCCATGCCCGGATCGATGGGGATCTCCCGCAGCAGCTCGGTCCGGATCAGCGCTGCTGTCCCGGGCAGCCAGCCGCACGGCCCCGTCGGAGGCAGCCCGGGGTCGTCGACCGGCGCGCCCCAGCCCTCGAGCGGGAACCGGGCGAGCTCACGCGACACCTCCGGCCAGCCGCCGAAGTGGTGGACCCGTCCATCCGGCCGCGTCACCAGCGCCGTGACGCCGTCCGCCTCGGGGTGCTCGGCCAGGTCGGCCGTGAGGTGTTCCAGAGCACCGGGCAGGAGCGCGGCGTCGTCGTCGAGGAAGAGGGTGAACTCGGTCGTGACGAGCTCGCCGGCGAGGCTGCGGCCCCCCGCCGTCCCCAGGTTACGATCGGAGCAGCGCAGGTCCACCGCCGGCTCGGCCCCCGCGAACGCCCTGAGCTGCTCACGCGCCGGTGGGGCGGAGTTGTTGTCCAGCAGCTGGACCCTGGTGCCCACCTCGCTCTCCAGGACCGAGCCCACGGCCGCCTCGGCGCCGTTCGGGCGGTCGCGAGTCAGGATGAAGGCGGTGACCCGAGCGCCCTCTGCCGTCCCGCGGCGCGGCCGAGCCTGCGCGCGCCCGTTGTCGCGAGGGCGACGCGCCCCTGGCCGCACTGCCACCCGCGCGCGGGCGTCAGGCGGCAGCGTCTCCCTCATGGCCTCGAGCTTGCCGTAGATGGAGGGCCCCGCCTCGACCGCCTTGCCCATGAGCGCCGCGGCGAGCATCACGTGGGCGCGGTCGGTCCGGACCTCTGCAGCCGCGGCGATCGCGGCCAGCCACTCGTCGAGGGTCTCGCACGCGACGGAGACGTCGACGTTGCCGTCCGGGGGATCGCCGGGCGGCGCCTCGGCGTCCTCACGGAACACGTCGAGCGACCCCTGTCCGGTGGCCCGGTGACGCGAGAAGTCGAAGAAGAACGCGCAGTCGTGCGCGGCGGCGGCGCGGCACAGGCCTGCGATCCGCCGGTAGGACTCGGACTCGCGAGCGAAGAAGGTGGCGCGGCTGCCACGGAGGGCCTCGGCCACGCGATCCTCGCCCGTGTCAAAGCTCGACGGGAGCACGATCACCCTGTCGAACCGGTGCTCGGCCACGGCGAGCAGCGGGGGCATGTACTCGTGGTAGCGCCGGCTCCACGCGCCGCCCCCGGCGAGCAGGGCGACCTCGCCGGCGGCGCAGTCGATCTCGTCGACGCCGATCTCGCGCACCACGTGATCGCGCAACAGCTCGCGGGTTCCTGCCCAGATGAGCTCGTCGCCGCGATTTCCCAGCCCGCGGATGAACGTCAGGTCCGGTGCGGTCCCGATCGCTTCGAGGAGCACCTCGCGGCTTTCCTCTACCCCGCCAGGGAAGCCTCCCGGACCCACCCGCCCGATCTTCGCAGCAATACCCGCCGCGCGTAAGCTCGGTCGCCACTGGTGTGAGCGGCGTCCTCGACAAGCGGCTGGTTTTCGTGACCGGCAAGGGCGGGACGGGCAAGACCACCATCTCCGCCGCGCTGGGCCTGATCGCCGCGCGCCAGGGCCAGCGGACGATGGTCTGCGAGGTGGCCGAGCAGAGCCGCGTGCCGAACCTCTTCGGCCGCGACGGCGCCGGCTTCGAGGAGGTCGAGCTGGCGGAGAACCTGTGGGCGATCTCGGTCGATCCCGAGCACGCCCGCGAGGAGTGGCTGCGCTTCCAGCTGCGCTCGGGGGCGATGGCCGGCGTGCTCAACAGCAGCCGCATCTTCAGCTACCTCGCCGCGGCCGCGCCGGGTCTGTCGGAGCTCGTGACCGTGGGCAAGGTCTGGGAGCTGGCACAGCTCCAGCGCAAGAAGTCGAAGGCGTCGCCCTACGACGTGGTGATCGTGGACGCGCCCGCGACCGGACACGGCATCGCCATGCTGCGCGCGCCAAAGACCTTCCGCGACGCCACCCGGGTGGGCCCGGTGGCCAGCCAGGCCAACCACATCCACACCTTCCTCGCCGACCCCAAGCAGACCGCCGTGATGGCGGTGGCGCTGGCCGAGGACATGCCGGTGAACGAGACCCTGGACCTCGGCGACCGCCTCCACGACGAGATGGGCCAGCACCTGCAGGCCATCGTGGTCAACGCGCTCTACCCCGAGCGCTTCAGCGGCGCCGACGCCGAGGCGATATCCGCCGCCGACGGCAAGCCCTCGGCCGCCGCCCGCGACGCGCTGGAGGCCGCGCTGTCCGAGCACCACCGCGCCCGCGCCCAGCGCAGCCAGCTGCGGCGGTTGAAGCGCGACGCCGACGCCCCGGTGAGCACGCTGCCTTTCCTGTTCGAGGCGGAGATCGGCGAGGAGCAGGTCGAGGCCCTCTCGCGCGAGCTGGAGCGGCGGCTGTGAGCGTCGCCGACCTGCTCAAGCGCAAGGAGATCTGCGTCTGCGCCGGCTCGGGCGGCGTGGGCAAGACCACCACCTCCGCCGCCGTGGCGCTCGGCATGGCGCGGCGCGGCAAGAAGGTGATCGTGCTCACCATCGACCCAGCCAAGCGGCTGGCCAACTCGCTGGGCCTGCCCGAGCTGGGCAACGAGGAGAAGCAGGTCCCGATCCATACCGGCGACGGCGAGCTGTGGGCGATGATGCTCGACGCCAAGCGCACCTTCGACGAGTTGGTCGAGTGGCACGCGCCGGACGAGGAGACGCGCGACGCGGTGCTCAACAACCGCATCTACCAGGAGCTCTCCAACGCGGTCGCCGGATCGCAGGAGTACATGGCGATGGAGAAGCTGCACGAGCTGCACAACGAGGGCCGCTACGACCTGCTCGTCCTCGACACACCTCCCACCCGCAACGCGCTCGAGTTCCTCGACGCCCCCAAGCGGCTGTCGCGCTTCATCGACTCCCGCTCGCTGCAGTTCTTCACCAGCGGCGGGTTGTTCGGCGTGAAGATCTTCTCGCGCGGCACGGGCATGATCTTCTCGATGCTCAAGCGCCTGACCGGCGTCGACCTGCTGCAGGACCTGTCGGAGTTCTTCCAGAGCTTCGGCGACATGGCCTCGGGCTTCCGCGAGCGCGCCGACCGGGTGACGGACCTGCTGGCCGACAGCCGCACGACCTTCCTGCTGGTCACGTCGCCCCGTTACGACGCGGTCGACGAGGCGGTCTTCTTCCACCACCGGCTCAAGGACGCCGGCATGCCCTTCGGCGCGGCGGTGATCAACCGCATGCACGAGCTGCCCGCGAAGGGCAACGGCGTGGCCGAGGAGGTCGAGGGACTGCTCGGCCCCGACCTGGGCCGCAAGGTCGCCTCCAACCTGGAGGACTACCGCCGGCTGGCCGAGCGCGACCGGCTCAGCCTGGAGACCCTTCGCAAGCGCCTCGGCCGCAAGCCCATGATCGAGGTCCCGGACATGGAAGAGGACATCCACGACCTCGAGGGCCTGACCGACATGGGCGAGTACCTGTTCGAGAACGGTTAGGGCGGCGCCGGGGCGCTGGGGCGCTCGCGGGCGCCGGGGCGCTGGGGCGCCGGGCGGCGAGTCGCGCCGCGCCGCGCCGCGCCGCCGGAACCTCGCGCACCCCTCCGAAAAATTCGTCAGCGGCCTGACGAATTTTTCAAGGGGGGTACCGCAGTCCGGGCCCCACCCGCGGCGCTCGGACCGGCGCGGCGCTCGCCGGCGCGGCGCTCAGACCGGCGCGGAGTAGTCCTGCCAGTCGGCCGACGGGGTCACGCCCTCGACGGCCTCGTCCCCGTCGCCGTCGGGCTCGTCGGACTCGTCGAACTCGTCGGACTCGTCGGGCGCCTCGGGGTCCAGCGCCTCCATCTCGGAGGTCTCCTGGGTGACGCGCATGTCGCGGGCCTCGATCTCGCCCGACCGGGGCTCGGGGACCTCGAGCAGGATGTCGTCGGCCACCGCGCCGAGGTCGGCGTCCAGGTAGCCGCACAGCACGTCGCGCAGCAGGGCCCGCACGTGCGCCTCCAGCTCGGCCGCCAGCGCGCGCGGGGACTCGCCGGACCGCAGCCGCGGGTCGCGGCCTCCGCCCATCATGGCCCGTTCCAACTCGACCGCTCGCTCCAGGCGGCGCTGCAGGCCCTTGCGCTCGCCCTCCAAGGCGCACAGCGCCGCCAGGCGCAGCGGCAGGCTGTCGCCGTGCACATCCAGCAAGGCCCGTAGGGCCAGCAGGTGGTCGGACAGCGCCTCGGCCTCCACCGGCCGGGAGCAGCCCATGTCGAAGCGCCGGATCGCCCAGGCGACCTGGGGGCGCCGCGGCGATTGCTCGACCGCGTCCAGGAAGCCGGACAGGGCCGCGCTGTCGTCCTCGGTCAGCAGCAGCGGCTCGCCCCGAGCCGCGCCCGCTCCCTCGAGCTCCAGCGGCTGCCAGCGTCCCTCCGCTTCACGGGCGAAGCCGATGCCGGGCAGAGTCACGGCGCCGGCGCGGTACAGGCGCAGTCCCTCGACCAGCCGGCGGAAGCGGTCGCGGGCCTGGCCCAGCGGCAGCTCGTCGCCGTCGCCCATCTCGAAGCGCAGCACCACCACGGCGCGGGGGGTCTCGCCGTCCTCGGCCCAGGCGGCCTCCGGCGGGGCGCCCACGTCCTGGCCGTGCTCGATCGACAGCCCGCCGCCCAGCTCCAGCACGTCGGCGTCGAGGGCCAAGCCGGGCAGGCCGGCCACGATCATCGCCGGTGCGACGCCCTGCTCGAGCGTCTGCTCCACGTCGGCCATGACGCGTTCGAAGCGTTCCTCGGGGAACCGGAAGTTGGTCGCGTCCTCGTACAGGCGCTCGAGCATCGCGCGCAGCGCGGGCTCGGCGTCCTCGCCGCGCAGGCCGTGCGCGCGCACCAGGCGGGCGGCGCCGGCGCCCAACGCCAGGGAAGCCGGGTGGTAGGAGGACAGGCCGCGCAGCCGCACCCATCGCTGGCCGATGAACTCCTCGGTCAGCGGGCGGTAGCGGTACAGCGAGGGGCCGCGGCGCGACCCTTGGTCCTCGAGGTCGAAGGCCAGCTCCGCGCCGGCCTCCAGCTCCTCGGTGAGCATGGCGGCGGACTCGAGGGCGAAGGCCCTCAGGGCGTCTCGGAGCCCTTGATCTCTCATGCCGGGCGGGTTCGCCACCCGGCGCGGGTGTCCTGCCCCGGCTCGCCGGGGCGGCGGGCTGGGCGGGGACGGCGGGCTAAGCGGGGACGGCGGGCTCGGCCGGCTCGACCGGGGAGGTCGACCCGCAAGCGGCGCTCAGCCACTGGCGGCCGTAGAAGCGCATGTCCTCGATCAGCGGCAGCAGCGCCTCACCCTTCTCGGTGAGGGAGTACTCCACCCGCGGCGGGACCTCGGGGTAGGTGTGGCGCTCCACGATCCCCTGCTCCTCGAGCACGCGGAGGCGCAGCGAGAGGGTGCGGGGGCTGATGCCCTCCAGCGAGCGCTGGAGCTCGCCGAAGCGGGTGTGGCCGTCGGCGAGATCGCGGATCACGAGGATCGTCCACTTACCGCAGATCACGTCGGCAGTGGCACAGACGGGGCAGACCTCTTCGGTTGCGCGACTGGCCATGACCCCAGATTCTAGCTAATGCTTCAAAAGATGAAGTGGGCGTGTCCAGGCGCCAACCGCCTGGACACGCCGGAAATGCCTCAGCCGCCGAGCTGGCCCAGCAAGCCCCCTCCGCCGCTGCCACCGCTGGCCGGCATGGCCGTGACCCGGCCCTCGCTGGGCTGCACCAGCACCCAGCCGGCGCCCTGGAACGCCATCTGGAGCTGCTCGCCGGAGCCGCGGCCGATCAGGTCCTTGGCCTTGAAGTCCGACTTGACGCTGGTGCTCACGCCGCTCGACCAGGTGATCGCCGCCTGCGGGTCGGCGTAGGTCGGAGCGTCGCCGGTGTTGAGCAGGACGGGCGGGCCGTCGGAGAGGATGGCCACCCAGCCGGTCCCCTGGAGCGACATGTTGAACAGGCCGCCCGCCATCGCGCCGGCCATGCCGCCGCTCACCTTGGTGATGTCCCAGTCGATGCCCGCGTCGAAGGCGAGCACGTTGGTGCCGTTGCAGGTGATGGCGTCGTTCTCGAGCTTGATGAGATGGATGTCCTGCGCGGTGTCGGCGAGGAACATCTCGCCGGTGCCGCTGGCCTTCATCAGCTGGGTGCCCTCGCCGCTGACGGCCTTCTTGATGAAGCGGCCCATGCCGCCGGAGCCCGCGTGCTCGAAGCTCACCTCGCCCTGGTAGGCGACCATCGAGCCGAGCTTGGCCTGAATCGTGATCTGGTTGAGGCTTACCTTCAGAAGCTTCGAGTTCTGGAGCGCGAAGGCCTCCTGGCTCTGCGTCTCCTGATACTCGCCTAGGGTGCTTTGCACCTGTCCTCCTTCAGAGTGGTCTGGGTTCGGTACCGCGGCTCCACTGTCTGGCAGAACCGGCCTTCATGCAACCTAGTACACGCTCTTCGGCGGCCTCGAGGCGCGGCTTCGCGCCGCGCTCGGACACGCGCTTCGCCGTTGAGCGACACCACCAAGCGACTCCTCGTGGGCGTGATCGCCCTCGTGGCGGTGGGGATGTTCCTGCTCGCCGGCTTCCTGTGGCTGGCCGGCAGCCTCGGGTGCGAGGACGCCGACGACGCCGCGTTCGGCACCGTGCGCTGCGACCGCGAGCGCGGCGAGTGGTGGACCCGCCTGCAGGGCCTCCTGTTCCTCGGCTCCGCCCTCGCCTGCCTGGGGTGCGTCGTTTGGGGGCTCGTCAAGCCGTCGATCCGCGCTCCTTCGGTCGCGCTCGGGCTCAGCTTGCCCGCGCTGATCGGCGTGGTCGCGATTCAGGGCGTGCGGGTGGCCGACAAGGCCGAGCCGCGCCTCTCCGGCGTGCGCGCCGGAGGGTGCGAGGCCCCGTGTCGCGACGGCCTGCCCGTCACCTTCACGCTGGACCGCGACGCCGAGGTCGACTTCCACCTGGGCCCGGCGCGCTTCGAGGACATCGGCGGGCGCCAGTACGCCTCGGGGGCGGTGGGCCGGCCGATCGAGCCGGGCGCGCAGCCGCTGGACTTCGACGCCGGCACGCACACCGCCCACGTGACGGGCCGGATCGCCAATCCGCCCGAAGAGCGAGGGCCCCTGCCGGCGGGTGCCTACGAGCTGGACGTGAAGGCGAGCGCCCGCGACTCGGGCAACCAGGGCGCGGCGGACCGCCGCAGCGTGCCCGTCCGGATCCGCTAGCCGGTCTCGGCGCTAGGCGACGTCGCGGAGCTTCTGAGCCTCGGCGAGGCTCTGCAGCTTCTTCAGCGACTGGTTCTCGATCTGGCGGATGCGCTCGCGCGTGACGTTGAACGTGCGGCCCACCTCGTCCAGCGTGCGCGGGTGCTCCCCGCCGAGGCCGTAGCGCAGCTCGAGCACGCGGCGCTCGCGGTAGGACAGGTTCTCCAGCGCCTCGCGCAGCGCCTCCTTGGTGAGGATCTCCGCGGCGCGCTCGTACGGTGACTCGGCCCGCTCGTCGGCGATGAACTGGCCGAACTCCGACTCCTCCTCGTCGCCCACCGGCTTCTCCAGCGAGACCGGGGCCTGGGCCGAGCGCTTGATCGAGTCGACCTCCTCGGGGTCGATCCCGGTGTGCTCGGAGATCTCCTCCGGCGTGGGCTCGCGACCCAGCTCGGTGACCAGCTTGCGCTCGGCGCGGCCGATCTTGTTCAGCTTCTCGACCACGTGCACGGGAATGCGGATCGTGCGCGCCTTGTCGGCGAGCGCGCGGGCGATCGCCTGGCGGATCCACCAGGTGGCGTAGGTGGAGAACTTGAAGCCCTTGCGGTAGTCGAACTTCTCCGCGGCGCGGACCAGGCCGAGCGTCCCCTCCTGGATCAGGTCGAGGAAGGGCAGCCCCTGGTTGCGGTAGTTCTTGGCGATCGAGACCACCAGGCGCAGGTTGGACTCGACCATCTTCTGCTTGGCGTCGAGGTCACCGCGCTCGATCGCCTTGGCGAGCGTGACCTCCTCGGCGGCGGTGAGCAGCCGGACCTTGCCGATGTCCTTGAGGAACAGCTGGAGGCTGTCCGTGGTCATGTCCGGCTTGAGGTCGACCGTCTTGGACCTGCGCCGGCTACGGCGGTCGACGGCGCGCTCCTCCTGGTTGGCGCGCAGGGCCGGATCGACCTCCTCGACGAGCTCGATCTCCGACTTCTCGATGAAGCCGTGCAGCTCCTCGACGTCGCCCTCGTCCAGCTCCACCTCGGCGAGGGCGGTGGCGACCTCGGCGTACGTCAGGACGCCGGTGGTCTGGCCCTTGGTCAGGAGGAGCTTGACCTCTTCCAGCTCTTGGAGTTCTCCTACCGACATGGCCCTCTCTCAGCGGGCCCGAACGCAGAGCGCCGGGCATTCAAACAGCGTTCGAACAGAATATTCAGGGTCTACCCGGTTTCAACAATCCCCAGCTACTGCGTGGAATGACCTTACCCTGCCCGCGGGCGTACCATTCGCCGCCGTGGCCGACGAAGAAGGGGATCTGCTCGGCGGGCTGCCGCGCTCGCGCCCGGGAGTTCGCAGCGGCAAGCGCGCGAGCACCCGCCCGGCCAAGCCCGCCGCGGCCAAGGCCCAGGCGCGCCCGGCCCAGAAGCGGGTGACCCGGCCCAAGCCGTCGGGCTCGCGCCCCAGGCCGGGCCCGGCGCCCCCGCCCCGCGAGCCGGCACCCGGTGCGACGGAGGAGGCGCTGCGACTCGCGACCGGGGCCGCGGGCGCCGTGTTCGGAACCGCCTCGAGCGTCACGCGCGGCATCCTGCGCCGGCTGCCCAAGCCCTGACCGCCACCGGCAGCGGGCGACCACAGAGGCGCTGGCGGCGGCTGCTGGTCGAGCTCGGCCGCAAGGTCAACGACGACGGCCTCACCGGGCTGTCGGGCATGGTCGCCTACAACATGCTGCTGTCGGTGTTTCCGCTGGCGCTGCTCGCGCTGTTCATCGCCGGGCGGGTGCTGCGGGAGCCCAGCCTCGAGCAGAGCGTGCTGGCCGACCTGCGCCAGCTCTTCCCCACCGCCACCGACAACACCCTGACCAGCGCGCTCGAGCACGTCCGCGAGCGGTCCACCAGCTTCGGGGTGCTCGCGCTGATCTCCAGCATCTACATCGGGTCCACCTTCTGGGGCGCGCTGGACACGGCGTTCTGCCGGATCTACCACCTGCGCTGCCGGTCGTGGCTGGAGCAGAAACGCTTCGCGCTGATGATGCTCCTGGTCGTGCTGCTGTTCATGGCGGCGACCGTGCTGGTGCCGACGGTCCAGAGCCTGCTCGTCTCCGGCGCCCAGGACCTGCCGCTGGGGCTGTCCGGACGTGCCGGGCCTGCTCTACGCGGGGACGCTCGTCGCGGGCCTGGTGCTGCTGTTCGGGATCCTCTGCATCGTCTACTGGGCGGTGCCCAGCGAGCGCATGGAGTGGCGGGCGGTGTGGCCGGGCGCGCTCGGCGCGACGCTGGCCATCGGCCTGGTCGACTACGCCTACCCCGCGTACCTCTCCAACATCTCCGCGATCGACGAGTTCGGGACCACGTTCGTGTTCGTCCTGATAGTGCTGGTGTGGTTCTACGCGCTGGCGATGATCCTCTTGTTGGGGGCCGTGGTGAACGCCTATCGGGCTCACCCTTCGGGGGGATCACAGGAGACCTGAACGGGGCTATGCTGCACCCAGGGATGCAAATCGTGGTCGTCGATGAGCACCCGGTCGTCCGAGCGGGTGTAAGGGCTCTTCTGGAGGGCCGGATGGCCGATGCGTCGGTCCACGACGCGGAGACGATCGACTCAGCGCTCGAGGAGGCGAACGACGCGCCCGACGTGATCGTGCTCGACCCCTGGCGGCCGGGCGTGGACGTCGGCGGCACGGTGGAGGATCTGCGCCGGCGCTCCGACGCCCCGATCGTGGTCTTCACGTCCGACGGCGGCGCGCGCCTGCTCAGCCAGGCGCTGGACGCCGGCGTAAAGGGCTACGTGCGCAAGGACTCCCCCGCGGAGGACCTGGTGCGCGCGATCGAGGCGGCGGCCTCCGGCGAGTTCTACGTCGACCCGGGGCTGTCGGGGTCGCTCATGCTCGACGACTCCGAGCGCAACCTGAGCGTGCGCCAGCGCGAGATCCTGCAGATGCTGGCCGACGGGATGCAGACCGAGGCGGTCGCCTCCCAGCTGGGCCTCTCGACCGAGACGGTGCGCACCCACACCAAGCGGATCCTGGCCAAGCTGGAGGCCTCGACCCGGACCGAGGCCGTGGCGATCGGCCTGCGGCACGGGCTGATCGACTAGCTCCCCGGCGCGGCCACACGGAATCTTCCGCGACGCAGCGGCTGAAAAGATGAGCCCGTGCCCGATCTCATCTCCCCCGGCGAAGCCCGCCAGGCCGTGTTGTCCACTGTCGAGCAGCTCTCGGACGAAGAGGTGGCCCTGTCGGCGGGCCTGAGCCGGGTGCTCGCCGAAGCGGTCGAGAGCACCTTCGACGTTCCGCCCTTCGACAGCTCGGCCATGGACGGCTACGCCGTGGTGGCGGGCCCGGAGGCCGAGCTGGAGGTGCGAGGCGAGTCGCGGGCGGGCCACCCCGCGGCCGAGGCCGCGCGCCCCGGCGTGGCGGTGGCGATCTCCACGGGCGCCCCCATCCCCGAGGGCGCCGACGCGGTGGTCCCCGTGGAGCGGACCGAGGCGACGGGCAACGGGCGCGTGCGGGTGGGCGCCTCCGACCCCGGGGCCAACATCCGGCGCGCGGGCGAGGACCTGCGCCGGGGCCAGGCCGTGCTCGCGCCCGGAGCGCAGCTGGGGCCGGCCGAGCTGGGGGTGCTGTCCTCGCTGGGCCGCGACCACGCGCGGTGCGCGCGCCGCCCCCGCCTGGCGCTGCTGGTGACCGGCGACGAGCTGGCCGAGCCCGGCGAGCCCCTCGCGGCGGGCCAGATCTACAGCTCGAACTCGGCCGCGCTGGCCGGCCAGGCCGCCCAGGCCGGAGCGGAGATCACCCTGCGCGCGAAGGTGCCCGACGACCGCGCGGCCACCGAGGCCTCTCTGTCCGCCGCGCTCGACAGCGCCGACGTGGTGCTGGTCTCCGGCGGGGTCTCCGTCGGCCCCCACGACCACGTCAAGGCCGCCCTCTCCGCGCTGGGGGTGCAGGAGCGCTTCTGGGGCGTCGCGCTGAAGCCGGGCAAGCCGACCTGGTTCGGCACGCGCGGCCGGACGCTGGTCTTCGGGCTCCCGGGCAACCCGGTGTCGGCCATGGTCTGCTTCCAGCTGTTCGCCCGCCCCGCCCTGCGCGCCCTGCAGGGCGCCGACCCCCACGCGCGCCGCACGCGCGCCCGGCTTGCGGTGCCGTGGAACGTGAACCCCGGCCGGGTCGAGGCCGTGCGCTGCCGGCTGCGGGCGACCGACGACGGCCTGCTGGCCGAGCCGACGGGCGACCAGGCATCGCACCGGCTGTCCTCCATGCTGGGCGCCGACGGCCTGGCGCTGGTCGGGCCCGCGGAGGGCGAGCTGCCCGCCGGAACGGACGTCACCGTCGAGCTTCTGTGACCGGACGGAGCGTGCGGTTAGCCTCGACCGCGTGAGGCCGCGGGACCCCCGGAGGCTGCTGGCGCGCCGGCGCTACGCCCTCGCGCGCGTGAAGATCGTGCAGGTGCCCGAGTCGAAGGACTCCGAGGACGGCGCGGTCACCAGCAAGCAGACGGCGGAGGTCACCCTGCCGCGGGACGAGCTCGAGCGCATCTGGTCTCCCGAGTACCTGGAGCGCCTGGCGCGGACCTACTGGCGCTTCCTTTCCCGGGTGTCGCTGGGCATCCTGCGCGTGCTCTACACCGAGGACGCGCGCGAGATCGCCGTCTTCACCCGGCCGTTCGTGCTGCTTCGCTTCCACAAGCCCGAGTACGAGGTCGGCGAGAACTGCGGCGTGGTGACCTGGCCGATCGAGAAGGGCGTCCTGGTGCAGCGGCGCGGGCGCGGCAAGGGCTTCCTGCGCATCTCGGTGCGGCGCTTCCCCGAGAGGGAGTCGGGCGAGACCGCCGTCGCCGAGGTCAGCTCCGAGGTCGCGAACTTCTATCCGACGATCGCCGGCCGCGGGAAGTTCGCCCGCATCGGTCGCGCGCTCTACCGCATGACCCAGTTCCGCATCCACATCATCGTCACCCACGCCTTCCTGCGCTCGCTGGCGCGGATGGACCTCGAGGAGTCGAAGGTGGGCGCGCTAAAGGCGCCCGAGCCGCCCGCTAGCCAAACCGCTCCCCGATCAGCGAGCGCAGCTTCGCCCGATCGTGCTTGGCGCTGACGGTGCGCACCGTGCCGGAACGTGAGCGCATCACCACCGACTCGGTGTAGGCCGCCCCGCCGGAGAAGTGGACGCCCTGCAGCAGCTCGCCGTCGGTGACGCCGGTGGCCGAGAAGAACACGTCGTCGCCTGAGACCAGGCGGTCGCGGTCGAGCACCTCGTCGAGGTCATAGCCGGCGTCGAGCGCGGCCTGGCGCTCCTCGTCGTTGCGCGGCCACAGCTTGCCGAGGATCTGGCCGCCGGTGCATTGGATGGCGGCCGCGGCGAGCACGCCCTCGGGGGTGCCGCCGATGCCGTACAGCACGTCGACCGTCGACCCCTCGGTCACGGCGGCGAGCGCGGCGGACACGTCGCCGTGGGGGATCAGCCGGATGCGGGCCCCCACCTCGCGGATCGCGCGGATCTGCTGCTCGTGGCGCGGGCGGTCGAGCATGATCACCACGATGTCCCCGACGTCGCCGCCCTTCTCGGAGGCCATCGCCTTCAGCGTCTCTGCGATCGGCCGCTCGAGGTCGAGCAGGTGGGCCAGGTCGCGCGACGTGGCCATCTTCTCCATGTAGACGCACGGCCCGGGGTCGAACATCGTGCCCTTCTCGGAGACGGCGATCGTGGCCAGGGCGTTGGGCTGCCCGTTCGCGCACAGCTCGGTGCCCTCCAGCGGGTCCACGGCGACGTCGACGGAGAACTGCGTCCCGTCGCCGACGTTCTCGCCGTTGTAGAGCATCGGCGCCTCGTCCTTCTCGCCCTCGCCGATGATCACCGTGCCGTCCATGGCGACGGTGTCGAGCATCAGCCGCATCGCGTCGACGGCGGCGCCGTCGGCCTTCTCCTTCTCGCCGCGCCCGACCCAGCGCGAGGCGGCCAGCGCGGCATACTCGGTGGTCCGCACCAGCTCGAGGGCCAGGTTGCGGTCGCGGCGGGGTGCCGGCTCGTTCAAATGACGCCGGGTGGTTTCTTGGCGTCTACGTAGTAGGCCTGGCGGATGAACCCGCACACCGCCATGCCCAGGCGCCGCCACCAGCGCGATCGGGTAGCCGTAGCTGAAGCTGATCTCGATCTTCTGCTCGGGCTTGCCCAGGATGACCCCGTTGCAGAGCACGAGGATGAACGCGGTGATCCCGACGATCATCGTGACCTCGCCCGGCTTCCAGCTCAGCTTGTGCCCGCGCACCACGATCCAGGCGAGGATGAAGGGCGCGATCACCGCGGCCAGGAAGGCCCACTTGACCCATGGGTACACCTGCCAGGCCGAGGCCGTGTTGCCGGGCCCGATGTCCGGGTTCGCAGATGTGATGATCGAGGCCGGATTGGTCTCGCTGGTGGAGAACCAGGGCAGAAACAGCGAGATCCCGAAGATCAGCGCACAGACGATCCCCGCCCCCTCGGCGGCCGTCAGCCGCGACAGCCTGAGGTAAGGCTCCTTCTTCTCCGCACTCGCCTCCACTCGTCGCGAAACCTACACTCCTCGCACGGGAAGCGAAAGGGGGCCGGCATGGCCGTGACGAAGATCATCGAGGTGGTGGGGAGCTCGACCGAGAGCTCCGACGCGGCGGTCCAGGCGGCGCTCGACGAGGCGCGGGAATCGCTGCGGAACATCAAGGCCGTGGACGTGGTCTCGACCGGGCTCCGAGGCGCCAATCTCGACGAATGGCGCGCCTTGGTCAGGATCTCCTTCCTCGTGGATCGCGTGACTGACTAGGCTGGGCACAACGCCCCGCCCATGGCGCCTCACAAGAGCGAAACCCTGCCCCCTGGAGGGGCTGACCGGCTGCCCGAGGACTTCGGCGCTCTGCTCACGGAGGCGCGCGAGCGGACGCTCGCGCTGGTGGAAGGGGTCGACGAGCCCGACCTGAACCGGGTTCACGACCCGCTCAACAGCCCGCTGGTCTGGGACCTCGGCCACATCGCCGCCTTCGAGGAGCTGTGGCTGTGCCGCAACCAGGCCGGCCTGCAGCCGCTGCACCCCGAGCTGCTCCAGGTCTACGACGCATGCGAGACGCCCCGCGCCACGCGGGGTGAGATGCCCTACCTGCGCGTGCGCGAGGCGATCCGGTTCCTGGACGGCGTCCGCGAGCGGACGCTGGCGGTGCTCGACGAGTCCGACCCGTACCTGGTGGAGATGGTGCTCCAGCACGAGCACCAGCACGGCGAGACCATGCTCCAGACGCTGCAGCTGGCCGAGCCCGGCACCTACGCGCCGGAGCGGGCCAAGGACTGGAGCGGCGTGGTCACCACTCCCCCGCGCGTGGCCATCCCCGCCGGCCACTTCGTCCTCGGCGCGCAGGAACAGGGCTTCGCCTACGACAACGAGTGGCCGGCGCACGACGTCGAGCTGCCCGCGTACGAGATCGACTCGCGCCCGGTCACCAACGCCGGCTTCGCCGAGTTCGTGGAGGACGGCGGCTACCGCTGGAAGGAGGTCTGGGACCCCCAGGGCTGGGACTGGGTGCAGCGCCGCGGCCTCGAGCGACCGCGCTACTGGACCGAGGACGGCGAGGAGCGGCGCTTCGATCGCCTCGAGCCGCTCGACCCCCACCTGCCCGTGATGCACGTGTCCTGGTACGAGGCCGACGCGTTCGCCCGGTGGGCCGGCCGCCGGCTGCCGACCGAGGCCGAGTGGGAGCGCGCGGCGCTGGGCACCGAGCGAGCCGAGGCCAACCTGGACCAGCTCGCCTTCGGCCCCAAGCCCGCTCGCGCCGCCTCCGAGGTGGGTGCGCTGGGGATGCTCGGCGACGCCTGGGAGTGGACGGCGAGCCACTTCGAGGGCTACCCCGGCTTCCAGCACGGGCCCTACCGCGAGTACTCCGAGGTCTTCTTCGGCGACATCTACTACGTCCTGCGCGGCGGCTCGTGGGCGACGCGGCCACGCGTCGCCCGCACCACCTTCCGCAACTGGGACCTCCCCCACCGGCGCCAGATCTTCGCCGGCTTCCGCTGCGCCTCGGACGTGCCGGCGTGATCACGATCGAGCGCCACGGGGTCGGCGAGGCCGACACGGCGGAGACCGTTCGCGACGGCCTCACGCGCACGCCGATGAAGGAGCTCCCGCCGAAGCTGTTCTACGACGCCCGCGGGTCGGAGCTGTTCGACCGCATCACCGAGCAGCCCGAGTACTACCCCGCGCGCGCGGAGCGCGCGATCCTCAACCGCTACTCGCCGGCGATCGTCGAGGAGTCGGGCGCGGAGGAGCTGGTGGAGCTCGGGTCGGGAGTCGCCTCCAAGACCCGCGCGCTGCTGTTCGCGATGGCCGGCGCCGGGTCGCTGGACCGCTACGTGCCCTTCGACATCGACCACTCCGTGGTGGAGGCGTGCGCGGAGGAGCTGCACCGCATCCTGCCCGGCATGGACGTGCACGGCGTGGTCGGCGACTTCGGTCGCGACCTCGAGCGCATCCCGGCGGGCCAGCGGCGCCTGGTCGCCTTCCTGGGCGGCACCGTCGGCAACCTGTATCCCTCCGAGCGGACCGCGTTCCTCGCGCACGTGCGCGAGCAGCTCGGCCCCTCGGACCGGCTGCTGCTGGGCATGGACCTGGTGAAGGACCCCGCCGTCCTGGAGGCCGCCTACAACGACGCCGCCGGCGTGACCGCGGAGTTCAACCTCAACGTGCTGAGGGCGGTGAACGACGAGCTGGGCGCGGACTTCGACGTCGCCTCCTTCGAGCACGTTGCGTTCTTCGATTCCGAGGAGTCCTGGATCGAGATGCGGCTGCGCTCGCTGCGCGACCAGCAGGTGAGCGTGGCCGGGCTCGAGGTCGACTTCGCCGCCGGCGAGGAGATGCGCACGGAGATCTCCTGCAAGTTCAGGCCGGCCGAGATCGACGCCGCGCTGACCGCGGCGGGGCTCACGCTGCGCGAGCTCTTCACCGACGACGACGACCTGTTCGCCCTCGCGCTGGCCGCACCCGAGTAGCCTTTCCGGCCCCTCTTTGGCCCGCAAGCGACTCAGGAGCTCCTCCTCTCATGCCTGAAGCAGTGATCGTGGACACCGTCCGCACCCCCATCGGCCGCGCCTTCAAGGGCTCGCTGGCCGGCCTTCGCCCCGACGACACCACCGCCTACGTGCTCGACCGGCTGCTCGAGCGCAACCCCGACGTGGCGCCCGAGACCGTCGAGGAGGTCATCGCCGGCGTGGGCATGCCCCAGGGCCTGCAGGCCTTCAACGTGGCCCGCATCGCGGTCCTGCTCTCGGACAAGCTGCCCGACTCGGTCAACGGCGTGACCGTCTCGCGCTACTGCGCCTCCTCGCTCGAGGCGATCAAGCAGGCCGCGAACAACATCACCGCCGGCCAGGGCGACACCTACATCGCCGCCGGCCTCGAGTGGGTCAGCCGCTTCAACGAGCGCACCGAGCCCGCCGGCGCCGCCGACCAGAACGAGAAGCTGCAGGGAAACGACGGCCAGCCCGACGCCTACATCGCCATGGGCGACACCGCGGTGAACGTGGCCAAGAAGTACGAGGTCAGCCGCTCGGACATGGACAAGTACGCCCAGCGCTCGCAGGAGCTGGCCGTCAAGAGCCAGGAGGACGGCTTCTTCGACCGCGAGATCGTCGCGGTCAAGGACGCCGAGGGCAACGAGGTCGTGAAGGACGACGGCCCGCGCGCCTCCTCCACCCTCGAGAAGCTCTCGCAGCTCCCCGAGGCCTTCGAGGGCGGCGGCGGGGTGACCGCCGGCAACTCGTGCCCGCTCAACGACGGCGCGGCGGCCACCCTGGTGATGTCGAAGGACAAGGCCGACGAGCTGGGCCTGCGCCCGCGCGCGCGGATCATCACCGCGGCGACCGCGGCGCTGGAGCCCGAGATCATGGGCGTGGCCCCGATCGGCGCCATCAAGAAGGTGCTCGACCGGGCCGGCATGACGATCGAGGACGTCGACACCGTCGAGCTCAACGAGGCGTTCGCCGCCCAGGTCATCCCGATCATGGACGAGTGCGACATCCCGCTGGAGAAGATGAACCCGCACGGCGGGGCCATCGCCCTCGGGCACCCGTTCGGCATGACCGGCGCCCGCATCATGACCACGCTCCTGAACGGCCTGGAGACCGACGACAAGACGATCGGCCTCGAGACCATGTGCGTGGCCGGCGGGCAGGGCGAGGCCATGCTGGTCGAGCGCATCAATTAGGGACCACGCGGGTTCTCCGGCATGGTGCGCCGCACACTGAACTAACGCAGGAGCTTGAGCGCGGCCGGGATCCGTCCCGGGCTGCGCAGCAGCTGGGCCAGAACCGGGAGCGGGTCGAAGTGCGCGATCCGCTCCCGGGCCAGGCCGTCGGTCAGCAGGATCCGGTCGACCACGTCCCACGAGTAGGGGCGGCGGCCGAGCGTGCCGGTCATCCGGTGCTCGATCAGCACGCCGTCATCGGTCGCGCCTGAGCGGCGCACCTCGCTGTGCAGGTCGGGCACCAGCGCGAACAGCTCGTCGAAGGCGCGCCGGGCGGCGCCGCGATCGTGCACCTCGCGCATCAGCGGCTGGGCGAGGTGCACGTCCTCAGTGAGCAAAGCGGCCAGGCGCTCGCCGCTGGGCGCCGCCCACGCCTGGCCGAAGCGCCGTGTGAAGTCCTCGGCGTCGCTCAAGCGGCCGCCGGAGCCGACTCGCGCGTGAAGGCAGCGATCAGCTCGGCCAGCCGCTCGGGCTGGTCCTCCGACGAGAACGTGTAGCTGTCCTCGATCCACTCCACGCGGGCGCCGCCCAGGTCCTTGGCGAGCGCATGCGCGTGCTCGGGCGGGAAAAAGCGGTCCTCCTTGGCCCAGGCGATGAGCGCCGGCTTGCCGAAGCCGCCCAGCAGGTCGGCGGCCCGCTGGGTGTCGCGCTTGTCGATCTTGCGCAGGAAGCGGGTCAGGTCGTTGCGGACGTCGCGGTCGGTGAGCGTGGGCAGGATGTAGGAGTCCTCGGCCTGTGGGTCGATCGGCCGCTTGGCCAGCCAGCCGAAGGCCAGCGGGACACGCCGCAGCTTGCGGATGCGCACGGGAGCGAGCAGGGGCGGGATGGCCCCCGGGACCCGCGCGAGCACCTTGAAGTACGAGAAGGCCTTCGGCGGGAAGTTGTCGCGGTAGTCGCACGAGGTGAGCACCAGGCGGCCGATGCGGTCGGCCCTGGTGGTGACCGCGAGCTGGCACAGGGCGCCGCCGGTGTCGTTGCCGACGAGCGTGATGTCCTCCAGCCCGAGCTCGTCGAGCGTTTCCACGATCGCCGCGGCGACGGTGCCCGGCGACACCTCGCCGTCGGTGCGAGCCGGGCGCTCGTGCGAGCCCAGCGGCAGCTCGAGCGTCACGGCGCGCAGGCCCGCCTCGGCCAGCTGCGGGACCACCTTGCGCCACAGGTTGGCGTTCACCAGCAGGCCGTGGACCAGCACCACCGTCGGTCCCTCTCCCGCGCTGAAGTAGCGGATCGGGCCGAGGCCGGTCTGCACCTCCCCGCGCTCGCCCAGCTCGGCTGCGCGCCAGCGTCCCCTGTCGTCCATTCGGTCCTCCTTTATCCGTAGCGGTGGGTCATCAGGCCCTTGGCCACCGGCTCGCCGTCGGCGTCGGTGACGTCGACCTCGCAGAAGCACAGCGAGCGGCCGCGGCGAAGCACTCGGGCGCGGGCGGTGAGGTCGCTCCCCCGCGCCGCGGCCAGGAAGTCGACGGTCAGCCCGATCGTGGAGCCGGCCAGCGTCTCGGGCTCGGTGTCGTCGGCCCAGGCCGCGGCCATGCCGGCGGTGTCGATGAGCGTGCTGATCGCGCCGCCGTGGACCACGTCGCCCATCGTGGCCAGTCCGGCGCGGAAGGGCAAGACCAGGACCGCCTCGTCGTCCCCGGCGTGCTCCAAGCGCAGGCCGAGCTCGCCGGCGAACGGGGAGGCGGGCACGAACTCGCGGATGACTTCGGCTCGCGTTGGCATACAGTCGGTATGTAACATACAGACAGCATGTACGTCAAGGACCGCCCGTAGGGTGCGGGCACGACGTGAGCCGTAGGGAGGAGCAGACCGAGGGCACGCGCGCCGCGCTGCTGGCCGCCGCGCGCGAGCTGTTCTCCGAGCGCGGCTACGCCGCGGTGGGGACCGAGGAGATCGTGCGGCGCGCGCGGGTGACCCG
This sequence comes from uncultured Thermoleophilaceae bacterium, assembly GCA_963844805.1. Lineage (GTDB taxonomy): Bacteria > Actinomycetota > Thermoleophilia > Solirubrobacterales > Thermoleophilaceae > JACCZR01. The sequence goes on from CAWJPU010000007.1 coordinate 54,368, forward strand.
CGGGGCCCTGTACCACCACTTCGCCGACAAGAAGGACCTCTTCCGCGGCGTGCACGAGGAGATGGAGGGCGAGCTGACGGCCGCGATCGCCGCGCAGCTGGCCGAGGCGGCGGCCGAGGACCCCCTGGCCGGCCTGGTCACCGGCGTGAACAGCTTCCTGGACGCCTGCACCGACCCCCGCCTGGCGCGCATCGTCCTGCTGGAGGCGCCGTCGGTGCTGGGCTGGGCCGAGTGGCGCGAGATCGACGAGCGCTACGGCCTGGGGCTGGTGATGGCCGGCCTGCAGGGCGCCATGGACGCCGGCAGCCTGCGCCCCCAGCCGGTCAAGCCGCTCGCCCACCTGATGCTGGGCGCGCTGGGCGAGGCGGCGATGGTGATCGCCAACGCCGAGGACCCGGAGGCGGCGCGGCGCGAGGTGGAGCCGTCGCTGCTCGGGCTGCTCGAGGGGCTGCGCGCCTAGGGGGTGAGGACGATCTTGCCGAGCTTGCCGCCCTCCGCGAAGCGGTCGTAGGCCGCCTCCGCCTCCTCCAGCGGGAAGGTCGCCGCCACGGGCACCTCGACCGCGCCGGCCTCCACCAGCGGCAGCACGTGGCGCTCCACCAGGCGCATCGCGAGCGCCTTCTCCTCCAGCGGCCGGGCCCGCAGCGTCGACGCCATGATCCGCCCGCGCGTGCCCATCAGCGCGGCCAGGTTGATCTCGCCCTTGGCGCCCGCGCCGATGCCGATCACCACGATCCGCCCCTGGGTGGCGAGCGCCCGGAGGTTGTCCTCCAGGTTGGGCGCCCCCACGAGCTCGAGGATCACGTCGAAGGGCCCGTGCTCGGCGAAGCCCTCGGGGTCGATGGCCGTGGCGCCGAGGCGCTCGACCTCGGGTCGGGCCTCCTCGCGGCGGACGGTGGCGGTCACCCGCGCGCCGCACGCGCGGCCGAGCTGGATCGCCGCGGTGCCCACTCCCCCGGCCCCGCCGTGCACCAGCAGGCGCTCGCCCGGCTTCAGGCCGGCCTGGCTGAACAGCGCGTCGTGGGCGGTGGTGAACACCTCCGCGAAGCCCCCCGCGGCGGGCCAGTCGAGCGAATCGGGTAGCGGCATCGCGCCACGTTCGTGGACGGTGCAGAGCTCCGCCTGGCCGCCGCCGCCCACGATGGCGGCCACGCGATCGCCCTCGGAGAAGCGCTCGGCGCCCGGCCCGCGGGCGACCACCTCGCCCGCCAGCTCGAGGCCCGGGATGTCCGGCGGAGACCCAGGTGGAGCGGGATAGCGGCCCCTGCGCTGGAGCATGTCGGCGCCGTTTATCCCTGCACCTCGCACCTTCACCAGCACCTCGCCCTTGCCCGGCTCGGGATCCGGGCGGTCCGCCACGGACAGCTCGCCGTCCTCGATCACCACCGCTTTCACGGGCCGTGACCCTATCCGCCGGTCCGACCCGTACGTTTTCGAGTCTGAGCTGCTGGGTAAAGGGCCTCCGTCGTTTGGGAGGCGGCACGCAGCGAGGTCGATCGTGAACGTGAAGCCCACCTTCTCCCACCCCCCTCTGTGGCGCGAGTCGCGGATGGGCCTCGAGGCCGCCAAGCTCGTGCGCAGCCGCGTCTGGCGCGGTGAGGGCGTCACCGACGGCCGCGGCCAGCCCGTCCTGCTGATCCCCGGCTTCCTGGCCGGCGACGGCTCGCTCTCCATGCTCACCCACTGGCTGCGGCGCAGCGGCTACCACACCCGCAAGGCCGGCATCCGCGTGAACGTGGACTGCTCGGGCCGCGCCCTCGTGCGCCTGGAGGGCTGCCTGGAGGAGCTCGTCGAGCGCCAGGGCCGCCCGGCGATCATCATCGGCCAGAGCCGCGGCGGCACCTTCGCCAAGGTGCTCGCGCAGATCCGCCCCGAGCTGGTGGCCGGCGTCGTCAGCCTCGGCACCCCGCAGGTCGAGCCGCTGGCGGTGCACCCGCTGGTTCGGCTGCAGGTGGAGGCCGTCGCCATCGGCGGCAGCCTGCGCATCCCCAACCTCTTCAGCCGCAGCTGCGTGGGGGGAGACTGCTGCGAGACCTTCTGGGAGCACCTGGCCGCCCCGCTGGACGCCTCGATCGGCTACCTCGCCATCTACTCGAAGACCGACGGCGTGGTGGACTGGAGGGCCTGCCTGGACCCCAGCGCGGAGCACCTGGAGGTGAGCTCGAGCCACTGCGGCATGGGCATGAACCCCGGCGCCTACCGCGGCATCGCCGACGCGCTGAGGCGCTTCCGCCGCGCCGGCGCGGGCAAGGCCCGCGGCCGCACCCGCGCGGCGCCGCGAGCGCCCCGCTCGACCGGCCGCTCGCCGCATCACCGATCCGTCCGCCCGCGTCGGAGACCATGCCCTCGGCATGGGCTTCGTCTCGCTCCCGGTCCGGCTGGCGCGCACGCTCCACAGCCGCTGGCTGCGCATGGGCGACTCCGAGCGCGAGCGGCTGGCGCCGCTGGCCCGCGACGCCCGCGACCGGCGCTCTGAACCTGCGCGGCACCACCGACCGCGACCAGGCCGAGCGCGAGCTCAACGCCGCCAACGAGAGCCTGGCGGCCGCGATCGTGGCCTCTGCGGAGGCCGATCCCGAGGTGGACGAGGTTGAAGTGGCCAGCCTCCGGGCAGACCTGCGTCGTGAGCTCGACCGCTTGGCGCAGGCCGACGTCAAGGTCACCAGGGCGACGCCCCAGCAGCCCGCGCAATAACCTGCCGCCGGTGACGAGCCGTGGCTGAGGCGGCGACCCTCGAACTCCGCAAGGCGACCAAGCGCTACCCGGGGCAGGACGAGCCCGCAGTCGATGAGCTCTCCCTGACCGTCCCGGCGGGGGAGATCTGCGTGCTGGTCGGCCCCTCGGGCTGCGGCAAGACCACGGCCATGCGGATGGTCAACCGCATGATCGAGATCACGAGTGGCGACATCCTGCTCGACGACCGCAGCGTCACCGAGCGCGAGCCCTCCTCCCTGCGCCGCGAGATCGGCTACGCGATCCAGCAGATCGGGCTGTTCCCCCACCTGACGGTGGGCGACAACATCGCCACCGTCCCCCGGCTGCTGGGGTGGGACAAGGAGCGCATCGCCCAACGCGTCGACGAGCTGCTCGAGCTCGTCTCGCTCGACCCCGCCGAGACCCGCGACCGCTACCCGGGCCAGCTCTCGGGCGGCCAGCGCCAGCGCATCGGCGTGGCCCGCGCGCTCGCGGTCGACCCCCCGCTGATGCTCATGGACGAGCCCTTCGGCGCGATCGACCCGATCAACCGCGAGCGGTTGCAGAACGAGTTCCTCCGCCTGCAGAAGGACCTCCGGAAGACGATCGTCTTCGTGACCCACGACATCGACGAGGCGATCAAGATAGGCGACCGGATCGCCGTCCTCCAGGAGGGCGGCCGGCTGGCGCAGTACGCCACGCCGGCCGAGCTGCTCATGTACCCGGCGAACAGGTTCGTCGAGGACTTCGTGGGCGCCGACCGCGCGCTCAAGCGGCTCGCGCTGCAGCGCGTGCGCGACATCGACCTGTGGAAGGCCGCGACCGTGCGCATCGGCGAGCCGGTGGCCGAGGCGCGCAGGAAGCTCGAGGACGCCGACATCGACTACCTGCTGGCCGTGGACGACGAGGGCCACCCGCTGGGGTGGCTCAGCGAGCGAGCGCTCGCCGGCGAGCGCGTGACCGAGGACTTCCGCTCGAAGGCCGAGCCGCTCGTGGAGCTCGACGACGTGCTGCGCGACGCCCTGTCGGACCTGCTGGAGAGCGAGACGCGCTACGGCGCCGTGGTGGACGAGCGCGGCTGCGTGGCCGGGGTGCTCTCGCTCGAGCTGATCGGCCACATCCTCCAGGCGCCTCCGGAAGAGGTCCCGCACGGGGCAGACGCGCTCGTGGCCGATGAATAGCTGGCTCCAGCTCGCCCAGCTGGAAATCCGCGAGCGGCAGGGAGGCACCTGCGAGGCCAACAACGGCTTCTGCCCGGACTGGATCGCCGACAACTTCAACCGCTACGTCGACCCCTTCCTCCAGCACGTGTTCCTCGTCGTCGTGTCGGTCGCCATCGGGTTCGTGATCGCCTTCTTCCTGGCGCTGCTCGCCCACCGCAAGCGCTGGCTGCTGCCGGCGCTGTCGGCTCGGCCCAGATCCTGTACGCGATCCCCAGCGTCGCGCTGTTCCTCCTGCTGCTGCCCGTCACCGGCCGCGGAACGGTGACCGGGCTGGTGGCGCTGGTCTCCTACACGCTCATCTTCATCTTCGTGAACGTCTCCACCGGCCTCGACAGCGTGCCCGAGGAGAGCGTCGACGCCGCGCGCGGCATGGGGCTGACCGAGCGCCAGCTGCTGTGGCGGGTCGAGGTGCCGCTGGCCCTGCCGGAGATCTTCGCCGGGCTGCGCATCGCCACCACCACCACCGTGGGCCTGGCGGCGCTCGCCTTCTTCGCGGGCGCCGGCGGGCTGGGCGAGGAGATCAACGCGGACAAGGGCTTCCAGTCCAACATCGCGGTGGCCGGCGCGCTGGCCATCGGGCTGGCGGTCGTGCTCGACCTGCTGATCCTGATCGTGCAGCGGCTGATGACCCCGTGGCGGAGGGCGGCTGCGGCATGAGCCTCGTCCTGGCCAACGTGCTCAACGAGTTCGGCGGGGCGATCGAGTTCCTGTTCAAGCAGCAGCCCTCGCAGCTCGATCCGAACACCGAGGTCGGCGGCGTCTCCGAGATGCTGGACCTCACGCTCAAGCACCTCGCGCTGTCGGCCTCGGCCGTGGCCATCGGGACGGCGATAGCGATCCCGCTGGGCCTCTACCTGGGCCACCGCCGCAAGGGCGAGTTCGCCGCCATCAACGCCTCCAACGTGGGCCGCGCGATTCCAACGCTGGTGCTGCTCACGGTCTTCATCGCCTACATCGGCGTGGGCTTCGTCCCGATCATGCTCTCGCTGGCCCTGCTGGCCCTGCCGCCGGTGCTCACCAACACCTGGGTGGCGGTGACGCAGGTCGAGCCCGACTCGGTCGACGCCGCGCGCGGCATGGGCATGACCGACTCCGAGATCATCCGGCAGGTCGAGCTCCCACTGTCGCTGCCGACCATCTTCGCCGGCATCCGAATCGCGGCGATCAACGTGGTGGCCACGGCCACGATCGCGCCGCTGGGCAGCGTCGACTCGCTGGGCACGCCGATCATCTCCGGCAACGTCTACGGCGCCGACGGGCGGCTCGGCGCCGCGATCGCCGTGAGCGTCCTGACCCTGGCCGTCGCCGCCGCACTGGGCGGCGCTCCAGCGGGCGGTCACGCCCAAGGGACTCAAGTTGGGGGCAGGGGAAGCGCAGAGGCGCGGCCTGCCCAACCTACGAAGGAGGGAAGCAGCCACATCATGAGGTCACGGTTCCTACCGCTCGCGATCCTGTCCGCGCTCCTGTTGGCGCTCGGGCTCGCGGCATGCGGCAACGACGACGACAACGGCGGCGGCGGCGGAGAGGGCGGCGCGCAGGGCGTGTCCGGCGCGCCGATCGAGAAGATCCAGGGGGCGGGATCCAAGCCGACGATCACCGTCGGCTCGAAGAACTTCACCGAGCAGTACATCCTGGGCAACATCTACGCCGACGCGCTGCAGGCCGCCGGGTTCAAGGTGAAGAAGTCGCTCGACCTCGGGTCCGAGGTCGTGGCCTACAAGGCCCTGAAGCAGGGCGAGGTCGACGCCTACCCGGAGTACACGGGCACGGCGCTGACCGCGTTCTACAAGGTGCCGGTCCAGAAGGTGCCCAAGGACAAGCAGGCGACCTACGACCAGGTCAAGGCAGAGACGGCCAAGGAGCAGATCACCGCGCTGCCGCCCACCCCGTTCGAGAACACCTACCGTCTGGCGATGAGCAAGGAGCTGTACAACAAGCTCGGCCAGCCGAAGACGATGTCGGACCTCAAGGGCAAGACCGAGGACCTCAAGATCTCGGGCTTCCCGGAGTGCAAGAAGCGAATCGACTGCCTGCTCGGGGTCGAGCAGACCTACGGGCTGAAGTTCGGCGGCTTCGTCGCCTCCGAGGAGAAGTACGACGTGATCGACAACGGCTCGGCCGACGTCATCTTCGGCTTCACGACCGACGGTGAGCTGACGACCGGCAAGTACGTCACGGTCGACGACGACAAGCAGCTGTTCCCGCCCTACAACGTCTCGCTGCTGATGCGCAACCAGACGTTCGAGGAGATCGGGCCCGAGGGCCAGAAGGTCATCGAGGACGTTCAGAAGCCGCTCACCGAGAAGGTGATGGGCGAGCTGAACTCCCGCGTGGACCTCGACAAGCAGGAGCCGGAGAAGGTCGCGAAGGACTACCTGCGCGCGGAGGGCTTCATCAAGTGATGGAACCGATCGGCGGTACTCGGCCGGCCAGCGCCCGGCCTGCGTTCCGGCGATAGGCGTTCGGGGCGGGGGCTCACTGAATGCGGTGGGCTCTCGCCCTCTTCGCAGTGCTGTTGGCGCTGGGCGCCGGCTTTGCGGCCGGCGTCCTCGTCGCTGCCGACGACGAGGTGCGCGACCAGCGGGGCCGGGTGGTCGAGCCGACGCCGGGTCGACGTGGGCGACCTCCGGGTCGGGGACTGCCTCAGCGGCGTGGCGGGGGGCGAGTCCGTCGCGGTGCGCGTGGTGCCCTGCCGCTCGCGCCACCGGGGCGAGGTGCGCGCACGGGTGCAGCTGCCGGACGGCGGCTGGCCGGGGCGCAAGGCCGTGCTGGCGCAGGCCGAGCGGCGCTGCGCCGAGAGCTTCTTCTTCGTTCCGTCGGAGAGCTCCTGGCGTCAGGATGACCGGGTCGTGACCTGCATCGCCCGCTGACTTGGAGTCCGTCTGGGACTACCCCCGCCCGCCGCGCGTGGAGCCCTCTGCTGCGGCGCGCGCGCGTGGAGTTCGCCGGCGTGACGGTGGCGGACTCCGAGCGCGCCCTGCGCGTGCTGGAGACCAGCCAGGCTCCGGGCATCTACTTCCCGCCGGAGGACGTGTCGCACCTGGAGCCCCACGGGCGGAGCAGCCTGTGCGAGTGGAAGGGCCGGGCCCGCTACTTCGACGTGGTGGTGGGCGCGCGCCGGGCGGAGGCCGCGGCGTGGTCCTATCCCGAGCCCGCCGGGCGCTACGCCGAGCTGCGCGACCACGTGGCGTTCTACCCCCAGGCCATGGACGCCTGCTGGCTGGGGGACGAGCGGGTGGAACCCAACGCCGGCGACTTCTACGGCGGCTGGATCACCGGCGACGTCCAGGGTCCGTTCAAGGGCGCGCCGGGAACGCTGCACTGGTGACCGACGCCGACGCCCTGCTCGCCGCCGCGCGGCGGCCGCTGGTGGTCGGCGTGGGCGGCGGCGGCGACGTGGTGGGCGCCCTGGCCGTGGCCGAGTCGTGCCGTCTGCTCCACGACGCGGAGCCGGTGGTCGGGGGCGTGACCTGGGAGCGGCGGCCGATCGACCCCCGCCCAGGGCCGCGCAGCGCCGCTGAGATCGAGGGCGCGCGGGTGCTGGCGGGGCCGGTGCTGGCCGCGTCGGCCGAGACCCGCGTGCGCGAGGACGGGACGCTGTTCGCCGAGTCGCACATGGCCCGCTTCCTGGGCGAGGAGGTCGTGCTGGTGGACCCCACCCCCGGGCCGAGCGCCGTGGCCGACGGGCTGAGCGCGGCGATCGAGGGGCTGGGCTGCGACCTCCTGGTGGCGCTCGACGTGGGCGGCGACGCGCTCGCCCACGGCGACGAGCCGGGCCTGGGCAGCCCGCTGTGCGACGCGGTGATGCTCGCTGCGGCGGACCGGGTGGCGGGGGTTCCGGCGGTGGGCGCGGTCTTCGGGATCGGCTGCGACGGCGAGCTGACCCCCGCCGAGGCGCTGGAGCGCCTCAGCGAGGTGGCCGAAGCGGGCGGGCTGGCCGGCGCCCGCGGCCTGACCGGGCGGGTGGTGGAGCGGCTGGAGGGCGCGCTGGCCGAGGTCCCCACCGAGGCCAGCGCCCAGGCGGTGCGCGCCTTCCGCGGCGCCCGCGGGTCCACCGCCATCCGGGGCGGGCGGCGGACGGTGGAGCTCAGCGCCATCGCCGCCGCGACGTTCTTCTTCGACGTGGCCGTGGCCCTTCGCTCGTCCGCCCGCCTGGCGGCGGCGGTCCGAGACGCCGCCGGCCTCGAGGAGGCCAACGGGATCCTGAACGGGCTGGGCGTGCGCACCGAGCTCGACCTGGAGCGCGGCCCGCCGCCTGAGTGACGAGCAGCACACATTCCCCGGAGGCGTTCGACCACCATCGAACTACATGGACGTTCGCATCCGGCCCATACGCCCCGAGGACAAGGCGCTGCTGAAGTGGGGGCTCGCGCATCTCTCCCCGGCGACCATCCAGCGCCGCTTCCTCACCCCCAAGCCCCGCTTCACCGCCGCTGAGCTGCGCTACCTCACCGAGGTCGACGGTCACGACCACGTGGCCCTGGTGGCCATCGACGAGGACGGCGACCTCCTCGGCGTGGGCCGGTTCGTGCGCCTGGAGGACCCCGCCGAGGCGGAGATCGCGATCGTGATCGCCGACCCGATGCAGGGCCAGGGCCTGGGGACGCGCATCGGCTACGAGCTGGTCGAGGAGGCGGTCCGCCACGGCATCAGCGCTTCACGGCCACGATGCAGGGCGACAACCGCCCCGCGCATCGCCTGATGGCCAAGCTGACGGCCCGGCTGGACGAGCGCCGGGCCGCCGTGGCCGCCGCCTAGGTGACCGCGCGGCCGCCTAGGCGCCGGAGGGCGGACACCCCTCCGAAAAGCCGTCAGCGGGCTGACGAATTTTTCGACTGGGTGGGGCGTGTCGCGCGCGGGGCCTGGGGCGCGACTTCGATCTCGGCCCGCTCGGTGGCCAGCAGCAGCTGGGCGGGGTCGCCGCCCAGGCCGGCGAACTGCTCGCATGCCTGCGCGGCGAAGCGGTCCAGGAAATCGTCCGTGTGCAGGGGATCGTGGTGGAAGAGCACCACGCGCTCGGCGCGCGCTCGGCGGCCGAACTCCAGGGCGTCGGTGAGCGGTGAGTGGCCCCAGCCGAGGTGGTCGCGGTGCTCGTCGTCGGTGTACTGGCAGTCGTGGAGGAGCAGGCTCGCGTCCCGGGCCAGGTCGAAGCCCGAGATCCACTCGTCCTCGGTGTCGCAGATGGGCACGCCGAGGCCGGGCTCGTGGTCGGGGATGTAGCAGACCGACTCCTCGCCGGAGCTGATGCGGTAGCCGAGCGTGGGCCCGCGGTGGGTGACCGACTCGGCCCGGATGCGCAGGTCGCCGATGTCCCACTCGGTCGGCTCGGCCTCGTGGAACTCGAGGTGGCAGGGCAGCTCGCGCACCTCCACCGGCGCCAGCGGCGCGGAGATGTAGCGGGCGATGCGGTCCATCAGCGGCGCCTCGGGCGAGGCCGGGCCCCAGATCGTGACGTCCGCCTCCGCGCTGAACAGCGGGGCGAAGAACATCAGCCCCTGGATGTGGTCCAGGTGCAGGTGGGTGAGCAGGATGTGCAGCGGCCCGTCGGCCGGGTCGACCCGCATGCCCAGGTTCCGGATGCCCGTGCCGCCGTCGAGGATGATCCTGGTCCCGTCGTCGGCCATCACCTCGACGCACGAGGTGTTGCCCCCGTAGCGGGTGGTCTCCGGCCCGGGCGAGGGCACCGAGCCGCGCGCGCCCCAGACCTTGACCTTCACTGCTTCTCCTCGGCCACCGGCCAGAAGAAGATCAGCGCGCCCTGGAAGCCGTCGGTGCCGATGATCGGCAGCCCGCTGGCCTCGATCTGGTGGTTGGTGCCGTCGGCGGCCCCGAGCAGGACGCGGGCGTGGGCGGGGCGCCCCGCGCGCAGGGGCGCCAGGAGGGGCTGGCGCTCGAGGGGGATCGGCTCGCCCTCCTCGTTGCGGGGCCCGAAGATCTCCAGCCACTCGGACACCGGCACCGGCCCGACGTCCTCGAACCGCCTTCCCAGCAGGGCTCCGGCCGCCTCGTTGTAGAAGACGATGTCCCCCTCGTAGGTGACCAGGACGCCTGGCGTCGACAGGCTCGAAAGCATGTTCCGGGCCAGGATCAACTCCAGCGGTCGCTGCGACGACGCCACCGATCCGGGACTCTACGACTTAGTCGAGTACCCTGCCCGGCTTCGGATTCGCATGAAGGTCTCGGTACCCAAGGAAGTCGCCGAGGGCGAGCGCAGGGTCGCCCTCGTCCCCGAAGTAGCCAAGCGCCTCTCTCCCACCGGCATTCGAGCTGGCGCGTGGAGTCGGGCGCCGGGGAAGCGGCGCACCACCCTGACGGCGCCTACGAAGAGGCGGGCGTGAGCGTGTCCGCGAACGGCGGCTTCGACGGCGACGTGATCGCCAAGGTGGCCCCGCCCACGCGCCGAGGAGATCGGCCGCATGAAGCAGGGCACCGTCCTGATCGGCTTCCTCCAGCCCCTCACCGCCGGCGACACCTCCAAGGCGCTCGCCGACGCCGGCGTCACCTCGTTCGCCATGGAGGCCATCCCGCGCATCACGCGCGCCCAGTCGATGGACGCCCTGTCCTCGCAGGCGACCGTGGCCGGCTACCGCGCGGCGCTGATCGCCGCCGAGGAGCTGCCCCGCTTCCTCCCCATGCTCACCACCGCCGCCGGCACCGTGCGGCCCGCGCAGGTGCTGGTGCTGGGCGCCGGCGTCGCCGGGCTGCAGGCGATCGCCACGTCGCGCCGGCTCGGCGCCTCGGTGCAGGCCTTCGACGTGCGCAGCGCGGTCAAGGAGCAGATCGAGTCGCTGGGCGCCCGCTTCCTCGAGCTCGACCTGGGCCTGGAGGACGCCGAGGACGCCGGCGGCTACGCCCGCGCCCTGACCGAGGAGGAGCAGCAGAAGCAGCGCGAGCTGCTGGCCGAGGCGATCGGCGGCATGGACGCGGTGATCTCCACCGCCGCCATTCCCGGCCGCCCGGCGCCGCTGCTGGTGATCGAGGACGCCGTGCGCAAGATGAAGCCGGGCTCGGTGGTCGTGGACATCGCGGCCGAGACCGGCGGCAACTGCGAGCTGACCGAGCCGGGGCAGACGGTGGTCAAGCACGACGTGAAGATCGTCGGGCCGCTGGGCCTGCCCTCGACGATGCCCGACCACGCATCGGCGCTCTACTCGCGCAACGTGCAGTCGCTGCTGGAGCTGATGATCGAGGAGGGCGAGTTGAAGCTGGACTTCGAGGACGAGGTGCTGGCCGGCGCCTGCATCACCCGCGACGGCGAGATCGTCCACGAGGGCGCCAAGAAGGCTGCGGGCGGCTGATGGACCTCGTAACCGAGCTGGCGATCCTCGTACTCGGCGCCTTCGTCGGCTTCGAGGTCATCTCGAAGATCCCGAACACGCTGCACACGCCGCTGATGTCGGCCACCAACGCCATCCACGGCATCGTGCTGCTCGGCGGCCTGCTGGTGATCGGCGAGGTCGACGGCGTGCTTCAACAAGGTGATCCTGGTCGATCGCGATCGCCTTCGGCACGATCAACGTGGTCGGCGGCTTCCTGGTCACCGACCGGATGCTCGAGATGTTCAGCAAGAAGCCGGAGCCCGAAGGCGAGGCCGAGAAGTGACCCCGCTCGCGAGCTTCCTGCAGGACGACGAGTTCATCCAGGTCCTCTACATCGTCGCCTTCTCGCTGTTCATCATCGGCCTGCGCGGGGTCACCAGCCCCAAGACCGCGCGGCGCGGCAACGTCATCGCCGCGGTGGGCATGGCGATCGCGGTCATCGCGACGCTGCTCATCCCCGAGGTGGGCGACTACGGGCTGATCGCCGTCGGCGTGGCCATCGGCACCAGCGGTCGGCATCCCGGCCGCCCGCTCGGTGCAGATGACCCAGATGCCGCAGATGGTGGCGCTGTTCAACGGCGTGGGCGGCGGCGCGGTGGCGCTCATCTCCTGGGCCGAGTTCCGCAAGCTCGGGCGGCGACCTGCCGCTGGAGGAGGGCATCCCCATCCTCTTCGCGGCGATCATCGGCTCGATCTCCTTCTGGGGCTCGAACATCGCCTTCGGCAAGCTGCAGGAGATCCTCCCGGGCCGGCCGATCCAGCTGCCCGGCCAGCAGTTCGTCAACGCCGCGCTGCTGCTGATCGCGGTCGGCTGCGCCGTGGCCATCGCCGCGGGCTCGGAGTCCGAGCTCCTGTTCGTCGCGATCCTGGTCTCGGCGGCGATCCTCGGCAACATGTTCGTGCTGCCGATCGGCGGCGCCGACATGCCCGTCGTCATCTCGCTGCTGAACGCCTTCACGGGCCTGTCGGCGGCCGCGGCGGGCATCGCGCTGGACAACACGGCGCTGATCGTCGGCGGCATCATCGTCGGCGCCTCGGGCTCGATCCTCACCAACCTGATGGCCGAGGCGATGAGCCGCTCGATCCCGGCCATCGTGGCCGGCGGCTTCGGCGGCGTGGACCTCACCTCCGGCGGCGGCGAGGACGGCCGCCCGGTGCGCTCCACCGACGCCTCCGACGCCGCCATCCAGCTGGCCTACGCCCGCCGCGTGGTGGTCACGCCGGGCTACGGCATGGCCGTCGCCCAGGCCCAGCACGCGGTGCGCGAGATGGCCACCGAGCTGGAGAAGCGCGGCGTCGAGGTGCGTGTACGCCATCCATCCCGTGGCCGGGCGCATGCCGGGCCACATGAACGTGCTGCTGGCGGAGGCCGACGTGCCCTACGAGCAGCTCAAGGAGATGGACGACATCAACCCCGAGCTGCCGCAGATCGACGTCGCGCTGGTGATCGGGGCCAACGACACGGTGAACCCCGAGGCGGGCATGCCGATCATCGACGTGCAGCGCTGCGGCCAGGTGATCATCCTCAAGCGCAGCATGAGCGCCGGCTTCGCGGGCATCGACAACCCGCTCTTCTACAACGAGAACACCGCGCTGCTGTTCGGCGACGCCAAGGAGTCGGTGGCCAAGGTCACCGGCGAGGTGCAGGAGCTGTAGCGCCGACGCTTCGAGCCCTTCGCCTTCGGGTCACGCACGAGCTGCGCGGCTGGCGGGGCGACGGCGACTCGCGCATCGCGGCCCGCCGCAGCGGGCGGCTCTACCTCACCTTCGACGACGGCCCCGACGAGCGCTGGACCCCGCGCGTCCTCGACGCGTTGGCGCGCGAGGGGGTCCGCGCCACGTTCTTCGTCATCGGCGAGCGCGCGGCCCGCCATCCGGAACTGGTCGAGCGCGCGCTCGCCGAGGGCCATGAGGTCGAGCTCCATTGCATGCGCCACCGCCGCCACACGCTTCAGTCCCGCGCCGAGGTGGAGGCCGACACTGACGAGGGCCTCGCCGTCCTGCGGGAGGCCGGCGCCCGGCCACGGCGCCTGCGCGCGCCGTACGGAGTCGCCGAGTGGTGGACCGGTGAGGTCCTGGCCGAGCGAGGGCTGCGGCTGACCGGCGTCTCCTGCGACCCGCGCGACTGGGCCGAGCCCGGCGTCGCGGCCGCCCTCGAGGCCGCTCGCCCCGACATGAAGCCCGGCAACGTGGTGGTCATGCACGACGGACTCGAGGGCACGGGCTCGCGTGCCGACACGGTGGCTCTCCTCGGTCCGCTGCTCGAGGAGGCGCGAAGCCGCGGCCTGCAGCCGGCGCCGCTGGGCGACGGCCCGGCCTTCTGGTGGCACGCCACCACCCCGCGACCGGATCCCGAGGTGAGTTGCGAGGTGGTCGAGGAAGGCGAGCTGAGCGACGCGGACCGCGAGCAGGCCTTCGGGCTGCTCGCGGAGAACATCACCCGGAGCAAGGCCGACTACGCCGAGCGCGGATACCGCCTGGTCCGGCCTACTTTCCGCGTACTGGCGCGGCGGCGCGGGCGCGTGGTGGGGCACACGAGCGCCATGCCCCTGCGCAGCCGAGCCCGACCTCGGGCTGGTCGGGCTCGGCGACACCGTGGTGGACCGGCGGGCACGGCAGCGCGGTGTGGCGGCGGCGATGTGCGACCTGTCCTTCGCCGAAAGCCGCGCCCGCGGCGCCCGGGTGGTGCTGACCGACACCGGGCCGCTGGCCGTCTGGTGTCGCAACCACGGCTTCCGCCGCCCGGCCCCGGGCGAGCTGAGCGCGTCCCGAGAGGGCAGCTGGTGGCTCTACCGCCCCGAGGGCGAGAGCCCGTTCAGGGTCATAGACGACGACTTCTGATCAGCGCTTCGAACTCGGCGTACAGGTCCGCGCCGATCGCCTCCCAGGAGGGCCGCGTCGAGTGGGCCGGAGCGGGGGCCGGGCGGCTCACGGCCTCGGCGAAGCGCTCGCGGCTCACCACCCGCAGGCCCGGCTGGGCGTCCGCGCCCCGAGCGCCCTCCGGGGTGGCCACCACCGGCAGCCCCGCGGCCAGGAAATCGGCCACCTTGACGCTGGCGCCGGCCGCCCGGGCGACCGGGTTGACCCCGAGGTCTGCTGCGGCGAGCAGGCCGGGCAGGTCGTCGACCCAGCCGAGCTCGGTCACGCGCTCGGCCCGGCCCGGCGAGGGTCGGCAGCAGCGCCCGGCCAGCAGCAGGCGTGTCCGCTCGTCCATACGCGGAGCCACCTCCCGCGCCAGAAAGCGGGCGGCTTCGCGGTTGTGCTCCGAGCCGCCGCCCACGAACAGCACGGCCAGGTCTTCGGGGGCCAGCTTCAGATGCCTGCGCGTGACCGACCGCCGCGCCCCGTCGGGGGCCGCCTGCGGGCCGTTGGCGACGACCGTGGTGCGCCGCGGGCGGTAGAGCTCCTCGAGGCGCCGGGCGTCGGCCTGGGTGGAAGCCAGCACGAGGTCGGCCCGCTGCGCGGCGCGACGTTCCAGCTGCTCGATGCGCCGGCGGGCCAGTGCCGCCAGCGGACGCGGGCGCGGTTGCAGGGAGACGAAGTCCGCCTCCACGTTGTGTGACGAGTAGACGACCTTCGTCTGCGGCGGCACGAGGTCCATCCACGCCGCCTGGGAGCAGAAGTCGAACTGCACGACGTCGAAGCGTCCGAGCTCCTCCAGCAGCCGGCGCGGCCCCCAGGCCGGCGGCTGCAGCGAGAGCAGCGCCTGCGGCGAGGCCAGGCGCTCGGGCGCGAGCGCGGGAAGCGCGTTGGCGGGCAGCACGTGGCGGCGAAGCTCCACGCCCTCCGGCGCCTGGCCCGAGCCCCGAGCCGGGTGCCAGGGCGCGAGCAGAGTCACGTCCGCGCCGGCGGCCGCCAGCCCCGCGGCGAGCCCGGCGACCCGCACACGACCGCCGTGGGTCGGCGGCCCGACGGGGTAGGGCGTGGAGAGCAACGCCCTCACATCAGGCCCTCAGGGCTCCGGCCGCGTAGGCGACGGCGGCGGGGGCCACGAGCGGCCAGCCGCGCCGCAGCGCGCGCCGGGCCGAGGGGTCGGTCTCGAGCGCGGTGTACCTCCATGCGCGGCGCGCGTCGAGCAGCACCTCCAGCGGCAAGCCCCCGAGCCGCCCGACCGGCGCGTCGAGCGTGCGCCGGGCCCGGGCGGTGCGGCGGCCGCGGCCGAACTGCTCACGCAGCAGCTCGCCGGGGCGGGCTGCGTTGCGGTGAGCCGTGCGCACCTCGGGGCTCCAGGCGATCTCCACATCCCCGAAGCGGTTCTTGAACTCGGTGTCCTCGCCGACACGCAGGTCCTCGCGGAAGAGCCCGTAGCGCCGGAAGAGCTCGCGCGAGTAGGACAGGCAGCCGTAGAGGCGCTCGTGCTCGGGCGCGTGCGGCATGCGGCGGTGGTGCATCAGCAGGGCGGCGGCGCTCGCGCTGCGGCTCTGCGGGTAGGCGTTGGTCATCAGGCTCGAGACGGCCAGGGCGCCCTCCCTGTGCTTGCTCAGGCGGCCCGCCACCCAGCCGGGCTCGGCGAGGGAGTCCGCGGCGAGGAAGCCGACCAAGGGCGCCGCGAGTGCCTGCACGCCGAGGTTCCGCGCCCCGCCCGCGAACAGCCGCTCGGCCCGCTCGATCACCGGCACGTCCAGGCCGGCCCGGCGCAGGCGCGCCTCAGCGCCCCCGCCGCCGCTGTTGACCACCACGATCTCGGGCACCGGGTCCTGGCCGAGCAGCGACGCGACGGCCTCCTCCAGGCCCTCCTGGGCGCCGAGGCTGAGCACGGCGACGCCCAGTTCCCGCTCGATCCGCACGCCGGAAAGATAGGGCTATCCTCGCCGCGTCGAGGCGTCAGCTCCCCCACTCCCGCGGGAGCGGTCGCCCCGCCTGGCCCCCGCCGTGAGCGTGCAGGACCTGCACAAGGGGTTCGACATCCCGCAGCGGCAGCGGACCTCGCTCAAGGAGGGCCTGGCCGAGCGCTTCCGCCCCATCGAGACCGAGCGCTTCGAGGCGCTGCGCGGCGTCACCTTCGAGGTCGGCCGCGGCGAGTTCTTCGGCATCGTGGGCCGCAACGGCAGCGGCAAGAGCAGCCTGCTCAAGGTCGCGGCCGGCATCTACGGCGCCGACTCCGGCCGCGTGGAGGTGACCGGCCGCCTGTCGCCGTTCATCGAGATGGGCGTGGGCTTCCGGCCCGAGCTCAGCGCGCGGGACAACGTCTTCCTCAACGGCGCGATCCTCGGGCCTCTCGCGCAAGGAGATCGGCGCGCGGCTGCACGAGATCTTCGCCTTCGCCGAGCTGGAGGAGTTCGCCGACCTCAAGCTCAAGAACTTCTCCTCGGGCATGACCGTGCGGCTCGCCTTCTCGATGGCGATCCAGGTGGAGGCCGACGTCGTGCTGGTCGACGAGGTGCTCGCGGTCGGCGACGCCGCCTTCCAGAGCAAGTGCTACGCGCAGTTCGACCGCCTGCGCGGCGAGGGCCGCACCGTGCTCTTCGTGACCCACGACATGGACGCGCTCAAGCGCCACTGCGACCGTGTGCTGCTGCTGGAGGAGGGGCGAGTCGCCGCGACCGGCGACCCGGCGGAGATCGCGCGCGCGCTACGAGGAGCTCAACGAGCGGGTCGTGGCCGCCAAGGCCGGGAGGACGAGGCCGCGCGCGCCGACCTCGCCCCCAGCCGGCAGTCCGAGCGGCCCGCCTTCGCGGGCGCCGGCCAACCGGCCGTGTACCGCCCGTCGGCGCTCGGCGGCGGCGGGCTGCGGCGCTTCCTGTCGCTGACCGGCACGCTCGCCCGGGCCGACCTGCAGATGCACTACGAGGACTCCTTCCTCGGCTACCTGTGGTCGATCCTGCGCCCGCTGACGCTGTTCGCCGTGCTCTACCTGGTGTTCGGCAAGGCCGCGGACCTGGGCCGGGGCGTGAGCGACTACCCCGTCTACCTGCTGTGCGCGATCGTGATGTGGACCTTCTTCACCGAGACCACCTCGGGCGGCGTCGTGTCCCTGGTGGGCAACGCCGCCCTGCTGCGGCGGATGCGGTTCCCGCGCCTGGTGATCCCCGCGGCGGTGATGGCCAAGGGCGGGCTGAACCTGGTGCTGAACTTCGTCGCGGTGGCGATCGCCGTGGCGCTGGCGCAGGTGGAGCCGCGCTGACCTGGTTGGAGCTGCCGCTGCTGATGCTCGCGCTCGGGCTGCTGGCCTCGGGCTTCGCAATGATCCTGTCCGCGCTCTACGTGCGGGTGCGCGACACCCAGCAGCTGTGGAGCGTGGCTCAGCAGCTGCTGTTCTTCGGCTCGCCGATCATCTACGTCGCCTCGCGCTACCCCGAGTCGGTGCAGGGGATCTTCAACCTCAGCCCGCTGACGGCGATCTTCACGCAGATGCGCCACGCGCTGCTGGACCCGTCCGCTCCCACGGCGGCCGAGACCGCCGGCGGGCCGGTGATGCTGCTGGTGCCGATCGCGATCACGCTGCTGATCGTGGGCGCCGGGCTGTGGTTCTTCACCCGCGAGGCGCCGCGGATCGCCGAGCGGCTCTAGCCGAACGCCTTCAGGAGGCCGTCGGCCTCGCGCAGCAGGGTGGCGAAGTTGACCGGGCGGTAGGGGCTCGTTGCGGTGGAGGAAGGCGGTCACGCCCTGGGTTTCGCAGGCCCAGCGCCACAGGTCGCGGCGCAGCGCGGGGTCGTAGTCGGCGCGGTGAGCGGCCGCGCGGCAGAACTCGGCGGCGGCGTAGTCCAGGTCGTGCGCCTCCTCGGGCGTGGGCGGGCGTTCGGAGGTCGGGTACGGCTGCTGGTGGACGTACATCTGGAACCAGCCGCGGCCGAGGTTCCCGTGCTCGTCGGTTCCCCGCAGGCCGGTCTCCACCAGGGCCACCCCCACCACCAGCAGCGGCGGCAGGTCCCAGGCACGCGCGACCGCGGCCAGGCGCGCCACTACCTCTCGCACGGGCAGCGGCCCACGGGTGGCGACGGCGAAGGCGTGGGCCCAGGCGCGCGTGCCGAGGACCGGCCACAGTGCGCGGCGGCCGGCGTCGCGCAGCGCCACGTGGCTGCGCGGCGCCACCACCGGATGCGGACCCGCCGCCACGGCGCGAGGGTATCCTCGCCCGCCTCGTGCGGCTCGCCCTCGCCCTCCGACGGCTGATGGTGCGCACCGCCCGCCACCGGCTCGCCTGGGAGGCCTGGCGCGGCGCGATGATGCTCACCGCCCACGCGGTGGGCCGCTAGCTGGCGGCCGGCACCGGGACCACCGTGTGGCTGCGGGGCAGCTTCGGCCGCGGCGATGCCGTTCCCGGGCTGTCGGACATCGACCTGGTGGCGGCCACGGGCGGGGACGAGCTGGGCCGGGCGCTGACCCACGTGCGCCGGCGGCGGCTGAGGGAGAGCCGCGCCGGCCTCGGCCGACTGGTGACCGTCGACCTGTACGAGCCGGGGCATATCGAGCGCGCCGCCGCGGTGAACGAGCTGCGCTTCGGCCTCGAGGCCGGGGACGAGCCGCGCGCGCGGGCCACGCGCCTTCGCTCGCGCGCGCCGGCGGACGAGCTCGGCCTGCGCCGGCGCCCGCCCCTGCCCGCGCCCTGGGCCGGGTGGCAGCGGCTCGCCGGCCGCGCCGGCTGGCCCCGGTCGCCGCGCTGCAGGGAGCCGACCGCCTGACCGGCGCCTGGCTCGAGCTGCAGTACTGGTGGCGCCACGCCGTGCGCGCCGCGTCGTCGCCGCCCGGTGACCTGCGCTCCTACATGGCCGCCAAGCTGACGGCGGAGTCGGCGCGCGTCCGGCTGTGGGTGGCGGGCGAGCCGTGGCCGGACACGCGCGCGGAGGCCCTCGCGCGGCTGGCCGAGCTCGGGCCGGCCGAGCGCGAGCTGGCCGGGGAGGCGATGGCGATCGAGCGCGACCTGCCCGCCGCGGGAGCCCGGCCGCTGGAGCCCGGGCTGCGGGCGCTGCTGCGAGCCACGCACGACGTGGCCGCCCGGCTGACGGCGGCCGCCGGAGCGGGCACCGCCGTGGAGCTGGCCGGGGCCGGCGGGCCGCTGGCCGCGCACGGCGAGGGCGACCTGCCGCTGGCCGACTGGAGCGCCCGCGCGGTGCCCGAGCTGCCCGACGAGGCGTTCTCGCTCCACGCCGGCCACCCGGCCGATCCGCTCGCGCTGGCCGGCGCCGCCGCGGGCACCCTCCGGGTTGTGCGCGACGGCGACTCGCTGGTCCAGGCCGGCTCCGCCGCCGGCTCGCTGCGCGGCGTTCAGTGCCCGGTGACCGACCCGGTCTCTTTCGCGCTGCTGGACGGCGACGACACCGCGGCCTTCCCCGCGCTCGCCGGGTGGTCGGCCCGCGACTGCGCCCGGCGGGCGGTGGCCGAGCACCGCTCGTGGCTGGCCGCCCAGCCGCCGCGGCTGCACGTGAACGAGCGCGCCCTCGGGCTGCTGCTCACCGCGGCCCGCGCCGCGCTGTTCCTCCAGAGCCTCGACGACGGCCGGGGCTCACTCGCGCTCACCGTGGCCGCCACCGCCGAGGCGCTGGGTGACCCCGAGCTGGCGGGCGCCCCCGCCGAACGCGAGGTCGTGGAGGACCTGCGGGCGCGGGTGCAGAGCCTGCCCGCGTACGCGGAGGCCGTCGCGTGAGCACGGTGGTCAGCGTCATGGACCGTCCCGGATGGGACGAGAACACCGACAACATCGTGGTCGTCCGCCCGCGCCGGCGTGAGCTGGTGTGGGTGCCGCGGGACGTGTGGTCGGGCCGCTTCGGCCGGCGGGTCAACGCCGCCTTCGAGCACGGCGGCCACGACGGGCTGCGCACCGCGCTGCGCGACCTCGGGCTGCGGGTGCGTCACAGCGTCTGCCTGCGGCGCGAGGCGCGCCGGGGCGATCGCCGAGCGGGTGGATGTGGAGGTGCCCGTGCGGCGCCCGCTGCACTTCCGCTACCAGCTCACGCCCCTGGCCCCGATCGAGGACGGCTGGCGCTGGATCGAGTTCCAGCCCCCCTCCGAGCGGCTGCGCGGCGAGCGGGTGCACCAGTGGCTGCAGGCCCGCTTCTCGCCCGAGCCCCGCGACGCGGGCGACCTGCGGCGCATCGAGCGCCAGCAGGAGCTGCTGAGGGTTCTGCTGGGCTCCGGGTTCGACTTCACCGCCGGCCTCGACCCCGAGCTGGTGAGCGTCGACGGCGAGCCGGCGGAGGATCTGCGCAAGGTGCGCGCCGACTGGAGGATGCGCACGCTCGGACCGGTCGTCCCGGCCACCATCGAGGGGCGCAAGGTCGCCCTGGTGCGACGGCTGCCGGGGCGGCTCGGCCAGAGGGAGCTGCGGCGCCGCGTCGCCCGCCTGGGCGGGACGCTCGACTAGCCTCGCCCGGCGTGAGCGGCCTGGACGTCTACGGCCTGCGGGCGTCCCTCGCCGGCGACTGGCCCGAGGTGCTCGACCAGCTGCTGCTGGACTTCGCCTGGTTTCGCGCGGAGGTCGCCGCCGGCGCCGAGGATGTGCGGTCGAGGTGCAGCGCCGCGCCGCCCGACTTCGACGCCTTCGGCCCGCTGGAGGCGTCGTTCGTGACCCCCCGCAACGTGGTCTACGAGAAGGGCGGCCTGACGGTGATCGACTACTTCGGCCGCGCGCTGTCGGTGCTCGACCGCGAGCAGGGGCTGCTGACGATCCAGGGCGAGGACGAGCACCTGGTCCACGAGGCGGGGTACCTGTTCCTGCTGTCGCGAGTAGGCGAGCACCTGGACCGCATCGGGCTGCCGCGCCTGCACGCGCTCGGGCTGGCCGCCCCGGACGGCGCGGTGGCCGTGATGCTGCCCTCCGGCGGCGGCAAGTC
Organism: uncultured Thermoleophilaceae bacterium; assembly: GCA_963844805.1. Classification (GTDB taxonomy): domain Bacteria; phylum Actinomycetota; class Thermoleophilia; order Solirubrobacterales; family Thermoleophilaceae; genus JACCZR01. Next base: position 75,374 of record CAWJPU010000007.1, read on the forward strand.
GACGCTCGCGCTGCGCGCGATCGAGGCAGACGGGGTCGGGCTGCTGTCCGAGGACAGCCCGCTGATGGACCGCCACGGGCGCCTGCACCCGTTCCCGCTGCGGATCGGCGTGAACGAGGTCAGCGCCCAGGGGCTCCCCGCCGACAAGCTCCGCCGGCTGGAGCGGATGGAGTTCCACCCCAAGCTGGCGCTGGAGGTCGAGGCCTTCGCCGACCGGATCGAGGCCGAGCCCCAGCCCGTGGCGCACGTCGTGGTCGGCCGCCGCTCGCTGGGCCGGACGGCGCGGCTCGAGCCGCTGCCGCGCCGAGCCGCCGCGGGCACGCTCCTGCGCGAGGCGGTGGTGGGCGTCGGGCTCTACCAGGGGATGGAGTTCGTGCTCCAGCGCGGGGTGGTCGACACCCTGCGCCAGGCGCGGCCGGCGGCGGTGCGCAGCGCCCGCTGCACCGCCCTGCTGCGCCGGGCGAAGGTGTGGCGGCTGACGCTCGGCCGTGACCACGACGACAACTGGCGCGCGCTGGCGCCCTTGCTCGCGCGCTAGCCGTCGTAGCCGCGCCGGCGGCCGACGCGGCGCAGCTCGATCCCGCTCTCGTCGGTGAGGTAGGCGTAGCCCTCGCGCGGCTGGAACTCGGCCGTGGGATCCAGGCGCTCGTAGCGCTCGCGCCGGGCGCGGCGGTCATCCTCGCGCACCATCCTCAGGTGGTAGACGATCAGGTCCGCCCGCGGCACCGCGCCGCGCACCCGGCGGGCCTGCAGGGCACCTTGCCGGCGTGCAGGGCGCGCTCGTCGAAGCGGTGGTCGGGGCGCAGCTCGAACAGCCGCGGCGGGCCCTTGCGGCCCCAGACGCCGTCGGCCCGCCAGGTGTCCGGCGAGCCCCACAGCTCGCGCAGCCGCACCGCGTAGGCGGTTAGTCCCGCGCGCCGCCCGCGCGCGATGACGCGCTCGGCCCGGGCGCGAAAGCGCCGCTCCACGCGCTCGTCGGCGTCGAGCGAGACGGCCCAGCCGGGACCGTGACGTTGCGCGGCCTCGACCAGGGCGCGGTAGTTGGCGACCTCGTCCCACTCCGCCCGCCCGGGCGGAGCCCGCAGCAGCTCGAGCACGTCAGGTCGGCCGGCCAGGAGGTCGGCCGAGCCGTCGGTGGAGCCGTCGTCCAGCGCCACGATGCCGTCGACCTGCGGGGCCACGTTGCGCAGGTAGCCCGGCAGGTATTCGGCCTCGTCGCGGAAGGCGAGCAGAGCCACCAGGCGCACGCGGCGGCGCGGGCGCAGCGGCGGGGCGGTGGGTATCCCCCGTCGCGCGAGGCGCTGCAGGGCGTGCTCGGCGAGACGCATCGCTCAGCGGGGGACGACGAAGTCCACGTAGCGGTCGCAGGCGCGCGGCAGCGGGATCACGCGCGACCGCTCGCCCGCCGGCACCGCAGTGACAGCGCCCACGAACGAGGCCACGTTGGCCACCCCGCGGGAGCGGTAGGCGCCGGTCGCCTCGACCACCACCTCGCGGCCGCCGTCCACCTCGCCCAGCTCCACCGGCGTGAACCGGTCGCCGAGGAAGGCGGGCAGCACCACCCGCCGTCCGTCGAGGCGGGCCGTGGTGTCGAAGCGCGCGCGGTAGGGCAGGGCCACGCTCCAGCGCCCGGGCGGGAGCCTCAGGCGGTTGCGCGCGGTGAAGGTGGGTGGGAGCACCGCCTCCGGGCCCTCGGCGGCCAGCGGTGCGCCGTCGAGCTGTCGCCACCCGCGGGCAGGCGCCACCACCGGCACGCCGCGCACCGAGGCGTTCAGGTTCGCCGGCGGGACGCGGCCCCGGCAGCGGACCAGGCGTCCCGGAGCGGTGCCCTCGCCGACGACGCCGCGCGGGGTCACGGCGCCCACCCGGCGAAACAGCAGGTAGCGGCGCCCGGCCCGCACCAGCCGGAACGAGTCCGGCGGCCGGGAGGCGTACCGGGTGCGCGGAGCGACCACGTAGCGCATCTGCGCCAGAGCCGGGTCCGGCGGTGAGTCGAAGTCCGACGGCCCGCCCTCGCGGCCCGGGGCGCTTGCCCTCCCGCGGATAGACGCCCGGCGCCGCACCGTAGGGCGCCACGCTGGGCACCGTGGACAGGCGCGCCTCGCGCAGGTACCAGGGTGCGTAGGGCTCCTCGCCCAGGAACAGGGTGGGCTGCCCTTGCACCTCGGCCGCCAGCGCACTCAGCTCCGCCCCCGCGCCGGGGGGCGCCACCGCCGCCCCGCGCAGCGCCAGCAGCGACGAGTGCGCGGCCAGGGCCACGAAGATCGCGCAGCCGAGCGCCCAGCCAGCCGCGGGCAGCGCGCCGCGCGGGCGGGCGCTCAGCAGGCCGCCCAGCACCACCACCGTCAGCAGCGGCGCGGCGACGACCAGAGCCTTCGCGCTGATGTAGGGGAGCGTCACCGCCGCGGTCACCGCGGCGAGCCCGAGCGCGAGCAGGAGGGCCACGGCGGGCAGCGGGTCGTCGCGGCGTCGCCACAGCCACAGGCCGACGCCGCCGGCGACAGCGCCCACCGCCAGCGCGGCCACCCACGCCGCGCCCGAGCGGGCGGCCTGGAAGTCGGGGCTCGGCCAAACGCCCAGCACCTCGAGCGGGTTCAGCTCGCCGCGGAAGTTGCCGCCCGGCTCCGACGGGAGTCGAACAGGTAGCGCCCGGGGCCGGTGTCGAAGAAGCCGGTGGGGACCGTGGCCAGCACCCCCACGACGACCAGCGCCCCCACGCCCAGCCAGGCGCGCCGCCCGATCCGCCCACCGCGGTGCACCAGCAGCGCTGCCACCGCCGCCACTCCCACCCAGGCCAGGCTGGGCGCGCTGAAGCAGGCGATCGAGCCCGCGCCGAGCACCGCGAGCGCCACCGCCCCCGCGCGCCGGCTGCCCTCCTGCAGCGCGGCTACGGCCGCCAGGAAGAACAGCGCCACCTGCGGCTCCTTGAACGACGCCTGGGCGTAATAGGAGGCCGCGAGGTAGGGCAGCCCGGCCAGCAGGCCGGTCAGGACCCGCAGGCGCAAGGAGAGGTCGCGCACGAAGCCCAGCGCACACACCCCGGTGAGCGCCGGCACGGCCATGAGCAGGCCGGCGAACGCCTGCTCGACGTCCACCCCGGGCAGCCGCGCCAGCGCCGCCACCACCGAGTGCGGGCCCAGCGGGTAGCCCGAGGAGTCGAACGAGCGCCCGATCCCCAACCAGTCGGCCCAGGTCATGTGGAAGGCGAGGTCGTTGTTCACCGACTGCCCCAGCGGCCCGAAGCGCCCGTCGACCACGAACGGCACCAGGGCCAGCAGCAGCAGGCCGGCGGCCACCGGCACCACCTCCCGCCAGGGAAGGTCGCGCAGGGCTCCGCGCCCGAACCAAGCCCCGGCCGCCGCGGCGACCAGCGCGACCACCGCGGCGGTGGCGCCATGGCCAGGCAGCCTCACCGCGACCAGCAGCAGCACGAACAGCGCCGCCAGCCCCAGCGCCGGCATCCAGCCGCGCCAGCGCGCCAGGCCGGCCGCCCGGCCCAGCCCGGCCCCGACCAGCGCCGGAGACGATCACGGCGACGACCGCGCCGGCGAGCGCCCCGGTCACCGCTTCACCCCGCTGCCGGGGCGGCCTCCGCGCCGGGAGGCTCGGCGGCCCTGCGCGCGGCCCGCCGCGTGGCGAGGGGCCGGAAGCGGCCCGGCCGGGAGTGCGGCGGGCGGCGCTCGCGGGCGTAGCCGACGGCGCCCACCGGGATCGAGGCCACGCCGGTCAGGTGGTGCAGCGAGTGAAGCGCCACCGAGGCGACCATCGCGCGCTTGCCAAGCCGCCGCCGCATGAGGCCGTACAGGTCGCGGTTCAGCGCCGCCTGCACTCCCACGGCGCCGGCGACGGCCAGCGGCCGCCGCGCGACGATCCCCGTCACCGCCACCAGGCTTGCGGCAGCGGTGACGCGGTGCCGGTACGCCAGGTTGAGCTCGCTCGGCACCCGCCGGTGGTGGAGCAGCAGCGCCACCCAGGGAGCCCCGCGGTAGAAGAGGTCGGTCCGCAGCGTGTCGCGCAGCCCCCAGCGCTTGAGGTGGGTGCCCTGGATCGCGGGGTCGAGCATCACGCGGTGGCCCGCGTCGGCCAGCCGCATGCCGAGGTCGATGTCCTCCACGTGCGGGCCCGGGTAGCGCTCGGCGTCGAAGCCCCCGACGTCCAGGAAGGCCTCCCGCCGCACGGCTCCGAGGCCCGCCCAGAAGCTCCCGCTCGGGCCGGCCGAGGCCTGGTGGACGTGGTGGGGCAGCAGGTTGCGGAAGGTCGAGATCACGCCGCCGTCCTGCGGGTGGGAGTCGTAGGAGCCGAACACGCCGTCCAGCTCGGGCTCGGCCTGCAGGCGCTCGCGGATGCGGGTGAGCGCGTCGGGGTGGGGCACGACGTCGGAGTCGACGAAGACGAGCACGTCGCCGAGCACCTCGGCCACGCCCGCGTTGCGCGCGGCGGCCGGCCCGAGGTGCGCCGGGGAGTCGATCACCAGCAGCTCGTCCCCGGGAGCCTGCGCGGCGCGGATGCCCGCAATGCTCTGCCCGAGCGTCTCCGGCCGGTCGGTGGCCGCGACGACCACCGCGAGCGTCAGCGGCCGCACGGGGCCGCGACCGTTGGTATGCCCCGCCGGCACCGCGAAGAGGCTAGCCGAGACTCAGGGTTTCCTGGCCCGGCGTCGCGCCCCGGCGCCCGCGGCGGCGCGGGACCCCCGCGGCCTCGGCCAGCGCGGCCTCCACGTCGGCCATGATCGCGCGCTCGGAGCGCGAGGCCACGAGCGGCTCCTCCAGGCCCTCCACGTGGACGTACGTGCGGCGCCCGTCGCCGCGCTCCTCGGCGTCCAGGGGGACCAGCGCGAACACCCGGTCGGCGCGGACGAACTTGCCGTACCCGAGCGCCACCATGCGCGCGTCGCGAGAGGCCATTGAGGCAATGGTGGCATGGCGCCCGGCGCATGTGGGTACTCCCATGTGCGAACCCCTAGGAGGAGCCGATGCAGGAAGAAAGCACCACGGAGGAGACCGAGGAGCGCGACGCCGAGGCGAGCTCGGAGGAAGACGACAAGCCCGACATCGAGAAGGAGAAGGAAGAGGCCCGCAAGGAGGTCGAGGCGCTCGAGGACGATCCGCCCAAGGACCTGTCCGACTGGCCCACCGGCAAGGCCAAGTACGAGACCCTCGGCGGAGCGGACGCGGAAAGCGGCTACGACGATTCGGCGACCGCCAACCTCGGCCCCTCGGACGTCCGCCACTACGAGGACGGCACCGTCGAGGTGGGCGGCGAGAAGGTGGACAACCCCGACGACTACAAGGGCGACCCGATCCCCGGTGGTCCCACCGACCCCAACACCCCGGCGACCTCCGGCGAGCAGGACCTGTCGGAGAAGAGCTCGTCGGTCGACACCAGCGACCGCGAGGAGTCAGAGGGCGACCGAGGGCTCCGAGGAGGAGTCCGACCAGACCTAGCCCGACGGGACCGGGCCCCACGCCTCGGTCCCCGCGCCGCGCAGTCCGGGGTCGACGCGAGGCGCAGGGGTGACGCCGGCCCAGCCCGGACGGGCGGCCGCGCGCGCGTGCGCGCGGTCGAGCTCGCGCTCGAGCAGCCCCAGGCCTCGCAGGCCGGGGATCTCGTCGACGACCTCGTCGATCTCGCGCAGCATCTCGCGGCCCCGCTCGTCGTAGCCGAACAGGTAGAGCACCAGGGCGTCGACCTCCTCGACGCTCTTGACCCCGGCGCCCACGGGCGTCCAGAAGTGCTTGAAGATCCAGCGCACCAGCCTGCGCGTGTGCTCGGGCGCCGCCTCCAGCCGCGCCCGGCCCTGGGCCCGGTAGAAGGCGAAGTGGCGCCGCTCGTCCTGGATCACCCGGCGCAGCATCTGGTCGAGCACCGGGTGCTGCGAGCGGCGGATCAGCGCGTGGTAGCCGGTCAGCGTCGTCAGCTCGTTGATCGCCCCCCACACCATGTGCAGGGCGATGAACTCGCGCAGCAGCATCGAGCCGACCATCGACGGGCAGCAGGTGCAGCTGGTGGCCCACCCCCAGGTCGCCTCGCAGCCCGTGCGTGCGCTTGGCCCGCGTGGGCATCGGCGTGGACCCGTCGGGCAGCTTGGGCTCGGCGGGCACCTCGATTCCGTAGGCGCGCAGGAAGTCGGAGAAGGCCTCGCCGTGCCACAGCTCCTCGTAGACCCAGCAGGACAGGAAGGCGGTGACCTGCGGGTCGTTGGCCGCCCGCGTGGCCAGCAGGTCGCGCAGGTAGATCACCGTGTGGGTCTCGATGTCCATCATGTAGTGCATGGACATCACGTCGCCGTCGGCGAGGTGGTGGTTGGGGATGTCGTCCCAGTCCAGAGCGGACAGGTCGAGCTTCTTGGAGGACCGCAGGTAGCGGTCGAGGTCGAAGTCGATCAGCGGCTTTGCCGCCATCCCTCTACCGCGAGCGGTCCGCGGCGCCGCCGGCGCCCACGAGGGCGGACGATTCCTCGGCGCCGCGCTCCGCGATGTCGCGCTCCATCAGCTCGTCGATCTCCTGCGTCTCCGTGCGCGAGCCGGCCTCGAGCAGAGGACCGATCGCCCCGCGCAGGACCAGCAGCCCGCGCAGCCATTGCGGCACCGTCACCCAGCGCCGGCGGTTCTCGATGCCGTCCACGACGGCGTCACCGGCCTTCGAGACCGGATGCGTGGTCTTGAACGGCCCCGGCAGCCTGGCCCGGAACCCGGCCATGGCCGGGTGGGCGTCGGCGCCGGCGACCATGTCGGTGCCGATCCACAGCAGGTAGCCGACCCCCACGTCCACGCCGTGGTGGCGCAGCTCCGAGCGCAGCGAGTTGGCGAACGCCTCGGCGCCGGCCTTGCTGGCCGCGTAGGGCGCCATCCCGGGGCCGTGCAGCGCGGCGGCCGACGAGGCGATCACCAGCACGTAGCCGCGGCTCTTCAGCACGTGCGGGCAGCGCCGCGCGGACGGTGCGCCACACGCCGAGCAGGTTGACCTCGATCACGCGCTCGAAGGCGTCGGGGTCGATGTTGCGCACGAAGCCCGCCGAGGCCACCCCGGCGTTGGCCATCACGCAGTCGATCCCGCCCAGTCGCTCGGCGGCCTCCTCGACCGCCTGCTCGAGGGCCTCGCGGTCGGTCACGTCGGCCTCGATGGCAAAGGAGCCGCCGCCGCATTGCGTCGCGACACGCTCCAGCTCGTCGGGCTCGAGCCCCACGAGGGCCACCTGCGCGCCCCTCGCGGCGAGCCGCCGCGCGCTCTCGGCGCCTATCCCGCGCGCCGCTCCGGTGATCAGGATCTTCTGCCCGGCCAGGGTGCTCATGGGCGCACCCTAACCCGAGCAGGCGCAGACGCGGTAGACACGCCGCAGGCGAACGAGGCTGCCGTCCACGAGCCGCACCTTGGCCACCACCGCGTGGCGGTGGCTGGGCCCCCGGTGGCGCCGGCGGTCGACGATCCGGCTCAGCGGCGGGCGGGTGTCGCGGGCCACCCGGCGGCGGCCCCGGCGGAAGTCGGCGCGGCGCGCCAGGCGGCGGTCGGCCCCGGTCACGGTGGCCCGCACCCGGCCGCGGGCGCAGCTGCGGCCGCGCCAGCGGCCGCGCCGGTAGCTCGCGCGCAGCCGGAGCCGGACGCGGTCCCCGCCCGGCAGGCCGCCGCGGATGCTGAGGCGCTCGATCAGCCGGTCGTAGGCGCCGAAGGCGGGCTTGCGGTCGTAGTCGCTCTCGATCAGCCCCGCCCGCTGGAAGACGGCGTTCGAGGCGGTGTCGGAGTCGCGCAGGTTGAACCAGCGGTAGTCGGTGACGCCGTAGGTGGCGCGGAAGTCGTTCACCGCCCCGACCATGCGCTCCAGGATCGCCGCCTGGGTCGCGTAGCTGCGGCCGAGGAAGGTCGGCCAGCCGTTCTCCTCCACCTTCACCGGCACCGAGCGCGGGATGCCGGGCAGCTTGGCGTAGCAGCGGATGGCGCTCATGGCGTTGACCATCCCGTCGCGGTAGCCGTCGAGGTCGGCCTCGGCGGGCGGGAAGATCGTGCCCGGATAGGCGTCGAGGCCTATCCAGTCCAGCGAGCGCACGAAGGCGGGGCCGCCCCGGTCGCGAAGGGACGACCAGAAGCTCGTCTCGGTGGCCGGGTCGAGGCGGTAGGCCCAGTTGAACCCGATCTCGAGGTGGTCCAGGCCGCGGCGGCGGGCCTCGTCCTTCGCGGCGATCACGCCCTGCGCCAGCGCCTCGCGCGCGCCGCCGTAGGCGCCGTCGGAGGAGTCGCGGGAGAAGGCGATGTTGACCTCGTTGGCGATCTGGAGTGCCACCACTCCGCGGATCGCCCCGAACCGGCGCACCACCTCGCGCACGTGAGCGGTCCACGCCGCGATGTCGCCCTCCTGGCTGGAGTCGGGGTGGTAGCGCACCTGCAGCTCCACGCCGTAGCCGGCCGCGGTGTAGCGGCGGGCTAGCGCCAGGAAGCGGCTGAAGCCCGCCTCGCGGTCGGACCAGAAGAAGCGGTTGAGGCGCAGCACGAAGGGGCCGTCGTGCGGGCGCAGGTCGGCCAGCGCGGCGTCGTGGCGGGGCGGGTCCTCGGGCACGGCGGGAGCGGGCGCCGTCCCGATCTGCCCGGTCTGGACTCCGGGAGTGACGCCGAAGCGGAGCCGCTGGCCGCCAGGGCGCTGGGGCACCGAGCCCGCCTCGGTGTCTGCCGACGCAGCCGGGCGGGTCGGCGTCCGACTGGGCCGACGCCGGCGATGCGCACAGCGCGAACGCCATCGCCGCCACTACCGCGATTCCCGCCCTCACCCGGCCTGAGCCTAGCTTTGCCGGAGCTGGCCGGCGAAGGACCCCCGGCCGCACAGGGCGGCGGCGCCGCAGCGCGCCCCCAGCGCCAGCGCCTCCTCCAGCGGGCGGCCCTCGCCGAGGCCGAAGGTGAGGCCCGCCGCGAAGCTGTCGCCCGCGCCGTACGCGTCGGACGGCGCTCCCGGCAGCGGCGCGGCTTCGTAGCGGCCCGTCGACCCGTCGCGCGCCGTCCACTCGCCCCCGGCCGGCCCGGCGGTGCGCACCACCACCCGCGGCGGCGGGTCGAGTTCGCCGCCGTAGCTCTCGCCCTCGTCCTTGCCGCTGGCCACCAGCGCGTCCAGCTCGACGCCCGACTCCACCAGCGTCTCCAGCCCGCGCGGCGTGGCGACCATCGTCCGCGCCCGGCGCGCCTGGCGCGCCGCGGCGGCGTCGCCGGCCGTGAAGTAGACGGCGTCGGCATCGTCGAGCAGCTCCCAGGGCAGGTCGTCCTCGCCCAGCGGCCCCAGCCGGTCGCCGATCACGGTGATCGTGCGCTCGGCGGCGCGGTCGAGGTGCACGAACGCGCGTCGCTGGGGCTCATTGCGCCACGCCGCGTGGACGCGCAGGCCCTGGCGCGTCAGCTCGTCGTGGGCGCGATGGCCCAGCTCGTCGTCGCCCAGCGCGCAGAAGAAGTCGGCGCCGTCCCCGAGCTTGGCCAGCTGTACCGCGCTCACCGCCCCGCCGCCGCCCGGCTCCTCCCAGATCTCGGAGGCATGCACGATCTCCCCGGGGGCCGGCACGCGCTCCACGCGCGCGAACTCGATCCACTCCACGTGTCCGACGGCCGCCGTGCGCACGCGGGTAGCTTGGCGGCATGGAGGATCCGATGGAGGTCACCCCCCACGTGCGGGTGCCGCTGAGCGAGGTCGAGCTGCGCACCAGCCGCTCCTCGGGGCCCGGCGGCCAGCACGCGAACGTGACGGCCAGCCGGGTCGAGGCCTCGCTCGACCTCGTCTCCTCGAGCGCGTTCAGCGACGACGCAGCGGCGGCGGCTGACCGCGCGCCTCGGCCCGGTCGCCCGCGCCACCGCGCAGGACACCCGCAGCCAGGCCCGCAACCGCGAGCTGGCGCTGGAGCGGCTGCGCTCCCGGCTGGCCGGAGCGCTCGCGGTGCCCCGGGCCCGGCGGGCGACGCGGCCCACGGCGGCATCGCGCCGCAAGCGGGCCCAGGCCAAGCGGCGCCAGAGCGAGCGCAAGCGGCTGCGCCGCCGGCCCGGCGCCGACGACTAGCGCCGCGGAGTCCGCGCCGCCGACTCCACGCCGCGGCCCGCGGCCGCCGCGCCCGGCTCGCCGGACCGCTCGCCGCACCCGCTCGCCGCACCCGTCGTTGAAGTTTTTGCGGGCCAGAGCCCGCACAAAGCTTCAGGCGCTCGGTTCGTGGGGCGCTGGCGCCGGAGAGCGCGGGTTCGTGCCGCGCTGCTCAGGGCCGGCCGGACCGCCAGCGCCGGGCCGCTAGGGCGGGGAGGCGCCGCCCTCGCTCGTGCCGCCCGAGGGGTTGCGGGGCGTCGGGTTCGCCCCGCCCTGGGGGCTGCCCCCCGAGGTGCCACCGCCGCCGGTCCCGGTGCCGCCGCCGCTGCCCGGTGCCGCCGCCCGCCCGTGCCGCCCCCGCCCGTGCCGCCGCCGGCGGTGCCGCCGCCGCCCGCGGTGCCGCCGCCCGTTCCGCCGCCGGCGGTGCCGCCCGAGCTCCCCCCGGAGCCCGACTGGCTCGGCGTGGTGTCGGTCTGGGTGCTGTCGCGGTCGGAGCTGTCCGTGGTCGAGGGCTCCTCCTCCAGGGCGGGCGGAGGCGTGGTCTTGGTCTTGTCGTCGTCGCCCCCGCCGGCGGAGGCGATCACCACGATCACCAACAGGAGGAACAGCGCCGCGCCACCCGCAGCGACCAGGCGACGCCGGCGATAGACCTCTTCGGGCTCGCGCATGGTCCCCGGCACCGTAGCGAGAAAAAGCCCTGCTCAGGCGAAGTGCAAGCCCTCTGCCTCTTCGCCGTCCGCCGGGCGCTCGCAGGTCGGGCACCACCAGCGCGCCTCCAGCACGCTGCCGCACGCCTCGTGGCGCGGGGCGTCGGTTCCCTCGCGCTGGCGCGCGCCCCAGTCGGCCAGCAGCCGCAGCGCGCCGGCCAGCTCGCGGCCGCTCGCGCTCAGCTCGTAGACGAAGCGCGGCGGGCGCTGCGAGTAGGGCTCGGCCACCACCAGCCCCTCCGACTCCAGCCGCCGCAGGCGCTGGGTCAGGACGTTGGGCGCGATGCCGCCGAGCGCCTCCTCCAGCTCGCCGAAACGCCGGGACCCGTCCAGCAGGGCCTCGACCAACAGCAGCGTCCAGCGGTCTCCAACGGAGTCCAGCGCGGCGGCCAGCGGCGAGTCGGTCACCCCTCGAGATTAGCCGGGATCGCCTGTTATGGTGCTCACTTGCAAGTCGCAAGTGACTCACCGAAAGGACCCGATGAGCTCAGTACTCAGCGAGCTTCAGACCACGATCGGCACGGTCGCCGAGCGCGTCGGCCCCTCGGTGGTGGGCCTCGGGCGCGGCTGGGGCCGCGGCTCCGGCGTGGTGATCGCCCCCGGCCACGTGCTCACCAACGCGCACAACCTGCGCGGCGAGGAGGTCACCGTCGTGCGCGCGGGCGACGGGAGCGCACCAGCGCCCGCGTCAGCGCCACCGACCTCGACCTCGACCTGGCCCTGCTCGACCTCGACACCGCCGACGCCCCCGCCGTCGAATGGCCCGACGAGCCCTCCACGCCCGCCCTCGGCACGCCCGTCGATCGCCCTGGCCGACCCGGGCGGGCGCGGGCTGCGCGCCACGCTCGGCTTCGTGACCGTCGCGGGCCGCCGCTTCCGCGGGCCCCGCGGCCGCCGCGTGGAGGGCGCGATCGAGCACAGCGCTCCGCTTCCCCGCGGCTCCTCGGGCGGCCCGCTGGTGGACGCCGAGGGACGGCTGCTGGGCATCAACAGCATCCGGCTGGAGGGCGGCCTGATCCTGGCCGTGCCCGCCACCCCCGCGATCCGCGACCGGCTGCTCGGCGTGGCCGGCGGCGAGGCCGCGGAGCCGCCTCGGTTGGGCGTGGCCGTCGCCCCGCCCCGTGTGGCACGCCGCATGCGCCGCGCGGTCGGTCTGCCCGAGCACCCCGGGCTGCTGGTCCGGGGAGTGGAGGACGGCTCTCCCGCCGAGCAGGCGGGGATCCAGAAGGGCGACCTCCTCGCCGCCGCCGCCGGGCGCGAGCTCGACGGCATCGACGGCCTCTACGCGGCGCTCGACTCGCTTGACTCCGGCGCCGGCTCCCTGACCCTGACCGTGGTCCGCGGCACGGAGGACCGCGAGGTCGAGGTCAGTTCAGATGACTCCGGGGGTGTGCCGGCGGAGCCGGGTGTAGGGGGGCGAAAGCCCCACCGGGACGAGGCCGAGGCCCTCGACGCCTACTCGCGCGCGGTCGTGAGCGTGGCCGAGCGGGTCACACCCTCGGTTGCGAGCCTGCGCGTCATGCGCCGCGGCGCCGGGAGCGCGGTGGCGCTGACCCCCGACGGCTTCCTCCTGACCTCGGCCCACGTGGTGGGCCGCTCGGACCGGGGCCGGGCCACGTTCGCCGACGGCGCCGAGCGCCGCTTCGAGGTGATCGGGCGCGACCCGCTGTCCGACCTCGCCGTTCTGCGCACCGACGACGGCGGCCTGCGCGAGGCCGAGCTGGGAGAGGCCGGCGAGCTGCAGGTGGGCCAGCTGGTGGTGGCGGTCGGCAACCCCAACGGCTTCGAGGGCTCGGTGACCGCCGGCGTGGTCTCCGCGCTGGGCCGCTCGCTTCCCGCCCGAACGCGTCGCCACGCGCGGATCATCGACAGCGTGATCCAGACCGACGCCGCGCTGAACCCCGGCAACTCCGGCGGCGCGCTCGCCGACAGCTCGGGCCGCGTGGTGGGCATCAACACCGCCGTGGCGGGCGTGGGCCTGGGCCTCGCGGTGCCGGTGAACGACGCCACCCGCCGGGTTATCGGCGCGCTGATGTCCGAGGGGCGAGTGCGCCGCGCCTACATCGGGCTGGCCGGGGGTCCGCGCCCGCTGCCGCCCGCACGCGCGCGGGCGGTTCGCATCCGAGAGCGGGATCGAGGTGGTGGAGGTGGTCGAGGGCAGTCCCGCCGCGCGGGCCGGTCTGCGACCCGAGGACCTCGTCGTCGAGGTCGACGACACCCCGACCCCCGGCGTGGAGGAGCTGCAACGCCTGATGGTCGCCGAGCTGATCGGGACCTCGGTGAGCGTGCGCGTGCTGCGCCAGGGCCGTGAGCGCGCGGCTGGAGCTCGTGCCGGCCGAGCTCTAGAGGTAGCCCTGCGGGTCGACCGGGCGCCCGTTGACGCGGGTCTCGAAGTGCAGGTGGTCGCCGAAGCAGTGGCCCGTGCAGCCGACCAGCCCGATCACCTGGCCCTGCCGCACGCCCGCCCCCTTGCGGGTGAGGAAGCGCGACTGGTGCGCGTAGCACGTGCTGAACGAGCGGGTGTGCTGGATGCAGGTGTAGTTGCCGTAACCGCCCACCGGCCCCGCGATCACGACCTGGCCGGTCTGGGCGGCGCGGATCGGAGTGCCCGCCGGGCTGGCCATGTCGATGCCGGCGTGCAGGCGCCCCCAGCGCTGGCCGAAGGGCGAGACGATGCCGCCGTTGACCGGGAAGATCAGGTCGCCCGAGCCGCGCAGGATCGGCGCCCGCCCCGCGCGCCCCGAGCAAGGTGCGGACGCGGCGGTCGGCGGCCTCGAGCGCGCGCAGGTCCTCGAGGTCGCGCCGCAGACCCTTGTTCTCGTCACGGATGCGCTCCTCCCGCGAGGCGCTCTCCTCCTCGCCGCCGCCTCCGCTGCCCGGCGGCACCGCCTGCACCGCGCGCGGCCCGGTCTTCTCGGTCGGCTTGTAGGCCTCGTCGAGCGGGTCGCCCTTCTGGGCCGCCGGCTTCTGCTCGGCGTTGTCCTCCTTGCCGCAGCCGGCGAGCGCCAGCGGCACCAGGAGCAGCAGCAGCGCCCGGCGCACGGGCTAGAAGCGCGGTGGGTGGCGGACGGCGAAGCCGCCGCCGAGCCGCCCGGCGTCCTGCCAGCGGGTGCCGGCGCGTCCGCGGCCGCTGGTGTCGAAGCGCAGGCCCGCCACCACCATGTAGATGTGGCCGGGGTTGGCGAAGATCGTGATCCAGCGGCCCGCACCGGCAGCGCCCCAGCGCATGAACGCGCCGGAGGCCATCGGCGCCCTCGAGCAGGCCCGCCCCGGCCAGCGCGAACGAGACCGAGCCCGAGCAGTCGTAGCCGCTGTCGCGCCAGGCGCCGTGCCCGCCGCCCCACTTGTAGGGGAACTTGGCGATCTGGTTGCCGGCGAGGATCACCCGCTTGACCACGTCGGGCGCGTTGCGCGGCGCGACCGCGGTGCCGTCCTTGAGCACCCGCGCCCGCGCGCCGGTCACCAGCGAGGCGCTGTCGAGGTGGTCGGAGAACTGCGCCAGTTCCTTGTCCGCCTGCTTGACCTCGCGGCGCACCTCCTCGTCGGACTGGGCCCCAGGACTGATGCCGTCGCCGCTTGCCGGCGTCGGGCTCCGGCTGAGCGCCGGCGCCGCCCACGTCCACGGCCTTTGGCCGCGAGGACAGGTCGAAGTCGCCCGGCTCCTCGGGCGGCGGCTTGGCCTTGGTGGTGGCGCGCTCGGCCTGGGGCTCACGCCCGCACGCCGTCAGGGCCAGCGCGAGCAGGCCGGTCACCAGGGCGGCGAACAGACTCCTCCTCACGTTGGGCAAGGTAGCGGTTCGTGGCCGTCTGCCACGATGGTTCCCATGGCTGATCACGCCAACCGCCACGACGGCCCCGCGAGCGACCCCTCGGGCATCGAGCAGCCGCACGACGTGCTGGCCGCCGAGGAGTTCGCGATGCCGACTCGCGACAACCGCTTCCCCGCCGACCCGCTCGGCACCACACAGCCCCACGACGTGCTGGCCGCCGAGGAGTTCGGCATGCCCGTCCCGGGGGCCGAGGCAGACGTGAGCGCCCTCCCCCCGAGCAGCCCGGCGCGCTTCCTCGTGCCGATGGCGATCGGGTTCGCGCTGGCCTTCATCCTGCTGCGCCGCCGTTGAGCGAAGTCCAGATCAGGGTCGACCGCGCCCTGTGCATCGGCTCGGGCGACTGCGTCGAGACCGCCCCTGACGTCTTCGAGCTCGACGACGAGGACAAGGCGGTGGTGATCGACCCCAACGGGGCGCCGCTCGACGTGGTGCTGGAGGCGGCCGGCAACTGCCCGGTGACCGCGATCTTCGTGGCCGACGAGACCGGCGACCTCTTCCCCTAGCGCCATTACGAGGTGCGCTTGCGCGCCCGCCCGGTTATGTCGACTGGAGTGCGCCCGGGCTCTAGTCCCGCTTGCCCCGCCCGTACAGGAGCTTGATCAGCCGCCCGATCAGCTTCGTGGTCCGCGCCTTGTACGGGAGCATGTGGATGTCCTTCTTGGTGGGCGCGAACTTCGTGACCAGCACCGTCTGCTTCTGGGTGTACTTGCGGATGCCGTCCTTGCCGTGGCGCGACCCCAGGCCGGATGCCTTCCAGCCGCCCATGGGCAGCTCGAGGGCGATGTAGTTCACCTGGGCGTCGTTGACGCACACCACGCCCGACTGCAACTCGCGCGCGAGCCGCTCGCCCTTGGCGGAGTCGCCGGTCCACACCGAGGCCTGCAGGCCGTACGGGGAGTCGTTGGCCAGCCGGATCGCCTCCTCGGCGTCCTTGACCTTCATCACCGGGAGCGTGGGGCCGAAGGTCTCCTCGGTCATGCACTCCATCGTGTGGTCGACGTCCACCATCATCGTGGGCTCGTAGAAGTCGCCCGGGCCCTCGCCCCGGTGCCCGCCTACGAGCACCTTCGCCCCCTTGTCGACGGCGTCACGGACGTGCTCTTCGATGAGGTCAACCTGCGGAGGCGAGGTCACGGCGCCGACGTCGGTCACGCCGGGATCGCCCGGCACGCCCTGGCGCAGCGTCCGCATCTTCTTCTCCACCAGCGAGACGAACTGCTCGTAGATCGGCTCCTCGACGTACACGCGCTCGATCGAGATGCACGTCTGGCCGCCGTTCTGCATCGAGTAGTGCACCGCTGCGTTGGCGGCACGCTCGAGGTTCGCGTCGGAGAGGACCAGCATCGGGTCCTTTCCGCCGAGCTCCAGGCCCACCGGCGTGAGCGTCTTGGCGGCCCGCTCCATCACCTTCTTGCCGACCTCGGTCGAGCCGGTGAACATCACGTAGCCGACGTGGTCGATCAGCTCGGAGCCGACGGCGCCGGGACCGACCGCGGTCTGGAAGACGTCCTCGGGCAGGCCGCACTCGCGCAGCGCCTCCTGCATCAGCAGCGAGGTGAGCGGCGTCAGCGAGGCCGGCTTGAGGATCACCGAGTTGCCCGCCGCGAGCGCGGGGATGCAGTCGCCGAACGAGTTGGTCAGCGGGTAGTTCCACGGGCCGATGACGCCCACGACGCCCACGGGCGCGTAGCGCACGAACAGCTTGCGGCCCGCCACGAACGGCGAGGTGGAGCGGATCTTCTCGTCGGCGAGGTAGTCCTCGGCGTTCTTGGCCCAGAAGCCGAACGCCTGCGCCGCGTAGGAGACCTCCGCCAGCTGGGCGTCCTCATAGGTCTTGCCCGTCTCGGAGATGATCGTGCGCGCGATGCGGTCGGCGTTGTCGGTCGTCCACTTCTGCGCGCGGCGGAGGACCTTGGCCCGGCCCTCGAAGCCGAGCGCCTCCCATCCCGGCTGCGCGGCGCGTGCGCGCGCGGCGAGCTCGGCCACCTGCTCGGTCCCTATGGCGGGCACCCGGGCGATCGTCTGGCCCGTCGCCGGGTTGACGACCTCGATGGTGTTGCCGTTCTCCGACGCGCCGTTGCTGTGCGACGCGGTGCCCTCGACGGTCTGCGGCTGTGTCTGCGCCAAAGCTCTCTCCTCGCTAGGTCAAGTGCAGAGCATAAGCTGCCGCCGATGCCGACCGCAGAGTGCAACGGCCAGACGCTGTATTACGAGGAGCACGGGGAGGGAACGCCGCTGCTCTGCGTCATGGGGCTGTCGGCCAACACGATGGCCTGGGCGCTGCAGGTCCAGCCCTTCTCGGCCGCCCACCGCACCGTCATCTTCGACAACCGCGACGTGGGCCGGTCCTCGATGGCCGAGGGCAGCTACGAGGTCACTGACATGGCCGCCGACGCCCTCGCGCTCGCCGACCACCTGGGGCTCGCCCGGTTCCACCTCGTGGGCGTCTCGATGGGGGGCGCGATCGCGCAGGAGATGGCGCTGGCCGCTCCGGAGCGGGTCGACACGCTCACCCTGGCGGTCACCTGGCCCGCGGGGGGCGCTTGGGCGCGCAGGCTCAGCGAGGTCTGGGGCGCGCGGCGGCTCAAGCAGACCTGGGAGGAGTTCGTCGACGAGATCCTGCTGCTGAACGTCTCCGAGACGTTCTTCGAGATCGACGGCGCCGCGGACTACCTGCGCAGCATGATGCTCGCCGACCCGCACCCACAGCCGGCCGAGGCCTTCGCTCGCCAGCTGGACGCCTCGTCACGCCACAACGCCGGCGAGCGGCTCCCTGAGCTCGAGGTACCCACCCAGGTGATCGGGGCCGAGCAGGACATCCTCGTGCCGGTCTGGAAGTCGAAGGAGCTGGCCGAGCTGATTCCCGGCGCGAAGCTCACGGTGCTCGAGGGTTCGGCGCACGGCCTCAACGTGGAGCGCGCCGAGGAGTTCAACCGGCTGGTGCTGGACTTCGCCGCTAGTTAGCGGCCGCCAGGGCGGCTTCCAGCGAGGGGTACACGGGCGCGGCCCGGTCGAACTCCACGATCTCGAGCACCCTGCCGACCGCCTCACCCGCGGGGGCGACGACGTGCAGCTGCTGGCGGTGGTCGCCCAGCCGGCGTACGAGGCGGAACAGCATCGCCACGCCGCTGGAGTCCAGGAAGGTGAGGTTGGTGAAGTCGACCACCAGCGCGCGCGCAGTGGCCGGCAGGGCCGCCTCGATGGCGTCGCCGGTGGCCGGGGAGTTGGAGAGGTCGAGCTCGCCGGCGATCGCGGCCACGACCACCCCGTTCTCCTCGCGAACCTCCACGTTGCCGAGCTCCGTCAAGGGGCTGGGACCCGGTCGAGCCTGCGTTGCATGCGCACGACCGTACCTTCCGGGCTGGGCGTCACCTGGACTTCGTCCATCAGCGCTTTCATCAACTCGAGCCCGCGGCCCTGGTCGTCGTCCCGCCCGGGGCGCCATTCGCCGGAGTCGCTCACGGTCACCTCGACCCCCCGGTCGTCGGTCAGCTCGCCCTCCATCTGGAACGTCGACGAGCCGCCCGCGCCGGCGTGCTCGATGGCGTTGGTGCATGCCTCGCCGGCGGCCGTGGTCACCTCGGCGATCTCGTCCTCGCTGCTCCCCGCGTGGCGCAGCCAGCGCCGCATCAGGCCGCGCACCGAGGCCAGCGACTCCGGCTGGGCGGGCAGCTCGACCTCGAAGTGGTCGTGCACCTGCTGGTTGCAGAACGCCAGCAGCGCCACGTCGTCGGGGGCGCCGCCCTCGGGGGACAGCTCGGCCAGCACGTGGTCGAGCAGCGCGTCGGTGCCGTCGGGGCCCATCCGGACGGCGGCGGCGAGGGCGTCGAGGCCGGAGTCGATCACCGAGCCGGGCCGCTCCACCAGCCCGTCGGTGTACAGCAGGATCGTCGAGCCCTGGTCGAGCTCGGCGTGGCCCTCCTCGAAGGTCGGGAAGGGCATCACTCCCAGCGGCACCGAGCTCGCCCCCTGGAGGAACTCGGGCGCGTCGCCGTTGCCGGAAGTCCGCAGCGGGGGCAGGTGCCCGGCGTTCACCCAGCTGAGCCTGCCCTCCAGCGGCTCGAACACGACGTAGATCAGCGTGGCCATCTGGCTCTCCTCGAGCTCGCCCCACACGAGGCGGTTCAGCCGCTCGAGCACGACGGCGGGCTCGTGGCCCTCGAGGGCGTAGGCCCGCAGGGCGCTGCGCATGCTGCCCACCATCGACGCGGCGCCGAGGCCCTTGCCGGCCACGTCGCCCATCACCAAGCCAACGCGGCCCCCGGGCATGGTGATCACGTCGAACCAGTCGCCGCCCACCTCCGCCTCCGACGCCGCGGGCACGTAGCGGGCGGACACGCCCATCCCGGGCAGGCTCGGCATCACCTCGGGCAGGAGGCTGCGCTGCAGCGTCTCCGCGATGCGGTGCTCGCGCTCGTAGATCAGGGCGTGGTCGAGGGCCAGCGCCACGCGGTCGGCGGCCAGGCGCAGCATGCCAAGGTCGTCGGAGGTGAACCTGCGCTTGCGCGCGCCGACCGCCAGGACCCCGGCCACCTCGCCGGCGACCATCAGCGGCACGCCCATGAGGCTGGTGACCCTGGCCTCTCTCATCGCCGGGTCGGCGACCGTCGTCAGGTCAGGGTCCTGCTCGAGCATCGGGCGGCCCTCCGCCGCCACCATGCCGCTGAAGTACTCGCCGAACTCGACGCGGCGCCGGTTCTCGGGGTCTCCGCCGGTCGAGGCGCGGACCACGATCGCGTCCTCGCCCTCCTCGCGCAGCAGCACGCTGGCGGCGTCTGCGTCGAGCACGGCGCGCACCCGCGGGATCAGCGCCTCCATCATCTCCTCGGTGGTCGTGTGGGACAGCGCGGCGTCCACCAGCAGCTGCATCCCGCTGACCATCTCGGCGACGTGCTCGGCCTCGCGGCGCGCCGCCTGCTCGCTGGCCAACTGCGCCTGCTCGGACTCGCGCCGGCGCACGTCGGTCAGCTCGCGCGCGAAGCTCGCCAGGATCGGCTGCCCCGCCCCGCTGTCGACGCGCGACACCGTGACGGCGGCCGGGAAGCTGCTGCCATCGGGGCGCAGGTACTCGGTCTCGAAGGCGTAGCCGGTCACCTCTTCCGCATCGCGCAGGGCCCGCAGCCGCTCGCGGTGGGCCGACAGGCGCTCGGGCGAATAGACCAGCTCCCCGAAGCGCCGGCCCACCACCTCGCTACGCGCGCGGCCGAACATCCGCTCGGCCGCGGCGTTCCACTCCACCACCGTGCCGTCGAGCTCGAGCGCGGCGTAGGCGTCGCTGGTGCTCTCCAGCACGCGCCGCGCCCGGCCGCTCTCGCCCTGCAGCACCCTCAGCAGGCGTGCGACCAGGAGGCCGGTGAGCGTCGGCGTCCCGATCACCAGCAGCGTCCGGCTCACCGGGCTGGGGCCGGGGTTCAGCGCCAGCTGGACGACGTAGCCCGCCAGCGCAAGCCCCGCGTTGGCCGCCGCGAAGCGGATGTCGAGGAAGTAGAAGGCGTAGATCACCGTCATCCCGAACAGCAGCCCGAAGCCCGCGGTGGTCCCCGCGGCGAAGTTCAGGAGTGCGATGACGACCGTCGTGGCGGCGACCGCGATGCTGATCTGGTGGCGGTCGAGCTCTGCGCCCAGGCGCCACAGCGCCGTCGCCGTCACCGCGAGGAACCCGGCCAGGCCCAGGAGCTGCACCTCGTGCACGTCCTTGTCGTGCGGGAGCGCGAGCGTGACCAGGACGATGAGCACGATGACCCCCTGCAGCGCGGCCAGCGACAGAGCCCGCAGGCGGGGGTCGAACACCTCCGTGTCGCGGGTCATGCGGCGCCGTCCAGGCCGCCGCCCGCCGACAGGCGCGCGAGCTGCTCGTGGCACTCGGCGACCCTCTGCTTGACCGGCTCGTCGTCGGGGCGGTCGTGCACGAGGTCCCAGGTCTGATCGGCGACCGACCTCGCGGTCTCCGGCGTCGCCTGAGAGCACAGGAGGTCGACGAGCCGCAGCTCGAAGGCCTGGATCTGCTCTACGGGGTCGCCGGGCGGCATCTTGGGGAGCGGTTCGTCCGTCGCCTGCCGCCACATGCTCGACGCGAGGATCAGACGGTTGCGGAGGGCAGCCGCGTCCACTGCCGGTAAAGCTACCGGCGTTTTGCGCGAATCAGGTAAGGCATGGGGTCGTTCGGTGCACCATTTGCACCTTTGCCGCTGCGAGCTTCGAGATGGAGGTGATCTCCGAAGCACGACCCGGTGCAGCCGAGCTCGCCCACTCGCCGGCCCGCCTTCACCTGCTCGCCGACCTTCACGTGCGCCGGGGACTGCATGTGGAGGTAGACGAAGGTGCGCCTGACCGAGGGGCTCCAGAGCGCAACGTAGTTGCCGCGCCCGCCGCCGTCGCCTGCCTCGACGACCGTCGAGTCCTGCATCGCGACCAGCGGTGTGCCGGCCGGCGCGAACATGTCCTGACCCTCGTGCATCCGCCCCCCGCGGTCCGAGCCGTAGCGCGCGGCGCTCTCGCCGTAGCCCACGGGGGCCTTGACCGGGAACGCGGACTTGGGCCGCGGCTCGAAGTTGTCGACGGGCTCGAGCGTCCGCGGGGCGGCCACCTTCACCAGCGGCGGCGCGTAGCGGGCCACGTGAGGGGTCACGGGACCGTTCGGCGCGGCCTGAGCCACGGCGATGCCCGCCGCAGGGGAAGCGGCGGTCAACAGCAGGGTCGTCATGAGCGAACGAGAGCGCATTGATTCGCTCGCCTGCGGGGTTAGCTGACGGGCTCGCGCTGTTCGCGCTACGCAGCACTCGGGCTGCGATTCGCCCCGACCTCTCGGCCAGTGGGTCCCCCGTCCCCCTCCACGGCGGAGGGAGCTCGGCGAAGCGGGGCACTGTAGCGGGCCGCGCGGCGGATAGGTTCCGCGGGGTGGAGATGTTGCACGTCTTCGGCGGCGAGTCGGGCGGCGGAAACGCGCTCGCGGTGGCACTGGACGGCGAGCCCGCGGACGCCGGCGAGCGCCAGCGCGTTGCCCGCGAGCTCGCCCTGAGCGAGACGGTGTTCGTGGACGACGCCCCGACCGGCCGCGTGCGCATCTTCACCCCCGCCGCCGAGATCCCGTTCGCGGGCCACCCGCTGGTCGGCACCGCCTGGCTGCTGGCCCGGCACGGCCACCCGGCCGACGTCATGCGTCCGCCCGCCGGCGAGGTCCCGGCGCGGCGGGAGGGCGGCCTGTCGTACGTGGCCGGTCGCCCCGAGTGGGCACCCGACTTCACCTGGCACGAGCTGGGCTCGCCCCAGGAGGTCGAGGCCCTGCGCCCGCCGGACTCTGGACTCGACGCCTGCTGGGCCTGGATCGAGCCGGGCGTCGTGCGGGCGCGGGTGTTCCCGTGCGACCTGGGCATCGAGGAGGACGAGGCCACGGGGGCCGCGGCCGTGGTGCTGGCAGCGGCGCTGGGGCAGCACATCGAGATCCACCAGGGGGTGGGCTCGGTCATCCGCGCCGCTCCGCTGCCTGACGGATGGGTGGAGATCGGCGGCCGAGTAAGCGCCTAGGGGCTCTTGCCCTGCGGCGGCGGCTCGCCCTTGAGCCGGCCGAGGCTATTGCCGCCCGGGTTCACCGGCGGGGGCTCTGCTCGGGGCGGTGCGACGGGCTGGGCCTGCTCCTGGGACAGGCCGGGCGGGGTGGCCGGGCGCTGGGCGGCGCCGGGCGTCTCCTGCGACCACGTGCGGCCCGGTGCGTCCTTGCCCTGCTCGGCGGCCTTCTCGATCCCGCGCGTGCGGCCCGGGCTGTCGGGCAGCGCCTGGCGGCGGGCGGCGGCGCGGCGGCGCGCGCGGCGGATCGCCTGCGGCGACGGCGTAGCCCTCCGCGCCTGGCGGGCGGCTGCGGAGACCGTGGCCCCCAGGGCGGTGTCGGGGCGGCCGGGGACATCGCTCACGGCCGCGGCCGGAGCGGGTGGAGCCTGCTCGGACTCGCGGATCTGCTCGACGGCGATGCCGGCTCCCCCGACGGTGCCGGCCAGGACCGCGACCACCGCCAGCTTGGCCGCGACGGTCGAGCCCGCCGCAGCGCTCCCACCGGCTGCGGCGCCGCCCAGCACGCCGGCCTTCAGCGCGGCGGAGGGCGCGGCGGGCAGCAGCAGGGCCATCTGGGCGCGCTGGCGGCGCACGTCCTCGCGGAAGGCCGAGCACGACGGGCACTCGCGCAGGTGGTGTCGGATGCGGTTGCGGCGCAGCGCGCCGCGGCGCAGGGTCGACAGCTCCTCCCGGATCTCCGCGCATGAGGCCATGCGGCCCTCGCGGCGCTCGACCAGCCCGCTGCGGGCCCGGAACACGATGCCCTTCACCTGCTTCCCCTCGCAGCCGATGACCTCGGCGATCTGGTCGTGCGAGAGGTCGCCCAGCTCGAACAGGACCAGCGCCGAGCGCTGCTGCTCGGGGAGGTCGGCGAGGTCGCGGACCAGGTCGCGCAGCTCCGAGCGGGTCTCGGCCTGCTCGACCAGATCGGCGCCGGGAAGCGCTTCGTCCGCGATGGGAAGCGCGTCCGGCTTGCGTGCGCGGACCATCGAGAGACAGCGGTTGCGCGCGATCGTGTAGAGCCAGGGCTTGACGTCGATCGAGCGATCGGACTCCTCGAGCGACCGGTGCGCGGAGGCGAAGGTCTGCTGCACGGCGTCCTCTGCCTCCTCGTGGGAGCCGAGTATCTGGCGGCAGTAGGCCAGGAGCGCCGGGCCGTGGCGCTCGAAGAGGACCTCGAAGGCCGGCTCGCTCCCCGCGCGCACGAGCGCGACCAGCCGGCGGTCGCTCGCCAACCCGAGCACGCGCCGCGAGCCCAGTAGCGGCCGGGCTCCGGAGGCGGGCATTGGGGTCGAGGCCATTCAGAGAGGGTCCTCAGCCGGCGCGGGCGTGTCAACTTCATGCCCTCTGAACGCGATCCGGCCAGGGAGGTTCGCCTGAAACATACGAACCTTGCCCAGTTCGCCGACGTTCTCAACTATGCACCCCGAACAAAGGACCCAACTGATGCACAAGCGAATCGTGCTGCTCGTGGCCGTCGTCGCGAGCCTGCTCGTGCCCGCCGGGGCACTGGCTGCCGTGCCGAGCAGGGCGGACAAGACCAACGCCGCGCGAGAGTGCCGTGCCGAGCGTGGTACCACCGACGCCACGCGTGAGGCCTTCGCCTTCAGGTACGGCACGAACATCAACAAGAAGAACGCCTTCGGCAAGTGCGTGTCCGAGAAGGCCCGCGAGGAGCTGCGCGAGCGTCGCGCCGCCAAGCGCAAGGGCCTGAAGGAGCTGCCGTTCCGAGCGCAATGAGATCGGCCGCCCCGCCTTCGCCCGGAAGTACGGCACCAACCGCAACAACCGGAACGCCTTCAGCAGGTGCGTGCGCAAGAAGGCCAGGGCCGAGAAGCGCAAGATGGACGCCGCCGACCGCGAGGCCCGCGTGAACCAGCGCAACGCCGCGCAGGAGTGCGATGAGGAGCGGGGCGAGACGGATGCGAGCCGCACCGCCTTCGCGGTGAAGTACGGCGAGAACGCAAACGACGCGAACGCGTTCGGCAAGTGCGTCTCTCAGAAGGCCCGCGACTGAGCCTCTCTGAGGGAGAGACCCGGCGCGCGCGGGCGCGTGACACGATGACCTCGTGATCGCCGTCCGCGCGCCGCTCCGGGTATCACTGGGCGGCGGCGGGACCGATCTCCCGTCGTTCTTCGCCGACGAGGAGGGCTTCGTCCTCTCGGCGGCCATCGACAAGCACGTTTGGCTGCTGGTCACCACGGGCTTCCGCCAGGGGCTGCGACTCAAGCACCTGGCCTGGGAGGAGGTCGAGGACGCGGCGGACGTCGAGCACCCGATCCTCCGCGTCGCCCTCGGCGAGCACTGGAACGGAGCGCCGCTGGAGCTGGCCTCGATCGCCGACGTGCCCGCCGGCACCGGGCTGGGCTCCTCCGGGGCCTACGCCGTGTGCACCGTCCGGGCTTTCGCCGGCCTCGAGGGCGCCGAGCTCGCGGAGGCGGCCTGCCGGCTGGAGATCGACCTCCTCGGCCGCACGGTCGGCAAGCAGGACCAGTACGCCGCCGTGCACGGCGGCGTCAATGCCCTCACCTTCCACCCGGGCTCGGTGACGGTCCGGCGCCTGGCGCTGCCGCCCGAGTCGCTCGAGGCCCTGCGGGAGCGCTTCCTGCTCTTCTACACCGGCGGCTCGCGCTCGGCCTCGAAGGTGCTCAGCGATCAGGTCGGCCGCACGCTGGCCGGCGACTCCGAGGTCCGCGACAACCTCCGCCGGACCGCCTCGCTGGCCCGCGAGACGTGCGCCGCCCTGGAGGCGGGCGATTTCGGCGCCTGCGGCGAGCTGATGAACCTCTCGTGGGAGACCAAGCGCGCCCGCTCGGCGGCGATGGTCCCCCCGCATTTGGCCGACCTGCGCGACCTCGCCCTCGACCGCGGCGGGTCCGGGGCGATGCTCATGGGCGCCGGGGGCGGCGGCTTCCTGCTCGTCCTCGCCGAGGATCCCGCCCGCCTGCGCGAGGCGATGGCGGCGGCGGGAGCGCCCGAGCTGCCCTTCGGGATCGACACGGAAGGGTGCGTCTCCCTCTGAAAAAGTCGTCAGCGGCGCTGAGCATTTTTTCGAGAGGGGTACGCCAACCGCATCCCTCCGGGGGGCGAGAATTTCGCGGCCCGCGCTAATCCAGGCATGGAGGCGACCCACAGGCTCATCGCGGGGATCCGCACCGGGCGAATCGAGCCGCTCTGGCATCCCGCGTTACGAGAGAGCCTCGAGTTCACCCTCTCGATGCTCTTGCCGCGCTCCCGGAGCTACGACTTCGCCGAGCACCGGATCCTGACCGTGCTCGCCCACGGGGGATCGGGGCTCTCCCAGCAGGCCGTGGCCGACCGCGCCGGGCTCGATCGCACGACCGCGTCCCGGGCGGCGCAAAGGCTCGAGGAACGACAGCAACTAGGGAGGAGACCCCAAGCGCGGGACAGTCGAAAACTGCTTCTCCTGGCCAGCCCGGAAACGGCCCGCGCCGCCGCGCGGTCGGCGGAGACAGCCCGCACAGCTGAAGAAAAGACGCTCAGCCCCCTGACGGATTTCGAGCGGGAGCGCCTGCGCCGCCTGCTGGCGAAGGCGCTCTAGAGCCGCTTCGGGCGCGGGAGGTCAGCCATCCTGGCCTCCGTGGACGGCCGCTACGCCCCCAGCCCGACCGGGCCGCTGCACGCCGGCAACCTCCGCACGGCGCTTCTGGCCTGGCTGTACGCCCGGGCCGAGGGCTCGAAGTTCCGGATGCGGATCGAGGACCTGGACCCGCAGCGCTCGCGGCGCGAGTACGAGGAGGGCCAGCTGGCGGACCTCAGAGGGCTCGGCATCGACTGGGACGGCCCGGTGGTGCGCCAGTCCGAGCGGCGCGAGCGCCACCGCGAGGCGCTCGACCAGCTCCCGACCTACCCGTGCTGGTGCACGCGCAAGGAGATCCGCGAGGCCACGCAGGCCCCCCACGGGGCCGAGGTCCCCTACCCCGGGACCTGCCGCGGAATCACGCGCAGCGATCGCCCCGCGGCCATCCGGCTGGACGCGCGAGCGATCGTCGCGTTCAGCGATCGGCTCCATGGCGAGAGGGAAGCGGAGGTCGACGATTTCGTGCTGTGGCGCAAGGACGACGTCCCCGCGTACAACCTGGCGGTCGTGGTCGACGACGCGGACGCGGGGGTCGAGGAGGTCGTACGGGGCGAGGACCTGCTGGAAACGACCCACCGCCAGGTCCGCCTCCAGCAGCTGCTGGGCCTGCCCACGCCCGCCTACACGCACGTTCCGCTCGTGCTCGACGACCAGGGCAACCGGATGGCGAAGAGAGAAGCGGGCGAGCAGCGGTCGCTGGGCTGGATGGCCGAGAGCCTGGGCCTGGCGGAGCCCGGCGAACGCGTCACACCGGCACAACTGCTCCAGCGCTTCGACCCCCTAGGGTGGCGGCCATGAGCACAGACCGCGAGCAGTACATCGTCGAGGTGCTCGTCGACGCCTTCGAGGAGCTGATCGAGAGCGACCCGCACGCCTTCCGGAAGAAGTTCCGCAAGATGGCCGCCGCCCCGTTCCCCTTCTACCGCGGCACGGCCTGCCTGTTCTACTCCGACGTCAAGGACCGCGAGGACCGCTGGGTGGACGACCGCACCAAGCGCGTCTGGATCCAGGGCGACCTCCACGCCGAGAACTACGGCACCTACATGAACTCGCAGGGCAAGCTCGTCTTCGACGTCAACGACTTCGACGAGGCCTACGTGGGCCACTACACGTGGGACCTGCAGCGGATGGCCGCCAGCCTGGCGCTGCTGGGCTTCGCCAAGGCCCTCTCGGACAACGTGATCCGGGACATGATCGACACCTACGCCCGCTCCTACCTCGACCAGGTGCGCGCCTTCGCGAGCGGCGACCGCGACGACGAGTTCAGCCTCACGCTCGGAGAACACCGACGGCGCCCTCCACGACGCCCTGGTGGACGCGCGGATGGAGACCCGGATCCAGCTGCTGGAGTCGAACACCGCGATCGACGGCGAGGACCGGCGCTTCACCGAGGGCGGCGGCGCCCGGCGCCTGGACGACGCCGAGAGGAACCAGGTGCTCCAGGCCTACGACCGCTACCTGGAGACGATCCCCGAGCGCAAGCGCCAGCACAGCGTCTCCTACAACGTCAAGGACGTGGTGGGCCGCAAGGGCTTCGGCATCGGCAGCGCCGGCCTGCCCGCCTACAACCTGCTCATCGAGGGGCCCAGCCAGGCGCTGGAGAACGACGTGATGCTCTCCATGAAGCAGGGCAACGTCGCCGCGCCCAGCCGGGTGGTGCAAGGACGAGAAGATCTCGAGCTTCTTCCAGCACCACGGGCACCGCACCGCGGTCTCACAGCGCGCGCTGCAGGCGCACGCCGACCCGTGGCTGGGCTGGACCGAGCTCAACGGATCGGGCCAGGTGGTCCAGGAGATCTCGCCCTACACCGCCGACGTGGACTGGGACGCCGTCACCGACGTCGACGAGATCCTCCCCCTGCTGCGCTCCCTCGGCCAGGCCACCGCGAAGGTGCACTGCGTCTCCGACGCCGGCTCGGACCAGGAGCTCGTGGACTTCCAGACCGAGGACGCGATCGTCGAGGTGGTCGGCGACCGCGACGACGAGTTCGCCGACGACCTCGCCGAGTTCGGCGCCGAGTACGGCGAGATGGCCCGCGAGGACCATCGCCGCTTCGTGGACGCCTTCCGCAACGGCAAGATCCCGGGGCTGCCCGAGGACTGATGCCCTCCTGGCGGGAGCGCCTGAAGGACCTTGACGGCCAGCCGAACCTGATCAAGGCGGCCCAGTTCCTGCGCCAGCGCCTGCCCGGCGACAAGCAGCTGGGCGACCCGCTCTCGCTGAGCCGGCAGCAACCCCCGCAGCTGGTCGGCCAGCGCTTGGATCGAGGTGGCCGCCGAGCGCCCGAGCGCCATGCGCGAGCTGGGGCTGAGCGCCTTCCAGGTTTGGCAGTCGGTGTCGGAGGCCCAGGGGCGCGGCCACGGCCACGCTCAGAAGGCGGTCCTGTTCACCGACCTCGTCGAGTTCTCCGACTGGGCGCTGGAGGCCGGCGACACTCAATCCCTCGACCTGCTGCGCAAGGTCGGCCAGGCCGCCGAGCCGCCGATCAACGACTGCGGCGGGGAGATCGTCAAACGCCTGGGCGACGGCCTGATGGCCGTGTTCGACGACCCGGCCGCGGCGGTCGAGGCCGCGCTGACGGCCATCGAGGAGACCTCGAAGGTCAAGGTCGGCGGCTACACGCCCCAGATGCGAGCCGGCCTGCACGTGGGCACGCCGCGCAAGCTGGGCGGCGACTACTTCGGCGTCGACGTGACCACGGCCGCGCGCGTGGCCGACGCCGCCGGCGCCAGCCAGCTACTGGTCTCGGAGGCGGCGAAGGCGAAGCTGGGCGGCGACGAAGTCAAGCTCCGCCGCCGCCTTCGCTTCAAGGCGAAGGGCGCGCCGCGCGACCTGAAGGTCTACGCGGCGCAGTCCTCCGGCTAGTTCTCGACCTTCAGGTCGAAGTTGCCGGCGCTGTCCTTCTGCCTGGCAACGATGGTGATCTGCCTGCCGTTGGCCGGGTTCTTCACGGTGCAGCGGAAGACGCTGCCCTTCTGCGAGGTGACGGTGTTCGGGCAGTCGACCTGCGCGTTGATGCCGCGCTTCTTCACCGCGTTGGTGATGTTCCGCTCGATCTGGTTCGTGCGGAGCTTGCGCTTCTGCAGCCTGGACCGTCACGCTCGAGTCCTCGGCGGTCTGAGTGATCGATGACCATGCCGAAGCCGCTGCCCTGGATGTTTCCGATGCAGAAGAACGGGCGCCCTTCTTCGGCTTGCGTCGAGGACGGGCACTCGACCTCCGAGAGTCCCGGACTCCTGCTCCTCGGCGTTCTGCTCGATGATGGCGAGCTGGATGTCGTCGACGTTGGCGCTGGTAGTCGGTGAGGGCGCCCTCGTCGTCGGCGAACTTGGCGGTGACGGTGCCCTTCTTGCCGTCGGCGGTGACCGAGCACTCGACGGTGGCGTCCGACCTTGACCTCGGTCTCGGCGGGGCAGCTCGACCGTGGCGTTGGTGATGCCCTTGGGGGCCAGCGCCTCGCTCTTCATCTTGGCCTCCAGGCCGGGGCCCGTGACCTTGGTGGATCCACATGCCGCCAGGAGAACGGCGGACAGTGCTGCTGCTGCGATGGCTGCGCAGCGAGCCACGTTTGTTCATAGTGCTGCGGTTCCTTTCTGGAAAACGGTGACGCCCCACCCTAATGGTGATTCTGTACGGCATAACGCTCGGATTGAGCGCCGGCCTGGTCTTCCTGATCCAGCCGATGTTCGCCAAGTTCGTGCTGCCCAGCTTCGGGAGCACGCCGGCGGTCTGGAACACCTCGCTGGTCTTCTTCCAGACCGCGCTGCTGCTGGCCTACCTGTACGCCCACGCCAGCACCCGGCGGCTGGGAGCCCGGCGCCAGGCGGTCCTGCACCTGGCGCTGGTGCGTGGTGGCCGCGCTGGTCCTCCCGATCGCCGTCCCGGACGACTTCCGCCCCGGCGACGCCCCCGTTCCCGCCCTGCTGGGGCTGCTGGCGGTCTCGGTCGGGCTGCCCTTCTTCGTGGTCTCCTCCACCGCGCCGCTGCTGCAGCGGTGGCTGGCCTCGACCGACCACCCCGCCGCCCGCGACCCCTACTTCCTCTACCGCGCGAGCAACCTGGGCAGCGTCATCGGCCTGCTGGGCTACCCCCTGGCGATGGAGCCCAACGTGCGGCTGGCCGCGCAGGGGGAGGCCTGGTCGGTGGCCTACGGGGTGCTGGTCCTGCTGCTGGTCGCCTGCGCGGTCGCGCTGTGGCGCTCGGCGCCGGCCCCGGACGCCCGGCCCGAGCCGCGCGAGTCGCTGACCACCCGGCGGCGGCTGCGCTGGGTGGGGCTGGCCTTCGTGCCGTCCAGCCTCATGCTCGGCGTGACGTCGTTCATGACGATCGACCTCGCCCCGGTGCCGCTGCTGTGGGCGCTGCCGCTGTCGCTCTACCTGCTCTCGTTCGTGGTGGCGTTCTCGGCCACCCCGCGGGCCCAGAAGCTCCACCGGGCGATGGTGTTCGTGCTGCCCGGGGTGGCCATCGGCCTGTCGATCCTGCTGCTGGTGCGGGCCCGCGAGCCGCTGTGGGTGGTCATGCCGCTGCACCTGCTCAGCTTCGGCGTCGTCGCGCTGGTCTGCCACGGCGAGCTGGCGCGCGACCGCCCCGCGGCGGGCGAGCTGACCGGCTTCTACCTGCTCGTCGCGGTGGGCGGGGCGCTGGGCGGGCTCGTCACCGGGATCCTGGTGCCCGCGGTCTTCGAGAGCGTGCCGGAGTACCCGCTGGCGATCATCGCCGCCTGCCTGTGCCTGCCCTGGCGCGAGCCGCGGGTGCCGCCGAGCAGGTACGTGCGCTGGCTGGACGTGGGCCTGCCGGTGGCGGTGGGCCTCGTGGTGCTGGCCGCGCTGGCCGCTGGTGAGCCTGGCCGGCACCGAGTACGAGGGCGCGGGCAAGAGCTTCGCCTTCGGCCTGGGGGCGGGGATCGCCCTGAACTTCGTCCGCCGCCCGGCGCGCTTCGGGCTGGCGCTCGGCGCGATCGTGCTGGCCGGGTCGGTGCCGCTGTTCGAGCACGGGACCGAGCTGCGCCAGGACCGCAGCTTCTTCGGCGTGGTCCGCGTCGAGCGCTCCGAGGACGGCCGGCTGAACGAGATGATCCACGGGACCACCACGCACGGCGCCCAGCTGCTCGACCCCGCCCGGCGGCGGACGCCGCTCACCTACTTCCACCCCACCGGGCCCGCCGGCCAGCTCATGGCGGCGGTCCGCGGCCCGCGCACACGGCGCGTGGCCGTGATCGGGCTCGGGACGGGCTCGCTGGGCTGCTACAGCCGCCGCGGCGACCGCTGGACCTTCTACGAGCTCGACCCCACCGTCGAGCGCATCGCCCGCGACCCGCGGCTGTTCACCTTCCTGCGCGACTGCCGCGGGCGGCTGAACGTGGTCCGCGGCGACGCCCGGCTGTCCCTGCGGCGCGCGGGCCGGGGCGAGTTCGGGCTGCTGGTGGCCGACGCGTTCTCCTCCGACGCCATCCCCACCCACCTGCTCACGCGCGAGGCCGTGCGGCTCTACCGCCGCAAGCTGCGCGCCCGACGGGGTGCTGGCCTTCCACATCTCCAACCGCTTCCTCGACCTGGAGCCGGTGCTGGGCGAGGTGGCGCGCGGCCGAGGGGCTGGCGTGCTTGTCCCAGAACGAGCTCAAGCGGCCCAGGATGCCCCGCGGGAAGAGCCCGTCGCACTGGGTGGTGATGGCTTCGCGCCAATCCGATCTGGGCGCTCTGACCGGTGGATCCGCGCTGGCGCCCGTGCCGCCGCACACCCGGGCCGCGAGGCCTGGAGCGACGACTTCTCGAGCCCGGTTTCGGCGCTCGGGCGGGCGGGCAGCGGATGAACATGGCTGATCAACTCAACGGCAAAAAAATTGCGTTCCTGGCCGCCGATGGCGTCGAGCAGGTGGAGCTCGAGCAGCCCTGGGAAGCCGTGCAGCAGGCGGGCGGCGCCCCTGAGCTGCTCTCCATCGAGGACGGCGAAATCCAGGCCATGGACCACAACATCGACAAGGGCGACACGTTCTCGGTCGACCACCGGGTCACCGACGTGTCCGCCGACGACTACGACGGGTTGGTGCTGCCCGGCGGCACCGTCAATCCCGACAACCTGCGGATGGATGAGAACGCCGTCGGCTTCGTGCAGGAGATCGCCCGCGCGGGCAAGCCCATCGGGGCCATCTGCCACGCGCCGTGGACGCTCGTCGAGGCCGACCTGGTCCGCGGGCGGACGCTGACCTCCTATCCCAGCCTCCGCACCGACATCCGCAATGCCGGGGGCAACGTCGTCGACGAGCAGGTGGTGGTGGACCAAGGGCTCGTCACCAGCCGCAACCCGGACGACCTTCCTGCCTTCTGCGACAAGATCGTCGAGGAGTTCGCCGAGGGCGAGCACAAGGTGCACGACGAGGGCGCAACCGCCGCGGCGTGAACCTCTCCGGGGGACAACACTGGCAGCGGTCAGGCGACCCCCTGGGGGATGTTCCTGCGCAGGGGTGCAACGGCGGCAACGGACCTCGGCTTTAACTGCACCTGGGCGGTGACGGCGCCCCAGCCGGTGCGCCACACCCAAAGGGGCCGTAAAAGGCGCCCTCCCTCCCGGGGAACCCGTCAGCGCGCTGACGGCTTTTCTGCTCGGGTAGGCGGTATCCGCGGCCTCTGGGCAGCGAACCTCGAAGCGCCATGCCCCGGCAGCGTGCCCCGTGACTTAGACCTAGATCGCCCGGAGCACCGCCGTCACCGCGGCCGCGCCGAACACTGCGAGCGGCACCGGCGCGCCGAACCACAGCGCCACCCCGGCGACGCTGACGCCGGCGGTGTCGGGGCCGATGGCCCACTCCTCGCCGTCGGCCAGCGCCGACGTCACCACCAGCGCGGCCAGCAGGGCGGGCGCCATCGAGGCGATCACCTTGGCCGACCACGGCGGCAGCTCGCGGCCGCCCACGGTGATGGGGCCGAAAGCCTTGATCGCGACCGTGGTCACGGCCACCAGGGCGATGAGCCCCCAGATCACGAGCGCCTCAGCCCCAGGAAGGCGGCGACGCTCGCCGCCAGGACGGGAACGCCGACGGGCGTGAACGGAATCAGGGCGAAGGCGATCAGCCCGCCGACCAGCGCGGTCAGCCGTCCGCGGCCCTCCTTGAGCTCGGCGATCAGCAGGGCGAGGAAGAAGGCCGGGAAGATCGCGTCCAGGCCGAGCCTGTTGGGGTCGCCCAGCAGGTCGTCGCCGAACGCACCGACGATCGTGCCGGTCTGCCAGGTCACGTACTGGATCGCCGACGACCAGAACAGCATCTGGCGGTCGAACGTCCCGTCGGCGCGGCCGGCCAGCACCCAGGAGGCGTCGACCACCGGCTGGCCCTGGACGGCGCGCTTCGCCGGCCCCCCGGGCAGGGACGGAGCCAGCGCGATGCCCATCGGCAGGAAGCGGGAGTTGACCAGCGCCGCCGCGGCGACGGCCGGAGCCAGGCCTCCCCCGCTCGCGAAGATCGACAGGGCGGCGAACTGAGCCGAGCCGGCGTAGATCGACGGCTGAGGCCACGATGGCCTGCACCTCCGAGAAGCCGGCGTTGCGCGCCAGCACGCCGAAGGACATCGACAGCAGGAAGCCGGCCAGGGCATAAGGCAGCCCCGCGCGGACACCCTCCTTCCACGTGGTCTGCCGCATGCGCCGCGACACTACGCGCCGTGACGACCGCTACCGCCGTGCCCCACACGCGCGACGAGCTCGAGGGAGACGAGGCCTTCGAGACCCTGCGCGAATGCGGCCGGCGGCGTCTGGTGATGGACTCGATCGACCGCTTCCGGGCCGCCGACGGCTTCAGCCACTCGCGCGCGCTGGCCTTCCAGCTAACGCTGACCCTGCTGCCCGCGCTGATCGCCGTCGTCGGGCTGGCGGCCGCCCTGGGCGTCGAGAGCTTCACGCGCGCGGTGAAGGACGCCGTCGACGTGCTCGCGCCCGGCGCGGCGGGCGACCTGCTGACCGAAGCGCTGCAACAGGGCGCGAGCGGCGCCCGCGAGGAGCAGGGCGAGCTGGCCCTGAGCGCGGGCGGGATCGCGGCGGCCCTGGCGGGCGCGACCGCGATGGCCCAGGTCGAGCGGGGCGCGAACCGGATCTACGGGACCGAGGTCGACCGCCCCTTCCTGCGCAAGTACACGGTGGCCACCGGGCTGGCGCTGACCGCCGGCGTGCTGGCCCTGCTGTCGATCGTCGTGCTGGTGGCCGGCTCCACCGTGCGCGACGCGCTCGGCGCCGGCGAGGGCTTCGACTCGGTATGGGCGGTGCTGCGCTGGCCGCTCGGCGCGGTGCTGGTGGTCACCTCCGTGTCGCTGCTGTTCGAGTGGGCGCCGAAGCGCCCGCAGCCCGAGGCCTCGTGGCTGGCCTTCGGGGCGATCGTCTCGTCGGTGCTGTGGATCGCCTTCATGGGGCTGCTGGCCGTCTACATCGACGCCACCGCGAACTTCGGGGCCACCTACGGCCCGCTGGCGGGCACGATCGGCGTCCTGCTGTGGAGCTTTCTCAGCTCGGTCGCGCTGTTCGCCGGGCTGGCGGTGGCGGCCCAGCTGGAGGCCGTGCGCGCCGGGGTGACCGCGACGCGGGTCGACCGCGACGAGAATGTGTCGCCGTGAGCGAGGACACGCGGACCCGGCGGGAGAAGCGGCGCGACCGCGCGCAGGGCGCGGCCGAGGAGGCGGCCTGGTGGGGCGGCTGCTGCTGCCTCGACCTGTTCGTGGTCGCCGCGGCGGGCGCCGGCCTCGGGCTGTGGCTCCGCCGCCACGTCTGAGAGGGTTGCGCCGTGGGCGTGATCGAGGCCATCTTCGGCGACAGGAAGTCGCGCCGGAAGCGCCGCCGCAAGAAGGCCGTCAAGTCCGCGGGCGACGCGGTCGGCGACACCGCCGAGGGGTGCACCGACGGCTGCTGCCTGGACTTCGTGGTGCCGCTCGCCCTCGGCGCCGTGGCCGGCCACCGCGTGGCCCGGCGCTCGGTCAGCCGGCGCTGACCGGGCCCCGCACCGCCGCGCTCAGACCGACTTGCCCAGAGCCCGCAGCTGGAAGCCCCGCACGATGTCCGTGACGCCGTGCAGCAGCGCCCAGATGCCGGCGAACACCAGCAGCAGGTAGGTCTTCTCGATGAAGAACTGCCCGCTGGTCCAGAACGCCAGGATGATCATGAGGACCCCCGAGAACAGGCCCAGCCCCCACAGCGGGTTGGCCCCCCGGCTGACGAAGGCGTCGATGGTCCAGAAGACGCCGATGATCAGGAAGATGAAGCCGAGGATGTCGGCGAGCGCCGCGAACGTGTTCTCCGGCGACATCAGCGTGATGATCCCGCCGGCCAGCAGCAGGAGGCCGAACAGCCACCAGATCCACTTGGCCCCGGTGCCGACCAAGGCCCCCAGCGCGAAGTTCTGGAAGGCGGAGAGGATCAGCATGATCCCGATCAGCACGCCGACCGTCGTGATCGAGGCTTGGTCGAACTGCAGGATCACCAGGGCGATCAGGACCCAGGCGATGCCCGCCGCGAGAAAGGCCCACCAGAATCGCGCGATGGCCGCGATCATCGTCGCCGCCGGTCCGGCCTGGCCTGCTGACTGCTCCATCGGTGCTCCTGTCGGTCGAGTGTCCCGCGCCGCAATTACTCCTTCGAGGTGAAAGCTTCCAGCCGCGCGGCGGCTTTCCTGCGTACTCCGTTGCGCACGATCGGCGTCCACCCCAGCAGCAGGCCCACGGGCCCCAGGGCTTGGCGCGCCCAGCGGTGGAAGTCGAAGTCGTCGCGATGCTCGGCGATCAGCCCGTCGCGGAAGCGGAAGCTCGCGCGCACGTCGTTGACCACCGGCCGGCCGGTCTGCGTGAAGGTGTAGTGGGCCCGCCAGTGAGCAGAGCCGTGCCCGTCGGACGCGTCGTGCTCGAGCAGCTCGATGCGCAGGTCGCCCGACGCGCCGGTGAGCATCTTCCACATCTCGCCCGGGCGGCTTCCGCGCAGGTCGGGGAAGACGGGGTCCGAGAAGCGCGCGTCCGGCGCGTACAGGGAGGCCATCGTCTCGCCGTCGTGCGCGGCGAACGCGGCGTAGAAGCGCTCGATTACATTCAGGTCGGACTCGGCCATCTCAAGGCCCCCACCGGGGGTGCCGACAGGATCTCATGACGGCGTCGGCCGCTGCCCCCGGCTCGACCTGCCGCTGGAGGCCGCGCAGCTCATCCTGGGCCTTTCCGCTCCTCGGTAGGCGGCGCCCCGCTCTCGTCCTGGGCGCCGGGCGGCGGCCACGGGCCGAAGTTGTTGTCGCGCGCGCCGTCGATCGTCACCACCGAGCCCGACAGCGCCGCCCCGGCGGGCGAGGCCAGCAGGGCGACGGTCCAGCCGAACTCCTCCTCGGTGCCCAACCGCTGCAGCGGCACCGTCCGCGCCACCCCGTCGACGATCACCTTCGGGTACTTGGTGCGCAGGGTCTCGGTCGCGAAGTGGCCCGCGGCGAGCGCGACCACGGTCAGGCCGGACGGCCCCCACTCCGCCGCCAGCTGCCGGGTCAGGCCCTCGACCGCGGCGCGGGCCGAGGACGAATGCGCCATGCCGGCCAGGCCGTTGTGGGGCGAGAGCGTGACGTTCACGATCGTCCCGCTGCCCTGGGCGAGCATGGCGTTGTCGGCCACCTGGCGGCACATGGTCCGCGTGCCCTCGACGTTCAACCGGGCGACGGTGCGAAAGCCCTTGGGCGAGATGCTCTCCGCCGGCGCCATGTACTGGCCGCCCGCGTTGTTGAGCAGCACGTCTATGCGGCCGTGGCGCTCCACGACGACGTCGACCAGCTCGGCCACCTGGTCCTCCTCGCGGATGTCGCAGGTCCGAGCGGTGCAGGCCCCCTCCTCGCACATGGCGACGGTCTCCTCGAGCGGCTCGCGGCGCCGTCCGCACACGACGACGTGACTGCCGAGCGCGGTCAGCTCCAGCGTGGCCGCGCGGCCGAGCCCGGAGCCGCCCCCACTGACCAGGGCCACCTGGCCGGCCAGCAGGTCAGGAGCGAAGATCTTCGAGGCCAAGGCGGGGCCGACGCTACAGCCCGCGCGAACCGCGCGGTCCGCCGGAAGCGGCGCGGGGGCGGTCTCAGCGGCCGAGGGTGTCCGCGGACGCCTCGCGGGTCTCGTCCCCGAGCCAACCGCCCAGCAGCGGATCGCTGCCGGCGGCGACGATCTCCGCGGTCGCCTCGATCGTCTCCGCGCGCAGCTGGTGCTTCACCCGCCCGTAGGTCTCCAAGGGGAGGGCGCCGAGCTCGCGCCGCGAGCGCGAGCGCGCGGGGCAGAGGGTCGCCCTCGGCCAGCTCGTCGAGGACCCCCATCCTCAGCGCCTCGTCGGCCTCCACCAGCCGGGCGCGCAACACGAGATCGCGGGCCACCGCGGGGGACAGCTCGGCGCGCACCACCGCCATCGCCACCGCGGGGTACGGGATCCCGGCCTTCAGCTCGGTCAGCCCGTAGCGGCCCGGGCCCGTGGTCCCCACCCGGCGGTCGGCGCAGAGCGCGAGGATCAGCCCGCCGGCGATGGCGTGGCCGGTGACCGCGGCGACGACGGGCCGCGGCAGCGCGTACCAGCCCGCGAACAGGCGGTTGATGCCGGCGACGAGGGCGGGCTGCTCCTCGGGGGACAGCGTGGGCACGACCTTGAGGTCCATGCCGGCGGAGAAGAACCCCTCGCGGCCGGTGAGCACGACCGCGCCGGGCGACTCCGCCGCCAGATCCTCCAGCACCCGGTGGCCCTCCTCCAGCAGGCCGAGGTCGAGCGCGTTGGCCGGCGGGCGGTCGATCCGCACCACGGTGACGGCGCCGTGACGCTCGAGCGCGAGGTACTCGTAGGACGCCACCTAGCACCCAACCTACATCGACCAGCGGGGGCTTCGCTTTCGCTAGGACGGCCCGAGGCCGTTGCGGCCGGCCCACAGCGCGGCCTGGGTGCGGTCGGTCACACCGATCTCCTGGAACACCCTGGTCAGGTGGGCCTTGACCGTCTTCTCCGAGATCTCCAGCCGGCGGGCGATCAGCTTGTTGGGGAGGCCGGCCGCGACGAGGCTCAGCACCTCGCGCTCGCGGTCGCTCAGGGCGGCGGCGTTGCCACGCGGCTGCTCGCGCGCCGCCACCAGCGCGCTCGCCGCCTTGGGTGAGAGCGGCGACTCGCCGCGGGCCGCGGCCCTGACCGCACCGCGCAGCTCGTCGGCGCTGGAGTCCTTGAGCACGTAGCCGATCGCGCCCGCGTCGAGCACCCCCAGCACCTGCGCCTCGTCCGAGAACGACGTGAGCGCGACGATCCGCACCTCCGGGTGCGCCGCCGCGACGCGCCGGGTGCCCTCGGTCCCGTCCACCCCCGGCATCGAGAGGTCCATGAGCACCACGTCCGGGCTCCCGTCCGCCACCGCTTCGACGGCCTGGGCGCCGTCCGAGGCGGTGGCGGTGACCTCGATGTCCCCGTCGAAGCCCAACAGCTCGGCCAGGCCGTCGCGGACCAGCTCGTGATCGTCGACCAGCACCACGCGGATCACCGGAGCGGCACCTCCACGGTCACGCGTGTTCCCCGCCCGGGCGCGGAATCGATGTCGAAGCTGCCGCCGGCGTCGTGCACCTGGTCGCGCAGCAGACGCAGCCCGAAGTGGCCCTCCCGCGCCGCGGCCAGTGCCCGCTCGTGGTCGAAGCCCACGCCGTCGTCCTCCACCGTCAGGCGCGCGCCGCCGTCTCCCGTGCTCACGCGCACGCGCACGTTGTCGGCCGCGGCGTGCTCGGCGGCATTGCGCACCGCCTCCTGTGCGGTGCGGAAGAAGAGCGCGGTCACGTCGTCGGGCAGCGACAGGTCGTCGGGGACGTCGACCTGCGCGTCGAGGTCGCGCAACGCGCTCGCCAGCCCCGCCTCCTTCAGCCGCGCCGGGTAGATCTCCACCAGCAGGCTGCGCAGTTGGCGAACCGCCCCGCGCGTGGTCTCGTCTGCTCGCTCCAGCGCCGCGGAGGCGCCGTTGCCTCCGGGCTCCAGGCGCTCCCGCGCGGAGGTGAGCGCATAGGACGCGGCCACCAGGTCCTGGACCGTGCCGTCGTGCAGGTCGGCCGCGATGCGGCGTCGCTCCAGGTCGGAGGCGTCCAGCGCGCGCCGCAGCAGCGCCTCCCGGTCGCGGTGAGCCTGGGCGACGCGCCGGGCGAGGGACCAGGCCAGCGGCAGCTGGATCAGCTGCAGCACGACCAGCGGCCCCGAGCAGCGCGGGGATGAAGCTCGCCCACAGGTCGCGGCCGGAGGCGGCGACCGAGCTCAAGCGCAGGTAGGTCTCGAACAACGCCCGCCGGCCACCCGCCGTCTCGACCGGGAGGTACACCTCGAGCAGGTCACCGGCGCCGCGCTCGTAGCGGTTCTCCGGCTTCGACAGATCGCTTACTTCGGCGTCGACTACCCCATTCGCGAGCGCCTCGCGCTCTTCGTCGCCGAGGGCGAAGCGCACGCCGCGCAGCCTCGGCTCGTCGGAGTAGACGATCTGCCCGTCGGGGTTCCAGAGCTTGACCCGCACGAAGTCGCCCCTGCGCACGCGGGTGCGGACGATGCGGTCGAACCGTGCGATCGCCCGCGGGTTCCCCCGCAACAGCGCGTCGGTCAGTCGCGGCTCCACGATCTGCTTTCCCACCACCTCCGTGAGGCGCTTGGCCTCCTTGACCGCCTCTTGACGGCTGATGCGCGCCAGGGCGAGCGCCGTGACGCCGGCGAGGACCAGGGTGGCGGCCAGTCCTCCGAGCGCGAACTTCAGCACCGCGGCGCGAACCGACGGAGGCTCGCTCTGTGTGGGCCTGCTCACCCGTTCCATCCTCCTCTGAGGGTCCTACGACCAACGTCCAATTGAAACCCCGACCCCGCTCACGGGATGTTGTCGCCAATGCGCGCGCCTGGAGCAAGCCTGGCGGTCTTGGTGGCCCTCGGAATCGCCGCAGCCGGCTGCGGCGGTGACGACAACGAGGACACGACGGCGCAGAAGCCGGCGCCGAAGCCGGCGGCGACGGGAGCCACCCTCCAGCTGGCGGCGGATCCCAGCGGGAAGATCGCCTTCGACACCAAGACGCTCGAGGGCAAGGCCGGCAAGACGACGATCGACTTCGAGAACGCCTCCCAGACGCCCCACGCCGTCGAGGTCGAGGGCAACGGCGTCGAGGAGGAGACCAAGACGATCCAGGGCGGCAAGGCCTCCCTGACGCTCGACCTCAAGCCGGGCAAGTACGAGTTCTACTGCCCCGTGGACGGCCACCGGCAGCAGGGCATGGAGGGCACCCTGACCGTGAAGTAGCGCTGACGCGCTCGATTGCCTCGGCGCCGCGGTTTACCTAGGCTCCTGGCTAACCCTGATGAGCCAGGATCAGCCCGGTCTGGATCGATCGGAGCAACGCCTCCGGAGCCTGCTCAACGCGGGCCGCGCCCTCGTTTCCGAGCTCGACCCGGACGCCGTGCTGGAGCGGCTGCTGGAGGCCGCCCGAGATCTCACGGGCGCCCGCTACGCCGCGCTGGGGATCCTCGACGACCGCAAGGAGCGACTCGAGCGCTTCGTGACGGTCGGGATCGATCGAGACACCCGCCTCGCCATCGGTGACCTGCCGCGCGGCCGGGGGATCCTCGGGGAGCTGATCAGCCACCCCGCCGTCCTTCGCCTCGCCGACATCGGCGAGCACCCCCACAGCTATGGGTTTCCCCCCGG
Organism: uncultured Thermoleophilaceae bacterium; assembly: GCA_963844805.1. GTDB lineage: Bacteria > Actinomycetota > Thermoleophilia > Solirubrobacterales > Thermoleophilaceae > JACCZR01. The sequence goes on from CAWJPU010000007.1 coordinate 115,763, forward strand.
TCACCCGCCGATGCGGACGTTTCTTGGCGCCCCGGTGCTCATCCGGGGAGAGGCGTGGGGGAACCTCTACCTGACCGAGAAGGTCGCCGGGGCGGAATTCGACGAGGGCGACGAGGAGACCATCGAGATACTCGCCGAGTGGGCCGGCGTCGCGATCGACAACGCTCGGCTCTACGCCCAGGCAAGCGAGCGCAGGCTCCAGCTGGAGACTGCCCTGCGCCGCTCGGAGGCGACGCTGGACATAACCCGGGCGCTCGGCGGCGAGGTGGACCTGAGCCGGGTCCTCGAGCTCATCGTCAAGCGAGCGCGCGCCCTCGTCGAGGCGCGGGCAGTCGCGATTCTGCTCGCCGATGGCGACGTCCTGTGCGTCTCCTCGGTCGCGGGTGAAGTCGACCAGGACATTCGCGAGCTGAGGATCCCGGTCACCGGTACCGCGTCCGGTTCGGTGTTCGGCTCGAGGCAGGCCGCCCGGTTCGCCGTCGGCGACAGCGGTCTGCGCTCCCCCCTCGTGGAGGCCATGGGCGCGCAGAGCGCGCTGCTGGTGCCGCTGGTGTACCGGGCCAAGCCGGTGGGCGTGCTCGCGGCCTTCGACCACCAGGGCGCAACCCAGGAGTTCAGCCCGGAGGACGAGCGCCTTCTCGAGGCCTTCGGCGCTGCAGCCGCGACGGCCGTCGCCACCGCCCAATCGGTCGAAGCCGATCTGCTGCGGAGGAGCATGGCGGCCAGTGACCAGGAGCGCCGGCGCTGGGCGCGGGAACTCCACGACCAGACCCTGCAGGAGCTCGCCGCCATCAAGGTGGCGATCGATTCCAGGTCTCAGAGCCTGCTGGGAGAGGAGCAGCGGCAGATGGTCAGCGACCAGCTCGAGCAGACCATCCTGGGTCTGCAGACCCTCATCACCGAGCTCCGTCCCGCCGCTCTGGATGAGCTCGGGCTGCGCCCCGCGGTCGACGCGCTGGCCGAGAGGCTCGGGGCCCTGGGCGGATTCCAGATCCGGACCGACGTCCGGCTCGCGCCGGAGGTCGAGGGGGACCCCCGCCTCGCGGCCGACACCGAGGCGACCGCCTACAGGCTCATCCAGGAGTCGCTGAACAACGTCGTCAAGCACGCCGGGGCGGAGCACGTCCTCGTGCGGGTCGAGGAGGAGAACTCGTCCGTCACCGTCGAGGTGGAGGACGACGGCGAGGGCTTCGATCCCGAGGCCTCCGGACGGGGGACGGGGTTCGGCTTGCTGGGGATGCGCGAGCGAGTCGAGCTGGTGGGGGGCTCGGTCGAGGTCGCTTCCTCACCCGGCGGGGGGACGAGGGTCAGGGCAAAGCTGCCCGCGGTCTACCGCGACTGACGATCGGGGTCGGCGAGCTTCTCGGGCCGGCCGCCGGCGATCACGCCGAGCCGGTGGAAGTCTTCGTCCAGCCCCGTCAACGGGTCGGACGCCGTGGCGTCGGAGTAGGGGAGCGCGAGCTCCTCGTGCGCTGCCAGGTAGGGAAGGAGGTGCTTGGCAGCGATCTTGCCCGGCGGCCACCACAGCGCCTGCTCGGAAACCTCCCAGTCCTCGCCCCGGCCGCCGGATACCTCGGCCCGCATGTAGCGCGGCACGCCGCCGGTCAGCAACAGGCCGCGCATGACCGGGCGGAAGTGGGTCGGCTCGATGTCGGCGCCGGCGTGCGCAGCGATGGCCTCACCCGCTGCTGCGGCCTGCTGCGCAGCCACACCGCCCTGCTTGAGGGCGAACGCGGTCGAGTCGCCCGCGGCGAAGACGTCATCGTGGCCGGTCACCCGGCAGTGGCCGTCGACGGGGATGAACCCGTCGCCGCTCTGGGGCAATCCGGGCACGGCGGGCCCGCAGAGCCTGGGCAGGCTCACCACGCGGTCCGCCGGCAAGCCGCCGTTCACGGCGGGAAGGACGTCGAGGGACTTCTCCCTGACTCGGGTGGCCTGGTGGTCGGGCACGAATTCGATCTGACGCTCGGCCATCAGATCCCACACCTCGTTGGCGGCCTTGGGCCCGAAGAGCTCCAGCGGAGCCGACTCGGGGGTGACGAAGCGGATGTTCACGCCATGGCGGCCGCGCTCCGGGAACCGGGCTGCGGTCATGAGCGCGAGCTCGTAGAGCGGCAGCGGCCACGAGGCCGCCGGCGGCACCGCAAAGGCCAGTTCGCGAACCTTGTGCCGCCCCAGGTCGCGCAGCAGCGTGCGGAAGCGCGACGTGTAGCCAGGGCCCTGGATCGTCACGCTGCCGGGCAGGGCGATCTCGGGCCGGGTGCCGAGGGCCAGGAGAAGCACGTCGTATTCGAGCCGACGCCCGTCGGCGACCTCGACAAAGTGCCGGTCGGCGACGACGCGCTCCAGCCGGCCCAGACAGAACTCTGTCTGCTGCTCGGCACAGATCTCGGCCAGGTCATAGCGGCGGCTCTTGCCCAGCCCGAAGGGCTCGGCGACCGCCATCGGGCGGTAGGCGAAGTCCTGGACGTCCGCGAGCAGCCTGACCTCGACGAGCTCCGAGGCGAGCTCCCGCAGGGCCAGGAGCCCCTCCAGCCCGGCGACTCCCCCACCAACGACCAGCACCCGTGTCTTTGCCATGCGGTGAGTGTCGGGCCCGACCGGCTTGCGGGCATCGGCTATGTCGCGCAGTCCGCCTGCGGCTTAGCCGCAGGCGTCAGTCCTGCAGCAAGCCTCGGTCCAGCGCGTAGCGAACCATCTCCGAACGGCTGGAGAGATCGAGCTTGCGCTGGATGTGCGCACGGTGGGTCTCCACCGTGCGGACGCTGAGATACAGGGTGCCGGCGATCTCCGCGTTGGTGTGGCCCAGGGCGATGAGGCGCAGCACCTCCACCTCGCGCTCGCTGAGGTCGTCGGGCGCGGGCTCCTCGGGGGGCTCCGCCACCAGGCGGGCGCCGAGCTGGGGGTTGAGGTAAGTCTCTCCGCGTGCCACCGATCTCACCGCGTCGACCAGCTCACGGCCCGCGGAGTGCTTGAGCACGTAGCCGAGCGCTCCCGCACGCATGGCCTCACGGGCATAGGCGGGTTCGCTCTGCATGGTGAGCACCACGATCGCCGTGTCGGGGGAGTCCTCCAGCAGGCCGGGCAGCGCCTCGAGCCCCGAGCCGTCGGGCATGTTGATGTCGAGCACGAGGACCGCCGGGCGCAGGGCCCTGACCTTGCGCCGGGTGGTCTCGACGTCACCGGCCTCGGCGACCACATCGAGGTCCTCCTCGGCGTCGAGCATCGCCTTGAGCCCGTCGCGAACGACCGGATGATCGTCCGCCAAGACGACCTTCTTCACGTCCCCATCGTCGGGCACGGCGCGACGATACCCCGCCACCGGCCGCGCAGACCTCGGCAAATTACGGAGCTGCGGCGGGAAACCCCCCTGGGCGAGCGCGCCGGGCTCGGGCATCTTTGAGGGGACTGTGATGGGCTTCCCGAGCCATTCGTGAGCGACGAGCGCCCCCTGTTCATCTGCTTCGACGGCTCCGAGGACGCGCGGAGCGCGCTCGAGGACGCCGCCGACCTGTTCCCGGGCCGGAGCGCGCTCGTCGCAACCGCCTGGCACTCGCTGGCGGGGTTGATGCTTCACACCGACATCGAGGACCTGAGCGGCGAGATGCGCGAAGCCGCCGACGAGCTGGACGCTGCTGACCACGATGCGGCCCAGCGGATCGCCGGCGAGGGCGCCGAGCTCGCGCGCGAATCCGGCCTGCGGGCCGAACCGTCTGTCGCGGCCAGCGACCGCCGCCTGTGGCCCGGCCTGCTCAGGCTTGCCGACGACCGGCGCGCCGCAATCCTGGTGGCCGGCGACCGCGGGCAGTCGAACGTCGAGACGGCGCTGCTCGGCAGCGTCGCGCACGGTCTGCTGCATCACAGCGAGCGTCCGGTCCTGCTCAGCGGCCACCGCCACCTCGGCGAGCGCTCGGGGCGGATCCTGCTCTGCTACGACGGCTCGGAGGCCTCGGAGCGCGCGATCGGCGAGGCCGGCCGCCAGTTCGGGCGCCGTCCCGCCGACGTCCTGGCGGTGTGGCAATCGATCCATCGCGAGGCCCCGACCGCGCTCGCGGGCGCCCCGGCCGACGTGGTGCTCAAGGCCCAGCGCAACCTGGACGGCGAGTTCGAGAGCCGCGCGTCACGGCTCGCCGAGGAGGGCGCCGCGCGCGCACGCGAGGCCGGCTTCGAGGATGTCGCTGCAGTTCCCCGGAAGGCGTCGGGGAACATCTGGGCCACGATCGCCGCGGCGGCAGAAGACCGACGGCCGCAGGCGGTGGTGATCGGATCGCGCGGGCGCTCCGCGCTCCGGTCCGCACTACTCGGCAGCGTCTCGCGCGGAGTCGCGACGCACTCCCCGGTGCCCACCATGGTCGTGCCGCCGGGGCGATGAGGCGGACAGTTACGCTGCACCCGCAGGTGACGAGATGAGCTCACACGGCACCCGGGCGGTCACCATCGCCGGCGGCGGGATCGCAGCCCTCGAGGCGACCCTCGCGCTGCGCGATATGGCCGGCGACGTCGGGATCGAGCTGCTCGCGCCGGCCGCGGAGTCCGAATACCGGCCGCTCGCCGTCCTCGAGCCGTTCGCGCTCGGCGAGATGCCCGCGCTGTCCTTGGCGAAGTTCGCCGAGGAGCAGGGCGCCGTGCTTCACCGCGACACCCTCATGACCGTCGACCCCTCCGCGGGCGCTCTGCGCACCGGATCGGGCGAGGACAGGCCGTTCGACCTGCTGCTCGTCGCCGCGGGCGCCTTCCCCGTCGAGGCGGTCCCAGGGGCGCTCACCTTCCGTGGCCACCGCGACCAGCGCAGCCTCGGGCTGCTCTTCGAGGAGTTGGCGGCGAACCACCTGCGACGGCTGGTGATCGCCGTCCCCGATTCGAACGGCTGGACGCTGCCGGCCTACGAGCTGGCGCTCATGAGCCGCGTCAGCCTGACCGAGCGCGGCGTGCGCGACGTCGAGCTCGCGATTGTGACTCCCGAGAGCTCTGCGCTCGAGATCTTCGGCCCCGAGGCGAGCGCGTCGGTGGACGAGTTGCTGGAGCGGTCCGGCGTCGAGCTCCGGACCGGAGCGCGCCCTCAGCGCTGGGAGGCCGGGACGCTGCATGTCGATGGCGGCGATGGCGAGCCTGCCGACCGCGTCGTCGCCTTGCCGCGCCTGCTGGGCCCGCGGCTTGGAGGCCTGCCCGCCGACGCCGACGGCTTCATCCCCGTGGACGGGCACGGACTGGTGGAAGGGACCCAGAACGTATGGGCCGCCGGAGACGTGACCAGCAACGAGGTCAAGCAGGGCGGGTTGGCCACACAGCAGGCCGACGTGGCGGCCCAGGCCATCGCCGCCCGGCTGGGCGCCGAGGTCGAGCCCGAGCCCTACCGGCCCGTGCTCCGAGGGCTGCTCATGACCGGCGCCTCCGCCAGCTACCTCGAGTCGGGGGAGGGCGAGACCGCCGGAGCGAGCGCAGCGCTGTGGTCACCGCAGAGCAAGGTGGTGGGCCGCTACCTCCTGCCGTACCTGGGGGGTAGTGCGCCGGACGACGATCTGCTGATCGAGCGCCCCGAGCGCGGGGGCGTACCGATCGAAGTGGATCTCAGCGCGCCGCGCCACGGCTGACGCGACAACAAAGCGAACGAGGGGCGGCGCTCGCGCGTTCAGGTCTGCTTCATGACCGCGTAGACGATCCGCTCGCCTATCTCGACGATCGTGTCGCCGATGCCCGAGCAGGCGCGGTACAGCTCGCGCCGCGCGATGCGCTCGGTGCGGTCCTCCACCCCCAGCAGCTCTCCCATGCCGGTCAGATAGGCGTGCTCCAGCCGCCGCTCGGCCTGGATGGCCTGGTCGGCCGCCTCCTCCGCGCCGTCACGGTCCTCGCTCAGGAGTCCGATGGCCTCGTCGATCCTCGTGAGGGCGTCGAGGAGCGGATCCGCCATCCGGGTCAGGCCGGCGTCGGGCGGGGTCGCCATGACCTCTGACTCGTTCACGAGGTCCTTGATCTGATCCAGCGTGCGGTCGAGGCCGCGCGACAACGCGAACAGGTCCTCGGGCTCGAGCGGGGTGACGAACGCGTCGCGCAGCGCCTCCAGCAGGGCCCGCTTGGCCTCGTGCCCCCGCTGTCCGGCTTCGCGCACCCGCTCCGCTCCGCCGGCTTCGCCCCCGGCCCAGTCGGCAAAGGCGCGGGCGCCGTCTTTCGTCACCGATGTCTGGCGGCGCAGCATTCCGAGCACGTCGGGCGACTCAGGCGTGAACCAGTGCCTCCCGCTCACGCCACGATCCTCCAGGCGGCCAGGGCGACGGCTGCGATCAGAGCGCAGGCGGGCATGGTCACGAGCCAGGCGAGCCCGATCTGGCGGACCAGCGGCCAGCGAACGTGGCGCCAGCGCTGGCGGCCGCCACCCACGCCGACCACCGAGGACGCGACGACCTGTGTCGTGGACGAGGGCGCCCCCGCGATCGATGCGCCGAAGATCACGCCCGCAGAGGCCGCCTGGCTCGAGAGCCCCTCCAGCGAGCCGATGCGGTAGATGCGTCGTCCCACGGTGCGGACTATCGACCAGCCGCCGAACGCGGTGCCTGCCGTCAGCGCCAGCGCGCAGACGAGCGTCGCCCATGTCGGGGCGTCCAGCCCGTCGGTGCGACCCTCGGCGAAGAGCAGGGCCGCAATCACTCCCACGGCCTTCTGAGCGTCGTTTGCGCCGTGACTGAAGGCGAGCGCTGCGGACATGGACCACTGCCCCCCGCGGAGCGGCTTCCCCCAGCGGCGGGTGGCCCGCACCGCGGCCCGCCGCAGGAGTCGGATGACCGCCAACGCGGCCACGGCCCCCGCTAGCGGCGACAGCGCAAGGGCGATCACCGCGCCCACCACGCCCACCGGGTGGCCGCCGTCGAAGCCGCCCCAGAGGACCGCGTTCGAGCCGCCCTCCATCAGGCTCGCCCCGACCAGTCCGCCGATGAGCGCGTGGGCGGAGCTGGAAGGCAGTCCCTTCAGCCAGGTGGCCATGTTCCACAGGACGGCTGCGGCCAGTCCCGCCCCGATGACCTCGACCGCCGCCGACGGGGGCACCTCGACGATCCCCCCGATCGTGTCGGCCACGGCGGCGCCGACGACGAACGGGCCGATGAGGTTGAACACCGTCGCCAGCGCGATGGCCTGCCGCGGCGTCGCCGCGCGCGTGGCAACGAGGGTCGCGATCGCGTTCGAGGCGTCATGGAGCCCGTTGGACGCGGCGAAGGCGACGGCCAGCGCCACGGCGGCGACGAGGCCCGCGTCCACGCCTTCGAACATCGTGCGATAACACCGGGGGCGGGCACGGCAGGCATCCGTAGTTCGCCCCGCCGCGACCGCGGGAAGCGACCGATGGGCGTGCCCGGCGGGAGTCGTACGTTGGCTTCATGAGCCCGATCGGAACCATCGTCCAGCCCCTCGCGCACAAGTTCTCGGCCCCGCCGTTCGAAGAGGCGGAGGTGGTCGACGTCATGCGGATGGGCATCATCAGCTGCCCGCACGACGCAACGGTGCCCGACATCGCGCGCACCATGGCCACCTACCGCATGCACTGCGTCCTGGTGCGGGACAGCACCGACGCGCAGCCGGTGGCGGTGGTGACCGACCTGGCCCTCGCAGCGGCCGCCGGCGAGCCGACGCGGACCGCCCGCGACCTGGCCGTGCCGGCCGCGACCGTCAAGGCGGACGAGCCGCTCAGCGTCGCCGCGCGGCGCATGGCGGACGAGGGAGTCGGCCACCTGCTCGTGATCCAGCCGGCGACTCATCACGCCCTCGGCGTGCTGTCCACGCTCGACGTGGCCGACGCGCTGGCCTGGAGCCCCCGCTCCGGCTCCTGAAGGCAGCATCCCGCCGCCCGCTCAGACGGGCGACGTCTGCGGCTGCAGCAGCCGAGCGAAGAGCTCGACGTACTGCGTCAGGTGACGCGGGCCCAGGAAGCCGTCCCGCACCCGCTCCCCAGCCAGGTCGCCCATCACCTTCGCCGCGCTGCTGTCGCCCAGCAGCCGCACCACCGCCTGTGCGAAGCCTTCGAGGTCGCGCGGGTCCACCAGCACGCCGGTCACGCCGTCCTGGATCTGGTCCTGGATGCCCCCGACGGCAGAGGCGACCACCGGGCGGTCCTTCCACATCGCCTCGGCGACCGTGAGGCCGAAGCCCTCCGCCAGGCTCTTCTGAACGACCACGTCCGACCGTCGTTGGAGGGCGTTGACGATCGCGGCGTTCTCCTCGGGGTCCACCATCGGCAGCGACACCACGTGCACCCGCGCGCGCTGGGCCTCCGGCAGCCCGCGCCACTGGCCGAGCAGCTCGTCGAGCACTTCAAACCCCTCGGGATCGTCCGAGACCCCGCTTGGGTCCGGGCCCGCGAGGACCAGGTGGGCGTCGGTGGCGGGGGTTATCCCTTCGGCGAAGGCCTGCATCACCCCGGCGTGGTCCTTGAGCCGGTCCCAGCGCGAGATTTGAGTGATTGCCTGCACCCCCGGCGGCAGGGCACCGGTCCCGTTGAGGTCGGCGCGCCGGTCAACCCGGGCGCGACTGCCGTCGTGGCGCAGGTAGAACGGCTTCGCGTCGGTCACGCACTCCTCCAGCCCCACACGGCACAGGATCGAGGCCACCGCATCAGGCGTCATGGCCTGGTTCTTGGCCGAGAAGGCGTCGATCGAGGGCGGGATGATCGTGACTCGCCGGCGGTCCAGCTCCGGCGGGACGAACACCTGACGGGAGAAGACGAACGCCTCGGCCGGCTCCACGTAGGGCAGAAGGAAGGCCCAGGCGGCGCGGGCGGCCTCGTTGGGCACGTCCATGCCCACGTGGCAGCGCCACACCACGCGCGCGCCGGCGTCGCTGAGCGGCCCGCACAGGCCGGCGGTCTGCGGATCGTGGGCGAGCACGACATCGCCCGGGCGCACCAGCTGGACCAGGGTGTCTGCCGCCTCACCAATGACACGCCGGTACTCACTCTCCTCTTCGGCGTCGGGAGCTCCCCCGTCAGACACGCCGTGGAGCATGTTGTGCAGGCGCTTGGTGACCGAGAAGAAGGTGGGCTCGCCGCGCATCACCACCCAGCGCGCGTCGACGCCCGCCCCGCGGGAGTAGGCGATCAGCGACGACAGGAGCTCGGCGACGCCGCCCCCGCGAGCGGTCGAGTTGACGCTCCACACCGTCCGCCCGTCGAGCACCAGGTTGGCCGTCGCGATCGTCTCCTCCAGCCGGAGCGCCGCCTCGGGGCTCAGCACGCCCTTGAAGCGCTCGGGCGACAGCGGAGCCACGGTGATGTGCTTCAGAGGGCCGCCGGGCCTCACGCTCAGCTCGCCGCCCCCACCGGGGTGCGGGCCAGCTTGCGCAGCTCGGCGAGCGACTCGTCGATTCCGTCCCTGAGATTGCTCAGGTCGGGCACCGTGTCGCCGGTCCGCGTTCAAGCCGAAGAAGACCCTCCCGTCGTATGACAGGACGGCGATGCCGACGGCATGGTCGGCCGCAAGGGGGACCAGGGGGTAGATCGACTCCAGGCGGGCGCCGAAGGCATAGAGCGGCTGCTGGGGGCCCGGGACGTTGGTGACGGTGACGTTGAACAGCCGCGAGGCGAACAGCGACTTGGCCAGCACGCTGTGCAGCACCGGGGGGGCCAGCCCCGCGAGGTTGGATCAGGGCCGAGCTCCCCTCCGACCTGGGACCCGCCTTGAGCTCCTCCGCCTGGGCGGTCGCCATCCGGTAGCGGCGCAGAGGGTCGGACTCGGCCACCGGCAGGTGAACGAACAGCGAGGAGATTCGGTTGCCCAGCTGCTCGCCCGCGTCGCGGATGTTGACGGGCACCATCGCGCGCAGGCCGTCGGCGGGCGGTTCCTCACCGCGCTCGACCACCAAGCGGCGCAGCCCCCCCGACACCGCAGCGAGGACCACGTCGTTGACCGTGCCGCCGAGCGCGGACTTGATGCTCTTGATCTCGTCGAGGTCGGTCTCCACGACGGCGAAGCGACGCCGCGGCCCTATCGGGACGTTGACGCTGCTGCCGGGTGCCGCCTTCACCTCCTCCTTGAGGATCAGCTCGATCATGCCCTCGGCCTGCCCGAGCACCTTCAGCAGGCGCTGCGGGTGGACGGCGACGTCCGCGCCGGCCTTGACCCCGCCGGTCAGGGTCGAGGCGGCTCGTCCGAAGAGACCTTGGTGCGGATGGTCGGGTTCCGCGGGCGCCGTCTGGGCCGCCCGGCGGCGAGGCCGGCGAGCGGTGTCGAGCAGCAGGTGCGCGGCATCCACCGAGCCCACGCCGTCCACGAGGGCGTGATGCGTCTTGGTGCACATCGCCCAGCGCCCACCCTGGAGGCCCTCCACCAGGACCACCTCCCACAACGGGCGGCTGCGGTCGAGCCGCAGCGACCAGAAGTCCGCGGCCCAGTCCAGCAGCTCCTGCTCGCCGCCGGGGCCGGGGAGTGCGCCACGGGTCACGTGCTCGGCGATGTCGAACTCGGGGTCGGGCTCCCACCGCAGCTGGGACAACCCACCCGTCCGGGCGTTCGACAGGAGCATCCGGTACCGCGGCAGCGCGGCCAGCCGTGACTCCAGCTGCCGCCGGACGGTTGCGATCCGCGGCGGGCTCCCGTTCGACCGCTGCTCGAAGACGAGCAGGCCGCCGATGTGCATGTGCGCGGCCTCGTCGGCCTGCTCGAGCTCGAGGAAGGTCGCGTCCAGTGGTGTCAGCGGCTCGCTCACCGAGCCGCGGCGGCTTCGACCGGCGCGAGCACGCGCTCGGTCAGCTCGCCCAGGCGGGTCGCGTAGCCCCACTCGTTGTCATACCAGGCGAGGGTCTTCACGCAGGTCCCGTCGATGACGCTCGTGAACCCGGCGTCGAAGATCGACGAGTAGGGCGACTTCACGATGTCGGAGGACACGATCGGCTCCTCGCTGTACTGCATGATGCCCGCCAGCGGCCCGCTCTCGGCGGCGGCCGCGAAGGCGGCGTTGATCTCCTCCGCCGACGTCGACCGCTCCGCCTCGACCGTGAGGTCGACCACGGAGCCGGTTGCGAGCGGCACGCGCATCGCGTAGCCATGCAGGCGACCTTCCAGCTCGGGCACCACGGCGCCAAGGGCCTTCGCCGCCCCGGTGGTGGTCGGGAGCATGTTGATCGCTGCGGCCCGCGCCCGCCGCATGTCCTTGTGGGGGCCGTCATGAAGGTTCTGGTCGGCCGTGTAGGCGTGCACCGTCGACATCAGGCCGTGCCGGATGCCGATGGTCTCGTGCAATGTCTTCGCCACGGGCGCGAGGCAGTTGGTGGTGCAGGAGGCGTTGGAGATGATCGAGTGCTCCGCGGGGTCGTAGACCTCGTCGAAGTTGACGCCGAGCGCGACGGTGACGTCGGGCTCCTTGGCGGGCGCCGAGACGATCACCTTGCGCGCGCCCGCCTCCAAGTGCTTCGAGGCGCCGGCGCGATCGCGGAAGCGCCCGGTGGACTCGATCGCCACGTCCACGTCCAGCTCGTCCCAGGGCAGGGAGGCCGGGTCGCTCTCCGCGAAGACGGAGATCGGCTTCCCGTCGATGACGAGCTCCGAGCCGCGCACCTCGACCTCACCCGGGAACCCGCCGAACACGCTGTCGTGCCGCAGCAGGTGGCCCAGGGTCTCGATGTCGGCCAGGTCGTTGATCGCAACGAACTCCAGCTCGGCCCCCCGCTCCATCGCCGCGCGCAGGGTGCACCGGCCGGTGCGCCCGAAGCCGTTGATCGCCACTCGTGTCTTCATCGCGCTGTCTCCTTTGCCGCCCGCTGTGCGGGCTGGTCATCGTCATGGCCGTGAGCGGGCAAGGGAACGACCACCACGGGCCGGTCGGTCAGGTGAACCAGTTCGTGCGAGACGCTCCCCAGCGCGGCCTGCAGCGGGCCGAGTCCACGCGAGCCGACCACGATCTGCTCGGCGGAGTGCCGCCGCGCTGCCTGGAGCAGCTGCTCGGCCGGCGAGCCGCCTGTTAGCAGGAACTCGTACTCCACGCCGGCCAGGGGGCCGTCGGGGTCTGACGCGAGCCGGTCGAGCAGCTCGGCGCCGTGGCGCCGGTACTCGATGACAGCCTCCTGGAAGTCGGTGCGCTCGCCGGGCGTCGCGGGCGGTCCGAAGGCATGGACCACCAGGAGGGAGCCCGTTCCGGCGGTCGTGCGGGCGGCGAACGCGACCGCCTCCCGCGCAGCGGGCGAGCCGTCGTAGCCCACCACGATTCTTCGTAGTGCCTGGGCCACTAGAAGCCCTGCCTCATCCGCTCGTCCCTCGGATCGCGGCGGTCCGGGGAGTCCCAGCGCGACCAGAGGCCGGTCAGCCAGATGATGGTCAACACCCCCACGCCGATGTACGCAGCGGGGGAGTCGGAGGGCGACACCGTACCGACGATGAGCAGCGCGGCCCCGAGGATGGCGAAGCCGCCGCAGAAAGCGGCCACCAGCGAGGCCGCCGCCCGAAAGCGGCTGGGCTTGTGGCCGGCGGGGGGCGGGGCGATCCTTGAGGGATGAGGCCAGCGCATTCGCGTCTCCTTGCTCGACTGGGCCCAGTCTCGCCTCGGGACGTCCCGGCCGCAGCCGGGTCGGTCCGCTGATCGGCTTCGGGGAACTACCGAGCGGGTGCGTGTCAGGCGCCGTAGGCGAGCGCCGGACCCCGGCGCGACCCACCCACGGCGCGCCGGTCGGTTGCACGGCGAGAGTGGGAGACGCCGTTGTCGGCATCAGCCGGGCGGCTTCGGCCAGGAGGCGTCGGAGGGCAGGTCGAGGGTCCCGCGAAACCGGAAAGGGACCTCCGCGCCGTCCGCGCTGGCGTAGCCTGTCGGCGACGTGGCGGTCCAGCCACAATCCCGGGTGATCGACCGGGCGTCGCTCGACGCCCTGCTCGGGGCGCTGTCAGACCGGGGCTACACCCTCATCGGACCCACCGTGCGCCAGCGCGCGGTGGTCTACGACGAGATCTCCACCACCGCGGACCTGCCGGTCGGCGCCACCGACGAGCAGGAAGGTGGCTTCTATCGCCTGACCGAGCGGGCCGACGACCCACGCCTGTTCGCGCACAACGTCGGGCCGACCTCCTGGAAGGATCACCTCTTCCCGTCGACGCTGCGGCTGTGGAAGGCGCGGCGCGGCGAGGACGGCTCACTCGAGGTCGAGGAGGACGACACCCCGCCTCCTCGCTACGCCTTCGTCGGCGTTCGCTCGTGTGACCTGCACGCCATCGCCGTGCAGGATCGGACGTTCATGGGCGACCGCTTCACCGAACCCGACTACGCCGCCCGGCGCCAGGGCGCGTTCATCGTCGCGGTCAGCTGCGGGCAGTCGGCGAGCACGTGCTTCTGCGCCTCGATGGATACCGGCCCCGGGGTATCGGGAGGGCACGACCTGGCGCTGACCGAGCTGCTCGACGAGCACGGCCACCGGTTTCTGGTCGAGCCGGGCAGCCCCGAGGGCGAGGAGGTGCTAGCCGAGCTGCCCCAGCGCACCGCCGAGGACACTGACCGCAGGGCGGCCGCGGAGGTGGTGGCTCACGCCGCCTCGCAGCAGACGCGCTCCCTGGACACCACCGACATCAGGGACCTCCTCTTCCGCAACCTCGAGCACCCGCGCTGGGACGAGGTCTCCGACCGCTGCCTGTCCTGCGGCAACTGCACGATGGTGTGCCCCACCTGCTTCTGCTCGACGGTGGAAGACCACACCGACCTCGCGGGCGAGGAGGCGGAGCGGGTGCGCGAGTGGGACTCCTGCTTCTCGCTCGACCACTCCTACGTGCACGGCGGCAGCGTGCGCTCGACGCGGCCGTCGCGCTACCGGCAGTGGATGACTCACAAGCTCGGGAGCTGGATCGACCAGTTCGGCACCTCGGGCTGCATAGGCTGCGGGCGCTGCATCGCCTGGTGCCCGGTGGCCATCGACATCACCGAGGAGGCGGCCGCGATCAGGGCTACGGACGGCGCACGAGGGGATGCCGGTGCAGACGATCGATGAGCTGCTGAGCGACGTGCCCACCCTGGCGGGGCTCGACCCGGCTCAACTCGAGCTGATCGCCGGTTGCGCGAGGAACCGCGGTTACGCGGACGGCGAGTACCTCGAGCGCGAGGGCGAGCCTGCAAACGCCTTCTACGTGCTGCGCCGAGGCGCCGTCGCGCTCGAGGTGTTCAACCCCAGAGGGGGGGCGATCCTCATCGAGACTCTGCACGAGCCCGACGTCGTGGGCTGGTCCTGGTTGTTTCCCCCTTACCGAACCGAGTTCGACATCCGGTCGGTCGGTGTGACGAGGGTCACCGCCTTCGACGGCGCGTGCCTGCGCGGCAAGCTCGAGTCGGACCCCGAGCTCGGCTACGAGCTGATGAAGCGCTTCGCCCGGGTGATGGTCGATCGCCTCCAGGCCACCAGGCTGCGCCTGCTCGACGTGTACGGCCATGGCGCCGACCGCTGAGCCCGCCATCGCGCCGCCGCGCGGCCCGATGGTCCCCGTGCCGTACCGCGTCGCCGACCGCACGCGCGAGACCAGCGACACCTGGACGCTCGACCTCGAGCCTGCGGGCCCCGAGCGGCTCGAGCCGTTCGCGCCGGGGCAGTTCTCGATGCTGTACGCCTTCGGCGTCGGCGAGGTCCCGGTCTCGGTGAGCGGAGACCTCGACCCCGAGGGTCCGCTGACCCACACCATCCGCGACGTCGGAGCGGTGTCCGGCGCGCTCTGTCGCGCGGCGCCCGGGGAGGTCCTGGGCGTCCGCGGGCCGTTCGGCACGTCGTGGCCGCTGGAGCAGGCGCGCGGCCGCGACCTCGTCGTGGTGGCGGGCGGCGTGGGGCTCCCACCGCTGCGGCCGGTGATCCTCGAGGTGGTCGCTCGCCGAGAGCTGTACGGCGACTTCGCGCTGATCTACGGGGCGCGCACCCCGGCCGACCTGCTGTTCGCCGAGGACCTCAAGAGCTGGGGCGGCCGCTTCGACATCGACGTCGACGTGCGGGTGACCGTCGACAGCGCGACCGCCGGCTGGCGCGGCAGGGTCGGCGTGGTGCCGGGGCTGGTGGCCGGTGCCCGCTTCGACCCCGAGGAGGCGATGGCGATGATCGTCGGCCCCGAGGTGATGATGCGCTTCACCGTAGCCGCGCTCGCCGAGCGGGGCGTGGCGAGGGACCGCATGTGGATCTCGATCGAGCGCAGCATGAAGTGCGCGATCGGCCACTGCGGGCGTTGCCAGCTGGGCCCGGCCTTCGTGTGCAAGGACGGCCCGGTGTTCCGCCTCGACGAGATCGCGCCCTACATGGAGGTACGCCGGCTGTGACGCGCGGTGAACGGCCCACGCTCGCGGTGTGGAAGTTCGCCTCCTGCGACGGCTGTCAGCTCAGCATCCTCGACCTGGAGGACGAGCTGCTCGCGCTGGCGTCCGAGATCGAGATCGCCTACTTCCTCGAGGCCCGGCAGGCAGACGGTGGAGGGGCCATACGACCTCTCGATCATCGAGGGCTCGATCACCACCTCCGATGACGCCGAGCGCATCCGCCGCGTGCGCGAACAGTCGCGGCGGCTGATCTCGATTGGGGCCTGTGCCACGGCGGGCGGGATCCAGGCGCTGCGCAACTTCGCCGACGTCGACGACTTCGTGTCGGCCGTCTACGCGAGCCCGGAGTACATCTCGACCCTCGAGTCCTCTTCGCCGATCTCCGACCACGTGCAGGTCGACTTCGAGCTGCAGGGCTGCCCGCCCAACAAGCACCAGCTGCTCGAAGTCATCAGCGCGTTCCTCGCCGAACGCCGGCCGGCGATCCCGACGCACAGCGTGTGCGTCGAGTGCAAGCGCCGGGGAAACGTGTGCGTGATGGTCGCGCACGGGACGCCGTGCCTGGTCCGGTGACGCACGCCGGCTGCGGAGCCCTGTGTCCGGCCTATGACCGCGGCTGCTACGGCTGCTTCGGCCCGATGGAGCAGCCCAACCCGCCCTCGCTGAGCGGCTGGCTCCAGGCTCACGGCCCCGTCGAGGACGTCGACCTGGTCCGCCTCTACCGCACGTTCAATGCCGGCGCGGTCGCCTTCCGGGAGGAGAGCGAGGCTCGGGAGCGCGATGGCTGAGCGGGTGATACGCACCGATGCGCTCGCCCGGGTCGAGGGCGAGGGGGCCATGTACGTCCGCCTCCGCGAAGGCGCGGTCGACCAGGTCCAGCTGCGCATCTACGAGCCGCCGCGGTTCTTCGAGGGATTGCTGCTCGGGAGGGGTCACACCGAGCCGCCGGACATCACCGCCCGCATCTGCGGCATCTGCCCGGTGGCCTACCAGATGAGCGCCATCGCGGCGATCGAAGACGCCCTCGCGTTGGCCGTGCCCGAGCCGATCCGGGTGCTGCGCCGGCTCCTCTACTGCGGCGAGTGGATCGAAAGCCACTGCCTGCACCTGTTCATGCTGCACGCCCCGGACTTCCTGGGCTACGAGAGCGCCGTGTCCATGGCGCGCGATCACCCCGAGGTGGTCGAGCGCGGACTGGGGCTCAAGAAAGCCGGCAACGCGATCGTGAGCCTGGTGGGCGGGCGTGAGGTGCATCCCATCAACGTCCGAGTCGGCGGCTTCTACCGCGCCCCGTCCCCCGGGAGCTTCGCGAGCTGGCCCCCACGCTCCAGCGTGCGCGCGAGGATGCACTGGAGGCCGTGCGCTGGACCGCGACTCTCGACTATCCGGAGCTCGAATGCGACTGGGAGCTCGTCGCGCTGTCCCAGCCGGGCGAGTACCCGCTCGAACGCGGCCGGCTGCGGTCGACCGCGGGCCTCGACATCGCCCCGGCGGAGTTCGACGAGCACTTCGTCGAAGAGCAGGTGGAACACTCGACCGCGCTTCACGCGCGCGTGCGTGCGCGAGGCTCCTACCTGACGGGCCCGCTCGCCCGCTATGCGCTCAACTCCGAGCGGCTCTCGCCAGTCGCCCGCGAGGCGGCGGCCGACGCCGGCCTGGGCGGGGCCGTCACCAACCCCTTCCGGAGCATCACGGTGCGGGCGGTCGAGGTCCTGTACGCCTTCGACGAAGCCCTGCGGATCATCCAGAGCTACGAGGAGCCGGAGCGCCCCGCCGTCGACGCCGAGCCCCGAGCGGGGGCGGGCCACGGCTGGACGGAGGCCCCTCGCGGGACCCTCTATCACTCCTACCGTCTCGACGACGCAGGCGTGATCGTCGGCGCCCGGATCGTTCCGCCCACCTCGCAGAACCAGCGCCGCATGGAGGAGGACCTGCGCGCCTTCGTCGCCGAACACGCGCACCTCGGCGATGAGGAGCTGCGGATGCGCTGCGAGCAGGCCATCCGCAACTACGACCCCTGCATCTCGTGCTCCACCCACTTCCTTCGGCTCGAAGTGGACCGGGAGTGATGGTGATCGGCGTCGGCAACGACTGGCGCCGCGACGACGCCGCCGGGCTCGCGGTGGTGCGCATGCTGCGCGAACGGCCGTGCCCCGGCCTGCGGCTGGTGGAGCTACACGGCGAGCCCGCGGCGCTGCTCGACCGCTGGGAGGGCGAGGAACGGGTCGTTCTCGTCGACGCCGTGAGCTCCGGCGCACCTCCCGGGACGATCCACAGGCTCGACGCCACGACCTGCGCGCTGGCCGGGGAGCTACACCGCTCCTCGAGCCATCACCTGAGCGTGGCGGAGGCGGTCGAGCTGGGCCGCGTGCTGGATCGCCTGCCGGCAGCGCTCGAGCTGATCGGGATCGAGGGGAGCAGTTTCGAGGCCGGCCGCGGCCTGGCGCCACAGGTCGAACTGGCCGCCGAGCAGGTCGCGGGCCGGCTCGCAGCCACGCTCGCCTAGCGCGCGGCGTCGGCGTCGTGGCTCAGGTACCCGGCCGCTTCCAGGCGGGCGATCACCTCGTGCTCGCGCTGCTCGAAGCGGTCGAGTGGGTCACCCGCGGCGCGCGCCAGCACTCGGCTCTCGCGCTCGGCACGCTGCAACGCTTGCTCGCTGCGGTCGGCCGCGTCGACGATGAGGGTGTCCGGGTCGAGATGAGGGGGCATCCACTGCTCGGCGCCATGACCCTGGCGGAGGGCGGCGCTCACCGCCAGCCCGCGGGGGTGCCAACCGAGCCCGGGCTTGACCGCCCTGTCGCGCTTCGCCAAGAACCGCGCGAGCGCGGGGCCCGTCACCCGTCCGGGCGGCCACCACAGCGTGCTCGTGGCCGGGTCGTCGACGAAGGCGATCTCCCGGGCCTGCAGCGGCGGCCCGTCGAGGATGATGCCGTGCAGGAGCGGCTCCCACGGGCGGGCCTCGACCGGCGCCCCGAGCGCGGCAGCCACCGATCGGGCCGCGGCGCCGGCCTGGGCGGCGGCCACGAGGCTGTGCTTGAGGGTCACCGAGGTGACGTCGCCCGCGGCGCACACGCTCCGCGCGCCCTGAACCCGCGCGTGCTCATCGACCGGCAGGAAGCCATGCGAGTCGTGGGACAGGCCCGGGAGGAAGCGCCCGTGCACTCCCATCACGGACACCAGCCGCTCGTCGTGCAACTCGCGCGACCTGCCGTCCCAGTGGAGCCGCGGGGCCGGGCGCCGGGGCGCGGCGCGGCGAAACAGGAGCGTCAGGAAGTCGGCACCGCGCTCACTCGCCGGGGGCGGCGGGGGCTCGACCCAGGCCTCGGTGAGCAGCTCGACATGTGCTTCCTCCAGCCTGTCGGCGGCGACGCGGCTCGCGTCCGCCCCCAACTCGGCCAGCGGCGCCTCCTCGGCGGTGGCAAGGAACAGCCGCGGCTCGCGGCCGGCGAGCCGCGCGGAAGCCGACGCCATGAGCGCGAGCTCGTAGGCGGGCACGGGCCAGCCGGCGTCGGGCGGGACCACGAAGGCCGCGCTCTGGGCTGCGCCGGTCTTCAGTTCCTCGAGCACCTCGCCGAACCCCTCCGACCCCCGGCCGTCGTCGTGCCAGGCCAGCGCATGCGGAAAGGGCGCGAACTGACGGGCTCCCACGGCAACCACCAGGGCGTCGAAGTGCAGCGTCTCGCCCGCCCGCGTCAGCAGGGTTCCGCGCTCGTCGTCGACCACCGCCAGCTCGTCCTCGACCAGGCCCATATCGAGCTCGTCGGCGAGCTCGACCAGCGACAGCTCCTTCCGGGGTCCAAGAGCGAACGGCCGCGCGGTCGGCACCGGCCGGTAGACGAATGAGCGCTCGGGCGTGAGCAGCGTGAGGTCCACCCGCTCTCCCGCGAGCTCCCACACGGCGAGGAGCGCCTCCAGCCCGGCGGCGCCGGCTCCGGCGACGACCACTCTCGAGGTCACTCGGCCGGGGCCCGAGGGGCCTGGACGTCCGGGCCGCGTTCGGCGGCGCCCGGCACTCCGCGCGCCAGACGCTCGGGAAACACGAGCACGGGGACGCGGGCGCCGTGCAGCACTCCGTTCGAGACGCTGCCGAGCGCGGTTCGGCGCGCCCCGAGGCCGCGCGAGCCGATCGCGATCAGGTCCGCGTCATGCTCCTCAGCCGCCTGAAGAATCGCCTTGGCGGGCGCACGCTCGTCGACCACGAGGTCGATCTTCCTGTCCAGCACCGGGCCCGGGAGCTCCATCAGCAGGGCCTGCAGCTCGGCCCGCGCACGCTCGCGCCCGTCCGCAACGACCCGCTCGAGATTGAAGGCCCCGGACAGTTCTGGTCGAGGGCCGGCCGAGCAGACCACGACCAGCTTTCCGTCGGGGTCGAGCTCATCGGCCGCGCCCTGCACCGCGAGCCTCGCGGCCTCAGACCCGTCATAGCCCACCACGGCGCAGCTCCGGCGATGCTCGTCACTCACGGGGCCGCCTCTGTGGCGAGATCGAACTCGCTCACCACCCCGTCGGGGGCAACGTTCGGGTTGCGGCGTACCAGCAGCCGCCTCGCCCCGGTCCGCTTCAGAAGGTCGCGAGCCTGAGCGACGGTATCCGTCGGCGCCACCCAGACGATCTCCTCGGACACTGCAGCCAACGCGCTGGCCGCGTCGTCGCCCGCGGTCATCCGATCCATCAGCGACCCGGCGGTCGCCCACCCGAGCGGCGTGGCGCTCTCGGCGTGGACGACCAGCACCGAGCTCACGCCGTGGCGATCGACGGCGCCCGCAGCGTCGGCCACGGTGGCCGCGTCGGAGACCGTCAGGCAGCCGGGGGTCATGACCTTGGACACCGTCATGCAGCGAGCATGGCTCCTCAGCAGGCCCTCCGGCCTCGGCGAGAAGCCCCGGAATCGATGCGTACTTAGCCGCAACGCTCGGCCGCCCAGGGTCGGTCAATCCAGCAGGCTCGCGTGCGCGATGTCGCGCTCGGTCAGCACGCCCTCCGGCGCGTCCGCTCCCGCGGCGCGAACCAGCAGCCTGGTCACCCCTCCGAGTGAGAGGGCATAGCGCGCCACCTTGACCGGGCGGTCCCGGTCGATGGCCGTGATCTGCTCGTCGATGACTCCCTCGGCGACGCCCTGACGGCGGCCCTCGTCGGTGCCGCGGAGCAGGCCGCGCGCGGTGATCCAACCGATCGGCGTGCAGGCCTGAGGGTCGACGACGAGGATCGCGTGGACCCTGTGCGCCTCCATCGCCGCCGCGGCGGTCGCCACCGTCGCGTTCGCGGGGATCGTGATGCAGCCCGGGGACATGACGTCGGCGACCCGCCGCCGCAGCACGGACAGGGCCGGCCCGTCGTCTGCCACGTGTGCGCTCATGGCTCGATCCTCGCTTCGCCCACCTGCTTCGGCGTCGGGCGCAACCCGCGATCCGGCTGCGGCTTTTCCCCCATCGGGCCGAGCCTCAGGCGGGCATCCAGATGGGCCTCCACGTCGTCCGCGATATCGGCGACCGGGCGGTCGGTGGCGAGTCTCAGGTGGCCGGCCGGCCCCAGCTCGTCGACTGGCTCGAACTCGGCTGCCTGGCGACTGGCCTGGGCCGGTCCGGCGTCGGACTCGCGATGAGCGGCGCTCTCCCGGCGCTCTGCGCGGTCGAGCAGGACCTCGACCGGGGCGCGACACTCGACGACGAGCCTTCCTTCCTCCCCCGCCGCATCGAGCCCCGAGAAGAAGGCCTCCCGGTCTCGCCGGAAGCGAAAGGTCGCAGCGACGATGACGCCCTGACCCGACCTCAGGTGACCGGCGGCTCGGCGTCCGAGCGCCCGGTAGGTCCGCTCGTTCTGAGTGGCGGCATACGCCTCGGACGGCGCCCTGCTGTCTGGCGCCAGGCCCAAGAGCTCCTTGCGGACGCGATCGGACTCGAGGTGCGCGAGCCCGGCGCGCGGCGCCAGATGCGCGGCTAGGAAGCTCTTCCCGCTGGCCGCCGGGCCGGCGAGCACAACGAGCTGAGGCCCGCGGGCGCGCCACGCGAGCCTTCGGGCCAGGCCGGCGAGGCGAACTGCCTCTTCGTCCGCCCCCCGGTGGGGCCGGCCCTCCTGCTCCAGTTCGGCCGCTCGCAGGGCGTGGACCTTCGTGCGCACCCATGCCCGGTAGGCGGCGAAGAACGCGAGCAGCCGGTCGGGGCCGGGGTCGCCTCCCCCCTCGCGATAGCCCGCCAAGAGCGCGTCGACGAGGTCTTCGCGGCGGGAGAAGACCAGGTCCATGACCAGGAAGGCCAAGTCTGCGGCGACGTCGATCTCCCGCAGGCGCGGGTCGAACTCGACGCAGTCGAAGACCTCTGGCTCGGGGCCGCCCGTCAGCACGTGCTCCGCGCGCAGGTCGCCGTGACCGTCGCGTATCCACCCCTGTCCGATCCGCGCCCGGAGCACCTCGTCCCAGCCGGCCAGAAACGCGGACGAGAAGCGACGACCCGCCGCGAGCCGCTCCCCGGCTATGGGTGGAGCGGGGGAGGGTCTCCAGCGTGTCGAAGTTCTCCTCCACTGCCCTCGCCAGCCGCGACGGCCAGCCCGCGGCGTCCACGAGCGTGGACGCGGCGAGGTGGAAGCGCGCAAGGCGGCGCCCGAGGGCCTCCAGGTCCTCAGGTCGGGCGCGGTCGGCATCGAGCAGGCTCGCCAGCGTGTGGCGTTCGTCGAAGCGGCTCATCGCAACGGCGTACTCGCGCGCTTGGGGGTCGCGCGCGTCGTCGGTCAGGCGCCAGCCGAGCGGACCGTCGCGGTCTGGAACGAGGGCCCGGAGGCCGAGGTAGAGGCTCGGCGCGAGCCGCCGGTTCAGCCGCAACTCCTCCTCGCACATCCGGCGCCTCAGGTCGGGCGTGCCGTAGTCGAGGAAGGGCAGGACCAGCGGCTTCTTGACCTTCAGGACCAGCTCGCCCGCCAGGTAGACGGTGGAGATGTGGGTCTCCAGGACGTCGACCCGGTCCGGGCGATGCGGGTACAGGGCCGGATCGCAAAGGGCCGCGTGGAGCGAGGGTGCCCCCGCTGCCCCCACGTCAGGAAGCCAGGGTCTCGGGAGGAGTGGGCGCGGCGGCGCGCTCAGGGTCGTAGGGAGCGACCACTACCGGGCAACCGGCGGTCCGCACGGTCTCCGCCGAGACCGAGCCGCTGACGAAGCGGGCCAGCCGGCCGCCGCGGCGGCAGCCGACGACCATGAGCCCGACATCCGTGTCGTCGGTCAGCCTGGCCCCGATCTCTTCGACGAGCCGCGCCTCGACGGGTCCCTCGCCGGACCGGGTTCTCACGGCCTCGTTGAGCGCCCGCCGGATCCCGGCGACGTCTCCGTCATGGGCCGGCGGGACCGGTTGCAGCGTGTGGACGAGGGTGAGAATGCGGAGGCGGGCCTTCAGTGCCTTGGCCAGGCCGGCGGCGTAGTCGAGCACCCGCGCCCCGGCCACCGTGCCGTCGTAGCCGACGCCAACGCGTGTGAGTGGCGGCCGATCGGCCTGACCGAACCCGATCGGCGCGAACGCAACCGGGCACGGAGCGTCGCCGAGCAGGTCGGCTCCGACGGCGCCGGCCAGGACACGTCCGACCGACCCGCGGTGCGAGGAGCCGACCACCACAAGCGATGCGCGCACCGAACCCGCGAGCTCGTTGAGCCCACGCTGGGGCGACCAATCCAGCCACGCCGTCCTCTTCGCCGGGGAGCTCCCGTGGCCGGCCGAACCCAGTGCGTCGTCGATGAGCCGCAGGCCGGCGGCGCGCGCGTCCGCCTCCTCCTCCGGCGCCGGCTCTCGACCGGGCAGCCGGGGTGCGGCCACGGTGGCGACTGTCGGTTCCAGGGCCAAGGCCGATGCGAGCACGAAGCCGAGGGCCAGAGCGTCCCCGTCTCGCTCGGTGCCCGAGACGCCGATCACGACCGGGCCGCTCACTCTGCACGCCCGACGATCTTGCCGGCCACGTGGCGCTTCTCGGGAAGGCGGGTCACGTCAGAATCCCCGGGCGACCACGATGTCGCGCTCGGAGATCACACCTTCCGGCGTCCCCGACGTGCCCTGACGAACCAGGAGGTGGGTCACGTTCTGGGACAGCATCAGGGTGAGCGCCTGGGAGGCAGGAGCAGTCCCCCGAACGGCGAGCGCGCGCTCGGTCACGGCCTCGCGAGCGGGCCGCGCCAGCGACAGCTCGACCCATCCGAGAAGCCCGTGAACGGTTATCCATCCCAGCGGAGCCCCCGTCTGGGCGCCCGTGACGAGGATCGCGTGCACGGGGTGGGCGGCGAACGCCTGGAAGACCCGGCCGACGGACGTGTTCTCGGCGATCGAGATGACGCCCGGAGTCATGAGATCAGAGACCTCTCGCTCCATCACGGGCCGGGGATCCCTCGCGGGTGCGGCGAATCGTTCGGCTAGCGACGCGGTGACCATGGCTGGGAGGATCGCCCCCGCGCGGGGCGCAGGCATCCGTGGCCCGCTGATCGGACGCTACGTACTAAGCCGCAGACTGCCCTCTACGGCCGGCCTGTCGCTGCGCGCAGCGCGAATACGGCCGTCTCGCCGTCGTCGTAGAGGCGCCGGTGGCGCGTCGTCAGCCACGCCCGGCGCCGGGGGTCGCCTCTGAGCCATCGCGTCGAGACCACCACGTAGCGCACGCCGTACGCGCGCATCGCAGCGTCCCCCCGGCTCGTCGGGTAGCCGTACATGGCGTTGGCCAGGACCTCGTACTTGTCGGGGAACAGGCCGGAGTAGCCGTTCACCGCCGTCAGGCCGGTGTCCACCGCCTGCACCATGCGCGCCGTCGTCTCCTGGAACTCGCCGACCTGCCCGCTGGGCGGGAAGGGCACGAACGCCATCACCCGCCCCGACGGCCCGGCGTGGCGCTCGAGCCAGCCGGCCCACCGCGCGGTCGGAGCGGGCTCGAACAGCCGCACCGGGGCGATGCTCACCTCGGCCACCGCCAGCGCGACGAGCACGGCGGCGGCGATCGGGCCCGCCCGCCCGCGCCAACCCCACAGCGCCTTCAGCCCCAGCGCGGCCAGCCCGAGCAGGAACACCTCGCCGACCACCGCGAACCGCGCCGGGTTGCGCAGCTCGTCGAACCCGGGAATCAGCGCGCGAACCGCGTCGTACGGCCGAAGCCCGAGGACGTCCAGCTTGAGGCCCCCGCTCAGCAGCCACGCCACTAGGACGCCGATGAGCAGGAACCACGGCAGCCGGCGCTCGTCAAGCTCGTCCGACCATCGGGCCCTCCGCACGCTGACCACCAAGCCCGCGATCGCCAGGGCGAGAAGGATGGTGCCCGGGTAGAGGCCGTGGCCCTCGCCGACCTCTCGCAGCCAGGGGGCCACGCCGGCGCCCAGCGCCCGCTGGTCGAGGCGCCAGTAGTCGCCGAAGCCGGCGCTCAGCTCGCGGATCACGTCGTCGGAGCGGTGGTAGCCGCTGGTGTAGCGGGCCTGGCCCAGCACCACCGGCAGCGCCAGGACGGCGAAGACCCCGACCGCCACGGCGTAGTCGGGCAGCCGCCGGCGGGTCAGCCAGTCGCGCCTGGCCAGGGCCAGCGTCGCCAGGCCGATCCCGGCGACGGCGAACAGGCCGTAGTAGCCGCAGGTGAGGAACGCGACCCCGAGCCACAGGCCGATGCGCGCGGCGGGCCAGGAGCCGCCGCTCGGCGCCCAGCGCAGGATGGCCTCGATCAGCAGCAACAGCGGAAAGACGACCGTGAGCTGCAGGACCCCCATCTGGTGAGCCACGAAGGGCAGTCCGACGCGCCATCGCCCCGACCAGCGCGGCGGGCGCCGCCGACGCGCCCAGCGCCCGCGCCAGTCTGGCCCCGCTGTAGCCGTTCAGCGCCAGGACGAGCAGGGCGATCAGGTTGTAGCCCAGCACCGGGTTGCCGGTCAGCCAGGAGATCGGGGCGAATGCGATGCCGGTGAGCGGCTGCGGCTCCGACAGCGCGAACGCCCCGGGCGTCGGGTAGAAGATCGGCGCGTTCCAGTAGTCGGAGAAGCCGTCCCCGATCTGGACCTGGTTCCACTCCAGCGTCCAGAGGTTCAGCAGGGGCACGGTCCTGGTCAGCTCCGCGCCGAAGGTCATGGAGCTGCCGAGGTGCGCCGCCAGCGGCCAGGTGACGACCACCGCCAGCACCGCGTAGAGCGGCAGGAGCACCCACCACCGACCGAGCGCTCCTCGCATCGTGCCGAACAGTATTTCCTAGGAACCGCCGATGCTCGTGCGGGCCAAGGTGCGGCTGCACGACGGCCGCTTGATCCCGCTGCGCCGCGTTACCGCGTCTGAGGAGGCTGACGCGCGCGCTACCGGCTGCGGACCGTTACGGGCTGATGCCCTCCTGCGCGGCGGCCAGCTGCTTTTCCATCTCCTCGGCCAGCGCGTGTGCGCCGGTCAGCGGGCGGACCATCACCACGAGCTCGTCGACCGAGCCGCTGTCGTCCAGGTGCAGGAAGTCGCAGCCCTCGATCTCGCGGTCGCCGACGCGGGCGCGGAAGACGAGCGCGTGGTCCCGCGCGTCCTCGGCGCCGATCTCGCGCACGTAGCGGAAGTCCTCGAAGACCCGCAGCACGGTGCGCAGGATCAGGCCGACCGCCTCTTTCCCCTCGTAGGCCTTGAACACGATGGGGCTGCGGAACACGACGTCATCGGAGAGCAGCGCGACCGCCGCGTCCATGTCCCGGGCTTCCACCGCCGCGCGGAATGGGTGCACGACTTGACCTTACGTCACGCGGGCGGCGGCCTATGGTGCGGGGGGTGCCAGCTCAGGTCAAGAGGTCTAAGCGGTCGCTGTTGCCTCGCGCGGGCGGGCGCGACATAGCGATCGATCTGGGAACCGCGAACACGCTGGTCTTCGTGCGCGGGGAGGGCATTCTCGTCTCCGAGCCCTCGGTCGTCGCCGTCGACACGGCGACCGGAGACGTCCACGCCGTCGGCGACGAGGCGCAGCGGATGATCGGGCGGACCCCGGCGTCGATCTCCGCGGTTCGACCCCTCCGCCACGGCGTGATCGCCGACTTCGAGGTGACCGAGCAGATGCTCCGCTACTTCTTCGCCAAGGTCGAGAAGGGCCGCTTCGCGCATCCGCGCGTGATCATGTGCGCGCCGTCGGGGATCACCGACGTCGAGGAGCGGGCCCTCATCGAGGCGTGCATCGCCGCGGGGGCGCGCTCGACCCACCTGATCGAGGAGCCGCTGGCCGCGGCCATCGGCGCGGGCCTCGAGATCGACCGGCCGCAGGCCACAGCGGTCGTGGACGTAGGGGGCGGCACCAGCGAGGTCGCGGTCCTCTCCCTGGGGGCGATCGTCGCGTCCCGGTCGGTCAGGGTCGGGGGCTACGACTTCGACGAGGCCGTCGCGACGTTCCTGCGCCACCGCCACGGGCTGGCGATCGGGGAGCGAAGCGCCGAGCACCTGAAGCGACAGGTCGGCAGTGTCCGGCCAGACCAGCGCGAGGCGAGCGACACGGTGCGCGGCCGCGACCCGGCCACAGGCCTTCCGCGCGAGGTGGTGATAACCAGCGAAGAGCTGCGCGAGGCCCTGGAGCCGCTCGCCGCCGAGATCCTGAAAGCGGTCACCGGGACGCTGGAGGAAACGCCGCCCGAACTGGCCTCGGACCTGGCCGAACGCGGCCTGCTGCTGGCCGGCGGCGGCGCGCTGCTGTGGGGGCTGGCGGAGCGCCTGGAGGCCGAGACGGGGCTGACCGTCCGCATGCCTGACGATCCGCTGACGTGCGTCGCCCTGGGAGCGGGGCGTTCGCTGGAGGAGATGGCGGTGCTGGAACGCAGAGCCCGTTCGGGCTCGAGTCAGCACTGACCTACGGGGCGGAGCGCGCTGTCCTCGTGGGGCGCCCGCGACAGGTTCAGAAACGCTTCATGCGCGGCGCCTACCGTGACCGCCGATGGTCGGTCCGGTCCTGAAGACAACGATGTCGCTCGCCTTGGCGGTGCTGGCGGCGTTCGGCTACGGCGAGGACGTCGGCAGGCCCCTCTCCTCTTAGATCACGCGAAGTCGCAGGGACCGCGTCATGATCTGCCGGACCGTCTGCAGCCCATCCTGGTGCGGACCCCACTCGTGCTCACGGAGAACAGCCCGGGGCAACGAACCAGCAGGGAGTGCTTCCCCCTCCTCTTGGCCTTCCGGGGACTCAGGCGTGCGGTAGCCGCTGTCTTGCGCGATCCCGAGGCCAGGGCGCTGCCCATCGTCGCGGGTGCCCTGGTGCTGACGGGAACGCTGTTCTACTGGCGCTTCGAGGACTGGACGGTCATCGAGGCGCTCTACTTCTCGGTCGTCGCGCTCACGACGGTCGGTCTTCGGGGACTATGATCGCCCCGAGTACACCGGGGAGCCCAGATCTTCACGATCATCTACATCCTCACCGGCCTCGGCATCCTCGTCGCCTTGCTGAGCGCAGTCGCCCAGCAGTACCTCAGGCAAAGGACGAGGACGCGAGCGTGAGGGACCGTCTGAAGGCCCGCCGCGAGCGCCGCAGGGGCGAGGGCGAGAACGCACCGGGTTAGGCGCAAGATCTGTCCAGGCCGCCCGGGTCGCGTGGCGTGCGACGGCGAGAGAGCCGCGGCTGATGCTCACCGGCGAGGCCGACTAGAACGGAGGGCCCCGGAATCCGTTCCGGGGCGGAAGTCCGTCCGCCGCACCGTGCGACGGCGCCTCCTGCTACTCGCGCTGTACCGACTCGGAGCTCCGCCGAAACGTCGGCGGGGCTGGAATGATCACGCCCGTGGCGCACAGGGTGATCGTGCTCGGCGGCGGGGTGGCCGGGATGAGTGCTGCGCACGAGCTGGCCGAGCGCGGCTTCGCGGTCACGGTCTACGAGACCCGCTCGATCCCCGGTGGCAAGGCCCGCAGCATGCCGGTGCCGGGGTCGGGGACCGGCGGGCGCCGGGACCTACCGGGCGAACACGGCTTTCGGTTCTTTCCCGGCTTCTACCGCCACGTCACCGACACCATGAAGCGGATCCCCTTCCCCGGGTCGCCCGACGGCGTGTTCGCGAACCTCGTCCCGGCCACCGAGGTGCAGATGGCCCGGGCCGGCGGTACCGAGATCGTCACTCCGTCCCACTTCCCTACGTCGCTGGGAGACCTCGATCGCGCTTTTCGCTCGCTGCTCGAGTACGCCACCAGCGTCGGCATCCCTCTGCACGAGCAGCTCTTCTTCGTCAACCGTCTCCTCCTGCTCCTCACGAGCTGCGAGAAGCGCCGCTTCGTCGAGTACGAGAACCAGAGCTGGTGGACCTTCTCGGGCGCGGGCAGTCGCTCGGCCGGCTACCAGCGGTTCCTCGCCGACGGTCTCACACGGAGCCTGGTGGCGGCCAAGGCGAGGGAGATGAGCGCCAGAACCGGCGGCTACATCCTGCTCCAGCTCTTGTTCGACCTGTCCCGCCCCGGGGGCCACGCCGACCGGGTGCTCAACGGCCCCACCAACGACGTCTGGATCGATCCGTGGCTGGCGCATCTGCGCGCGCTCGGGGTCGACTACCGCCTCGACCATCAGGTCCAGGAGCTCCACTACGAGCACGGGCGGCTGAGCGGTGTGACCGTTGTGAATCAGGGCCAGCCGGTCGAGGACAGCGCCGACTTCTATGTCGCCGCGCTGCCCGTCGAGGTGATGCGCCTGCTGGCCACCGACTCGCTCAGGGAGGCGGAGCCACGGCTCGCCGGCCTCCATCGCATGCGGACGCGATGGATGAACGGGATCATGTTCTACCTCGACCGTGACGTCCGGGTCGGGCACGGCCACACGATCTACATCGACTCTCCCTGGGCGCTGACGTCCATCTCGCAGGCCCAGTTCTGGGATCGCTTCGATCTCGAGCAGATGGGCGACGGCCGCGTCGAGGGGATCCTGTCGGTCGATGTCTCAGACTGGGAGCAGCAGGGCGTCTTGCACCGAAAACAGGCGATGTACTGCTCGAAGGAGGAGGTCCAGGAGGAGGTCTGGGCCCAGCTGACGGCCGCGCTCAACGATGCCGGGGTCGACGTCCTCGAGGACGCGAACGTGCTCGCCTGGTTCCTCGACCCGAGCATCGTCTACCCCAACCCCAATGAGGCCTCGAACCTCGAGCCGCTCCTGATCAACACCGCGGGCTCATGGGCCGACCGCCCCGAGGCGGTGACGGAGGTCGACAACCTCTTCCTGGCCTCGGACTACGTCCGTACCCACACCGACCTGGCGACGATGGAGGGCGCCAACGAGGCGGCCCGGCGCGCGGTCAACGGCATCCTGGACTCCGCCGGCTCGGACGAGCCGCGGTGCGAGGTCTGGCCGCTCAGGGAGCCCGCCATGTTCGCCCCGGCCCGCGCTGTGGACCGCTTGCTGTTCGAGCTCGGCCGGCCACCCGCGCAGACCGTCCGGCTGGAGGACGGCCACATCGAGGCCTCCCCGCTGCTGCGCGCCACCGGCTCCGTGGCCGAGCGGGTCTCGGGCCTTCGGAGCTAGAGCAACGAAAGGTGATCCCGAGTCAGGGTCTTGCGAAGGGGTCCCTGATCAGGAGCTCGACGTTTCGGTCGCCGTCGCCACCGCGGGCATCGGGGCGCCCGTCCTCACCGTTTGACGAATCGGGGTCGTTGAACGACAGCTCGCGTGAGATCGAGGCGAGCCGTTGCACCGCGGGGGACGAGGAGCCCTGCCCGTCGTTCCGCGCGGGTGGGCCTCCCGGGTCGGCCGCGCCACTGTGGTCGAGCAGCGTGCCGAAGATCGAGAGGGTGCCATCGCGGTTGTCTACGAGGTCCAGCACACGCGACTGCTCCGGCCAGTCGATGTGCGCCGCCGTGGCAACCTCCCAGAAGCCGCCCTGCGCAGGACCGGCACCGGGCTGCCGCTCGTACGGAAGCACCTTGTTCTTGTGCTCGTGGCCCGCCACAAACCCCACCACCGCCGAATGGCGCAGGAACTGGCAACGGAGCGTCTCCGGCATCGCGCTCGGGCACGGCGGACGACGACCGTCGCCTCCTTCGGGCTCGGTACCGAAGTGGACCAACTCGTTCGTGTTGCCTCCTTGGTCTCCCGGGGGGAACTGGCTGACGGGCGGCTGGTTCATCGTGTCGAGCGTGTGGTGGGCGAAAACGAGCACACGCTCTTCGTCGGCCTGGGCTTGATCGAGCTCCTGCTCGAGCCACTGGTACTGCTCCTCATCGATGTTGCCGCCGTCGCCGCCGTTCTCGGCGATCGAATCGAGCACGATGAACCGGAGCGGCAGGCCCTGCTCCCCGGGCTGGTCGGGGTCGTCGGGCTTGGGCTCGAAGGAGTAATAGCCCTGTCCCAGCGCAAGCTCGTCTGGAGGGGTTCGCATGCCGAAGCCGTGGCCCACGGGCGTGCCGGTCGTCTGCGCGTGCTCGGCGATGTACTCGGGCTTTCGGAGGGGACGTCGCCGTGCGTCGGGGGGCACGTTGGTGGTCGTGGCGCCCGCAGGCGGAGCCACAAGCATGTTCCGGACCGAAGCCAGCGCGCCGGGGTGCGAGATGAACCCGGACTCCCGCTCCTTCGGCGTGAGCTCGCTCCGCACCGCGTCGAGACCCGCGTCCGAAAGGCTGCTGATCTTCACGCAGCCGGTCGCGATCGCCTCCAAGGCCGGGTTTCGGGGTTGGTTGCCCTGCACCAGCGCGTCGTGGTTTCCGAAGATCCCGTACCAGGGGACACCCAGCCCGGTCGCCCTGAAGGGCTCGTTCATGTCCTCGAAGAGATCCGGGAAGTCGCGGACCGAGCTGTCGCGCCCGGCCTCGGTGGAGTTCTCGCCGCGGTCGGGCGAGTAACCGCGACCGTCCTCGTTGTCGCTCGGCGGCGTCGCGCTCGAGTCCGGCTCGTAGTACTCGTTGTTGTTGCGCACGCCGTCGTAGATGGAGCCGGGCGTGGCCTCACAGCCGGGCACCGGCACGCCGGAGTTCGGGTCGATCGTCTTGCCGCCATCGAGCAGGTCGATGAACCAGCGCGTCTCATTGAGCTGAGTGTTGTCCGAGTTGTCGCCGGTGGTCATCACCAGCTGTGGCCGTTCGTGGGTGATCGGGCTCACCGTGTTGCGCATCTGGCGCACCATCTCGTTCATCACCTGAGGCGAAAGCCCCTCGTGCGGTCGATAGGCCGAGGTGAACGGAGGCCCGAGGCGGTCGAGAAACTCGACACGCAACGGCGACTCCTCGTCTACCACGTGCATGTCGGTGAGCTGGCCGAAGAACAGCTGGGGCACGCGGGATCGCTCGCGGTTGGGCGAGGGCGGCCCGCCGAGGTCGGGGCGCACCTCGTAATCGTCACCCGGGCCCGCCTCGAGCCGGTTGTCTCCGTCGCGATCGAGGATCGTCTGCTCGAGGGTCGTCCGCGGCCGGCTCTCGGCCGGTCCCGCGAGTCCCAGCGCCAGGGCCGCGGTCAGACCGGCCACGGTTGCCATCCTCGCTCGTCTCGACTCCCCCACGCTCAACCCCTCCCCTTGACCGCTTCGATGCCGCGGGATGCTGCCAGACCGGGATCGCGCGCTGCCGTCAGCTGTCCCCCGCGGTGGTTCTGATGCGCTCGAGCGCCTCTTCGAGCTCATCATGAAGCGTCAGCGCGTCGGCCGCTCCACTCAGGTGGAGGATCTCGCGCACCGGCGCCTCCCGAGGAACGACGATCCCCAGCATTTGCTGGCGCCTGGCGACTCGCCGGGCGAGGTCGAACAGCAGAGCCACGCCGGCGCTGTCGAGGTAGGTGACCTCGCTGAGCTCGACGACCAGCCCTGCCGCATGGTTGGGAACCGCATCGGAGATCGTGGCCTGCAGCTCTCCCGCGTCGGACAGGTCGATCTCCCCCGCGATGCTGGCCACGGTGACGCCACGGACCTGGTCCAGCTTCAGCGTGGCCAGCTGTCTCACGGGGCTTCCTTGGGCGAGAGGTGACGCCGGAGCCGCACCGTGGTGCCGTTCGCCGAAGGGCTCAGCTCGGTCCAATCCATGAGCGCGTCCATGAGCGCGAGCCCGCGGCCCCGATCCACCCCCCGCTGCTCCCGCCACGTTCCGTGGTCGTGGATGGCGATCAGCACATCGTCCTGACCGAGCGTGGCCTCCAGCCGAAAGGCCGCATCCCCGGGCCGATAGGCGTGCTCGATCGCATTGGCGCAGGCCTCCCCGCACGCCACCTTGATCGCATAGACGTCCTCCTGGCCTGCCGTCGTCTGCTTCAGCCACCGCTCGAGAGCGGTCCGGATCGACGCCAGCGCCTCGGGCTCCGCCGGGAACTCGAGCATGAAGCCCTGCCTGGGCAGCTTCGAGAGCGTGAACGCAAGCAGTGCCACGTCGTCGCCCGGCTCCGAGTCGACCAGCATCCGGGCCATCACCACCTCGCACAGCGCTTCCGGGTCGGCGGGGCCCGCCTCCACGATGCGCGCGGAGCTCCTCGAGGCGCAGCTCGATGCTGACCCCCGGCTGCTCCACGAGGCCGTCTGTGAAGAGCAGGAGCGTCGAGTCGAAGGCGATCTGCGCACTGTCCTGCGCGAATCGGCTGTAGGGCAGCGCACCGAGGGGCGGCGACGTCGCCGCGCCCAGGAACGAGGCCTTCCCGTCGGGGCCCCTGACGAGGACAGGCAGGTGACCGGCGTTGGCGAACTCCGCGCTGCCGTCGTCGGGGTCGAGGATGACGCAGAAAAGGGTCGCGATCTCGCTGCGGTGCTGCCTCTCCATGAGCGAGTGCAGGCGCTGTATGACGGACACCGGGGAGTGCCCATCCAGCGCATATGCCTCGAGCGCAGTCCTGAGCTTGCCCATCAGTGCCGCGGCGCGCACGCCTCGACCGACCACGTCGCCCATGGCCAGCGCGATGCGCCCGTCGTCGAGCTCGAGCACGTCGTACCAGTCGCCCCCCACCTCGGTGCCTCCGCCCGCCGGCTGGTAGCGCGCGGCCACCTTCGTGCCCGGAATGCGCGGCAGCTCCGGCAGCAGGCTCCGCTGAAGCGTCTCGGCGATGTGGCGCTCGCGCTCGAACAACCGTGCGCCGTCGACGGCGAGCGCGACGCGGTCACCGACCAGCTCGAGAAGCGCGGTGTCGGCCTCGGTGAAATGACGGGGCGCGCGCGTCCCCACGTAGAGCACGCCGATGGTCCTTGCGCTGACCAGAAGAGGCACGCCGAGCAACGAGCGGGGGCCCGCTGCCGGTGTGGACGAGCCGCCACCTCCCTCGCGTTCGAGTGCGACCGGCCGCCGCTCCGCCGCCACGCGTGAGGCGAACTCCTGCTCGGGCGCGATGGCCGTCTCATTCCCGGGTTGGCTGCTCGCCCCCCGCGACGCTCCCACCTCGAGGCGGCGGCCGTCGCCGACGCTCAGGAGGATCGCGCCGTGGTCGGCCTCGAAGACCCGGGTGATTCGCTCCAGCAGCTCGTCGAGCAGCTCATCGAGGGCGCGGTGCGCGAGCGTCGCGTCGGTTATCCACTGGAGGTCGCGAACCCGTTTCGTCGCAGCATCGGCCTCCTTGCGTGCGTATCTCTCCTGCTTCTGCAGGCCCAGCCGCTGGGCTCGCACGTAGTTCACGTACACGATGAGGACCAGGCCGACGGAGGCGAACAGCAGCGCCCTGCCCACGATGTCCCGCTCCTCGGTCGTCCCCTCCTCCAGGGCGAGCGGAGCCAGTGTCGCGAGCAGGATCCCGACGAGCACGGCGCCGGCACGCCGAGCGGGCTGCACGGCGGCCGCTCCCACCCAGATCAGCAGGAAGAGCTGGTAGGGCAGCACGGACTGGGAGAGGGCCTGGATCAGCAGGATCTCGCCGATTCCCGCATAGGTCAGCGCCAGCAGCACGTTGAAGCGGACATCGCGACGCTCCCGCAGAAGCGCCACGCCGGCGACGACGTCGGCGAGGACGACTGCGCCGGCGAGAATCCAGCCTGCCACCGGCCCGACCCCCTCGGTGGGGGGAAAGAGCGGCAGGAACCCAAGAATGAGGGCTCCGTGCAGCAGCGACAGGACGGCCACCGCGGTGCGCGACGTCGTTGGGTCGGCGCCGGCGTAAGGGTCATCGCCACGCGCGAAGAGATCGCCCACGGCGCTCAAGCTCGCTCCGCGTGTGCCGGTCCCGGTCATACTTGCGCGCAGGCCGGTGGGGCCCACGGCAAGGCTAGCGCCGCCGGCCTCCCAGAACGCCGGGACGCGTCCCGGCCCGCGAGTGCGGTCGAGCGGCGCGGGCGGCATTCGCGAGCAGGCACCGGTGCGCTCTCGCATCCAGGCCATCAATCCCAACCTCACGGCCATCCGCAAACAGCGAGCTGCCCATTGGCGGCTACGCCCGGAGGGCCGGCGCGGGGGGACAGACGTGCCTGAGGCAACAAGTAGGCTGCGCGAGTGAACGACCTCACCCGCGAACACTCCCGCGAGTACCCGCCCGGCACCCCGCCGCTGGGCGAGGACGAGGCGGCGGACCTGCACCGGCAGGTGCCGGAGTGGGAGCGCGACGGCGTTATCGCGCTGCGCCGCGAGTTCTCATTCGACGACTTCAGCCAGGCGTTCGGCCTGGTCGCGCGAGTCGCACTGCTGGCCGAGGCCGAGAGTCACCACCCTGAGATCGAAGTGACATGGGGCCGCGCCGCGTTCCGGACCTGGACTCATACCGCGAACGGGCTGAGCCGCAACGACTTCATCCTGGCGGCGAAGATCGACCTGCTCGCCACCGGCTAGACCCGCCCGTGGCGGCAGCGGTCAGCGCGCCTCAGCTACGAGCACAAGAGGCGTGCCGGGCGACGGCTCCCCATCGCCGGCAAGCGAAGCGTGGCGTCCGACAACCGCGAACCCAGCGCGCTCGAGCATGCGGCAGAGCTCGCGCTCGCTGTAGACGCGTAGGTCGTAGGCTCGCGGCTGATCGGCCGCCGTGCCGTCCTCGAATCGCTGCTCCTCGCGCATCACGCGCCGGGCCTGTTCGAAACGCCGCTCGAAGCGCAGCGTGCCCCCGCCGACCAGCGGCCGCTCCTCGCGCTCGCGGAGCTTCTCGCCGATCGCGGCGGAATGCAGCGTCTCGATGACGATTCGCCCTCCGGGCGCCAGCACTCGCCGGAACTCGCGCAGGGCCATCCGGTCGCCGCGGTCCCCGAGGTATCCCAATGCGGTGCCCAGCGACAGTACGGCGTCCAGGGTTCCGCTTTCGACCGGGACCGCGGTGTACGAGCCCAGCACGAAGCGCGGCCACCTTGCGCCACTCCGCGCCCACCGCGCCGCGGCGAGAAGCGATCGGGATCGGTCCAGCGAGATAACCCGAAAACCGTCATGCGCAAGCGGGAGCGAGTGGCGGCCGTTTCCACACCCTGCGTCCAGGATCGATGCTCCGGTATCGCACGCGGCCAAGTGTGCCGCGGCCCGCGCCTGTGCCGCCGACTCTGCCGGCGACTTCTCGGCGACGACGGTACTCAGATACCGCGGGTCGTCGAAGAAACGTTCGGCCGATGGCATCTTTCCTTCCGAAGGGCCACCGCGACACTACGCCCTTGGCCGCGCCGTGTCACCTGCACTGCGACGTGGAACTCGAACCCACGTCCGCGC
>CAWJPU010000008.1:0-200396 GCA_963844805.1 uncultured Thermoleophilaceae bacterium
GTGCCGCGGGCCCCCTTTGAGGCCATCGGCTCGCGCCGGGGCGGCAAGGGCACGCCGGCGTCGGCCTCGAGGTGGGCCTTCTCCGGGGTCGCGGCGGTGGTCTTCTCCGAGGCGGTCGCCGCGTTGCCCATGCCCCGCTCGAGCAGCGGGCGCACCATGTCGAGCGGCAAGGGGAAGACAATGGTCGAGCTCTGGTTGCCGCTGATCTCGGTCAGCGCCTGCAGGTACCTCAGTTGGAGCGTGACCGGATTCGGCGCGATGACCTCCGCGGCTTCCGCCAGCTTCGCGGCCGCCTGGAACTCGCCCTCGGCGTTGATCACCTTGGCCCGGCGGTTGCGCTCTGCCTCGGCCTGGCGAGCCAGGGCGGACTGCATGCGCTCAGGAATCTCGACGTCCTTGATCTCGACGATCGTGACCTTGATCCCCCAGGGCTCCGTCTGCTCGTCGATTATCTGCTGCAGGCTCTCGTTGAGATGCTCGCGCTCTGAGAGGAGTGTGTCGAGCTCGGCCTTTCCGAGCACCGAGCGCAGGGTCGTCTGGGCGATCTGCAGCGTGGCGTTCATGTAGTCCTCGACCTCCAGAACGGAGCGGTTCGGGTCGATCACCCGGAAGTAGGCAACCGCAGCCACCCTCACCGGGACGTTGTCGCGCGTGATCACCTCTTGATGCGGGATCCGCAACGTGACGGTTCGCAGGCTGACGCGCACCATACGGTCCGCCACGGGAACAAGCAGCACCAGCCCCGGCCCCTTCTGGTCGATGAGGCGGCCGAGTCGGAAGACCACCCCGCGGTCGTATTCGCGCAGAACCCGCACGGAGGCCCCTGCGAGCACCGCGGCCGCGACCGCGACTACGACGACGATCACCAGGACGGTCACCACTGCTCCTCCCATTCCTCGGCCTTGCGTACGGCGAGCGTCAGCCCGGTGACCCGCTCGACGACGACCGGGTCGCCGTTCCGGAGGTCGCCCTCCTCGTCCGCCCAGCTTCTACGCGCACGCCATAGGGCGCCGTCAACGAAGACCTGCCCGCCCACGTCGTTCCAGCTCCGCACCACTCCCACCCGGCCGCTGAGCGCCTCGCGGCCTGACGCGGCGCGTAGGCGGCGCGTGCCGAGCGCCTCGCGCGTAACGACCGTGAGCCACAGTCCCGCCACCGCGCCTGCGGCCAACAGCGCGGCGAGCACGAGTCCGAGCCCGCCACCCGCGCCGGCGATCGCGAGGGCCGCACCGCCGGCGAGCACGACCGCGCCGACCGCTCCGACGAAGCCCGCGGGCACATGGGCCTCGACCACCAGCAGGGCGGCCCCGACGAGAGCCATCACAACGCCCACTTCCACCATGTGCCTCTGGCCTCGATGTTACGCCTCCTGAGAGCCACTCGGTCCGGAACAGGGGCCGCCGCCCGTCCTTGGCGCAGCGCAGCTTGCCCGCAGCGGCCATGTCCTAGATGCGGTGCGGCTCACAGGCGAGGTACACGGTCCGCGAGGCCGAGGCAACGGTTAGGAGCTTCTACCGGCACCTCAAGCGAGGCTCGGGCCGATGACCGACCGCGGGAGGCCGACCTCGCTCTCGCGATTAAGCCGCAACGTCGGGGCGCGGGACGGGTTGTAACGAGCGGCAGCAGGCTGCAGGCCTGCGCACCTGCACAACCACCAGAAAGGTCCGCTTGAACCGCATCTTCCTCATCGCGAGCGCGCTCTCGGTCGCCCTCGTCCTGCCCGTCGTAGCGCAGGCCAACCACAAGCCCGGTCACCAAGGTGGACCAGGGAACGTGGAGACACTGAGTCTCCGCGGGACGCCGAACCCGATCGTCTTCGGTCGTAGCACGGTGCTCTCCGGCCGGCTGACGGGAAACAACAAGGCCGGTCGGACCGTCCGCCTGGACGGTGCGCCCTACCCGTACACGAGCTTCGTCAACGACATCGCCACGACCACCACCAGCTCGAACGGGAACTTCTCCTTCGCGCGCCGCCCGCGACTGAACACTCGTTATCGCGTGCGCGTCGGGAATCTCTTCAGCTCGGCCGTAACCGTGCTCGTCCGCCAGCGAGTGAGCCTCTTCCTGAGTGACAGCACCCCCCGTCGCGGTCAGTTGGTCCGCTTCTCGGGGCGCTCGTGCCCGACGCACGACGGCGCGATCGTGTCCATCCAGAAGCGCACCAGCACGGGTAGCTTCCGCACGGTGCGCCGTACGCGCCTGCGCGACGCGAGCCGGTGCTCGGTGTACTCCCGCCGGCTGCGGATCTTCAGGGACGGAGTCTTCCGCACCGTCGTCGCACGCGATGCCGACCATGCGCGCGGGTTCAGCCGCCGGCGTTCAGTCGACGCCCACCGCTAGAGCGAAAGACGCCAGGGACGCCCGGCGAGGGCGTCCCTGGCGAGCTCGGACGTCAGCCGCGAACCTTCGGGTGCCGGCTGGGAGGCGACCACCGGCAGGCAGACCAGCTGCAGGCCGAGCGTGAGCTGCGCGACAGCGTCCTGCGGGTGCGGTCGAGTCCATGCACAGGCACTCGCCGCGTACGGCTCTCGCAGACGCGATTTGCCCGTGCCTTAGAGGCGGCGGGGGAGGACGACGAGGAGCGGCTAAGTCGACTTGCAGAACCTGCTTCAGCGACAGCAGCACAAAGCGCGCCTGAGCATGAGAAACGGTGAGAAGCGGACGACGGGCCTCGAACCCGCGACCTTCGGCTTGGGAAGCCGACATCGGCGTTTCCGCCGCTTTTCGTCCCTTCGGCGTTTCCCCTGCTAGGACAGCATTTCTACGCGCTCGGCTACTCCTGCGTTTGCGGCTGGTTCCGGACGTTCCCTTGCCTTTTCCTTGCCCCGAACCGGCTCGAGCGGCACCCCGAGGTCGCGCGTCGAGCAGGTGGACATAGGTGTCGAGCGTGAAGCTGGCCGAATGGTGGCCGAGCCATCGCTGCACCTGCACGACGTTCCGCCCCTCAGCAAAGAGCCGCGACGCGACGGTGTGCCGGAACGTGTGAAAGCCGGCCCACTCGACGCCTGCCTCGGCAAGCGCCGGGGACAGCACCCGCTCGTGCAGGTTGTCCGGGTCGAGCAACGTGCCCGCTCGGCTCGGGAACACAACCGCCCTCTCCGCCGTTCTCAGATCCCGCTAGCCGGTCGGCAAGCGCGAGCGGAATAGGAAGGTCGCGCCGCGCATAGCGGGACTTGAGCGGCCCCACAACGAGCCCCTTGCCTTTCTGCCGACGCACCCGCTGGCGCACCTTGACGTGCGGTTGCTCGCCCGACAGCGCAAGGTGGCGACCCTCAAGCGCCAAGAGCTCAGAGCGGCGTACCCCCGTGGCCGCGAGCAGTTCGAAGATCAGGCGGTAGCGAGGATTGACGAGCGCGACAACGAGCTCCATCGTCGGCTCGCCGTCGGCCGTGAGCGGGAAGGGTTGGGCGTTTTCGTCGTCATCCACGCGCGGGCGGTGTGGCAGGGTCGCGTCAGCCGCCGGGTTGTGGCGAATCAACCCCTCGCGCCGAGCGGTCGCCAGACACGCCGACAGCGGCTTGAGTGCGTTGTGGACCGAGGAGTCAGACAGCATGCCTCCGTCGCGGCGGCTCTGTTGCTTCGCCAGCCAGCCGATGTAGTCCGCCACTTGGCGCGGGCTTAGCTCTCCGAGCAGTAGGCGGGGCGGGAAGTAGCGCAAGACGAACTTGTCGAGCAGTCGCCGGTACTCGTCGCGCGTTTCCTCGCGGAAGCCGCGCCGACCGGTGCCCTGGTAACGCTCGACCCATTCGAGCGCGTACTCGCGCAGCGTCGGTTGGGCCGCCTCCCGTTCCTGGCGCTGGCGCTGGCACTCCTCGCAGTCGCGCTGGGGCTCGTCGGCGTGCAGCCCCTCGGCGTGTCCCTTCGCCAGCTTCGCCCGTCGCGCCTTGAGCCGCTTGGCCTCCCGCGCCTCGTCAAGCGTGGCGTGTGTGGAGTTGCGCTGCTTGCCCTTGTGCTCCGACACGACCACGTAGGAGCAGTCGCAGCGTCCATTCCGTGAGCAGTCCTTGACGTGCCGCCGGTAGATGCCGGGATGGCGGGTCTTTTCCATCGGCGCGGCCATCAGCGCCTTACCTCAACCGACTTCATGGCGCTCCTTTCGTTGGAGCACCGAAGGCAGGCGACGACGAGTCGCGCAATAGCCTGCGCGGCGCATCGGAGCTAGTCCTCCGGTGCCAGGCCCCCGGCGATTGCAGTCGCGCGGGGGCCGCTGATTGCTGAAAGAACGAATCTACCCGACCCACAGGCGGTCTCGCTAGTGCCATCAGCGAGGCGGGTCCGTCCGGTTCAGACCCAAGATTGGGCCCATCGACCCGAAGCTCGTCGCCCTCACCCGCGCCGCCGACCGAGGGGAACCTTGTCCTACCGTCCGGCTACTCCTCGGCGGACAGGTTGTCATCGGGACCCCCGGGCCTTCAGATGCTTTTGTCCAGCGGAACTGGGATGCGTGGACCGACGAACTATGGGAGGGGCTCGGCCAGGGCGAGCTCTCGAGGAAGTCGAAGCTAAAGGAGCGCGAGGCTGAGTACGAGCGTCGCAGCGGCCTAGTCCGTGACACCTGGCGCGCGATTCGAGACGAGGCACCCGAGGCCTCGGACGCCGACTCTGCCGGTGCTGACCCTGCTGACTTGGTCCTCACCCTGCTGCACGCCGAGTGGCTTCCTAGCCAAGGCAACGGCCTCCGTGTCCCAGCGCTCCGCATTCCGCATTCGGCGGTACAGGGCTGGTGGATAGGAGGAGGCGAGGAGCTGGCGGCTGACTCGTCGTGGTTCTTTGGGGTGGCCGTGCCTTTCGAGCTCCCCGGCGGCGGAGGTTGACCGCGTAGTCCCACGTCTCGGGCCTCATGGAAGCCTGTTCTCGCGCTACCCCGTCGAGCCCTCCCGGCACCCCGGTCGTACTTGCGCCTGCCCCAGACCGGGCGTAGCGTTGGCGAAACGGGTCGTCGTCCAGGGACGGAGGGGTCGCGGCGGGTCAGGCGACACAGCGCAGGAGGCAAGTGAAGCCGGCAAGGGTGTTCGTGGCCGTCGTCTGCGGTCTGGTTTGTCTTCTGGGTCTCGGCCTGGTAGCCCCTCCTAGCCACGCCGCCTTCCCCGGCCGCAACGGGGCACTCGTTTTCCGCGACGAGGACGGCCGCCTGCTGGGCTTGCCGCCCGGCGAGCGCCGTGCTCGAGTTCTGGCCCCTGCGCTGCCGGATACTTCGGACTTCGGGGCGGTTCAGCCCGGCATGGCTATGTCGCCCGGCGGTCGGCTGCTCGCCTTCGACGCGGGCTGGACAACAGAGACGGAAACGAGTCCGAGCGAGATATGGATCCAGACCTTGGGCAGGCGCCGGAGGCTGCGGCGGCTGCGCCCTAAGGTGGCTCTCCTCGCTCCCGTGAAGGGCTCCACCTTCACTGGGCCATCCTTCATATTCGGAGACGATGAGGCCGACTGGTCTCCGGACGGTCAGAGCATCGTCTTCTCGCGTACCGAACGACTTCCGTCGGGAGAGCCGGGGGACCCGATGCTCTTCATCTACCACCGAGGCAGGGTGCGGCCCCTGACGCCGGGAACCGAGCCAACCTGGTCGGTGCGGGGCGAGATCGCATTCTCCCGCGCGTCCTTTAAGCCCGGCTTCGTTCGGGACGGGCTCTACGTGATCCGGCCCGACGGCTCCGGGCTGCGCAGGCTGGCTAACACCTACAAGGCCGAAACTCCTGATTGGTCGCCGCGCGGCCATCGGCTCGTCTTCGTCAACCACAACGGCCACGTCGTCACGATCTCTCGGAGAGGCGACCGGGTGCGGCGCGTGACGGGACGAAGACTCTGCGCCGACGAGAATCCCGCCTTCTCGCCTGGCGGAGGCCAGGTGGTCTTCTGGCGGCAGGACACCGACATAAGTTGTCGCCCCGGGCTCTTCGTGGTGCAGACGAACGGAAGGCGGGCGCGGTACCTCCGTGGCATCGACCTCATCTCGTGCTGCGACCTCGACTGGCAGACGGTTCGGCGGAGGCGGTAGCTGGTGGCCCGGGCGCTCAGGCTTTTCACTGTTGCCTCGGCAGCAGTTGTCGTAACGGCGGCTGCTGTTCCCTCCGCTCACGCCGCCTTCCCCGGCCGCAACGGCTGGATCGCGTTTGACAACGTCGCCATGCTCAGCGTCGAACCCGACGGCCCGGGCGCCGGCATCATCGGAAGGTCGGGCTATCACCCTCGGCACTCCCGCTACGGGGGAATGGTGGCCTTCGGCTGCGGCACAGACGTGCAGGACAGCTGTCGCCGTGGCGTGGGCATTCGCATCAAGCGATCCGATGGTCGCGGCGGTGCCCGCCGCATCACCCGACAACCGCTGGGACGACTACCCCGACTGGTCTCCGAGTGGGAAGAGCATCGTCTTCACGCGCTATCCCC
This sequence comes from uncultured Thermoleophilaceae bacterium, assembly GCA_963844805.1. Taxonomy (GTDB): domain Bacteria; phylum Actinomycetota; class Thermoleophilia; order Solirubrobacterales; family Thermoleophilaceae; genus JACCZR01. Next base: position 6,385 of record CAWJPU010000008.1, read on the forward strand.
GCGGCGAGCTGACCGCTCCCGAGCTGTGGATCTATCGCCGCGGGCGCAGCAGATACCTCACCCAAGGCGAAGAGCCGGCCTGGTCGGTCAGAGGTGAGATCGTCTTCGAGCGCAGCACCGTCTTCCAGCCCGACGGCAGTCCCGTCGAGGGACCTCGGGATGAGAACGGTGATCCCGAGGACATCTATGTGATTCGCCCTGACGGCAGCGGTCTGCGACGCATCACGTCGGGATACGAGCCCGAGTGGTCGCCGCACGGCAGCACGATCATCTTCTCCACCAACGCCTGCGGATATGGCTGCCTCCACACCGTCCGGCGTGACGGACGCGAGAGGCGGCGGATCGGCAGGGGTATCGCCGGCTTTGAGCCCGACTACTCGCCGGACGGACGGCGGGTGGTGTACGCCGGCGGGGCCCACAGCCAGATCGTGGTCATGAGAAGAAACGGCACCAGGCGGCGCGTCGTCTTCGAAGCCGAGGGGGACTTCATCGCAAGCACGCCCGACTGGCAGTCGGTGCTGAGGCGACGGAGCAAATCCAGGCGCCCGACGTCGTGTGGGGCGGGCGCGCGGATCGCCTGTTAGCGGCAGCCTCCGTCTAGCACCGGAGTGCGATGGCTCCAGCGAGCCAGCCCTCATGGTTGTCTGTGCATAGTCGGGCGGGGCAGAGCCGCGCTCACCGCCTCCCACAGCGCCACCCGCAGCTTGTCGCCACCGAAGTCCGGGCTCAGCGCAGCCTTCTGCTCGTGGCCGGTGCCGATCCGCTCACGGGCCTCCGCCGCCCGCCGCTCGATGGTCTCCAACTCGAGGTCGGTCAGGTGGCCGTGACGGGCCATCCAGCCGATGCTCTCAACTTGGCGCTCATGGTCCAGGCGGGTAGCGGTGGGTAAGTCGACCTCTCCAGACGTGTTCTCGGTCAGGTACTGAGGACGGTCGGCCTCGTACCCCCACCAGGCATCGGGACGACGGCCTGGGAGAAGCGGCGGCTCCAGGTACTCGGCCATCAGCCTCTCCCGGTGGGCCTCCCAAGCCTCGCGGCGCTCGCGCCCGGTGGCGAACATCGAGCCAGTCCCGTGCGGCGAACGCCACGTCGGCACGCATCCGTAGCGGAGCTCGTCCTCGACCGCCGCCTCCCAGCCGGCCCTATCCTGCGCCTCGGGGTCGCGTCCGGTGGTGGCGAGGTACCTCTCCTGGTCGTAGTGAAGGCGGCAGAGTCCGCGCCCATGGGCCTTGACATGGCATCCGTCGACCGTGCAGACGGCCTTGGTCACCGCTTCTTGCTCCCAGGTGGTGGTGGGTTTCCGTCGAGCTGAGCCACCGCGGCGGTCTCCGGAAGCGCGAAGGGGGTCGGCCGCCCCTCCGCCGCTTGGGGACGCGGGATACTGGGCGGGCGATGTCGCAGGAGAACGTGGACACCGCGCGACGGGCGGTGGACGCCGTGAACCGGCGCGATGTCGCGACGCTCGACTCGCTCTGGACTGATGAGGGGGAGTTCAACTCGCGCCTCGCCGCCAGCGAGGGCCACGTCTTCCGTGGGCGACAGAGGCATCCGCGACTACTTCGCATGGCTCGACGAGGCCTTCGAGCAGTTTCGAACCGAGGTCGAGGAGATCATCGACGCAGGCGAGGATCGGGTCGTCGCGCTGCTCAGGGCAAGCGTGCGTGGAAGGGCAAGCGGCGTCCCCCTCGACGACCAGCGCTTCGCCATCGTCATCACCTTTCAGGGCGAGCGGATCGCCCGCGCGGACAGTCTACCTCAGCCCAGCCGAAGCCCTCGAAGCCGCGGGGCTGTCGGAGTAGGCGATGTCGCAGGAGAACGTGGAGCTGTCCTACCAGGCCGTTAACGCTATGAACCGGCGCGACCTTGATGGCGTTGCTGGCGCTGATGGACGACGAGGTGGAGGCCGTCTCGTTCCTCGCCGCCATGGAGGGCGGCTATCACGGCCACGCTGGAATCCGCCGCTGGTGGCAGAACCTGCTCGACGTTTTTCCCGACTTCAACGTCGAGGTTGTCGAGGTGCGCGACCTTGGCGGAGACTCGACGCTCGCAACCCTGCGCACGGGCGGTCACGGCGCTGGCAGCGGAACGCCGATTGACATGTTGGTCTGGATGGCGGTGCGGATCCGAGACGGGAAGTGCGTCTGGTGGCAAGTCTTTGGCGACAAGGACGAGGCCCTCGAAGCCGTGGGGCTGTCGGAGTAGGCGATGTCGCAGGAGAACGTGGAGATCGTCCGGCGATGGAACGAGACCTTCAACCGGCGAGACATCGACGGTCTGCTCGAGATCAGCGATGAGGACATCGAGTTCAGATCGATCTTTGCCAACATCGAAACCGGCGGCGTCTTCCGTGGACGCTCCGGGGTCTTCGGCCTACTTCGAGACACTGGATGACGCCTACGAGCGGTTTGAGGTAGTTCAGCAGGAGATCCTCGACGCTGGCGCCGCTGCTCTCGTCACGGGCGACGCGCACTGGAACGGCAGGGCGAGCGGCGCCGAGGGGACGACGCGGATCTTCGTGGCGTGCTGGCTGAGAGCGAAGAAGGTCCTCCGCGTCGAGACGTTCACGGAGAAGGCGACGGCCCTCGAAGCCGTGGGGCTGTCGGAGTAGGGCGCTCACTTCAGCCCCGCGCGTCTTGTCGAGGCGTAGACGTGGCGGGATGCCCACCCCATCGGTCAGCGGGAAAAGCCGGCTCGGGGATGCCCCCCTGGGGTCGGCGCTCGTCACGAGTCCGGCGACACGAGTTGCACAACTCAAGCCGCTCGGCGTCGATCAGGGCCGAGCATCGACCGAGGCCGTCATAGCCGGGACAGCGCGTCACCACTCGCCACCTCCTCCGGGCGGCGGCAGCATCCGCATGTATTCGACTACCAGCGCATCGTGCTCCGCCTTGGGATCTGACGGCGCGGTGCCGGCTCTCGCGCGCCACCATCGAAGTCCGGCGGTCCCTCCTCGTCGTCTGCCGGCTCCTCGGAGCCGACGCCGAGCAGGCGTGCCGTTGCCTGTGCCTTGCGCTCCGCGTGACCTGTTAGTGCAGCGAGCTCGCCCTTGTTCGGGTTCTCGCCTTGCATCGCCTGCAAGTGCCGACGTGCTCGGTCGCGTATCGACTGCGAGCTCGGAGAGTTGTGCCAGCCGCTCAGCGTCTGCACAACGCTCGGCCCACGACTCACCACGCACGCGCTGCACGTCCTCGGTTGAGAGTGAGTAGCGACGTGCAAGCTCGGCCTGGTCAGCATCGAGCTCGCCAGGGTTCGTGGCCTGCTCCTCCTTCTGCTCTGTTGGCTCGGTGTCCGTCGTGCCGCCGAACAGGGCGGCTGCGATGTTCTTGGCCTCCTCGCTCATCGTGCATCCTCCGCGGGGTTGGGCAGCAGGCCCCGCCAGCCTTCGAGCGTGCGGAGCAGGTTCGCCACCGAGTCGGTCGAGCGGCTGGTCGAACGAGAGTCGAGTCGCTGAGCGGCGTGAGTCAGGCCGGTTATGCGCTGCGTGAAGCCGAGGTAGCGCTCGGCTTCCTCGACCAGAGCCGCCACCCGCTCCGCCACCGCGGCGATGTGCTCCTCACCCACCGGGACCAGCTCCTCGAGCAGCTCCTCGGCGTGCTCCTCGATGAATGCCTGAACGTCGCCCTGGCGCTTGCGCTCGACCTCGCGTGCGTGAGTGACGCGGGCGGCGAGGTCATGGAGGTCACCGAGGCTTTCCAGCTCCTTGTCGATTGTGGCGATGACGCCGCCCGGATCAACGGGTGAGCCATGCGCGTCGACCAGCGTCGGGTCGCGGTGGGTCTCGCGGCGGCGCTGGTCGCTGAGCTCGCGTGCCCGCGTGAACACGCGGTGTTGCTCGCGGCTCAGCTCGCTGTGCTCCGCCGCCGCCCGCGCCTGCTCGGCTTCGAGCTGCTCGAGCCGCGCCAGTGGCGAGGTTTTCGTCTTAGTTGCTGCGGTCATGCTTTTCCTCCTGGGTTTGGTTTGTTGTGTCGAAAGTCCGGGACGCCCGGCGGGGGAAAGGAACCCCACCGAGCGCCGCGCCGGCCGCGTCCGATGCGGAGACGCCTGGTCCCCGCCCGCGTCCGAAACCCGATCCGTCGACCGGGGGACAGCCGCGGCGGCGGAACCACGCCGCGGCCTTCGCCTGTCCGGGGCGAAGGAGTAGCCAGACCCGTTGCGGCCCGAGGGGGTGGTCGAGCCGTTCGAGGTCGGCTTGCATGTCGGCGGTGTGCCGGGTCACGGTCGCTTACCGCCGCCGGCCTCAATCCAGCGGTCCAGCTCTTCGCGTTGAGCGACGAGTCCACATGCGCCTCAACGGTGAACGTCGCGCGGCCGACGCCCAGGACGGGCTGGGCGAGCAGGTAGCAGCCGTCCGAGCCCAACTTCTCGACGGTGAGTCGCTTGCGCCGGGGTCCGTCGCAGGGTGGCTCGAGGAGAAATCCCAAAGCGGCCGGTGGCTCGAGGACGTCACGACCCGTGACGGCAACGTGGTCCGACGAGAGCGGCCGGCGGTCGAATACCCCGACTCGACCGGCGTCGCCGTACTGAGGGTGCCGAGCACGCCGGAGCTCGAACCGCTCCGCCGTCTCGCCATCCACCTTGCCCGCCGTTACGGGTGGCAGCCCGCCCAAGCGACCGTCTACGTCCTTAGCGGAGTTGTCCCAGTCTGCGGGGTGCGACTTACGACTCGGGAGACCCTGCCGACTCCCGGCGCACCGACGCGCTGGACGGTGGACTTCGACTCAGATGAGGACGCGGAGGTCGTCGCCCAGGTCATCCGGCAGGCGCAGCGCGACCACGAGGTCCACCGTCGGCTGAAGGCCGCTGACGCTGAGCGCCTCGCTCGCCTCACCCCCTTCGTGGCTGAGCACGGGACGGGAGTCAGCGCTTGGCAGCGGTGGAACCGGGAGAACCCCGACGACCGATACAAGTCGCCCACCAGCTTTAACCGCGTGGCCAGGAAAGTCCTCGCGGCCTAACGACGACGCAGGCTTAGGACCACGCCGCGGCGCGGCCAAGGGGAGCTACCGCCGCCAGCGACGGTTACAGCCCGCGCAGAGCAACCGGGGTCGGAGGCGCGGCTCTCGTTTGGGTACGGGAACCCAAAGCGACCCCGAAAGTCATCGACTTCGTTTGGTCACCCCCTGACCAAACCGAAAATCACCGCCGCCGAGGCCGGCTCGGCCTTAGCCCGGCGAAACCCTCGTGGACGACCCGCCGACGACTACGGACCTTGCCCCAGACCTTGCCCCGAGGCCACCTTCGGCGGTAGCCCTGGCCGCTTCCTCCCACCGAAATCCCTATTAGCAGGGGCTTCTGGCGAAGCGGACGACGGGCCTCGAACCCGCGACCTTCGGCTTGGGAAGCCGACGCTCTACCAACTGAGCTACGTCCGCGAAGAGAGGCCGAGTCTACCCTCAGGAGTGCGGTGAAACGGCTCCTGGCGCCCCTTCCGATCGCCCTCCTGACGGGGCTGTTCGCGCTCTTCGCGCTGCTGGTGTACGGCCTCGTCGCGGGCGGCGCCGAGCGCCGAGCGGGCGAGTCCTCGCAGCTGTCGCAGGGCAGCGCGGCCCCGGCCCTGGCGCTGCCCCTGATCGGCGGAGGCCGCGCGTCGCTCGCCGACTACAGGGGCAAGGTCGTGGTCCTGAACTTCTGGGCCTCATGGTGCGAGCCGTGCCGGGACGAGTCGCCGCTGCTGCAGCGCTGGCACGAGCGGATCCGAAAGGACGGCGGCGCCGTCCTCGGGGTGAACGTGCTCGACGTCAGCGACGACGCCAGGGCGTTCGCCGTCAAGTACGGCCTGCGGTACCCGCTGCTGCGCGACGGCGACGGCCGCACGCTGAAGGACTTCGAGGTGGCCGGGCAGCCGTGGACGTTCGTGATCGGGCGCGACGGCCGGATCGCCGCGGTGCGGCGCGGCCCCGTCGACGAGCGGTTCATGCGCGAAGAGGTGCTCCCGCTGACGCGGCGCGCATCATGAGGCGGGCCCTGCTGGCCGCGCTGGTGGCGGCGCTGGCCATCGCGCCGGCGGCGGCCGCCTGCCCCAAGACCAGCGTCGGCGACCTCGAGGACGAGGTGCAGTGCCTCGAGTGCGGCGTGCCGCTGCAGCTGGCCACCGAGTCTCCGCAGGCCAACCGCCAGCGAGCGCTGATCGGCCGGCTGGTCGAGTCGTGCGCCTCCAAGGACGAGATCAAGGACCGGCTGGTGGCCGAGTTCGGCCCGCGGGTGCTGACGACGCCCGACGACGAGGGCTTCGACCTGACGGCGTGGGTGGTCCCGATCGTCGCGCTGCTCGCCGCCGCGCTGGCCATCGGCCTCACCGCCCGCCGCTGGCGGCGTCGCCGGCGACCGGGGGGCACGGACCAGGCGCCGGTCGCCGACGGCGGCCGTCTCGACGCCGACATCGAGCGGTACGACCTCTAGGTGGAGCGGCGGGGTCGACACCACGGTGGTCGCCGCCTTCGCGGTCGGCTTCATCTCCTTCGTCTCCCCCTGCGTTCTGCCGCTGGTGCCCGGCTACCTGTCGACGATCTCCGGCGTGTCCTTCGCCGAGCTGCAGGCGGGCGAGGGCAAGCGGAAGGTGCTCGGCCCCGCGCTGCTGTTCTGCCTCGCCTTCTCGGTGATGTTCATCGCGCTGGGGATGACCGCCACCGGGCTGGGCGACCTGCTCCAGGACCATCGCACCCTGCTGCGCAAGGTCGCCGGGGTGGTGATCACGCTGCTGGGGCTGCTGTTCATCGGCACGCTGTTCCTGCCCAAGCTCAACCGCGAGTGGCGCCCTCAGGCGCTGCTGGGCCGCGCCTCCACCGGCGGCCCGATCATCGCCGGGCTCGCGTTCGCCGTCGCCTGGCTGCCGTGCACCGGCCCCACCCTCGGGGCCATCCTCACCGCCGCCGGCACCAAGGGCACCGTCGGCGAGGGCGGGGTGCTGCTGGCCTTCTACGCGCTGGGGCTGGCCGTGCCCTTCCTGCTCTGCGCGCTGGCCTTCTCCTCGGTGTCGGGCTTCTTTCGCTTCTTCAGGGACCACTACACGGCCATCACCGTCGTCTCCGGCGTCGTCCTGGTGGTGATGGGCGTGATGCTGTTCACCAACGAGCTGACTCGGCTCAACTCCGAGGCCCTCGCGCTCATGGACCGCCTGGGGATCAACTTCTTCGGCGACATTTGATGTAGTCCAGTATGTGATCTAGTATGTGATCTGAGATGGCAACCGAGACCCGCCCCCGACCCGAGCTGGCCTACGTCGAGGCGATGCGCGCCGAGTTCCCCGAGGTGGCCCGGCAGCTGCGCGACCTGCTGGGCCGCAAGCTCGTGGCCTACCTGGGCGAGGTCAGGGAGGGGCGGGCGGTCAACGGCTGGGCCGAGGGAGACCGCGAGCCCAGCGCCGCCATCCAGGGCCGGCTGCGGCTGGCCCTGCAGGTGGCGCTGATGATCGCCGCGGCCGACGGGCCGCGCGTGGCCCAGGCCTGGTTCCAGGGCCTCAACCCGCAGCTCGACGATCGCTCCCCCGCCCGCGTCCTGCGCGAGGGGACCGTGGACACCGAAGGCGCGGCGGTGCTGGGCGCCGCGCGCGCCTTCCTCGTCGGCGGATGAGCTGCGACATAGACGCCGTCCGCGCGCCCGGTCCCGTCCACCGGCTGGCGCGGCGACCCGATGTGTGGGCATGGCCCGATTGGGCCTACGCCGGCAACGACGGCACCTTCGGCAACCGCTACGACGACCCGCGCGGCGAGTACCGCGTCCTGTACGCCAGCACCGAGCGCGTGGGCGCCTTCGTCGAGACGCTGGCCCGCTTCCGGCCCGACCCCGCGCTGGTGGGCGCGCTGGCCGAGATCGAGGACGCCGGCGACGACATGCTGCCCCCGGGCACGGTCCCTGCCGAGTGGCTGCAGGACCGCGCCGTGGGCGAGGCGACGCCGGCGGGGGACTTCGCCGACGTCGGCGCGTCACGATCGCTGGCCCACCTGCGCGTGCGCCTGGCCCTGGACGACCTCGACGCCTCGGCCATCCGCCGCCGGGTGCCGCGCAGCACCACCCAGGCTGTGAGCCGGATCGTGTTCGAGTGCCGCGCGCAGGACGGCGGGCCGCAGTTCGCCGGAGTGAGCTACGGCTCGCGGCTGGGCGACGACATCCACAACTGGGCGATCTTCGAGCCCACCGAGGTGGAAGGCAGCTCGGAGCCGCTGGACGAGGACGACCCCGACCTCGCGCTGGCCCTGGATCTGCTCGGACTGACCCTGGCCGGTTAGGCCGCTACATCTCCTCCGGCGCGTCGACCCCCAGCAGGTCCAGGCAGCGCGCCAGCACCGCCTTGGTCTGGATGCAGAGCGCCAGCCGGGCCCGCTCGTTGGGGTTGTCCAGCACCTTGCAGTCGCGGTAGAAGGCCGAGAAGTCCTGCGCCGTCTCGTGCGCGAAGGCGGTGAGCCGGTGCGGTGCCCGGCGGGCGGCCGCCTCGTCGACCTCGGTGGGCATCTCCAGCAGCCGCTTGATCACCAGCTTGGTCGAGGGATGCAGCGGGTGGCCCGCCTCCGCCGCGGCCGCGCGCGACCTTCTCTTCGCCCGCCCGCCGCAGGATGCTCGCGATCCGGGCGTGGGCGTACTGCACGTAGTAGACGGGGTTGTCCTGCGACTGCGAGCGGGCCAGGTCGAGGTCGAGGTCGAGCGTGGTGTCGTGGCTGCGCTGCAGCAGGAACCAGCGAGCCGCGTCGACGCCGATGTCGTCGAGCAGGTCGTCGAGGGTGACGAACTCGCCCTCGCGCTTGCTCATCTGCACGCGCTCCCCGCCCTCGATCAGGTTGACCAGCTGCATGATCAGGTACTCCAGCCGGCCCGGCTCGCCGCCAAGCGCCTGCCAGGCGGCGAGCATGCGGCCGACGTAGCCGTGGTGGTCGGCTCCCAGCACGTCGATCACCCGGTCGTAGCCGCGCTCGAGCTTGTCCTGGTGGTAGGCGATGTCCGCGGCGTAATAGGTGAGCTCGCCGTTGGAGCGCATGAGCACGCGGTCCTTGTCGTCGCCCAGGCTGGTGCTGCGCAGCCACACCGCGCCCTCGTGCGGGTAGACGTGCTCGCGGTCCTCGAGCAGGTCGAGCTCGCGCGAGATGGCGCCGCCCTCGTGCAGCGAGCGCTCGGAGAAGAAGCGGTCCATGTGGACCCGGAAGCGCTCCAAGGTCGCCGCTACCTGCTCCATCATCGCCTCGACCCCCGGCCCGGAGAGGTCCTCCGCGTCGGTGTCCACGCGCGCGGCCAGCTCGGTCACGTACGAGCCCCGGTAGCCGCCCTCGGGGGGCTCCTCGCCCCGGGCCCGCGCCCGGATCGACTCCCCGAACAGGCGCACCTGGCTCCCGTGGTCGTTGACGTAGTACTCGCGCTCAACGGAGTGTCCAGCGAAGGCCAGGATCCGGCACAGCGCGTCCCCGTAGGCGGCGTGGCGCCCGGCGGCGACGGTGATCGGCCCGGTGGGGTTCGCGCTCACGAACTCGACCAGCTGGCGCTCGGGCTCGGCGGGGCTGCCGGCCCCCCAGTCGAAGCCGGCGCCGCGCGCGGCCTCCAGCGAGTCGAGGTACCAGCGGTCGGACATGTGCAGGTTGACGAAGCCGGGGCCGGCCACCTCGGCGCGCTCCAGAGCGTCACCCGGCGCCTTGCTCAGCTCCTCGGCCACCCGGCCGGCTATGTCCCGCGGGGGTTCTCCCAACGTGGGCGCCAGCAGCATGGCGGCGTTGGTGGAGTAGTCGCCCATCTCCGGGCGCGGCGGGCGCTCCAGCGTCGGTGCCTGCGGCAGCTCGGAGCCCCGCACACGGGCCGCCGCGTCGCGGACGGCGGCCGAGAGGTCGGTGATCGGGTCGGGCACGACCCCAATCAATAGTGATACGGCTCGTTGGCCAGGATCTTGTGGCCGCGGAGCAGCTGCTCGAGCAGCACGACCCGGGCGAGCTGGTGGGGCAGGGTCATCGGCCCCAGGGAGAGCTTGGTGTCACAGCGGTCGAGGCTCAGCCCGCGCGGGCCGCCGATCACGAAGCACAGGTCGCGCCCCTCCATGCGCCGCTCCTCGAGGAACTTCGAGAAGGCGACGGAGTCGAGCGTCCTGCCCTCGTGGTGCAGCAGGCACACGTACGCCCGCTCCGGCACCCGCTTGACCGCCTGCTCGCTCTCGCGGACCTCGACCAGCTCGACCCGCGCGAGGCCCGCCAGCAGGCGCTGGTAGTGCTGCACATCGTCCACGTAGGGCGGGCGCAGGCGTCCGACGGCGAGCACGACAATCCTCATCGGGTCGATCAGCGATACTAGGTCGATGCCAGACGAAGACGCCGAGCGCCAGCTCTCCATCCATGCCGACCCCGAGACGATGGCGGGGGTCTACGCCAACTTCGCCAACGTCAGCCACTCCGACTACGAGTTCTCGCTGACCTTCATCCGCCTGGACCACGAGGTCGAGGAGGGAGAGGTCCCCGGGGTGGTGGTCTCCCGCGTCAACCTCGCCCCGCGCTTCATGCGCGAGCTGATCGACGCGATGGAGGACAACTTCTCCAAGTGGAAGACCCGCGAGGGGATACGGGACCTGCCCGAGCTCGACAGCCAGCGCGACCCAGGGTCGCCGGGGCCGGGCGGAGGCAGCTCGACCGAGACCTAGGCGGTCAGCGACTCCGCGCCCACGCTTCGCCGACCCCGATCCGCTCGACGGTGGTCGGGTGGGTCCCGAACAGCAGCTGCGTGAGCGCCGGCGGGTCCGGCTGAGACACGTTGCTGAGCGCCAGCCGGCGCTCCAGCCCGATGAAGGCGGCGGGCTCGTCGGTCACCCGCAGCGCGAACACGTCGGCCGAGGCCTCGACCTGACGGGACAGCACGTTGCCCGCGCAGCCCACGGCGAACGACACCACGGCCAGTGACAGAACCAGGGCGGGAAGCGACGACGGCCCGCTGTCGCGCCCCGGCGGCCCCGTCATGCGCGCGGTCAGCAGCTGCACCGCCAGGGCGCCCGGCAGCGCCACGATCGCCAGCCACAGCAGCCCCCGCCACAGGTCGCGGTGCTTGACGTGCCCCAGCTCGTGCGCGACCACCGAGCGCACCTGGTCGGACGGGTAGTTCTCGATCAGGTTGTCGTAGAGGACGACCCGCTTGGTGGCTCCGAGCCCGCCCACGTAGGCGTTGGCCCCGGTGGTGCGCCGGCTGGCGTCCACGCGGAACACCTCCCCCACGTCGATACCGGCCCGGTCGGCGAGCTGCACCACCTCCGCCCGCAGCGGGCCCCGGGGCAGCGGCTCGAACTTGTTGAACAGAGGCTCCACCAGCAGCGGGATGAGGAACACGCTCGCCACGCCGAAGACCACGATCACGCCGCCGGCCGGGAGCCACCAGCGCCGGCCGAAGCGGCGCAGGAGGGCCAGCGCCAGCACCCCTCCCCCGGCCGCCAGCGGCAGCTCCACGGCCGTCGAGAGGCCCACATCGCCCAGCCAGGCGGGCCAGCTCTGCGTGGACAGCCCTACGTCGACCGAACGCTGGTGGGCCACCGCCGCCAGCGGGAGCCCGACCGCGGTCAGCACGATCGCCAGCCCGGCCCCCACACCCGCCGCGCCGAGCCAGGGGCGCTTGTCCGCCCGCGCCAGCAGCCGCCGCACCGCGGCCGGGGGCCGAAGGGCCAACACGGCCAGCGTGGCCCCGCTCAGGCCGATGGATGCGAGCCCGATCAGGCGCTGCGGATCGCGGAAGTCGTTGGCGCGTTGGAGCTCGGCCTGGCTGAAGTAGGCTGTCGGATCCACCGCGGCCGCGTCGATGAGGCCGCCCCGGGGGCGCAGGAGGAACGTGGCGACTCCGGCCGCTGCCGCAGTCGCCACGAGCGCCAGCGACAGCCGCGACCGATGCCTGCTCATTCCGCCGACACCATAAAAGAAGCCCGGATGGCTTCTGCCGGATCGGGACCTGCGGCCGGGACGGCCGCAGGGGCCAATGCAGAGAGCTCTCGCCCGGGCCCCTCGAAAGTGGCCGTGATCTCCGATGTCCACGGCAACCTGCCCGCGTTCGAGGCCGTCGTCGTCGACGTCCGGGAGAGCGACGCCGAGGAGGTCTGGTGCCTGGGCGACGTGGTCGGCTACGGCGCCCAGCCAGACGAGTGCGTGGCCCTTGCCCGGGACGTGTGCGACCGGGTCCTGGCGGGAAACCACGACCTGGTGGTGACAGGGGACATCGACATCGCGGACTTCAGCTCCGCCGCTGCCGCGGCTGCCGCCTGGACCCGCGAGAACATCGGAGCCGATGCCCTGGAGTGGCTGCGGGCGCTCAGCCCCGACGACGAGGAGCCCGCCATCGCGCTCTATCACGCGAGCCCTCGCGACCCGGTCTGGGAGTACGTGCTCTCCTCCTGGCAGGCCGAGGAGTGCCTGCCGCTGATGAGCCGCCGGGTCGGGGCCGTGGGCCACTCGCACGTGGCGCTGTGGTTCCGCGACGGCACAGACGGCCAGGTCACCGGGGCGCAGGCCCCGGCCGGGTCTGACGCCGACCTCTCCGAGGGCCGCTGGCTGCTCAACCCCGGCGGGGTCGGCCAGCCCCGCGACGGGGACCCCCGCGCCGCCTGGATGCTGGTGGACACCGAGGCGTGGACCGCCTCCTGGAGGCGGGTGGAGTACCCGATCGAGCGGGCCGCCAAGGCCATCGAGGACGCCGGACTGCCTCCCGTCCTGGCCGATCGTCTCTATACAGGTGAGTGACAGTGCGCCTGCTCGCTCTCAGCCTGCTCATGGCGACCCTGGCCCTTGCCGCCTGCGGCGGCGACGACAAGGGCAAGGGCGTGCCCTCCAACACCGCCTCGGAGCTCCTCTCCGAGCTCGGCGCGGTCGAGAACCGACTGGACCAGGGCAGCGTGGGAGCATGCGAGGACGTGCTCGACGAGTCGATCCCGGCGATCCAGCAGAAGCTCGACTCGCTGCCCGACGACACGGACGCCGACCTGCGCACCGCCCTCGAGGAGAGCGTCACGAGCCTGCGCACGCTCTCCGAGCAGGCCTGCGACGACCGCCGCCAGGAAGCCGAGGACAAGAAGACCACCACGGAGACCACGCCGCCGCCCACGACCACCGAGACGGTGCCTCCGCCGGCCACGACCACCCCGACGACGCCACCCACCACCACCGAGGAGGCCCCGAAGCCGAAACCCGCGCCCAAGCCCAAGAAGAATGACAAGGGGGACGGGGGCAAGAACCAGTCCGGCGGTGCGCAGGGCGGCACGGGCGGCACCGGCGGCACCGGCGGCACCGGCCTACCGGTGGATCCCGACTGATGGCCACGCCGCGCGAAGTCGCAGGGCGCTACAGCGTCGAGCGCCGGCTGGGTGCCGGGGGCATGTCGACCGTGTTCCTGGCCACCGACAACGTGCTCGAGCGGTTGGTGGCGATCAAGCTGCTCGCCGAGCACCTGGCCGAGGACGAGGCCTTCGTCATCCGCTTCCGCAACGAGGCGCTGGCAGCCGCCCGCCTCCAGCACCCCAACGTCGTCCAGGTGTTCGACTCCGGCGAGGACGACGGCTCGCACCGCCACTACATCGTCATGGAATACGTCGAGGGGCCCTCGTGCGCGGACCTGCTGCGCGAGCACAAGCTGCTCGACATCGAGGACTCGGTGCGCATCATCGGCGACGCCTGCCACGGGCTCGACTACGCCCACCGCGCCGGCGTCGTCCACCGCGACGTCAAGCCGGGCAACCTGCTGGTGGCCAACGAGACCGGCACCACGAAGCTGGCCGACTTCGGCATCGCCAAGGCCGCCGAGCAGACGCGCGTGACCCAGGTGGGCTCGGTGCTCGGTACCGCCGCCTACCTCTCCCCCGAGCAGGCCCGCGGAGACGAGGCCGGCCCGGCCTCGGACGTCTACTCGCTCGGCGTGTGCGCCTACCAGTTCCTGGCCGGCCGCCTCCCGCACGAGTACGGCTCGCTGACCGAGCTCGCGCTCAAGCAGCAGGAGGAGTACGTCGAGCCCATCACCCTCCACCGGCCCGACGTGCCGCAGGAGCTCGACGACGCCGTCCGGGCGTGCCTGGCCCGGGATCCCGAGAGCCGCTACTCGTCGGCCCTGGACATGGCACAGGCGCTCGAGGCGGGGCTGCAGGGCCAGGACACCGGCGCCACCGCGCTGCTGGCCTCCGACGACGACGCCACCCGTGCGCTGACCAGCGTCACCGAGGCGACCCAGGCGATGCGCACCCGCCGCACCCAGGCGCCGTCCACGATGGCCCCCCGCACCGAGGCCCCGGCCCGCCGGCGCGAGGAGCGCCCGGCCAAGCGCAGGCGCGGCCGCATGCGGATGCTCGCCATCCTCGCGGTGCTGGTGATCGCGGCGATCGTGATCATCGCGCTGCTGTCCTCGGGAAGCGGCTCCCAGATCGAGCCGGTGGACCAGGGCGATGTCCAGCAGCAGATCGACGGCCTGCGCGACCTGATCCAGCGCAACACCGGCCGCGTCCAATAGCGGGTCGCTGAGTAGGGCTCCTCGCCCGCCAGCACCCTCGCGCGGTACTCCTCCAGCCGGCCCTCGCCCACCGCGGCGCGGATGCCGTCCATCAGCTCGCGCATGAAGGTCAGGTTGTGCAGGGTCGTCAGCCGGGCGCCGGTCAGCTCCTCCGAGCGGATCAGGTAGTGGATGTAGCCGCGCGTGTGCTCGCGGCACGCCGGGCAGGGGCAGCCCGGGGCGATGGGCTCGCGCGAGTTGGCCCACCGGCCCTTGGCCAGGTCGAGCCGGAAGCGGGCCTCGGGGTCGGGCACCAGCGCCGTTCCGTGGCGGCCGAGGCGCGTGGGCGTGGCGCAGTCGAACGTGTCGATGCCGGCCGCGACCGCGCTGAGGATGTCGTCGACGTCGCCGATCCCCAGCAGGTGGCGCGGCGCCGCGTCGGGAAGCCCGCGCAGCGACCAGCCGACCACGGTGTGCATCTCCTCCTTGGTCTGGCCCAGCGACCCGCCGACGGCCACCCCCTCGGGCGAGGCCGCCGCCACCCGCTCGGCCGACTCTGCGCGCAGGTCCTCGTGGACGCCGCCCTGGACGATGCCCATGAACAGCTGGCCGGGCTGCTGGTGCTCGCGCCTCCAGGCCACGCATCGGTCCAGCCAGCGGTGGGTGCGCTGCATGGCCCGCGCGGTGTAGTCGCGGTCGGCGTGTGCGGGAGTGCACTCGTCGAAGGCCAGCGCGATGTCCGATCCCAGCAGGGCCTGCACCTCCATGGACGTCTCGGGGCCCATGAAACGCTCGGAGCCGTCGAGGTAGGAACGGAACAGCACGCCCTCCTCGGAGATGTCGAGCACCTTGCTCTGGTCGCGTGAGCGGCGACGCTTGATCTCGTCGGCGACCGAGCCATGGCCCAGCGAGAACACCTGGAAGCCGCCGGAGTCGGTGATGATCGGACGGCGCCAGCCCATGAACTCGTGGAGGCCGCCCATCTCCGCCACCCGCTCGGCGCCGGGGCGGATGAAGAGGTGGAAGGTGTTGCCGAGGACCATGTCGTAGCCGAGCTCGGCCACCTCGGCGGCATGGAGGCTCTTGACCGTCCCGGTGGAGGCCAGCGGCACGAAGGCCGGCGTGCGGACCTCGCCGTGCGCGAGAGACAGAACGCCCGCGCGGGCGGACCCGTCGCGGGCGTCGATGCGAAAGCCGGGCACCCGCGCAGGGTAGGCGCGGGTGCCCCGCGGGAACTACTTGTCCTCGGCCGTGCCCTCCACCGCGGCGGGCTTGCCGTTGCCGTGGTCGCCGATGCCGATCTCGACGCGGCGCGGCTTGCGCTCCTCCGGCTTGGGGATCCGGACCTCGAGCACGCCCTTGTCGAACTCGGCGGTGACGGCGTCGGCGTCGACGCCCTCGGGCAGCGTCAGCGAGCGCGAGAAGCGCCCGAACGACCGCTCGACCCGGTACCAGCCCTTCTCGCGGGCCTCGTGCTCGGCGCGGCGCTCACCGGACAGCGTGAGCGTGTTGTCCTGGATCTCGATCGCCACGTCGTCGTGGGACAGGCCGGGCAGGTCGGCCTTCAGGACGAAGTGGCCCTCGGCCTCGACCAGGTCGATCGCGGGGTTCCAGCGCTGACCCTGTCCCGCATGCGGGGACTCCAGCAGCGTGTTGAACAGCCGGTTGAACTCGGCGGCGAAGGGCTCCGGCTTCATCAGTAGCGCCATGGGTTTCCTCCTCTGGAAACAGTTGACTTCCATAGAGTGTAGAAACCTCAGTCCCTCATTGTCAAGTTTTCTCAATCGATGAGCGAGGTCCCGGTCATCTCCCCGGGCTGGTCCTGCCCCAGCAGCGCCAGCAAGGTCGGGGCGACGTCGGCGAGGACGCCGCCGTCGCGGAGGGCTCCCACGTCGGCGGTGACGATCACCGGGACGGGGTTCAGGGAGTGGGCGGTGTCGGGGCTGCCGTCGGGCTCGAGCATCTCGTCGGCGTTGCCGTGGTCGGCGGTGATCAGACAGGCGCCGCCCTTCTCGTGCACCGCGTCCACGACCTGGCCGAGGCACTCGTCGACCGCCTCCACCGCCTTCACGGCGGCCGGGATCACGCCCGTGTGGCCCACCATGTCCGCGTTGGCGAAGTTGATGATCCCGAAGCCGTACGAGCCCTCGCGCCAGCCGCGGGTGAACGCCTCGGCGGCCTCGTAGGCGCTCATCTCGGGCTTGTGGTCGTAGGTCGGGACATCGCGTGCGGAGTCGACCAGGCGGAACTCCTCCCCCTCGTGCTCGTGCTCCTCGCCGCCGTTGAAGAAGTAGGTCACGTGGGCGTACTTCTCGGTCTCGGCCACGTGCAGCTGCTTCACGCCCCGGTCGGCCAGTACGCCGGCGAGGGTCACCTCGGGCCGCGAGGGTGGGAAGGCGACCGGGTAGGTCCAGTCCTCCTGGTACTCGGTGAGGGTCGCCAGGCGGTCGACCTTCTCCGACAGCTTCTCGGTCAGCTGGCGCGCGCGGTCGGGGCGGAAGTTGAAGAAGATGACCGAGTCCTGGGGGCGGATCTTCGCCTCGCCGTCGACCAGCACCGGCCGGACGAACTCGTCGGTCTCGCCACGGTCGTAGGCGCCCTCCACCGCGGCCTCGAGCGCTGTCGGCGTGGTGCTCGGCCTCGCCGTCGACCAGCGCCTTCAGCGCCAGCTCGGTGCGGTCCCAGCGCTTGTCGCGGTCCATGGCGTAGTAGCGGCCGGTGACGCTGCCCACGCGGCCGCCGGTGGTCGTCAGCCAGCCCTCCAGCTCGGCCATGTACCCGGCGCCGGAGTCGGGCGCGGTGTCGCGGCCGTCGGTGAACGCGTGCACCACCGCGTCCGGTACCCCCTGCTCCTGGACCAGGTTCAGCAGGTCGTGCAGGTGGGCCATGCTCGAGTGCACGCCGCCGTGGGAGACCAGGCCGAGCAGGTGCAGCCTCTCGGTGTCCTTCATCGCCTCGAGCAGCACCTCGTTCTCGCTGAAGTCCGCGTCCCCGATGCGGCTCAGGTCCTGCTTGACGACCGTGCCCGCGCCGAGGTTGAGATGGCCCACCTCGGAGTTGCCCATCTGGCCCTCCGGCAGGCCGACCGCTTCGCCGCAGGCGGTCAGCTGGGTGTGCGGGTGCTCCGCCCAGAGGCGGTCGAACACCGGCGTGGCGGCCCGGTCGATCGCGTTGCCGGGGCCCGGCTCGGCCAGTCCCCAGCCGTCGAGGACGACCAGGCAGACCGCGGGGACGCTCAAGGCGCCGCCGCGGCCACGATCTGCCCGAAGCCCTCGGGGTCGAGGCTGGCGCCGCCCACCAGCGCGCCGTCGACGTCGGGCTGGGCCATGAGCTCCGCGGCGTTGTCGGGCTTCACGCTGCCGCCGTACAGCACCCGTACCCGGTCGGCGGCGTCCTCGGAGCGGTCGCCCACGAGCGCGCGCACGAAGGCGATCGCCTCCTGGGCCAGCTCCGGCGTGGCCGTCTTGCCGGTGCCGATGGCCCAGATCGGCTCGTAGGCCAGGGTCAGCTCGCCGAGGCGCTCCTCCGGGACGTCCGACAGCGCCTCGCCGACCTGGTGGCGCAGCTTGCGCTCGGTGTCCCCCGCCTCGCGCTCGTCCTCGGTCTCGCCCACGCACAGGATCGGCTTCAGGCCGGCCGCGAGCGCCTTGGGCACCTTCGCCCGCAGCGCCGCGTCCGACTCGCCGAACAGCTCGCGGCGCTCGGAGTGGCCGAGCAGCACGGTGTCGACGCCGATCTCCAGCAGCATCTCGGCCGAGACCTCCCCGGTGTAGGCGCCGGAGTCCTCGGCGGACATGTTCTGCGCGCCCACGCGGATGTCGCTCGCGTGGAGGCAGTCCACCACCGTCGCCAGGGCCGTGAAGGGCGGGCAGACGCCCACCTCGGCGACGCGGTCGTCGTCGTCGCCGAGCAGCGCGGGCAGGCGGTTGCAGTAGTCGTTGGCCTCCTCGCGGGTGCCCCACAGCTTCCAGTTGCCGCACACGTAGGGCCTACGCGTCATCGAGCGCCTCCACTCCGGGGAGCTCGCGACCTTCGAGCAGCTCCAGCGCCGCGCCGCCGCCCGTCGAGAGGTGGTCGACCCGGTCGGCCAGGCCGAACTCCGCGATCGCCGCGGCGGAGTCGCCGCCGCCCACCACCGTCGTGCCAGGGGCCTCGGCGACGGCCTCGGCGACGGCACGCGTGCCGGCCGCGAACGGCTCCAGCTCGAAGGCGCCCATCGGCCCGTTCCAGAACACCGTCCCGGCCGCGCCGATCTCCTCGGCGTACGCCGCGGCGGTCTTCGGGCCGATGTCGAGGCCCATCAGGCCGTCGGGCACGTCGGTGCCCTCCAGCTCGGTGGGCTCGGTGTCGGCGCTGAACTCCCTCCCGGCGACCAGGTCCTGGGGCAGCAGCAGCTTCGCGCGCCGGCCCTCAGCCGAGTCCAGCGCCTTGCGGGCCAGCTCGACGCCCTCCTCCTCGACCAGCGAGGAGCCGGTCGGGATCCCCTGTGCGCGGAAGAAGGCGAAGCACATGGCGCCGCCGATCAGCAGCGAGTCGGCCTCGTCCTGGAAGCGGTCGATCAGGGCGATCTTGTCGGTGACCTTGGCGCCGCCCAGCACCACCGCCAGCGGCCGCTCGGGGTCCTCGACGATCCCGCGCAGCGTGGTCACCTCCCGCTCCAGCAGGAGGCCGGCGGCCGAAGGCAGCATCTCGGCCACGCCGACCGTGGAGGCGTGGGCGCGGTGAACCGCCCCGAAGGCGTCGTTCACGTAGGCGTCGGCCATCCCGGCAAGCTGCTTGGCCAGCTCGGGGTCGTTGGTGATCTCGCCCCGCTCCCAGCGGGTGTTCTCCAGCACGAGGATGCCGCCCTCCTCGAGCCGCTGCGCCCCGCGGCGCGCCTGCGGCCCGATCACCTCCGGGGCCTGGTGCACGGGCGCGTCGATCAGCTCGGCCAGCCGGTCGGAGACGGGCTCGAGCGAGGTCTCGGGGTCCACGCCCTTCGGCCGGCCCAGGTGCGAGCACAGGATCAGCCGCGCGCCGCGCTCCAGCAGCAACTCGAGCGTCGGCACGGCGGCCCGGATGCGGGCGTCGTCGGCGACCCGGCCCCCCTCCAAGGGCACGTTGAAGTCCACGCGCACCAGCACGCGGTCTCCAGAGGCGACCGGGAGGTCGCGGACGCTGCGCTTGCCGAGGCGTCCTTGCCCGGCCGTGACCTCCTGCACCCCCTACGCCACCGGCGCGCCGGCGAGCACTCGCTCCGCCAGCTCGACCACGCGGTTGGAGTAGCCCCACTCGTTGTCGTACCAGGCCACGACCTTGACCAGGCGGCCGTCGATGACCATCGTCAGCTCCGAGTCGAACACCGACGAGTAGGACGAGCCCACGATGTCGGTAGAGACCAGCGGGTCGTCGCTGTACTGCAGGATGCCCTCCAGCGGGCCCTGGTCGGCCTTGTCGGCGAACGCCTGGTTGATCTCCTCCGCGGAGGTGTCGCGGCTCGCCGTGAAGCTGAGGTCCACCACCGAGCCGGTGGCCACCGGGGCGCGGACGGCGATGCCGTTCAGCTTGCCGTCGAGCTCGGGCACCACGAGGCCGATCGCCTTGGCCGCCCCGGTGGAGGTCGGCACCAGGTTGATCGCCGCCGCGCGCGCCCGGCGCAGGTCCTTGTGCGGGCCGTCCTGGAGGTTCTGGTCGGCCGTGTAGGCGTGGATCGTGGTCATGATCCCGTGCTCGATCCCCACCGACTCGTGCAGCACCTTGGCCACCGGCGCCAGGCAGTTGGTGGTGCACGAAGCGTTGGAGATCACGTGGTGCTCGTCGGCGTCGTAGGCGTCGTCGTTCACGCCCAGCGCGAGGGTCACGTCGGGGCCCTTGGCCGGCGCGGAGATGATGACCTTCTTCGCGCCCGCGTCCAGGTGCTTGGCGGCGTTCTCGCGGTCGGTGAACAAGCCGGTGGACTCGATCACGACATCGGCGCCCGCGTCGGCCCAGGGGAGGGCGCCGGGGTCGCGCTCGGCGAAGACCTTGAGCTCCTTGCCGTCGACCACGAGGCCGGAGTCGGTCGCCTCGACCTCGCCCGGGAAGGGCCCGAGGATCGAGTCGTGCTTGAGCAGGTGGGCCAGGGTCTTCGAGTCGGTGAGATCGTTGACGCCGACCCACTCGATGTCGGCTCCCCGGGCGTGAGCTGCCCGGAAGACGTTGCGGCCGATGCGGCCGAAGCCGTTGATGCCGGCCCTTAGGGCCATGGAGGATTTCCTTTCGTCGACTGCGGCGAAAACGCGGGACCGCCGACCCTACCGAGCCTGCTTCTCGATGTCGCGGTGAACGACGTCGATCATGTACCGCTGCCGCTCCCCGTACAGCTGGGCCAGCCGCTCGGCCACCACGACCGAGCGGTGGCGGCCGCCGGTGCAGCCCACCCCGACGGTGAGGTGGGCCTTGCCCTCGCTGCTCGTAGGAGGGCAGCAGGTAGTCCAGCAGCGGGATCAGGCGGTCGTAGAAGTCGCCCAGGCCGTCGGTGCTGTTGACGTAGTCCTGAACGGCCGGGTCGAGGCCGGTCAGCGGCCTCAGCTCGTCCTCGTAATGCGGGTTGGGCAGGAAGCGGACGTCGAACAGCAGGTCGGCCTCGCGGGGGCTGCCGTGCTTGTAGCCGAAGGTCAGGAAGGTCACGGCCAGCTTGCCCACCGACCCCCGCGGCAGCATCTTGTCCGCGACGACCTTGCGCAGCCGCGCCGCGGTGAAGTCGCTGGTGTCGATCGAGACGTCGGCCCGCCGCTTCAGGGGCGCCAGCAGGTCGCGCTCGGCGGCGATGCCCTGCGCCACCTGCCCGCCGTCGGCCAACGGGTGGCGCCGGCGCGTCTCCTTGTAGCGGTCGAGCAGCACGTCCTCGGCGGCCTCGAGGAACAGCAGCCGCACGCTCGAGCCGCGCGCGTCGAGCACTCGCAGCAGCCCGTCGAAGTACTCGCCCCCGCGCACGTCGCACACCACCGCGGCGCGCTCCACCTTGCTGCCCTCGTGATCGAACAGCTCGGCGAGCGAGCCGATCATCTCCGGCGGCAGGTTGTCGACGCAGAAGTAGCCGCTGTCCTCGAAGCAGGCCATCGCCTGGGACTTCCCCGCACCGGAGAAGCCGGTGATGACCACGAAGTCCTCGATGTCAGACGCCTCCGCCCACTATCCGGCCTTGTGCAGTTGCCAGTGGATGTCGCGGGCCACCTTACCCGGCAGCCCGGGCACCGCCTCGAGCTCCTCGCGGCTTGCGGCCATCACGCGGTCCGGGGTGCCGAAGTGGGTGATGAGCAGGCGTTTTCTGGCCGGCCCCACCCCGGGCAGGTCGTCCAGCGCGGAGCGCGTCATATCGCGGTCGCGGCGCCCGCGGTGGAACTCGATCGCGAACCGGTGGGCCTCGTCGCGCACGCGCTGCAGCAGCTGCAGCTCGGGCGTGTCGTGGTCGAGGACCAGCGGCGCCGACCGCCCGGGCAGGAAGACCTCCTCGATCCGCTTGGCGAGGCTGACCACCGTCACGCCCAGCTCGCGGAACTCCGTCAGCTCGCGCAGGCCCGCGGCCAGCTGGCCCTTGCCGCCGTCGATCACGATCACGGCGGGGACGGCGGCGAAGCTCTCGTCGAAGGCGCGGTCGTGCGGGGAGCGCTCCTTGTGGGCCACGTACTGGGCCATCCGCCGGCTGAGCACCTCTCCCATCGCGGCGAAGTCGTCCTGCGCCGCCTCGCGGATGCCGAAGCGGCGGTAGTCGGACTTCTTGGGCGCGCCGCCCTCGAACACCACCATCGATGCCACCGTGTGGCTCTCGCCCAGGTTGGAGATGTCGAAGCACTCGATCCGCATCGGGATCGACTCCATGCCCAAGGCCTGCTGCAGCCCGTCGAGCGCCTCGACCCGCTGGGTGCGACGCCTCTCCGAGCGCAGGCGGTCCTGGTCGAGCGCCAGCCGCGCGTTGCGCTCGGCCAGCTCGAAGATGCGCCGCTTGTCGCCACGCTCGGCATGGCGCACTGTCACGCCGCCGCCGCGGCGCTCGGCCAGCAGGTCCCCGATCGTGTCCGGGGCGTCCAGGCCGCGAGGGACGATCACCTGCGGCGGGATCGACATCGCGCTCGCGTAGTACTGGAGCAGGAACTCCTCGGCCACCTCGGACTCGTCCCGGCGCGCCTCGTTCCGCAGGTAGAAGCTCTGGCGGTCGGCCAGAATGCCGTCGCGGACCTGGAACACCTGGGCGTTGGCGTCGGTGTCCTCCACCGCCACCGCGATCGCGTCCACCGTCCCCACCGCCTCGTTGGAGACGCGCTGGCGCTCGAGCAGCGAGCGCACCGCCTTCAGCTGGTTGCGGTAGCGCGCGGCCTGCTCGAACTCCTGAGCGGCGGCGGCCTCCTGCATGTTGCTCTCCAGCTCGCGCTCGATGTCGCGGTAGCGCCCTGACAGGAAGGCGACGATCGCGTCCACGTTGCGCCGGTACTCCTCCGCCGAGACGTAGCCCACGCAGGGCGCCTGGCAGCGTTTGATGAAGTAGTCCAGGCAGGGGCTGCCGCTGGCCCGCCCCGGCTCGGGGCCGTCACAGGTGCGGTACTGGAACACCTTGCCCAGCAGGTCAAGCGTCTCGCGCACCCGCTTGGCGTTCGAGAAGGGGCCGAAGTACGCGCGGTTGCGCCGGTGGCGCTCGCGCGTGAAGTAGATGCGCGGGAACTCCTCGTCCAGCGAGATCGCGATGTACGGGTAGGACTTGTCGTCGCGCAGCCGCACGTTGTAGAGCGGCCGGTACTGCTTGATGAAGTTCTGCTCGGTCAGGAAGGCCTCGGCCTCGGTCTCCGTGACCACGAAGTCGATCTGATGGATCAGGTCGACCATGTCCTCGCCGCCCTTGGTGGAGGGGTTGGAGAAGTGCGAGGCGACCCGCTTGCGGACCGACTTCGCCTTGCCGACGTAGATGACCTTGCCGCGGCTGTCGCGGAACAGGTAGCTGCCGGGCGCATCGGGGAGGGCGCGCCGCTGGGCGGTGAGGTTGCCCTTCAGCTCCTCTTTGGTCGGGGTGGCGGCCACCCCCCGAGGATAGGTCCGCCGCTCGGTCGCTACTCGAGCGCGCGGCCGACGCTGTCGGCCACGCAGGCGGGCTTCTCCGAGCCCTCGACCTCCACGGTCCAGCGCTGGGTGATCTGGTGCCAGCCGTCGCCGACCTCGTCCACCGAGATCACCTCGACGCTCGCCCGGATGCGCGAGTCGACCGGCACGGGCGCCGGGAAGCGCACCTTGTTCCAGCCGTAGTTGACGCCGAGCTTGAAGCCGCCGGTCTCCAGCAGCCCGTCGCGGAAGCCGTCGATCATCGACAGCGTCAGGTTGCCGTGGGCGATCGTCTTGCCGAACGGGCTCTCGCGCTCGGCGCGCTCGGTGTCCACGTGGATCCACTGGTGGTCGCCGCTGACCTCGGCGAACGTGTTGATCAGCTCCTGGTCGACAATGCGCCAGTCGCCCGGGCCGATCGACTGGCCCACGAGCTCGCGGACCTCGTCGATGCCGTTGACGCTGACTGTGGCCATCAGACCGCCGACGGCGCCGGGGCCGGCGGGTGCTGGGCAAGGCGCCGGCGCGCCTCGCGCCAGGTCACAAGCCGGCCGCGCTCCTCGTCGATGAGCTTCAGCCGCGTGGTCTTCACGCCGTCCCAGAACCCGAGCGTCGGCACGTCGTGGAACACGGGGTTCTCGTCGTGCGCGCGCTGGAGGTTGTAGTTGGGGATCCGCGCGCTCAGATGGTGGACGTGGTGCAGCCCGATGTTGCCGGTGAAGAACTGCAGCCACTTCGGGAGCTTCAGGTGGGAGCTGCCCTGCAGCGCGGCGTCGGCATAGCTCCACGAGTCGGTGTTCTCCCAGTAGACGTCCTCGAACTGGTGCTGGACGTAGAACAGCCACACGCCCATGCCGCCGGCCAGGAACAGGACCGGCGCCTGCACGAGCAGGAACTGGATCGGCCCCATCAGCAGGCACAGCGCGGTGACCATCACCGCCACCGCGACGTTGGTCCAGATGACGCTGCGCTTGATGCGCGGGCGCATGTCGCTCGACCACAGGCGCGGCTGGATGACCATCGAGAAGAGCGGGCCCAGCGTGAACATGATCAGCGGGCTGCGGAACAGCCGGTAGCCGAGCCGCTTGCCGAACGGAGCCGCGTGGTACTCGGCCAGGGTCATCGTCGGCAGGTCGCCCACACCGCGCCGGTCGAGGTCGCCGGCCGAGGCGTGGTGCACCGCGTGGCTGTGCCGCCAGGGGTAGAAGGCGTGGAAGAGGATCAGGCCGGTGGCCTTGCCCAGCCAGGCGTTCGCCCGCTTGGAGGGCAGGAACGAGCCGTGGGCGCAGTCGTGGAAGACGATGTAGCTGCGCAGCGCGAACCCGGCGGCGGGGATCGAGATCGCCAGCGTCAGCCAGTAGGAGAAGTCCAGCGCGAAGTACATGGCCACGAACAGCGCCAGGTACGGCACGACCGAGGTGAGGACGTCGATGACGCTGCGACTGATGCGCGGCTGCGCGTAGGGCTCGAGGGTCTCGCGCCACCAGGGCCGTCCGCCCTCAGTGCGCTCGTCGCCCTTCGACTTCTCTGTCCCGGCCTGGGTCATGAACCTCCCGATGGTGTATCCAACGCTCGATCCTAGACGCCGAGAGAGATACCCGCTCGACGAATTAGGCAACCCTTACTCGCGACGGCGTGAGAGGGTGGCGTCCCGTGAGCGCCCAGACCGTCGCCGGGCTCTTCCTCATTCTCCTGCCGGTCGCGTTCAACGTCGCCTTCGGGCTGCTGGCTGCGCGCTTCGACTATCCGGACGTCCTGCGGCGCCCGACCGGCGAGGTCTTGGCGCGCTTCCGCGAGGGAGGGCCTTCTCTCGTGTTCATCTGGTGGTGCTTCGCCATGACCGCGGTCCTGCTGGCCCCGGCGGTCGTGCTGCTGGCGCGCGCCGTCGGCGACGCCGACGGGACCCTGCTCGCGATCGGCGCGACGGTCGGCGTGCTCGCGGCGCTCGTGCAGTTCCTCGGCCTCGTGCGGTGGCCGTTCCTGGTCCCCTACCTCGCTGGCGTCTACGCCGAGCCGGACACCGACCTCGCCCGTCGCGAGGCCGTCGACGTGGTCTTCCAGTCGTTCAACCGCTACCTGGGCGTGGCGGTGGGCGAGCACCTCGGCTACGGGCTCACCGGGGCTTGGAGCCTGCTGGCCGGCTGCGCGCTCACCGAGACGACTCAGGTCCCCGCCTGGCTCGGTGTGATCGGGATCGTCATCGGGCCGATGCTGATGCTGTGCTCGCTCGAGTTCGTCGGACGCACGGGCGACAAGGGCTGGTGGCTCGCGGAGCAGCTCACGCCCATCGCGTATGTGGCGTGGTCGGCGTGGCTGGTGGCCACCGGCGTGGCTCTGCTCGTCTAGAGGCGCTCGGCGAGCGCCGCCACGAACACCGCGAGGGCGGCCCACGTCGCCGCGGCGCGGATCCAGTTCAGCGCGAAGTAGCGCCGCTTGGTCTCCTCCCAGTCGGCCGGGACCGCCTCCGGGTCCCAGGACAGGATCACGTCGTAGTTCGGCTCAGCCATCCGGCTCGAGATCGCAAGCGGGCCGATCACCGTCAGCGCCAGCCCGATCGAGGTGAGCACGAACACCGTGTCCCCCGGGTCCCCCATGGCGATCAGCGCGGTGGTGGGCGCCGCGACCAGCCCGATCACGATCGCGTAGTTGAAGGGCGCGCGCCTCGCGACGGGCAGGAACGCACCCAGGAATCGCCTGAAGCCCGCGCCGTCCATCCCCTTCAGGATCGGGTGGAGGATCGTGGTGAGCATCGCGAGGAGGCCCGACCACAGCCCCGCGAACACCACGCAGGCCACCAGCGCCCAGTCCTCGACCGCCAAAGGATTCGCCTCTCTCGTCGACTCCGAGCTGACCCTAACCGGGCCGTTTGAGGGCGGTAAGCGCTCATTCCACGAGCCTCACCTCGAACGCGGGCGCCGCCATGTCGCCTGCTCCGCCCAGCAGGCCGAGGATCTTCGCCACGTAGGCGCGGGTCTCGGGATAGGGCGGAATGCACATGCAGCGGGCCACCGCGGCGGGCCCGGCGTTGTACGCGGCCAGGGCGAGCGGCACCGAGGCGAAGCGGCGCAGGTGGTCCCGCATCAGGCGGGCCTGCGCGTTTATCGCGGCCTCGGGGTCGAACGGGTTGCGGAGGCCGTACGAGCGGGCGGTGCCGGGCATGAACTGGGCGATCCCCTGGGCGCCCGCGGGCGAGCGGGCGAAGGGGTTGAAGCCGGACTCGGCGTAGATCTGAGCCGACAGCAGTGCGGCGCCCACGTTGAAGCGCTGCGACGCCTCCAGGATCGTGGAGCGGTAGCGCGCGGGCACGAACGACGGCAGAGCGCCCGAGCGGCGACCGTCGCCGCGCTTGGAGCCGAAGCCCACGGAAGAGCTTCCCGCGTTACGCGTGTACCCGAAGTGCCAGGCCTCCCACGCGTAGCGCTTCACGAAGCCGAAGCGGCGCGCGTTGGCCGCCAGCCAGCCGTATGCCGCCGGCGGGCCGAGGTCGAGCTCGGTTCCCAGGCGGTGCAGGCTTCGGCCCGGAGGCGCCACCCACTTGGGGTTCGGGTTGGCCGCGAACAGCTTCGCCTGCTCGGCGTCTGAGCGAAAGCCGCTGGTCACCGTCAGGGTCAGGCCGGCCTCCCGGCGGGCGGCCGCGGCCATGCGGTCGAAGGCCTGGGCGACGTCGGGCCTCATCGGCTTCCCGTTGCGATACGCGAGCGGGCCCTCGTAGCCGCCCCCGGACGCCGTCGCCGGCATGCCGGCCGGTCCCACCGGGCTGAGCTCCGCCTCGGCGCGGGCGCGCACCTCGACTCGCCGCACCGCGCGGCGGCCGGCGCCCTTGATCCGAACGGGCTTGCTGCCGCGCACCGCCACGCTCACCCGCGTGGGCGCGAAGGTGGCGCCGGGGAAGCCCACGTCGGCCTTGCTGAGGACGATGTCGTTGGAGCGCCCTGCGCGCACGGCGGCGGTGCGTGCCAGCTCGCGGTAGGCGGCCTCGGACAAGTGGCGCGGGTTCGGCGCGCCGCTGGGCATGACGGCGGGCTCGAACAGTCGCGGGTAGACGTCGCGCATGGCGCGCGCGGCCGATATAGCTGCCAGGTCGGCGCCGCGCTGGTGGCGCCCCTTGGCGCCCAGCGCCTGGCCGAAGGAGGCCAGCACCAGGAAGCCGGCGAGCAGCGCTCCCGCGAGGCCGAGCATGAGCACCGACGACTGCCCGCGCTCGCCCGTCGGCCGCCTCACGGCGCGACCTCGCACAGGTCGGCCAGCTCGACTACGGCGCGGCCGTAGGGACCACGGGGCTCGCGCCCGCCCAGCGCCAGCTGCGCGGCGGTGCGCGAGTCGGGCAGGACCAGGTCGGCCGCCTCGCCCCACTGGGGCGCGGCGTCGCCCGCGCGGCGAGGGCGGTTCAGTGCCACCAGCGGCCGCGACGCGACCCGCCCGACGGTGGCCGCCACGGCCCTCGCCAGCGACGGCTCCACCCCCGGCCCCGCGACCAGGACCACGCGGTCCGCGACCGACGCGTGCGCGCCACCTGGCGCCCGGCCTGCGTCCAACACGAGCGGCGCCAGGCCGCGGGCCCGGTCGGCGAGCTCCAGCGGATCGTTGGCCTCCAGCAGGCACAGGCGGCCGCTCGCACGCGGGCGGCCAGGCGCCAGGCCGGTGAGGGCCCGCGCGAGACGCGCGGCGGCGGGCGTGCCCAGCGGGATTGCGCCGACGGGCCCGGAGCCCGACACCGCACACGCGCCGTCGCCCGAGCGGCCCGCGAGCTCAGCGCCGAGAGCACGGGCCAGCGTCGTGGCTCCGCAGCGCGGTGCCAGGCCGAACACCGACACGACCGGCCGCTTGCCGGTGGCGACCGGAGGCTCCGGCTCCGGCTGCGCCTCGCCCGGCTCGATGGGCTCGAGCAGCCACGAGCCCGCGGCGGCGAGCGCGGTGGCCACCAGGCTGCGCCGGGCACCGGGCCGCGCGCTCATGGCGCCTTCACCCGGGCATCGGCGCTCACCGCGAGGTGGCGGCCGACCGCCCGCAGCGGCGCGGGCGGCTCGAGGAGCACGCGGACCGACCCGCCGGCGACAGTGATCCGCATCCGCCGCGAGGACCATCCCGGCAGCGCCTCGCGGACCGCCCTGCGGCCATCGCCCCCACCGGCGATGGCGAGGGCGCCGGCTTCGGCGGCCGAGCCCGCCAGCACGCTCGAGTAGCCGACCGCCAGCAGCTGGAACAGGACGAAGCCGAGCAGCATCACCGCCGGCACGGCGGCGAGCAGCTCCACGCTGGCCTGGCCGCGCTCCCCCTTCGCTCTGCCGATCACTCGGCTCCTCTCAGCGATGCGCTTGCGGCCACAGCGAGCGGCGAGCGCCCACGCCGCAGGACCAGCGGCACGCGCAGCGACACGCGCACGAGGTGCCCGCGACGCTGGACCTTCAGCCCGTGCTCCAGCGTCGCTGGGAGCGCGCTGCGGGCCGCCTTCAGCGGATCGCGCTCGACGACGTCGGCCCGCGCGGCCACGCGGGCGGCGTTCGCGCACATCCACAGCGCGTGCCCGGCCAGCGCGGCCTGCCACAGCCCGAGGCCGACGAAGAGGACGACCGGGACGGCCGCGACGAACTCGACGGAGGCCTGGCCGCGGGGGTCAGCCGCGTGGTGTCTGAGCGTCTTGCGGAGGCGCGGGGGCACGTCCGCAAGGTCCCGCGGGCCGCGTGACGGGACAATGCGCGCGCGTTACAAGATCGCTCGTGTGGCGGCGGCGCGCGGAAGGTGCGGCACCCCGCGGAAAAAATTCGTCAGGCCGCTGACGACTTTTCTTGGAGGGTGTGCGCGATTCGTCCCTGGACGTACCTCGGCGTACCTGGGCGCGGCGGCGCGGGCTGCGCGGGGCGTGCGCGGTGCGCGGTGCGCGGTGCGCGTCCGCGGTGCGCGGTCCGCGGTCCGCGGTCCGCGGGGAGCGCCTAGCGGGCCGGCGACCCTAGATCGCGAACTTGCGGTACTGGGTCCAGACCCAGTAGATGCCGTATGTGGCGAGCCCCAGCAGAGCCAGCCAGATCAGCACACCGAAGCCGCCCTGATCGAACAGCCGGTTCGTGGCCGTGAAGGTCAGCAGCGCGAGCCCGACCGACGAGTAGAGGACGAAGCGCTGGCGCGGCTCCAGCGACTCGATCGTGGTCCGGTTCTGGCGGAACAGTCGGGCGCCCAAAAGGGCGATCGCGACGAAGAACGCGATCGACAGCACGGTGAGCAGCGCGTTGACCGTCTCACGGCCGCCCGGCAGCAGCGTGAGCACGAGCGCCACCAGGGCGACGATCGCGAACTTGCCCCAGACCGGCATCGACAGAGAAATCTAGGAGATCGTGCCGGTGGCCGTCAGCACCAGCACGACCACGCCCAGCACCACGCGGTAGACCACGAACACCAAGGTCGAGTGCGTGGTCAGGAAGCGCAGCAGCCCGGCGATCGCCGCGTAGCCGGACACGAAGGCGAGCAGGGTGGCCACCACGATGGAGCCGATGCCCGTGTTGTCTTCGTCGCCGGACAGGATGGTCCCCAGCTCCAGGACCCCGCTCAGCACCACCGCGGGGATGGACAGGAGGAACGAAAAGCGGGCGGCCGCCGTGCGGTCCAGGCCCCTGAACAGGCCCGCGGTGATCGTCGCGCCCGAGCGCGAGACGCCGGGCACCAGCGCCGCCGCCTGGGCGAAGCCGACCACCACGCCGTCGCGCGCGTCGATGTCCTCGATCTCGCGCGTGCGCGTGCCCACCTTCTCGGCGGCCAGCAGCAGCAGGCCGAGCAGGATCAGCATGGTGCCGATCAGGTAGAGGTCGCGCGCGCCCGTCTCGATCTGGTCCTTGAAGGCCAGGCCGAAGATCCCGATCGGGATCGTGCCGAGCAGGATGTACCACCCCAGCCGCGCGTCGAGCGAGCGGCGCAGCGAGGGGTCGCGCAGCGAGCGCAGCCAGGTCCGGCCGATGCGCACGAGGTCGGAGCGGAAGTAGATGACGACGGCCGCCATCGTGCCCAGCTGGGTCACGGCGGTGAAGGCCGCCCCGGGGTCCTCCCAGCCCAGGAAGGCGGGGACGATCCGCAGATGCCCGGTGCTCGAGATGGGCAGGAACTCCGTCAGCCCCTGCACGATCCCGAGGACGATGGCTTGGATCAGCGGCACGGCGGCGGAACCCTAGAGATCGGGTTTCAGGCGGTCGGCGAGAAGGAGCAGTCCATCCGCTTCACGCCGTGGATGAACGCGCTGCGCAGCAACTCGGGCTCGCCCGTCTCGAGGTCGGGCAGCCGAGTGAGCACCTCGGCGAAGATCGCCCGCAGCTGGGTGCGGGCGAGCGACGCGCCCAGGCAGTAGTGCGGCCCGCCGCCGCCGAAGCCGGCGTGGCGGTTGGGGTCGCGCGAGACGTCGAACCGCGCGGGGTCCGTGAAGGCCTCCTCGTCGCGGTTGGCCGACAGGTAGAAGAGCACGACCTTCTCCCCCGCCCCGATGGCCTGGCCGTGCAGCTCGACCGGCTCGGTGGTGGTGCGGCGGAAGGTCTGGACCGGCGTGGCCCAGCGCACGAACTCCTCGACGGCCACCGGCAGGCGCTCCTCCAGGTCCTCGACCAGCCACGAGCGCTGGTCGGGGAACTGCGCCAGCGCGTGCATCGCGTGCGAGGTGGTGTGGCGGGTGGTGTCGTTGGCGGCGACCGCCAGCAGCACGAAGAAGGCGGCGATCTCCGGGTGCGTGAGCCGCTCGCCGTCGATCTCCGCCTCGACCAGGGCGGTCATCAGGTCGTCCTGCGGCTGCGACTCCCGCTCGGCCGCCAGGCCGGTGGCGTACTCGTGCAGGGTGGCCAGGCCCTGGCCGAGCAGCGCCAGCGGCTCGTCGTGGGCCATGAACTCGGGGTCGGAGGCGGCGATCAGCAGGTCGGCGGCCTCCACCACCCGCTCGCGGTCGGCCTCGGCGACGCCGAACATCTCCGCCCAGGTGATCAGCGGCAGCCGCTTGGCGACGAGCGAGACGAAGTCGCCGCCGCCGGTGGGGCCCGCCTCGTCCACGACCCGGCGCGCGTTGGCGGCGATCCCCTCCTCGATCCGCGCCACCTGCCGCGGCGAGAACGCCTTCTGCACCAGTCCGCGCAGCTTGGTGTGACGCGGCGCGTCCATGGCCAGGAAGGACTGGGAGGCCTCGAGCATCTCGGGCGGCGCGTCGGCGAACTGGACCCCCTCGCCGGAGCAGAAGCGGTCGGGGTCGCGCGAGATGGATCGCACGTCGTCGTAGCGCACCACGGCCCAGAAGCCCTTCTCCTCGCGGTCGAGGCCGAGCAGGTCCTCGGGCTCGGGGTGGTGCGAGATCGGCGCCTCCCGGCGCAGGACCCCGAACGACTCGTCGCGCTCGGCCGCGGGCCGCGACCAGAAGTCGATCGAGCTGAGGTCGACTATCCCGAGTCGCCGTTCTCTTGGAACCGCTTGCGGGAGGCCGCGATCTCCTCCCACGCGTCCTCGCGCGAGTACCAGCCGTCCACCTCGACCTTCTTCTGCTCGAGGTCCTTGTAGATGGAGAAGAAGTGGGCGATCTCGTCCTTGAGCTGCTTGGGCAGGTCCTCCAGCTCCTCCATGTAGTTCCAGCCCGGGTCGGTGACGGGAACCGCCACGACCTTGTCGTCGATCCCGGCGTCGTCCTCCATCCGGAACAGGGCGATCGGCTTGACCTCGATCATGCAGCCGGGGAACGTCGGCTCCGAGACGCAGACCATGATGTCGAGCGGGTCATCGTCCTGGCCGAGGGTGTCGGGGATGAACCCGTAGTCGGTCGGATAGACCACCGAGGCGAACAGGAAACGGTCGAGCTTCAGGGCGTCCTTCTCGTGGTCCCACTCGTACTTGTTCCGGCTCCCCTGAGGGATCTCGATGATGCAGTCCAGGCTCTCCTCGCTCACCGGCCACAAGATAGAGTGCCCGCCGTGCATTCGCTTCTCGTGATCGCCGCCGACAACGGCGAGGGGCTGCTCGGCGAGACCGACGACCGCATCATCACCTTCTTCTCGCTGGGCGTGGTCGTGTTCTTCACCCTCGTGGTCATCATCGGCTCGACCATCCAGTCCAAGCTGGACAAGCGCAAGCAGGAGAAGAAGGCCGCCGAGCTGCGCCGCAGCGTCGGCTGGTAGCAGCCCGCCCGGTGGCCGAGGTCACCTACGAGCGCACGGGCGCCGCGGCGGTCGTCACCATCGACCGGCCCGAGCGCCGCAACGCGGTCGACGGCCCCACCGCGCAGCAGCTCGGCGAGGCCTACCAGGCCTTCGTGGCCGACGACGACGCGCGCGTCATGGTGCTCACCGGCGCAGGCGGCGTCGCCTTCTGCGCCGGCGCGGACCTCAAGGCGATCGAGAGCTTCGGCGACCGCCTCGACCTGCCCGAGGGGCCGCTCGGGCTTCACCCGCCTGATCTCCCCCAAGCCCACCATCGCGGCGATCGGCGGCTGGTGCCTGGCCGGCGGCCTCGAGCTCGCGCTGTGGTGCGACCTGCGCATCGCCGCGGAGGGCTCCACGCTCGGCTTCCCCGAGCGCCGCTGGGGGGTTCCGCTGATCGACGGCGGCACGCAGCGGCTGCCGCGGGTCGTGGGCCTCGGGCGCGCCCTGGACATCATCCTCAGCGGCCGCATGGTCGAGGCCGAGGAGGCGCTGGCCATCGGGCTGCTGACGGAGGTGGTGCCCGCCGGCGAGCACCTGACCCGCTCGCTGGCCTATGCGGAAGCGCTCGCCTCGTTTCCCCAGGACACGATGCTGGCCGACCGCCGGGCGGCGATCGAGGGCATCGGCCTGCCCTTCGAGGAGGGGCTGGCGCTCGAGTCGCGCAGCGGCCGCGAGACGCTGGCCACCGCCTGGGAGGGCGCCGGGCGCTTCGCCGGCGGCGAGGGGCGCGGCGGCGCGGGCGCCGGCGCCTAGTTACCGACGAAGATCGTCCCCTCCATGTTGGGGTGGATCGTGCAGCGGTAGCCGATCTTGCGCGCCTTGTCGAACGTCTTGCGGAAGCTCTTGCCGGGTTCCACCGGCCCGGAGTTGAGGCTGTTGTAGAGCTCGTCCCCGACGGTCACGGTGTGCGCGACCTTGTCGCGGTTGACCCAGGTGACCGTGCCGCCCGGGCTTACGCGGATCGTCTCGGGCTTGTAGGAGATGTCCACCATCTCCACCCTCGCGTCCTCCTGGGCGTCGGGCTGGAGGCTTGGTGGCCTCGTCGTCGCCGACCGGGGTCAGTCCGCCCTTCTTCATGCCGCCGCAGCCCGAGAGCACCAGGGCGAGCACCAGCGGCACGAGCGCGAGCCGCCTCACTGCTTGATGTACGGCCGCAGGCGGTTCATCACCTGGTCCATGGTCAGGGCGCGGTCGAAGGCCAGCGGAGCGGGCACCTCGCCGTTCTGGCGCCGCGCGCGCGCCGCGTGCCGGGCCTCGACCTGCACGATCTGGCCGGCGGTCTCCAGGATCTTGTCGTTCTCGATCAGCGGGGCGGACCCGTTGTAGGCCGACACCCCCGTGTCCTCGAACAGCACCGAGGTGCGCACGAAGTCCTCCTCGTTGGTGAGCGCCGGGCCGAAGTCGAACTTCGGCGCCCGGCCGGCGCGGCCGTTGATCTGGCGCACCAGCTGCTCGAGGGCGTCGACGTGCTGGGTCTCGCTGTCGGCGAACGTGCTGGCCATGTTGCGGGCCGCGGGCGAGCGGAAGGGCACCTCTTTCAGCGCGCGGACGTAGTAGTCCGCCTCGAGCCGCTCGAGGAGAAGCGCGAACTGCAGGACCTCGAGGTCGACGTTGCCGCCCTCGGCCGCCGCCTTCATCGTGGCCGGGCCGAACGCCGCCAGCGTGGCGGTGGCCCCGGCGAGCGCGGCGCCGCGCGTCATGAACTGTCCGCGGGTGAGCTCCGCGCTCATACGATGTACGGCCGAATCCGCGCCAGCACCTGGGGCGGCTCGAGGGGCGTCGCGAAGGCGCCGTCGGGCAGGTAGGTAGCGCCGATCTCGTCGGCTATCGCCGCCGCGTGACGGCCCTCGACGCTGTGGATGGACAGGGCATCGGCCAGCACCGCGTTGGAGCGGATCTTGCTCACCTGGCCCAGGTAGGCCGCCGCGCCGGTGTTCTCGAAGTCGAGCGCCACCCGCAGCGTGCGCCCCTGGCCGCCGCTGAACACGCTCTCGAAGTCGGTCTGCGGAGGCGCGGCCGCGCGGCCCAGCTTGTCCGCCGCCGCCTCCAGCACCGCCACGTGCTCGCGCTCGTGGCGGTGAATCTGGCGGATCAGCGTCCGCGCCTGGCCGGTGACGACCCCGTTGTCGAGCACCTGGCGGTAGAAGTCCTCCTCGAAGTACTCGAGCACGAGCGCGAAGTTGGCGACGTCGAGGTCCCCCGACGCGGGGCCGCGCTCGGGGGTCTCGCGCTCGGTGTCGCCGCCGCAGGCGGCCAGGGCGAGCGCGGCGACCCCGCCGGCGGCCATGAACCCCCTGCGCGACGCGGTCATGGAGTGGCCGGCCGCGTCCCGCTGGTGCCCGACGGCGGGCCGGTGACCTGGACCTTTCCGCGCTCGAGCTTCGGGAACTGCTGGTTCTGGAACAGCGACGGCGGCTGGACGAAGCAGGGCGGCGATGAGCCGACCTGCACGGGGAAGGCCTCGCCGAGCGGCCCCAGGACCGCCGAGGTGACCAGCGGTGCCAAGCCGGGGAGCGGAAGGAGGCCGGCGTCCGTGGCGAGGGTGCCGAGCTCCTGGACCTCTCCGTCGTTGGGGTCGCGCTGGCCTCCACCGACGTTGTCGCAGTCGCCCGACTCGAGCATTCCAAGGGGGTTCGCGCGCCGGTAGGCGTTGGGGGCGACGTAGGTGTTGCCGCGGTCGTCGGGCGGCCGGCTGGTCAGCTGGCGGAAGCTCTGAGAGTCGATGGCCGCGATCTGCGGCAGCCGGTGCTCGTTCTTCTTCACACCGTCGGCGTAGGCGTTGCTGCCGTCCGCCCCGAGCGCACCGCCGCCGACGGTCAAGAAGCGCGCCACCGAGGGGGCGTTGTAGCTCAGGTCGGCCAGCACCGGGCTCAGCTCGGGGATGAGCGTGTGGGTGGCGTCGACCACCGGGTTGAGCCCGCGCAGCGTCCGGCTGGCGGCGGGCAGGCCGCGGCGGGAGACGCGGATCAGCGGGTTGAAGTCCTTCAGGGTCTTGGTGAGGTGCGGCGCCAGCTTGCCGAGGTCGCGCACCGTGGGACCGAGGTCGTCGGCCGGGCCCTTCAGGTCGTTGACCAGCGGCCGCGTGTTGGCGGCGAAGCGGTCGAGCCGGCGCAGGGTCGTGCGGGTCTCGCGCTCGAAGGTGGGCAGCACCTCGAAGGTCTGCGCCAGCGACTCGTCGCGCGAGGCCAGCGCCTCGAAGGTCTCGTTGCCGTTGGTGATCAGGCCTCGCAGCTGGCCCTCCTCGGCGGCGAGCGCGTTGAACACGCGGCCGGTGTGCTTGATCGTCCGCCGGACGGCGATCTCCTGGTCGTCGAGGATCTGGAGCAGCTTGGAGCCGTCGGTGGCGAACGGCGCCAGGTTGCCCAGCGCGTCGTTGAAGTCCTGCGGGTAATCGCCGGAGACCACCGTCGAGCCCTCCTGCACCCAGCGGCGGAAGGCGCGCCGGGTGGGCGGGTCGAAGATCCGGAAGATCTCGTCGAGCTCGGTCGTGCTCTCGACGTTCTTGGTGTTCAGCTGGCTGCCGTCCTCCAGCTGGCCGGTCTTCGGGTTGCCGGGACTGAGCTCGATGAACGCCTCGCCGAGCAGCGTCTTCTGGCGCAGGATCGCCTTGGTGTCACGCGGGATGGGCGCGTACTTGGCCTTGATCTCGACCTCCACGCGCGTGCGCGCGGCGCCCTTGTCCAGCGACCGCGTCTTGACCTTGCCGATGTTCACGCCGGCCAGGCGGACGTCGGCCTCCTCGACCAGGGTGGTGGCCTCGGGCACGACGATGGTCACGCGGTAGCTCTCCGGGCGCAGCGGGATCGAGCCGCCGAAGGCGAGCCAGAGGAAGAGGAGGATGCCCACGCAGGACGCGGTGAACGCGACCATCGCGATCATCCGGCCGATGCTGGGGGTCTGCTTGATCATCTAGTTCTCGATCCCCTGGAACGAGCAGGTGCCGAACTCTGCGCTGAGCAGCTGCTCGAGGACGTGGTCGAGCTCATCGGGCACGAGCGTGCTCCGCGCCGAGGGCGTTGGCCAGGCCGGGAGCGAGCTGCGCGAGTCGCCGCGGGGACGTCCAGGCCGCACAGCGTCAGGCGGCGGCGCACACCCTGGGCGTCGCCGGTGCTGTGCAGCGAGACGCCGTTCTGGGCGGTCCAGGCCAACCAGTAGAGGAAGCCCTCGCGCGGGTTGTTGCCCTGCGAGCGCCGCTGGCGCCCGATCGGGTTGAACGCGCCGATGTTCACGAAGCGGTTGACCTCGCCCAGGGAGGTGGTGAGCTCGGGCGTCGCCTGCGTGAGGTCGCGCGCCGCGTTGCCGAGGTTGCGCACGTAGGGCTGGGCGATGCGGGTGAAGGGGCGGATCTGCTTGCGCACGATCGGCTCGGCCTCGCGGACGAACGGCAGCACCGCCGCGTTGGTCTCGTCGAGGCGGCGGACGGCGGGCCGCAGCGACTCGAGCGTCGGCCGCAGCTCCTGGCCCAGGACGTCGACGCGGCCCAGCGTCCGCTCGCTCTCGCGCAGGGCGCCCGGGAGGCGGCGGACGGCGAGGGACAGGTTGCCCTCCTCCGCGGCGAGGGCCGAGAAGGTGTCGTTGCCCGCGCGCACCAGGCGGGTCAGGTCCTCGTCCTTGGTGGAGAGCTCCTCCATGAGCGAGCCGTAGTCGGTGATCAGCCGCTTGAGGTCGGTGCGGCGCTTGGCGACCGAGGTGTTGACCGCGGCCAGGTCGCGGTGCAGCGGCTCGAGGCGCTTGAACGTCTGACGCAGGTCCTCGCCGCGCCCGGCCAGGCCCTTGCCGGCGCCGCCGATCAGCAGCTTGAGGTAGTCGCGCGTGTCGCCGTCGAGCACCGAGAGGATCTCGTCGGGGTCGACGTCGGGTGCCGTGTTGGCCAGCTCGATCCGCCCCTCCTCCTTCACGGGCGGCCCGTCACCGGGGTCCACCTCCAGGAACATGTCCTTGAGGCCGGTCTTCGGCCGCAGCAGCACGGTGGCGTCGGCGCGGATCAGGCCCTTGTACTCGGGGCGGATCTGCATCTCCACCACGGCCCGGCCGTCCTCGAGCTCGACCTTGCCGATGTCGCCGACCTGCACGCCGGCCACCCGGACGGTCTGGCCCTGGCCGGGCGTCACCGCCTGCGCGTTCTCGAGCTCGACCTTGACGATCTGCGGCTTCTCGGAGATGAGCGGGAAGCGGAAGCGCTGGTTGGTCAGGATGTAGCCCGCCACCAGCAGGGCGATGACCGCCATCCCGATCAGGGCGAGGACCGAGCCGAAGTACTTGCGGACGGCCTGCTTCATCGTCCGCCCTCCTGCCGCTTGGTCTCGGCGTTCTGCTTCGCGTTCTCGACGAGCTTCTTGAACTCGTCGGTCTTCTTGTAGCGGTCGAAGGAGCGCCGCAGCTCTGCCTTGCGCTGGCGCGAGCGCGTGCGGTTGAACGGGTCGAACGTGCCGCCCGACTCGCTGGGAGCGGCCAGGTCCGGCGGCTGCTGGGTCTCACACGGCACGTCGGGCCGGTGAGCCGGCGCGGCGTTCGCGTTGGGCGGCGGGATCGGCTCGATGACCGAGCCCGGCTCGGTCAAGACGTTCGGCGACACGGCGCCGATCCGGAACCACGGGGTGTTGGCGTCGTTGGTGCGGCTCTCGCCCGCGAGGCCGACGAAGCTGCGGTTGAGCTGGCGGCGAACCTCCTGATTGGTGTTCTCCGCCTCGGTCGAGGGGATGCTCGACTCGACCCACGGGAGCAGCACGTTGTTGGCGCAGGAGGAGAGCTCACGCGCCTGCCTGAGCAACGGCTGCAGGGTGCTGTTGAGGGCGATCAGGCGCGGGATCTGCGCGCGCGTCTGGCGGGTCAGGCCGCGCAGCTCGCTCCTGGAGAAGAGCTTGCGGGTCTGCCTGAGGAAGGGCAGCGAGGCGTCGAGGGTGGCCGGGGTGGAGCGCACGCCGGGCAGGGCCTCGACCGCGAAGCGGCGCAGCGAGGGCAGGGCGTTGTTGAGCGACGCCAGAGCCGGGTAGCCGCGACGCAGCAGGTCGCGCAGGGCCGGGATGGACGCGGCGAGCGACACGTCCTCGCGCGCCAGCGCCCCGGCGGTCGTGTTCACGTTGGTGACCAGGCCCTGGAGGGCGCTCGGGTCGACGCTCAGCGCCGCGGCCACCTTCTGCTGGCCCTTGAGAACGCGCTGCAGGTCGCGCTTGGGGTTCTCGCCCAGCGCGGCGTCGGTGACCACCGACGTGCTCTTGTACGCCGGCTCCATGTAGTCGATCGTGTCGTTGAAGGCTTCCGCACCTCCCCCGCCGAGGCCCTTCAGCGAGAACTCGGTGAGCAGCGTGCGCAGGTCGGAGCGGACGTCCGACTTCAGGACGCGCAGCACGTCGCCGAACTGCACCGGCGAGTAGGTCTGCTTCATCGGGATCGGGTCGCCGTCGTCGAGAATGGGAGCCGACGGCGTGCCCGGGCGGATGTCGACGAAGAAGTTGCCCTCGAGGAAGATCCGGGTGCGGATCTTGGCCTCGGCGTCGGTGTGCAGCGGCAGCGCGGTCTCCTTGACCTCCATCGTCACCTCGGCCGCGCCGGTGCCGCCGGGAATGCCCTTGACCTCCTTGACCTTGCCCATCTCGACGCCGGCGATGCGCACCGGCGACTTGGGCTTGAGCCCGTTCGCGCTCTCGAACACGGCCTTGACCGTGGGGGGCGAGGCGAACGGGTTCGACTTGGTGAAGCCGAAGTAGGCGAACAGGCTGAGCAGCGCGATCGCGATCAGGCCCGCCCGGAAGGGCGTCATCGAGCGGCGCCGCTGGGTCTTGGATCGTCTGAAGATGGCCATCAGGGAACGTCGCTCAGGTTGTCGATGCCGAGCTGGCGGGACTTGTAGGTGCCGCCCCGCAGGCCGGGCAGGTCCGAGCCCAGGGCGACCTTGCGCCCGCCCAGCTCGTTGGGGCCGTAGCGCCCGTCGGGGAAGAAGCGGTCCACGTAGCCGGTCTGGCCGGCCTCACAGTCGGCGTTCCCGTTGGCGTCGATCGCCGGCGCGTCGGGGTTGCCGTGCAGCGTGGCCGGCGGGTTGGGGCCGGGCTGCTTGTTGTCCTGGCCCGCCCTCACGTCGACCGGCCGCGAGGCTCCGCGCACGTTCAGCGCGTTCTGCTGCTCCGGGTTGGCAAACTTGAGCTGCACGCGCTGAAGCGTGCCGCCGCCCACGGCGTCGGAGATGTGGGTGCCGAGCGGGTTGAGGAAGTAGACCGCGTAGTTGCAGACCGTCTGGTAGGGCCCGACGAAGTCGAGGCCGGGCTTGCCGGCGCGGACCAGCAGATCGAGGTCGTTGATGGCCAGCAGGGTGTTGGGGTTCTCGCCCAGGTTGTCCAGCTCGTTGAACACGTTGCGCAGGCCGTTGGAGAACTCGACCGTGCGCGGCAGCACGTCAGTTCCGACCAACAGGGCCCGGTTGATCTGCGGCAGCGAGCGCGGCAGCTGGCGAGCCGCCGGGCGCAGGCGACGCGAGAGGTCGGCGAAGTCGCGCAGGAAGGGCAGCTGGAAGCGGAACGAGTGGATCGACTGGATCTGCGTGGGCACACCCTCGGAGATCGAGTCCTGCAGCGCGGCGGGAGACCGCGTGATCGCCGCGAAGGTGTCGGCCATGTTGCCGAACAGCGCGGCGTTGGTGGAGGCGACCGGGGCCGTCTCGGCGGCGGCGCGGCCCAGGCCCTGGAAGAAGCCGGCCAGCTCGGTGTCCGGGTCGCTCAGGTTGCGCATCACCGGCGTGAGCGAGCGCAGCAGCGGGTTGAACTCGCGGATGGCCTCGTTGATCGACTGGCCGCGGCCGGCGAGGCCGGAGCCGAAGCCCTCCAGGCCCGTCCTCGAGGCCTCGCGCGTCTTGGCGTCGAAGGTCGAGAGGACGTCCTCGAGCTCGAGCGGCGGCTCGGAGTCGACGCCGCCGTTGCCGAGCTTGACCGTCGAGCCCGCCGCGAAGGTCTGCTTGGACTTGCCGGGGACGACCTCGATGTACTTGAGGCCGAGTGCCGAGCGCGGTCGCACCGTGAAGGAGGTGTCCTTGGCCAGCGGCTCGACGGTCTTGTCCAGCTTGAGGTCGGTCACCGCGACCGTCTCCTGGTCGCCGCTGGTGCTGGTGGCCACCCGCGTCGCCCCGATCTGCTCCACGACGCCGACGCGGAACCCGCCCACGCGCACCTCGTTGCCCTTCACCAGCTTGGCGCCGCTGGGGAGCTCGACCTTGAGGTCGTAGGTGGGGACGAAGGGCAGGCCCGAGTTGGCGCCGTAGGCGATGAACACCGCGACGATGGCCACCAGCACGGTCACCGCTCCCACCAGCACGGGGCTGGCGACGATCGCGCCGGCTGCTTGGCGGCGCCTGCTCATGGCTTGAGGAGGTAGTCGAGGAGCATCTCTTCGCTTCCGCCCGACGAGCGGGTGGGCGTCTGACGGGACTCGGTCTTGGGCGTGGCCGGGGTCGAGGGACGGTCGCCGAGGACACCGCCCAGCAGCTTGTCGAGCACGTCGGCCGAGCGCTTCTGCACACCGTCCGGAGTTGGTCGGCCCGGCGGGCTTGTCCGCGCTCTTCTCGTCCAGCGCCTCCTTCTTCGCGTCGCGGGCGTCCCCGGCGGTCCGGCGGTTGCGGGCGGAGGTCGCGCGGGTGTCACGCGAGCGCGAAGCGCCGGCGCCGCCGGCGGTCGGATCGGGCTGGCCGCCGATGCCGGGCTGGCTGGGGCCGAGGTTCTGCTTGCACTCCTGGAAGACGGCCTCCGCGAGCTCGTCCGTTGCGCGGTAGTCGGCGCACGGGCCCGGGAAGGCGTTGATGCGCAGGATGTGGCTCTTGGAGTCGCGGCCGTTGATGGCCAGCGCCTGCCAGTAGGCGTAGTTCCAGAAGGCCTCGAAGCCGGTGAAGCCGTCGCGCCCGGCCGAGGTGCGGTCCGCCGTCTTGTCGGGCGCGGGCGGCGCACTCGCCGCGGCCCGCGGGTCGCGCTCCACCGAGCGCTGGGCGTCGTCCATCGTCTGCAGGAACTGGCGCAGCGGCTTGGAGAAGCCGGGGACGTCCTTGCCGAGCTTGCGAGAGCGCGGCCACCTCCTGGCGGGTCTGGCGCAGGGCGGCCGTGCCCGAGACCGAGGTGCGGCCCAGGGCGCGGAAGGCGGGGCGGGCGGCGTCGCTGAACGGCCCCAGCCGCGCCAGGGTCCGGTTGAGGTCGGGTGCGGCCCGGCGCGCAGGTCGCGCAGCGTGGGGATCTGGTCGTCGGCCAGCTTGCGCAGCTGGACCATGTAGGGCCGCAGCCGGGCGAGCGTGGTGGGCAGCAGCTCGAAGTTGCGGCGCAGGTCCTCGCGGCGGCTGGCGGCGATCTCGGCCGCGTCGCCGGCCTCGGTGACCCAGCGGCTGACGTCGGCCTTGCGGGCGTCGAGCTCGGCGACAGTGGTGGCGGCGTCGCCGATGAACTGGTTGATCACCTGGCGCTGCCCAGCCAGGATGTTCAGCGTCCGGGAGGTCTCGCGCAGGCCCGGGTGCGCGCGGCGCAGCACCTCGGCCAGGTCCTGCGGGCGGCCGGCCAGGCCGGTGCCCAGCTCGCCGATGATCAGGCGCAGGCGCTCGCGATAGGGCAGGCGCAGGACGTTGTTGACCAGGTCCACCGGGATGGTCGAGCTGGTGCGGCTGACCGGCAGCGTGGACCCGCTCTTCAGCGGCTTGCCCTTGCCCTCGCGGCAGTCCACGAAGTACTCGCCGATGAGCGACTGCGGCTTGATGTCGCAGAGCGAGTCCTCGCGCAGCGCTGCCCACGCCCTTCTGGGTCATCTTGACCTCGACGACGGCCTTCCGCGGCCGCTCCTTGGAGACCGTGAAGCGGCTCGTCTGCCCGGCGCGGACGCCGGCGATCTTGAAGTCGCCACCCTGGGTGAGCCCGAAGGCGTTGTCGAACACGACCTTGAAGGTGTCGCCCTTGTTCGCGGTCTGGGCGCCCGTCAGCACGAACGCTCCCGCCGCCACGAGGGCGAGCACGACCACGCTGGCCACGATGCGCCTCACTCGCCGCCTCCCGCGAAGGGCCGGTCGGCCTCGCTGCAGTCGAGGAAGGCCTGCTCCTCGGCCGTGGGGACGTTGGTGCGGTCGGGCAGCTTGACCTCGCCGGCGCCCGGGCACTTCTTGAACGACTTCGTCACGGGCGGGCTGGAGTCCGTGTCGAAGATCCCGCCGGGGTCCGACAGGATCTCGTCGAAGTAGATCCCGGCGCGCGAGTAGCCGCCGAGCGCGTCGTAGGCGCCAGTGGCCGAGAAGTCGTCGAACCAGCCGACCAGGTCGTTGGTGTAGGGACGGCCGATGGCCGCCGTGGGCTGGAAGCGCCGCATCGCAGTCGACGCCTCGGGGAACGCGCCGCGGCGGCGGGCCCCGTTGATGGTCTTGGTGTCGAGCGCCGTGCTCGCCAGCGGCGGGAAGCTGTTGACCAGCTCGATCAGGTCGTTGTTCTTGCCGGGGCTCTTGATGGTGCGCGACAGGTCACGCAGGGTCGGCACGCCGGCGCGGGCCAGGCCGCGGGCCTCGCGCAGCCACGGCTGCAGCCGCTTGGCCACGGGCTTGGAGGCGTCGACCAGCGGGTCCACGTCGTCGAGCGCCGCGCGCAGGTTCACGAAGGTGGTGTTGGCGCGGCGCATGAACGGAGGCAGCCGGTCGACCGACTCGGCCAGCGCGCCCTTCTGGCTGGCCAGGGCGGTGAAGGTGCC
This sequence comes from uncultured Thermoleophilaceae bacterium, assembly GCA_963844805.1. Taxonomy (GTDB): domain Bacteria; phylum Actinomycetota; class Thermoleophilia; order Solirubrobacterales; family Thermoleophilaceae; genus JACCZR01. The sequence continues at coordinate 49,677 of CAWJPU010000008.1, forward strand.
GTTGAGGTTGCGGACGAGCCCGGTTAGCTCGGTGCGCCGCTCCGACAGCGTGCTGGTGAGCCGGCCCGAGTCGATCAGGAAGCGCGCGAGCAGGCCCTCGTCCTTGCTCAGCTCGCGGAACAGCCGGCGCGAGGTGGAGAGCGTCGGGTTGAGGTACTTGATGCCGCGCTGCAGCTCCTGGCCCTTGCCGCGGATCATCTTGTCCGAGCCCTCGAAGAAGTCCTGCACGGCGACGCGGGCGACGGGGTCGAACAGGTCGAACAGCTCGTCGAGCTCGACCGCGGTCTCGGTGGACTCCGGGCCGATCCGCCCGCCGGACTCGATCGCCTGGTTGGTGCCGCCGCCGATCTCGATGTCGACGTAGCGGTTCGCGATCCCCGACAGGGAGGTCTGCTTGATGATCGCCCGGGTGCCCTGGCGCAGCGGGGCGTACTTCTCCTGCATCTGGACCTTGACGTCGGCCTGGCCGTCCGGGGTGATCTTGATGTCCTTGACGGTGCCCGCCGGCGTGCCGCCGACGTAGACCTCGTTGCCCGGGACCAGCTGGGCGGCGTTCTGGAAGCGGGCGGTGACCTGGTAGCCGCCGTCGCCGCTGAAGAGGATGAAGCCGACCAGCACGGCAGCCGCGATGATCGCCCCCAGTGCGAGGACCCGACCTGCTGTTCCGATCCCCGAGCGACGTTCCTCAGCCACTCAGGGCACTCCCCTCCGTTAGCGCCATGCGGGCGGGACAGTACGGGAGCGGGGGGCAATCTCAGAGGAGGTGCCTCGGCCCTTAGCAGTCGCTTAACGCGGCCTAAAGATCCCCGCAGGCCCCTGCCAGACTTGGCGGGTGCCCGCCATCGAGGTGTCCGACCTGCGCAAGAGCTACGGCCCGGTCGAGGCGGTGCAGGGGCTCTCCTTCGCCGTAGAGCCCGGCGAGGTGTACGGCCTGCTGGGCCCCAACGGGGCCGGAAAGACCACCACCGTGGAGATCCTCGAGGGCTACCGCCGCCGCAGCGCGGGCGAGGTCTGGGTGCTGGGCCACGACCCCGAGCGCCGTGACCGGCGGCTGCAGGAGCGGGTCGGGATCGTCCTGCAGAGCTCGGGTCTGTACCCGCGCGTCACGGTGCGCGAGGCGGTCGCGCACTTCGCCAAGGCCTACCCCTCCCCCCGCGACCCCGGCGAGACCATCGCCCTGGTGGGCCTCGAGGCCGCAGTCGGAGGCCAAGACGCGCGAGCTCTCGGGCGGCCAGCGACGGCGGCTGGACCTCGCGCTGGCCCTGGTGGGCGACCCCGAGCTGATCTTCCTGGACGAGCCCACCACCGGCTTCGATCCCGCCGCCCGCCGCACCGCGTGGAACGTGGTCCGCCGGCTGCGCGACCTGGGCAAGACGGTCCTGCTCACCACCCACTACCTGGACGAGGCCCAGGCGCTGGCCGACCGCGTGGCGATCGTGCGCGACGGGGCGATCGTGGCCGAGGGCCCGCCCGGCGAGCTGGGCTCGTCCAGCGCCGGCTACCGCGTCTCCTACCTGTCCGAGGGCCGGCGGGTGGAGCTCCAGACCGACGATCCGACCGAGCTGCTGCACCGCCTCACCCGCGACGCGCTGGCGCGAGGCGAGCGGCTGGAGGGGCTCGAGGTGGCGCGCCCCACGCTCGAGGAGGTATACCTCGAGTTGACGGATAGGGTCGAGGGAGGTTGAGGCCTTGAGCGCGCTCGCCCTCGCCTGGGAGCAGTTCCGCCTCGAGCGCAAGCTGTTCTGGCGCAACCCCAGCGCGGCGTTCTTCAACTTCCTGCTGCCGCTGCTCCTGTTCGTGCTCACCGCCTCGGTGTTCGGCGACGACCGCGATCTGCTGAACCAGCTCGTCCCCGGGATCGCGGGGATGAGCATCATGGCCACGACCTTCAACGCGCTGGCGTTCAACCTGACCTTCCTGCGCGAGCAGGGCATCCTCAAGCGGGTGCGGGGCACGCCGATGCCCGCCCGCTCCTACCTCGGCGGGCTGCTCGGCTCCGCGGTGGCCAACTCGTTCGTGCAGGTCGCCCTCGTGGTGGTGATCGCGCGCCTCGCCTACGACGTCCCCCTGCCGCCCGAGCCGCTGCGGCTGGTGGCGGTCACCGCCCTGGGCGTGGTCTGCTTCGGTGCGCTGGGGATCGCCTTCTCCCACGCGATCCCCAACTTCGACTCGGCGCCGGCGTACGCCAACGCCGTCTTCCTCCCCACCATCCTGATCTCGGGGGTCTTCTACTCGTCGGACTCGCTGCCCGCCGCGCTGGTGGGGATCGCCGAGGTGCTGCCGCTCGAGCACGCGATCGACCTGATGAAGACCACGATGATCGAGGGCGGCTCCCTCTCCGGCGCGGCGATCGGCGTGCTGGCCGCCTGGACCGCCGGCGGGGCCTACCTGGCGGTGCGCTTCTTCCGCTGGGAGTAGCGGCTACAGGCGCAGCGTGTGCCCGTAGTCGCGCAGCCAGCGCTCGTGGGCGCGGTAGCCGGGCGAGCGCCGGGCGAGCAGGCCCCAGAAGCGGTCGGAGTGGTCGTGCACGCTCAGGTGCGCCACCTCGTGCTCGACCACGTAGTCGAGGATCTCCACCGGCGCGAGCAGCAGCCGCCAGTTGAAGCTCATGGCGCCCGAGGACGAGCAGCTGGCCCACCGCGTGCGCTGGCCGCGGATCTGCAGGCCGCGGTAGCGGACCCCGGCCCGGCGCGTGGCGGCCTCAGGCGCGGCTCCACCTCCGCCCGGGCGCGGCGCCGCAGCCACGCCTCCAGCTCCTCGCGCAGGTCGTGCCCCGGCCCCAGCGCCACCGCCAGCTCGCCCCCGCGGCGCGCGACGTGCGCGCGCACCCGCCCCGGCTGCACGCACACGCGCAGGGTCAGGCGCTCGCCCAGGTAGGGCAGCTCGCCCCCGTCCTCCAGCCGCGCGGGCGGGTGGAGCTCGGCGGAGACCCGGTAGCGGCGCAGGGTGCGCTCGATCCAGGGGCGCTTCTCGGCCACGAACGGCTCCACCCGCCAGAGCGGGAAGCGCTCGGGCACCACCACCTCCACCCCGTCGGCGCTCACGTTGATGCGCGCGTGGCGGGCCCGGCGCGAGCGGCGGACGCTGTACTCGGTCATGCCGCCACCCCGTCGTACACCGCGGCCACGTCGCGGGCCAGGGCCGGCCAGGAGTAGCGCGCCCGCGCGTCGGCGTAGGCGGCCTCGCCGCGGCGGCGGCGCTCCTCGTCGTGGTTTACGGCCTCCACCAGGGCGTCGGCCAGCGCATCCTCGTCATCGGGCGGCACCAGCCAGCCGGTCTCGCCGTCGCGGACGATCTCGGCCGGGCCGTGCGCGTCCACCGCGATGACCGGGAGCCCGACTGCCATCGCCTCCACCAGCACCTGCCCGAACTGCTCGTGCACGGACGGCAGCACCAGCAGGTCGGCGGCGTTGAGCCCGGCGGGCAGGTCCGCGTGGCCGCGCCAGCCCGCCAGGTACACGTGGTCGTCGCCGGTCTCCTCGATCACCTGCGAGCGGGTGCTCGCCCTCCCACTCGCCCGGGAACCCGCCGAGCAGCACCAGCGGCGCCGGGTGGTCGAAGCGGTCTCTTGCGCGCGCGTGCGCGCGGATCAGCAGCGGAATGCGCTTGACCTCGGTGTAGCGACCGACGTAGAGCACGATCCGCCCCTCCGCGAACGGCCGGAGGTCCTCCTCGGTGTAGGCGACGCTCCCCGGCTCGCCGGACGCGTCCCAGCCGCGCGGCTCGTCCACCAGCCAGCGGCGCCACTGGTCCACGCGCCCGGCGGCGGACGCCGGCGTGCGCACGAAGCCGACCGGGTCGAAGCCGTTGGGCGCCCACATCACCCGTCCCGGCTCGACCCCGAGCAGGTCGGGGACCCGGCGCACGGCGTCGGGCGAGAGCACGAGCAGCCGCTCGCAGGAGCGCGCCCACCCGCGCATGCGCTCGGCCCACGCCTCGGCGTGGTCCCAGCCCGCGGGCGGCCCCTCCTCGATCTCGCGCAGCATCAGCAGCTCGGTCCCATGCAGGTGGCCCACCCGCGGGACGTCCGGGAAGGAGCGCTCGGCCGCCTCGTTGATCGGGGTGAGGTGGTGAAGGTGCAGGACGTCGGCGTCGGCCGCGCCAGAGCGGCCGAGGTGCTCGCTCCACGTGTCGACCAGCCGCTCGTAGTCCTCGTCGCCCACCGCGGCGAACACGCGGTCCGGCGCTCCCGCACGATCCTCGTAGGAGGGCTGGAAGGGCGGATCGGCTCGCAGCGGGTCCGCGGCCTCGGCCGAGGGCGTGTAGTCGAGCGGGCGCACGTCGAGGCCCTCGTAGAACGTGACGGCGTTGGACTCCTCGCCGACCGGGCCCAGCGAGCCACAGGCCAGGGTCGCCTCCCAGCCCGACGCCGGCAGCGCGCCCGCGAGGTAGCGCGCCACCTGGGCGGAGCCCCCGCGGGGGAAGAAGATCAGGGCCAGCAGCGCGCGGCGGGACACGCGCGGGAGGCTAGGCGGGCGAGCGGTCGGGCTCGACCAGGGGTAGCGAGCACGCGGTCGGTCACGCCGGCGGGTGCGGTGAGCTAGAGGATCACCGGGACGGCGCCGCCGTCGACCGACCACGCGGCGCCGGTGACGTTCGAGGCCCGCTCCGAGCAGAGGAACACGATCACCGCCGCGATCTCCTCGTCGGTCCCCAGGCGGCCGAGCGGGATCTTGGCGGCCTGGGAGGCGAGCGCCTCCTCGGGATCGATGCCCTTCTGACCGGCCACCTGGTCGGCCAGCCCGCCCTCCCCCGTCCACAGCGAGGTGGCCACGGCGCCGGGGGTCACGGCGTTCACCAGCACGCCCTCGCTCGCCCAGGCGTCGGCGAAGGTGCGCGACAGCGACAGCTGCGCGGCCTTGGTCACCGAGTAGGCCGCGTTGGTGAGCGACGGCCGCTTGCCCGCCGACGAGCACACGTTCACGATCCGGCCGCTGCCGGCTTCGGCCATGTGCGGGGCGCACGCCTTCATCAGCCGCATCGGCCCCATCACGTGCAGCTCCCACTGCTCCTGCCAGTCGTCGTCGGTGAGCTGATTCGAGCGGCACCGACCGGCTGGTGCCGGCGTTGTTGACGAGCACGTCCAGGCGGCCGTGGCGCTCCAGGCACTCGCTCGCCAGGCGCTCGCCGACGCCCGGTTCGGTCACGTCGTGGCCGCTCGCCCGGCTCGCCTCGAGCACCTGCGCGCCCTCGGCCTGCAGCATGTCGCTGACGGCGCGCCCTATCCCCCGGCTCGCTCCGGTAACGATGCACGCCTTGCCCGCCAGCCCCAGGTCCACGAGGAGACGAATGAAATCGCATACCGCTTACCGAACCTTCGAGACCCGCGAGCGCCGCGAGTTCGTGCGCATCACCGACGACGTGCAGCAGGAGGTCGACGCGTCCGGCGTCGCCGAGGGCATGGTGCTCGTCTCGGCCATGCACATCACCGCCGGCGTGTGGGTCAACGACGACGAGCCCGGCATCCAGGAGGACGCGCTCGAGTGGCTCGACAAGATCGCGCCGCCGAGCTGGAAGGCGCCCTCCAACGACACCGCCGCCTCGCTGCTGCCCGACCCCGGCGACTATCGCCACCACCGCGGCGGCGAGGACAACGGCGACGCCCATCTGAAGAACCTGCTCGTCCATCAGCAGGTCGTCCTGCCGGTCACCGACGGCCGGCTCGACCTCGGCCCCTGGCAGGCCGTCTTCTACACCGAGTTCGACGGCCGGCGCCCCAAACGGCTGGTCATCAAGGTGATCGGGGCCTAGCTCAGCCCAACTCGTCCGCGCTGGCCGCGTGGGGCATCGGCTCGCCCCGCAGGGCGGCGAGCAGGTTGTCGGCCGCGAGATCGGCCATCGCCTCCCGCGTGGCGCGCGTCGCCGAGCCGACGTGGGGGAGCACGATCAGGTTCGGCGCGCGCAGCAGCGGGTGGTCGGCCGGCAGCGGCTCGGGGTCGGTCACGTCCAGCGCGGCGGCGGCGATCTCGCCCGCCTTCAGCGCTTCGGCCAGGGCCGCTGTGTCCACGATCGGCCCGCGCGCGGTATTGACCAGGATGGCCTCGCTCTTCATGCGCCGCAGGGCGGCGGCGTCGACCAGCCCGCGGGTGGCGTCGGTGAGCGGGCAGTGCAGGGAGACGAAGTCCGACTCCTCCAGCACGCGCTCGAGGCCGTCGCGGCGGGCGTCCAGCAGGCGCACCCCGAACCCCTCCACCCGGCGCGCCACCGCGCGCCCGATGCGGCCCATGCCCACGATCCCCACCGTTGCCCCGTGCAGGTCGCGCCCCAGCAGCCAGGTCGGGTCCCAGGGACCCCACTCCCCCGCCCGCACCGCGGCCTCGCCCTCGGGCAGCCGGCGCGCGGCGGCCAGCATCAGCGCCACCGCAAGGTCGGCGGTGGTGTCGGTCAGGACGTCGGGCGTATGGCCCACAGGGATGCCGCGCCCGGCCGCCTCGGCCAGGTCGATGTTGTCGGTGCCCACCGCCATCGTCGAGATCGCGCGCAGACGCGGGGCCTCGTCGAGCAGCTCGCCGTCGACGCGATCGGCCAGCATGCACAGCAGCCCCTCGGCCTCGGCGGAGCGCCGGCACAACTCGTCGAAGGGCGGCGCGTCACGCTCGGTCCAGAGGTCGACGTCGTGCTCGGCGGCCAAGCGCTCGAGCGCCCGGCCGGGCAGTTCGCGGGTCACGAAGACGCGGGCCACGGGGTCAGCCGCGAAGCTATCCGAGTGAAGGCGGCTCTGATCGTCAACGCCGCGTCCGGCTCGGGACGCAACACCGCCGCGGTGGAGAGCGCCCTGCGCCAGGCCGGCGCGGACGTGACCGTCTTCGAGCTGGGCGACGAGCGCGCCGCTGCGGCCTCGGACGCGGAACGCCTGGTGGTGGCGGGTGGCGACGGCACGGTGGCCGCGGTGGCGGTCGCCGCCTCGGAGTCCGGGAAGCCGCTCGCGGTGATCGCCGCGGGCACGGCCAACGACTTCGCGCGCGCACACGGGCTGCCGCGCAGCCTGCGCGGGGCCTGCCTGCTGGCGGCCTCCGGCAGGCGCACCCGGACGCTCGAGCTGGCCTGGATGGACGACCGTCCCTTCCTCAACGTCGCCAGCTCGGGCCTCGCGGCGCCGGCGGCCCGCCGGGCCGGGCGCTGGAAGCGCGCCCTGGGCGTTGCCGCCTACGGCCTCGGGCGCGATGGGCGCGGCGGTGATGGACTCGCGGGTCCCGTCGAGCGTCTACGTGGACGGGGAGCTGCTGTACGAGGGCAACGCCTGGCAGGTGACCGTGGCCAGCTCGGGGGCTTTCGGCGGCGGCTCGCGCCTCAACGTGGCCGACGCCAGCGACGGCTTCCTCGAGACCGTGGTGCTGGAGGACGGCGCCCGCGCGCTGCTCGCGGTGCGCGCGGTCGGCATGCGCACGGGCCGGGTGACCGAGCAGCGCGGTGTCAGCCACCGGCGCGGCCAGGAGGTCCGGCTCGAGGTGCCCGAGGGCACCGAGTTCAACGTGGACGGCGAGGTCGTGCGCCACGGCCCGGCCCGGTTCCGGGTCTATCCCGCCGCGTTCGAGTTGGTGGTGGGCTGAGGAGTACCGTCCCGGACATGGCGCGCGACACCGGCTTCCCGGGCACCGACGCCCAGTTCGACTTCGGCCGCGCGCGGCGGCGGCGGGCGCTGGCGCGGCTGTCGAGCCGCCTGCGCCGCGAGCCGAGCGACGTGTTCGTGATCCTGCCCTTCGAGGAGGTCGTGGAGGCGCTCGGCCGGGTGGGCGAGCGCAGCCTGGGGCTCCAGTCGGTGGAGCTCGACTCGATCGTCGGGACCGTGGACCGCGGGCGCGAGTTCGACCGCGCTTTCCGGCCCGTCTCCGGGCGGGTGCGGACGCGCTGGGAGCGGATCGCCGCCGCGCAGCGCCGGGGCGAGTCGATGCCGCCCATCGACCTCTACCGCATCGGCGAGGTGCACTTCGTGCGCGACGGGCACCACCGCGTGTCGGTGGCGCGCGCGCTGGGGCTCGACACCATCGACGCCTACGTCACCGAGGTGCAGACGCGCGTGGGCGCCGACCGCGACATCCGGCTGAGCGACCTGCCCGTGAAGTCGCACGAGCGGCTGTTCTTCGAGCGCGTGCCCCTTCCCGCCAAGGCGCGGCCGCGGATCAAGGTGAGCGAGCCCGAGCGCCAGTACGGCGACCTGGCCGAGGGCGTGGAGGCCTGGGGCTTTCGCGTGATGCGCGAGCGCGGCGAGCTGATGAACCGCCAAGAGGTCGCGCTCGAGTGGCTCGAGGAGGAGTACGACCCCGTCGTCGAGATGCTCCAGGAGGCGGACCTGGTCGGCGACCAGACCGAGACCGAGGCCTACCTGCGGGTCGCGGCCGAGCGCTACCGCCTGCTGCGCACCCACGAGTGGAGCGAAGAGGTCCTCGAGCGGCTCAAGCACTGATGCGGGCCGCGGTCCTGCCCGAGTTCGGCGCGACGCCGGAGGTGCGCGAGGTCGACGAGCCCCAGGCCGGGCGAGGGCGAGGAGGTCGTCGAGGTCGCGGCAGCCGGGCTGAACCCGGTGGACCTCGCGCGCGCCAAGGGCATCTTCCACGGCGGCTCGCCCGATCCGCCCTACGTGGTGGGGAGCGAGGGCATCGCCCGCAGGGACGGCGTCGGGCTGGCCTACTTCAACTCGTCGCGCGGCTCGATGGCCGAGCGCACGGCGGTCAGGTCCGAGGAGCTGGTGGACCTGCCTGAGGGGCTCGACCCAGCCCTGGCGGTCTGCTTCGGCGTCGCCGGGCTGGCGGGCTGGCTGTCGCTGGAGTACCGCGCGCAGCTGGCCGAGGGCGAGACCGCGCTGATCCTGGGCGCCACCGGACCGGTGGGCACGATCGCCGTGCAGGCGGCGCGGCTGCTCGGCGCGCGCCGGGTGGTGGGCGCCGCCCGGGACGCCGACCGCCTGCGGCGCGTGGAGGAGCTGGGCGCGGACGCCACCGTCGTGCTCGGCTCCGGCGACGACGCCTCCGCGCTCGCCGAGGCCTGCGGCGGCGAGGGCCCCGACGTGGTGGTCGACCCCCTGTGGGGCGCGCCCGGCGTGGCCGCGCTGGAGGCCGCCGCGCCGCACGCGCGGATCGCGCAGATCGGCCAGTCGGCGGGGGTCGAGGCGACCGTCGCCTCCGCAACCGTGCGCGGCAAGGGGCTCTCGATCCTGGGCTTCACGAACTTCCAGGTGGACGTCGAGACGCGCTCGGCGGCCTACCGGCGCATGGCCGAGCACGCCGCCGCGGGCGAGCTGACGTGTGACGTCGAGCAGATCGGGCTGGACGACGTCGCCCGGGCCTGGGAGCTCCAGGCCGCGGGCCCTCACGCCAAGCTGGCGATCATCCCCTGACGCGCGTCACGCGGGTCGCGGTGCGCACCGTGCCCCAGGGCGAGCGCGTGCGCGCGACGGCCCGCACGCGCAGGCGGGCGCCGCGCCGCAGCGCAGACCGGTTGCGGCGGCCCAGGCGCAGCGAGTACACGCGCGAGCTGCCCCGGGCCAGCGCCAGCCGCTTGCCGCGGGCGATGGCCTTGCCGCGGCGGTCGGCCAGGCGCAGGAAGCCATGGCAGTCGCGGATGCCGCGCTCGCAGCGCACGCGCACCCGGACCACCCCCGCCGCGACGCGCGCAGGCGCCTCGGCGCCGGCGACCGGCGCCGCCCTGCCCCTCGCTCGCGGTGGGTGCGCCGGTACTCCGCGCACTGGGCGTCGCGCGCGGCGCTGGAGCGGATGGTGGTGTTGGCCCGGATCAGGCGCGCCTGGGTGAGCGCGTACTGCTCGATCGTGTTCGAGACCAGCCGGCGCTGGGCCGGCGTCCGCGCCCCGCGCAGCAGCTCGGCGTTGCGCCACACGCCCTCGCGCCAGCCCTGCAGGATCTGGAACAGCGCCACGTCGTCGGCGTAGAGGCCGGGCACGTCGTAGTTGAGGATCGTGCGGTCGAAGCGGGCGGCCAGCTCGCGCAGCACGTCGTCGTAGAGGGGGTGCAGGACGCGGTTGCCCCGGTCGTGGTCGACCTTGCGGGTGGTGCCGTCGGGCTTGTTCATCCCCAGCGCCTCGACCAGGTAGGGGAAGTCGCGGTTGATGTGCGCGTTCATGCTCATGAGCAGGTTCCCGATGCCCGACACCGACCGGTCGCGGCCGGTGTCGAACGCCTCGCGCCAGGCCAGCGGCACGCGCTCGCGCCGGCCGCTGCGCCAGGCGTCGTAGGCGCGGAAGTACATGCGCGCGAAGACCTTGTCCACGTGCTGCAGGAAGCGCGGCTCCTGGTAGAAGGGCGGCCGCTGGAGCATCTTGGCGCGGATCGCCTCGGTCACCCGGATGTAGGTGATGCCGAACGCCGCGTTGTGGTCGCAGCTCGAGTAGAGGCGGTCGAAGCGGCGGTACATCTCGTCCAGCGTCGACTCCACGCACGCCGCCTTGCCGCTCACGCAGTCGCGCTCGCGACTGGGCTGGAAGTCGCCGTTGACGCCGGGGAGCAGCGAGGTCCAGTCGACGAACGGCGCCTCGGCGGCCTGCGCGGAGGCGGGCAGGGCGAACAGCGCTACCAAGACCGTGGCGACCGCACCCCTCATGCCGCGCTGGATGTTTTCAGGTCCTCCAGCACCGCGCGTGCGGCCAGGTAGCCCGGAGCGCCCGTCACCGCTCCTCCGGGGTGCGTGCCCGAGCCCGCCAGGTAGGGACGGCCGCCGAACGAGCGCGGGTGCAGGCGCTCCTCGAGCAGCTGGCCGGGCAGCATGTCGCCGTGGAAGATGTGGCCGCCGGCGATGCCGAATCGCTCCTCGAGCTGGCGCGGCCCCAGCGCGATGCGGCCCTCGATGCGGTCCGGCAGCCCGGGGCAGACCTCGGCGAAGCGCGCGACCGCGGCGTCGGCCGCGGCCTCGGCGTCCACGTCGGGCGGGAAGCACTGGCAGAACAGCGACAGCACGTGCTTGCCGGGCGGCGCGAGTGTCGGGTCGGTGGCGGTCTGGCAGGCCGCCTCGATCCATGGACGCTCGGCCGGTCTCCCCGCGCGTGCGTCGTGCGCGGCCTGCGAGAGGTCGTCGAGCGTGAAGCCGATGTCGATCGAGCCCCGCCACGGCTCCTCGCCCGGCCACGCCGGGAAGTCCGGCAGCCCGTCGAGCAGGCACATGACCTTCACCACCGGCCCGTCCTGTCGCCAGCCGGCGGGCGGGTCGGCCCCTGCCAGCCGCGCGGTGGTCAGCGGGTCGGCGGCCGAAACCACGGTCCCCGCCTCCAGCTCCTCCAGCGAGCCCACCTCGACCTCCGTGCGCACCCGCGCGCCGGCGGCCTCGGCCGCGGTTCGCAACGCACGCGTCACCGCGCCCATGCCGCCCCGGGCGAAGCCCCACGCGCCCGGCGGGCCGGCGGCCTCGCCCAGGTCGTGGAACAGCGCGATGAACGACGTGCCCGGGTCCTCGGGCCCGACCAGGCACCCGATCAGGCCCTGCAGCGCGAAGGGCACCCGCACCTGCTCGCTCGGGATCCCGGCCAGCTCGTCGGCGATCGAGCCTTCGAGCAGCGGCGAGCCCACCGCCTCCAGCCAGCGCTCGCGGTCGGCGGGCTGGAGCATCAGCGGCCGCGCCCGGACCGCTGCCGCCTCGCGGCGCTCGGCCCACTCCGCGTAGGCCCGGGCATCCGCTGGGGACCAATCTCGCTCCAACTGCCGCGCCGTTCGCTCGGCGTCCGACCAGGTCACCACCGCCCGGCCGTCCGGGAACGGCGCAACCAGGTGGGGCTCGTGGACATCCACCTGGAGCCCGTGTCGCTCCAGCTCGAGGTCATCGATGATCTCCTTGCGCAGCAGCGACAGGGTGTACGCGCCCGGCGAGCCCCACACGCCCGGCCACAGCTCCTCGGTCACGCACGCGCCGCCGACGATGTCGCGGCGCTCCAGCACCTCCACGTCCAGCCCGGCGCGCGCCAGGTAGGCGGCGGCGACCAGGCCGTTGTGCCCCGCCCCGACGACCGCGACGTCGGTCACGGCCTCGCGCGCGAGGCGCGCACGCCCCTGGAAAAAACGCTCAGCGCCCTGACGAATTTTTCAGCGGGTGTGCGCGGTGCGCGCGCCCGGCCGGTCAAGCCTGCGGATCGCTGCCCGCGGGGCTCTCGCCCGCGGGGCTCTGGCCGCCGGTCGCCGCCGGCGCACCGTCGCGGCGGGCGCGCAGGCTGCGGCCGTCGCCCGCGTCGAACAGGTGCAGCTTGGTGGCGTCCACCCAGAGCTCGGCCTCCTGGCCCTCCTGGACCTGCGAGGCCGCTTCCAGGCGGGCGACGATGCGGCCCTGCTCGCCACTGGAGGGCACGTCGCCGGCGCCGGCGTCCGCCGCCAGCTCGCGGAGCTCGTCGGATTCGACCGACACGTCGCTGCTCACCGCGAAGTGGGCGTACAGCTCGGAGCCCATCGACTCCAGCACCTCGATCTGCGCGCGGAAGGTCACGCCCCGGTCACGGGCGTCGCCGACCAGCGAGGCGTCCTCGAAGTCCTCGGGCCGGATGCCTGCCACGAGCGTCCCGCTGGGACGCTCGCTGATCCCCTGCGGCAGCGGCACGTCGCCGACCGGCAGGTGCACCCGGTCGCCCTCGACCGTCGCGGGCATGAAGTTCATCGCGGGCGACCCGATGAAGCCGGCCACGAACAGGTTCACGGGCTCGTTGTAGAGCTTCATCGGCGTGTCGACCTGCTGCAGCACGCCGCTGCGCATGACCGCGACGCGGTCGCCGAGCGTCATCGCCTCGGTCTGGTCGTGGGTCACGTAGATCGTGGTGGTGCCCAGCCGCTGCTGGATGCGCGAGACCTCCGTGCGCATCTGCACGCGCAGCTTGGCGTCGAGGTTCGACAGCGGCTCGTCCATCAGGAACGCCGCCGGGTCGCGCACGATCGCGCGGCCCATCGCCACCCGCTGGCGCTGGCCGCCCGACAGGTTGGCCGGCTTGCGGTCCAGGTGCTGTTCGAGGTCGAGCACCTGGGCGGCCTCCTGGACCTTGCGGTCGATCTCGTCCTTAGGCACCTTCGCCAGCTTGAGCGCGAAGCCCATGTTGTCGCGCACGCTCATGTGCGGGTAGAGCGCGTAGTTCTGGAACACCATCGCGATGTCGCGGTCCTTCGGCGCCTTGTCGTTCACGACGTTCTCGCCGATGCGCAGCTCGCCGTCGGAAATGTCCTCGAGGCCGGCGACCATCCGCAGCGCGGTCGACTTCCCGCAGCCCGACGGGCCGACCAGGATCATGAACTCGCCGTCCTGGACGTCGAGGTCCATGTCCTTGACGGCCTCGTAGCCGTCCGGATAGCGCTTGGTTACGTGCTCGAGCTTGATTTCAGACATGCGTTGGACTCACCCCTTTACTGCGCCGGCGGTGAGGCCCGCCACGATGCGGCGCTGGAAGATCAGGACCATGATCACGATGGGAATCGTGACCACCACCGCAGCCGCGGAGATCGCCCCGATCGGCTGCGTGAACTGCGAGGCGCCGGTGAAGAAGGCCAGGGTCGCCGGCACGGTGCGCGCCGCGCTCGTGGACGTGAGCGTGGCGGCGAACAGGAAGTCGTTCCAGGCGAAGATGAACACGAGGATCGCCGCCGTGAACACTCCGGGCGCCGCCAAAGGGACGATCACGCGTCGGAACGCCTGGAAGGGCGTGGCGCCGTCCACCTGGGCCGCCTGCTCGAGCTCCCAGGGGATCTCGCGGAAGAACGCGCTGAGCGTGTAGATCGCCAGCGGCAGCGAGAAGGTCATGTAGGGGATGATCAGGCCGGGCCAGGTGTCGAAGAGGCCGATCGAGCGCCAGATGTCGAACAGCGAGCCGGCGATGGAGATGGGCGGGAACATCGCGATGGCGAGCGCGCCGGAGAGGATGATCGCCTTGCCCGCGAACTCGAGCCGCGCCAGCGCGTAGGCGGCCATGGACGCCAGGACGATCGAGATGAAGGTGGCGATCGCCGCGATGCCCAGCGAGTTCAGCAGCGCGTAGCGGAAGTCGGGCGGGCCCTCGAACAGCAGCTTGTAGTTGTCCCAGGTGAAGTCCGACGGGAAGAAGCCGCCGGCGCCGATCTTCTCCGGGTTCTCGAAGGACAGCGACATGATCCACGCCACCGGCCCGAGCGCGTAGAGCAGCACCAGCAGGATCGCGATCAGCCAGTACACGTGCTGCCTGGTCATGTCTCTCCCCTCTGCTGTGCGGTGGAGGTGCCGAGGCCCTTGACGAACAGCACGGCGATGAGGATCACGAAGAGGAAGATCAGCACCGATATGGCCGAGCCCACGCCGAGGTTCAGGCGCGTGATGAGCACCTTGTAGCCGAGGATCGACACCGTCTCGGTGTTGTTGCCTCCGCCTTGGGTGAGGATGAAGACGCTGTCGAAGACCCGGAAGGCGTCGAGTGTGCGGAACAGCAGCGCGACCAGGATCGCCGGCTTCATCAGCGGGATCGTGATCCGGAAGAAGCGCTGGACCGCGCTGGCTCCGTCCACCTTCGCCGCCTCGTGCAGCTCGTCGGGGACGAGGGCCAGGCCCGCGAGCAGCAGCAGCGCCATGAACGGCGTGGTCTTCCAGACCTCGGTCAGCACGATGATCGCCATCGAGCCCCAGCGGTCGCCGAGGAGGTCCTGCTCGGTGAGGATGAAGCCCGAGTCGGGCGAGAACGCGTACCGCCAGGCGAAGGCGGCCACGACGGTGACGATGCCGTAGGGGATCAGCACGGCGGCGCGCACGGGCCCGCGGCCGAAGATCGCCCGGTGCATCACCAGCGCGATCGCCATCCCGAGCACCAGCTCGATCGAGACCGAGGTGACGGTGATGAACAGCGTGTTGAACACGTCGGTCCACCACGAGCTCGAGGTCAGAACCTCGATGTAGTTGTCGAGCCCGACGAACTCCGACTGCCCGGGGAAGCGCAGGTCCACCTTCTGCAGCGAGAGGTAGATCGCGTAGCCGATCGGGTAGCCGGTGACCAGCAGCATCACGATCACCGCCGGCGCGCACAGCATCCACGCCAGCCGCCGCTCCTCGCGCGAGCGGGCGCTCTTGCCGGTCTTGGCGGGGGCCGTCGTCGTTCCGGCCGCCATCAGAAGATCCCGCCCTCGTCGACGGTCTTGAGCTTGTCGCGCAGGTCCTGGGGCACCGAGGGCGGGTCGATGCTGCCGATCGGATGCAGCGTGGCCTGCACCGCCAGCGACACGTCGTTGTAGGCCGGCGTGGCCGGGCGCGGCTTGCCGTCCTTGAGCGACTCGCGCATCAGCTTGGCGAAGCCCGGATAGGCCTTCTCGACGTCCTTCGAGGTAAACAGGGCCTCGGTGGTGGGCGGCAGGCCGCCCTTCGCGTTGGCGATCAGCTGGCTGTCGCTGGAGGCCAGGCACCTGCCCGCCTCGAAGGCCAGCCCCGGGTTCTTCGAGTACTTGGAGACACCGATGTTGAAGCCGCCGATGGGTGGCGCGCTCTTGCGCCCCTTCTCAACGGCCGGATAGCGCGCGAAGCCGATCTTCTTCTGGAAGTCGGGCGCCTCCTCACCCGCGCTCGCGTAGATGAACGGGTAGTTGACCTGGAAGGCCGAGTTGCCGCTCTGGAACTCGAGCCGGCCCTGGTCCTCCTTCATGTTGTTCAGGCCCTCCGGCGCCGAGTTGCCCGTGCCCAGGCGCTTCATGATCGTCCCGGCGCGAGCGGCGGTCTGGTCGACCTTGGTCTTGCCGTTCTCGTCGACGATCTGGCCGCCCTGCGAGGCCACCAGCGCGTTGAACCAGACGGTCAGGCCCTCGTAGCGCGCGGCCTGGACCTCGATCGTGCCCTTGTCGCCCAGCTTCTGCGACTGGGCGAACATCTCATCCCACGTCTCCGGCGGCTTGCCCTTGACGATGTCCTTGTTGAACCACAGCAGCTGCGTGTTGGTGGTGAAGGGCGCGGCCCACAGCTTGTCCTTGTACTCGGCGGTCCTGACGAGCGAGGGGATGCGGCCCTTGCGCGCCTCCCGAGCGTCGGCGCCCCTCCACTGGCGCACCCAGCCGGCCTGGGCGAACTCGCCGGTCCAGATGACGTCCATCGTCATCAGGTCGATGTCCGAGTCCTCGGCGGCGAGGCGGCGCACGAGCAACTCGCGCTGCTGGTCGGCGTCCTGCGGCAGCTTGACGACGTTGACCTTGTAGCGGCCGCCCGACTGGTCCGAGCACTTCTTGGCGATCTCGTCGAACGAGCCGCCGGGCTCGTTGTACGCGTACCAGTTGAGCGTCGCGACTACCCTCGCCGCCCTCCGATCCATATCCGCAGCCGGCCATCAGGGCCAGGGCCAGCGCGCAGGTCACCATCCAGTGGCGCAATCGCTCTCCTCCTCCGCGAGCGTTAGTACCCGCGCGCCAAGCGAAGGAAACGGTGATCCGGCGCCCGAGACTTCGCGCATAGCTGCCCCAGAAGGCCCAACCCGAGAGGAGCCCATGCAAGACGAAGACACAGCGATGGAGGAGCTCGTCCGCGACGACTCGTCGCGGAAGCGCTTCCTCAAGATGGCGGGCGGCGCCGGTGGCGCGGCAGCGTTCTCGATCTTCCTGGCCGCCTGCGGCAAGGAGGAGCCCAAGAAGTCCACGGCCTCCTCTTCTGCGCCGAGCAAGAAGCAGGACCTGGAGATCGTCCAGTACGCGCTGACGCTCGAGTACCTGGAGACGGACTTCTACAACGCCGTCATCAAGTCCGGCGTGATCAAGGACAAGGCGCTGGCAAAGGCCGCGACCATGATCCGCGACAACGAGCAGGAGCACGTGGACGCCCTCGCCGCCACGGTGAAGAACCTGGGTGGGAAGCCCGAGCGGCCCCAGACCACCTTCGACGCGGTCATCAAGGGTGGCCCGATGAAGGTGCTGGAGACGGCCGCCACCGTCGAGAACCTCGGCGCGGCCGCGTATCTGGGCCAGGCGGGCCGGATCCAGTCCAAGGAGATCCTGGCCGCCGCGCTGGCGATCCACTCGGTGGAGGGCCGGCACGCAGCTGCCCTCAACCAGGCCGTTGGCAAGACGATCGTCCCCGACGGCGCCTTCGCCAAGCCGGCCTCGATGGAAGAGGTCCTGCCCCAGGTCAAGCCCTTCCTCAAGGAGACGTCATGAGAAATCCCGAGCTCGCCACGATCGACGTCCAGGGGGTGACCCGCCAGTCGTTCCTCGTCAAGGGGGCGCTCGCCGCGGGGTCCGTGTACGGCCTCTCGACCGTGGCCCCGTTCGTGTCCCAGGCGATCGCGCAGGAGGGCGGCGGCGACGTCGACATCCTGAACTTCGCCCTCACCCTCGAGTACCTGGAGTCGGCGTTCTACACGCAGGCGCTCAAGAACGTGAAGGGGCTCGGCGGCGACGCGATGCAGCTGGCGAAGACCATCAAGGCCAACGAGGACGAGCACGTCGACGCGCTCGCGGAGGCGATCAAGGGCCTGGGCGGCACGCCCGTCAAGGCGCCGGGGGTCGACTTCGGAGACTCGTTCGCCAGCCAGAAGACGTTTCTCAAGACGGCCCAGACGTTCGAGGACCTCGGCGTGAGCGCCTACAACGGCGCGGCGCCGAGCATCAAGAGCAAGGAGGTGCTCGGCTCCGCGGGCTCGATCGTGCAGGTCGAGGCGCGGCACGCCGCGGCGATCCGCGAGCTGAACGGCGAGCCGATCACCGAGGCGGCGTTCGACAAGGCGCTGAAGATGCCTGAGGTCCTCCAGGCCGTCAAGCCGTACGTGAAGAGCTAGATCCCTCCTCAGCGCTTCACTACCGCCCCGGCGTGGCCGGCCAGCCGGCCACCCGCGGCGGCCCCGGGCTCGGACTCGAGCACGGGGTCGCCGCCGCCGGGTAGCGGCAGCTCCCGGTCGCCGGTGTTGACGGCGACCAGGTGCTCGCCGCGGCCGAGGACGAGCAGGCCTCGCCCGGCCTCCAGCACCTCGAGCTCCTCGCCCAGCCGCTGGCGCAGGGCGATCGCCTCGCGCACCAACGTCGCTCCCGTGTCCGCCACGTTGCGGGACTGGGGATCGACGGGCGGCAGCCATGGCGCGCCGGTGGTGAAGCCGCCCGCCGGCGATGGCGTCCCACTGCATCGGGTGGCGGTAGCGATCGCGGCCGTAGCGGTCGTAGGGGCCGCCCGGCCCCTCCCCCAGTCCGATCTCGTCGCCCTGGTAGAGGAACGGGAGGCCCGGCAAGGTCAGAAGGAGCAGCGCCGCAGCGTCGGCGTTCTCCTCGCCGTAGCGAGTGGCCAGGCGGCCGAAGTCGTGGTTGGACAGCACCCAGGCGGCGCGGCCGGCGGGCATGCCCGCGATCGCCGCGCCCAATTCGGCCGCGTCCCAGCGCGCATGCAGCAGCTCGAAGGCGAAGACGTGGTCGAGGTGCTCCAGGTAGGGCCCCAGCAGGTGCGAGGGCAGGTAGGCCTCCCCCACCAGCAGCGCGTCGCCCGCCGCCTCGCGGATCGCCCCCAGCGCCGTGCCGATGTCGGGCGCGTTGCGCGAGTGGGTCAGCGCCAGCGCCGCGTTGTCCTCGGGCACCGGTAGCCCGAAGGGCTCGGCGGCCGGCGGGTCGTCTCGCAGCTCGGGGTCCTTCAACAGCCGGTCGATGGCGTCCACCCGGTAGCCGTCGACGCCGCGCGCCAGCCAGAAGCGGACCACCTCCTGCATGGCGGCCACCACATCGGGGTTGCGCCAGTCGAGGTCGGCCTGCTCGGGGTAGAAGGAGTGCAGGTACCAGCGGTCCCCCACCCGGCTCCAGGCCGGGCCGCCGAAGGCCGAGCGCCAGTTGTTGGGCTGGTCGGCCCACAGGTAGAAGTCGGGGCGCTCGCGAAACCAGGGGTGCTCGACCGAGGTGTGGCAGGGCACGAGGTCCATCAGCGCCCTCATCCCGCGCGCGTGCGCGGCCGCCACGAGCGCGTCGAGGTCGCACAGCGTCCCGAAGACCGGGTCGACGGCCAGGTAGTCCGCGATGTCGTAGCCGAAGTCGTGCAGCGGCGAGGGGTGGATGGGCGACAGCCACAGCGCCTCCACCCCCAGCCCGGCGAGGTGGTCGAGCCGCGACATCACGCCGGGCAGGTCCCCGATCCCGTCGCCGTCGGAGTCCTGGAAGGACCGGACATAGATCTGGTAGGCGACCACCCGCTAGGCCACCGCCAGCACCTCGCGCGCGGCGCTCTCGCCCGAGCGCACGGCGCCGTCCATGTAGCCGTTCCACACCAGCGCGGTCTCCGCGCCCGCCCAATGGAGCGGCCCGACCGGCTCGCGCAGGGCGCGGCCGTACCCCGTCCAGGTGCCCGGTGGCAGATGGGCGCCGTAGCAGCCGCGGGTCCACTTCTCCTCGGCCCACAGCTGCTCGACGTAGCGCTCGGGCGAGCGCGGCGCGCTCGCCGAACAGGCGGGCGAAGCAGTCGAGCACGGCGGCCCGGCGTTCGGCGGCGGGCAGCTCCCCGGCCTCCCGCGCTTGGCGCCCCTCGAGAAATCCGAGCAGGACCCCCGGCGAGCCGTCGGGCGGCGAGTTGTCGAAGGTCAGCTTGATCGGGCCCGCGGGTGCTGGTGGCCTGGCCCGAGAGGCCCTCCGCGCGCCAGAAGGGCTCGTCGTAGATCGCCATGCACTTCGCCACCGTGCCGAGCGGCGTGCGCTGGGTCAGCTGATCGCGCAGCCCGGGAAGCGGCGGGTCGTAGTCGATCCGCCCGGCCAGCGAGGGTGCGCACCGCCACAACCGCCCGCCGCGCGCCGACCGAGTGCGCCGCCGGCCTCCACCCGCACGCCCGCGTCGCCGTGTGAGATCGCTCTCACAGGCGCCTCCAGCACCAGTCGGCTCGGGCCGAGCTCCTCGGCCATGCGCTCGGCCACCCGCTGAGATCCACCCACGAAGCGGTCCTGCTGGGCGCCCCCCTCGGTGTCGAAGAGGAGCTCGAGGCTGCCCGCGGACCGTATGTAGAACAGGAGATGGAGCAGCGAGATGTCCTCGGGCTGCGCGGCCCACACCGACTCGATGCCGAGCTGGAGCAGCTCGCGGCCGCCGCGCGTGCGCACGTTGCGCCTCAGCCACGACTCGGCGGTCTGTCCGTCGAGCCGGCCGGCGGACGGAGTGTCCCACGGGCGCCTCGAGCGGGACCTTCTTCGCCAGCCGGTTCAACCGCCGCAGGGCGCGCTCGACGTCGAGCAGGACGAGCGGGCTGAGTCGCGGGATGGTGCCGCGGTAGCGGCGAAGCCGGCCGCGGTGCTCGATCACGTTCTCGCCCGTCCCGTAGGTGGGGAAGGTCTCCACCCCCAGCTCGGCGGCAAGGGCCGCGAGGCGGTCCTGGCCGGGGCCGATCCACTGCCCGCCGAGCTCCACCACCTTGCCATCGCCGATCGGCTCGTTGAGCACCCGGCCCCCGACCCGGTCGCGGGCCTCCACCACGAGTACCTCGCGGCCCGCCGCGGCCAGCTCGCGCGCGGCCACGAGCCCGGCCAGCCCGGCGCCCACCACAACGAACTCCGTTTCGTGAGTGGCCACAGACCGAGACGCTATCCCGGCCCCCGGGCTGACGCTCTCGTCTGTTCTCGCTACGGTGGGGGCGTGGCCTCGCAAACGCGCCAAGCGCGCGAGGCGGATCGCAAGCTCTCGGTTCAGACACTCGCCATCGCGAGCATCTCGTCGGCCCTGGCGGCGGTCATCGTCTCGCAATTCTGGAAGAGCGGCACGGCAGCAGCCGCTGCGATCACCCCTGTCGTGGTCTCGGTGCTGTCCGAGATGCTGCACAAGCCGACCCGGGCGATCACCAGCCGTGTGACCGCCGACCGGACCGCCGTGCTGCCCGAGGGCGCCGGCGCCGGGGCCCCCGCCCAGAAGGCCCGCACCGCGGTGACGGTTCCGGCCACCGACACCGAGGCCACCAAGCCGTTCTCCGAGGAGCGCCCGCCGCCCCTGCACGAGGAGGACGGCGAGACCAAGCCCAGCGACGAGCGGCCCACCCGCGAGGCGCCGATCAGCTACCACCGGGCCGGCTCCAACGGCGGCGCCCCCGAGCCGGGCCGGCGCCGCTTCCCGGTGAAGATCGTGGCGATCACCGCCGCGCTCGCGTTCCTGATCGGCGCGGCAATCCTGACGGTGCCCGAGCTGATCGCCGGCGACTCGGTCGGGAAGACCAGCGGCGGCACGACCCTCTTCGGCGGCGACCGCAGCGCGAGCCAGGACAGCAGCGACAGCCAGGGCTCGGAGGACTCCCAGCAACAGCAGGACCAGCCGTCCGGCAAGGGCGGCGACGACCAGCCCTCGGGCCAGAGCCAGGACCAGCAGAGCCCCAGCGACACCCAACGCCAGAAGACGACCGAGACGGAGCAGCAGAAAACGCCGCAGCAACAGCCGCCCGCGCCCAAGCAGGCGCCCGCCGAGCCCTAGCGCTCAGACTCGGGCGCCTGCTGCCAGGCTCGATATCGCATGCGATCTCGGTCCGCTTCCGCAGCGATGGCGCTATGCACCAGACAACGGTCCGTTTCGGTGCTGATCTGCGGGCCGACCTGGAACGGGGCGCCACCCCCGCCGCATGAGAACGACCCGGTCTGATCGGGCATGGGGCGGCGCAAGGCGGGTAGCCAGGCTTGGAGCGGATCCGTCGGTCGGACCGTCGCGCTCGACGGGGCGGGACGTCCGGCGGAGACGCCGGCTCACGACGGGCGCGACGCTTACTGCCCGCACTGCCAGCTGCTGGTCACCGACTCGGGCCGGAGAGGCGGGCGAGGCGGTCTAGGGTCTGCGATCCCTGTGAGCGTGTCCGAACAGAGCCGCAGCAGCAGCAGCGGGCTTGCCGCCGTCTCGAACGGCATCGTCCAGCTGCTCCGGGAGACCTACGGCCGCGGCCCCACGAAGGCCAAGACCTACCTCAACGACAACGTCGTGCTGGTGGTGCTGGAGGACATCCTCACCACCGTCGAGAGGACCCTGCTCGACGACGGGAAGGAGAGCCTGGTCCGCGAGGTCCGGCTCACCTACCAGGCGGCCGAATCCAACCGCTTCAAGGGGGTCGTCGAGGACGCCCTGGGCCGCAAGGTCCTGACCTACCACAGCCAGGTCACCTTCAGCCCCGACATGGCCTTCGAGATCTTCGTGCTGGACCCCGAGTAGAGCGCTAGAGCTCGTAGCGGTCCCAGAGCTCCGCGCCGTGGCCGAGCCGCCCAGCCGCGCCGCCAAGGCCGGTGATGGTCAGAGGTCCTGGGGCTCCTCTTCGTCGGCCTCGCCGTCCTCGGCGGTCGAGAGGTCCGACTCGACCTCCGGCGTGAAGGCGGCTCGCTCGGGGTCGGGCTGGGGGTCGCCGTGGGAGGCGCCCTCGATCAGCTCCTCCTCGGCCTGCTCGAAGCCCTCCGACTCGCCACCGCCGCCCTCTTCGACGGCCTCGAACGCCGGATCGTCGGACTGGGGCGGCACGTCACCGCCGATGTGGGCGGCCTCGTTGGCCGCCGCCTCGGCCTCGTCGCGCGCCGACGGGTCGTCGCCGTAGTCGGCGAGGTCCCTGAAGCTCTCTTCCGGCTCTCGTTCCATGACCGCTCGTTACCCCCGGGGTGGTTGGCTGAATCAGCGGATGGGCGCCACTGGCCGCCTCTGCGCGGTCAGCTCGAACACCCAGAAGTCCCGGCCCATGACCGGCACCGACACGTTGTACACCGGGACGCCTCCGAGTGCTCCCTCGAAGGTGCCCGCGTGCGCGTGGCCGTGAAGGGCCAGGTCGGGCTCGTGCTCTCGGATGGGCGCCGCCAGGCGGTCGGTTCCCAGCATCGTCCAGATCTCGCGCGGCTCGCCCTCCAGGGTGTCCGTCGTCGGCGAGTAGTGCAGCAGCGCCACCCGGTATGGGCAGTTGGCGATGGCGCGCAGCCCCTCGTCCAGGGCGGCGGCCTCCACGCCGGTCTCCGCGTACAGGGCGCGCAGCGAGGGCTCGCCGAAGTCCGGCAGGTGCGAGCCCGGGAAGCCTCCGACGAACCCCTTGACCCCGGCGATCCCGAGCTCGGCCCCGTCGAGGGTCAGGACCGTCCAGGACCGGTCGAGCACGCATACGCCCGCGTCCTCCAGCACCTCGGTCAGCTCGCGCGCCCGGTTGACGTGGTGGTCGTGGTTGCCCAGGACGGCCACCACCGGTATGTCGAGCGCCCGCACCGCGTCGGCCAGGATCCGGCCCTGCTCGACCTCGCCGTGGGTGGTCAGGTCGCCCGCCAACAGGATCGCGTCGACGTCCTGCGCCACCGCCGCGAAGCTCTCGATCACCTGGTCGCGGATGCGAGGCTTGCAGTGGACGTCGCCGGCGGCGGCTATGCGCAGGCGTCTCTCCACGGCGCCGACGGTACCCGCAGGAAGGGGAGTCGAATCGACAGGCGGCGGGTACGCGAGCGACATGGCGGATCTGGACCCCACTCCCGCAGCAGCTGGAGGCGACGCTTAAGCGCTCGGTCGCCGCCCTGGAGGCCGCGCGCATCCCCTACCTGCTGGGCGGCAGCCTGGCCAGCTGGGCCCGAGGCGGCCCCCAGACCCGCAACGACCTCGACCTGATGGTGCGCCCCGAGCACGCCGAGCAGGCGCTCGCGGCGCTCGAGCGAGCCGGCATGGAGCCCGAGCGCCCGCCCGAGGAGTGGCTGCTGAAGGCGTGGGACGGCGACGTGCTGGTGGACCTGATCTTCGGCCCCGCGGGCCTGGAGCTGGACGACGAGGTCTTCGCTCGCGGCGAGCGGCTGCGCGTGCTGGGGATGAACGTCGACGTGCTCGCGATCGAGGACGTGGTCACCACGAAGCTGATGGCCATGGACGAGCGCGCCATCCGCTACGAGAGCCTGCTGCAGATCGCCCGTGCGGTGCGCGAGCAGATCGACTGGGACGCCGTTCGCGCGCGCACCGCCTCTTCGCCCTTCAGCCGTCCCTTCTTCGTCCTCCTGGAGGAGCTCGAGATCATCGGGGAGCGCGCTCCGGTCCGCGACACGAAGGTCCGCGTGATCGGCGCGGCCGAGGAGCGCTGACGATGCAGGTCAGCGGCCCCGATCGCGAGACGCTTCGACGGCTCGCCGCGATCCGGCCTCGCGCGGGCGGCATCGTCGTGACCGCCTACCTCACGCTGGACCCGTCGGAGTTCGCCATCCCCCGCGCGCGAGCGACGGCCGCTCGCTCGCTGATGGACGACGCCCACCGCCGCGCCGAGGACCGCAAGGACCTCGGCCACGCCGAGCGCCAGGCGCTGAAGTCGGACCTCGCGCGCGTGCGCGAGACCCTCGAGGGCGACCTCCCCACCCAGGGGGCTCACGGCGTCGCCGTGTTCGCATCAGCCGGCGCGGAGCTGTTCGACGTCCTGCGCCTTCCCCGGCCCGTCGACTCGTGCGTGGCCATCGACGCCAAGCCCTACGTCGAGCCCCTCGTGAGGCTGCACGGGGCCGAGCGCTCCTGGGCAGTGCTGCTGGCCAACCGGCGCACGGCGCGGGCCTTCACCGGGCACTCCGCGCACCTGGACGAGGTCGAGACGGTCACCGACGACGTACAGGGCCAGCACCGCCGCGGCGGCACCGAGCAGGCCCGGCGACAGCGGCACATGGAGCACGAGGTCGATCAGCACCTGCGCAACGCCGCGGGAGCGCTGTCGCGACACAGCTTCGACCGGCTGCTGATAGGCACGCCGCACGAGCTGGTGGGCCGCCTGAAGGACGCGCTGGACACCCCGTCCCGCGAGCGGATCGCCGGCGAGGTGGACGTCGACGTCGAGCACTCCAACGCCGACCAGGTGCTCGCGGCCGCCCGGCCGGTCATGGAGGCCGACGACGAGGGCCGCGAGCGCGCGGCGCTCGATCGCGTCAAGGAGGGCGTCGCCACCGATGGCCGCGCCGCGGCCGGCCTGCCCGGCACCCTGGAGGCCCTCGACGAGCAGCGCGTTCAGACGCTGCTCATCGAGGACGGCCTGGAGGCCGGCGGCGTGCGCTGCCCGACCTGCGACTGGCTCGGTCCCGAGGGCGACCGCTGCCCCGCCGACGGCAGCCCGCTCGAGCGCCGCGAGGACGTGCTCGAGGACGCGACCGAGCGCGCGCTCGCTCAGTCGGCCGAGGTTTTCGTGATCAGGCGCTTCGAGGATCTGCGCCCGCTGGGCGGGATCGGCGCGGTGCTTAGGTTCTAGAGAGAAGGAGGCCGTACGCACGTGGAGCGAGGACGCGACCTGCCGCCGGACCCCGAGGAGCGCGAGGAGGACCCCCACAGGTCGCTCAACAACCCGGTCGGCGAGCCGGATCCCACCGAGTGGCCGGACCCCTACGAGCAGCGCGAGGATCCGCGCGATCCGCCCGACCCCGACGGCGAGCCCTTCGGCGAGGAGCCCCACCCGCCGACCGGCAGCCGGTCCACGAGCGAGCCGCACCCCCAGCAGGACATCGAGGCCGGGCGACGTCGGCCCGCCCGAGCGCGACCGGCTCGACGACTGACGGCCTAGATCTCGGGCGGCTGCTCGGGCCCCGGCGGCTGGGGCGGTGCCGGGGTCGGCTCTGGCCCCGGAACCGGCGGTCCGGGCCCGGGGCTCGGCGTGGGCGGAGTAGGCGCGGGTCCGGGTGGCGGGCCCGGGGTCTCGAGAGGGTTCATGACCGTCCTCTACCCGATCGCGCGGCTCGCCCCACGGGCTAGCGCAGCTGGAGGGTGTCGGCCACGCCGGTGAGCTCGAGCACCCGGCGCGGGGCGCCGGCGGGAGCCACGACCGCGAAGCGCGACCCGACGCGGGTCAGGCGGCGCTGCGCGTTGAGCAGCACGGCCACCCCCGAGGAGTCGAGATGGGTCGTCTCGGTGAGGTCGACCACGACCTCCTTGGGCCGCTCGGCGACCTCCTCGCGAAGCACGTGACCCAGCTCACGCGCGGTGGCCAGGTCGACGTCGCCCTTCGGCTCCACGACGCGCACGCCGTCGTCCTCGGACCGGCGGATTTCGAGTTCTGAACCTGCCATCGAGACCTCCTGGAGCGAACAGCTTCTCCCTCGGAGGTCCAGCGCCTCCCCTGCCGAGGGGCGAAGTCCCTACACCGTCATTCTAGCTACGGCCCCCGGACGCTCAGGCGATGAAGGCTCACCCGCGGGCTGCCCGGGGCCGGGCGGCTGTCCACCTCCCAGCCCTCCCGGGCCCGCTCGAGGAACTCCTCCGCGGGCGTTCGCCCCGGGTCGGCGATCAGCACCTCCGATCGCGGGCCGGCCAGCCGCGGGAGCAGGTCCAGCAGCAGGGGCACGTTCCCTCTGTCGTACAGCACGTCGGAGGCCAGCACGACCGGCCAGGGCGCCCGCGCGACCAGCGGCTCGGGCTCCTGCCACGAGCAGCGCAGGACCTCGAGCTCGACCCCGTTGGCCTCGGCGTTGCGCTGTGTCAGCTCGACCGCCGGGGCCGACCAGTCGGTGGCGGTGACGCGCCCGCCCGCTCGCGCGGCGGCCACGGCCACCAGCCCGAGGCCGCAGCCCAACTCCAGGGTGGGGGCGCCGCGCAGGGAGCGCACCGCCATCACCCGCGCCAGCGCGAGGGAGCTCGCCCACAGCTCGGCCCAGTAGGGCAGCAGCTCCTCGCGATCGAAGGCCTCGTCGGTGAGAAGGCCCTCCGGGTCACCCGGACGGAGCACGCGCAGCTCCCCGCCGGGCAGGCCCACGACCTCTTCGACGAACTCCGCCACGGCGGCACTGAGGTTAGGACCGTTCCTTGTGCCAATCGACGTTTGGGGTACCCCGGGCTGATGGGGATAACTCGTGCAGACTGCAAGGGCGGAGTTCTCCGACCGAGCGGTTGCTCGTTAAGTGGGACGGACTTTGGCCGTAGTGACGGCTTCCGGACGGACCTTCAGACCGATGTTCCGACCGGAGGTCCCATGTCCACTGCAGTTGCCCCTGCGGCGCCACCCGCGCTTCGCTCCCAGCCCAAGCGAGACCCTCGCGAGGCTCGTGACACCGAGCTGCTGATCAGCTACCACCGCCACGGCGATCTGGAGGCGCGCGAGGAGCTCGCGGCCCGCTTCGTTCCCGTGGCCCGCGACCTGGCGTCGCGCTACCGCCACACCAACGAGCCGCAGGAGGACCTCGTACAGGTGGCTTGCCTCGGGCTCATGAAGGCGATCGACCGCTTCGAGCCGGCGCGCGGCTCGCGCTTCATGAGCTACGCCGTTCCGACCATGGTCGGCGAGCTCAAGCGGCACTTCCGCGACAAGGGCTGGGCACTGCACGTCCCGCGCGAGCTCCAGGAGCGCGTGCTCAACGTCAACCGGGCGACCGAGTCGCTGTCCAAGCGCCTGGGACGGTCGCCGACAACGGCGGAGATCGCCGACACCCTGCACATGCCGACCGAAGCCGTCCTCGAGGCCCAGGAGGCGGGCACGGCCTACGACGCATCGTCGCTCGACCAGCCGCTGACGGTCACCGAGGACGAGAGCGGCACCCTGCTGGACACCCTCGGCGGACGACGACGGCGGCTACGACTTCGTGGAGCTGTCGGTCGCCGTCGCCCCGACCGTCCGCGCCCTGCCCCCGCGGGAGCAGGAGATCCTGCGGCTGCGGTTCGTGGAGGACCTGACCCAGCGCGAGATCGGCGAGCGCGTGGGCGTCTCGCAGATGCACGTCTCTCGCCTGCTGCGCCGCGCGCTCGACAAGGTGAACGCGGCCGCGCAGACGGCCTAGAACGCCCGAGCCCGGGCGTTTGGGCGCGTTCCAGGCAGGGGAGGCCATCGACGAGGAAACCACGAGGAGGAGAGCCGGTGGCGAAAGACCGCAAGGAGAACCCGACGCTCGCGGCGCACGTGGCCGAGGCCGCCGGCGGCGAGCGTGAGATCGAGTCGCACCTGGCGGCGCACCTGCTTCTCGTCACGCGCGCGCAGCATCACGCGCGCCTCGAGCGTCACATCGAGGGCGGCAAGGCGCGGGTCGATCGCCTCGAGCGACGGCTGAAGGACCTCGGCGGCAGCGTCCGCAGCATTCCCAAGCCGTCGAAGCCGGCGAAGCAGGTCCGCGGCGCCGCCAAGACCGCTCAGAGCCGCGCGACGAAGGTGGCGGAGGACAGCGCCAAGAAGGTCCGCGACGCCGCCGAGCTTCGCCGCGTGCTCGAGGCCGCGCGGGACGAGCAGGAGGAGGCGCTGCGTCAGACGGGCGCCTACAACGCGCTGCGCGCGCTGGCCAAGGCCTCCGGCGACAAGGACACCGCGAAGCTCGCCAAGCGCCTGCGCAAGGAGCACAAGGAGTGGGCGGAGTTCCTCACCGAAGAGATGAAGTCGCTGTCGAAGAAGCTGGTCAAGGCGGAGGGCGAGGAGCGAGAGCAGGCGACCGCCCGCCGGCGCTCGGCGAGCGCCAAGCGGGCCGCGTCGTCGCGTAGGCGCAAGACGTCATCCTCGCGCACCAGCCGCTCCGACCTCCGGCGGCTCGCGCGCCAAGTCGAGCGCGAGCGGCTCCCGGTCGCGGAGCAGCTCCGGGCGCAGCACCGCCAAGCGCAGCACCGCGAAGCGCAGCACCGCGAAGCGCAGCACCGCTAAGCGCAGCACGGCGAAGCGCAGCACGGCAAAGCGCAGCACGGCGAAGCGCAGCACGGCAAAGCGCAGCACGGCAAAGCGCAGCTAGCGCCCCACGGGGTATAGACCCGGGGTGGCCACGCCACCCGAACACCCGACCGACCTCCCGGGCCGGTCGTGGTGGCTGACGCTCAAGCGCACGTTCTCGGAGTTCCAGGACGACAACCTCACCGACTGGGCGGCGGCGCTGACCTACTACGGGCTGCTCGCCCTGTTCCCGGCCCTGATCGCGCTGGTCTCGATCGTCGGGCTGGTCATCGACCCGCAGACGCTGACCGACGCGCTGACCGACGTCATCGAGGACCTCGGGCCCGAGTCCGCGGTCGACACGTTCAAGGGCCCGATCGACACCATCGCCAACTCGGACCGCACCGGCGTGGTGTTCCTGATCGTGGGCGTGGTGGGCGCACTGTTCTCGGCCTCGGGATACGTGGGCGCGTTCGGCCGCGCCTCGAACGAGATCTACGAGACCGAGGAGGGCCGGCCGGTCCACAAGCTGCGCCCCCTCCAGATGCTGATCACGCTGGCGATGGTGCTCTTGCTCGCGCTCGTGCTGGTCGCGCTGGTGGTGAGCGGCCCGATCGCGCGGGCGGTGGGCGAGGCGCTGGGCGTGGGCGACACGGGGCTGACGGTCTGGAACGTCGCGAAGTGGCCGGTGCTGCTGGTGGTGGTGCTGCTGATGATCGCCGTCCTCTACTACACGGCGCCCAACGCCAAGCTCCCGAAGTTCCAGTGGGTCTCGCCCGGCAGCGTGCTGGCTGTCCTGGCCTGGATCCTCGCCTCCGGCCTGTTCGCGCTCTACGTCGCGAACTTCGGCTCCTACAACAAGACCTACGGGACGCTCGGCGGCGTCGTGACCCTGCTCATCTGGATGTGGCTCACCAACATCGCGGTGCTGTTCGGCGCAGAGCTGAACTCAGAGCTCGAGCGAAGCCGCGAGCTCGCGGCCGGAACGCCAGGCGCCGAGGAGGAGCTTCAACTGCCGCCCCGCGGGTAGACGAGCGCCGTGGCCCGCAACGAGCGCTACGTCCCGGTGCCGCCGCGGCGCGTCTTCGAGATCCTGGCCGACCCACGCCAGTACGGCTACGTGGTGGTCGGCTCCAAGCACGTGCGCGAGTGGGACCAAGACTGGCCCGCCAAGGGGTCGAAGTTCCACCACACCGTGGGATACGGCCCGCTTGCGGTCAGGGACAGCACCTACGTCGTCGAGAGCGACCCGCCGCACAGGCTCGAGCTGATCGCCCGCGCGATCCCGGTCGGCAAGGCGAAGGTGACCTTCGAGCTCGAGGCGGAGAACGGCGGCACCCACGTCACAGTCGTCGAGGACCCGCTGCTGCCCAAGGTGGTGCACATGCTCATGCCGACCTTCCACGCGCTGACACGGGTGCGCAACCGCGAGACGCTGCGCCGCCTGGGCGAGCTCGCCGTGGGGGCGCCCGCCGAGCGCGAGCGCGTCGCGGTGGAAGAGGGCGCTGCCGGCTGACCTGGACAGCGTCTTGCCCTGGTCGGCGCCCGCTGGCCGTGCCGGATGGGGCGCGCGCCCCGGCGAAGCGACACGTACCCGAGAAAAACGCTCAGGGCGCTGAGCGTTTTTTCAGCAGGTGTGCGCTCCTCCCCGGGCGCGCGGTCAGCGCTTCCTGCGGGAGCCGCCCGAGCGGGAGCCGCCTGAGCGCGAGCCGCCGGACCGCGAGCCGTTCGAGCGCGAACCACTCGACCGGCGCCTGGGCTTCGCCCGCTGGTCGGGCGGGATCTCCTGGCGCACGACCTCCTTGGTCAGCACCGGGATCTGCTTCTCCAGGAAGTTCGCCATCCGCTCCTCCTGGCGCCGGAAGTCCCGGGCCAGCTTGACCGTCTCGCGATCGCCGAGCTGTTCGGCGAGCGTCTCGATCGCGACGTAGTTCGCGATCTCTTGATGCTCGTCGTGGTACTCGGTCTTGGCGTTGTGGAGCATCTTGTCCGCCTCGCCGGTTCCGCGCGCGAGGTGCAGCTGCCCGGTCGCCGCGGCCGCCGCCTTCGAGGTGGCCGATGCCACCTTGGAGGCCGCCTCGCTGACGACGTCGGGGGCACCATCGGGCACACCCGGCACTCGCTCGGCCTTGCCGCCGAGCTTCTTGATCCGCCGCTCCAGGCCCCTGGCCTGCGCCTTGGTCTCCTTGAGGTGCTGCTGCAGTCGCTTCTTGTACGGCGCGCGGGTCGTCATCCCGATGTGGAGCTGGAGCGCGGTCTCGAGCTCCTTCTCCTTGCCGTAGGCCTCGTTCAGGTACTGGATCAGCTTCAGGTCGCCGGTCTGGAGTTCCTTCTTCGCCATTGTCAGGCCGCCTCTCCGCCGCCCTCGCCGGGCGCCTCGCCCTGGGCGGGCGCGTCATCGGTGTTCTCTTCGTTCTCGAGGTCGTCGGGGACGTACAGCTTCGCGTCCGTGTTCCCCTGCTCGGCCAGCTTGCGGTCCTCTTCTTGTTCCATGCCCCTTCGCTTTCCGGACAGGCGGGGCGGCAAACGCCCTAGGGTGCGCGTCGCGTGCGCGGTCCCGACCGACAGCAGGCGGTCTACCTAGCCGGGGTCGGCGGCCGGCGACCGAAGCTGCCCACCGACGCCAACGCGCTCGAGGAGCGTGCTCGCGACGCGATCTCGCCGGAGGCGTTCGCCTACATCGCCGGCGGGGCCGGCAGCGGGCGCACCGTGGCGGCCAACCGCTCGGACTTCGACCGCTGGCGGATCGTCCCCCGAATGCTGCGCGACGTCGAGGAGCGCGACACGAGCGTGGAGCTGTTCGGCCGCCGGCTGAGCTCGCCGTTCCTTCTCTCCCCCATCGGGGTGCTGGAGATGGTGCACCGGCGCGCCGACCTCGCCGTGGCCGCGGCCGCCCGGGAAGCCGGCGTGCCGATGACCTTCTCCAACCAGGCCTCCCGCCCGATGGAGGACTGCGCCCGCGAGCTGGGCGACGGAATGCGCATGTTCCAGCTCTACTGGAGCACCTCGAACGATCTGGTCGAGAGCCTCGTGAGTCGCGCGGAAGCCTGCGGCTGCGCCGCGATCGTGGTCACGCTGGACACGACGATCCTGGGCTGGCGCACCCACGATCTGGACCTCGGCTACCTGCCCTTCCTGCGCGGCAAGGGGATCGCGCAGTACACCAGCGACCCGGTCTTCACCCGGCTGCTGGACGAGGACGACGCGGCCCCCTCCCCCCAGCCTCGCCCGAGCCTCGGAGCGCTGAGGACGCTCTTCCAGCTCGTGCGCGCCTACCCCGACCGCTTCGACCGCGCGTTGCTCTCCGGCCGCGCCCGCGCTGCCGTGCAGACCTTCATCCGCATCTACTCGCGCCCGTCGCTGACCTGGGAGGACCTGCCCTTCCTGCGCGAGCGGACGAAGCTCCCGATCGTCCTCAAGGGCATCCTCCACCCCGATGACGCCCGCCGCGCGGTGGACGAGGGCATGGACGGCGTATGGGTCTCCAACCACGGCGGACGACAGGTGGACGGGGCCACCTCGACGATCGCCGCCCTCCCGGGGATCGCCGACGCGGTGGGCGGGCGGGTCCCGATCGTGGTGGACAGCGGGGTGCGCACCGGCGCGGACGCCTTCAAGGCGCTTGCGTTGGGAGCCACGGCGGTGGGTATAGGGCGTCCTCATTGCTACGCACTCGCCATCGCGGGCGAGCGCGGGGTCCGCGAGTTGCTGCACAACTTCCAGGCCGACTTCGACCTGACCATGGGCCTCGCGGGCTGCCGCTCCGTAGGCGAGATCGGACCCGAGATGCTGGAGGCTTCTTGACCACCCGCTACTGGACCCAGCTGGCCACCGAGCAGTTCCCGCCCGCGGACCTCGTGCGCCAGGCCGTGGAGACGGAGCGCTGGGGCTTCGACGGCACCTGCGTGTCGGATCATTTCCAGCCCTGGTGGGAGCCGGGCGAGAGCCCCCACGCCTGGACCGTCCTCGGCGCCATCGGCCAGGCCACGGAGTCGGTGCCGCTGGGGACCGGCGTCACCGCCCCGGTGCACCGCTACCACCCCGCCGTGGTGGCGCAGGCCTTCGCCACGCTGGAGTCGATGTTCCCGGGCCGGGCCTTCCTCGGGATCGGCTCCGGCGAGGCGCTCAACGAGAGCCCGTGCGGGATGGATTGGCCGCCGGTGCGCGAGCAGGTCGACCGGATGGAGGAGGCGCTGGAGATCATCAGCCGCCTCTTCGACGGCGAGCGCCTC
Organism: uncultured Thermoleophilaceae bacterium; assembly: GCA_963844805.1. Classification (GTDB taxonomy): domain Bacteria; phylum Actinomycetota; class Thermoleophilia; order Solirubrobacterales; family Thermoleophilaceae; genus JACCZR01. The sequence goes on from CAWJPU010000008.1 coordinate 82,315, forward strand.
GACCACGACGGCACCTACTTCAGGACCAAGCGCGCGCTGCTGCACACCCGCCGCCAGCGCCGCCCGCCGATCTATGTATCCGCCTTCGGCCCGCGCGTCGCGAAGATCGCCGCGCGGTGGGGCGACGGCCTGTGGACGCTCGGCGACCCCGAGCAGGTCAGCGACCTGATCGACGTCTACAAGGGCGCCTGCGACGACCAGGGCAAGGAGCCCGGCGAGATCATCCTGCAGGCCGGCTTCTCCTGGGCCGGGGACGACGACACCGCGCTGGCGGGAGCCACCGTGTGGAAGGCGACCATGCCGGCGGAGAACTTCCGCGAGGACATCTTCGACCCCGTCGAGATGCAGCGGAAGGCGCAGGCCGAGATCTCCGACGAGGAGTTCAAGCAGGGCTACATCGTGTCGTCGGACCCCGCGGTGCACGTCGAGCGCGTGCGCGAGATAGAGAAGCTCGGAGCGACCATCGTCTGTCTCCAGAACGGCTCGGGGGCCGACCCTCACGGCGCATTGAGGGTGTACGGCGAGGAGGTCCTGCCGCGGCTACGCGGCTAGCCGCCTGCGCAGCTCCAGCGCGTTGCGGACGGCAAAGCCCTCCCAGTCGTTGTTGAAGTAGACGAAGACCTCGGCCCGCCGGCGCCACTGGGCGATGCGGCGGGCCCAGGTGGCGATCTCCGCGCTCGAGTAGTTGCCGCGCCGCCCGCGCGCGCCGTGATGGAGCCGCACCAGGGTCCAGTCGGTGGTCAGCTCGTGCTCCACGTGCGGCCGCGACGGGTGGTCCCCGATCGCAAGCGCGACGCCGTGCTCGCGCAGCAGCGCGTACACGTCGGGCACGTACCAGCTCGGGTGGCGAAGCTCGAAGCAGTGGCGCCCGGGCGGCAGCCCCTTCAGCGCGTGCGCCAAGCGCTCGTCGTCGCGCTTGAAGGTGTCCGCGAGCTGCCACACCACCGGCCCGAGCTTGCCGGCGTCGATGAGCGGCTCGATCGACTCGTAGAACCGGCTCACCCCGCGGTCCATGTCGGTCAGCCGCTTCATGTGGGTCAGGTAGCGACTGGCCTTGACGGCGAACACGAAGTCGTCCGGCGTCTGCTCCGCCCACCGGGCCGCGGCGTCGCGCTTGGCCAGCCGGTAGAAGGTCGAGTTGACCTCGACGGTCTCGAAGCACTCGGCGTAGCGCTCCAGCCAGCGCGAGGCCGGGAGCTTCTCCGGGTACAGCCGCCCGCGCCAGTCGCGGTAGTTCCAGCCCGAGCAGCCGACGTGCGCCGGCCGGGCCAAGCTAGCGGGGGCTCTCCTCGCCCTCCGGCAGCCGGCCGTCGCGGCCGACGTAGCCGTCCTTGCCACCCGTGATCAGCAGCAGCACGGGCTCGTCGGTCGGGTTGCGCAGACGGCGCACGGTGGAGGCGTCGACGCGGGCGAGGCCCCCGGGGCCGAGCTCCTGCGTGGTCCCGTCGCCGAAGTCGATCTCCACCCGCCCGCGGTGGACGAAGTAGAGCTCCTCCTGCTCGTCGTGGAAGTGTCGCCCGGCCTCGAAGCGAGGCGGGAGCTCCAGCCCGTTCACGCCGAACGCGGTCACTCCCAGCTCCTTGCGCACCTTCCGGAAGCCCGGCCCGCCGTCGCCCAGATCCTCGATGCTCGCGACCGCCCAGCCGTCGCCCTGAATGACCTCGCCCATCGGCGAGAAGATACCTCCCTGCTAACCCCCGGCGGCCTCCGCCGCGCGCAGCCCGCGCAGTGCCCAGGCCAGGAACACCGCGCCGAGGGCCAGCGCCGCCAGGAACGCGGCCCCGGTATGGAACGGGTCCCCGGACACCAGCCCGCGCAGCGACTCCACGATCAGCGTGAACGGGTTGAACGTGGCCACGGCGTGGACCCAGCCCTCGAGCAGGTCGAGCGGGACGTACACCGGCGCCAGGAACAGGGCGAGGAAGACGGGCACCTGCATCAGCGGAGCCGCCTGGATGGAGCGGAAGCGAAACGCGATCCCCGCCGCCCACATCAGCGCGGCCACGTTCACGAGCAGGCCGAGCAGCGACATCCCCACCAGCTGGGGCACACCGCCGTCGACCTCCATGCCGGCCACCAGCGCGATGCCGAACAGGATCACCTGGATGAACAGCGCGCGCACGAGCGCCGACAGCGCGTAGCCCGACAGCAGCGCGCTGCGGCGGGGGGCCGCGAGCATCATCCGCCGCCCGAAGCCCGACTCGAAGTCGCGCGCCATGCCGAACCCGGTGAACACGCCGCCGAAGGCCGAGGCCTGCATGAGCACGAACGAGAACTGGAACGCGGTGTAGCCCGAGCGGAAGTCGAAGTTCGGGAGGTCCTCCACGCGCGACAGGCCGCCCGCGAAGGCCACGAAGAAGAACAGCGGGAACATGATCGACGGGACCAGCAGCGCCGGGTTGCCGAAGAAGTTGTGCAGGTTGCGCCAGGCGACGGCCAGCGCGACGGAGCGGTAGCGGGGAAGGCTCATGTGCGCGTCAGCCTCGAGCGCAAGGTGGCGCTCGCCGCGGCCAGGAAGGCCAGCCCGATGGCGATCGGAGAAGCCGAAGCCCAGCGCGAGCGCCTCGGGGTCGAAGCCGACGATGAACAGCGACCGCACGCCCTCGATCAGGTACGAGACCGGGTTGTAGGTGGCCACGGTCTGGAACCAGTCCTGCTCGATCAGGTTGCGAGGCAGGTTCATCGAGGACAGGAACAGGAACACGAACAGCAGCGGGAACAGGCCCTGCACCGCCTCGCCGGTGCCCAGCCGCAGCGCGGCGAAGATGCCGATGCAGCCGAAGGCGAACGAGATGCACAGCGCCAGCGCCAGCAGCACCGGCACGCCGGCCAGCCCGGCCTCGAAGTGGGCGCCCGCGGCGAGCCCCACCACCAGATAGATCACTCCCTGGAAGACCCCCAGCGCCAGCACACCGGCCAGCTGCCCGCTGACCAGGCTCACCCCGCTCATCGGGGTCAGGGCCAGCCGGTCGAGGAAGCCCGTCTCGATGTCGCGCGCCAGGTCGCTGCCGCCGTTGGAGACGGCGAAGATGCCCGACTGGATGAACGGGATCGCCAGGGCGAAGGTGAGGAACGAGTCGGTCGGGAAGCCCGGGATCTCGGTGACCTTGCCCAGCCCGGCGGCGTTGATCGCCACCAGGATCAGCGGAAAGAGCAGCGAGGGCACGATCTGCGCCGGCTGGCGCAGCGTGCGGAACACCGAGCGGCGCGCCAGCGCGCCGACCTGAACGGCGAGGGCCGCGCTCACGCCGGCTGCGGGGCGGGCTCGGCGGCCTCGCCCTCGCCCTCCAGCGACCGGCCGGTCTTCGCCAGGAAGACGTCGTCGAGGGAGGGCGCGTGCAGCTGCAGGTGCTCGACCGCCACGCCCTCGGAGTCGAGCGCCCGCACCACGTCGGCCAGGTTGCTCTCGCCGCCCGCCAGGCGCACCGCCACCCCCTCGGGGGTGCTCTGCGGGCAGTCGCCGTCGTCGCCGAAGCGGGCGAGCACGCCGGCCAGCCGGGCGCGGTCGCCCGGGTCGGCGGCCACCGCCTCGACGCTGGGCTCGCCGATCTCGGCCTTCAGCGCTGCCGGCGTTCCCTCGGCCACGATCCGGCCGCCGTCGATGATCCCCACGCGGTCGGCCAGGCGGTCGGCCTCCTCGAGGTACTGGGTGGTCAGGAAGACGGTCACGCCCTCACCCGAGGCCAGCCCCTCCACCTCGTCCCACAGCGCGCTGCGGCTCTGGGGGTCCAGGCCGGTGGTGGGCTCGTCGAGGAACAGGATGCGCGGGCTGTGCACCAGCGCGAGCGCCAGGTCCAGGCGCCGCTTCATGCCGCCCGAGTAGCCGCCCACCTTGCGGTCGGCGGCGTCGGCCAGCCCCACCCGCTCGATCAGCTCGTCGCCGCGGGCGCGGCGCTGGTCGCGCGGGAGCCCCTGGAGGGCGGTCTGGAGGCGCATGTGCTCGCGGCCGGTGAGGAAGGGGTCCAGCGCCGCCTCCTGGAGGGCGGCCCCGATGTGCTCGCGCACCTCGGCCCCCTGGCTCGACACGTCGTAGCCCGCCACCAGCGCCCGGCCCTCGGTGGGCGGGATGAGCGTGGTGAGCACGTGGACGGTGGTGGACTTGCCCGCCCCGTTGGGGCCGAGGAAGCCGTAGATCTCGCCTTCCTCCACGCGCAGGTCGATCCCGTCGACCGCGCGCGGGCCCTTCTTGAAGACCTTGACCAGGTCGTTGACCTCTATCGCTGCCGGCATGGCCCGCCACCGTAGCAAACTGCTTGAGGTTTGCAACTATCGATGTTTACGGATATCATTGGCGCATGAGCACCGTAGCCGGGCGCACGAGCCCAGCACCTGCCCGCGAGGCCTGGGGGCTCGTGCTGGAGCTGTTCTTCAGCCACCACCGGCCGCGGGTGTGGGGCGTCGCCGCCGAGTTCGACCTGGCGCCGATGCAGATGCTGGCGCTGAAGAACCTGGAGCCGGGTAGCGAGCTGCCCACCAGCTCCCTCGCCCAGCTACTGCACTGCGATGCCTCGAACGTCACGGGCATCGTCGACCGCCTGGAGAGCCGCGGGCTGATCGAGCGCCGCCCCTCGCGCCGAGGACCGGCGCGTGAAGATGCTCGCCCTGACCGGCGAGGGCGAGCGCATGCGTGAGCAGATCGCCGCCCGCATGAACGAGCCCCCTCCCCCCATCGCCGCCCTGTCCGAGGACGACCAGCGCACGCTGCGCGACCTGCTGGCGCGCGCGCTGGAGCGCTAGGCCCCCGCCACCGCCGCGGCCGTCGCCGCCAGGTCGGCGCCCTGCCAGTCCACTTCCACGCCCGGCATCAGCACCTTCTCCTTGCGGGCCACCCACGCGGTGCGCATCCCGGCCCGCGACGCGCCCAGCACGTCCCACCAGTGCGCGGCCACCATCACCACCTCGCTCGCGGGCCCGCCGGTGGCCTCGACGCCGGCCGCGTAGACGCGCGGGTCGGGCTTGAACACGCGAACCGCGTCCGACCCCACCACGAGCTCCACCTGCAGGCCGGCCGAGGCGAGCGCCGCGGAGGCGGCCGACCGGGCGCTGTTGCTGAGCACGCCCACGCGCACGCCCGCGGCCCGCAGCGTGTCGAGCGCCCCGGCGGAGTCGGGATAGGCAGGCATGGCGGCGAAGCGCTCGAGAGCGCCGTCTACGTCCTCGACGCCGTCGCGCTCCAGCACGGCCCGCAGCAGCTCGGGCAGCGGTCGGTAGCCGCCGCTCAGGCTCTCCACCATCGAGAACTGCACGGCGGCGGCGAGGGCGTCCGCGCCTACCGCCGCCGGGTCCAGCAGCGTGCCGTTGAGGTCGAAGAGGGCCCAGCGCGGGGGCACGAGCTTGCATGTGCCCGTGCCCCCGGGGCTGGAAAACCGGCCTAGGCGGCCTGCGGGTGCGCGGAGCCTCCGCGGCGCCCGAGCGCCCGGCCACCGGCGACGGCGCTGATCCCGCCGGCCACGCCCACGGCGAGTGCGCCGAGAGCCCAGCCGAAGCCGGTCAGGTCGAGGTTCAGCGCGGCGTCGAGCGACGCGTCGCCCGGGCCGATCGCGGTCAGCGCGAACAGCGCGGCGATCAGCGTGAGGTTGAACTCCACTCCGCCGTCCTGGTTGAAGAACCCGTTGGCCAGATGCACGGTGGCGATGGCGGTGACCATCACCGCGATCAGGGCGGCCGCCGCGATCGGCGTGACCAGCCCGAGCGCGATCAGCAGGCCGCCGGCGAACTCGAGCAGGCCCGCGGCGACGCCGTGGAAGCGCGCGGGCTCGAGCCCGAGCGACCCCATGAAGCCGGTCACGCCCTCGACCCCCGGCCCGTCGAACGCGCCGAACAGCTTCTGGGCGCCGTGCGCGGCGAACAGGAGGCCGACGAACACGTGGAGTACCAGCAGTCCTTCGGTCATCACAACTCCTTGGTCTCGAAAGCTTGGGACTTACTTACGTAAGGTAAGCATACCCGTTGCGTGCGCAACCAAACCCACCGGCGGTAGCTTCGGCTGTGGAGTCGCACACCGAACTGCTGCTCTTCGGCCTGCTGCTGGCGGTGGCGGTGCTGGCCGTGGTCGCGCGCTGGATCCGGGTGCCGTACCCGATCCTGCTCGTCCTGGGGGGCTCGGCGATGGGCTTCGCGCCCGGGGTCCCGGAGGTCTCGCTGGACCCCGATCTGGTGCTGCTGATCTTCCTCCCGCCGCTGCTCTACTCGGCGGCCTTCTTCGCCAACCTGCACGAGCTGAGGCGCAACGTCGGGTCGATCGGCCTGCTGGCCATCGGCCTGGTGCTGGTGACGATGGGCGTCGTCGCGGTGGTCGCCCACGAGGTGATCGGGCTGGGCTGGGCGGTCGCCTTCACGCTGGGCGCGGTCGTCGCCCCCACCGACGCCGTCGCGCCGATCGCCATCGTCCGCCGGCTGGGGGTGCCCCGCCGCATCGTCACGGTGATCGAAGGCGAGAGCCTGACCAACGACTGGACGGCTCTCGTGCTGTACCGGTTCGCGGTCGCCGCCGTGGTGAGCGGAAGCTTCTCGCTCGCCGAGGCGGGGCCCAAGTTCCTGCTGGCGGGCATCGGGGGACTGGCAATCGGCCTCGGCGTGGGCTACGCGATCGCCTGGGTCCGGTACCGCCTCGACGACCCGCCCACGGAGATCACCATCGCCCTGCTGACCGGCTACGCCGCCTACCTGCCCGCGGAGGAGCTCGGGTTCTCGGGCGTCGTCGCCGCGGTGACCGTCGGCGTCTACATGGGCTCGCAGACCTCGCGCCTGACCACCCCCACCGTCCGCATGCAGGGGTTCGCGGTGTGGGAGATCATCCAGTTCCTGCTCAACGCGGTCCTGTTCGTGCTCATCGGCCTGCAGCTGCCGGGGGTGCTGGACGGGCTGGAGGCGCGCAGCACCGGCGAGCTGGCCGGCTACGCGGCGCTGGTCGGCGCCGTGGTGATCGTGGTCCGGGTGCTGTGGGTGTTCAGCTTCACCTACCTGCCCCCCGCTCTGCTCCGTAGCGTCGCCCGCCGTAACCCGACCCCGCCCTGGCGCCAGATGGCGGTCATCTCGTGGTCGGGGATGCGCGGCGGCGTCTCGCTCGCCGCCGCCCTGGCCATCCCGCTGACCGTCGACGGCGGAGGCCCGTTCCCCGACCGCGACCTGGTCATCTTCCTCACCTACGCGGTGATCGTCGCCACCCTGGTGCTCCAGGGCCTGACCCTGCCCGGCGTGGTGCGGGCCCTCGGGCTGGAGGAGGACGGACTGGACCAGGAGGAGGAGCTCCACGCGCGCGTCCAGACCGCCCGGCGGGCCCGCGAGCGGGTCGAGGAGCTGTCGGGCGAGGAGTGGGTGAACGCCGACACCGCGGTGCGCCTGCGCGGCCTGTACGAGTGGCGCCACCGCCGCTTCAGCGCCCAGGCCGAGGGCGACGGCTCGGAGTACGACGAGCGCTCGGCCGCTTACCAGCGGCTGTTGCGCGAGATCATCGCCGCGGAGCGGCAGACGCTGACGAAGCTGCGCAACGAGGGCCGGATCACCGACGAGGTGATGCGCCGCGTGGAGCGCGACCTGGACCTCGAGGAGAGCCGGCTGGAGACGTAGGCGGGCGGGCCGCTACAGTTTCGACAGAGGTCGAACGAGGTGAGGACCGTCGCCCATCCCGCGCTGGGACAGGTGGAGCTTGCCGGAAGTGCTCCACGCGCTCAGCGACCCCGTCCGGCTGGAGATCATCCGGACGCTCGATCGGGACGGAGAGTGTGCTTGCGGCTCTTTCGGGGTATCGATCTCGAAATCGACCCTCTCGCATCACTTGAAGGTTTTGCGGCAGGCGGGCTTGACCGAAACGCGCCCAGATGGCACCCTTAGGTTGATCTCGCTGCGGCGCGAGGAGTTCGACGAGCGCTTTCCGGAGCTGCTCGACTCCGTTCTCAGCTGCCGCTGACCCGCTTTTTTCGGGTTACCGCCGTATCAACTGGGGAGAGAGGCTGATGGCAAAGCCTCGCCCTGACTGCCCCCGTCTGCTATTATTTCGATAAGTGTCGAACGATCGCAATCTAGTCCCTGAAGTCACCACTGACTCCCTGCAGCTCTTCTTCAACGAAGCGCGGCGTCATCCCCTGCTCACTGCCGAGGAGGAGATCGAGCTCGCCAAGCGCATCGAGAAGGGCGATCTCGCGGCCAAGGACCGCATGATCAACGCCAACCTGCGCCTCGTGATCTCGGTGGCCCGCAAGTACCAGGGCCAGGGCCTGGCCCTCGGAGACCTGATCCAGGAGGGCATGCTGGGCCTGATCCGCGCGGTCGAGAAGTTCGACTGGCGCAAGGGCTTCAAGTTCTCCACCTACGGGACCCTGTGGATCCGTCAGGCGATCGGCCGCGGCCTGGCCAACTCCGGCCGCACTGTGCGCCTGCCCGTCCACATCGTGGCCCGTGCCCGCAAGATCGCGGACGCCGAGCGCAAGCTGGCCGTCGAGCTGGGCCGCGAGCCCACCGACGCCGAGATCTCCGACCGGGTGGAGTTGCCCATCGACGAGGTCATGGACATCCGCCGTGCCGACCAGACCCCCTCCTCGCTCGACCAGAAGGTCGGCGAGTCCGAGGAGACCGCCCTCGGCGACCTGATCGCCGGGTCGGAGCCCGGGCCCGCCGAGGAGGTCGGCGAGAACCTGGCCGGCGAGGCCGTGCATCAGGCCGTGGAGCAGCTGCCCGACGCCGAGCGCGACGTGCTGCGGCTGCGGTTCGGGCTCACCGGCTCCGAGCCGGCGGCCCTGCGCGAGACCGGCAAGCAGCTCGGCCTCTCGACGGAGCGGGTGCGCCAGCTCGAGGACCGCGCCCTCAAGCGCCTCTCGCGCGACGAGGACCTCGCGGCCCTGCGCCAGGCTGCCTAGCGGCCGCGACTGACACGAAGGTCTTCCGGGGAGAAGAGTCGGCATGGCCCTTCAGCTGACCGACTCTTCAACCGGAACCTTCGAGCTCGCCGGCAAGGCCCATCCGCCGCCTCGGCTTCGGCGCGATGCGCATCACCGGCGACGGCATCTGGGGCGAGCCCGAGGATCGCGACGAGGCTCTCGCCGTGCTCCGGCGCGCGCTCGAGCTCGGCGTCAACTTCATCGACACCGCGGACTCCTACGGGCCCGAGGTCTCCGAGAACCTCATCGCCGAGGCGCTCCACCCCTATCCCGACGAGCTGCTGATCGCCACCAAGGCCGGCCTGCTGCGCGACGGGCCCGGCAAGTGGCGCAGCGACGGCAACCCCGAGCGCCTGCGCACGGCCGTCGAGGGCAGCCTCCGGCGGCTCAGGCTCGACCGCATCGACCTGCTGCAGCTGCACCGGATCGACTCCGACTACCCGCTCGAGGACCAGCTGGGCGTGCTGACCGAGCTCCGCGACGAGGGCAAGATCGCCCACATCGGGCTGTCGGAGGTCTCGGTGGACCAGCTCGAGCAGGCCGAGGAGATCACCCCCGTGGCCTCGGTGCAGAACCTCTACAACCTCGAGAACCGCAGCGCCGCCGACGTGCTCGAGGCCTGCGAGCAGCGCGGCATCGGCTTCATCCCGTGGTTCCCGCTGGCCTCGGGCAACCTGCTGCGCGAGGGCAGCCCGCTGGAGGAGATCGCCGAGCGCCATGGCGCCACCCCGGCGCAGATCGCCCTCGCCTGGCTGCTGGCGCGCTCGGAGGTCATGCTGCCGATCCCGGGCACCTCTTCGGTCGACCACCTGGAGGACAACCTGGCGGCGGCCGAGATCGAACTGTCCGACGAAGAGGTCGCCGAGCTCGAAGACGCCGCGTGAGCGAGCGCTTCGACGTGGTCGTCCTGGGCGCCGGCCCGGGCGGGCGCAACGCAGCCGGGAAGCTGGTCGGCGAGGGCCTGAGCGTGGCCATGGTGGAGGGAGAGCTCGTCGGCGGCGAGTGCCCCTTCTGGGCCTGCATCCCCACCAAGGGCCTGCTGCGGCCGGTCGAGGCGCGCGAGGAAGCGCGCCGGGCGCCGGGCCTGGAGGCGCCGGACCCGCGCTGGGCGGAGGTGCGCGACTACCGCGACTACCTCAACAGCAACCTCGACGACTCGTCCAAGGTCGAGTCCTACTCGGACCTGGGGATCGAGGTGATCAAGGAGTACGGGCGGATCGCCGGCCCCGGCCGAGTGGTTGCGGGAGAGCGCGAGCTCGAGGCGGGCGACATCGTGGTCGCCACCGGGACGTCGGCCGCCATCCCACCGATCGACGGCTTGGACGGCGTGGACTACTGGACCAACCGCGAAGCCAGCACGATGAGGGAGGTCCCGACGAGCACCGTCGTGCTCGGCGGTGGCCCGGTGGGACTGGAGTTCGCCCAGATGCTGTCGCGCTACGGGTCCCGGGTGACCCTCGTGGAGGGCGCCGACCGCCTGCTTTCGCGCGAGCAGGCCGAGGTCTCCGAGTTCATCGCCGAGCTGCTGGGCGAGGAGGGCATCGACGTGCGCGTCGGGCAGCAGGCCGACGCCGCGTCGCCCGGCGGCGACGGGGTGACGGTCACCGTCGGCTCGGACGAAGTCTCCGCCGAGCGCCTGCTGGTGGCCGTGGGCCGCTCCCCGCGGGTCGAGGGCATCGGCCTGGACACGGTCGGCATCCAGCCGGGCGAAAGGGGGATCGAGATCGACCGCTACTGCCAGGCGGCCGACAACGTGTATGCGGTGGGCGACGTCACCGGCATCTCCCCCTTCACGCACGTGGCCGCCTATCAGGGCTGGGTGACCGCTCAGTGCATCCTCGGCCGCGGGCACCCGACCGACTACACCGCCGTCCCCCGCGTCGTGTTCTCCGACCCCGAGATCGCGGCCGTCGGCCTGAGCGCCGAGCAGGCGCGCGAGCAGGGCATCGACGTCGCAACCGCCGAAGTCGACATCTCCAAGGCCGACCGCGCCGATGACCTTCGGGAAGGGCCTGAAGGGCCGCGCCGGCGTGGTGGCCGACCGCGAGCGCGGGGTGCTTGTCGGCGCGTGGGCGGTGGCGCCGCTGGCCAGCGAGTGGATCCACCACTCGGTGCTGGCCGTGAAGGCCCAGGTGCCGCTGGACACGCTGCGAGACACGATGATGCAGTTCCCCACCTTCAGCGAGCTGCTGCTCGCGGCGGTGCGGGCCGTGGACGCCTGACACGTCTAGGATCGCCCCGCCGTGTCGCTCGACCAAGTGGAAGCCGTCCTCCTCGCCGCCCGCGACCGGCCCACGTTCGCCCATCAGCTGGCCCAGGCGCCGGCGATCCTCACCGGCTACGACCTGACGCCCGAGGAGCGCCGCGCGCTCGTCGAGTACGACGTGGAGGCGCTCGAGCGGATGGGCGTCGAGCCCGACCTCGTCGGGGCGGCGTCGGTCATCGGCCGCACCCGCTAGAGCGCCGCGCAACTTCCCGGCCCGCCGAGGTGTTCTCGGTGCGATGGGACGCATCGCCCTCGCGCTGACGATCGCAGCCGGGATGCTGGCCCTGGCCGTCCTCGTCCTGTCGGACGAGCCCGCGCCGGCGCAGACGAGCGCCAGGCCCAACGTGGTGGTCGTGATGACCGACGACCAGACCGAGGAGCAGATGCGCGCCCTGGCCCGCGTGCGGCGCCTGATCGGCCGGCGGGGGACGACCTTCACGCGCAACTTCTCGACCTTCCCGCTGTGCTGCCCCTCGCGCAGCACGTACCTCACCGGCCAGTACCCGCAGAACCACGGCGTGCGGGGCAACTCACCGCCTCAGGGCGGCTACTACAAGCTCGACGCCTCCAACACCCTGCCCGTATGGCTGCGCGACGCGGGCTACGCCACGGCGCACGTCGGCAAATACCCCAACGGCTACGGCACGCGTGACCCGCGCCAGGTGCCCGCGGGCTGGCAGGAGTGGTACGGCGCGGTCGATCCCACCACCTACAACTTCCGCAACTACTGCCTCAACGAGAACGGCACGCTGCGCGGATACGGGAACCGGACCCGGGGCGTGCAGCGCGCGTGCCCGGGGGCCCAGCAGGGCCCGGCGGCTTACCAGGGCGACCTCTACACGGCCAAGGCGGTGGACTACATCAACCGCCGGGCGCCGGCCGCCCAGCCGTTCTTCCTGTCGGTGGCCTATCTGGCGCCGCACTCGGGCGGACCCAACCCGCGCGGGGGCCGCTGCCGCGGCTCGGCCAAGCCCGCCGACCGCCACCGCGGCCGCTACGCGGGCGCGCGCCTGCCGCGGCCGCCCGGCTTCGACGAGCGGCTGGTGCGCGACAAGCCCGCGTACATCAGGCGGCTGCACCGCTTCACCGCGGCCGACATCGCCCGGATCCGCACCGACTACCAGTGCCGCCGCGAGTCGCTGCTGGCAGTGGACGAGGGAGTCGCGCTGATGGTCGAGGCCCTACGCAGCCGTGGTGAGCTCGACAACACGGTGTTCGTCTTCACCGCGGACAACGGCTTCTTCCAGGGCGAGCACCGGGTGCAGCGGGGGAAGATCAAGCCCTACGAGCCGTCGGTGCGGGTACCGGTGCTGATACGCGGACCTGGCGTGCCCCGCGACAAGCGCACCGGGCAGCTCACCGGCAACATCGACCTGGCGAGCACGATCGTCGACGTGGCCGGCGCTACGCCGCGCCGCCGGCTGGACGGCGTGTCGCTCCGTTCCCTCGCGCGCCGCCCGTCCCGCTTCGGCCGGCGCGACATCCTGCTGCAGAACGGCCCGGGCTCCGAGCTGGTCAACCCGCGCTACACCGCGATCAGGACCCGCCGCTACAAGTACGTGCAGTATTCCTCCGGGCGCCGCGAGCTGTACGACCTGCGCCACGACCGCTTCGAGCAGCGCAGCGTGCACGACACCCGCCGCTACCGGCGAGTCCAGCGCAAGCTCGCGCGCAAGCTGCGGCGGTTGCGCCGTTGCGCCGGCGCATCCTGCCGCCGCTAGCGGAGCTGCTCTGCCACCGCGCGCAGGTCCTCGGTGAACGCGTGGCGCTCGGCCACGCGGTCCTCGTCGGTCTGCTGGCGCAGGATCGAGGACGGGTGCACGGTGGCCGTCACCAGCGGCGCGAGGTCGGACTCGATCGGGCGCCCGCGCTCGCGGGTCACCCGGAACCCGCTGCCGAACAGCGCCTTGCCGGCGATGGCGCCGAGGGCCACAAGCGCCTCGGGGCCGACAACGCGCAGCTCCTCGTCCAGCCACGGGCGGCAGGCCTCGATCTCGAACCGCTTCGGGGTCTGGTGGATGCGGCGGCGGCCGCGCTCGAGGAAGGAGAAGTGCTTGACCACGTTGGTCAGGTACGCCTCCTTGCGGTCGATGCCGACGCTCTCGAGCGCCGCGTCCAGCTCACGCCCCGCCGGGCCGACGAACGGCCGCCCCTCGCGATCCTCTCGGTCGCCGGCCATCTCCCCCACGAACATGACCCGCGCGCTCGCCCGGCCCTCGCCGAAGACGGTCTGGGTGGCTTTGCCGTGCAGGTGACAGCCCCGGCAATGCGCCGCCCCCTCGCGCAACGCCTTGAGCGAGCGGCGCTCGGGCAGGAACGGCGTCGCGTCCTTTGGCTCGTCAGTCACGGGCGTCCAGCCGGCGTCGGAAAGCTCCCGCGCCCTCTACCTCACCGCCCGCCGCGGAAACGCGGCCCGCCAGCTCTGCGTCTGAGGTGACCACCCGCACGCCGGGGCCGGCGAGCCTGGCTATCTCGTCGTCGGCCACCGGCGCGAAGCGGACCTCGACGTCGCCCGCCTCGATCTCGTGGGGCCGGCCGTCGAACACCACGGTCACGGGCTCGTCGAGCCGCCCGAGCTCGGCCGCCAGCCGGCGCTGCGCGCCGCGGCGGTCGCGCCACCACCCGTCGGGGCGCGATCCGATCACGTTCATGCCGTCCACCAGCCACCGGTTCACCGCCCATAGACTCGCCGATCGTGCGCGAGGCAAGCCCGGAGGAGCTGAGGGTGCTCGGCTGCCTGATCGAGAAGCAGCGGACCACGCCGGACGCCTACCCCCTGAGCGTCAACGCCCTGCGCGCGGCGGCCAACCAGTCGACCAACCGCCACCCGGTGCTCGACCTCGACGAGCAGACGGTCAAGGAGGCCGCGCAGTCGCTGGGCAAGCGCGGCTGGGCGCGCTTCACCACCGGCCGGGGCAGCCGCGCCGCCAAGTACCGCCAGACCTTCGACGAGGCGCTCGGCCTCGGACGCGACGAGATGGCCCTGCTGGGCGTGCTGATGCTGCGCGGGCCGCAGACCCCCGGCGAGCTGAAGGGGCGCGCCGACCGGCTGCACCACTTCGCCGGGCTCGACCAGGTCCAGGCCGCCCTGGAGCGGCTGTCCGAGCGCGAGCTCGTAGCTGCGCTCGAGCGGGTTGCCGGCCAAAAGGAGAGGCGCTTTCGCCACCTCCTCGGCGCCGACGAGGAGCCCTCCCCCGCTCCCGCGCCGCGCGCCGGCCACGGGTCGCCGCCCGACCTCGGCTCGCCCGAGCTCGACGACCGGGTGCAGGAGATCGAGCGCCAGGTGGCCGACCTGCGGCGGGCGGTCGACGCGCTGCGCGCCGAGCTGGGAGGCTGACGGCCCCGTGAGAGCCGTGCAGATCACCGAGCTGTCGGGCCCCGGCTCGGCCCTGAACCTGGCCGAGGACCTCCCCGACCCCTCTCCGTCGCATTTCATGACGCCCGACCAGGGCGTGGTCGTGGAGGTGGAGGCGGCGGGCGTCTCGTTCCCCGAGGTGCTCCAGACGCGCGGCGAGTACCAGGTCAAGCCCGAGCTCCCGTTCGTTCCGGGCTCCGAGGTGGCCGGCACGGTGCGCGAGGCCAGCGAGGGCGCGGGCTTCGAGCCGGGCGACCGCGTGGCCGCCTTCTGCATGCTCGGCGGCTTCGCCGAGCTGGCCGTGGCCCCGCCCTACTTCACCTTCAAGCTGCCCGATGGCCTCGACGCCGCCCAGGGCGCGGGCCTGGTCCTCAACTACCACACCGCCCTGTTCGCGCTGAAGCTGCGCGGGCGGCTGTCGGAGGGCGAGACGGTGCTGGTCCACGGCGGCGCCGGCGGCGTGGGCACCGCCTCCATCCAGGTGGCCAACGGGCTGGGCGCGCGAACCATCGCCGTGGTGTCGAGTGACGAAAAGGAGCGGGTCGCGCGCGACGCCGGGGCGGCCGAGGTGGTGCGCAGCGACGGCGGCTGGAAGGACGAGGCCAAGGAGCTCTCCGGGGGCGGCGTGGACGTCGTCATCGACCCCGTGGGCGGCGACCGCTTCACCGACAGCCTGCGCTCGCTGGCCGAGGGCGGCCGCGTGGTGGTCGTGGGCTTCACCGGCGGCTCGATCCCCGAGGTGAAGGTCAACCGCCTGCTGCTGAACAACACCGAGGTGATCGGAGCCGGCTGGGGCGCCTACGTGATGGCCAAGCCCGAGGTGACCCGGCAGCTCGGCGACGAGCTCGACGAGCTGGCCCGAGCCGGCCACATCAGCCCGATCGTGGGCGCCCGCTTCCCGCTCGAGGACGCCGCGGAGGCGCTGAAGCTGATCGACGGCCGAGGAGCCACCGGCAAGGTGGTCCTCGAAACCTGAGCCAGGGGCCCGGCCGGGCTACTCGCTCACCACCTGCTCGAAGCCACCGAAGAACATCCGCCGGCCGTCGAAGGGCATTTCCGGCTGCTGCTCGGGAGGGTTTGTCCTCATCTCCTCGTGTGCTGCGTCGCGGGTCGCCTTGTCCGGGAACTCGATCCAGCTGAAGATGACCGTCTCGTCGTCCTTGGCCTGAGTCGCCCGGTAGAAGTCGGTCACCTCGCCCCGCGGAACGTCATCACCCCAGCACTCGACCAGCCGGGTGGCGCCCAGGCCCTTGAAGTACCCGGCAGCCTGTTGGGCCATCTCGATGTAGGCGTCACGGTTGGCGGTCGGCACGGCGGCGACGAAGCCTTCGATGTAGGTCATAAGGCGGAGCCTAACCAGCAGACTCCGGGCTCTGAGGCGAGCAGTGCAAGGACGCAGGGAAGGGAAGCCTGCTTCGCAGGCGACCGACCGAGGACGCCGCAATGCGACGCCTCAGGGCCCGGAGAAGTGGAGGCGGCCGGCTCTGCCCCGGCGTCCGCGGAACTGCACCCCGATGCTTGCTACGAGCGTTCCCGTCGGAGTCTGATCTCGGCTAGCCGGCTAGGTCGATCCACGGGACACGTTGCCGGTGCCAAACCCTCCTGTTGAGTGTCCCTCCGGACCGAGGGTCCTGACCGGAGGTGAGCCCGCTGATTGAAGCCGCTGACCGGGCCGCGGGCTGTCCCGGCGCGACTCCCTCACACGCTGTTAAGCGGCGAGGGCGAACTCGTGATTGGAGTCCGCACTTGATTTGTTTCCGGGACTTTTTAACGAGGCCAACCCGGAGTCCTCGGCTCGCTACATCGGGACGACGATTCCACGTCGAATCTGGGTCGCCCCCTTATTTGCACCTAATTCTAGCTTCCTAGACTCACTGCCAGTGAGCGTCGAGCCTCATACCTACCCCTCGCCGCCCGCGGCGTTCGAGCCCCCCACGCCCCGCCGGCGGCGCATCCTGGCGCCCGTCGGGGCCGGGCTGCTCTTCCTGGTGACCAAGGGCAAGGCGGTGCTGCTGCTGCTGCCGAAGCTCAAGCTGCTCACGACGTCGGCCTCGATGCTGGTGTCGGTCGCCGCCTACGCGCTGATCTGGGGCTGGAGCTTCGCGCTCGGGTTCGTGCTGCTCCTGCTCGTGCACGAGCTGGGCCACGTGCTGCAGCTCCGTCGCGAGGGGATCAAGGCCAGCGCGCCGCTGTTCATCCCCTTCCTGGGCGCGGTCGTGGGCATGAAGGAGCTGCCCAAGGACGCCTCTGCCGAGGCGCGCGTGGGCCTGGCCGGCCCGGTGCTGGGCACCCTCGGCTGCCTGGTCCCGGTGGCGCTGTGGCTGGCCACCGGCAACGACCTGTTCCAGGCGCTCGCCTTCACGGGCTTCTTCCTCAACCTGTTCAACCTGCTGCCGGTCCTGCCGCTGGACGGCGGGCGCGCGGTGGCCGCGCTGTCCACCTGGATGTGGGTCGTCGGCTTCGCTGCCCTCGTCGCGCTGGCCTTCGTCTTCCCCAACCCGATCATGATCCTGATCCTGCTGCTGGGCGGGTTCGAGACCTACCGGCGCTTCAAGCAGCGCAAGAGCCCCGAAGCGCGCGAGTACCACCGGGTCAAGCCGCGCACGCGCGCGGCCATCGCCGCGGTCTACCTGGGGCTGGCCGCGCTGCTGGTGGCGGGCATGGACGCCACCTTCCTCGAGCGCAGCCTCTCCTCGGTCTGACGCACCCTCACCCCGTTGCGCGGCACGAAGGTGATGCCGCGCCGGACCCCGGTGTCGGGCCGCCCCACCGGCTGCAGCGAGGTCCGCTCCAGCACCCGGCCGACCACGGTCTTCATCTCGAATAGGGCGAAGCTCGCGCCCAGGCAGCGGCGGGTGCCGCCGCCGAAGGGGATCCAGGTGAACCCGTCCGGGCTGTCCTCGCCCAGGAACCGCTCGGGCCGGAAGCTCTCGGGATCCGGGTAGCGGTCGGCGCGCCGGTGCACACCGGCGATCGAGGGGTTGATCTCGATCCCGGGCGGGACCGTCCAGCGCCCCAGCTCGAACGGCTCGCCGCGCACCTTGCGCCCGATGCCCGAGATCACCGGCCGGGCGCGCAGCGCCTCCTTGACGACGGCCTCGAGGTACTCCCCGCCGGGGTCGTCCTCCTCCAGCCGGCGGCGCACCTCGGGGTTGCGCAGCACGAGCTCGAAGGT
Organism: uncultured Thermoleophilaceae bacterium; assembly: GCA_963844805.1. Classification (GTDB taxonomy): domain Bacteria; phylum Actinomycetota; class Thermoleophilia; order Solirubrobacterales; family Thermoleophilaceae; genus JACCZR01. Next base: position 99,987 of record CAWJPU010000008.1, read on the forward strand.
CCAGGCCAGCCCGGCGGAGGTGGTCTCGTGGCCCGCGACCAGCAGGGTCACGAGCTCGTCGCGCAGCTCGGCGTCGCTCATGGGGCGGCCCTCCTCGTCGCGGGCGCCCAGCAGCATGGAGAGGATGTCCTCGCGCTGGTCGAGGTCGGGCGCCTCGCGGCGGCGCGCGATCTCCGCGTAGATCGCCTCGTCCACCAGCGCCCGCCGCTCGGCCAGCCGCCGCTGTGCCCGGGTCATCCCGCGCCGACCGCCCGAGAGCGCCATGACCAGGATCCCGACACGGTTGGCCACGGGCTGCAGCATGTCGCGCAGCAGGCGCGCCAGGTCCTCGCGGCGATCCTCCTCCTCCACCCCGAAGACCGCCCGCATGATCACCTCGAGGGTCAGCGACTGCATGCCGGGCAGCAGCTCGAACGGCTCGTCGGCCGGCCACTGGTCGATCACGCGGTCGGTGGCGTCCTCGATCACCCCCTCGTACGCACGCATCCGCTTGCCGTGGAACGGGGGCAGCATGAGCTTGCGCTGGCGCAGGTGCTCCTGCCCGTCGGCCAGCAGCACCGAGTTCTCGCCGAGGATCGGGCCCAGCACCGCGTTCGCCTCGCCGGCTCGCAGCTGATCGGGCGGGCCGCGGAACAGCAGCTTGATCAGGTCCGGCTCGAAGACGATCACGAAGCGGGGGTCGAACAGCGTCGAGAAGGTGACCGCGTCGTCGCCGTAGCGGCGCCGGCAGGCCGACACCCAGCGGACCGGGTCGATCAGGAAGGCGGCGGTCTGCACCACCCGCGGCAGCTTGGGGCCCGGCGGGAGGAGTGCCTCGCTCATCGTTGGCGCTCCGCCAGGGCGCGGTCGATCTCGCGGCGCTGGTCGCGCGCCTTGAGGTCGCGCCGCTTGTCGCGCATGTCCTTGCCCTGCGCCAGCGCGATCTCCACCTTGGCCCTGGGCCCCTTGAAGTAGAGCCGCGTGGGCACCAGCGTCAGGCCGCGCTCGGCGGTCTTGCCGATCAGCCGCTCGATCTCGCGCCGGTGCAGCAGCAGCTTGCGCGGGCGCTCGGGATCGTGGTTGTTGCGCGAGGCCGGCTTGTAGGGCGCGATGTACATGTTCTGGAGCCAGACCTCGCCGTCCCGGACTTCGGCGTAGGAGTCCTTGAGCTGCACTCCGCCGTCGCGCAGCGACTTCACCTCCGACCCCTGGAGCTCGATCCCGGCTTCCCAGGTCTCGAGCAGGTTGTAGCGGAAGCGAGCCTGCCGATTGGTTGCGATGTCCCCCGGAGCGGCCTTTCGCTTTCCGCCCTTCTTGGCCACCGGCCTACCGGGTGTAGCCGAACTGGCGCAGCTTGCGCTGCAGCGAGCGCAGGTAGGCGCGGCCGTAGGGACCGAACGCACCCTCCCGCGGGCGCTTGACCTTGCCCTGGCGAACCACCCGGCGCAGGATCCGCCAGCCGCGCGCGGCGGTGCGGCGGCTCAGCAGGTAGTTGTCGGCCTGGTAGGCCGCGAGAGCCCCGCGCACGTCGCCCTTCGCGCGCCGGATGGCCCGGTATGCGCGCAGGTGCGAGTCGCGGTCGCGGCGCACGGTGTTCGCGGAACTTGCGCGTGACCGCGATCAGCCGGCCGCCTCGGTAGCGCCAGATCTGGATCGGGAAGCGCGTCTCCGCGAACGAGGTGTAGAGGAAGGAGAAGCGCTTGTCCCCCGTGCGGAACTCCGGCCGCTCGCGGCGGTCGATGTTCGTCAGCACGTAGCCCGGGTCGCCCCAGTCCCGCCCGGTGCGGTTGTAGCTCGTGCCGTTGTAGTCGTAGATGAAGCCGATCAGGCAGCAGTGCGCCCCGCCGGTGAAGAGGTCGACCAGGATCTCCGGCTCGGCGTCGGAGTCCAGGTTCGCGAAGCGGACCGAGTTGCCGTCGGGGTTGCCCGGACCGAAGGTCCGGCCTCCGGAGAGGGTGATCAGCTGGTCCAGCACGGTGTTGTTGCCCGGGCCGCGGCGGACGCGGAAGCGCATCGAACTGCACGTGAACGTCCCCGACCCGCAGTTGTATGTGAGCGACGCACGCACGTCTCCCGAGCGCGCGTTGTCGGTCGCCGCCGAGGCCGAAGCGGGCACGGCGAGCAGGGCGAACAGGGCCAGGAGTGGGATCAGCTTCTTCATGTGGAGGTCAAATCTACGCGCCCGCGCGGCGCTTCGACGCGGTCGACCTCCACCTCGATGCCGTCCCCGAAGCGAAGCCGGCCGCCGCTCTCGGCCTCCAGGGCGGTTCCCAGCTCGTTCAGCTCCCACCAGCCCCGCAGCCTGCGGACGGGCAGGAAGCCCTCGAAGCCCTGCTCGCCGAAGCGCACGAAGGCGCCCTTGGAGATGAGGCCCACCACCTCGCCCTCGAAGCGCGTGCCGGGCTCCTGCCCGGACAACGCCCGCTCGAGCAGGAAGGCCTGGCAGACGTCGTCGGCGTCTCGCTCGATGATCATCGCCTCGCGCTCGCGCGCCGAGGCCTCGATCCCCTCCTCCTCCAGCTCGTGCGCGCGCGGCCCCGCGTCGTCGAGGCCCAGCTCCGCCAGCAGGGCGCGGTGCACGGCGATGTCCGGCAGCCGCCGGATGGGCGAGGTGAAATGGCAGTAGCGCGGGCTGGCCAGGCCGGCGTGGCCCAGGTTGCGGGGCGTGTAGTAGGCCTGCTTGAGCGAGCGGAGCACCAGCGCGCCGAACGCCGCGCGGCCGCGGCCGGTGCGCTCGACGTGCTCGGCCACCAGGTGCGAAGCCTCGGCCGCCAGGTCGGCCGCCTGCTGCGGGCTCATTCGTTCGGGCACCGGCGGTGTCGGCACGTCGAGCGAGGCCAGCTGCTCGATCATGAACTCCACCGACTGCGGGTCGGGTCGCTCGTGGACGCGGTAGAGGGTGGGCGTGCGCGAGTCGGCCAGGTGGGCGGCCACCCGCTCGTTGGCCAGCACCATCAGCTCCTCGATCAGGCGGTGCGACTCGGTCTGGGCCTCGCGGCGCACCCCGGTGACGTGGCCGGCGGAGTCGAAGTCGAACGTCGGCTCCGCCGAGTTCACGGCCAGCGAGCCGCGCGCGTCGCGCCGGGCCCGCAGCGCGGCCGACACCTCGCGCGCGGCGGCCAGCGGCTCGGCCCACGGCTCCTCCGCGCGCTCGGTGCCGGCGAACACCGCATCGACCTGCGGGTAGGTCAGGCGGGCATCGCTGCGGATCGTGGAGCGCAGGAAGCGCTGGGACAGCACGTCGGTTCCGCGCATCTCCAGCTCGACGGTCACCGCGAGCCGGTCCTCGCCGGGCCGCAGCGAGCAGGCCTTGTTGGACAGCTCCTCGGGCAGCATCGGCTCGACCGCCCCCGGGACGTACACGCTCGTGCCGCGCCGCATGGCCTCGGCGTCGATCGCCGTGCCCGGGCGCACGTAGGCCGTGACGTCGGCGATGTGGACCCACAGCCGCGCCCGGTCGCCCTCGCGCTGCGCCGAGATCGGCGTCGTCGAAGTCGCGCGCATCGGGCGGGTCGATGGTGAAGGTGGGCAGTTCGCGCAGGTCCACGCGCCCGTCGGTGTCGACCGGCGGGTTGCCGGCCTCCGCCTCGGCCCGCCGCGGGAAGGACCGGCGCAGGCCGCGGTCGAGCATCAGGCCCTCCAGCACGTCCCGCGCGACATCGGGCGGCCGAGCGTGCGCACCACACGCGCGCCGCGCTTGCCCGAGCCGATCAGGACCAGGTCGCCCTCGCGCGCTCGGTCGCCGTCGAGGCGCACGGGCGTGGCGCGCTCGAACACCGGCTCCGCCACCTGGAAGCGCCCGCGGCGGCCGACGGTGGCCACCAGGGGCTCGGTTCTCACCTGCCCAGTCGGTCGAGCAGCTCGTCGAGCGCGACGGGCAGCGCCTCGTCGCGGCCCGTGCGTCGGGTTGTCGCGCGCCTCGACCTGCGGGCGCAGGCCCTTTCGCAGCGGGATGGTCTTGCCGCTCGGCAGGTAGTAGTTGGCCACGGTCAGGTCGAGCACGCCGCCGTTGGAGAGCGGCTCGACCTCCTGCACCAGGCCTTTGCCGAAGGTGCGCTGGCCGACCAGCGAGGCGCGGCCGCGGTCGCGCAGCGCGCCCGCGGTGATCTCCGAGGCGCTGGCGCTGCCGCCGTCCACGAGCACCACCACGGCGTCCTTGGGGGCGACGGCGTCGCCCTCGGCGTCCTCGGTGCGGTTGGCGCGGCTGCGCCCGCGCACGGAGACGATCCTGCCGTCCTCGATGAACTGGCTCGAGACCAGCACGGCCTCGCGCAGCAGGCCGCCGCCGTTGCCGCGCAGGTCGAGCACGAAGCCCTCGGCGCCCTGCCTGCGCAGCCGCCGGAGAGCCGCCCGCAGCTCGCCGTGCGCGCCGGTGGAGAAGCTCGCCAGCTTGACCACGCCGATCTTCTTGCCCTTGCGCTCGACCAGCTTGGTCTCCACCAGCGGGACGTCGATCTTGGCGCGCTTGACCTTCACGGTGCGCGGCTTGCCGCGGCCGGCGCTGACCTCGAGGGTGACGCTCGTGCCCGCCGGGCCCTTGATCCGGCCGGTGGCCACCCGGCTGTCCACGCCGGCCAGCGAGCGGCCGTTGACGGCCGTGATCAGGTCGCCCTTGGTGATGCCGGCCCGGCGCGCGGGCGACTTGGGGAAGCTGTTGAGCACGCGCAGGCCGCGGCGGTCCTCGTCGACGGTCATGCCCACGCCCTCGAACTCGCCCTCGACCGCCTGGGCGAACTGCTGGGCCTCGTTGGGCGGCAGATACTGGGAGAACGGGTCGTCGAGCGCCTCGACAGTGCCCTTCAGCGTGCGCTCGCGCAGCTTCTCGGCGTCGACCGGCTTGTAGAAGTCCTTCTTGATGCGATCGGTGATCTCGGCCTGCAGCGCGCGGTCGTCCTCGACGAAGAGGTCCTGCGCGAAGGTGGGCAGCTTGTCGGGGTGCCCGCCGAGGTAGAGGCCCCCCGCCAGCGCGGCGAGCCCGCAGGCAAGGGCGATCGTGACCGTGCGCACGTAATGCACGCGCCCGAGGCTAGAACCGGGAGCTAAATGCGGAGGAAACGCCGCAGCGTGAGGCCGCTGCCCGCCGCGGACACCCCCACGCCCGCCAGCACCAGCAGCGCGACCAGCAGCGGATAGGCGATCGTCTGCGGCGCGGCGAGGAACTCCCACCGGTCGGACATCGGCTCCAGCACCGACTCCTTGGCCACCGTCAGCAGGATCACGGCAAGGGCAACGCCGGTGAAGCCCACGATCACGCCCTCGATCATGAACGGCCAGCGGATGAACCAGTTGGTGGCGCCGACGAGGCGCATGACCTCGACCTCGCGCCGGCGCGCGAAGATCGACAGCCGGATCGTGTTGGCGATCAGCGCGATCGAAGCGATCACCAGCAGCAGGGCGAGCCCGCCCGTGACGACGGTCACCAGGCCGGTCACCGAGAGGATCTGCTTCGTGTCCTCCTCGCGGTAGCGCACCTCGTCGATCGCCGTGAGCTGGGGCTCGCGCGCGCCGTCGGGGCCCTTCGGCGCCAGCCGGTCGACGATCCGCCCCACGTCGTTGGGGTCGTCCGGCACGATCCGGAACGAGGCCGGCAGCGGGTTGCTGCCCAGCAGCTCCGAGCCCTCGCGGAAGGCGCGTGGGTTCTTCTCGCGGGCGCGGGCCAGGGCCTCGTCCTTGGAGACGAAGTCGACCGAGCGCACGTTGGCGGTGTGCTCGATCGCCCGCTGGGCGGTCTGGCGCTCGGAGTCGGAGGCGCCGTCGGCCACGTAGACGTCGACCACCACGCGCTCGCGGACGTCGTGCGCGGCGCCCATGGTCGCCTGCACGATCGGGATGAAGACGCCGAGCACCAGCGCGGTGATCAGCACCGTGAGCATCGCCGCCAGGGCCGGCGCCGAGCTGCGCCTCAGGCCGCGGAGGGCCTCCTTGAAGAAGAACATCGCTAGTTCGGGTGGCCCTCGGAGCCGATGCCGAGCTCGCCGCGGAGGCGAATCGCGAACTCCGTGGTGGACTCGTCGGGCCGGTACAGCCCCATCTGCTGGTCGCGGACCACCCGGCCCTCGCGCAGCTCGATCACGCGCCGGCGCATCTTGTCCACCATCTCCTTGTCGTGGGTCGCCACGACCACCGTGGTGCCGGTGCGGTTGATGCGGTAGATCAGCTGCATGATCCCGATCGAGGTCTCGGGATCGAGGTTGCCGGTGGGCTCGTCGGCCAGCAACAGCGGCGGGTGGTTCACGAAGGCGCGGGCGATCGAGACGCGCTGCTGCTCGCCGCCGGACAGCTCGTCGGGGTAGGCGTGCAGCTTGGTGGAGAGGCCGACCAGGCGCAGGATGTCGGGCACCTTCCGCCGGATCTCGTCACGGCCCTCGCCGATCACCTCCAGCGAGTAGGCGACGTTGTCGTAGACCGTGCGGTTGGGCAGCAGCTTGAAGTCCTGGAACACCGTCCCGACGTTGCGCCGCAGCATCGGCACCCGGTTGCGCGGGATCTTCGACAGCGGCTTGCCGGCGATCAGCAGCTCGCCCTCGTTGGGCTCGAGCTCCTTGAGCAGGAGCCGGATGCAGGTCGACTTGCCGCAGCCGGTGGGGCCGACGAGGAAGACGAACTCGCCGCGGCCGATGCTCATCGAGGCGCGCTGGAGCCCGACGACCCCGCCGTCGTAGGCCTTCGTCACGCCCTGGAACTCGACGACCGGGACGGTCTTCGTGACCGACGGCGCGGCTTCCGGCGCGCGTACGCGCATGCGTGTCGGGGCAGAGGCCACGGCGGGCGCCCATGTAAGCGGACCTGCAGCGGTTTGGGGAGGTTTGCAGCGTTTCTTTCAGGTGCGTAGCCGCCACCGCAGCAGCAGATCGCCCCCGCCCTCGATCAGCGAGACCAGATCCAGCTGGAGCGGCGGTTCCAGCTCCGGCCCGGCGACGATGGTGAGCGGGTCCTCGCCACCGACCAGCTGCGGGCTGAGGGTGAGGAACAGCTCGTCCACCAGCCCCTGAGCCAGCAGCGCGGAGTTCAGCGTCGGCCCGCCCTCGCAGAGGATCGATCGCACGCCGTGCTCGGCGCGCAGGAGCTCGATCAGGGCGGCCGGATCGTCGCCGACGATCGCATCCTCCAGGGGAACGTCGCCACTGCGGCTCACCACCGCCATGACCGGCTCGGCGCCGAGGCCGCGGACCTGGCGGCGAGCGCGCGCCTCCTCGGTCTTGATCACTTGGCCGTAGCCCTCGGCGCGCACGGTGCCGGCGCCGGCCATCACGCAGTCGACGCGCTCGCGCAGCCCGTGGAACAGCGCGTGGTCGGCCTCCCCCCCGAGGCCCTTCGTGCGCCCCCCCAGCGTGGCGCGGCCATCCACGCTGGCCACCATGTTCAGCGCGAGGTACGGGTGGTCGGGAGGGAAGCCCTCCAGGAGCTCGCCCACCTCGAGCTCGGCGGGATCGGGGAACAGCCGGCGCACGCCCGGAGACTAGGGCGTGACCTTTGGCCGGCCCGCGTGTTCCAGGGTTGAGCGCCCGGTGGACGCTCCCCGTCGCCATGCCGATACTTAGACCTCACCGATGACGCCCAAGAGCCTCCTAGCCCCGGCCCGCCTGGCCGGAGTCCCGCTGTTGCGCTCCCAGAGCGACGAGCGCCTGGTGGACCTCGTCCGGGCCGGCAACGACGCCGCGTTCGAGGCGATCGTGGGCCGCTACCGCCGGCCGCTGATGCGCCACTGCTCGCGGATGGTCTCCGGCGAGCGCGCCGAGGACGTGGTCCAGCAGGCCTTCGTGCGCGCGCTCGCGGCGATGCGCCGCGACGAGCGCCCGCTGGACCTCAAACCCTGGCTCTACACGATCGCCCACAACGCGGCGCTGAACGCCTTGCGCGAGCGCGCCGTGCCCAGCGACTTGCTGGAAGAGGAGGTCGACGGAGTCGAGCGCCCCGAGCAGGCCTACGAGCGCAGCGAGGGGCTGCGCTCGGTGGTGGCCGCGGTGAGCGCGCTTCCCGCGCGCCAGCGCGACGCGCTCGTCCTGCGCGAGCTGGAGGGGCGCAGCTACGACGAGATCGCCACCGAGCTGGGGGTCACCGGCGGCGCGGTGCGCCAGCTGCTGAACCGCGCCCGCACCACCCTCAGGGCGGGGGCGACGGCGATCACGCCCGATGGGCCTGCTGCTGCGCATACCGCTCGCCGCCGACGAGCCGCTCGCCGAGCGCGTCGGCGAGCTGACCGTGGCCTCGGCCGGGCTGGGCACGGTCGCCGCCAAGGCGGCGGCCAGCGCGGTGGTGGCCGGCGCAGTCATCGGCGGCATCGCCGCGGCGCCCGACAGCACGGGCGACCCACTGCCCCCGCCGGTGCGGGGCGTGGTCACCGAGGCCGGCGAGGAGACCGCGGCGGCCGCCCTGAGCGGCCAGGACGGCGGCACGACGCCGGCGGCGCGGAGGCGCGGAGACGACGCCGGTGCAGACGACCGCGGCGGTGATTCCCGCGAAGACGACGACCGCAGCGGGCGGCGCACGGGCGCCGATGACGACAGCTCCGGCCCCGGCTCGGGCGGCAGCGACGACTCCGGCCCCGGCGACTCCAGCGGCCCCGGCTCGGGTGGCGACGACAACTCCGGTCCCGGCAGCGGGGGCGACGCCATGCTCGCCGACGACAACTCGGGCAGCGGCTCCTCGGGGTCCGGGAGCAGCGGCTCGGGGAGCGGCTCCTCGGGGTCGGGCTCCTCTGGCTCGGGCTCCCGGCTCGTCGGGCTCGGGGTCCTCGGGCTCGGGCACCAGCGGCTCGGGCACCAGCTACGACCGCTCGGGCTCCTCCTCCGGCAGCGGCTGAGCGGAGGCTCCAGGAGCCGGCAGCGGCTGAGCCGCGGGGCTTACGAGCCGATCGCGACCATGCGCTCGATCGGCACCCGCGCCCTCTCGGCAAGGGCGGGGTCGACGCGCACCTCGGGCGTCAGGTCGCGCAGGGAGTCGCGCAGCTTGGGCAGCGTGATCATCTTCATGAACTGACAGACCGCCGCCCGGTTGGCCGGAACGAAGCTCTTGTCCGGGTTCTCGGCCTCCAGCGGGTGCAGCATCCCCGTCTCGGTGGCCACGATGAAGGTGTCCGCGTCGGACTCGCGCGCGTGGCGCAGCATCCCGCCGGTGGACAGCATGTGGGTGTGGTCGGTGTCCACGTCGCCGGCCGCGACGTACTCCATCACCGAGGTCGAGCAGCCGCACTCGGGGTGGATGAGGAAGTCGGCGCCGGGGTGGCGCTCGCGGACGTCCGCGATGTCGCTAGGGCGGATGCCCGCGTGCACGTGGCACTCGCCGGTCCACACGTGCATGCGCCGGCCGGTGACGCGCTCCACGTAGGCCCCCAGGAACATGTCGGGGCCGAACAGGATCTCCACGTCCTCACCGTGCTCGCGCCGGATGTGCTCGACCACCTGCACGGCGTTCGAGGAGGTGCAGCAGTAGTCGGTCTCCGCCTTGACCTCTGCCGTCGTGTTGACGTACATCACCACGACGGCGCCCGGGTGCTCGGCCTTCCAGGCGCGCAGCTCGTCGGCGGTGATGGAGTCCGCCAGCGAGCAGCCGGCGTCGAGGTCGGGTAGCAGCACCTTCTTCTCCGGCGACAGGATCGAGGCGGTCTCCGCCATGAAGTGCACGCCGCAGAAGGCGATCACCTCGGCGTCGGCCTCGGCGGCCTGGCGCGACAGGCCCAGCGAGTCGCCCACGAAATCGGCGACGTCCTGCACCTCCGGCACCTGGTAGTTGTGCGCCAGGATCACGGCGCCGCGCTCCTGGGCAAGCGCGCGCACTTCCTCCTTGAGAGCAGGAGTGTTCTCGAGCGTCAGCAGGTCCGGCATGTTTCGCACCTCACTCGGTGTCGAAATGACGCGCGTAGGCCACGCGCTGTTGTACGCAATTCTAGCGCCGGCTGAGGACCAGGCTGAGATCCAGCGCCGGAGCCGAGTGAGTGAGGGCCCCGACGCTCACGAAGTCCACTCCCGTGGCGGCGATCTCCCCCACCGTCTCCAGGGTCACGCCGCCCGACGCCTCCAGCTCAGCCCGGCCCGCGGCGACCGCCACCGCCTTGCGCAGCAGGCCCGGCGCCATGTTGTCCAGCAGGATCCGCGCCGCGCCGGCCTCCAGCGCCTCGCCCAGCTCCGCCAGGTCTCGCACCTCGACCTCGACCAGCATGCCGTCGGGCGCCCCCTCCAGCGCGGCCCGCACCGCCGGGCCCACCCCGCCCGCCAGATCGGCGTGGTTCTCCTTGATCAGGACGGCGTCCCAGAGCCCGTGGCGGTGGCTGACCCCGCCGCCGGCGACCACTGCCGTCTTCTCCAGCTCCCGCAGGCCCGGGGTGGTCTTCCGGGTGTCGAGGATCTGGGCCCCGGTGCCCTCCACGGCAGCCACGTAGCGGGCGGTCAGCGTTGCGACCCCCGACAGGCGGCCCAGCAGGTTCAGCGCCGTTCGCTCCCCGGCCAGCAGCGGGGCGGCCGGGCCCTCCACGGTGGCCACCGGCCCGCCGTCCCGCGATTCGCCCTCCGCGACCAGAGGCTCCCAGCGCAGCTCGGGATCGAGGCGGCGGAACACCTCCGCGGCGGTCTCCAGGCCGGCGATCACTCCCGGCGCCTTCTGCTCGATCCGGGCGCGCGCCCCGGCTCCGTCGGGGACCACGAGGCGCGTTGTCACGTCACCGCTCCCGAGGTCCTCGGCAAGTGTTCGATCGATCAGATCTCCCACGCGACCGACAGTACGCGCCGGTGTCCGAGCACGTGAGCGCGACCTGCGAGCGGCCGGACGGCGTACCGCTCCGCAACTCCTACGGGGTGAGCGAGCTGAGCGGCGAGGTCCGGGGCGAGGAACTGGTGGCGCTGGCCGACACGTCCTCCCTAGGCTGTGGGTGGGGGGACAGAACCCGGATATTGGAGCGAGCGAGATGGACTGGAAGAACCTGGCGAAGAAGGGCTTCGCCGCATACAAGGACCAGCAGCAAAAGAAGTCGCACAGCAGCCATGGTCACGGCCACGGCCATCACGACCACGAGGAGCACGAGTACGAGGAGGCCCAGGTCGAGGAGGAGTCCTACGACGAGGGCGACTCCGGCGACGGCGGGGACGACGAGTAGCAAGCCCGACCGAGCCGGCAGGCGGGCCGCGGGCCACGGACCCGGCTGCACCCGCCAGGCGCGAGGCGCGCGCACGGTCAGAAAAATTCGTCAGCGGGGCTGACGAATTTTTTCGAGCGGGAGCGCACTCCGCCCCACCCCCCGCGGCCAGGCGGCCGGGTGGCCGCGGCCTAGTCCGTGGAGTTGCCCGAGCGCCGCAACAGCTCGGCCCGACGAACTCGTCCAGGTCCCCGTCCAGGACGCCTTGGGCGTTCCCGACCTCGACGTTGGTGCGGTGGTCCTTGACCATCGTGTATGGGTGCAGCACGTAGGAGCGGATCTGCGACCCCCAGGCCACGTCCTGCGCCTCGCCCTTCTCGCGCGCCATCTCCTCGCGCCGCCGCTGCTCCTCCAGCTCCACCAGCTTGGCCTTGAGCATCGCCATCGCGGTGGTCTTGTTGGCCGACTGCGAGCGCTCGTTCTGGCACTGCACCACCACCCCGGTTGGCTCGTGCGTGATCCGCACCGCGGAGTCGGTCTTGTTCACGTGCTGGCCACCGGCACCCGAGGCGCGGTAGGTATCGATCTGCAGGTCCTCGTCGTCGATCTCGACGGCGACGTCGTTCTCCACCAGCGGGGCCACCTCCAGGCCGGCGAAGGCGGTGTGGCGGCGTGAGGCGGCGTCGAAGGGCGAGATCCGCACCAGCCGGTGGACACCCTTCTCCGCCGAGAACAGCCCGTAGGCGTTCTCGCCCCGGGCCAGGAATGTCGCCGACTTGATGCCGGCCTCCTCCCCCGGGCTCGCCTCCTTCATCTCGGTCTTCATGCCGCGGCGCTCGGCCCACCGCAGCTCGGTCCGCAGCAGCATCTCGGCCCAGTCCTGGGAGTCGGTGCCGCCGGCGCCGGCGTTGACGGTGACCATCGCGTCGCCGGAGTCGTAGCGGCCGCCGAACAGCCGCGCCTCCTCCAGCTCGGCCAAACGGGCGGTCAGCGACCCGCGCGTCTCCTCCAGCTCGGCGGCGATCGAGTCGTCCTCGGCGGCCATCTCCTCGAGGGCCTCGAGGTCGTCGATGTCGCTGGTCAGCGTGTCGAAGGCCTGGACGCGCCGGCTGACGGCGGCATGCTCGGACGAGACCTTGGCCGCGTGCTCGGAGTCGTCCCAGAACCCGGGGCGACCCATCTCCTCTTCCAGCGCGTTGCGGCGCTCCGCCAGCCCAGCGGGGTCAAAGAGAGTCCGTGAGCAGCTTCAGCTGGTCACGGAGCGCTGCAGCGCTATGCGCCATGGCACTTCTTGAACTTCTTGCCCGAGCCGCACCAGCACGGGTCGTTGCGGCCGATCCGCTCCTCGTCGTCCAGCCGCCGGGTCTCCACCGGCGCGGGGAGCTCCGCGGGCTCCTCCATCGCCTGGGCCGCGGCTCCGCCCTGCGCGGCGGCCGCCGCCAGAGCGCTCGGCTGGTCGGCCGCGGTGCCGCCGGCGTAGCGGAACGAGCCGGTGGAGCTGGTGTTGCCCGCGGTGCCCCACTGCGGGGCGGGCTGCTCCTCGGGGCCGGCGCCGTTGCCGCCCTCGACCTCCACGTCGACGTTGAAGATGTAGCGCGCGAACTCGTCCCAGATGTTGTTCATGAGCTCGGTGAACATCGTGAAGCCCTCGTTCTTGTAGGCCACGAGGGGGTCGATCTGGGCGAAGCCGCGGAGGTGGATGCCCTCGCGCAGGTAGTCCATGTCGTGCAGGTGCTCGCGCCAGCGCTCGTCGATGATCTGGAGCAGCATGAAGCGCTCCAGCGCCCGCATGAGCTCGGGGCCGAGCTCCTCCTCGCGGTCGTCGTAGGCGGTGACGATGTCCTGGCGGAGGTTCTCGACGAGCTCGTCGCGCTCCATGCCCTGGAGCTCGCTGAACTCGTACGAGGGGTCGTAGATCTCCTCGAGTTGGGTGAACAGCGCGTCGAGGTCCCACTCCTCCTGGAAGTCGCCGACCACGTACTCGTCCACCAGCCGCTCGACCACGTCGCCGATCTGCGTGTGGGCGATGTCCGACATGTCCTCGCCCTCGAGGATGCGGTCCCGGTACTCGTAGACGATCTCCCGCTGCTGGTTCATCACGTCGTCGTACTCGAGCACGCGCTTTCGGATGAGGAAGTTCTGCTCCTCGACCTTCTTCTGGGCGCCCTCGATCTGCTTGGAGAGCATCTTGGCCTCGATCGGCTCCTCCTCGCCCTCCTTGTTGACCGGGCCCAGGCGCTCGAGGATCTTCTTGATCCGGTCGCCGGCGAACAGGCGCACGAGGTCGTCCTCGGAGGACAGGTAGAAGCGCGAGGCGCCAGGGTCGCCCTGGCGGCCGGAGCGGCCGCGCAGCTGGTTGTCGATCCGGCGTGACTCGTGGCGCTCGGTGCCGAGGATGAACAGGCCGCCCGCGTCCTTGACTGCCTCGTGCGCCTCCTCGACCTTGGCCTCGATGCCCGGGTACACCTCGTCCCAGGTCTCGTCCCAATCGGGCGAGTCGGGCTTGAGGCCCAGCTCGCGCAGGCGCTGCTCGGTCAGGTGGTCGGGGTTGCCGCCCAGCTTGATGTCGACGCCGCGGCCGGCCATGTTGGTGGCGATGGTGACCGCCCCGGGGGCGCCGGCCTCGGCGATGGTCTTGCCCTCGCGCTCGGCGTGCTCGGGCTTCGCGTTCAGGACCGTGTGCTTGATGCCGCGCTCGTCGAGCAGCCGCGACAGCAGCTCGGAGACCTCGACGGAGATGGTGCCCACCAGCACCGGCTGGCCACGGTCGTGGCGGTCGGCGATCTCGCGCGCCACCGCCGCCCACTTGCCGTCCTTGGTCTTGTAGATCTGATCGTTGTTGTCCTGCCGGACCATCGGCCGGTTGGTGGGGATCTCCACCACCTGCAGCTCGTAGATCTTCATGAACTCGGTGGCCTCGGTGAGGGCCGTGCCGGTCATGCCCGCGAGCTTGTCGTAGCGGCGGAAGTAGTTCTGGTAGGTGATCGTCGCGACCGTCTGGTTCTCCTCCTGGATCGCGACGCCCTCCTTGGCCTCCACGGCCTGGTGCAGGCCCTCCGACCAGCGCCGGCCCTCCAGGATGCGGCCGGTGAACTCGTCGATGATCTTCACCTCGCCGTCGATCACCGCGTAGTCGACGTCGCGCTTGTAGAGCGACTCGGCCTTCAGCGCCTGCTGGAGGTGGTTGACCAGGTTGCCGTGCTCGGCCTTGTACATGTTGTCGATGCCGAGGAACTTCTCGGCCTTCTCGACGCCGCGCTCGGTGATCGCCACGGTCTTGTGCTTCTCGTCGGGCTCGTAGTCGAAGTCGGCCACGTAGTCCTTGGACTTCGCCTCGATGCCCTCGGGCTTCTTGCCCGGCTCCAGCCGGGGCGCGAGCTTGGCGAAGCGGTAGTAGAGGTCGGCCGCCTGCTCGGGGGCGCCCGAGATGATCAGCGGGGTGCGAGCCTCGTCGATGAGGATGTTGTCGACCTCGTCGACGATCGCGTAGCCGTGCCCGCGCTGTGACTTCTCGGCCGCCTCGACGGCGAGGTTGTCGCGCAGGTAGTCGAAGCCCAGCTCGGAGTTGGTGCCGTACGTGACGTCGCAGCGGTAGGCCTCGAGCTTGTCCTCGGCGCTGCGGTCGGACCCCTGGAGGACGCCCACGGTGACGCCCAGGAGGTCGTAGATCGGCTTCATCCAGGCCGCGTCGCGGCGGGCCAGGTAGTCGTTGACCGTGACCAGGTGCACGCCCTTGCCCTGCGCGGGGTTGCCGTCGGCGTCGCGAGCGGTGAGCGCGTTGAGGACGACCGGCAGGGTGGCGGTGAGCGTCTTGCCCTCGCCGGTCTTCATCTCGGAGATGGAGCCGTCGTGCAGCACCATGCCGCCGATCAGCTGGACGTCGAAGTGGCGCTGCTCAAGGGTGCGCTTGGAGGCCTCGCGGGTGAGCGCGAAGCTCTCGAAGAGCAGGTCGTCGAGCGACTCGCCCGCGAGCGCGCGCTCGCGCAGCGCGGCGTAGCGGGCGCGCAGCTCCTCGTCGGACTCCAGCTCGAGCTCGGGCTCGAAGTCGTTGATGCGAGCGACGTTGCGCTCGAAGACCTTGAACTTCTTGCCCTCGCCCACCCTCAGGGCGCGGTCGAGAATCGTCATGGCTTCCTACGGTAGCGGCGCGGCGCGGGCCGGGCGAGCGATCACCAGGCCGGCCGCCCCCGGTTTTTAGGGGGATGAGGCCCCTGGCTGCGGGCGCATCGCGTCGCGGCGCTTGCGGCGCTTGTCGCGGTGGCGCTTGACCTGGCGGGCCAGGTCCTCGGCGAGCAGGTTGATCGAGCGCTCCATGTCCTCCGAGCGCTCGGAGGCTCGCAGCGTCACCCCCTTGAGATGGAGGGTGGCCTCCGCCACCTGGGAATCGCGGATGGAGGGGTTCCGCTCCTCCCTCAGCTCGACCTCGCAGTCGGCGAGCGAGGAGACCTGCCGGGAGACCTTGTCGAGCTTCCGCTCGAGTCGCTCGCGGTACTCGTCCTTGACCGCCACGTTCCGCCCCTTCACGTCGATGCGCATGCATCTCCCCTCTGAGTTGGTCGCGTTTGGCGATGGTACGCCCATCCGGCAAGCGCGCTACCTCCCGGGCGTTCTTGCGTAGGCCACCGCCACGACCTCCCGCGCACCTGCCGCGCGCAGCGCCTGGGCGCAGGCGGCCAGCGTGGCGCCGGTCGTGATCACGTCATCGACCAGCACGGCGCGCGGCGGCGCCATCCGCAGGGCGCGGAAGGCCGGGGCCCGCGCGAGGCGCGCGCGGCGTCCCCGGCCGAGCTGGCGCGCTCCCCCGCCGCTGCGCTCCAGCAGGTCGCACACGAGCAGGCCGGTCCGCTCCGACAGCCCCCGGGCCAGTACCTCGGCCTGGTTGTAGCCGCGCTCGCGCCGCCGGCGCACGGCCAGCGGTACCGGCACCAGCGCGCCTTCCAGCAGCCCCGGCGGCGCGCCCGCCGCGATCGCCGCCGCCAGCTCGCCGGCCAGCCCGCGGGCGCCGCGGAACTTGAGCCCTCCCACCAGGGCGCGGGCCGGGCCCTCGTAGGCCACCGGCGCCCAGGCAGGCACCCCCTCCGCGGCCGCGAGCACCGGCTCGGACCAGCGCAGCGCAGCGCGGCAGGGCCGGCACAGCGGATGCCCGCCCGCGGCCGCGCCGCAGCCCCAGCACAGCGACGGTGTGAGGACGGCCAGGGGCACGGGTGCCAGGCTCCCGCCGGCCGCGTTACGACACAGCACCCGCTTGCGACAATCGGGTGTGCGTGAACGACCCGCACCCTCAGCTCGAGTGGCTGGCCGACCCGTTCGTGCTCCTGCCCATCGTCACGCTGGCGGTGGTCTACGCCATGCGCTTTCGCACCGCGCGGGCCGAGGCGGGCGGGCGCGGAACCAGCCCGCTGCGCGCGCTGGCCTTCACCGCCGGGCTGCTGGTGCTCACCGTGGCGCTGGTCACTCCGCTGGACGGCCTGGGCGACCGCTACCTGTTCTCGGCGCACATGCTCCAGCACGTGCTGCTGGGCGACGTCGCCCCGCTGCTCCTGCTGCTCGGCCTCTCGCGCGTGATCATGCGCCCCGCCACCCGGCGCCTGCAGCGCATCGAGCGCGCGCTGGGCCCGTTCGCCCACCCGCTAACGGGACTGCTGCTCTGGCTCGCGGTCATGTACCTGTGGCACATCCCGGTGATGTACGAGGCGGCGCTGAAGAGCCCCCTCGTTCACCTCGTCGAGCACGCCTCGTTCTTCGCCGCCGGGCTGGCCGTGTGGTGGCCCCTGATCCAGCCCGTGCCGATGCGGACCCGGCTCACGGGGATGTGGCCAGTGGCCTACATCGGCGCGGCCAAGTTCGGGCTGGCCACGCTCGGCCTGTACCTGACCTGGTCCTCCGGCGTGCTCTACGAGACCTACGAGCAGGCGCCGCGCATCTGGGGACTGAGCGCCCAGACCGACCAGAACGCGGGCGGCGCGATCATGATGGTCGAGCAGTCGCTGACGTTCGTGATCGCGCTGGTGGTGCTGTTCAGCCTGGCGCTCAAGCAGTCGGAGACCGAGCAGCGCCGCCGCGAGCGCCTGGAGGACGCCGCCGCGGCCTAGAGGCGGCCGATCGCCTCGACCAGCATCGAGCCCGGGGGCACCCGCGAGCCGGGCAGCAGGACCGTGTCGCGCAGCGAGGCCCCCGCGCCCACGTGCGACCCGGCGCCGATCACCACGCGCTCGATCAGCTCGACCCCCGCCTCGATCTCGCTGCCCTCGCCGATCCACACCGATCCCCCGGCCCGCTCCAGCGCGCGCCAGTTCGCCTCGCGCAGCTTGGCCGGGGAGCCGATGTCGTTCCAATAGGCGGTGGTCTCGAACGCGTGCACGGGGACGTCGTTCTCCAGCAGCACGGGGAACACGTCGCGCGCCCAGTCGACGGGATCCTCGGCGGGGAAGTAGTCGAACACCTCCCGCGAGAAGCAGTAGATGCCGCAGCTGGCGAGGTCGGACAGGGCCTCGGCGGGGTCGGGCTTCTCCTGGAAGCCGGTCACGCGCCCGTCCTCACCGGCCAGGACGGCGCCGAACGCGCCGATGTCGTCGATCCGCTGCACGACGATCGTCGCGACGGCGCCGGAGGAGCGGTGACGCTCCACCAGCTCGTCGAGCGCCAGCTCGTTCAGCGAGTCACCGGAGACGACGAGGATCGGGTCATCGCCGAAGAAGTCCGCCGCGTTGCGCACGCCGCCGGCGGTGCCCAGCAGCTCCTCCTCGAGGCGGTAGGCCAGCCGGTCGCCGAAGTAGCCCCGGATCGCGTCGGGATGGTGATGCAGGTTCGCCACCAGCTCGCCGTATCCCTGGCGCTCGAGGGCGTCCACGATGTGCGCCATCGCCGGGCGGTCGAGCACGGGCATCATCGGCTTGGGCAGGTCGGCTGTCAGCGGCAGGAGCCGCGTGCCCAGCCCGGCCGCGAGGACCATGGCCTTCATCGCGGCGCGAAGCTATCGACCTCCCAGCGACCGAGCGACGCGCCGCTCAGCCCACCGGCACCGGCGACAGGAAGCCGTCGACCGTGGCGAGATAATCGCGCGGGTGGGTGAGGTGAGGCGCGTGTCCCGCGCCGCGGTAGGTATGGACCTCCGCACCCTCGATCGTGTCGAGCAGCTGCTCGACGATACGCCGGAACCAGCCCGGGCTCTCATCGCCCTCGGTGATCAACACCGGGCACGCGATGCCCGCGAGCGCCTCCGGGTCGGCGACGGCCCACAGCGGGTCCTTCTGCTCGGCGAGCAGCGCCGGGGCGGTGTCGATCATGGTCTCCCGCAGTGGCGGAGGCAGCTGCTCCCAGGCTCCGGGCTGGAACGCGACCTCTTCGACGAACTGACGGGCCGCACCGGCGGCATCGCCGGCGGCCACCCGCGCGAGCACGCCCTGAATGGAGGCCTGCACGGCTGCGAGCTCGGGTTGGACGGCAGGGTCGCCGGCCACCAACGAGATCAGCGGCGGCTCGTGCACGACCAGGCTGCGAACCAGCTCCGGGCGACGGGAGGCAAGGCCGAGGGCGATCGAGCCACCGAAGGAGGTGCCGACGACGGTCGCGGGGCCGTCCCCGAGCGCCTCGATCAGGGCGGCGAGATCGTCTTCCTGATCTCGTCGCGTGCCGTCTACGCCGCGCGTGCTGAGCCCGTGGCCGCGGCGGTCGTAGGCCACGACCCTGAAGGACCGGGACAGCTCGTGGGCGACGGTCTGCCAGTTGTTGCGATCAGACCAGCCGCCGTGGACCAGAACCAGGGGCTCGCCGCTCCCGGCCGCGTCGTAGTTGAGCTGGACTGTGTTTGCGTCGATGCGTGTCATTCGGTCTTCCTTCCTCGGTGGGTCGATGGCCGAGGACAGAGTCGCCGCTGGGGGCGGGCCGCGCATCGGTAGGTCTGCCCATCTTTCGGGCACCGCCCGAGCTGGGAGAATCACTGTCCGGTGAGCGGTCGCCTTCGACTCGCAGACCTCCTCGGCGGGCTCTCGATAGCCGCGGACCTGGGCTTCGGGCTGCCCCCGGAGGAGGCGATGCGGTCGTGCCTGATCGGTAGCGGTCTCGCGCGGCGGCGCGGGCTCGGGGACGCCGAGGTCTCGGACTGCTTCTACACCTCGCTGCTGATGCACCTGGGTTGCAGCGCGTTGTCGCACGAGACCGTGACGGCCTGGGGCGACGATCTGGGGGTCATGTCCGCGGTGGCCCGGACCAACGTCGCCGATCCGCAGGAGGTGGCGACGATGCTCTTCGAGGAGGTGATGGCGGGACGCAGCTCGACCGAACGGGCGGGGATCCAGGAGTACGCGGCCACCGACGAAGGCCAGTCGTTCGGCCGGCGCTTCGACACCGGAAGCTGCGAGGTGGCCAGCGCGACCGCCAGACGCGTGGGACTGGGCGAGGGCGTGCAGCGGGCGCTGCGAGAAGCGGTGGAGTGGTGGAACGGCGAGGGGGCGCCCCAGGGGCTGGCCGGTGAGGAGATCGCGCTAGCGGGCCGGATCGGAGTCGCCGCCGCCACCGCGGCGCGCTTCGACCGGCTGGGCGGGCGCGAGGCGGCGGTGGACGCCCTCCGTCGCCGGTCCGGCGTCATCTTGGACCCAGAGGTCGTGGAGCTGTTCGCGGCCGAGGCGGACGTCGTCCTGGAGCAGACCCACGCCGGAGATCCCCGCGAGCTCGTGCTCGAGGTCGAGCCAGAGCCGGTGGTGGAGATCGAGGAGGGCGAGCTGGTGGAGGTGGCGTCGGCCTTCGGCGATCTCGCCGATCTGAAGACCCCCTGGCTGCATGGCCATTCCAGCGCTGTCGCTCGACTCGCCGTCGGCGCCGCGGACCGGCTCGGCCTCGACGCGCGGACTGCCGCCAGGCTGGAGGTCTCCGCCCACCTGGAGGACCTGGGCCGCCTCGCGGTCTCGAACACGATCTGGGAGAAGCCCGGCCCGCTCACGGGCGCCGAGTGGGAGCAGGTCCGGACACACCCCTACCGCACCGAGCGCATCCTCGCCACGTCCTCGGCGCTGGAGCCGATGGCCCGCGTGGCCGGCATGCACCACGAGCGGCTCGACGGCTCGGGCTATCACCGCGGCTGCGCCGGCCGCGAGGTTCCGTCAGCGGCGCGAGTGCTCGCCGCCGCGGACTCCTACCAGGCGATGACCGAAGACCGACCGCATCGGCGGGCGCTCCGCCCCGAGCAGGCCGCCGAGGAGCTCAAGGGCGAAGTGAGAGCCGGCCGGCTCGATCCGGACGCCGTCACGGCCGTGCTCGAGACCGCGGGCCACCGGCCGCCTCGCCGGCGCGACAACGTTCGGCCGGGGGGATTGACGCGACCGCGAGCTCGAGGTCGCCTGTCTCGTGGCGGCGGGCTGCTCGAACCCGGAGATCGCCGATCGCCTGGTGATCTCGCGTCGCACCGCCGAGCACCACGTGCAGCACATCTACACGAAGGTGGGCGTGGCCAGCCGGGCGGCGCTGGCCCTGTTCGCCCACGAGCACGGCCTCGTCACAGAGGCTCAGGGAAGGAGCGAGTGAAGGATCGTGCGGGCTCCAGCCCGCACGATCCTTCACCGGCCAGGCAGCGGCTAGGTCGCTGCGTTACCGCCGCCCGCGCGCTTGCGCGAGCGCACCAGGACGCCGACGCTCAGCACGATCAAGACGAGGGCGCACAGAAGGAACCCGAACCAGACGACGTCGTCAACGATCCAGAGCACGTCGCGGTCGTCGCCGATCGCGGCGCTCGCGACCAGCAGGACGGCTGTGGCGGCGGCGAGGTACTTCAGGGTCTTCTTGGTAACCATCGATCAGGCTCCTCGGAACTCGGGGACGAGGAAGAACCTAGGTCGGGCGCCAGTCTCGCGCATATGCCGCACGGCCGATCTTGCCTCTGCCTTGCGACAGATGGCGACGAGCCGAAGCCGGGTTACGTTTGGCGGCATGGGTGCGTTGCCCGGACGCCTGCGATCGGCCCAGCGGCCCGGCTTGGCCGACGCGGCGCTCGCGCTGCTGCTGGCCTCCGCCGGGCTCGTCGAGGTTTCGCTGGCGCCGGGTGACGCCCCGGGAGCCGCGGTCCTGGCGGTCCTCTTCACCTCGCTGCCGCTCGCGTGGCGGGAGGCCGCGCCGGCGCTGGTCGTCGCGATCGAGGCCGGCGGGCTCGTGGCGGCGACTTCGGTGGGCTCCCCGGATGGGCTGCCGCTGCTGGCCTGGCTCGCCGCAGGGGTCGGGGTCTACTCGCTCGGCGAACACGGCTCGACGCGCGAGCTGGCCGTGGGGGGCGTGATCGCCGTCCCCGCCTACGCGAGCGTCGGCGTGATCGAGGGTGACGCGGGCCATGTCGCCGCGGGGGCCGTGGTGACGCTTGGCGCGCTCGCGGTGGGCCGCGCGGTGGGCGTGATGGGCCTCGAGACGGACGTGCTCGAGGCCCGGGCATCCGAGCTCGAACGCGAACGCGACGAGCGGGCTCGGCTCGCTGTCGCCGAGGAGCGCGAGCGCATCGCGCGCGAGCTGCACGACGTCATCGGGCACTCGATCAGCGTGATGGGCGTGCAGGCGGGAGCGGTGCGGCGAGTGCTCGACCCCGGATTGGAGCGCGAGCGCGAGACCCTGCTGGCGGTGGAGCGCACCGGTCGCGACGCCGTCACGGAGATGAGGCGGCTGCTGGCGCCTGCTGCGCTCCGACGATGCGGTGCCGGCCGAGTCCCTGCCGACGCTCGGCCGGGCGGAGGAGCTGGTGTCCGACATGCGCCGGGCCGGCCTCGACGTCGAGCTGGAGCTCGACGGTGACCTCGACGGCCTCCCGCCGGGCCGCGCGCTGGCGGGCTACCGCATCCTCCAGGAGGCGCTCACCAACGCGCTCAAGCACGCCCCCGGCGCGCGGGTGCGAGTGAGCGTCGTGCGCTCGCCGACGAGCGTCGAGATCGAAGTGCTTCAAGACCAGGATGCGCGGAAGCCCGCCGAAGCCGAAGGCGGCCAGGGGCTGATCGGGATGCGCGAGCGAGTGGCGCTCTACGGCGGCGAGCTGGCGGTGGGACCGGCGGCCGGTGGCGGCTACCAGGTCCGCGCGCTGCTGCCGCTTCAGGGGCGCGAGCCGTGAGCACGAGGGTCTTGATCGCGGACGACCAGCCGATGGTGCGCCACGGCTTCCGGATGATCGTGGAGGCCGAGCCGGACATGGAGGTCGTAGCCGAGGCGTCCGATGGCGAGCATGCGCTGGCGGCCTGCCGCCGCTTCATGCCCGACGTGGTCCTGATGGACATCCGGATGCCGCAGGTCGACGGCCTGGAAGCGGCCCGCCGGATCGTCGCCGAGGGAGAGGGACCGCGGGTCATCATGCTGACCACGTTCGACCTCGACGAGTACGTCTACGAATCCCTGTGCGCGGGCGCCAGCGGCTTCCTGCTCAAGAACTCCTCGCCCGAGCAGCTCGTCCAGGCCGTTCGCGTCGTGGCGAGCGGTGAGGCGCTGCTCGACCCCTCGGTCACGCGCCGCGTCATAGAGCGCTTCGCCGGCTTCGGCGGACGCGCGCCGGCCTCGCCGCAGGGGCTCGAGGAGCTCACACCACGAGAGCGGGAGGTGCTCGTCCTGATCGCCCGCGGGCTCTCGAACGGGGAGATCGCCGAGCAGCTGGTGGTGGCGCCGGGCACGGTCAAGACGCACGTGGCCAACGTGCTTGCGAAGCTCGGCCTAAGGGACCGCACGCAGGCCGTCGTGCTCGCCTACGAGCAGGGCCTGGTGAGGCCCGGTGATGAGGATCCAGTCAGGTAGCGCCATTGACGTTGACGGCACCCGGCGGCGCCGGTTAGACCTTCGCTGTTGACCTCCGTCACGGATCACTACGCCCGCCATCTCGCGCCGATCTACGCCTGGATGGTGGGCGATCCTGACGCGGCCGCCGAGCGCGCCCGGGCCGAGGTCGCCGACTTGGCAGCCCCACACCACTCCGGAGCGGCCGTCGACCTCGGGGCGGGGCTGGGGTTCCATGCGCTTGCCCTCGCGGAGGCCGGGTACTCGGTCACCGCGCTCGACACGAGCCCGCAGCTTCTCCGGGGACCTCCGCGAGCGGACGGGGTCGCTCCCGGCGGACACTCCGCCGGTCCGCGCCGTGGAGGCCGACGTGCTCACGTTCCGCGACCACGCGGACGGTCCGCTCGACGTGGTGCTCTGCATGGGCGACACCCTGACCCACCTGCCAGGCCGCTCCGCCGTCGAGGCGCTCGCGGACGAGGCCATCGCCGCGCTGTCTCCCGGCGGCGTCTTCTGCGCCACATTCCGCGACTACACCGCGCCGCTCGAAGGCGATGCCCGCTTCATCCCCGTTCGAAGCGATGAGCAGCGAACGCTCACCGCGTTCCTGGAGTTCGACTCAGACGTCGTCAACGTGCACGACCTGGTGCACGAGCGCGGCCCCGACGGCTGGGCCTTGCATGTGAGCAGCTACCCGAAGCTGAGGCTCGATCCTGCCTGGGCGGGCGCTCTGTTCGAGGACCGCGGAGCGGAGGTCGAGCAGGGCGCGGGGCCCGGCGGGATGGTTCGGCTCGTCGCGCGCCGAGGCTGAGCGCCAGGCCCAGGAAGTCAGGTAGCGCCTCTGGTAGGCACGGCTGAAGGATCGTGCGGGCCCCGGCCCGCACGATCCTTCACTCAGCCGCTTGGATGGAGGCATGAACAGAACGCTGCACGCCGGCGTTCCGGGTCACCGACCTGGCGGCCTCCCTCCCGTTCTACGAGGCGCTCGGGTACGGGGAGGTGGGCCGCGTCGACGCGGGCGGGGGCGCGGCCCTCGTCATGCTCAAGCTCCCGGGCGAGGAGATGGTGACCCTGGAGCTGGTCCACCGCCCCGCTGACGGACCAGTGGACGTGGGCACCGGGTTCAGCCATCTGGCCTTCCAGGTCGACGACCTCGCCGCCATGACAGCGGCACTGTCGGAGGCCGGTCTCAGGCCCTCCCCCACGGAGCGGCCCGGCGGTCCGGACGGACCCCAGACCTCCTGGCTCACCGACCCCGACGGCTACCGGATCGAGTTGGTGCAGTGGCCGCCGGGGCATCCCCCCGGCATCACCGCCGCCGACTTCGCCTGAGCGGCGAGGGTCAGGCCCAGGACGTCAGGTAACGCCGCTGGCCCTCGGTGAGCTCGTCGATCGAGACGCCGAGGGCCTCGAGCTTCAGCCGCGCCACCTCGTCGTCCAGCTCGCGCGGGACGGCGAGCACCGTCGGCTCGAGCTTCCCGGCGTTGCGCACCAGGTGCTCCACCGCGAGCGCCTGCAGCGCGAAGCTCACGTCCATCACCGAAGCGGGATGGCCCTCGGCGGCGGAGAGGTTGACCACACGGCCGTTGGCCAGCAGGTGGAGCCGCTTGCCGTCGACGTCGAACTCCTCCACCAGCGGCAGCACCTGTCGCGCCGGACCGTTGGCCAGGGCGCTCAGTCCGGCGATGTCGATCTCCACGTCGAAGTGGCCGGCGTTGGCCAGCAGCGCGCCGTCCTTCATGCGCTCGAAGTGCTCGGGGCGCAGCACCGACTTCGAGCCCGGTGACGGTCACGAAGATGTCGCCGCGCTCGGCCGCCTCGAGGATCGGCATCACCTCGAAGCCGTCCATGCGCGCCTCCAGCGCGCGGAAGGCGTCGACCTCGCAGACCACCACCGCCGCGCCCGCGCCGCGGGCGCGCTCGGCCACGCCCTTGCCGGCGAAGCCGTAGCCCAGCAGGACCAGGGTGTGGCCGGCCAGCAGGATGTTGGTGGCGCGCAGGATGCCGTCGAGCGCCGACTGGCCGGTGCCGTGGCGGTCGTTGAAGGTGCGCTCGGTGCGCGCCTCGTTGACGGCCAGGATCGGGTAGCGCAGCCCGCCTTCCTCGGCGAGGTGGCGCAGGCGCACGATCCCCGTGGTGGTCTCCTCGGTGCCGCCGAGGGCCTCGTGGCCGGCGGCGTTGACGGCGGTCACCAGGTCGGCGCCGTCGTCCAACGTGATCTGCGGCTCGGCGTCGACCAGCTCCTTCACGTGGGCCACGTAGCTCTCGACGCTCTCGCCCCGCTCGGAGGAGATCGCCGTCCCCTCGCCCTGCAGCGCCTCCACCACGTCGTCCTGGGTGGAGAGCGGGTTGGCCGCGGCCATGCGGACGTCCGCTCCGCCGCTCTTGAGGGCCCGCGCGAGGACCGCCGTCTCGGCTGTGACGTGCAGGCAGGCCGCGACGCGGACGCCGTCGAGAGGACGCTCGTCCGCGAAGCGGCGCGGCTATCGAGCGGAGGACCGGCATGCGGCCCTCCGCCCAGTTGATGCGCTCGGTGCCCCGCGGGAGCCGTCAGCCACGGCTGCTAGCTCCCGCGCGCTCGCGGCCCTGCGCGGTGGTGCTAGTAGCGGTAGTGGTCCGACTTGTACGGCCCCTCGACGGGAACGCCGATGTAGGCCGCCTGGTCGGGGGTCAGCTCGGTCAGCTCCGCGCCGAGGGCGCCGAGGTGCAGCCGGGCCACGCTCTCGTCGAGGTGCTTCGGCAGCACGTGCACGCCGAGCTCGTACTGGTCGGACTTGCCGTACAGCTCGATCTGCGCGAGCACCTGGTTCGTGAACGAGTTCGACATCACGAAGCTCGGGTGGCCCGTGGCGTTGCCCAGGTTGAGCAGCCGGCCCTCCGAGAGCAGGATGATCGAGTGGCCGTC
This sequence comes from uncultured Thermoleophilaceae bacterium, assembly GCA_963844805.1. Lineage (GTDB taxonomy): Bacteria > Actinomycetota > Thermoleophilia > Solirubrobacterales > Thermoleophilaceae > JACCZR01. Next base: position 125,666 of record CAWJPU010000008.1, read on the forward strand.
GGGGAACTGCCACTCGTCGACCTGCGGCTTGATGTTGACCCGCTCGATGCCCTCGATGTTGGTGAGGCCGAGGACGTCGATCTCGTTGTCGAAGTGGCCGATGTTGCCCACGATGGCCTGGTGCTTCATCCGGCTCATGTGGTCGGCCGTGATGATGTCCTTGTTGCCGGTCGTGGTGATGAAGATGTCGGCCGTCTCCACCACGGACTCGAGCGTCTTGACCTCGTAGCCCTGCATCGCCGCCTGCAGCGCGCAGATCGGGTCGATCTCGGTGATGATCACGCGAGCGCCCTGGCCCTTCAGCGACTCCGCGCAGCCCTTGCCGACGTCGCCGAAGCCGCAGACGACCGCGGCCTTGCCGGAGATCATCACGTCGACGCCACGGTTGATGCCGTCGATCAGCGAGTGGCGGCAGCCGTAGAGGTTGTCGAACTTCGACTTGGTGACCGAGTCGTTGACGTTGATCGCCGGGAAGAGCAGCGTGCCCTCGTTGTGGCGCTCGTACAGGCGCAGCACGCCCGTCGTCGTCTCCTCGGTGACGCCCTTGCACGCTCTCGCCGATGCGGGTGAAGCGCTCACCGTCCTCCTCGAGCGAGGCCTGGAGGTAGCGCAGGATGACCTGGAACTCCTCGTTGTCGGCGCCCTCGGGGTCCGGCACGGCGCCGGCGCGCTCGAACTCCGCTCCCTTGTGGAGGTAGAGCGTGGCGTCGCCGCCGTCGTCGAGGATCATGTTCGGCTGCTCGCCGTTCGGCCAGCGGAACGTCTGGTCGATGCACCACCAGTACTCGTCCAGGGTCTCGCCCTTCCAGGCGAAGACCGGGATGCCGGCGGCGGCGATGGCCGCGGCGGCGTGGTCCTGGGTCGAGAAGATGTTGCAGGAGGCCCAGCGCACCTCGGCGCCGAGCTCGACCAGCGTCTCGATCAGGACGGCGGTCTGAACCGTCATGTGCAGCGAGCCGACGATGCGCGCGCCGGCCAGCGGCTTGCTGTCGGCGTACTCGCGGCGGGTGGCCATCAGGCCGGGCATCTCGTGCTCGGCGAGGCGGATCTCGTTGCGGCCGTAGTCCGCAAGCTCGATGTCGGCGACCTTGTAGGCGGTCTGGGTGACGGTGCTCATTCTTCTCCTGTAGTCGTGGTCAAGAGGCGGCCAGGAGCGCTTCGTGCTTGCGCTGCTCCCAATCCAGCCAGTCCTCGGAAGCGACGCCCCGAGGGCGTTCGGGCTCGGACTCGAGCCAGCTGTCCAGCTCCCTGCGCAGGTCATCCTCCTTGCGCAGGCGGGCGGCGAAGGCGACGTCCGACAGCCCACAGCCGAAGCGCTCCAGCAGCTCGCGCAGGGTGCGCAGGCGCTGCAGCTCGCCGGGCCCGAAAAGGCGGTACCCGGCCGGCGTCCGCTCCGGATCGACGAGACCACCGCGCTCCAGATAGCGCAGCATCCTGGGCGACCAGCCGGTGAGCTCGGCCGCCTGATGGATGGTCAGGCCGTCCATACGGCCGAAACCTTACCACGATCGTGTCAAGGTTTACCCCGGCGCTGGTGCGCTACCGCACTCAGGCGTCCAGGCGCGGCCTTGAAGCGGTCGATCGGCTCGACCGGGGTGGGGTCGATCCCCTCCAGGACGGCCAGGTAGAAGCTCACCAGGTCGCCCAGCAGCACCAGCGATAGCACGCGTTCGAACGGCGTGTCCCCCTTGGCGTCGACCAGCGTGCAGGCGGCGCCTGCGTCGCGCGCCAGCTTGGCGGTCAGCTCCACCCGGCGGCGCACGCGCGGGTGCTGGTCGGCGTTCTCGAGGAAGACCGCCGACAGCGGCGCGAGCCCGCGGCCGCGCTCCCAGCCGCAGATCTCGTTGTGGTTGACCTCGGGCAGCGGCGAGAAGAAGGCCGGCGTCTCGGCGTTCTCGTTGATCTGGGTCTTCCAGCGCATGGCCGGCGCCAGCGTCGGACCGGCGCCGTGGACTACCGGGACCGTGCCGTGCAGGCGCTCGGCCACCTCGGCGGCCAGCGACACCTGCGCGCCCGGGCCCCACTCGTCGGCCAGCCCGCGCAGCAGCGGCTCGGCCTGCTCGATCTCGCCGCGCAGCGACGGCGCGACGCCGCACGCGGCGGCCGCGGCCAGCGCGCCCACGACCATGTAGATGACCGCCGCCCGCGGCTGCATGCCCGAGGGGATGCCGATCACCGGCACGCCGTCCTCGCGGGCCGCCTCGGCCAGGCTGCCGCCGGTGGTGAGCACCGCGCGCGGGGCGTCGGCTATCCGCGCGGCCTCGTAGCACGCGAGGGTCTCCTCGGTCTCCCCCGAGTAGCTCGAGCAGAGCACGAAGTAGTCGGAGGTCAGCCAGCCCGGCGGGCGAGTAGTCGCGCACCACCTGCAGCGGCCGCGTGGCGCGGTCGGCGAGCACGGCGTTCGCCAGGTCGGCCCCGATGGCGGAACCGCCCATGCCGCAGACCAGCAGGCCTCCGGGGGTCTCGGCCGGCGCCAGCGCCGCCGACTCGGCGCGCCACAGCGCGTCCTCGAGCTGGAGCGGCTGGGAGACGATGTCGGCCAGCATCCCGGCCTGGTCGAGGCGCTCGATGGCGCTCGGCTCGATCGCGGTCAACCGACCGTCTCCCCCGGCTCCACCCGCGCGTCGGCGCTGACGCGCGCGCCCGGCTGCACCTGCGCGCCGGCGCCCACCAGCGCCCCGGGCTCGACGCGGGCGCCCTCGCCCACCCGCACCCGCTCGGCCAGCACGCTCTCCCGGATCACGCAATCGGCTCCCACGACCACGCCATCGTGAAGCACCGAGCGCTCGACCGCACTGTCGCTGCCCACCGAGCAGTGCGAGCCGAGCACCGACTGGGGCCCGATGTGGGCGCCGGCGGTCAGGCAGCCCTCGCCGATCAGCGAGCCGGTCTCGTCGCGCGGCGGCAGGCTGCTGGCGGGATGGCCGGCCAGCAGGTCGTAGGTGGCCTCGAGGTAGCGCTCGGGCGTCCCGATGTCGACCCAGTAGCCCTCGGCGGGCCAGCCCAGCAGTCCGTTGCCCACCAGCTCGGGGAAGACCTCGCGCTCGAAGGAGACCGGGCGCCCGGCCGGGATGCTCCTCCACCACCGAGCGCTCGAGCACGTAGGCGCCGGCGTTGATGCGGTTGGTCGGGGCGGGGCCGTCGGACTTCTCCAGGAACTCGAGCACCCAGCCGTCGTCGTCGGTGGGCACCACGCCGTAGCTCGAGGTGTCCTCGACGGCGATCAGCGCCAGCGTCGCCTGCGCCCCGGCGTCGGTGTGACGGGCCAGCTCGGCGGTCAAGTCCATGTCGGTGAGGACGTCCCCGTTGAGCACCAGCAGCCGCTCCTCGAGCAGGCCCTCGTCCAGGGCCAGGCGCACCGGTCCGCCGGTGCCGAGCGGCTCGCGCTCGATCACGTAGCGCAGGCGCATGCCCTCGTAGATGTCGCCGAGCACCTCGCGCACGCCGTCGGAGAGGAAGCCGCAGGAGAGGATCACCTCGGTCACGCCGTGCGAGCGCAGCCAGTCGAGCATGAAGGTCAGGAAGGGCCGCCCGGCGAGCGGCATCACCGGCTTGGGGACGGTGCGGGTGAGCGGGCGCAGGCGGGTGCCCTCGCCGCCCGCGAGCACTAGCGCCTGCATGGCCTACGCGGCCTATGCCCTCGTAGCTGAAGCCCGCCGCCGTGAGGGCGTCCGCGTCGAGGAAGTTGCGCCCGTCGACGATCAGCGGCACGTTCATCCGCTCGCGCAGGCTCGTCCAGTCCAGCTCGGCGAACTCGGGCCACTCGGTCACCAGCACGGCGCCGTCGGCGCCGTCGAGCGCCTCCTCGGCCGAGCCGGCGATGGTGGCGCCGCCCAGCATGTCGCGAGCGCCGTCGGCGGCCACCGGGTCGTACACGCGCACGTTCGCGCCCTCGCCCTGCAGCCGCGCGGAGAGGACCAGGCTGGTGGCCTCGCGCACGTCGTCGGTGTTGGGCTTGAAGGCGACGCCCAGCAGCGCGATCTGCTTGCCCACCAGGGAGCCGAGGTGCTTCTGCAGCTTGCCGATGGTGCGCCGCTTCTGGAGCTCGTTGACCTCGATCACCGCGGTCAGCAGCTGGAAGTGGTAGCCGGTGTTGCCGGCCAGCTGCTTGAGCGCGGATACGTCCTTGGGAAAGCACGAGCCGCCGTAGCCGATGCCCGCCTGGAGGAACTTCGGGCCGATGCGCTCGTCGAGGCCCATCCCGCGCGCCACCTCGGAGACGTCGGCGCCCAGCTCCTCCGAGACGTTGGCGATCTCGTTGATGAAGGAGATCTTGGTGGCGAGGAAGGCGTTGGAGGCCAGCTTGACCATCTCGGCGCTGGCGACGTCGGTGCGCACGCGCCCGCCGCCCAGGGTCTCGTACAGCGCTTCGACGCGGTCGGCGAAGCCGTTCGAGCCGTCGTCGGCTCCGATCACCACGCGGTCGGGGTGCATGAAGTCCTTGACCGCGGAGCCCTCCTTGAGGAACTCCGGGTTGGAGACGTAGCCGACGTTGGGGAAGCGGCGCGTGATGGACCGGCCGGTGCCGACCGGCACGGTGCTCTTCATGACGATCGCGTGGCCGTCGGACTGGCCCAGCTCGGCGATGACCGCCTCGACGCGCGAGAGGTCGGCGTCGCCCGAGTAGGTCGGGCGGCGTGTCGACGCAGCAGAACAGCAGCGAGGCGTTGTCGAGCACCTCGTCCATGTCGGTCGTGAAGTGCAGCCGCTCGGCGTTGTCGCGCACCAGCTCGGGCAGGCCCGGCTCGTGCATCGGCACCTCGCCGCGCGAGAGCGCATCGACCTTGTCCTGGACGATGTCGCGGGCGTAGACGTGGTGTCCGAGCTCGGCGAAGCAAGCCGCCGTGCACAGGCCGACCCAGCCGACGCCGATGACTCCTATGGGCTCCTTGTCGGCCATGCGAGGACGCGCCAGGCTAGTGAACCGGTCGAGCGCCGCGGCCTACAGGCCGCGGCTGGAGCGCGCGATGCCCAGCATCTCGCGCTCGGACAGCGACTGGAGCAGCGTGTTGGAGATCCAGTAGACGGCCTTCTTGGTCCGCCAGGCGACCAGGCGCAGGCGATCGCCGTCGTAGTGCAGCTCGTAGGTGCGCCTGCCGATCCGGCGCGTCTCGGTGGGGTTGTCGAGGATCGGCGCCTCGCGCCAGGTCGTGCCTTGCAGGCCGTAGTACTCGCCTAACTGCCCGCGCTTGATGACCATCCGGTAGCTGGGGTAGCTGCGCCCGGTGCGGGTCTTCAGCTTGTAGACGCGCGGTGGGCCGGCGAACAGGGAGCCGCTCAGGCGCTTGGTCGGGTAGAGGACCGGCAGGCCCTTGCCCAGGCCCTGCTGCACCGCCTGCAGACCCTGGTCGCGGCCCTCCGCCGGCACCGACTCGAGGTTGTTGCTGCCGCCGCCCTTCTTGCGCTTGCGGGCGGGGCCCTTCGGCTTGAGCTTGCCGCGCGGGCCGGGCGTCTCCTCGACGCCCAGGAACTGGGCGGCGAGCTTGCGCACGCTGCGCGAGCTGGCGGTCACGTAGCTCGCGCCGACCTGGCCCTCGAAGTGGACCTCCCGCACCGGCTGGTCGATCGAGCCCACGGCGAGCTTGACGATGCGCAGCACCTCGGCCCGGTCGCGGATGTCCGAGGACGTGTACTTGCCGAAGATCTTCACCAGCTTCGAGCGGTCCTCGATCAGACGGCCGGCGCCCACCTGCTGCTTGGCCTGGCGCAGAAATCCTGCTGGCGCGCGGAGCGCACGAGGTCGTTGTCCTCGTAGCGGAAGCGCACGTACTGGAGCGCCTCGCGGCCGCACAGGCGCTGGTAGCCGGCCGGCACGTTGATGTAGGCGTACTGGGCGCTGTTGTTGAAGTAGCGCCGGTCCACGTCGGTGTAGATGCAGCCCAGCGCGTTGACGCCCGCGTAGAAGCTGCGGAAGTCGATGTTGATGACGTGGTTGATGCGCAGGCCGGTCAGCTGCTTGACCGTCTTCAGCGTGAGCCGCGGGCCGCCATGCTCGTACGCGGCGTTGATCTTGTCCGTGCCGTGGCCGGGGATCTTCACCTTGAGGTCGCGGGGCAGCGACATCAGGGCCGTGGCCTTCTTGTTGGGGTCGAGCCGGACGAGGATGATCGTGTCCGAGCGGGCGTCGCCCGCGGCGCCCTCGAGGTTGTTCTTGGGCCGGCGGTCGGAGCCGATGAGCATGATCGTCTGCGGCTTGCCGGGCTCGGTCTTGGCGATGTCGGCGCCGAGCTTGAGCTCGGGCTGCAGGCGCAGCGCGTTGACCACCCGGTCGACCTCACGGAAGGCGGCGACAGCCGTCGCCGAGGCGGAGGCGAAGATCACCAGCACGGCGCCGAGCAGCAGGCGCTTCCACATGCTCGGGCCGCGGTCGCCGTCGTCGAACACGGGCACGGTTACGCGATCCTAAGTCGGGGCGGGGCCGGATCCTGCTGGCTGATCCGCTCGGGCACGAGGCGGACGAACTCGACGAGCACGCGGCGGTAGCGCTCCAGGGAGGAGATCGAGACCCACTCCTCGGGGCCGTGGTGGCCGCCGCCGACGGGGCCGAACTCGATCGCGGGCACGCCCGCGCGCAGGAAGGACACGGCGTCGGACGAGCCGTCGCGGCCCACGGAGATGCTCTCCCCCACGTCGGGGGCCACCGAGGCCACCGCCTGGGCCAGCGTGGTCACGAACGGGTCCTCGCGCGAGACCATCGCCGGGGCGCGGCGGAAGGTCTTGACCACCTCGCAGTCGGGCAGCTCGGAGACCGCGGCGAGGATCGCCTCGGGGTTCTGCTCGGGCAGGTAGCGCACGTCGACGTCGATCGTGCAGCGGTCTGGGACCTTGTTGAGCGCATCGCCGCCGATGATGCGGCCGAGGTTGATCGAGGGCCGGTCGAACAGGTCGGAGGACTCCCGCGCGAAGGGCAGCGCCTCGATCAGCCGGAAGGTGTCCAGCGCCTTGAGCACGGCGTTGTCGCCCTCCCAGGGCGTGGAGCCGTGGGCCGCCTTCCCGGCGACCTCGATGCGCATGGCGAGCACGCCCTTGGCCTGCACCCCGATGCGCAGGTCCGTGGGCTCGCCGGTGATGGCGAAGTCACCCACGTAGCCCTGTTCGACGAGGTGGTCCGAGCCCCTGTTCTCCTCCTCCTCGGACTCCTCGTCGGACACGCAGACGAGATGCACCCTCACGGCGTCCTGGGCGGCGAGGTCGCGGGTGGCGCACATCATCGCCGCCAGGCCGCCCTTCATGTCGTAGGCGCCGCGCCCGATCAGCCGGTCGCCGTCGACGCGCGGCTCGAACTGCTCGGGATGGCCGGGGACCACGTCGAGGTGGCCGTGCAGGACCACCGTCGGGCCGCTTCGGGCACCCACCGTCGCGGCCAGCACCGGGCGGCCGTTGTGGTGGGTGCCGGTCACCTCCACGTCGCGGGCCTCGAGCCAGCCCTTCACGAACCCCGCGGCGGATCCGATGCCCTCGAGAGTCGACGTGTCGTAGGTGATGAGGCGCTCGCAGGTTGAGCGCTCGTCCATCGGGGCGAGACTAGAAGATGAAGGGCGGCGAAGCCGGTGCGGCGTCGACGGCGCCGATCCCTCGGTACCGCGGCAATGCCCGAGCAATCCTCGAGGCGGGCCTGCTCGAGGTCGAGGTCGCGCTCCATCTCGCGGAAGGTGTCGCCGGTGACCTCGCGGGCGTCAGCCAGCTCAGTGAGCGCTCGCCGCTCGGCCTCGAGCAGCTCGCGCCTGATCTCGCCGCGCTGCGGAGTGCATCTCGGCGTCGGGCTCGTCGCTCTCGCCGGCGTCCACCTCGTCGCGCAGCTGGGCCGCGCGCATCTCGAACTCCTCGCGCGCTCGCTCGAGCGCGGGCTTCGGCACGTCGTCCTCCTCGGCCATCTCGTCGGCCCGCCGCAGCGCGGCTTCGAGCACCTTCAGCCGCGCCTCCACCTCCTCCTCGTCGGGCTCGTCGCGCGACTCCAGGCCGAGCCGCCGGATCAGCGGGCCCATGCCCAGCGCGGGGACGACCAGCGTGATGCACCACCGCCCCGAAGGCCACGAACAGCAGCCTTCCCGCGGTCGGGGAACGGCTCGCCGGCGACGGTCACCGGGATGGACAGCACCGCCGCCACGGACACGGCCCCGCGCATGCCGCCGCCGGCCACAAGCACGAGCTCACGCGGCGACAGCAGCGGCCGCGGGCGCCAGCTGCCCGACCTCAGCGCGCGCGGCAGCGCGGCGAAGTAGGGAGTGCTCAGCACCCAGAGCCACCCGGATGCCGAGCGTGACCAGCGGCGACCGCGAGCGTCGCCGCAATCAGCGTGCCGAGGCCGGTCGCGTCCTCGGCGTCGAGGACATCGGCGAACTGCAGCCCGATCAGCAGGAACAGCATCGACTCGGCGAAGAACTGCAGCGGCTCCCAGAACGCAGATCGCGCGCATGCGGGTGGAGGGACGAACCTCGCGCGGGGAGCGCATGCCCATCACCAGCCCCGCGACCACCGCGGCGAGGATCCCCGAGACCCCGAGCCGGTCTCCCGCGAGGAAGGACCCATAGGCGGTCAGCACCGAGATCGCGATCTCCACGTCGGGCTGTTCGAGGCGGCTGCGCACCATCGAGGCGATCCAGCCCACGGCGCCGCCGACCGCGATGCCTCCGAGCACCACACCGACGAACTCCAGCGCCGCCGAGCCGAGCGCGAAGCTCGCCGCCCCCACCGTGCCCAGCGCCACCTGCAGCACGCTCAGCCCGGTGCCATCGTTGACCAGGCTCTCGCCCTCGAGGATCGCGCTGACGCGCTCGGGCGCGCCGAGGCCCCGGATGATCGACGTCGCGGCGACTGGGTCGGTGGGTGCCAGCGCAGCGCCTATGACGAAAGCGATCTCCCAGGGCAGGTCGAGCACCAGCCGTGCGGTGATCGCCACCGCCAGCGCGGTGGCCAGCACCAGACCAACCGGCGAGCAGGGCCACCGGCCGCGCGTAGAAGCGGAAATCCTCGGCGGCGAAGCGGAAGGCCGAGGGATAGAGGATCGCCGGGAGGAAGACGAGGAAGATCAGCTCCGGCGAGATCCGGACCTCGGGCGCGAACGGCAGCAGGCCGATGACCAACCCGCCGAGCACCAGCGCCACCGCGTGGGGCACGCGCCGGCGCTCGGCGACCATCGCCAGCAGCACCACGGCCGCCAGCAGCAGGATGAACAGGTCCACTTCGCGCATCGGGGCCTGTTCTACCGAGCGCGAGGTCCCCGGCGCGGCCCTACTTCGTGACCCGGCAGCGGACGAGCGTGGCGACAACCCGCAGCCCGTCCACCGCCTTCAGCTTCTTGCCCTCCTCGGTGCTGCGCGCCTTGTAGTGCACGGGCACCTCGAAGATCCGCTCGCCGTACTGGAGCAGGCGGGCGGCTATCTCCGGCTCGATGTCGAAGCCGCGCGCCTGTAGCGGCAGTTCGCGGAAGATGTCGGTCCTGATCGCCTTGTGGCACGTCATGAGGTCCCGCAGGTAGACGTTGAAGAGGACGTTGGCGGCTAGCGTCACGCCCTTGTTGCCGAGCACGTACAGGAACGAATGGCTGGTGTAGCCGTCGAAGGCGCGCACGCCGAAGACGGCGTTGCTGCGCCCGCTCGTCAGCGGCGGCAGCAGGGCCGTCAGGTCGTTGGGGTCGTACTCGAGGTCGGCGTCGAAGATCGCCGCGAACTCGCCCTTGGCCTGCGCCAGCGCTGTGCGCACCGCGGCGCCCTTGCCCTGGTTGCTCGGGTGGCTGAGCACGGTGACGCGGTCCGGCCAGCCGGCCCTGGCGATCAGCTCCGAGGTGCCGTCGGTTGACCCGTCGTCGACCAGGATCAGCTCGGTCTCGATGCCGAGGTCGGCGTCGAGGAGCTCCGCCACGGCCTGCTCGACGGTGGCGACCTCGTTGTAGACCGGCATCAGTATCGAGAGCACGGGCGGAGCAGGCTAGACGGGCGTAGCTCTGCGCGCTGCCGAGCTTGTCCTCCAGCAGATCACCACCAGCAGCACCAAGGCCACGACCCCGAGCCAGTGCGCCCAGATCGTCTCCTGGCCGTAGTCGAAGTTGTAGCCCCCATGGTCGCGCGGCGAGGAGATGAGGTAGCCGAGCGGCACCGCGAGGCCGACTAAGCCGGCGGCGGCCAGGCCCAGGGCCCGATTGCCCCAGCCGCGCCACAGGATCAGGGTGAGGAGGGGGAAGATCACCAGCCCGCTGCGCAGCGCGAACAGAAGGGCGAGCGGAACCGTGGCCGCCAGGGCGATGCCGGCGGCCCTGGGAAGCGCCATGCGGTGCGGCTCGGGATCGGGCAGCTCGCGCTCGGGGCCCCCGCGCTCGCGGGCGCCCGCGCGAGAGCAACCAGCCGGCTATCAGGAACACGGCCAGCACCAGGCCGGCGATCGCGGCGATCGCGTAGCCCGTGCGCGCCGCCTTCTGGGGGGCGAACGAGAAGTCCACGCGCCGGCAGGCCGCCGGGGCTCGCCACCCGTTCGCGTAGCCGTTCACCGGCTCGGGCTCACCCAGCGAACGACCGTCGCACGTGGTCCGCCAGGCGCGCGAGAAGCTCTGGCCCAGCACCACCCAGGAGGGTCCGTCGAGGGCCAGCTCGGCGCCCTCGATTCGGTTGGTCCCCTGATCGCCGGCGTTCACGACGCGGCCGCCCCCCACCACCGGACCCGTGCCCTCCGGCGCCGGCGAGGCCAGCCGCAGCCGATCGAGGCTGAAGTCGCCAGGCAGCGAGCGAACGCGCTGGGCTCCCGCGGCCAGCGGAACGCTCGGCCCGCACCCCCGCGCCCGCAGGGGGAGGCCCGCATCCAGTCCCTCCACGCTTCCTACCGGGCGCAGGCCCACCTCACGCCCGCCCACCAGCACGCGGGAGTCGCCGCAGCGCGTGCGCAGCGCACCCGCGCGCGGGACCTCGACCGGCCGCCAGCCGGGGACGTCCAGTGTGGCGACCCCCACGGCCCGGGCCGCCCGACCGCGCCGCCGTCCATTCGAAGGCAGGGCAGCGTCCTCGACGGTCACGCGAAGCAACCGGGTGCGGACCGCCCGCGGAAGCCGCACCGCCCCGCCCGGGCCGACGGCGAGGGCGGGGGTCGTGTCGGAGTCGGTGGTCACGCGCACGCGCGTCGGCCGCCGGACGGCCAGCGACGACGCGACCAGACGGATGCGGGAGACCGTCGCGGCCCGTCCACCCCGCCGCTCCAGGAACGGCGCGGGGGCGTAGCCGGGGGCCCAGATCCCCACCCACGAGGTGTCGGCGCGCCCGTCGAACGCGCTCGAGGCGCGGTAGCGGGGCTGAGTTCTGGAAGCGGCCGGACGAGTCGAAGCCGCTCGCCGCCCCCGACGCCGGCGAGCCGATCCAGCACGGAGTCCGGCGCGTCCGACGGCCGGGTGCACCCACGCCTCGACGGAGTAGCGACGGGCCTGCGGGGCGAACACAAGACGGTCGATCTGGCGCTCGGGGTCCGTGCGGTCCTGCGCCAGCTCCAGCAGCGGGCTGCCGGGGTAGCGCTCCGCTGCGGAAGGGATCGTCGGCGGTGGTCGCGCTCCAGGAGATAGGCGAGGCTGGCGTGGACGAGGTCGTGCCCGGCCAGCGCCCTGCCCGACCAGGACCGGCGGACGCAGGCGCTGCTGCACCCGGACGCCGGGAATGCGGATCTCACGGAAGCCGCCGGACCCGCGGAGGTCCCCGGGCGGCTGCCTCACGTGGGTGATGCGTCATCCGCAGGACGGACACGCCGCGAAGGCGGGTGGGCACGCGGGTGACCCCCGGCCCGAGCCGGGCCTTCACGCCGTTGACGTCGACCTGGGTCTCCACTCCGAAGCGGTCCCGTATGGGCTCAGGTCGACCCAGGGCACGTCGCGGCGGCGTCCGAAGCCGACCTCGATCCAGCGCTCCCGAGGGCGCAGGTAACGGTCGGCCGACCACGACGTCGACCGGTCGCCGTCGAAGGCCGCCGACCGCCGAGTGCTCCGGGAACTCGAGCAAGCCGCCGTCATTGGGGGCGCTTGAGATAGCTGGCGCCCTTCAGCACCGAGACGGTCTGGGCGTCGGTGCCCCCGCTCCAGGAAAGGCTCGATCGAGGCGAAGCGCTCGCTCAGCTCCTCGTTCTCGGTGAGCGTCTCGCCCAGGTTCTGGCGGGCGTACTCGGGCACGAAGCGCCGGCGCCGGTTGGAGTCGGTGATCACGAAGTCGGCACCCTGTGCGGCGTCGCGTCTCAGCTGGCCGTCGGAGAGATCGCCTGCGTACTGGATCGCCCGTTCGCGCGGCAACGCTCCGAACGCGGCCAGCTCGGCCAGGCCCTCCGCGCCACCGTCCACGATCACCGGGGGGCGCTGGGGGGCCACGCTCACCAGTCCGCGGGCTCCGCCCAAGTCGAAGCGGCGCACCTGGCGAAGCGGCGGCGCCGGCCCCGGCTCGCCGTGCGGCGGCCCCGTCGGGCGTGCCGGCCCATAGCTCCGTGACGGCTTCGCCAGCCCCTGAGCCGCCAGGTCCTCGGCCGCAGCAGCCGGCTCCACCGCTCCGCTGCGCCGTGTGTAGTCGTCGCTGCCGGCGACCACGGCGCCGGTGCTGGTGAGCTCGAGCAGCGGCTTGAGCTGACCCGGCACCAGACGGCGCTGCTGGACAAGCCGGTCGACGGTCCAGAGGACGTCGGTGGCGCGAGCGTCGGCGTACGAGGTCTCGAAGCGCACCGCCACCGGCCGCTCGGTCAGCCGCGGGAGGATGTTGTCCACCGTCGCGCCCCAGCGGTAGTAGGCGAAGATCTGCCCCGGCAGCACCATCGCTCGCGTGTTGGGCGCCAGCGAGCGGTCCAGGTCCCGGCCCGCCTGGGTCCAGGCCGGTGGGATCCGGTCCCAGGTGACCTGCTTGTCCACCGCGGTGCCCCGGGTGAGCGGCAGCGCTGCGAGGGCGATGAGCACGGCGAGGCCCGCGGAAACGACGATCAGGGCCGCCCGCCGGCGCAGCGGGCCGCTCAGCTCTCTAAGCCGCGCCAGCGCGGCCCGCGTGCCCAGGCCCAGGAGCCCGGCACGCCGAGCGCCACGAGCGGGGCCGCCTTCTGCGTGGTGCGCATGAAGCGCAGCAGCGGGGAAGTTGCGGTAGACCCACTCCATCGCGTCTCGAGCGGGGGTGCCGTTGGGAAAGCCGGCCACTTCGATCAGGGCACCCACCAGCAGCAACAACAGGAGGAAGGTCGCGTAGCGCTGGCGGCGTGCGGCCAGACGAACCCCGCCAGAGCCAGGGCGGGCAGGAGCAGCGAGGCGCCAGACCACCCACGGGTTGAACAGCAGCGTCTCGGCCTCGCTGAACAAGCGGCTGCTCGGGCCCGGAGAACCCCACGCCGGTGTACGTGGTCCAGTAGCCCATCAGCCGCAGCGTCTCCGGGGCGCTGTTCACCGCCCAGATCGAGTTCGGTTGCTCGGTGAACTGGAGGAAGTCGGCCCCGTAGCGGGCGTGGATTAGCAGCGGCACGATCCACCACAGCGAGGTCAGGCCCCCGAGCACCCCGATCCTCACCGCCAGTCCTCCCGAGTCGCGCCAGCGAACCGAGCGCGACAACGGCTCGTAGACCAACAGCAACAGCGGGCCCACCAGCATCCAGCCCACCACCGCGCCGTTGATCCCTCCGCCGGCCGAGGTGAGCACCAGCGCGAAGGCCGCAGCCCACCACCACGGCCGCCAGTCCCGCCAGCCTTTGGAGTCGCGCATCGCGCGCAGCCCCTTCAGCACGATCAGCAGCAGCCAGGGCAGGGCCGCGTAGCCGACCAGCGTCGCCGTGGTCCGTCCGCTGAAGACCACGGTGTACGGGTTGCAGACGAAGAAGGCCGCGGCGACCAGGTGCGCCGCTCCGCGGGGGCGGCCCACGAGGGCGTCGACGAGCTTGAGCGTCCCCCAGGCCGACAGCGCGAACAGCAGGCCGAGCCACAGGCGCTGCGAGACCCAGGAGCCGGCGCCCGAGCCAGTCCAGCGCCGCGTAGAAGGCGCTCATGGGCCAGGCGAAGCCGGTGTACTGGGCGCTCTGGACCGCGCCGAGGTCGATGGACGGCGACCAGGCCGAGACCACCTCGCCGAGGAACGAAGCAGGATCGACGTGGAGGTCGACCTTGGTGTCGCTCGTTGCCAGGCTGGGCCGCTGCCAGAAGGCCAGCGCGAACGAGAAGACGGCGAAGCCGAGCGCCATCGAGGTGTCTCGCGTGAGCCGGCGCACAGCGGCCTCAGGCTAGTCAGGGAGCGGCCTCAGGCGTGCCGGCCGATACTAAGGTCGGCGCCCGTGTCCGAGTTGCTCCATCACGTGGCACTGGTGACGGCGACCGCGGCCCTCGGACACGGCGGCTATCGAGTGGCGGCGCGGATCACGCCCTCCGGCCTCGAACGCGCGGTCACCGCCCTGGTGCTCGCCGCCGGGGTCGCCGTCGTCGAGGCGCTCGTGCTCGGCTTGGCGGGCATCGGGGCCAGCCCCGTCGCCCTCGTGGCCTCGGCCCTGCTCACCTGGGCCGGCGTCACGTGGGCCTTGCCGGCCGCCTCGCCGGGGCCGGCGAGTGCTCTGGCCGCCCAACTTGGAGGCGCCCGCCGGGGGGAGCTCCTGGCCTGGGGCGCAGCGGGGGGAGTCTTCCTCGCCTGGACGGCCTGGATGTTGCTCCATCCATCGCTGGGCTTCGACAGCGTGCTCTACCACTACCCCGACATCGCGGCCTGGCTCAAGAACGGCCGGCCGGGCTCTGCCATCCCGCTCAGCTACGACATCCCCTACGAGAGCTATCCGCTCAGCGACGAGGTGGGGATGAGCTGGGGCACGGCGATCTCCCGCAGCTGGGCCTTCATCGCTCTCTGGAACCCGCTCATGCTCGCGGTACTCGCCGCGGGCGCGTGGCTGACCCTGGCCAACTGCGGCGTCACGCGGGGCGTGCGCGCGCTCGCGGTCGCCGCGCTGACCACCACCCCGCTGCTCGTTCGCCAGTTGAGCGAGCCCCAGACCGATCTCCCAGCCTTGGCCTGGACCGCCTGTGCCACCGGGTTGGCCCTCGGGGCTCGGGCTCGACCCGCGCTCCTGGCCCCCGCCCTGCTGGCAAGCGGCTTGGCGGTGGGGACCAAGACCACCACCGCCCTCGTGGTGCTCGCGGCCCTCGGCGCCGGCGCATGGGCGGCCCGTGGGCGTCTTCGGGCCGTGAGCGGCTGGCTGGCGCTGGGTGGCGCCGGGGCGGTGGCCGTCGGCGGAGTCTGGTACCTGCGCAACACCATCGAGCACGGCTGGCCGCTGTGGCCGTTCATGGACGGGCCGGGCAGCGAGCCTCGGCCCCGCTTCTTCAAGCAGCTCGAGACGACCTTTCTGGACCGGCCGCTGGACACGCTCAACGGCCGGCTGGGCGACTACGCGGGGCGGATGTGGGGATCGTGGCTGCCGTTCCTGGCGCTGCCCGTGGTGGTCGCCGCGGGGGTGCTGGCCCGCCTGCGAAAGCGGCCCTTTCCCAAGGGCGCGCTGATGCTCGCCGGCCTGGCGCTGCTCTGTGCCGCCGCTTGGTCCACCGCCTGGGGCACCGGCCTCCAAAGTGCGCCGGGCGTCGTGGCGCCGAGCGGCTGGCCGATCTCGACCATCCGCTTCCTGCTGCCCGGCGTGGCCACGGCGCTCGTGGCGATCGCACTCGTGGGCTCGGGGCCGGGCGCACTGGGTGCCGCGGCCCGCTTCCTGCTGGTCTCCGCGCTCGTGCTGAACGTGGTGGCCTGCGTGGCGCTGGAGCCGCCGTACGCCCCGACTGAGGCAATCGTGATCGTCGGTGCCGTGGCCGGCGCCGGGATCGCTGCCGCCCTGGGCGCGATCCCGGCGCCGCGGCCAGGGGCCCGGCTGAGCGCGGCTATCGGCTGCCTCGGAGCGCTCGTCCTGGCGGCGGGACTCGCCCTGGCGGCAGACGGCTTCGTCCAGCGCCACACCCGCGTCGAGGCCACGACAGCCCCTGGAGCAGCCGCCGTCCGCTGGCTGCTGAGCCGGCCCGGCTACTCCGATGGCGACCAGCCGGTCGCCATCGGCTCCCGGGCGTTCGTCGGCACTCTCGCCGGTGACCACTTCGACCACCATTTGCGGCTCATCCCGCCGCGGGCCGGGTGCGCAGAGGTTCGCCGCCTGGCCGACCGCATGGCGGTGGTCACCAGCGAGCCCGGCTTCTTCCGCGGCCTCTTGGGCGACGCGCGCTACTCCGCGCCCCGCTGCCTCGCCGGCCGCAAGCCGAGCTACGCGGCCGGGGCGTTCGCCGTCTACCTGCCTAGCCGCTGATGATCCGCACCTCGGGCAGGGGCACGATGAACCGTCCGCCGGCCGCCAGATAGTCGCTCTCGCGCTCCACGAACTCGTCGAGGAAGTGCCAGGGAAGCACGAGGTAGAGGTCGGGTCTCATGGCCCGCGACTCCTCCTCGCTCACTATCGGGATACCGGTGCGAATCGTCTCCGAGCCCCACTTGTCGGGGTTGCGGTCGGCCGCGTAGGGGATGACGCTGCGGTCGAGGCCCGCGTACTGCAGGATCATGTTGCCCTTCGTCGAGGCGCCGTAGATGTGGATCGTCTTCCCGTCGGCGACCTGGGCCTCGCACACCTCGCGCAGCTCGCGTCTGGTCGCCTCTACTTTGGCGGCGAAGCGCTCGTAGGGCGTGGGCGAATCGAGCGCCATCTCGAACTCGCGGATGCGCAGCTCCTGGAGCCGGTCGGCCTCGTCGCCGGACGAGACGCGCTTGCCCGCGTGCCCGATGGACAGCCGGATCGACCCTCCGTTGACGTCGTTGAGCGAGGCGCTCAGCACCTCGAGCCCGGCCGCGGCCAGCATCCGCTCCAGCACCGCCAGCGAGTAGTACTCCAGGTGCTCGTGCACGATCACGTCGTAGGCGTTGGTGTCGAGCATCGAGGGGAGGTAGTGGAGCTCGATCACCCAGACCCCGTCCTCCGCCAGCACTTCCGCCACCTCGCGAACGAAGCCGGCGGGGTCCTCCAGGTCGTAGAGCATCGCGATGCTGGTCACCGCCTTGGCCCTGCGCTCCGAATAGCGCTCGCGGAACGCGCGCGCGCTGAAGAAGTCGTTCGCCACGTCGTAGCCCTTCTCCACGGCGTAGCGACTGACGTCGGACGGATCGAAGCCCAGGAACCGGACGCCCTGCACGCCGTAGCCGTCGAAGAGGGTCCCGTCGTTGCAGCCGATGTCGATGACCACGTCGCCGACCTCGAGGCCGGCCAGCTGCTCGGTCCAGCGGGCGATCTCGTGGAGGTTCTCGGTCATCGTCCGGTTCACCCCGCTGCGGTACCCGTAGGCGCGGTAGAGGATCGCGCCGGGAACGGTATGGCGGATCTGGACGAGTCCGCAGGCATCCTGGTCGCGCGTCATGTCGCAGCGCACCAGCTCCAGCGGGATCGGCCGCTGAACCGGGGTCTGGCTCCCCGGCTTGGGAAACGCGCCGGAGATGCTCTGCTCACCGAGGTCGAGTATCGGGGTCAGTTCCGCGGAGCCGCACACTCGGCAGCTCGTTCGCGTGCGGAGGCTGGTGGGGGGTACGCTCACGGGCGAGCACGCTATCGGTCGCCCAGCAATCCACCGGCGAGCAGGACCGCCGGGAGAGTGGCCGCCGGGAGCTGCCAGTCCCAGTCGATCGCCGCGTGCAGTGCCCAGGCGGTACACGCCGCGCAAGCCGCAGGAGCCAAGGGATCTCCACGCCCAAGCGCTTGCCGGCCGGTGGCCGCGACCCCTCCGACCACCACGAACAGGAGGATCAGACCCGGCAGGCCCAACTCCACCGCGGCCTCCAGTGGCAGCGAGTGGATCTCGGTGACGCTGTTGGGAATCGGGCGCTCCTTGAGCCACACGACGCGAAAACCACCGGCACCGACGCCGCGCAGCGGGTTCTCCCCGAACGCGTCGACGCCCACCCCCCAGTACTCGTAGCGACGGGACTGGAACGAGGTGAGCCGCGATGCCCCTTCGGCCGCGGAGCTCTTGCCGCGCCCCCGTTCGCCCAGGCCGCCCGCGACGACGCCGATGAGGCCCATCGCCACGGCGGCCACGGCGAGCCACCTCAACCAATGAGCGCCGGCAAGGGGCGTGGTGTCTCGTTGGACGGCGACAACGCGCGCCTGCCGCCAAGCGGCCAGGACGGCCACGAGGCCCAGGACGGCGAGCACCACGATCCCGTCGCGCTGGCGAGCCGCCGCGGAGCCATCGAAGGGGCTCAGGCCCCCGAAGGCGGCTACGACTCCAGCCGCGACCGCCGCGACGACAAGGCCGGAGACCGCGCTGCGCAAGTGCGGGCGGAATGGGGCAAGCGTGACCAGCAGGATGAGGCCGATCGCGGCGGCCGCCAGCGCGCCGCGCGAGTAGCTGAGGAAGAGCCCGGCCCCCAGCGGCACACACGACGCCGCCGCGACCGCCCGCATCCAGCGCGGCCGGGAGTCGTCCCCGGCCAGGGCCACGCACAAGACGAGGGCCATCGCCGCCACCAGCCCCTCCGCGTTCCAGTAGGTGATCGGCTGCTCGAGCCGGTTGCCCGCACGCGCCGAGCGAAACGGGGCGATCGTGACCGGCAGCAGGCGGCCCACCAGTCCGTACCCAATGACCAGAGTCCCTCCGCCGGCCAGCGCGGGGACAACCAGCTTGGCCGCGCGGGGATCGCGAAACGCGCCCGCCGCCGCGAGCAGGGTGCCGAGGTAGAGGAGGAGACGCTGGACTGCCGCGCTGGCCGGCTCGGACAGCGGCGCCCAGGAGAGCGAGAGAGCGGTCCAGAGCGTCAGCCCGGCAAGGCCCGCGAGGGCCAACCAGCCGCCCCGCTCGCGCGGAAGCGGCATCGTCTGACCACCGACCAAGGCAAGGACGACGACGAGCGTCCACACGACAGCACCGGCCACGACACGCGGCGCTGTGAAGTACCCGCCGGAGAAGAATGCGACCACCGTGGGCACCGCCAGGAGGACCGCCCCGGCGGCCAGAGGTGCGAAGCGACGCACCGCGCGCAGGCTATCTTCCTCGCCCTGTGGCTCCGAGGGTCCTCCTCGCGATCGTGGCGGCGCTGATCGCCGCGTGGTTCGTCGTCCTCGCCCGCGACCACGTCGTGGGTGACCGGGCGGGCAAGCTGCTCGTGCGGAACCCCGACCTGAAAGCGCAGCGATTCCGGGACGGGATCGCGGACCTGGAGTCAGCTCAGCTACTGGATCCGGGCAATCGTTGGGCCGCGCTAAGGGCTAACGTCTTGGCCCTGCGCGACCCTTCCGCGTCCCTCGCCCAAGCCGAAGCGATCCTCAGGGACGAGCCGGCGAACGTGGAGGCGCTCGAAGTCATCCTGTCGGTCACCCGTCGCCGCGACCGAGAGCGGTACGCGGAAGCCGTGAGACATCTGCGCCGGATCAGCCCTCGCACCGCCGACTGACGAGGGGCGGCACTAGTGTCGGCCCGCGGTGAACGAGCGGGTCTACGCGGAGCTGTTTGCGCTCGAGGAGGAGCATTGGTGGTTTCGCGGCCGCCGGTCCGTGGTCCGGGCGCTGGCCGGCGACCTGATGTCTCCCGGCGCGCCGCGCGTTCTCGACGCGGGCTGCGGGACAGGCCGCAATCTCCAGGAGTACGGGCGCTTCGCCGAGGCCGAGGGCGTCGACCCCTCGCCGGTAGCCATCGCCTTCTGTCGCCGCCGGGGGCTGAACGGAGTGCGAGAGGCGCCCGTGGAGAAGCTTCCCTTCCCGGACGGGCGCTTCGGCCTGGTCTTCGCCACCGACGTGCTCGAGCACATCGACGACGACCTCGCCGCCCTCCGTGAACTGGCGCGTGTGTCCTCGCCCGGCGCTCACCTCGTGGCGACCGTCCCGGCCTACTCCTGGCTGTGGAGCTCACACGACGACCGCCACCACCACCGCCGCCGATACACGAAGTCGATGCTGACGGCGCGGGCGCAAGCCGCCGGGTGGCAGGTCGTGCGCGCCACGTACTTCAACACCACACTGCTGGCCCCCATCGCGGCGGTGCGCGTCGGCGAGCGCGTGCGCGGGGCCGGAGCCAGCGATTACGACCGCACGCCGCCGGGGCTGAACGGAGCGCTCGAGCGCGTGATGGGCGCAGAGGCGGCCGCGATAGCCCGGGGGGTGTCCCTACCTGCTGGCGTTTCGGTCGGCCTGGTCTGCCGCCTGACCGACCACGCGTGAAGTGAGATAGAGCGGCCGTCCCAGCGACTCCTCGTGCACGCGTGCGAGGTAGCGCCCGATGATGCCCACGCAGATGAGCTGCACGCCGCCGATGAACAAGATCGCCAGCAGCACCACGATCGAGGCCGACAACTTCACCGCGCCCGTGGCTGCCAGCAGGACGATCACCAGCGCGGCCAGCCCGCTCAGCGCGGCGACGCCGCTGCCGGCGATCGTGGCCAGCGACAGTGGGACGTCCGAATAGGCCGTCAGCGCCTCGGCGGCCAGGCGGAAGAGCTCCGGGTAGGACGCCCCGCGGCCGCTCGACCGGCCGGCTCGGCGGTACTCGATCGGCTCCTGGCGAAAGCCGGTCCAGGCCACCATGCCGCGCAGGAAGCGCCGGCGCTCGGGCATCCCACGTACAGCCTCCAACACCCGATGGGACATGAGGCGGAAGTCGCCGGCCTGACCCTGGTAGGGCACCCGTGCCAGGCGCTCCATCAGCCGGTAGAAGCCCGTAGCCAGGGTGCGCTTGGCCCAGCTCTCATCGCGGCCGATCCGGCGGGCGAAGACGACATCGGCGCCATCGTCCGCGAGCCGCATCATGTCCGGGATCAGCTCCGGCGGATCCTGGAGATCGGCGTGAATGAGGACCGCCCGGTCGCCCCGTGCGTAGTCCAGACCTGCGGACATGGCCACCTCCATGCCGAAGTTGCGCGACAGGGCCAGCAGGCTCACCCCGTCCTCCTCGCTGGCCCAGCCCTCCACCAGCGCCACGCTCCCGTCCACGGAGCCGTCGTCGACGTAGATGACCTCCCAATCCTCGGCGGTGGGATCGAGTGCCTCGTGGAGGCGGCGGTGCAGCTCGGGCAAACTCTCCCGTTCGTCCTTGACCGGAACGACGATCGACAGCACCCCGCAAGCATCGCGGTTCGGGCGGCTGGGGTGGTCGCCGGTCGATCGCCCCGAGCGCGACGGCTGCTATTCCGGGCGGGACTTCGCCGCCTGTTCGCGGCTGAGCGCGACGGCCGGCGGTCGCTGGCCGTGCTGGCGCTTGACGTTGCGGCGAGCGGCCAGTAGCTCGCGTAGCGCGGGCACAAGCGTCCGGCCGATCACGAGCTTCGAACCCGGGCGGTTGGTCCAGCGGATACCGACCTCGCTCACCCTCAACCCCAACTGCCGGGCCAGCGCGATGCACTCCGTGTCGAACGCCCACCCGTCGACCGATTGACGCGCGAAGATCGCCTCGGCGGCCGGGCCTCGCCAGAGCTTGAAGCCGCAGAAGATGTCCTTGGACCGCTCCCGCATGACCGCGCGGGTGAGCAGCAGGAAGGGCAGGCTGAAGGCGCGGCGGCGAAGCGGCTGATGGCGGTCCACCTGAGCACCGGGCGCCACCCGCGACCCCAGGACCATGTCGGCCCCCTCCAGCGCTTGAAGCATGTCCGGCAGGGAGACCAGCGACGAGGTGCAGTCGGCGTCACAGAGCAGCCGGACCTCGCCCGAGGCCTCGAGCATCCCGCGCCGCACGGAGAAGCCCTTACCGCGGTTGGTCTCGTTGCGGAGCACCCGCAGGTCGCCTTCGACCAGGTGCTGCTCCAGTCGCGCCAGGGTCGCGTCCTGCGACGCGTTGTCGACGACGATCAGCTCGTAGGGACGTCCCTGGGCACGGAGCCAGTCGCGCAGCGCCTCAACCGTGGGGCCCACCGCCTCCTCCTCGTTGAAGACGGGCATCACCACGGACATCCACGGCCGGCTCACCGCCCGAACATAGCGGCGGGAGTCACCTCAGAGAGGGGGTCGGAGGCGGTAGACCAGCATGCCCCCGCGCTTCTGCGGTGGTACGCCGAGCGCGCTCAGCTGCGAGCGCCAGCGGCCGGCCTCGCGCTCCTCGATCACCACCACGGTGACTCCCTTCTCCCGTATGAAGCGCCGGATCAGGCGGTTGGTGGCGGGGCCCGTGCGGCCCAGCGACAACTCCCGCCAACCCGGAGCCTGGGTGAACGAGGGCGGAAACGCGCCCACGTAGCCGCCGACGATCCGAAAGCCCACGTTGGTCCGAGCGGCCCAGCGGGTGTTGCGCCCGATCACCGGGATGGTCAGCACCCGGTCCCGCGGCGAGATGAGACTGCTGTACTCGCCGCTGCGAAACAGAGGTGGATCCTCAGCTGGGACGTTCCAGAGCGCGGCCCCCAGGTTCGGCGTGAGGGCCAGAACCGCCGCCGCGGCCAGCGCCCAGCGCGGCCAGCTGGGGCGCGCCGCCAGGAACATGGCCACCGCTACGCCGATCGCCAGGGCCGTGAATGCCCCGAACCGCACCGGCAGGGCGAAGCGAAGCAGGGGCAGTTGCGCGGCCGCCTCCCACGGGAGGGGGATGCCGAGGTCGCGTCCGCCCACCGCCAGCGTCGGTCCCAGGGAGGCGATGAGGAACATCGCGGCGCAGGCCACAACGAGCAGTACCCGCCTGTCCGAGCGCTCTCGCCATCCCATCAGCACCAGGATCGCCAAGGCGGGAAGGCCGAGGTACCCCCCGCCGACCCCGCCGTACTCGACCCCGCGGACGCGCCACCACTCGCGGATGTGGTCGCCGCCGAGGTGAAGGTCCGTTGGCATGACTATCGACACCGCATCCGTCAACAGCTCGTCGGGGCGAGCGTGTCCCGGGGCGAGATGAGGCCGGAGCATCGCGATCAGAAGCGGGCTCACGAGAACCGCCGAGAACCCGAGCGAAACGCTGCTGAGCAGGGCGACCCGAAGCAGAACCGCCCGTCGCTCCGCGTAGATCAGCGCCGCGGCGCCCAAGGCCAGGGCGCCCAGCACCACGGTCATCGCGAGGAACTCGGTGCTGACCAGAACTTGAGCGGCGGCCAGGAGCATGAGTAGCACGACGAAGCGGCGGTCGGAGAGGCGCCCCTCGGCCCTGCGCAGCACGGCCATCACCATGAGTGGGACGAGGGCGAACACGCTCAAGGAGGAGTTGGCTCCGTGCATCTGCGCGAGCGCGAACGTCGACATGCCCACGACCAGGCCGCCTACCGCCGAGGGCCAGGTCGCTTGGGTCACCTGGCGGCACAGGGCGTAGCTGGCGCTGGCGGTCAAGACCGGCGCCAGGATCATCACGAGATTGAACGAGACCGTCGCGCTCCACAGCAGGGTGATCGGCGCCATGAGCAGCGACAGGCCGGGCACCGATGTAGCCCAGGCGAGGTTGTAGCCCTCAGGGGCGAACAGAGCCTGGGTCACGAAAGGGTCTGCGCCGTCGAGGATGGCGTTCGGCCACCACGCGAAGAACCAGATGAACGCGCTCGAGTCGAACTCGTCGCCCCCGATCGCCTTCGAGTCGAGGTTGGTGAGCACCGGCCAGAACAGCGCCACGGACAGGACGAGATATCCGAGGGGCGGCAGGAAACCCTTCGTCCGGTCCGACATTCCAGGCAAGGTAGCGACGGATGGAGTCCGTTCCGTCAGGCCGATACAGCCCCCAGGACCCACTAAGCCGGACCGTCCGCGCGGCGCGGTCACGCGGCCTGCGCCCCGTGATCGGCGACCTGGCGCGCTTCGCCCTGAGACGGCTCGAGGGGCCTGCTGGAGGGAGCTTCCTGCTCGACGGAACGAGCTACTCGTACCTCACTCACACGTACAAACACGGCTGGCTCACCGAGCGCGCGGTCGAGGTCCCCGTCGCTCAGGCAGTGGTGGACCGTCACCGTGGAGCGCGCATCCTGGAGGTGGGCAACGTGCTGTCGCACTACCGCAGCCAGGAACACACGGTCGTGGACAAGTACGAGCGGGCCCCCGGGGTGATAAACCGCGACGTGCTGGACCTGCGCGACCTCGGGCCCTTCGACCTGATCGTCGCGGTCTCCACGCTCGAGCACGTGGGCCTCGACGAGGAGCCGCGCGACCCGGACCGCGCGCTGACCGCATTACGCGAGCTGCGGGGCCGGCTCGCCCCCGGCGGGAGGCTGCTGGTCACCGTGCCGCCCGGCTATAACGCCGACTTCGACCGCGGCCTCCAGGCGGGCGTGGAACGGCCCGAGCGCGTGACCGCGCTGCGGCGCCGGGCAGGCGAGACGGCGTGGGTGCAGGTCGCGCCCGCCGAAGCCTGGCGGGCCCCGTACGACTTCCTGCTCTACTCAGCGCGCGCGGTGCTCTTCCTGAGCTTCACGCCCCAGACCACCAGCGCGGCCAGCACCAGCGCAGCCGCCAGCGAGACGATCCAGCCCACCCGCCAGCTGAGGGGCTCGTAGCGCATCTCGATCCGGTGGCGACCAGGCTTCACCGCCACGCCGCGAAGCATGCTGTCCACCCGCTCGATGGGCACCTCACGGCCGTCGAGGGTCGCCTTCCAGCCGGGGAACCAGACGTCGGTGAGCACCACGATCCCCGGCCGGGAGGCGGTGGCGTCGATGACCAGGCGCTCGCGCTGGTAACCGGCCAGACTTGCCGTACCGCTCGAGTGTGCGGCAAGGGGAGCGGCCTGGGGAACGCCCGCGACCGGCTTCTCGGTCACGGCCACGGTGCGCGGGTCGAACAGGGGCGCCTTGATCGCGTCCAGCGCCGCCCGCCCCCCCTGCACCGTCCGCTGGCGGTCGACCACGAAGACCCGCGGCACCGCGCCGGGGTTGCGGTAGACCTTGGCGTCCGGACCCGAGTAGGCCTCCTCCAGACCCTGGACCGGAGGCTTGGGGGTGTCGGGCGCCTGGATCAGGTGGGTGACGCTCAGGAGGCTCAGCGTGCGCAGCGCCGCAGGGGTGGCTGGGGCCTCTTGGGGGTCCTGGGCCAGGGGGTTCTTCGACCCCGCCGTGGTGCGCCAGAGGTCGTCGTAGCGCTTCTCAACCGGGTAGTCGTATCCGCGAGCGTCGTAGAGGCCATAGCGCATCGCCAGGTTGGGCGGCAGTGGCTGTCCGATGGGCTGGTCCTGGCTCACCGCGGCGAAACGGTTCGGCACGTCGGACCGCAGCATCTCGATCGCTTCCGTAGGCGGCTGGCGGGCATGGCCGACCGGGATTGCCGGGTTGTAGCCCATCGACGCCCGGCCGAGGTCGACAAACAGCAGAGCAACGGCTAGCGCCACGAATGCCGTCGCGCCCAGAGGTGTCCATCGCAGCCGCGGCACGCCCAGACGTAGCGCCACGAGCACCATCGCTGACCCGCCCAAGACCGTCCACTGCAGCAGAGCGCTCATGCGCACCGTGTCGGCCGCCGCTCGGGAGGGGGGCTCGAACGGCTTGTTGCGAGGCGGGTCGACCAAACCCCACGCGGTCTTCAGCCCGCGCCCCACGCTGCCCGGCTCGAAGGTCCCGAGAACGAGCATCCAGGTGAAGGGGATCGCGAAGATGGCCAGGCAACTGGCCACCACCGCCCACTTTCGCTTTCGCTCCAGCTCGTCGCGCCCGCTCAGCTCGTCCAGGCCCCACCCCGCCAGGAGGGCGATCACCAGCAGGACCGCGAAGATCGGACGCGAGTTGTGTGCCGTGCGAAAGCCCGGGAGGGCGGTGACAGCCGAGAACACGGGATCTGCGCCAACGATCACCGCTAGAGCCAGTAGTCCGATTACCGCGAGGCCGATTCGCACGGGCTTCGGTCGCAGCAAGAGGCCGGCGCCGGCGAGCATGAGCGTTATGCCCCCCGCGTACCAGGCGCGATTGGTCTGTACGTCGCCGATCAGCGGCGTCTGGGTAGGCCGGCCCCAGTAGTCGGGCAGAAACAGCGCGCCCAGGAAGCGAGCATCGCCGTGACCCGCTGGGAGGCCCAGCCGCCGCTCGACGTCGCCCGAGAGCAGGAGCAGCTCGAGCAGGGGCGCGATCACCAGCGCCGCCAGTGCCGTGCCCAGCGCGAGCGCGCCGCCGAAGGCCAGCGCCGGGCGCACCACCCGTCGCCCCCGAAGCTGCGCCGCGCGGATGGCGAAGAACAGCATCGTGAGCGCCACCAGCTGGAACGTCGTCTCGGGATGACCACCGAGGAAGGCAAGTGCCAGGGTGGCGGCCAGGCCGGCGACCGGCAGGGGCCCGGGTCTGCGGGCGATCAACTCGGCCGTCAGCAGCAGAAACGGCAACAGCGGGAAGATGTTGGTCAGCGGCCAGGCCAGCCACAGCACGAACGACGCCCCGAACCCGCAGACCACTCCGCTGAGCAGCGCGCCCCCGAAGCGCATGCCGAGCACGCGCGCCAACAGGTACGTGCCGAACGCCGCCACGAACAGCTTGAGAAACGCCATCACGCCGAGGGCCTTGTTGAGCGGCATCACATAGACCGGGAGCGTGAAGGGCGAGAAGATCGCCGACTGCGAGTCCGCCAGGTAGGGCCGCCCACCCATGATCTGCGGGTTCCAGAGGGGGACGTCGGGCAGGGCCTTGCGGTTGCCCTCGAAGAACGGCTCGAACGAGACAGTGGCGTCCAGGCGCTCGTAGTTGGAGCCCCCCTGCCCCACGGCGGTCGGCTTCGAGCTCGCCCACGGCGGGGACGACCAGTTGAGGTCGGCGCTCGACAGAGTGCGTCCCGGCAGCAGGCCCTGGCCGACGAAAACCAGCGCCATCGTGGCGTAGATCGCCGCCGCCACCAGCGCCGGGTGGCGGCGCGCCCAGCCCTTCACGCGGCCCGGCACACCGTTCCCACCGACAGCCCGGCGGGCAGCGCGAGCCCGCGTTCGATGGCGGCGGCCTCGAAGCGGAGAGGCAGCTCGAGCACCCGGTTGAGCCACGGCGGGATGAGCGCCAGGTCCGAGCCACCCTTGCTCAAGCGGCGCAGCCCGTGCAGGGCCCTGACGACGACGGCAACCCGGCGCAGCTCACGCAGCGCCGCGTCGTCGTCGAGGTGCTCGATCACGTCCGTGGCCACGATCAGGTCGAAGCGTCCGTCCTCGAAGAGCAGCCGCTCGAGCGGCGCCTTCTGTGCCCCGTCACGCCCCGTCGGCGACAGGGCTCGATGGCCTCGGCCGAGAAGTCGACGCCCTCGGCCTCGCCCAGCCGCCGAGCTCTGCGAGATTGCGGCCGGTTCCGCAGCCGGCGTCGAGGATCCGGGGAGAGCGCGAAATACCGGCCCCGGCACAGCATCGCCCACACCACCCGGCGACGCCCACGGAACCACCGGTGGCCGTCCTCGAGCTCGTAGAGCTCCCGGTATCGCCATTCCTCCAAGGGCCGTTCAAAATAGTGGCCGCGAGTCCAGCCTCAGTACGGCCAGTCGTCCTCCGGAGGGAGCCCCAACCGGTGCGCCAGCCGCCGCTGTCCGGCGGTCACGGCGAACTTGATCAGCGCGTTGCGCACGAACCAGGGCAGGCCCGCCGCCTGGCGCAGGGCGTCGCGCGCCGCCTCGAGTGCACCCAGGTCCTCGCGGCCGTAGACCGCTAGCGAGCGCTCCCGGCCCCGGTAAAGCCACCGCCGCGATGCGAACAACAGGCGTAGCTGCGCCAGCATGACGCCCACGGCGTTGTAGGCATCGTGGACGAGCATCTCGCCGCCGGGGCGGACCCGATCGCCCCACGCCGCGATGTCGCGGCGTGCCGGGCCGTAGCGGTGGGCGCCGTCGACGTAAAGGAGGTCGATAGGACCGGCCACCTCGCCCAGGGCGTCGTCCGAGCGCAGCCGCACGTGCCGGATCGAATCGGCCACCCCCGCGCGCTCGAGGTTGGTGCGGAAGGCGCTGTGGTCGGCTTCCCCGCGGGCCGGGTCGGCCTCGATCTCCTGTGGCCCGCGGTCCGAGCCGCCGTGGGGATCGATCGCCACCACCTCGGCGTCGGCGGGTGCGGCGCGGCGAAGCACGATCGTGGAGCGCCCCCGGAAGGAGCCGATCTCGACGATGCGCCCGCCGGGCCGCACGGCGGCCGCGCTGTGGGCCAGCCGAGCGGCCTGTCCGGCGCTCAGCCAGCCCTCGACGCCGTCAAGCGCCGTCTCGAGGCCGGGGTCGTCGGTGCTCAGGCCGGGACTCGCAGCCGCTCCGGCTCGGTCACCTTGGGCGCGGGCACGCGCCCGGCCGCCCGCCGCAGCAACTCCAGGTTCGCGGCCGCCACGCGGTCCCAGCTGAAGGTGCGCGCGCGCTGCTCGGCAGCCTGGGCCATCCGCTCCCGCCGGGGGGAGTCCTCGATCAGCGCGCCCACCCGCGCGGCAAGCTCGTCGGTGTCGCTGGCCAGCAATCCGGTCTCGCCGTCCACGATCGACTCAGGGAGGCCGCCGATGGCCAGCGCCGCGCTGGGCGTGCCGCATAGCGCGGCCTCGATCACGGTCAGCGACCAGCCCTCGGAGGAGGAGGCGGTGAGGTTCACCCACGCCCGCCCGTAGATGCGTGCGCGCGTGGGCACGTCCACGTACCCGTGCATGGTCACCCGGTCTGCGAGACCGCGCCGCCGGATCTCATTCTCAAGGTCCGGCCGGTGGTCTCCCTCCCCCGCGATGTCCAGCGCGACGCCCGGCAACCGCGCGAGCACGTCGAGCACGGTCTCGATCCGCTTGTAGGCCTTCAGGCGACCCACGAACACGAGACGCGGCTCAGGCGACTTCTCGCTGCGCTGGAACTCATCCTGCTCCACGCCGAGATACTCGACCGCGACGTTCTCCGGCGGGATGCCCACGTCCACGAGGTCGGCCTTTGCGCTGCGCGAGATGGTGGTGAAGGGCGTCCTGCGGTAGAGAGAACGCAGCGGGTAGGCCTCGAGCACCCGAAACAGCAGCGAGCCCAGCCGGGGCCCGAACTCGCCCCGGAAGATTCCGCGGTGCACGTGATGCACGAGCGCCAGGCGCGGCTTTCGCAGCCACAGCGGAGTGAGGAAGGTGATGCCGTTGATTACCTCGAGCACCACATCGGCCTCGCGCCCGGTCCCTCGCAGCACCTTCCACATCGCGCGCGGGAAGACCGTGCCCCTGCCACCGGCCCGGTGGACCACGAGGTTGGGACCGAAGCGCTCAACCGCCTCAGCTCCCGGGTAGCTTCCGGTCACGACCGTCACCCGGTTTCCCCAGTCCGCCCAGCGCAGGATGTGGGCTCCGAGGTTCGTGCCGTTGCCGCCGGTGTCGTGGTGGGTCCAGTCCCGGTCGGCCAAGACGAGGATGTGCAGCGGCGCGGCGTTCAAAGCAGCCGAATCGTAGGGACCGTGTCGCCGGTGTCGTGGTGGGTCCAGTCCCGGTCGGCCAAGACGAGGATGTGCAGCGGCGCGGCGTTCAAAGCAGCCGTATCGTACGGACCGTGTCGGCGCCGATCTGGGTCACGATCCCCACCTACAACGAGGTCGACAGCCTGGAGCCGCTGCTGCGGGCCACGGCTGAAGAGCTCGAACGAGCGGTACCCGGACAGTGGCGGCTGCTGGTGGTCGACGACATGTCTCCCGATGGCACCGGGGCGCTCTGCGACCGGCTTTCCGAAGAGATGTCCGAGCTCGAGGTGCTGCACCGCGAAGGCAAGCCGGGGCTGGGCCAGGCCTACCTCGCCGGGTTCCGCCGCGCCGTGGGCGCCGGCGCCGAGCTGGTGATCGTGATGGACGCCGACTTCTCTCACGACCCCCGTCACCTCCCGGCGCTGATCGACGCGAGCGTGGACCACCACCTGGTGCTCGGCTCGCGCTACGTGGAGGGAGGCCGGATCGTCGAGTGGCCGCGCCTGCGCCGACTGCTGAGCTACGGAGGGTCGGTGTACGCACGCAGGGTACTGGGCGTGCACGTGCGCGACCTGACCACGGGGTTTCGCTGCATCCGACGGGAGGTGCTCCAGACCATCGAGCCCTCGTCCCTGCGCTCCCAAGGCTACGTCTTCAACATCGAGCTGACCTATCGCGCCCTACTGGCGGGCTTCGCGGTCATCGAGCGGCCGATCTGCTTCCGCGACCGGATGGTCGGGCGTGAGCAAGATGTCGCTCGGCATCGCAGTCGAGGCCCTGTTCCTCCTCCCCAAGCTCCGCCGGGCCCGGCGCAGCTTCGACGCCCGCGCCGTCGAGGAGACCGCTTCCATCTGAGTCCACCGGGACCGGGTGACCGGGATGCCCGGCGCGAATGCCCGAAGCGATCACCCCGAGCGCCAGGGCGACCTCCACGGCCAGCACACCGAGCGTCACGCCCACCAGATCGGGCCCGATGGCGCCGAGGACGGCGAGCTCCACCACTGCGGCAATCCCCAACATCGCCAAGAAGGCGACCCGGCGCAGGGCGAGAAGGAACTGCACTGCGAGGTAAACCATCGCGAGCAGGCCCATCGCCAGCGTGAGCCAGGGCAGCGCCGCGGCGCCGTCAGCCAAGCCCTCGCCGAAGGCGATCTCGAGAACGGGCCGGCCCACCACAGCGAAGGCGGCGGTAAGGCCCAGGCCCAGGGTCCCCGCGACCGCTAGCGCGCGCAGGAACACCGGCCGGCCGTCCTCCCCGCGCGCGGTCCGGCGGGTGGCCTCCGGGAGCAGGAACAGGCCGATCCCGATCGCGATCCAGACCAGCGCCTTGGCGGCCACCGATACCGCCGCATAGTCGCTGGCCACGTCCTCGCTCGCGACGTTGCGGACCAGGATGACGTCGAGGTTCTGCAGCAGGGCGAACAGCCCGAGCGCCACCAAGGGCACGGCGGCGGCGCGCAAGACGTCGGCCAGCGGCCGGGCCGCCGCCGCCTCGGCCGCCCCGAGCCGGGCCAGGCGGCGGTTGAGCGGGACGAACAGGATCAGCGACAGCGCCACCACCGAGGCGCCCTGGCCCAGAAAGGCGCCGGTGGCGTCGAGGCCCAGCGCAACCAGGAAGAACGCGAAGACGAACCTCCCCGAGGCCTCAAGGACCAAGCTGCCGCCGGCCATGCCGTAGCTGCCGATGCCCTGGAACACGCCACGCTCGATGCACAGCAGGAGCCAGGCGCAGCCCATGGGAAGAGTCGCGGCCGCAGCCCACTCGAGATGCACTCCGATCAGGCCGGCCAGCGGATGGCGCAGCAGTGCCGCTACGAGGGCCACCACCAGCGTGGTCACCACCAGCGTGCGGGCCCAACGGCGAACGTTGGCGGCCAGGGATGGGTCGTGCCCGTCGACCTGGCGGCTGACGTCGCGGGCCACCGCCACCTGCAGTGCCTGACCCGGTAAGGCGAGGATCAGGAAGGCCGCGGTCAGCGCGATGAGCGAGCCATAACCGTCGGAGCCCAAGACGCGCGCGAACACGACGGTGAACGCGAGCGAGATACCGTTGGCCGCCATCGCCAGCACGCCGAGGCCCACGGCGCGGCCGGTGTCCGACGACAACGCCGAGGCGCGGAGCCCGGGCAGTCTGGTCAGGGGATCCATCGCTGCGAATCTAGAACTGAGCCCGGCGCAGGCGAAGGACCTCGAAGTCGCCGATGCGCCTGTACGACCGGTAGGCCCGCGCGAGATAGCGGTCGAGGATCCGGACTCCGCTCGATCGGCCCGCGCCGTTGGGCTCGGCCTGGTCGGCCACCGGGCTCAGCCAGCGGACGACGAGCTCCGGACGCGTCCGGAGCAGATCGGCCACCATCTCGCTCTGGGCCCCCGCGGTGGTCACGACGCCCGGCTGCATCACGTCGTAGCGGGTGGGATTCGGGCGGTCGACCACCACGTAGACCAGCGGGTCACCCACGCGCACGAGGTCGTGACGCGGGTTGGCCACGAACACCGGCTCGCCCTCGGGCACGCGCGCATCGACCAGCCTGCGTAGCTCGTTCAACGCGTGCGCCTCGGCGCGCGGAGCGCGCACCCCGTGCTGGCCCTCGACCGCCACCAGCGGCGGCCCGCTGACCAGCTCGAGCCGCTTCTGGTCGAGCCCCTGGAGGGCCACCAGCGCCAGCGGCAGGGCCAGAGCGACCGCCCAGCCGCGGCGGCCCGCTCGCAACAGCCCGCCGACCGAGGCTCCCAGCAGGGCTGCCAGCCCGACCTCGAGCGGCAGCCGGTGAAAGCCGTCGACCCGCGCGAGCAGGTACAGCGCGCCGGCGAGCGCGAGCGGCAGCGGCGCCAGCTCGGCCGGCGAAGGGCGGCGCCGAACCGCCGCGACGGCCCAGAGCGCCAGGCCGCCCAACAGCACGTACGGGAAGAAGTGGTCGAGCAGGCCGTTGGGGTCGAGACCGCGCTCGAAGCCGCCGGGCAACGGCAGGCGCTGCAGCCCCTGCTCGTCGAGGGCGAAGCCGAGTGTCTGGTCCCAGAACCGGCCCGGGCCGCCCAGCACGACAAAGGGGCCGACCACCACCAGCGCGGTGGCCGCCACCGCCATGCCTACTCGCCCCACGGCGCCTCTGCCTTCCGGCCACGCGGCGATGAGCGCGCCGGCCGCCGCCGCCAGTCCCAGGTCGATGCGGAAGGCGAGCGCCAGCCCGGCCAGCACGCCGGCCCAGAGCGGCGCGGCGCGCGCGAGCAGCACGGCTCCGAGGGCCAGCGCCAGGGCGGCCGGGAACGGGGAGGGCAGCGCGAGAATGGACATCGACGCAGCGGCCGCCAGCCAGGCGAGCAGCGCGGGGGCCTCGCCATCGGTCTGGCGCCTGGCGACCAGGTAGACGAGCAGGGCGACCCCCGCGTCGAGCAGGACCCGCATTATCCGCCAGGCCAGGAGGTTGGGGCCTAAGGCGAGGTCCAGTCCTCCCAGCACCAGCGGCTGGGCCGGCCCGTAGTTGAGGTAGAAGTCGTGGTACGGGAGCTCCCCTGATGCCACCCTGGCTCCCGCCTGGAGCATCAACCCCTCGTCGTGTGGATTCACACCGTCCAGGACCGTGATCGCCGAGAGCAGGGCAGCCGCTGCGAAGAGCAGCGCCAAGTGAATCCAGGGCGCCCGCACGAACTGGCAGCCTAGGGAGCGTGAGCACCTCCGAGGCCCCTCGCCGCACCTCCAACCGGCGCCTCGTCGCGGGCAACACGGCGGTGCAGGTTGCCGGCAAGGCCGCGATGATGGTGATGGGGGCGGTCTCCATCGCGGTCATCACCCGCTACCTGGGCACCGCCGGCTACGGCCGCTACGCGCTCGCCATCACCTACATGCAGCTGTTCGGCGTGCTGGCCGACGTCGGCCTGTTCGCGACGGTGGTGCGGGAGATCAGCAAGCGGCCCGACCGCACCGAGACGCTCGTGGGCAACGCGCTCATGCTGCGTGGCCTCTTGTCGCTTGCCGCATTCGGGCTGGGGGCGGGGATCAGCTTCCTCCTCCCTTACGAGCCCGACGTCCGCCTGGCGATAGTCGCCGCCGCGGCACCGCTCACGCTCGGGCTGCTCAACACGTCGATCGTGGCGGTCTTCCAAGCGCGGCTGGTAATGAGCCGAGCGGTGGCGTCCGACGTCCTCGGGCGCGCTGTGGCACTTGGTGCGGTGGTGGCGGTGGCCGCGCTGGACCTCGGCTTCTACGCGGTCATCGGGGCGGCGGCCGTGGGCATGTTCGCAAGCCTCGTGGTCACCTACGCGCTCAGCCGGAGCATCGTGTCGATCCGCCCGCTCGCCGATGTCGCGGTGTGGCGGGCGCTCCTCACCGCCGGCGTGCCATTGGGCATCGCCCTCGCCATCAACCAGCTCTACTTCCGCGCGGACACCCTGATCATCTCGCTGTTCCTGCCGGTGTCGGAGGTGGGCCTGTACTCGCTGGCCTACCGCATCCTGGAGCTGACGGTGGCTCTGGGAACGGTCTTCCTGGCCACCACGTTCCCGCTCATATCGCGCTACGTGCAGGACTCCGACCCGCGCCTGAACGGGGCCATCCAGAGCTCATGGAACCTCTTTGTTGTGATCGGGGTGCCGCTTGCCGCCGGAGGGGCAATCCTCGCTCCGGGGGTCGTCGAGCTGACGGCCGGCGAGCACTTCGCGGACGCCGCGCAGCCGCTGGCGATACTTTTCACCGCGGGCGCGCTGGGCTGGGTGAACGGCATCTTCGGCTACGCCCTGATCGCCAAGGAGCGCCAGATGAGCGCGTTGTGGCTCAACGTCACGGGTCTGGTGATCAACGTGGCGCTGAACCTGGCGCTGGTACCCGTTTTCGGCATAGTGGCTGCAGCCACCGTGACCGTAGGCTGCGAGTTGCTCATCCTCGCGGGGTCGGTCTACCTCATGCGCCGCAACTTCAGCTTCTTCCCCTCCCCCGGTCCGCTTCCGGCGGCGCTGGGCGGCACGGCGGCCATGGCCGCCGTGCTCTTACCGCTGCGCGGCGGATCGACGCTGGTCCTGGCGACGCTCGGAGCTGCGGTCTACCTCGGCATCCTGTTCGCCGTGAGCCCCACGAGCCGGCAGCTCGCCGCCGGCCTTCGGACGTGACTTCTCGCGGACCGCGCGACAGCCGGACCTTCT
Organism: uncultured Thermoleophilaceae bacterium; assembly: GCA_963844805.1. GTDB lineage: Bacteria > Actinomycetota > Thermoleophilia > Solirubrobacterales > Thermoleophilaceae > JACCZR01. Next base: position 159,996 of record CAWJPU010000008.1, read on the forward strand.
ACCTCGGTGAGGAGCCCGACGAACAGGTCGACGCAGCGCTTGTGGAGTTCGCCGCGACCCGGGCCGGGCCAAGGGTCCTGGACTTGGGCTGTGGCCTGGGGGATACACGAAGGCGCTGGCCGAGCGCGGCTTCGAGGCCATCGGGCTCGACGTGGAACCGGATTACGTTCGGCGTGCGCGCGAGCACGGCGTGAGCGCAGAGACGTACGACGGCGGACGGATCCCGCTCGAGGATGACAACGTGGACACGGTGCTCGCCCTCGAGGTGATCGAGCACGTCTCCGATCCGCGCTCCTTCCTGCGCGAAGCCGAGCGCGTGGCGCGGCGCAATGTGCTGCTGTCCACACCAAACGCAACGCAGGACTTCGGCAGAGTGCCCGTCGAGTTCACCCACATGCTCGACACCGACCACAAGCGCGCCTATACCGTCGCCTCGCTCAGGGCGGAGCTGCTTTCGGTGTTCGGCTCCTGCCGCGTTGAGCAGTCAGCACCGGTGGACCGCGGCCTCGCCGGGCTGGTGCTTCCGCCGGCACTTCGCCCTCTGTACCGAAGCCTGGACCGGGCAGGGCTGATCCGGCCTCATCTGTTCTTCCGGCTGCTGGCCGAGGCACCCGCGAGAGGCAGGACCCCGTGACCCGGGTCCTGGTCGTGTCCTCCGAGCCGGTGGGCGGCCGGATGGCCGGTCCCGCCATCCGCGCTTGGGAGCTGGCCCGCGCGCTGTCGGCCTCGTGCGAGGTCACGTTGGCCGCACCCGGCCCGAGCTCGGCCGGTGAAGCCCCTGTCGCCATGCTCGAGGCGGGCCTCGAGGACTTCGAGCTACTCCGCCAGGCGCTCACCGAGCACGACGTCGTGGTGGCCCAACGCTTGCCCTCCCAGCTCTTGCGTCACATCCGGCGCCTGCCGGTACGCTACGTGGCCGACCTCTACAACCCGATCGTCGTGGAGGTGTTGGAGGCCGTCGCCCACGCGGAGAGCGCCAGGGGACCAGCGGCGGTGCATCAGACCGACCTGACCGCGCTCGCCCAGCTCGCCGCGGCCGACTTCGTGATCTGCGCAAGCGAGAAGCAGCGTGACATGTGGCTGGGCGGGATGGCCCTCACCGGCCTGCTCGATCCACGCGACTATGCGGGCGATCGGACGTATCGCTCGTTCGTCGATGTGGTGCCCTTCGGGGTGCCCGATCGCCCCCCGCGAGCCACCTCCGGGCGCTTGAGGGAAATCTGGCCCGCCATCGGGCCCGACGATCCGGTGTTGCTCTGGGGCGGCGGCATCTGGCGCTGGCTGGATGCGCTCACGCCGATCCGCGCCATGAAGCGCATGGTGGACGCAGGCCGGCCGGTGCACCTGGTGTTCATGGGCGTCGAGCGCCCTCAGCACAGCCCGGGCGAGGTGCCTTCGGCCGCCGGGCAGGCGATCGAGCTCGCTCGCCGGCTTGGCCTGGAGGGACGCAACGTCCACTTCGGGCGCGGGTGGGTGCCCTACTCCGAGCGGGAGGCGCTGTTGCTGGACGCCGACCTGGGCATCTCGGCGCACCCCGACCACCTCGAGACGCGCTTCTCCTTTCGCACCCGGATACTCGACTACCTTTGGGCCGGCCTGCCGGTCGTGACCACCGAGGGAGACTCGGTGGCAGAGCTGGTGGAGGTCGAGGAGTTGGGAGCTACCGTGACAGCCGGGGGGGACGCGGCGTTCGCCGAGGCCTGCGCGGAGCTGCTCGACGATCCGGCCCGTCGGGACGCTATCCGCGACCGGGCCGTTCGGGTCTGCGAAAGGCTGCGGTGGTCACGCGCAGTCGAGCCGCTGGTGCGCTTCTGCGCGGAGGCGGGCGAGCGCCCGGCGCCCCGCGGGCGGCGCGTAGCGTTGGCCCTGTCGAGCTTCGGTCAGTACCCGCTCATAGCGGCGGACCGCACCCGCCGCGAGGGACTGGCCGAAACCGCCCGCAGCGCTCGGAGACTGGTGGCCCGAGCGCTGCGGCACCGCGATTACGTGGGTAGATGAACGCCCGCGCGACCCGCTTTCCGCATTTCGACTCGCTGCGGGCCATCGGAGCGCTGGCGATCTTCGGCACCCACGCTTACTTCACGCTTCGCAACAACGCTCCCGGTCCGCTGCGGCCGTACGCCGCCCGGCTGGAGGTCGGCGTCTACATCTTCTTTGTGATCTCCGGGTTTCTGCTCTATCGACCGTTTGCGCGCGCGCGCCTGAGCGGCGTGCCGGGACCCTCGATCGGGGCGTACGCTTGGCGACGGCTGCTGAGAATCGGCCCCGCCTACTGGGTCGCCCTGACCATCATCGCGCTCTGGATCGGTGAGCGGTACGTGTTCGAGCTACGGAACGCGGTGTGGCTCTACCCCTTTGCCCAGTCCTACCGTCCCGGGCTAGCCGTGGGGGGGCTTTCCCAAGCCTGGAGCTTAAGCGTCGAGGCCGCGTTCTACGTGATGCTTCCGGTGTACGCCCTCGCCCTGCGCGCTCTTCCCCTTTCGAGCGGGGCCGCACGATTGCGCGCCGAGCTCGCCGGGGTCGCCGGCCTGGCGATCGCGGGCTTTGCCTTCACGACCTTCGCCTCGGCCAAGGGCTACACCAGCGCGGGCCTCGAGCGCATCCCCCTTCACCTCACCCTGCCCTGCTACCTCCAGGTCTTCGCCGGCGGCATGGGCCTCGCCGTAGTGAGCGTGTGGTATCAGGAACGCGAGCCGACGGGGTGGATCCGGGGCCTCGACCGCTTCCCGGGGGTCGCGTGGGGCGTCGCGCTGCTGGCCTTCTGGGTGGTGAGCACCCAGCTCGGGCTCGACGGCCGGGCCGAGGAGCGCCCGGGCACGGGCGTCTGGGTCATCCGCAGCGCACTGTATGCGCTAATCGGCCTCGCCGTCGTGATCCCGGCGGTCTTCGGCGACCAGACCCGGGGACTCGTGCGCCGGCTGCTGGCCAACCGGGTCCTCATGTGGATAGGCCTCGTGTCGTACTCGCTGTTCCTTTACCACCTCGCGGTGCTCTTCGAGGTCGATGGCTGGGACATTCCGGCGAAGTGGCCGGTGTCACTGGGCCTCGCGCTCGCCGTCGCCGCGGTGAGCTACTACTGCGTGGAACGGCCCGCGATGACCCTCAAGCGGTGGGTGCCAAAGACCCCGGAGCCCTTCGCCGACGAGGCGACCGAGGAGCAGGCTCCTCCGGCGCCCGCGCGCGTTTGAGCCGCCTTGCGGGAAGCCGTGAATCGTGGTTCACTTCTTGGACCGCGCAATGCCCTACCGGCCAACCGAGAAGACCCAGCGCCGCCAGGAGGAGGCCCGCGAGGCCATCGTCGACGCCGCGCTCGCCCAGGTGGCCGAGGGCGGCTACGCCTCCGCGAGCGTGCAGGTGGTGGCCGGGCGCGCCGGTGTGGCCACCGGCAGCGTCTACCGCCACTTCGGCTCGAAGGCCGAGCTGTTCGCCGAGGTCTTCCGCCGCGCCGCGAACCGCGAGCTCGCGGTGGTCGAGCGCACGGTCGCCGAGACCGGCGGCAGCACGCTGGAGCGAATCGCCGCCGCGGCCGAGGCCTTCGCCCGCCGCGCGCTGGCCGGCAAGCGGCTGGCCTGGTCGCAGCTGGCCGAGCCCGTGGACCCCGCAGTCGAGGCCGAGCGGCTCGTGCTGCGGCGCGGCTACCGCGACGCCTTCGCCCGGACCCTCGACGAGGGCGTGGCCGCCGGCGAGCTCCCGCCCCACGACACCGCCACGGTGGCCGCCGCGCTGGTCGGCGCCCTGGGCGAAGCGCTGGTCGGCCCCCTGGCCGACCCCTCCCCCGGCGACCACGACCGGCTCGTGGTCACCCTGGTCAAGCTCTGCACCGACGCCGTACCCACCAACGAGGAGGCCCCACATGGCCGTCGCCTGGCGCGCGCAGCCTGATACCCACCAAGTGCTGAACCAGCCGCCGCCGCTGGCGCCGTACAACGTCTTCGACGCCGACCTCGCGCTGGGCGAGGCGATGGCGCGCGAGGGCGGCGCGTGGGGCGAGGACCGCCTGCGCGACACCGGCGCGCTGGCCGGCACGCCGGAGGCCATCGAGCACTCCGAGCGCGCCGAGCGCAACGAGCCCCGCCTGCGCACCCACGACCGGTACGGCAACCGCATCGACGAGGTCGAGCTCGACCCCTCCTGGGACTGGCTGCTGCGGCAGGCGGTCGAGCGCGAGATCCACTCGCTGCCCTGGCGCGAGGAGCGTGCGGGCGGGCACGTGGTCCGCGCCGGGCTGATGTACCTCTGGAGCCAGGCCAACGCGGGCGTCATGTGCCCCGTGTCGATGACCTACTCGGTGATCCCGGCGCTGCGCCTCAACGAGGAGCTCGCGGCCGAGTGGGAGCCGCGCCTGACCCTCCCCTCGCTCGACCAGGGCGCCCTGGCCGGGATGGCGATGACCGAGAAGCAGGGCGGCTCGGACGTCCGCGCCAACACCACCTCCGCCGAGCCCGCCGGCGACGGCCTGTACGAGATCACCGGCCACAAGTGGTTCTGCTCCTATCCGCCGTGCGACGTCTTCCTGACGCTCGCCCAGGCCCCCGCAGGGCCTGTCCTGCTTCCTGTTCGAGAGCAGCGACCCGGGCTTCCGCGTCCAGCGGCTCAAGGACAAGCTGGGCACGCGCTCGCTGCCCTCCTCCGAGGTCGAGTTCCACGGGGTGAAGGGCCGCCTGGTCGGCGAGGAGGGCCGCGGCGTGGCGGCGATCACCCGCATGGTCAACCACACCCGGCTGGACTGCCTGATCGGCTCGGCGGCCGGCATGCGCTGGGGCACCGCGCAGGCCGTCCACCACACCCGTCACCGGTCGGCGTTCGGCGCGCCGCTGGCCGAGCAGCCGCTGATGCTCAACGTGCTGGCCGACCTGGCGATCGAGTCGGAGGCCGCCACCGCCACGGCGATGCGCGTCGCCCGCGCCTACGACGAGGAGGACGCCCCGTTCCGGCGGCTCGCGACGGCGGTGAGCAAGTACTGGGTGTGCAAGCGCGCCCCGGCGCACGCCGTCGAGGCCCTCGAGTGCCTGGGCGGAAACGGGTACGTCGAGGAGTCCGGCATGCCCCGCCTGCTGCGCGACTCCCCGCTGAACTCCATCTGGGAGGGCTCGGGCAACGTGGCGGCGCTCGACGTGCTGCGCGTGATGGCAAAGGAGCCCGAGGCGCTGCCCGCCTTCATGGCCGAGCTGGAGCAGGCGCGCGGCGGGGACCTGCGCTTCGACGGGCACCTCGACAGGCTGCACGAGCTCCCCGGTGTCCGACCCGCAGTGGCAGGCCCGCCAGCTGGTCGAGGACCTGGCGCTGGGGCTCCAGGCGAGCCTGCTGGTCCGCCACGCCCCGCCCGAGGTCGCGCACGCCTTCTGCGCCTCGCGGCTGACGGGCACAGCGGCCGCGCCTTCGGCACGCTGCCCACCGAGGTGGACGCCGAGCCGATCGTCGAGCGTGCGCTGGCGGTCTAGCGGGTGGACACCCTCAGCTACGAGCTCGACGGGCGCGTCGCCCGGATCGTCCTCGACCGTCCCGAGCGCGGCAACGGCATCACGCTCGACATGCCGCGCGAGCTGGCCGAGTGCGTGGAGCGGGCCAACCTCGACCCCGATGTGCACGTGATCGCCCTCAGCGGGGCCGGCAAGGGGTTCTGCGGCGGCTACGACCTCAAGGAGTTCGCCGAGAACCAGATCGCCAACCACGACCCCTCGCATACGTGGGACCCGGTGCTGGACTGGCAGTTCATGAGCCGCAACCTGCGCGGCTTCATGTCGCTGTTCCACTCCGACAAGCCCACGCTGACCAAGGTCCACGGCTTCTGCGTCGCCGGCGGCACCGACATGGCGCTGTGCTCGGACCTGCTGGTGATCGCCGACGACGCCCGCATCGGCTACCCGCCCGCACGGGTGTGGGGCGTGCCCACGTCGATGCTGTGGGCCCACCGGATCGGCGCCGAGCGCGCCAAGCGGCTGCTGTTCACCGGCGACCTGCTCGACCGGGGAGCAGGCGGCGAACTGGGGGCTCGCGCTGGAGTCCCACCCGGCGCCGGAGCTGGACGACCGCTTCGAGGAGCTGGTGCAGCGGATCGCGCTGACGCCCGTCAACCAGCTGGTGATGCACAAGCTCGCGGTCAACCAGGCGATCAAGGCCCAGGCGGTGGACTCCACCCAGACCCTGAGCGTGTTCTTCGACGGCATCGCCCGGCACACCCCGGAGGGCTACGAGTTCCAGCGCAAAGCGATGGAGGAGGGCTTCAAGGAGGCCGTGCGCGGGCGCGACGCGCCCTACGGCGACGCGAAGGGCTAGCCCGGGCGCAGACCCGTCAGCAGCTTGGCATCGGCCTCCGACATTCCGTCGATCGGCTCGCCGTCCCAGTTCATGTCGCCCGCCATGGCCTCGAACAGGCCCTTGTGCTCGCGCAGGCTCTGCCCGGCGAAGTGGGCCACCGCCAGCGTCGAGTAGAGGGTCGGCATCGGGTCGCGCCAGCCCTTGCCCGCGTCCTCGACCTGGGCGAGGTCGTGGATGGTGTCGGGCAGCCGCTTGAGGTGGTCGGCGAAGCCGTCGGCCAGCACGGCCAGGTCCAGCTGCACGTGGCCGCCGGGGTCGAGCACGTAGGTCTCGCCCCCCGGCTCGAGGATCCCCTTCGACAGCTCGTCGCGGGGCATCAGCAGCACGCCGTCGGTCGGTCGCGGGTTGCACTCCACGTAGGTGAGCCCGTCGTCGGTGATGAGGAAGTCGAACGAGACCTGCCCCGTGTACTTCAGCTCGGCGATCACCGGCTCGATCAGCCGCAGCGCCTCCGTGGCGTCGATGGACTCGAACCCGATGCCCGTGGCGTGCTTCCACTGGCGCGGGATCCGGTAGAGCAGGTGCGAGGTGACCTTGCCCTCGTGGGCGGTGCTGTAGGAGCACACGGTCTCCCCCTCCACGAACGGCTGCACCAGCCAGGGCGACTCGGGCGTCGGGTGGATGTCCTCGATCTTCAGCGCGCCGGCCAGCGGGCCGGTGTTGGTCAGGCAGCTCACGCCGCCGCGTGAGAAGGCCGCGCGGGCGAAGTACTTGCCCATGCTGTCGGTGGCGTCCTTGAGCTCCTGGTCGCTGGAGGCGATCACGGTCTGCGGGATGGGCAGCCCGAGCTTGGTGACCAGCTGCTCGAACGCGCCCTTGTCGTGCAGGTGGACCAGCGTGGAGAACGGCGAGGCGAAGACGTCGGTGAACTGCTTGACGCGGTCGAGCTGGGTGGAGAGGTAGAAGACCTCCTCGAAGGCCGGGACGATCACGTCGATCGCGTTGTCCTGCGCGATCTTCTCCAACTCGGCGATGAAGCCGGTCGTGTCGCTGCGCGGCGACGGGTAGACGAAGTGGCCCGCAAGGTACCTGGAGTGGCTGCCGGGCGAGAGCGAGTAGTCGTCGGCGGCGTAGACCTCGTGGCCCTCCGACGCGAGCTTGCGGACCATGCCCAGCGCAAACGGCATGCGGGACGAGGTGACCAGGATCCTCACGGGTCGAGCTCTCCTTCGAACAGGGCGAAGAACGCGCCGGCGGGGTCCTGGGCCACCAGGAAGCGGCCGGCCGGGATGGGCGTGGGCTCGACGACCACCTGGCCCCCGCCGTCGGAGACCTGAGCCGAGGCGGCGTCCAGGTCGTCGACCGCGAAGTAGGCCAGCCAGTGCGAGGGCATGGGCGCCCCGTCGGGTAGCGGCATCATGCCCGCGTTGAGCGTCTCGCGGTTGTGGACGCTCCAGAAGGGCGGCCCGTCGCCGGTGTCCAGCGCGTCGAAGCGCCAGCCGAACAGCTCCTCGTAGAAGCGCTGGGAGGCCCGCGGGGTCCGAGGAGTTGAGCTGGGTCATGGTCAGCGCTCCGTGGGCGTTCACCAGGCCCGCGCCGATGCTCCTGCCGGGCTGCCAGAGCGCGATCATCGCGCCCTGCGGGTCCGCGAGCACGGACATGCGTCCCGCCTCCATCACGTCGAACGGACCCTGCAGCACCCTGGCGCCCAGCGACTCGGCCTTCTCGGTCGTGGCGTCGACGTCCTCGACGGTCACGTAGCAATTCCAGGCGGGCGGGATGCCCTCGCCGGGCGCCTCGAACAGCCCGGCCACGTCCTTGCCCTCCCTGCGGAGCATCGTGTAGACCGGCCACGGAGAGGCGGGCGTGTCCTCGCTCTCCCAGCCGAACAGCCTCGAGTAGAAGCCCTTGGCGCCGCTCCGGGTCCGGCGTGACCAGATCGACCCAGGAGAAGGTGCCGGGCGCGTACTCCGTTCGCTCACCCATTCAGCGCGCGACCATACAGTCCTCGCGACCGTGCTCGTGGTCTCCTACACAGCGCAGGCCGGGGGAGCCGGGCGCAGCCTGCTCGACTTCCTCGACGCCGTCGAGCCCCGGCCGCTGCTGGCGATCCCCGAGGGGCCGGTGGCCGCGTGGGCCCGCGCCCGCGGGACCGCGGTGGTCACGCTGCCCGAGCGCCCGCTCGAGGTGCGCGGCGGGCGGAGCGCCGCGGCTCGCGGACTGGCGGCCCACGCCCGCGACGTGCGCCGGCTGGTGCGCGAGCTCGAGCCCCCGACCGTCGTGGCCTGGGGCATGCGCAGCGCGATCGCGGCGGCTCCCGCGCTCGCGGGGTCCGGCGCCGAGCTGGTGGTCCGCCACGGCGACCTCGCCCCCGACCCGGCGATTGCGCAGGCGATGCAGGCGGCCTGCCGGCGGGCGGCGCTCACGATCTGCGCCTCGCGGGCGATCGCCGGCGACCTGGGGCCGGTGGGCCGGGTGGAGGTGGTGCACCCGGGGGTCGACCTGGAGCGGCTGCGCCCGCCCGCCGGATCCGGCCCGACGACGGCCCGATCCTGCTGCTGGGCGCGATCGTGGGCTGGAAGCGTCCTGACCTCGCGCTGGAGGCCGTGGCCGCGCTCCCCGAGGCGCGGCTGCGGGTGGTGGGCGAGCCGTTCCTGGCCGGCGGGCGGCGGCTGCTGGAGGAGCTGCGCCGGCGCGCCGAGCAGCCCGACCTGGCCGGGCGGGTGGAGTTCGCCGGCGCCACGGACGACCCCGCGGCCGAGCTGGCCGCCGCCTCGTGCCTGCTGCACTGCGCCGACGCCGAGCCCTTCGGGCGCGTGGTGGCCGAGGCGCTGGCCTGCGGCCTGCCCGTGGTGGCCCCCGCCGCCGGGGGCCCGGCCGAGCTGGTGGACGACGGCTGCGGCCGCCTGTACCCGCCCGGCGACGCCGCCGCGGCCGCCGCGGCGCTGCGCGAGGTGCGGGCCGACCGCCCGCGGCTGGCCGAGGGCGCGCGGGCGCGGGCCGAGCAGGCGGTGGACCTGGCCGACACCCGGCGGCGCTACCGCGAGCTGGTGCCGCCCCGGCCGCGGCCGGAGGCGGACGCCTCGCTGGTCACCGTGATCCACGACTCCGAGCCCCAGCTGCGCGCGCTGCTGGCCTCCGTGGAGCGCCCAGCTGCCAGGGCTCGAGGTGATCGTCGTCGACTCGGGCTCGGCGGACGGCGGCGCCGAGGCCGCCCGCGCGGCGGGCGCCGAGGTGGTCGAGCTGGGCGAGAACGTGGGCTACGGCCGGGCGGTCAACGCCGGGCTGGCGCCGGGCGACGCGCCCCGTGACGGTCGTGGCCAACCCCGACGTGGAGCTGGTGGACGGCTCGCTGGCCGCGCTGGCGGCCGAGGCCGCCCGCGGGCCGGACCGCCTGCTCGCGCCGGCGCTGCTGCGCCCCGACGGCTCCCGCCAGGACTCGGTCCACCCCCTCCCCTCCTCGGCCGCCGAGCTGGCCACGAGCCTGATCCCGCCCGCCGCGCTGCCCGGCCCCGCGCGCCTGCCGGCCGACCCGTGGCGGGCCCACCGCCCCCGGCCGGTGGGCTGGGCGGTGGGCGCCTGCCTGGTGGCGCGCACCGAGCTGCTGCGGCGGCTGGGGCCCTTCGAGCGAGGAGATCTTCCTGTTCGCCGAGGACCTGGACCTGGGCCTGCGGGCCGCCGAACAGGGGATCGAGACCTGGTTCTGGCCCCACGCCCGCGTGCTGCACCACCACGGCCACGCCACCCGCCGCGACGGCGAGCGCTTCGAGCTGCTGGCCCGCCGCCGGCGCGAGGTGGTCGAGCGGCGGCTGGGCCCGGCCCGCCGCCGTCGCGACGACGCCGCCCAGATGGTGACCTTCGCGACCCGGATCGCGCTCAAGACGCTGATGCGCCGCCCTGCGGAGCGCGAGCGCCGCCAGCTCACGGCGCTTCGCCGGGCGCGCCGCTCGCAGCAAGCGCGTCGGCGATGAGCTCGAGCTGTCGCGCCTCGTCGCCCAGCGGCCATACGTAGACGCGCTCGCAGCCGGCCGCGGCGTACGAGGCGAGCAGCTCGCCGCAGTGTCCGGCCGAGCCGACGCATACCTGCCCGCGAAGCTCAGCCGGGTCCCGTCCGAGCATCGGGGCGAGCACCTCCGTCATGACCCGTTCCTCCTCCGCGCGATCCTCGGTCACCCAGGTCCACATGGTCGAGAGCGCGTTGGGGAACCCGGCCGCCTCCCGCCCGCGGGCCTCGAGCAGGGCTGTCAGCTCGCCGCGCGCGGCGGAGAACACCTCCGGGGTGGTGTTGTAGGCCGACGCGAGCCAGCCGTCGCCCGCCCTGGCCACGCGCCGCAGCCCGGCCGGCGAGCCCCAGCTTCCGATCCACAGCGGGATCCCGCCCGGCCGCCGGGGTGCCGGCGCCAGGACCGCGTCGTCGTTCAGGAGCGCGCGCAGCTCCTCGATCGCCTCGTCGAAGCGCGGCCAGCGCTCCTCGAACGGGATGCCCAAGAGCTCGTAGTCGCGCTTGGAGGAGCCCGGGCCCCAGCGCGGCGACCACGCGGCCCTCGTGAGAGGACGTCGATGGCCGCCAGCGACTTGGCGAGCGCGACCGGCCCGCGCAGCACGGCGAGCGAGAGCGTGGTGGCCAGCTCCATGTCCCCCGAGCGCTCGATGACCGCCGCCAGCGCCGTCGGCCCGTCGAGCCAGGGCGTCTGGAAGACGAAGTGGTCGTTGGCCGAGACGGCGGCGAAGCCGCGGTCCCGGGCGGCATCGACCGTCACTCAGGCGGCCGAGCGACAGCGGCGTCGTCTCCGAAGCTCATCAACGGCAGATGGGCAGCGAGCTCCATGCCCCTATTTGACCGCAAGAACCGCGTGCGAGGAGAGCGGAGCGCGCGCCGGCCTGAAAAAACGCTCAGTCCGCCTGAGCGCTTTTTCGGCAGGGTGACCGCAAACGCCCGGGCCCTCAGCCGCCCTCGTCGAGCCAGGCCCTGATCGTCTCGTGGTGCGGCGCCCAGGCGCCCCACACGCTCAGCGCCCAGTCGCGCACCCGCGCGTCGCCCTCCTCGTGGCACGAGGCGTCGAGCACGTCCTGCACGGTCACGCTGCCCAGCGACGAGGGCGGCTCGAGCCAGCCGAACGGCCGCGAGCGCTCGCTCAGCGCGCCCCGCTGCGCGCCGGCGTGCTCCATGTCCGCCTCGCGCTCCAGCACCAGGCAGAGCACGGCCAGGTGGACCGCCACCGACTGCTCTGCCCGGTCGCCGGGCACGCCGGGGTGTTGGGCCGCGTAGGCGTCGACGCCGATGGAGCCCGGGCCGGCGTAGCCCTCCGCCAGGACCTCCCCGTACAGGGCCCAGCACTCCGGAGAGGCACCGATGTAGGCGTGGGCCGGGCCGCCCGCGGCGGGCAAGTCGAGACCGCAGCCCGGGCAGCGCGACGTGGCTAGGAGCCGCCTTGGCCGATCTCGAGGAAGCTGTTCAGCCGCCTGACCTCGCGCACGCACCGCTGGTGCTCCTCCGTGCCCTTCTCGGCCTCGTCGCGTGACTTCTCGGCCTCCTTGAGCTGGGACTCGAGCTCCGAGCGGTCCAGGTCCTCGGGCTTCGTGGCCTCCTCGAGGATCAGCAGCGCGGAGTTGTCGATCACCTGCAGATAACCCTCGCCCTGGGCGAAGGTCACCACGTCGGACTCCGACTTGTAGAGGCGCAGCTCGGTCGGCTCCAGCATCGCCATCAGCGGCGCGTGGTGGGCCAGGATGCCGAGCCCGCCGGTCTCCGAGCGCGTGGAGACCATCTCCACCTCGTCGTCGAAGATCTGGCCCTCGGGAGTGAGGACCTCTACGGGGAAGCTACTCCTCGCCATTTTCCTCCTCCGACTCCTCCGAGGAGTCCTCTTCCTCCTCGTCATCGGACGTGTCCTGCACCACTTCGTCGATCGACGCCTTCATGTAGAAGGCGCGCTCGGGGACGTCGTCGTGCTTGCCCTCGACGATCTCCTTGAACGAGCGCACGGTGTCCTCGATCGAGACGTACTTGCCCTCCGAGCCGGTGAAGGCCTCGGCGACGAAGAACGGCTGCGACAGGAAGCGCTCGACCTTGCGTGCTCGCTGCACGAGCTGGCGGTCGTCGTCGGAGAGCTCGTCGATGCCGAGGATGGCGATGATGTCCTGCAGCTCCTTGTAGCGCTGCAGCGTCTCCTTGACCTGCGTGGCGACCTCGTAGTGCTCCTGACCGACGATGTCGGGCTTGAGGATCGTCGAGGTGGAGTCCAGCGGGTCGACGGCCGGGTAGATGCCCTTCTCCGCGATAGACCGCGACAGCGTCGTGGTCGCGTTGAGGTGGGCGAAAACCGATGCCGGCGCGGGGTCGGTGAGGTCGTCGGCCGGCACGTAGATGGCCTGCACCGAGGTGACCGAGCCCTCGCGCGTCGAGGTGATGCGCTCCTGCAGCTGGCCCATCTCGGTCTCCAGCGTGGGCTGGTAGCCCACCTGCGAGGGCATGCGGCCCAGCAGCGCCGAGACCTCCTGGCCCGCCTGGACGAACCGGAAGATGTTGTCGATGAACAGCAGCACGTCCTGGCCGCCCTGCTCGCGGAAGTACTCCGCCATGGTGAGGCCGGACAGGGCCACGCGCATGCGCGCGCCGGGCGGCTCGTTCATCTGGCCGAACACGAGCATGGTCTTCTCGAGGACGCCCGACTCCTTCATCTCGAGCCAGAGGTCGTTGCCCTCGCGCGAGCGCTCGCCGACGCCGACGAAGGCCGACAGGCCCTCGTGCTCCTCGGCGATGTTGCGGATCAGCTCCTGGATCAGGACGGTCTTGCCCACGCCGGCGCCGCCGAACAGGCCGACCTTGCCGCCCTTGGCGTAGGGCGCGAGCAGGTCGATGACCTTGATGCCGGTCTCCAGCACCTCGCGCGTCGGGGTCAGGTTCTCGACGCTCGGCGCGGTGCGGTGGATCGGCCAGCGCTCCTCGACCTCGACCTCGTCGCCGCCGTCGATCGTCTCGCCGAGCAGGTTGAAGATGCGGCCTAGCGTGACGTCGCCGACCGGGACGGTGATCGGCCCACCGGTGTCGCGGATCTCGGCGCCGCGCTGCAGGCCGTCGGTCGCGTCCATCGCGACCGCGCGCACGCGGTCGTCGCCCAGGTGCTGCTGGACCTCGAAGATCACCGTGTGCTTGCCACCCTCGCCGCCGCCCGGCTGGGCCTCGGTGCCGGCGAGCTTGGCCGTCGTCGTTGTCGCTCTCACCCGTCTGCGGGTCGAGCTCGGCCTCGAGCGCGGTGTTGATCTCGGGCAGGTCGTCGGGGAAGACGGCCTCGATCACCACGCCGGCGATCTCCTCGACGCGGCCGACGTTCTGTCCGCCGCCGTTCTTGCTCTCCTGCTCGCTCTGGGTGGCTGCTTCCACGTTTCTCCTTGCTCGTTTAGGTGAGGCCCTCGGCGCCGGCGACCACTTCCATGATCTCCTGGGTGATCTCAGCCTGACGCTGGCGGTTCATCTGAAGCTCTAGGTCCTCGATCATCTCGGTCGCGTTCTCCTGGGCGTTGCGCATGGCGGTCATGCGCGCGCCGTGCTCGGAGGCCGTCGACTCGAGCAGGGCTCGGTAGATCGAGATCTCGATGTAGTCCGGGACGAGGCGCTTGAGCATCTCCTCGGGGTCGGGCTCGTAGATCCACAGCCCCTGGCGCTTCTTCTCCTCGTCCTCTTCGCGGGGATCCCCGCCTTCGTCGTCGGCCACCAGGTGCTCGATCTGCTGGAGGGGCAGCAGGACGTCGTTCTGGACCTCCTGGCTCATGGCCGACTCGTAGTGGTTGAAGATCATCTCGACCCGGTCGACGTTCTCCGACTCGTACTGGCTCGCGATGTCGTTCGCCAGGTTGCGGGCGTTGGAGTAGGCCGGCCGGTCGGTGTAGCCCTGGCGGCCGATCACCACGTCGCGCCCGCGGAAGGACAGCGAGGAGATGCCGCGCTTCCCGGAGGCGTACCAGACGACCTCCTTGCCCTCGTCGCGCAGCTCGCGCTCGCGCCGGTTGCCCGCGCGGATGATCTGCGAGTTGAACGGGCCGGCCAGTCCGCGGTCGCCGGTGACCAGGAGCAGCCCGACCTTCTTGGTCTCGTCGTGCTCCTCGAGCAGCGGCAGGTCGGGGATGCGCTCGACCGCCTCGACCACCCGGCCGGTCATGCGGCGGATGGCGTCGGCGTAGGGGCGCATGGCCTCGATGCGCTGCTCGGCGCGGCGCAGCCGGGCCGCGGCGACCATCTCCATGGCGCGCGTGATCTTCTGGATGTTCTTCACAGAAGAGATGCGGCTCTTGGTGTCCTTCTGAGAGGCCACTAGTTCTCGTCTTCGTCCTCGTCGTCTGAGTCGTCGGAGTCGTCGTCGTCGGAGTCATCCGAATCCTCATCGGACTCGTCCTCCGAGTCCTCGTCCTCGCTCGAGGCGGAGGTGCGCCCTTCCTTCTCGCGCTCCTCCTCGGACTTGACGCGGTCGGACTCGCCCTCCTCGAGCTCGTTGCCCTCCTCGTCGAAGTCGGGCCCGAAGTCGTCGATGGCGTCGCGGATCGCCTCGCCGAGCTTCTCCTCGATGTCGTCGTCCCAGTCGCCCTCGGCGATCTTCTCCATCAGGTCCGACTCCTCGGCGTCGAGGCGCTGGAGCAGCGACTCGTGGAACTCCTGCGACGCGGTCGACCTTGATGCGGTCGAGGTAGCCGCCCGTGCCGGAGTAGATCGCCGCGACCTGGTGCTCGATCTTCCAGGGCTTCAGCTCGTCCTGGTTGAGCGTCTCCACCAGCCGCTCGCCGCGGGCCAGGGTGGCCTGCGTGTCGGCGTCGAGCTCGGAGCCGAACTGCGCGAAGGACTCCAGCTCGCGGTACTGCGACAGGTCCAGGCGCAGCTTGCCGGCCACCTTCTTCATCGGCTTGGGCTGCGCGTTGCCGCCCACGCGGGACACCGAGATGCCCACGTTGATGGCCGGCCGCACGCCCGAGCGGAACAGGTCGCCCTCGAGGAAGATCTGGCCGTCGGTGATCGAGATGACGTTCGTGGGCACGTAGGCCGACACGTCGCCCGCCTGCGTCTCGATGATCGGCAGCGCGGTCAGCGAGCCGCCGCCCAGGTCGTCGTTGAGCTTCACCGCCCGCTCGAGCAGGCGCGAGTGCAGGTAGAAGACGTCGCCCGGGTAGGCCTCACGGCCCGGCGGGCGGCGCAGCAGCAGCGACATCTGCCGGTACGCGTACGCGTGCTTGGTCAGGTCGTCGTAGATGCACAGCGCGTGCTTGCCGTTGTAGAGGAAGTGCTCGCCCATCGCGCAGCCCGCGTAAGGGGCCATGAACTTGATCGGCGCGGCCTCGTCGGCCGGGGCGGCGACGATGATCGTCGAGTCGAGCGCGCCGTTGTCCTCCAGCGTCTCGGCCACGCCGACCACGGTCGACATGCGCTGGCCGATGGCCACGTAGATCGAGATCAGGTCGGACTCGGCGTTGTTGATGATCGTGTCGATCGCGACCGCGGACTTGCCGGTCTGGCGGTCCCCGATGATCAGCTCGCGCTGGCCGCGGCCGATCGCGGTCATGGAGTCGACGGCCTTCAGGCCGGTGAGCATCGGCTCCTCCACCGGCTGGCGCTGCACGACGCCGGGAGCCTTGAACTCGGCCGGGCGGGTGCCCTCGAAGTCGATGTCGCCCTTGCCGTCCAGCGGCTCGCCGAGCGGGTTGACGATCCGCCCGAGGAGGCCCTCGCCGACCGGGATCTCGAGCAGGCGGTTGGTCCGCTTGACCGTGTCGCCCTCCTCGATCTTGTCCCAGTCGCCGAACAGCACGGCGCCGACGTTGTCGGACTCGAGGTTGAGCGCGAGCCCGGTCACGTCGTGGGGGAACTCGAGCATCTCGAGCGACATGCAGTTGTCCAGGCCGTGCACGCGCGAGATGCCGTCGGCGATGGACAGCACGGTGCCGACCTCGGAGAGGTCGCCGCCGTCGCCGTCTTCGAGCCCCTCGATGCGGCTCTTGAGGATGCTGGTGATCTCGTCTGGCTTGATCTGCACTGTCTGGGGTCTCCTTCTGAGGCCTAGGCGCCTCGGGCTACTTGCTTTCTCAGCCGCTCGAGGCGGGCCTTGAGGCTTGCGTCCATGATCATGTTGCCGACCTGCAGCACCAGGCCGCCGACGACGGCCGGGTCCACGGTGCTCGAGAGCTCGATGCGGCGGCCGGTCTGCTCCTCGATCCGCCGGCCGATCTCGGTGACGATCTGCTCGTCGAGCTTGACAGCGCTGGTCACCGACACCGGCAGGAGCTTGTGCTCCTCCGCCCACATCCGGTCGTACTCGCGCCGGATGCGGAAGATGGCCGGGAGCCGATGGCGCTCGGCGAGCAGCTCGAGGAAGTGGAGGAAGCGCTCGTCCGCGTCGGTGACCGCCTGGTCGATCCCCTCCTTCTTCTCCTGCGCGGAGAAGTAGGGCGAGAAGAAGAAGATCTGCAGGTCGCGGTTCGCGTCCAGGGCGTCGACGAACTCACCGAGCTCGTCGTGCACGCGATCGATCACGTCGTGCTCCTGGGCGACCTCGAACAAGGATCGCGAGTAGACCTCGGCGATCTCCTCCATCTAGTGGCTGCCGTTCCCCTCGTCGCCGGCCAGCTGCGAGAAGTCGACCTCGCCGAGTGCCTCCTCGATCAACCGCCGGTGATCGTCGTCGTCGAGCGTCTTCCGGGTCACCTTCTCGGTGGCCAGCACCGTGAGGTTGGCGACCTCCTTGCGGATGTCGTCGAGGGCGCGCCGGGTCTCGTTCTCGATGTCCCTGCGCGTGGACTCCATGAGCTCCTCGCGGTACTTCTTGGCCTCGATCTTCGCCTGCTCCTCGCGGTGCTGTGCCGCCCGCTGGGCGCGCATGGTGATGTCGTCGGCCTGCTCGCGAGCCTCGCGCAGGCGTGCGCGGTACTCCTCGAGCAGCTGGTCGGCCTCGCGCTTGGTGCGGTCGGCGTGGTCGATCGACTCCTCGATCGCCCGCCGGCGCTTGTCCAGCGCGTCGGCGATGCGCGGGAAGGCGAGCTTGCGCAGGATCAGGAAGCTGATCCCGAACGCGAGCAGCGTCCAGATCATCAACCCCACGCTGGGGGTGACCAGGAAGTTGCCCGAGCCGCCTTCCGCGGCGAGCGGCAGCACCACTCCCTCCATCAGCTACCGCCGAGGAAGAATGCGATCAGGCCGAAGATGAACGCGTAGAAGACGATCGCCTCGGTGAGCGCGAAGCCCAGCCACTGGATCGAGGTGATCTCCTCACGCATCTCGGGCTGGCGGGTGACCGACTCGATCACCTTGCCGAAGATGTAGCCCACGCCGATGCCCGGGCCGATGGTCCCGAGGCCGGCGCCGACGCCGAGCGCGATGGACTGAAGCCCCTTCGAGCTTCCCTGTGCGATGACGAAACTGAGTGCTTCTTCCATGGGGTCCTCCTTAATGAGCCTCGGTCGCCTCGCCGAGGTAGATGGCGGTCAAGGTGGCGAAGATGAAGGCCTGCAGTCCGGCGATCAGGACGACCTCGAACATGAAGAAGAGGATCGCCACGATCAGCGTCAGCGGCCCGAGGGCCGCGAGGCCCAGGATCACGACCAGCCCGCCGCCCATGAACAGGATCAGCAGGTGGCCGGCCAGCAGGTTGGCGAACAATCGCACCGACAGCGAGATCAGCCTGACGAACTGGGACAGCGCCTCGATGAAGAAGATGGGAACGGCGGCGACGCCGCCGACGCCGGCGGGAATCCAGCCCTTCACGTAGCCCACCGGTCCCTTGGCCCGCACCCCCTCGACGTGGTACGAGGTCCACACGAGCACGGTCAGCACGAGCGGGATGGAGATGTTGGCGGTGGCGGCGTAGATCGCGAACGACGGCAGCTCGGCGCCGAAAACGTGGATCTTGTGCTCGGTGTTGGTCGGCAGCGGTATGTAGCCGATCAGGTTCGAGACGAGGATGAAGAGGAAGATCGCCCCGATGAACGGGAACCACTTCCGGGCCATCTCCGCCTGCATGTTCGAGCGGACGATCTGGTTGAAGATCAGGTCGTAGGAGAGCTCGACCGCGGTCTGCACGCGGTTCGGGCGGTCCTGCATGCGGTTGGCGACGTAGACCATCAGGCCGCAGGTGACCGCGCAGGACAGGAAGACGTAGAAGACGGCCTTGGTGACGCTCAGGTCCAACCCGCCGATGTGGATCTCGATCCACGGCGTGAGCATGAACTCGTTCTGGGGCTGGAACTCGTTGTTGCGCCCCGCCGAGCCGAAGATGCCGAACAGCGCGACCATGAGCGCCCACGAGGATCAGCCCGCTGATCAGGATGATCTGCTTGCGGCTTAGTCGTGAGAGCGCAGCTGTCACGAGTTGGGCCTCTCGAATGGTCGGGTCAGCATCGTGGCACTGAAGTACGCGGTGAACAGTGCGATGCACAACACAGCCGCCGCGAGGCCGTCCTCGCGCTCCCCGGCCATGCCGACGCCGAACACGGCGAGGGCCACCAGCCACCCGCGCAGCAGCATGCTGCCGGCGAGCAGGCCGGCCACCTTGCGCGGGTCGTCGGACTCGCGCGCGCGGCGGTCGGTCTGGGCCTGGATCGCACGCTGCACGAGCCACGCGACGGCCGCGGCGGCGTAGCCGAGCAGCGGCAGTCCGGCAAGCAGGAAGACGGGCAGAGCCACGGCCAGCAACACCAGATCGAGGTAACGCAGGACGTTCATGCCCGCACTGCTCTCTGAGCTCCCTAGAGCGTGCGTCGTCAAGGCGGGGTGACTCTACCGACGCGCGCGAGAAAGTGACCACATTGTGACGCCAGGCACGGGAAGGGGTCGGCGCCCGCCTCAGACGACTCTTAGCAGGGCCTCCACCACGCGCTCGTCGAACTGCGTCCCGGCGCCCCGGCGCAGCTCCTCGGCCGCCTCCTCGGCGCCCAGCGCCACCCGGTACGGGCGGTCGCTGGTCATCGCCTCGTAGGCGTCGGCGACCGCCAGGATGCCCGCTTGGAGCGGCACCGAGTCGCCACTCAGTCCTTCCGGATAGCCGCGGCCATCGGGACGCTCGTGGTGGAGGCGCACCCAGTCGCGCACCTCGGCGAAATCCGTCGTCTCCAGCAGGCGCGCTCCGGTGGACGGGTGGGCTCTGACCCAGTCCCACTCCTCCTCGGTGAGCGGCCCGCTCTTCTCGACCACGCCCTCGGGCACGGCGACCCGCCCGACGTCGTGGACGATGCCGGCCAGGCGCACGCGCTCGACCTCGTCGGGAGCCAGGCCCAGCTCGCGGGCGATGAGCTCGGAAAAGCGGCCCACTCGGTGGCAGTGCGCGGTGTTGCCCGAGTCGCGGACGTCGAGCGACTCGGCCAAGCTCACCAGCGCGCCGACCTCGACGTAGCGGTGGTCGCGGTCCGAGGCCGCGCCGCGCGCCAGGATGCCCGGCACCTCTGCGCTGGAGATCACCGAGCGGTTGCGGCCCAGGCTCTTGGCCGCGTAGAGGGCGTGGTCGGCGGCCTGAAGCAGGGAGTCCGAGGTGGCGCCGTGCAGCGGCGAGCAGGCGACTCCGAGCGAGACCGTGAGTCCGGCGTCGCGGTCCACGCCGGTGCGGATGCGCTCGGCCAGCATGTAGGCGCCGTGCTCGTCGGTGTCGGGGACGATGATCGCGAACTCCTCGCCGCCCACCCGCGCCGCGCTGTCGAAGCTGCGCTTGGCGCCGCAGATCAGCTCGCCCACGTTGCGCAGCACGGCGTCGCCGGCTCCGTGGCCGCGGGAGTCGTTGACGCTCTTGAAGCGGTCGATGTCGGCCACCACCAGGCTCAGCGGCGTCTCGGCCCTGCGGCAGCGCTCGATCTCCAGGTCGAACGCCTCCTCGAACCCGCGGCGATTCAGCAGGCCGGTGAGGGGGTCGCGGCGGACGGCGTCGGTCAGGTTGCGCAGCAGTGAGGCGACCCGCTCGCGGCCGCGGGAGATCAGGTAGCCCGCCACCCCGAGCGTCAGCAGCGTGGCGGCGTAGCCGGCCAGGGCGTCGTCGCTCACGTCCTCGATCGCCAGCACCACGGCGTAGCTCACCGCGACGACCAGCAGGTGCATCGCCGCGGCGGGGGGCCGGAAGAACCAGCACGCGTAGACGACGATCCACATGAACGGGAGCGGCGCGTAGACCGAGTCGCTGCCCCACGCGTAGCAGCCGGCCGCGGCGAACGCCGTTCCCCCCAGGACGGCCACGTGGAAGCCCCAGTGCGGGATGCGGTCGTACAGGAGGATCAGCGCGACGGCGATGAGCAGCGCGCCCAGGCCGAGGAGGCTCGACAGCGTCTCGTCGAAGCCCGGGTGGTTGGGCAGCACCAAGCCCAGCAGGGGCACCGCCGCGCCGGCCAGGGCGAGCGCCGCGCCGGTACGGGCCATCGACGCCTTACTGGCGGGAACGTCGACTCCTGTACTCATCGATGTCCGCCGGCTGAGGCGCTCGCGGAGGGGCGGATCCATGATCCTCCTCGTTCGCGGGTCCCCCTTGTTGTCCAGCATAAGCTCGATTTGTGTGGGCACAGCGAGAAATCACGCTCGAGGCCCGTTCGCGGGGCTTCCACCTGATCACGCGGGAGGTCGAGGAGGGGCTGCCCGAGCTCGGCTCCGTGGGGGTCGGGCTCGCCCATCTCATGATTCAGCACACCTCCGCCTCGCTGACCGTCAACGAGAACGCGTCGCCCGATGTGCGCAGGGACTTCCGCACCTGGGTCGACTCGGCAGTGCCCGAGAGCTCCGGCCGCTGGACCCACACGCTGGAGGGCTCGGACGACATGCCGGCCCACATCAAGGCCTCGCTGACCGGGCCGGACCTGACCCTGCCCGTGCGCGACGGCGCCTTCGCTCTCGGCACCTGGCAGGGCATCTACCTGTGCGAGCACCGCGACAACGGGGGCGCGCGACGGCTGGTTGTGACCCTGAACGGTGAGTGAGCGGGGCGGCGGTCAGCGTGCGGACCCGCGCACCCTTTGGAAAAATTCGTCAGCGGCGTGACGAGTTTTTTGAGGGGGGACCGCAGTCCGGCCCCGGATAGCGCCACGTCCGCCGGGTATGCGAACATACGTTCGATGAGGTGGGACGAGCTCAAGGTCGCCCAAGACGAGCGCCAGACCCTGCCCGGCTACCGCGATCCGGCGACCGTTCGCGCCTTCGACGCGCCCGAGGCGATGGACGTCCGCTTCTACGAGGTGCGGGCCAAGTCCGTCTCAACCGCGTGCCCAAGCAGTCGCAGATGCCCTTCCGCTGGACGATCAACCCGTACCGCGGCTGCACTCATGCGTGCACCTACTGCGTCCACGGCGACACCCCGGTGCTCATGGGCGACGGCACCACCAAACCGATCGCGGACATCGTTCCCGGAGACGAGGTGTACGGCACGGTTCGGCGTGGCGCCTACCGCCGCTACCACAGGGCACGCGTGGTCGATCACTGGTCGACGATCAAGCCGGCCTTCCGCGTGACCTTGGAGGACGGAACCGAGCTGGTCGCGAGCGGCGACCATCGCTTCCTGACGGACGGGGGTGGAAGCACGTCATCAACAACGCCGACGGCGGTGACCGCGCCCACCTCACGCTCAACAACAAGCTGATCGGCACGGGCGGCTTTGCCGAGTCGCCCGCGGACTGGCCCGACTACCGGCGTGGATATCTCTGTGGCCTGATCCGCGGCGACGGCCACCTGGGCAGCAACGTCTATGACCGTCCCGGGCGGAACTCGGGTGCGGTTCATCGCTTCCGCTTGGCCCTGACCGACCTCGAGGCGCTCCGGCGAGCAAAGGAGTACTTGGCGGCGGAGATCGGCGTCGTGGCGCGCGAGTTCGAGTTCCACCGGCCGACGAGCCTCGCGCAGCGTCCGCTGACGGCCATCAGGACGCAGTCCAGACACGACGTCGCAGCGATCTCGGAGCTCATCCGCTGGCCGCGCGGGCGGCGAACCGAGTGGTGCAAGGGATTCCTGGCGGGAATCTTCGACGCCGAGGGCAGCAGCCGGGAGGTGATTCGGATCTCCAACACCGACCCCGCGATCATCGACTGGACCGCATCGTCGCTCCGTGCGCTGGGGTTCGACTTCACGATCGAGGATCCGCGGCGAGCCAACGGGCTCCGCTGTGTCCGCCTCCGTGGTGGCCTCAAGGAGAGACTGCGCTTCCTCCACACCACGGACCCGGCCATCAGCCGCAAGCGGGACATCGAAGGTGTGGCGCTCAAGAGCGACGCCCGGCTCAAGGTCGAGTCGATCGAGCCGCTGGGCAAGGGCTTTCGCCTCTACGACATCACGACGCAGACCGGCGACTTCATCGCCGACGGTGTCGTGAGCCACAACTGCTTCGCTCGCCCCACGCACACCTACCTCGACTTCGACGCCGGACGTGACTTCGAGCGTGAGATCGTCGTCAAGGTCAACGCGCCCGAGGTGGCGCGGGCCGAGCTGTCCAGGCCCCGCTGGGGCCGCGAGCACGTGGCGATGGGGACCAATACCGACCCCTACCAGTGGGTCGAGGGCCGCTACCGCCTCATGCCCGGGATCTGGGAGGCGCTGCGCGACAGCGGCACCCCGGGCTCGATCCTCACCAAGTCACCGCTGCTGCTGCGCGACCTCGAGCTGATGAAACAGGTGGGACAGCGTGGCGGCATCAGCGCGAACCTCTCGATCCCCACGCTCGAGGAGAGGGCGTGGCGCGAGACCGAGCCCCACACGCCCAACCCCCGGGCGCGGCTCGAGGCGGTGCGGACGCTGAACGACGCCGGCATCCCCTGCGGCGTCCTGATCGCGCCGATCATGCCCGGGATCAACGACGCTCCGGGGCAGGTGGAGGAGATCCTCGAGCGCGCCGAGGAGGCCGGCGCGACCGACGTCGGGGGCATAACCCTGCACCTCCGCGGCGAGGTCCGGGAGCTGTTCTTCGAGTGGCTGCGGGACAAGCGTCCGCACCTGGTGCCGAAGTACGAGGCCCTCTACCGGCGCGGCGCCTACGCCCCCAAGGAGCGCCGGCAGCGCGACTCACGGCGTGCTCGCGGCAGGAGCGAGCGGCTCATGCCACCCGACGACGACCCGGTGCTCACTCCTCGACCGCGTCCCGCTCCGCGGCAGGAGCAGCTCTTCTGAGGGTTTGGCTAGCAGCCGGCAAGCTGGCTGCTAGCCACTACACAGCCTCGAACTCCCCGGTCTCCACCTCGCGCTCGATCTCGGCCTCGATCTCGGAGTCGCTGAGCGCCTCGATCTCCCCAGTGTCCGCCTGACGGCGCAGCTGGCGCTCGCGGAAGCGGCGGAACTTGAGGATCTCCAGCACCAGGACGAGGTAGATGCTCGCCGCGAACGCAGCAAGGAAGAAGACGCCGATCACGGCGGCCCATTCAGGATTCAGCGTCCCGTCGTCCTGCGAGTAGGGCACGAACCGAAGCGCCAAGGCGAGGGCCGCCAGCGAGAGCGTCCAGGCGTACAGGTAGAGCACCGTCCGCCTCTGGGAGAAGCCGATGCGGGCGAACCGATGGTGGAAGTGCTCGCTGTCGGCCCGGTACACGGGCTTGCGGTACTTGACCCGCTTGGCGATCACGAAGCCCGAGTCCAGGATCGGCACAGCCAGGATCACCAGGGGGAACACCAACGCGACCACCGCGTTGGTCTTGAGGGCCCCCCCGACGGCGATCGTCGCCAGCAGATAACCGAGCAGATTCGAGCCCGAGTCTCCGAGGAAGACCGTGGCCGGGTGAAAGCCGTGTCGGAGGTAGCCCAGGGCCCCGCCCGCCGTGATGACGGCAAGGAGGCCCGCGTCCGTGCGGTCCAGGGACAGGGCTACCACCCCGAGGGCCAGCGCCGCGATGGTGCAGACGCCCGCCGCCAGCCCGTCCACCCCGTCGATGAAGTTGACCATGTTCATCACCGCGACGATCCCGAGCACGGTCACGACGTACGGCATAAACGTGCCGAGCTCGATGTGGCCGAGGAACGGAAGCGTCAGCGTCTCCACCCGGACACCGCTCAACACGGGCACCAGGGCGGCGAGGCCCTGACCGGCGAGTTTGACGTCGGCTCCCAGCTCGAGCACGTCGTCGGCAGCGCCCACGAACGCGATGACGACCGCTCCTCCGAGGATCGCGTACGTCTCCTTGCCGGGCTCCAGGAAGACCAGCCCGGATGCCACTATGCCGACAAGCAGCGCCAGCCCACCCAGGCGCGGAGTGGGCAGCATGTGCAGGCCGCGCTCGCGCGGGAGGTCGATCGCGCCGATGCGCCAGGCGATACGGCCCGCGATCGGCGTGGCGACCCACACCGTCGCCAGTGCTAGGGCGAAGGCCCCGAAGGCGGCGTCGAGATCGTGCACGGGACCTACCCTAGATTCAGCGCCGCACCGGCGGTCCCTTCTCCGCGCGCCCCCCACCGCTCGAACCACAGGGTGAAGGAGATCAGTCCCCACAGCTGGCGAGAGAGGTCCGCGCGGCGCGAGATGTGGCGATCGAGGACCCTCGTGACCGCCACGGGATCGAGGAAGCCCTGGCGACGCACGTTCTCCGGCGACAGGACCTCGCGCGCGAACGGCTCGAGCTCGCCCCGCAGCCAGGCGGCCGCCGGTATCGAGAAGCCCCGCTTCTTGCCGGCGTGGATCTCGCGGGGTACGAGCGGAGCGACGGCGCGCCGAAGCAGGACCTTCTTTCGCAGCCCGCGCACCTTGGCGGAGGTGGGAAGCCCGAGCGCCAGCTCCGAAACCTCGGTGTCGAGGAAGGGCACCCGGGTCTCGAGCGAGTTCGCCATGCTCGCGCGGTCGGTCTTGACCAGCAGGTCGTCGACCAGGTATATGCCCAGGTCGACGTCCTGCAGTCGGGCGAGCGTCTCGGCGCCGTCGGACTGCGCGAAGCGCTCACGCCACACCGCCAGCGGGTCGGGATTCGCGGTGCGCCGGCGCAGCAGCTCGGCGCGCGCCTCCTCCCCGAAGATCTCCTTCCAGGCGTGGTGGCGCTCCAGCGGCGCCAGCCCCGCACCACCGACGAAGCGCTTGGCCTTGTAGTCGAAGCTCACCCGGCGGTCCGAGCTCGGCAGGCGTTCGACGACCGGGCGGGCCAGCCTCGCAAGGGGGCTGAGCCGGGGCGCGAGAAGATCGGCGACGTAGGTGTAGTACCCCCCGAAGAGCTCGTCGCCGCCCTCGCCTGACAGCGCCACCTTGACATGGCGCGAGGCCAGCTCCGAGACCAGGAAAGTCGGGAGCGCCGATGAGTCGGCCAGCGGCTCGTCGAACACCTCGGCCAGGCGGGGCAGGAGCGCGGCCGCGTCCGGTCGCAACGTCAACTCGTGATGGTCGGTGTCGTATCGGCGGGCGACGAGTCGGGCGTGCTCGAGCTCGTCGAAAGACTGCTCTTCGAAGCCTATGGAAAACGTGCTCACCCGGCTCTCGCTCTCCTCCGCCGCCAGCGCGGTGAGCGCAGCGGAGTCGATGCCTCCGGATAGCAGGACACCGACGGGCACGTCCGAGACCAGGTGCGCCCTCACGGAGTCGCGCAGCCGGGCTCGCAGCTCCTCCTCGAGCAGCTCGAGCGGCTCGTCGCGCAGCTCCCCGGCCGGCCGCGGGCGCGGCACCGCGTAGGTCATCAGCTCCGTTCCCTGCTCGCCGGCGACGAGGAGCTGGCCGGGCAGCAGCTTGTGGGTGCCGTCAAAGATCGTGAGCGGCCCGGGGATCGAGTTGAAGGTCAGGAAGGACTCGAGCGCGTCCAGATCCACCTCCACCGAGAAGCCCGGCCACCGGCGCAGCGCCTTCAGCTCCGAGGCGAAGGCCAGCGAACCGGCTCGCTCACTGAAGTACAGCGGCTTGATCCCGAAGCGGTCGCGCGCCAGCACCAAGCGTCGCCGCCGGGAATCCCAGATGGCCACCGCGAACATGCCACGCAGCCGCTCGGCGAAGTTCAGACCCTCCTCCTCGTAGAGGTGGACGATGGCCTCCGTGTCGCAACGGGTGCGAAACCGGTGCCCCGATCGCTCGAGCTCTCGGCGCAGGGAAGCGTGGTTGTAGATCTCGCCGTTCTGCACCACGTGAACCGTCCCGTCCTCGTTCGCTATCGGCTGGTGGCCCCCCTCGAGGTCGATTATCGAGAGCCGACGCGCGGCCAGTGCCGCCGGGCCGTCGACGACGGCGCCGTGGTCATCGGGGCCGCGGTGGACAAGGGCGGCCGCCATGTGGCCCAGGGCGTCGGCATCTGGCCCCTCCGGCGCGAAGATGCCGCAGATCCCGCACACCTCAGCCCGCCCGGGCGCGCCGCGGGATGTCACGCGCCGTCTCCAGGATGATGCTGAGGTAGAGCGCGACCGACCGGTCGGCGATGTACTCGAGGTCGTGGCCGAGCTTGTCCGACCAGGTGTCCTCTCGAGTGATCCGAAGCTGGGCGAAGCCGCTCATGCCCGGGGCGACGACCAGCCGCTGCCAGTACTGCGGTATCTCCTCACACAGCTCCTCGAAGAACGCCGGTCGGATGGGCCGCGGGCCCACCAGGCTCATGTCGCCCGCGAGCACGTTCAGCAGCTGAGGCAGCTCGTCCAGGTGGGTCGCCCGAAGAAGGCGCCCGACGCGCGTCACCTCGTCGGCGGTCATGCGCGTGAGGGTCTCGCCCAGGTACGGCCCGAGCCGCTGCTCGGCGTCTGTGGTGAGCGTCCGAAACTTGAACATCGTGAACAGCGAGCCGGCTCGCCCGACCCTCAGCCCCCGGTAGAGCGCCGGCCCCTCGGAGTCGAGGCGAACCGCCGCCGCCACCGCGGTCAGGACCGGGGAGAGCACGCAGAGCGCGGTGCCGGCGATGGCGACGTCGAGGGCTCGCACGACCGCGTCCACCGGGCGCGGCTGATGACTCTCCTGCGCCATGCGCCGATAGCGGTCGGCGAGGCGCTCCCCCTCGTGCGGGCGGGCCTCCGGCGCCGGCGCGACCCGAGAGCTGAAGCGCCTGGTGGGAACCCGCTCCCGCAGGCGATCAACGACCGCCATCGGCGGCTCCCAGCATCATGTCGACCAGTACGTCGGGGTCACGTCGTTCGCGGTCAATACCCGGTTCGCGCTTGGTGATATCGAGCGCGTGGGGGCTCGTGAGCGGCCGAAGCCGGCCCTCGTTGATCAGCGCCTCGTCGACCCCGCCGAGGCGCCCGCCGTAGGTGGTGTACACGGGGGTGCCGAGCGCCACGGCCTCTCGGTTCATGGTGCCGCCGGCCGAAACCACGAGGTCCGCCAGCGCGACGAGGCTCTGGGCGTCCACGGCCCTCTCGGCGAGGATGACGGACGGCAGGTTCAGGCTCCGAACGTACTCGCGCTGCTCGCCGGTACGGGGGATTACGATGGCGTGGACGCCCTCGTGTCGCCCAAGGTGTGCGAGCACCTGGGGGAAGAGCTGGTTCGACTTGCGGTGGTACAGGGAGACGTCGGGAGGCGGCCGGATTACCACCGTGACCCTGTTCTCGTTCACGCCGAGGCTCCTCATGACCTCGGGATCCGGCTCGAAGTCCGCGAGGTAGTACTCCTCCTTTAGGCCCGGGTACCGCACCAGCTTGGCCGGGCCGGCACCGTAGCGGGCCAGGCGCTCGGGAGGAACCCGCTCGGGAACCATGACCCGGCGCGCGAGCCGACAGCCGACGTGGTGCTGCACGGTCGCGAACTCGTAGTCGAAGGTATTGACCGCGGGCACGCCCAAGGATGCCGCGGCGATGGCCAGGTCGTTCGAACCGTGTGCGACGGCGAGGTCGAAGCGGCCGCGGCGTGCGTACCGCCGGGCGACGGTCGCCCTCGAGACCAGAGCAACAGCCTTTCGGGGCCGCGAGGCACCGCCGTGCCTGCCGAACACCTCAGCGTCCACGCCGTGCAGCTCGAGCAGCTCCACGGTCTGCGCGTACTCGCGGGCGGTGAGCGCCACTTCGTGGCCGCGGGCCCGCAGGCGCTCGATGATCGGCCGGAACACCAGCACGTGGGCAGGAGCGGTCATGTCCATCCAGATCCGCATGGAGAGGGCGTCCGCCCGGCGGCGGAGCGGGCGACCGAAAGAGCCTAGCGAGGGCCCCGGCGCATTCTCGGCCCGAAGCCCGGGGCCTCATCCGCGGCTCTAGCTGAGCAGAAAGCCGGTGCCGCCCCAGACTGCGGCGAACAGCAGCGCCGCGCCGGCTGTGATCAGCGCGATGCGCCCGCTGGGCGCCGCTCCCATCAGGCCCGCCAGAGCCAGCAGCGCAGCGGCGATGGCCGTCAGGCCCAGGGCGTAGGTCGCGCGGTTGCTGCGGTTGCCCCAGGTGTTGGCATCGTCGACCGCCTGGTTCTGGGATGCCAACAGCCGCCGGAGCTTCTTCTCGTCGGTGGAGATCACCTGGGCGGTGAAGTTGTCGACGGGCGTGTCGCGGCCGTTGGCGTTGTCCATCTCCTTGGCCACCTCGACCAGCCGCTTCTGGGAGCGGGTGTCGGCGCCCGAGCGGCCCGTGGCGAGCTTGAACGCCTCGCCCTTCGTCTTGATGACTCGCGCCAGCCCCTCTGTGCCGACGAGCAGAGCGCGGCGCGCGTTGTCGGCCGTGAACTGACCGCGGGCCTGGCTGCCGGCGATGTCCACGAAGATCGCGAGCGACTGGCGCGTGGCGTCCTGCAGGGCCTGCTGCTCTTGGCGGCCCGCGCTGCGCTCGGCAAAGGTGAACACGCCGGCGAGGACCGCCGCCAGGCCGACCAGCACCGCGAGCCAGCGGCGCCGCCCGCTGGACAGCTCCGACGATTTGGCTGCCGCCTCAATGTCACTCACAGCGCCACCTCCACCACGATCGCGAACACGAGGCCGATCGCCAGGCAGATCCAGCCCGCCACAAGCAGCGGGCGCCGGCGGCGCGGAAAGCCCTCGGTGAGCGAGCCGAAGAGGAAGGCGAAGCCCACGGGGATGGTCGCGGCGGTGAGCAGGGTCGACGCCTTCGAGCTGTCGAAGCCGACCTTCTCGGTGGCGTCCGGGTTGACACGCAGCAGGTCGGGGTGCTCCTTGCGCTTGTCGGCCAGGCGCCGGAAGAGGTCGTAGGAGTCGCCGCGGCCCTCGTACTTGTCGGTCGAGGTGAGCTCGACGGTCGGCTGGAGGGTCTGGATGATCTGGTCCTGCGCGCCGGCCTCGCCCTTGAGGTAGGAGGCCTCCAGGCCCGACTTGCCGCGGGCCGCGCGGCGCAGCTCGTCGGCGCGGATGCGGGCCTCGGCCACGCGGAAGGCGGTGGGACCCTCCTCGGAGTAGACGAAGCGCAGGTCCTCCACCGCCCCGGCGCCGCGCTTGACGTCCTGGCGGACGGCGCTGTCATAGCTGCCCGAGCCATTCGAGTCGACGATCTGCGAGCGGACGCCTATGGCCGCCGCCAGCACGGCGG
The DNA here is from genome assembly GCA_963844805.1 of uncultured Thermoleophilaceae bacterium. GTDB lineage: Bacteria > Actinomycetota > Thermoleophilia > Solirubrobacterales > Thermoleophilaceae > JACCZR01. The sequence goes on from CAWJPU010000008.1 coordinate 189,583, forward strand.
AGGCGACCAGCAGCCACACCACGGCGTTGTGCGTCGAGCCCTGTTCGTCGGTCATGAGCGCGACGAGGTTACTTGCGGTAGGTGAGGCTCAACCGTTGGGGAGCGCGAAGAACGCGACCGCGGCGTACTGCAGTGCCGCCGCGGCGATGACGAGCGCGTGGAAGACCTCGTGGTAGCCGAACACGGTCGGCGCGGGATCGGGACGGCGGCGCGCGTAGACGACCGCGCCGACGGTGTAGAGCACGCCGCCCGCGGCGACCAGCGCCGTGCCGCCCACGCCCATCTCCTCGATCAGCTGCGGGAAGGCGGCCACCGCCACCCAGCCCAGCATCACGTAGACGGCCGCGATCAGCGCCTTGGGCGCGTCGATCCACAGCAGCTTCAGGATCACGCCGCCAAGCGCCCCACCCCAGACCACGAGGAGGATCACGTCGGCCAGCGTGCCCTGCAGCACGAGCAGCGCGAACGGCGTGTAGGTACCGGCTATCAGCACGAAGATCATCGAGTGGTCCAGGCGGCGCATCCAGCGGCGCGCGCCGAGTGACGACCAGTTGACGCGGTGGTAGAGGGCGCTGGCCCCGAACAGCCCGGCCACGCTCACCGCGTACACGAGGGCGGCCACCCTGGGCTCGCCGCCGGGGGCCACCAGCACCAGCACCGCTCCGAGCACCACCGACACGAAGAAGGCCCACTGGTGCGAGACGCCCCGCAGGCGCGGCTTGCTGAAGAGGGGCTGTGGCGCGGCCTCGGTCATTGCTCCAGGCTAGGACTCTCGCGCAGCTGGTGCGCTCGGGTGAAGAAACCCCGCACCCCCAGTGACGTTGCGATCAAAGCGGCCAGCGAGACCGCACCGAGCAGGATCCACAGGATCACCAGCTGCAGCCGCACGGCGTCCAGCGGCTCGGCTCCGCCCAGCAGCATCCCGACCATGATCCCGGGGAACGTGATCAGCCCGGTGGTCTTGGTCTGGTCCACCAGCGGGATCATCGCCGAGCGCAGGCTGCGCGACACCAGGCCGGCACTCGCCTGCTGCGACGTGGCCCCGAGGGCGAGCGTGGCCTCCACCTCGTTGCGCCGCGTGGAGACCTCGTCGGCGAGCCGGTTCAGCGACACCGCCGCGGCGGTCATCGCGTTGCCGATCACGATTCCCCCCACCGGCACGAGGTAGCGCGGCTCGGGCTCGAAGACGCCCAGCGCGAGGATCAGCCCGAAGGTCACCGCCGCCGCGGTGCTCAGCGCGATCGCCAGCGGCACCAGCGCCCCCGGCACCGCGCGCGCCCGCCCGCGGGCGGTGAACGTGGCGAGCACCACCATCCCGCTCAGCAGCGCGACCACCACCCACAGGCTGTCGGAGTCGAACACCGCCTGGATCACGTAGCCCACGGCTGTCAGCTGCACGAAGGACCGCACCACCGCGATCCCGAGATCGGCCTCCAGGTCGGTGCGGCGCCAACGCGACACGACCACGGCGATGGCGACCAGCACCAGCGACAGGACGACCTCGGTCAGCGAGACGTCGATGGCGGCGCTCATCCCTGCACCTCGTCCATCGTCACCACGCGGTCGGCCAGCCGCTCCGCCTGGGCTCGCTCGTGGGTCACCAGCACCATCGAGGTCTCCCCCGCCCGCGCGAGCTCGGCCAGAGTGCGCTCGACGCCGGCGCGCGAGCCCTCGTCCAGAGCCGCTGTGGGCTCGTCGAGCAGCAGCACCTCCGGCTCGAGCGCGAGCGCCCGGGCCAGCATCACCCGCTGCTGCTCGCCCACCGACAGCCGCTCGGGGCGGCGGCCGGCAAACGAGCCGTCCAGCCCGGCCTGCTCCACCGCGCGCACCACGTCGGCCTCCCGCCCGCACAGCCGCGGCCCGAGCGAGACGTTGTCGGCGACGGTTCCCTCCACCGGCGCGGGCAGCTGGGGCACCAGGCAGGCGCGCCGGCGCAGCTCCAGCGGGTCGAGCGAGCGAACGTCGGCGCCCTCGAAGCGCACCACGCCCTCGTCGGCGTCGGCGAGCCGGCACAGCAGGCGCAGCAGCGAGGACTTGCCCGCCCCGGAGGGCCCCAGCACCGCGGTCACCCCGTCGTGCAGGGTCAACTCGACGCCGGAGAGGACCGTGACGCCGCCGCGCCGCAGCGCGACGCCGTCGAGCTCGAAGAGCGGCGGCCCGCTCAGGCCGCGGCGGGCGCGAGCTGCGGGTAGAGCGGGTAGCGCTCGGCCAGCGCCCGGTTGCGCTCGGCGAGGTCGCCGCGCACGGAGTCGAAGTCCGTGGTGGTGAGCGCCTCGCCGATCGTGCGCCCGACCTCGCGGAAGTCGTCAACGGTGAAGCCGCGGGTGGCGAGTGCGGGCGTGCCCACGCGAATGCCGCTGGAGACCGCCGGCGGGCGCGGGTCGAAGGGCACCGCGTTGCGGTTCACGGTGATGCCGATGTCGGCCAGGCGGTCCTCGGCCTGCTGGCCGTCGAGCTCCGAGTCGCGCAGGTCGACCAGGGCCAGGTGGACGTCGGTGCCGCCGGTGAGCACGTCCACGCCCGCACGGACCAGCTCCTCGGCCACGGCCGCGGCGCCCTCGCGGGTCCGCCGCTGGCGCTCGCGGAAGAGGTCGGTCTGAGCGATCTTCAGGGCCACGGCCTTGCCCGCGATCACGTGCATCAGCGGACCGCCCTGCTGGCCCGGGAACATCGCCGAGTCGACCTTCTTGGCCCACTCCTCGCGGCACAGGATCATGCCGCCGCGCGCGCCGCCGATCGTCTTGTGGATGGTGGTGGTGACCACGTCGGCGTAGGGCACCGGCGAGGGGTGCTCGCCCGCGGCCACCAGCCCGGCGAAGTGCGCCATGTCGGCCATGAGCAGGGCGCCCACCGAGTCGGCGATCTCCCGGAAGCGGGCGAAGTCCAGCTCGCGCGGGTAGGCCGACCAGCCGGCGAGGATCAGCTTGGGCTTCGACTCCTCGGCGAGCTGCGCGAGCTCGTCCATGTCGATGCGCGAGTCCGACTCGCGCACCCCGTAGGCGACGATGTCGTACAGGCGACCGGAGAAGTTGAGCTTCATGCCATGCGTGAGGTGGCCGCCGTGGTCGAGCTTCATGCCCAGGATGCGGTCGCCCGGGTCGAGCAGCGCTTGGTAGGCGGCGGCGTTGGCCTGGGCGCCGGAGTGCGGCTGCACGTTGGCGTGGTCGGCCCCGAACACCTCCTTGGCCCGCGCGAGGGCGAGCTCCTCGGCGACGTCGACGTACTCGCAGCCGCTGTAGTACCGCTTGCCCGGGTAGCCCTCGGCGTACTTGTTGGTGAGCACCGACCCTTGGCACTCGAGGATCGCCTGCGGAACGAAATTCTCGGAGGCGATCATCTCGAGCGTCGTCTCCTGCCGCCGGACCTCGTCCTCGAGGACCTCGGCGATCTCCGGATCGACCTCGGAGACGGGGCGCGTGAAGTAGTCGGACGAGAGCTCGCTCACGTCCCGATCACGCTACCAGCGCCGCCGGGGGCCTCCTCCACCACGTGGGCCTCGACTGGCTCCGCGCGGCCCTTCACGACCACAGGGCCCAGCGGGCGCAGCGGGACGCCCGAGAGCGCCTGGGCGGTGGCGTCGGAGAGCGCGATGCCTCCCACGGGCGCCAGCGCCTCCAGCCGTGCCGCGACGTTCACGGTGTCGCCGACGACGGTGTACGACCGTCCACGGTCCGCGCCCAGGACCCCCACGAGCGCCTCGCCGCTGGCCACGCCCGCGCGAAAGCGGGGCCAGCCGGGGTGCTCGGCCACCAAGCGGGCGCTCTCGCGCTGCAGGTCGCGGGCGGCCGCCACGGCGTGGCCGGCGTGGCCGGGCTGATCGCCGCGCGTGTTGAAGGTGACCATGATCGCGTCGCCGATCAGGCGGTCGATCTCGCCGCCGTGGCGGCGGACCAGCGGCGGGATCGCGACCTCGAAGATCGAGTTGAGCATCTCGCTGACCTCGCGCGGGTCGCGGCCCTCGGAGAATGACGTGAAGCCGGCCAGGTCGGCGAACATCACGCTCACCTCGCGCTTGCCCGCTGCGGTGTCCTCCAGGTACAGGTCGCTGAAGCGCTCGGCCGGGCCCTCGCGCCGGGCCGCGATGGCGATCGCCCCGAACGCGCCCAGCATCAGCAGGTGCCACTCCCACCACGTCGCGTGCCAGTTGCGCGCGAAAGCCACCGCCACCATCGCCTCGGCCAACAGGGCGCAGGCGACCGCCACGCTGAACAGCACCACGGCCCGGCTGCGCGCGTACATGACGAAGTAGCGCCCGGCGGCGTAGGCGTAGGCGGCCACCCCGATCAGGGCGAGCACGACGAGCGGCCCGCTCGCGCGCTCGACGGGGGTCGCGTCGTCGAGGGGCGGCAGCGACGCCAGCGAGAACACCGCCCACACCACCATCAGCGCGACGACGCTCGCCCGCAGCAGCGAGGCGCGGCGCACGATGGCCTCGGCGGACTCGCGCCCGAGCGGCATCGCCGAGGCGGCGGCCAGGCCGCCGGCGAGCAGCAGGCCGACCGGCGTGGCCAGCGCGAAGCCCTCGTTGGGACCGTCGAGCAGCACCTTCGGCGTGGCCAGCGCGTGCAGCCCGAGGAAGCCGGCCGCGCACAGGAAGGCGAGCGACACGAGCAGCAGCCGGGCGTCCGCGCGGCGGCGGGCGGTCTCCGAGGTGGCGTAGGCCAGGACCCCGCTGAGCACGCCCGCGGACAGCACCAGCCAGAAGTGCGCCGGGTGGTCCTCCCACTCGAGGTCGGCGCCGGGGGCGACCAGGAGCAGCACGAGCCCGATCAGCGGGAGAGCCAGGAGCCCGGTCCAGAGTGCCGGCCGCCGGGAGGTCACGCGCCCAAGCTACCCGGCGAGGAGCTCCTCGACCTGCGCCGCCGGCACGGCTCCCTCCCGCAGCACGTCGAAGTCCCCGCCGGCCTCGTAGGCCGCGAGGTCGATCACCGTCGAGGGCGTCCCCGGCAGCTCGCCGCCGTCGAGCTGGAGGTCCACCGCCTGGCGGATGCGGTCGTCGACGTCCTCCAGGCGGCGCGCGTCCGGGCCCCCGGCGGGGTTCGCGCTCGACTGCAGCACCGGCCACCGGACCCCGGCCAGGGCGGGCACGTCGGGCACTCGCAGTCCGATCCGCTCGGGCGTGGGGCCGCAGGCCAGCGGGAAGCGGTGTGCGGGGTTGGGGAGCACCAGCGTGAGCGGCCCGGGCAGCAGCCGCTCCAGCGCGCCGCGCGTGCGCTCGCCCAGCTCGGGCAGCGCGGCCAGCGCCAGCTCGACGGAGAAGAACATGACGGCTGAAGGTTTGTGCGGGTCCCGGGCCTTCAAAGCGTTCAGGCGCCGGATGCCCTCCTTGGACTCGGGCTCGGTCGCCAGGCCGTAGACGGTGTCGGCGGGGAACAGCGCCACCCCGCCCACGGCGATGCAGCGCTCGAAGGTGGCGACGTCCTCGGCGCTCAGGGGCACGGCCCGGACCCTAGGCCGCGCCGCCGTCCGGGGTTTGGCACCGTATGGGTGCTCAATCCCGGACGGTGCCCTCGGTGACGCGTTCGCGGCCCGCGAGATCGCTGTGCGTGACCGCGCGCGCGAGCAGCGAGCGCACCGCCGCGGCCTGGGCAGGCGCGTGCTCCAAGGCCAGGCGCGTGCCGGCCGGCGCCTGCGCCACCAGTGCTCGGATGGCGTCCAGTCCCTCGGGGCCCGACACCAGGGCGAACCGCGGCTCGTGCAGGCGGATGTCCGGCGACAGCGAGTCCCACTCGTCCTCGCGCACGTAGGGAAGGTTGGCCACCACCAGGTCGTATGCCCCCGGGGGCAGCCCGTCGGCCACCTCGGCCTCCAGCCCGTTCAGCCGCGCCACCTCCACCGCCGCCGGCGAGGCGTCCGAGGCGGTGACCACCAGATCGGGCCGCTCGTCGCGCAGGGCCAGGGCGACCGCGCCCGAGCCCGTGCCCACGTCGTGCACGCGCGCGCCCTCGGGCAGGCCCAGCGCGACCTCCACCAGCAGCTCGGTCTCCGGACGCGGGATCAGCACCCGGCCGTCGACGGCGAGCTCGATGCGGCGAAAGCCCTTGCGGCCCAAGATGTAGGCCACCGGCTCGCGCAGGCGCCGGCGGCGCACCCACTCGCCGATCAGCCGGGCGGCGCCCGGCGGCAGCTCGCGGTCGGGGTCGGCGACCAGCGCGGCCCGGTCGACCCCCAGCGCCTCGGCCACCAGCAGCTCGGCGTCCAGGCTGCGGGCTGCTGCAGCCGGCCGCCTCGAGCGCGGGCACCGCGCCCCCCAGCGCGTCCCTGACCCTCAGGACGCGGTGGCCTCGAGCGCCCGGCGCTTCTCGTCGGCCTCGAGGCTGGCGGTGAAGTCCTCGAGCTCGCCGGCGAGCACGCGCTCGACGTCGCCCTTCGTGAGCTTCACGCGGTGGTCGGTCACGCGGTCCTGGGGGAAGTTGTAGGTGCGGATCTTCTCCGAGCGCTCGCCCGTGCCCACCTGGGCGCGCCGCTCGGCCGCCTCCGAGGCCTGCTGCGCGGCGCGCTCGGCCTCCAGCAGCCGCGCCCGCAAGACGCGCATCGCCTTCTCGCGGTTCTGCAGCTGGGACTTCTCGTCCTGCATCGAGACGACGAGGCCGGTGGGCTTGTGGGTTATCCGCACCGCCGAGTCGGTGGTGTTGACCGACTGCCCTCCCGGGCCCGAGGAGCGGTAGACGTCGATCTGCAGGTCGTTGGGGTCGATCGCGATCTCGACCTCCTCGGCCTCGGGCAGCACGGCCACCGTCGCCGTGGAGGTGTGGATGCGGCCCTGGGACTCGGTCTCGGGCACGCGCTGCACGCGGTGGGTGCCGCCCTCGTGCTTGAACACCGAGTACGCGCCCTGGCCCTTGACCTCGAACGTGTAGTCGCCGTCGGAGGCCGACAGCACCTCGGGCTTGAAGCCGCGGCGCTCGGCGTAGCGGCTGAGCATCCGGTAGAGGTCGCCGGCGAAGATCCCGGCCTCCTCCCCGCCGGCGCCACCGCGCACCTCGATGATCACGTTCTTGTCGTCGTTGGGGTCCGCCTCGACCATCGCGAGCCGGATCTCCTCCTCGAGCTCGGCCAGCCGGGCCTCCGCGCGCTCCAGCTCGCCCCGCATCTCGGGATCGTCGCCGTCCTCGGCCAGCAGCTCGCGCGCGCCCTCGGCGTCCGAGGTCCTGGTGCGCCACTCCTGCGCGAGCTGGTGCGCGGGCTCCAGCGCGCGGTAGGCGCGGCCCACCTCGGCCAAGCGACGCTGGTCCCCGAGCACGGCGGGGTCGGACATCTGCTCCGAGAGCTCGGCGAAGCGGGCCTCGATCTGCTGTACGAGCTCCTCGATCACGCCCGGCCAAGGTTAGGCCGAGCGCGCGAGCCGTCGCTACGCCACGACCTCCATGCCGACGCGTTCCTCCTCGGGCGCGTCCTTGGGGTCCTCGACCGCGAGCACGGCCTCCAGCGCGGCGATCGCGACCGCGAGCTGCGACAGGTCGGGCTCGCGGGTGGTCAGCCGCTGCAGCTGGATGCCCGGCCACATCAGGATCCGCGCCCAGCGCTTGGTGCGGTGGCGGCCGAACAGCTTGATCACCTCGAAGGCCAGGCCCGCGACCAGCGGGATCCCCACCACGCGCGAGACGAACAGCCAGTGCCAGTCGAGCTTGCCCAGCGGGGCGAAGACGAAGATGGCCACGATCATCACGATGAGCAGGAAGCTCGTGCCGCAGCGCGGGTGGAAGCGCGAGTACTCGCTGCGCGTTCTCCGGGGTGAGCGGCTTGCCGGCCTCGTAGCAGGAGATCGTCTTGTGCTCGGCGCCGTGGTACTCGAACACGCGCTGCAGGTCGGGCAGCCGCGAGATCAGGGCCAGAGGTAGCCGAGGAAGATCGTGATCCGCACCAGCTTCTCGATCACCACGAAGGCGACCGAGTTGGGGATCGAGTCCTGGAAGATGTTGGTCAGGCCCGCCGGGAGCAGGAAGAACAGGCCGATCGCGAACAGCAGCGCGAACACGACCGTGCCCGCCCACGTGCCGCCGCCGATCTCCTGCTCCTCGCCCTGCTCGTCGGGGGGAACCTGGGCGTTGGCGGAGATGCCCAGCGCCTTGAAGCCGATCTTCAGCGACTCGCCCAGCGCGACCACGCCGCGCACCACCGGCAGGCGCAGCAGCTTCGAGCGCTGCGACCACGCGACGAGCGGCTCGGAGACCACCTCGATCTCGCCTTTCGCGCCCTCCTTGGAGTCGGGTCCGCCGGCTCGCGAGCTGCTCACTCGGTGGGCCGGCGCACGGCCACGGCCCAGGTGGAGACGCCGCGCATCATCACGCCCTCGAGCACGGCCTGGCCGCCGATGGGGGCGTCGCGGCGGCCTCGCGCGTTCCCTCGGCACCGGCTCCGGCGCCGGCGGCGCGCCGTTGGGCGAAGTCTCAGCGGACGCGCTCACCTGGTCCATCGTAACGGCGGACTGCGGACTGTCCTGCAGGTCCGGACGCCGCTACGGGCAGCCGAGCGCCAGGGCGTTGTCGCCCTCGCGGGACTCGCGGACCTGCTGCCCGGGATCGGCGGTGGCGCGAACGCGGTAGACGCATCGCGCGGCCGGTCAGGCTCACGGTCGCCGTCTCGCCCGGCGCCAGGCCGGGGACCGAGGTGAACCGCGGTGCCCCGCCGTCGACCCCGAGCCGCAGGCCCGACTCGGGCGAGTCGCGGCTCGCCCGCGTTCCTGACGCTCACGCAGTAGCGCTCGCCCGCGCCGCTCGGGACGCCCCGGTGACGAGGTCGACCTGGAGGTTGGGCAGCAGCTGGCCAGCGAGCAGGTCGCTGGAGGTCAGGCGACGGCGGCGAATCACGTCGCCGTCGCCGCCGTACCAGCGGAAGTCCACCCGCATGCGGTAGTCGGAGCCGTCGGCGAGGCCCCGCACGCGCTGGCGGTGCGCGAAGCGGCGCACGCCGTAGCGCGAGCGCTGCCACCGGCACAGGCCCGGGGCGCGCACGCGGCGGAAGCGCTCACCCGGGTCGCGCTGGAGCAGCGTGAAGCGCATCGACATGCGCCCCGTGCCGCCCACGCGCCGCATGGCGGCCGCGGAACACGGGCCGATCGGCGCCGCTGCGGTCGCAGCGTCATGCACGCGCACGGCCGCCGCGCTTGGCGGCCGCCGTCGACAAGCGGCTCGGGGCCACGGCGGCGCCCACGCAGGTTGCGCACAGGACCGCGGCGACAAAGGTGGCGTAGAAGCGCATGCTCCTGCCAGAACAGAGCGACGGGCGCGCGAGTTGCGCAGCGTTATGTAGCCCGGTCAGGAGCGGCTGCGGGCGGCGCGGCGGCGGAAGCGCTCGACGCGGCCGCCGGTGTCCACCAGCTTCTGCTTGCCCGTGTAGAACGGGTGGCAGTTCGAGCAGATCTCCACGTGCATCTCGGCCTGGGTGGAGCGGGTCCTGAACTCGTTGCCGCAGGTGCAGCGCACGTGGGCCGGGACGTACTCGGGATGGATCTGCTGCTTCATCGTCATTCGAGTCTAGCCCCCGGTGTCCGGGCCCTAGCGGCGCTCGCGCCAGAGCTCGCGGCGGCGCCGGAACCAGGCGCGCATGCGCGACCACGCGGTCGCGCGGGCCGAAGCGGGCCGGCTCCGGCTGCTTGGCTCGCACCAGCTCGATCCAGTCGTCCAGCGGCAGCTCGCCCTCGATCAGGTGGGCCAGCGCGGAGGTCACCGGCGCCTCCAGGCCGTCGCGCTCGATCGCCCGCGCCAGCAGCCTCACCGTCTCGAGCGCCTCGACCGCCTGACCGAGCCGCTCGGGGATCTCGGCCGCCGGGACGCCCTCGGCCAGCAGCTCGCCCGCGCTGCGGTTGCGCGAGGTCGGCGCCAGGGCCGTGGCCACCAGGTCGCCCGTGCCCGCCCGGCCGACGAAGGTGCGCGGCCGCCCTCCCCCGGCCTCGGCCAGCGACAGCACCTCGAGGAAGATGTCGGCCGCCGCCATGCCCGCGGCGTTCAGGCCCTGCGCCTGGGTGGCGCCCACGGCCACCGCGGCGGCGTTCTTGGCCACGCCGGCCAGCTCGGCCCCCACCGGGTCGTCGGAGACCTCGCACACCACGCCCGCACGCTGGAAGGTCTCGGCCACGCGGTGGGCGAGCACCTCGGAGTGCGAGGCGCACACCAGCCCGGCACCGGCCTCGACCATCTCCTTGCGCGTGCGCCGGCCCGCCCACGCAGGCCACCCGCTCGGGCCCGAAGGCGCGCTCGAGCGCGACCGTCGGCACGTTGCCGTCGGGCGCCACCAGGCCCTTGGCCAGCGACACCAGCCCGGCGCTCGTCGCTCACGCCCAGCGCGCCGATCTCCACGATCGCGTCGGCCAGCCCCTTCGAGGGGACGGCGAGGAAGATCAGGTCGGGGCGGCTGAACTGGTCGTCGCGGGCGCCGAGCGTGCGGATCTTGAGGTCGCCGGGCAAGCTCGACGCCTTCCAGGTAGTGCGCGTTCTCGCGCGCCTGGCACAGAGCGTCGGTCTGCTCCTCGGTGCGGCACAGCAGCGTCGTGCGCACACCGCGCGCGCACGAGCAGGACGGCGACGGCGGTGCCGAACGAGCCCGCACCTACGACCGACGCCCGCCGGACGCCGTCAGAGGACGGCCGGTATCGACTCGGCAATCGAATGCGGGGAAGCTACCGCCGGGCGGGGAGCGAAGCTGGCTGGCCCAGGTGCTCGACAGCGGCCCATCGCCGCCCTCGGGCTTAGGGACGCGACTGAGGCCGGCCCAGCACGGTGAGCGCCACCAGGCGCGAGACCACCATCGCGACGTAACCCAGGCCCGCGAGCTGTTCAATCATCACGAAGCTCCGCGCGGAGGCCTTGACCGGA